>NZ_OY782763.1 GCF_963678225.1 uncultured Cohaesibacter sp. | reverse complement strand
TTGATGCTACCGGCTACGCCTTGGAGGGATACGAGGCAACCGACTTGATCGTTTGCGGTTTGGCCCAGGCGAACGCTGACAACAGCGATGGGGCAGACGGTGATATCTCCGTTGCGACCATGCGCGGCAAGGAACTCTATCGGTTTGAAAATGACACGACCGATCCTGTCACGCGCGCGCATATCAATTCGTCTTGCTACATTGTCGATAGCGAGACGGTTTCTTCTTCTTCCAACACAGACGCTCGTTCCGTTGCCGGCATTGTTCGCGATGTCGATGACACCGGCGTTTGGGTCGAATTCGAATAGGAGCCGATTTCATGGAAATCAATGGCGTAAATCTTGGGGATCTGGGAACAGCGTTCAGCACCGCTTTTCAAGGTGGTTTTAAAGGGGTTACCACTTCTTTTGACAAAGTGGCAGAAGTTGTCCCGTCCACGGGCTCTGAAAATACCTATGCCTGGCTGAAGGACTGGCCCGCTCTGCGCGAGTGGGTCGGTGAACGCTATATCAAACAGCTTGAGGGCGATAGCTATCGCCTGGCCAACAAGAAGTTTGAAAGCACGGTTGGCGTAGCGGTCGACGATATCAGTGACGATAAATACGGCCTCTATGCTCCGCGCTTCAAGGCTATGGGCATTGCTGCCGCTCAATGGAAAGACCGTCTGGTCTGGCCGCTGCTCGCCAACGGCTTTAGCACCCTCTGTTTTGATGGCCAGAATTTCTTCGATACCGACCATCCGGTTGGTTCGAAGGAAAACGGCAATGCAACCACCGTTTCAAATATGCAGGACGGTGCCCTATCCCCTTGGTACCTGCTTGATACCAATCAGGCCTTGAAACCGCTGATCCTGCAAATGCGTCAGGAACCGGAATTCAGTGCCCTTACGGATGCCAACACGTCAGAACATGTTTTCATGAATGACGAACATCTCTACGGCGTCAAAGCGCGTGCCAATGGCGGATATGCCTTCTGGCAAACTGCGTTTGGGTCCAAGGCCGAGTTGAACGCGGATAATTATGCCGCTGCGCGCAAGGCCATGCAGGATCTTGAAAATGATGAAGGTGATCCGCTTGGCATCCTGCCGAACCTGCTGGTTGTCGGCTCATCCAACGAGGCACAGGCGCGCGCTTTGATCAATAAGGAAACGCTGGCCAACGGAGAGGACAACATCTGGTACCATTCCGCCGATATCCTCGTTTCCCCTTGGTTGAAATAAGGAGCACTGAACGATGACTGTTAAACAGATCTCCGTTCGCACCTCCCGCACGCATTGGCGTGCGGGGATGCTGTTCACCAAGGGCAAGCCTCAAGTTCTGGATCTCGACAAGCTCAATGATACGAAATTGGGATTGCTTGAAGATGATGCCGAAATTCTCATCGAAGAACTGGAAGGCGAAGCAATCGGCTCCGATGATGCCGTGACCAAGCCGGAAGACGAGGCCGAAATTCTGACGTCTATCCAGAATGCGGTCCTGATGAGCCTGTCTGTCAAAACCGACTTCACAAAGGCTGGCAAACCCCGTGTCGATGCTTTGGAAAAGGCCCTCGGATGGAAAGCGTCTTCGGATGAAATCGAGTTGGCGCTTGATCAGATGAATGAAGAGCAGAAGGCGCAAATGGCTGGCTTGCTGGAAGGTTAGCGGAATGCGCTCGCGCGGGAGGGCTTTTGCTGGTTTTAGCCCTCCCGATTTGAATACCTGGAACGCGTCCACCGACAGGCGCGATGGATGGAATAGGGACTGTAGCGGTGGAGCGGCCCCGGTCATGGCAGGAGGTTTTGTGAGTTTGGGCCTCCTGCCAGCCGTTTCTAATCGGAGTTTCCGCAATGTATGCAAGCGCTGACGATTGGCTTTCGCTGGAAGCCGCTCACAAGGATTTGGCTGATACGGACTATGATGGCGAGCCTAATAGCACCGATATCAATATGGCTCTTTCTCGGGCCTCCGCCGAAATGGATGGCTGGCTTAACAAACGCTATGGCGTGCCGATCGAAGACGAGAAGGCGGTCGATCTTCTCAAACATCATTGCTGCGCGATTGCCACCTACCATATTGCCAACACGGCCAACACCGCGAGTGAAGGCATCGAGAACCGCTATAAAGATTCCATCGCTTGGCTCAAATCAGTTTCCAAGGGTGATGCTGATGTACCCATGACCAGTGCAATTTCTTCCGGCGTGTCCACTGGTGTTGGTGTGACCTTTGTTTCTCCTGACAGGATTTTCAAATGAGCGGGATCGAGTTCCTCGCCGATCTTGATGCCAGCTTGCCCATGGCCGTGGCCAACCGCTTCGCCCGGTTGCAAGCGAGTGAACTGCTCGATGCCCTGGGCGCGATCGGTGTGAGCCAGACACAACGTCGCATTTCAGATGAACAGCAAGGCCCGAACGGGGAAGCATGGGCCCCGCTTAATCCTCGCTATGCCAGCAGCAAGAGGGGATCGGGCGGACTGCTTCAGGGCGAGGGCGATCTCGTCACGTCTATGGATCATATCGTTGGCGCTAGCGAGGTAAGTTGGGGCTCGCCGCTGGTCTATGCCGCCATTCATCATTTCGGCGGGACCATCACTCCCAAAAATGGCGACAAGCTGGTGTTTTCCATCGGAGGGGAAACCATCGAGGCCGATGCCGTCGACATTCCCGCCCGCCCTTATCTCGGAATCAGTTCGGACAATGCCGCTGAAATCGAGGATACCGCTTTGATGTTTATCGGGGAGCCTTTTCAATGAGCGATTGGATTAAAGCCACCAGCTACAATGACGTTTCGGGCGCAATCGTTCGCTCGATCGAAAATAGCGGGGTGTTGGCCACGGGTGCGAAAGTCGATGTGGCTCCGGGCACCCTGACCGAGACCTGGATACAGCAGGAAAACATTCCGAATGTAGGGGCGGCCTATGTGGCGCTCGGCAAATTGCTGTCGGTCAAGAGACGCTCTGATGGGATGCATGAACATCTCTTGATGATGGGTATCTTTGCGATCGCTCCCTACAGTTCCAGAAAACTCCAGGCACAGAGCACCAATGATCTTGTGCTGGGGTTGGTGAGCCATCTGGAAAGCAACCGCTTTTATCTGGCCGAGGCCAGCAAGCCCACGGATTTGTCCGGGCGCAATATGTTCTCACCTTCGCTCATGAAGAAAGGGTCTGCTCTTTGGGCCATCGAATGGCGGCAGAGCTTCACATTGTTTGAAGCCGATGAGCAGTTAGGCGCTCCGGTCTCCAATACCCTCGGACGGGAAACCAGTTGGCCGCAATCGGCAGAGCTGACCGCCGCAATAGAAGCGGCAAGGAATAGCTGATGGGAGCGTTTGACGATCTGGTTAATGCGATCTCCGACCTTCAGGACTGGCGTGCCGAGCAGGAGCGGAAGTCGAACAATTATGTCCGCAAGGTCAAAGTCAAAGAGCGCAAGGATGGCAAAGTCATCGTTGAAGATAAATCCGGCTTTGTGAGCGGGGAAGTGACACAGGCTTCTGTGACCAGTGGCGAATGGACGATTGATGCCCCGGCGCAAAAGGGGGCGCAAGGCTTTCTCTTATGCCCCGATGGCGAAACAGAGGGCGGCGCATTCTTCCCTTGCCTGCCTAATGACGACAACCCGCATGCGAGCACGACTGAGGGGATTTTAAGGCTCAAAGGGCCGAATGGAGCTGAGATTGAAATCACCGGAGGCGTGGCCACGCTCAAAGGCGTCAAGGTCATTGTAGATCCGGAAACCCATCTGGGCGGGGAAGGTGGTCCGGCTGTGGCGCGCATTGGCGACCATGTCAGTGTGGGCAGCGGGTCCAGCGCTGGTCTTTGGCCGATTGTTGAAGGGTCTTCGAAGGTCTTTGCAAGCGATTAAAAACACTTGTTACCGGCGCGCAATTGATCGCCGGTCGCATACTCAAATCAAAATGATTGAACGAACACAGGACAGGATCATGGCATCGAGCAAAGCAAAATCGGTCGGCAAACAGTCTTACATCGTACTCAGGCGCGGCAAGGTTCTGGGGCAGAGCATTGAGGAAGTCGGAACCGAGTTTCAGGCGCATCCGTTGCAGGTGCAGTTCCTGATCAAAAGCGGCTCGGTTGCTCTGAAGGGCTCGGATAAAGCAAAGGCCGCTCTGAAATCGGTCGCTTCGACCACCGAAACAACCGCCAGCAAATAGGTCTGAACGATGGCAGGCTATAATGCGCAAACAGGGGAACCCATTTATGGCGACGATCGTATCGTGCAATCGATCCGACGTCTTGTCGTCACGCATGGCGATCTGGTTATGCGCAGACATCTGACATGCGTCCTGCCCGACATGATCGACACGCCCGGCAATGCCGCCGAGCGCCTCCTTGTTTGCTCCCAGGTTGCAACGGCCATTCATGACGGGGAACCGCGCGCGGATCTCCGCTCTATCCAACTTGTTGCTCCGATCGATGCCACCCAGAGGGACGAAGCGATCTCGCGCGTTGCCGACGGGGAGAATGGTTTGGTGTTGGAAGCCTATTCGACAGAAACCGGAAAACTCCTTGATTTTGGTGGGCTGATCTCATGAGCACATATAGCGATATTATCGATCTCAGCAAAGTCGATCCGCCCAATCTCATTGATGAGGCCGACTATGATACCAAGCTGGGAGAGCTGGTTGAAAAATACGCCGAGCTCTATCCTGATTTTGAAGACGAGACCGAATATGAACCGGTGCGGGCGCATCTTGGCGTTGATGCCTGGTTGGTCGATCAGGTTCGCATCCGGATCAATACCGCCGGTAAGGCAACCCTGCTTGCGAGCGCAAGTGACAGCGACCTCGATGTCCTCGGCTGGGCGCGCAATGTCGAACGCAAGACGATCGATGAAGAGACCGATGAACAGGAGCAGGACGAGGATTACCGCTCCCGTATTGTGATGGCTCCCGAAAGCTGGTCAACCGCAGGCGCAGCCGGGGCCTATGAATTTTGGGCGATGAGTGTGGAGGGCGTGAAGGACGCCGTTGCCATCAGCCCTCAGCCAGCCGTGGTGGACATCTATATTATCGGTTGGGATGTCTCTCAGGCCGCAAGCGAAGATCTGATTGCGGAAGTCCTGGAAACGGTATCCGCAGAAAATCGCCGACCGCTTACGGATCTCGTGAGCGTCTACAGCGCCGAGGTTGTGACCTATCAACTCACTGCAAATTTGAAAATCAGTTCCGGCGCATCTTCAAGCGTCGTGGAAGGGGAAGCCCAGCAAGGGCTGGAAAATTACCAGGAGAGCCGGTCCTATATCGGCAAGAGCCTGCCCCCGTCCGGGCTTTATGCCGCACTGAATGCGGAAGATTGTGAAGAGGTCGACCTTGATCCTGCTGGTGGTGTGACAGTTGGAAAAACCCAAATCGCCTATTGCTTAGGGGTTGAGCTTACGTCGGAGGCTGTTGATGTTTGATGCCTCGCAATTCCTGCCCGATTATGCCAGCGATCATGAGCGTCGCGTTGCAACATTGTCTTTTTGGGATGATGCCATCACTGCCGCGATCGAGGCACTCAGTCATGAGAAAGATCCAGCAACCTGTCGGGCCGACATTTTGCCCTGGCTCGCCTGGGAGGCCAGCGCCGACTTTTGGGATGATGATTGGCCAGAAGCGATAAAGCGTGAGGCAGTGGCCGCTCAATGGGATATTCACCGATACAAAGGCACTCGCTACGCCATCCAGCGCGCTCTGGAAATAATGAAGGTGCGCGCGGACATTGTCGAATGGTTTGAGCAAGATCCGCAAGGCGATCCCGGTACCTTTGAAGTGACTGCTTACGCCTCCGCTCATTTATATGAAGGTTTACCGCTGTTAAGCGAAAAGCTTCAGCAAAAAGTCATTGAGGCGATTTCCATAAGCAAGCCGTTGAGCCGGACCTTTTCTTTCCAGCTCGGTGTTGGTCTTGAGACCGAGATTGGTCTTGCAGCCTCTGGGCGGGCCGTGGGGCTTGCCAAGGGTGAAGGTGAAACAAAGCTGCCTACAATGGGCAGAGCGGCTGGGCTTGGCGTTTCTGGACGTGCCCTTGGCTTTGTTGCCCGTGATGGTGAAGCAAAGCTGCCATCCATGGGGGCTGGCTTTGCTCTTGGCGCTCAAAGCCGCGCGATCATGTTTCTGCAAATCAGTGGAGAATTACAATGACGGAAATGACCGCCATCAATGTCACGCTAACCGTGGCAGGCCTTAGGGCTGTTTTTGCTGCGGCCAATGATGGGTTAAGCGCAAAGATCACCCATATTGCGCTGGGTACAAGCAAATATACGCCCTCTGGCTCTGAGACAGCCCTCAAATCGGAGAAAGCGCGTGTCGAAGTGGCCGGGGGGCGTTATGTCGATGATTACAACATCGAGATTTCAGCGCTGTTGGATACTAACACCGGATTTACGGTAGCTGAGGTGGGGTTGATCCTTGCGGATGGCACCTTGCTTGGTGTCTGGTCTGATCCGAATATGCCGCTAGCCGCCTATACGGTTGGTGTGCCGATCGCCTTTGGTTGCCGCCTCGGTATTACCCAGTTGCCTGCTGATAGTCTGACTTTTTCTGGCGATGTCGATCTGCAGCTTTTTTTTGACGGTGACTTTGCCCGATTGGCCGCAATGATGATTGCGAATGCACGGCATCATCAGGAGGCCCTGGACCGGATCAAAGAGCTAGAAGTGCTTCCCTCGCGCTTTGCGTTGCAAGCAGCCCGGATAGACAGTGTACAAGACCAGATAAAAGGTCTGGTCATGCAAATTGACGATTTGAAAGATCAAATCGAAACTTTGTCTGCGACTTGATAAGGAGCTTCGCAATGAGTTTGACAGAAGAAATCACGGCTCTGGTGAGCGAGACACGTAGTCTGATCGATGTGTTCAATGAAAAAAGTGACACGATCGACGCGTCTTTGGCCCGTTTGGAAGCCGCAGAAACGATGGCTTCAAAGTGGGTTTACGTCGATTCTGTAAATGGCAACGATGAGGGAACAGGAACGATCACAGATCCCTATCTGACTATCGAGAAAGCGTTAGCTGCCACAGCAGATAATATCAGCGTTTTGATCAATTTATTGAATGACACGGTGATGATGGACAGGTCTGTGAATGTGGGCGCGCGCGTGTTGAGGTTTCAAGGTCGTGATAGCAGTAACAACGTTGTCAGCCGGTCCTTGTCATTTGCAAGTGAAGCAGTCACATCCCCTCGTTGGAGCGGGCATAGGCAATGCGCTGGTATTGAGATGGCAGGACCAGCTTTCATACAGTTCACTTCAATCGATCTCGTAATTCCGAACTGCGGCGAGGAAATAACTTTTCCATACTGCTTGTACGGAGCTCAGAGCCTTGATGTGATCTTGCGCAGCTGCTCCATATCAATCGCCGATGCTGCTAGCGTTGCGGATCTTTTTTCCGTCTACTATCCCGCATCAGCAGGCCTCTGGTTCAGCACTGTTACGGTGGATAGTGGTGTTGAAGGACATTTTCTGAACGGCATTTCTGCCGGAGCAGATCCAAATACCGATGCATCAAATCGGTTCCGCTCGAACCTTACGTCACTTTGAGGAGCTGTCTGCTATGGAAAATCTGACACTTACTTATGGCACCAAGCGTTATGCCGCGATGACCGAAGTCCAGCTTTTGGCTCATGGAGTGCCACAGGCAGCAATTGACGAAGCGATTGCGGCGGTTCGACTGGACATAATCAAAGCAGACTGCCAGCGTCGGATCTACGAGGTTCTTTCTGCTGAAACTCAGGCCAATATTGCCTCTGCTGCGGCAGTTATCGGTTCGGTTGCGGAAGCTGATCGAACAACGGAGCAGGCCGACATGCTGGCTGCTGCAAGCGAGATGGTCGACTGGATTGCTGCGATGCGTGCTGCCGTGCAGGCGCTAGCGGCAGATACCGGGGCCGACTATACGCTGGACGCCGCCTGGCCTGAATGTCCGGCGACGGTGATCGCGCTGGCCGCTGATTACTAGGCGGGATATTTGATCGCGAGCTTGATAGACCCGGAGCTATTATTGGCTTCGGGTTTTTTGTGTCTAATGGATGGAGCAGCAACTGTTACCGTCGTTTAGCGCTTCTTTTGCGGTCTAATTGGAGCATTCCAAACCGCGAAGGAGCGCAAACATGACGACCAACTATGGCCACGGCGTCTATTCCTATGACAAGTCGGAATATGTCTCACAAATCAGCGTGGGCGAAAGCGGCGAGATTGCCATTGTTGGCACCGCCCCAGACGCTGACGCCACAGCTTGGCCTCTTAACGTCCCTGTTGCTATCGAAGGCGACATCACCGTTGCCGCTACGCTTGGCGACAATGGCACCTTGCCGATCGCCTTACAGCAGATCTGGCGGCAATATGGCACGCAATCCGGCCGGATCGCGGTCATTCGGGTTGAAGAGCTAGCAGACGAAGCGGAGCAGACGAGTGCTGTTCTGGGGGATGAAACAGATCAGACCGGTATCTATGCGATTCTGAAAACCGAAACGCTGCTCGGATTTGAACCGGATCTTTTGATTGCGCCCGGCTTTGCAAATGTTCCGACTGCAGAGGCAGTGACCCCTGTTTGTGGTGCCCTAGCTGATGTGGCCAGTAAAATTCGTGCCTTTGCCTATTTTGATACGACCAACGGCACGATTGCCGAGGCGCATTTAAGCCGTGCCCTGGTTGGCTATGACAATGCCATGCTCATTCACAACTACACTATGGAATGGTCAGACGTTGCCAACGCACATGTGGCTGTTCCCGGTTCTGTTTTCGCTGCTGCCATGCAGTCAAAATATGATCTGGAAAAGGGCTTCTGGTGGTCGGCTTCGAACAAGGCTGGAAATCTGGACGGGCTGTCCCAGAGCGTCCTTTATCGTCGGGGTGACAAGGGGTGCGAAGCGAACCTGCTCAACGAGGACCAGATCTCGTGCATCATTCGCGATAAGGGCTCTTACAAGCTTTGGGGCTCGCATACGCTTGATAGTGAGCAGCTCTTGGGCGGAACGATTGTCGGTCGTCGCGTTGCCTACAAGGTTTATGACGCGCTCGATGACGGCCTGCATCCTTATATCGATCAGCCGATGTCCTTGCAGGCAATCACCAACATTGCCTCCAGCGTGCAGTCATTCCTGCGCGAACTGATGAGCAAGGGAGCCTTGATCGGATACACCTTCGAGCTTCCCTCCGACCTCAATACGATTTCACAAATTCAGGAAGGCATCCTGATTTATCGGCTCAATTTCGTTGAAGCCGGTCCAATTCGGGAAATTCAGATCTGGGGTGTCCGTACTCCCGATCTCTATGCCGAGTTCCTGGATGAAGCTTCGGCGCTGTCCTACCTCAGCGAGACCGTCGTTGATCTGAGCTAAGAAAGGTTCGAGACATGGAAACTACATATACTCTTGACGGGTACACGCTTTGGATTGGAGATGGCGATTTCGGAGCGACGGTCTCCGGCTTTACCAGACCCGGCCACAAGCGGCGCATTGAGGGCCGACGCACCGGCGGACGTCAGGCTCCTATGGGCGTCCGTCTCGGCTTTGATGAGCCCAAAGGGACAATCAAAGTCAAAGGTGTTTCGCCAGCCTTGCGCGAAGCCGTGCAGTCTGGAGAAATTGACGGGGTCTCCTTGTTTATCCGCGCGCATCTGGATGACCAGCAGGGAGGCTACACCTCCTTTGTTGAAGAATGGCAGGGCCGTTGCGTGGATCCTGAAGGCTTCCTTTCTGAAGTTGGTGACGGTGAGACCGAAGGCGAGCTTGAATTCTGGCTTACCTATGTCAAGACGACCGAAGGCGGGACCGTCGTTCGAGAAAACGACTATTTCAACAACACTTTCTATCCTGACGAGACCGAGCAGTCTTCCGCTCGTCAGTCCTCCCTGGGGCGCAATTAATCGCGCTCTTTTCGGGTGGCCGGATGACGCCTGGCCACCCCCTTTCTTCTTCAAACCAGCAATGAGAGACATGTGATGCAACAGCAGGTCGTTACCCTTCCAAAACCGATTACTCTCGACGGAGAGACCGTTTCCAAAATTACCATTTCCCGCGAGCCGATCGGCAGCGAAATGGGCCAATATACTGCGTTTGATCTTATGGAAGGCAATCTCAAGGCGCTCGCCTATGTCTTGCCGAAAATCACTCGGCCGCAATTGTCGCGCAAAATGATTTTGGCCATGGGAGCCACAAACCAGCTTGCCCTGACCGGTGGGTTCGTCCGTTTTTTCGATGGACTGGATCTGGATGGGCTGGTCGAGACGGTGGATACGACGAAGACGGAGACGGCGATCCCGACGACGAAATCGCCAGCGAAAGCGAGCTGACTTCGCCGGTTCGTCCGCGAAGCCTTGATGATGTTCGATACGAAGTTACAGCGGCCTTTCGGTGGTCGCTGTCTGATATCGACGCTCTGCCCTGGCATCGGCTCTATCAATATTGGGTTGATGCAAGGGACATCCTGAAAGAACGCGAGAAGGCCCTAAGGAACCATGAGTAGCAATCTCAATGCCTCCATGACGTTGTCCATTCGGGACAAATGGTCGAAAGCAGCCAAGCGGTTTCGCTCGGATATGAAAGGGCTCAAAAGCTCTTCACAAAAGCTTGGCAGCGAGTTTAAAGGGCTTTCAAACGACGCAAAGAAAATGGCTCAGGCGAACGCAGATGTATCGAGCAAGCAGCTTCGCCTGATCGACAATTTCAAGCAGACACAGCGCGCCCTATCTTCGACCCGGCGTGAGTTCGATCGGGCCAAGTCGGAAGTTGAAAGATTGAAAGAGCAGATGCGTGCTGTCGGCCCGCCGGTGAAGGGGCTGGAAAGCCAGCTCAAAAAGGCGAATGCCACTCTTGCCAGAAGCAAGGAACGATTCCGCGCCTCCGCTCAAGCATCGCTCCGGGCCAAGAATGGCTTGAGGGAAGCGGGCATCGAGGCCAAGCAATTGGCCGCGACCGAGAAGCGGCTCACAAGCAGCATGGATCGTGCAACGGCGGAACTCAAAGAACAAGCCAGTGCCGCGCGGCGTTTGCAAAGCGAGTATGATCGCCTTGAGAACCGCAAGAAGGCGGTTTTGCGTCTGACCGAGAGAGAGCGTAATCGCCGCAACAACCGCATGATGCTCGGCGGCGGGATGGCCGCAATCGGGGCCGGTAGCATGATTGCCGGGCGTCAGGTGATGCGCCCTGTTGCGGCTTCGGCCAACCTGTTTGGAGGCTTCGAAGAGGCTATGGACAGCGTTGCCGCTGTTGCGCGCGTCAAGCAGGGAAGCAAACAATATTCGGTTCTATCCAACAAGGCGCGGGAACTTGGTGCCACGACCAGTTATTCCGCGATCGAAGCTGCCCAGGGAATGAACTTTCTAGCGATGGCGGGCATGTCTCCGGATGAGATCCTCGCCTCCATGTCTGATGTTTTGAACCTGGCCAAGGCAACCAAGACCGAGCTCGCCCAGACAGCGGATATTTCGTCCAATATTCAATCTGGTTTCGGACTGGACGCAACCGAGATGGGGCGGATCGCCGACGTACTGACGGCAACGACGACCCGCGCCAATGTCGATTTGACGATGCTGGGCGAGAGCATGAAATATGCCGCGCCGATTGCCAAGCAGTTGGGGGTTAGCCTGGAAGAGACCGCCGCGATGGCCGGTCTTCTGGGTAACGTCGGTATTCAGGGCTCCATGGCTGGTACCAGCCTTAGAACGATCTACACTCGCCTGGCAGCACCGAACAAACGGGCCCGATCCGCTCTGGCATCTCTAAAGGTTGAGACAAAGGATCTTGAGGGCAATTTGCGTCCGGTTCCGGACTTGCTTCTTGAGATTGCAAAGGCTTCGAAGAATATGGGGTCGGGCCAACGCGCTGAGCTTTTCAAGGATATCGTTGGTGCCGAGGCTGGATCGGCTTTCTCATCGTTGATTGATGAAAAGGGCTTTGCGGCATTTGAACAGCTTTTGAGCGATTTGAAAGATGTGCGCGGGGAAGCTGCGCGGGTTGCTGCCGAAATGGGCGATAACTGGATGGGCGACAAGAAAGCACTCGCTTCGGCTGTTTCGGAAATCGCCCTTATCTTCGGTGAGGCGCTCAATCCTGCCTTGCGGGAGGCAACCCAATGGATGACAGAGCAGGCGCGCGCGATCGGTGAATGGCTGAAAGAACATCCAAAACTGACAAAGGCGATCGGGTTTGGTGTGGCCGCGCTTGCCGGAATGCTGGTAGTTGGCGGTGGTATTCTCACCTTCCTTGGTTCTGCGATCATGCTAAGCGCCGGTTTGCGGTTCGGCTTGTTTATGCTCGGCATGAAGGCAAAAACGAGCGCCGGGGCGATCGGCTTGATTGGCAGGGCTATCAGAGCTCTGAGTCCTATCCGCTGGGCGAAACTCATCTCGCGACTGGTTTGGCGCAGCTTTGTTTCTCCGCTTAAATGGGCAACCTGGATTGCCAGATTGCAATGGCGCGGATTTGTTGGTGTCTTGCGCTGGGCGTCCTTCGTGCCGCGTTTGGCGTGGCGGGGACTTGTCTCTGCGCTCAACTGGTCGGGGCTCATTAAGCCGGTTCGTTGGCTCACTTACTTGCCCCGCTTGGCTTGGCGCGGCATCCTGCCCGCCTTGAGATGGGCGAGCTTTATTCCCCGTTTTGCCTGGTCCGGTCTGCTGCCTAAACTGTCCTGGCGCTTGCTGATCACACCGCTGACATGGGGGGCGCGTTTGATCCCGGTTATCGGCTGGGCCAGCTTGGCCGGAATGCTCGCCTGGGACTTCCTTATCAAGCCGATGGGCTGGGACAAATATCTGCCTTCCATCGACTGGAGCGCAATCGTCGGCGCTTTCAAATGGGACGGTTGGATTCCTACGGTTGACTGGTCTGCCATCATGGGGGCTTTTGCTTGGCCGGAGGCGCTGACTTCATTTGACTGGTCCAGCTATATTTCAGGCTTTGAATGGTCTGACGTGCTGCTTCTCACAGTTCCTGGCGCGATCAATCGCTTGATAGAAGCCTTTACTGGCATCAACCTTGCCGAAGCCGGACTGGAAGCGGGCAAGTCCATGGTCGAGGCGATCAAGTCTGTCTTCAATGACCTCATCGATTGGTTCAAAGCATTGCCGAGCCGGATCATTACGGCAATCGGCAATATTGATGTTTCCAGCCTGATCAGATGGCCTTCCATGCCGTCTTGGCTGGGCGGCGGGAAGAAGGAAAAACCCGAAGCTGCTAAAGGCTTTGCCTCGGGCGGTTCCTTCGGGCCTGGTCCACGCCTGGTCGGGGAGAAAGGCCCGGAACTCGAATATGTCAATCGTTCGGGTTTCATCGCACATCATGGCCAGCTCAAGCAAATGGCCGGGCTTTCAAGACAGATCCGCCGGTATGCTTCAGCAGGCTCAATCGCAACCGCTGTTGCCGCGATACCAGTTGCCGCTTCTGCGGCCTCTCCGGTGCTGCCTTCTCTCAATGCGGCGGAAGCTGCTGCGGCAAGAGCGGAACGGAAGATCGAACTCAGTATTTCGGTGCCGATCGGCAGCGTTGTTGCGAGCGATCCAAACATCGAAGCGCGTATCCAGGCGGCGGTAAACTCGGCAGTGAATGAAGCGTTGGAAACCGCTCTTTCCAGGCTTGATGACAGATTGGGAGATTAGCCATGCGACCACTTGCTGCGCTTGGATCATTCGTCTTTTCGCCTGATGTCGGATCTTATGAAGAGTTCCAACGACGCTGGCGTTTCAGTTGGGCCAAACCGGACCCGATCGGATCGGCTCCGCTCAAACAATGGACGGGCAAGGGCGATCAGACGATCAGGATTAGCGGTGGCATCTGGCCGGAAATCCAACCGACCGGAGCGTGGAAAATCGAAGCGCTTGCCGCCGTGGCCGGTCTGGGCTCGCCCATGAGTTTTGTGCTTGGCAACGGCCTTGTGCTGGGGCGCTGGTGCGTTGAAAGCATCTCAAAACGGGAAAGCGAATTCCAGTCTTCCCGACCCTCTGAGATCAAGTTTGATATCGAGATGAGCAAATATTCCGGAGGTGGCTTATGGGCGTTTTAGTGCGTGCGCAAGACGGCGAACTGCTCGATGAACTGATTTATCGGCACTATGGTCAACAATCTGCGGGCTTGGTGGAATCGATTTTGAGCCAGCCGGAGAACAGCTTCTTAAAAGAGCCTTCGGCTCCGCTGGCGCTGGATATGTCAATGCAAATCATGATGCCGGATAGCGAGGAACTGGACGATGAAGACGAGAGCCTCATCACGAGCTATTCAACCAATTTCTGGGATTAGGCCGTGAACCTTTACGCCAATATTGCCGGTCGGAATATCAGCTCCTATCTGACCAATGCGCTTGGACTGGGGCGCTTGATGTCTCTGACGATCACCGATGAGGTTTCTGGGAAATCCGACAAGGTGAGTTTGACGGTTGCGCGCGACCGGACGATGTCACCGCCGCCAGAGGAATCGGAAATGATCTTCGCCTTGCCCGATCGGTATGGCACCTTGCGACCGATGGGCACTTATTATTCAGACGCGCCAAAGACCAATGGCGACAAGAGATCCGGCCATAAAATGAGCCTCTCCGGCACATCGGCAAACATGGCCGGAGCCCTGAAGGAAAAACGCACCGACAGCTACGATCAGACCACGGTTAAGGGCGTTGTTTCGACCATCGCGGGGCGACAAGGTTTAACGCCGGTTGTCAGCTCGTCGCTCGGCTCGATCGAGGTTAAACACAAAGACCAGGTCAACGTCAGCGATATGCATTTTCTCAAGACCTGGGCCAAAGAGATGGGAGCCTTTTTCAAGATCCGTGAAGGCAGGCTCCTTTTCCTAGAGAACGGCAGCGCAACCAGCGCTTCGGGGAGCTCTCTGTTACCGGTCAAATGCATCGGATCGGAGATAATTTCATATTCATGGACGGGTGGGAAGCGGGGCAAATACAAGTCTGCCAAAGCCTTCTGGCATGACCAGGCAAGCGCCGAAAGAAAGACGGTTGAAACGGGATCTGGCGAGCCGGTTATCTCTCTCAACAAGACCTTCGCCAATGAGGCGGAAGCCAAAAGGGCGGCGGAATCGGCACTCAAGGACGCCAGCGTTGCAGATGATAAATGCACGGTGACGGTGCCCGGAGACGCCGGGCTCAGAGCGGGCGGCGAATATGTTGTTCCGGCCTTTGTCTATAAGGAGCTGACCGGCTCATGGTTCATCGCGAAAGCAACCCACAAGGTGGACAAGCAGGGTGGCTATGAAACCACTCTGGATCTTGAAAGGAAGCGGTGATGTATGGCGATGGATATGAGGCAGAGGAAGGCCCTTATTTCGAGGCAAAATGCATTATCTCGACCATTGGTTTTACCGTTTCCATCCTTGTCCTGGCTATGGCCTCCGGTGCCGGGTGGGTGATCTGGAAAATTGCTTCGGCCATAGGGGCGGGATGATGGCAGAAAAAGCGCCT
This sequence comes from uncultured Cohaesibacter sp., assembly GCF_963678225.1. NCBI lineage: Bacteria > Pseudomonadati > Pseudomonadota > Alphaproteobacteria > Hyphomicrobiales > Cohaesibacteraceae > Cohaesibacter > uncultured Cohaesibacter sp. Next base: position 1,313,920 of record NZ_OY782763.1, on the reverse strand, counting down.
CTTTCAAGAGATTTGGGGGCGAGAGATTAAGAGCGTTCGAGCGCTCAAAATACGGGGCCTAGAGTGGCATCAGGACCCCGCCGATGACAACAAAGCATAACACCGCTCTCGCCAGCTCTGCCCACGGAAAATGAGCAGCGAGGCAAGGTTATGCGAGTCTATAAAGCCGTTCACAAAGTGAGCAAATCAAGCGGGTATCAGACCACTCTGTCACTGGAGAAAAAGAGATGATGAAGCGCAGCAAAACTGCCGAAGCAAGGATGAGCGAAGCGGCTTTGACCATCGTGATTATCGCCCTGCTTCTCATCGGCTCTATCCTGATTGGCGCGGGCTGGTCAGCCCTCCAGTTCATTCAATGGGTGGGCGGGGTTTGATGGGCCAAACGATCAAATAACAAACTTTGGTTTAGCATGCTGTGAAATGGAGGCGACTCAATCTAGAGTTTCTAAAACTCTGGAACATAGGAGTCGAAATGACCAATGCGCTCTTGAATGCCGCTATTCACAACCTGACTAAAAGCGAGGAAGGTAATTATTCAATTGAATACGGCCCCACTGATCTTGCCAATGTTGAGATCGCCCAGATGGTGACGGATCATATTTTCAAATTGTATAACCGGCGTACTTCGAAGTCGTTTGGTCGATTTTCTGAGGATGAGGATGCTTATCCGTCGGTGAAGTATTTTGGTGATTACCTTGATGCCGGAGTAGATGGATTTGAAGCGTTAACAAAAGCGCTTGTTGGGCGTTTGAAAACTGAAGCGCAAAAGCGGCCTGCATCAGAGGGCGGGTTTGTGTTTTTCGCGCATTTCATCAGAGAAAATAAGCAGTATTTTATCGTAACGATCTTGAATAATCGTTGGGGTGCTGCTGTGAGGGACAATCTTTACCCTGAACCGCTCGATCATTTGGATATCGATGGGTTTCGTTTCGCTGGACGAGTGAATATGACGAGCTGGCAAGAAGGTGGCGATCGATATATCAGTTTCTTGAAAGGAAAGGGCAATGTTGCGGTCTATTTTGAAGAGTTTTTGGGCTGCAACAATGTTGCTATTGCAAAGGAAGATACCAGAAGGCTGGTGGAAGCACTGAATGAATTTTCTGCCAGTATCGGCATGTCGACTGATCAAAGAGATCAGTTCAATGAAAAGGTCAAGAATATTGGTGATCGACATTCTAGGCAAAGGGAAGAAATGACCCTTGAAGCGCTATCGAATGAACTTATGCCGGATAATCCTGAGACTCTGCGAGATTTTCTAGTCGACCCGGACCGAGCCTTGCCTGATGGCTTTATTCCCGACCGTAGATCGTTGCGTCCTCTTGTGAAATTTGAGGCGAAGACTGCCACTTGGAACTTGGAATTTGATAGACAAGCCCTCGCTAACGGGGATATTGATTATCAGCACGACACCGGCACTCTTGTGATAAGCAACCTGCCTGAGGATTTAGTGCAGGAGCTCAACGATCAGTATAAAACATGAGCCGCTTCAGTTTTGAAAAACTTGCCAAAATATATGACGCCTCGTCTTGTCCGACAGAGGACGGTTCTGCTCAACTGACAATAGCTGATTCAGAGTTGCTGGAACTTGTTAGGGAAATTGACAATGATCTCGATCTGACTGATGAAATTGGTATCTCAATCAGTTCTGATACGAGCAGTGTGACGGTGGGAGATTGTGTAGACGTTAAAGTTGGACCGCCTAGACCGGGCTTTGCAAAGATGTACACCAATTTTGATGCATTTCTGAGGGTTCCTGAGACCAAAGTCAAGGAGCCTGAGAATTACTACATTTTTGAAAATCGGATTAGCTCGGGTTCAGACAATGATTCTGAACGTTTGCAATCATATCGGCTGATACTTCGTGCTATCGATATTCTGTCCCAAGCAGCAACGCTTTTTGATGCGACGAGAAGAGTGTTGTACTTTATCGGAAACACAAAGGTCGTTGTTCCAATTGAATATAGCGTCAAGGATTTGGATGCTCTTGATAGAAAAAGCTTGAGTAGCTTTATTGAAGAGATTTCTGAGACCATCCACAGGGACCGCAAATTCACTATTCTTCTCGAAGAGCTGAATAGTGTTCTGGCAAATGTGTCAGAGAAAGATGCCTTTTCGTTTTTCCTCAAGAATATAAAACTGATTTGGGACCGTGTTAGCCGAGGCTACAAGCTCTACATATCTGAGTTTTCGTACTCGAAAATAAGACGGCAAATCGAGAACGAGAAACTTGATTATTTGGCCAAAATACATAAGACAATCGTAGACATTCAAGGCCAGATGCTAGGTATTCCAATTGCGTCTATCGTGGTTGCATCTCAGCTCAAATCTGTATCTGTTTGTGGAACCCAATATTGGTCAAATCTGGCGGTCACCGCAGGTGTGTGGTTCTTCCTAATTTTGCTTTTGATTGCCCTAGCAAATCAGTTTGCCACTCTCCGAGATTTAAAGAGTAACATAGTCCGCCAACGTGATCGTTTGCACAAAGAGTACATGGAAGTGAGCGATCAATTCGAAGACATTTACACCAGTTTGCTGAATAGAGAGAGGTTTCATCGGCTTGCTTTGTTGCTTATCGGTATGGTTGGCCTATCAGGAGCGATAATTGAAACGGTCGCGTATTGGAAGCTTACAGCGGTCGGGTTTGACGCCTGTTCTGGTGGGATGGTTCAAGATGTTATGGATGCGCTGAATGCTTCATCTGGTGACCTAAAAACACTCTGAGTGATCTTAGCTCATAGACGCTTCATCGGCTTGGCTGGGTAGTCCCAAGCAAGAATAGATAGTTTTCTAGCCTCACTTTTAGGGGACTCGCTTTCGAGGCAACCATTCGTCGCGAATCGTGTATTAAAAGGTGTACATTAGGTGGTTGCAGCTAAATGGGGAGCTGCGCAAAACTGTGCTATATGGCTGCCCATTTTTTGATGCCGGAATAGGATATTTGCGAGACAGGCGATGAACTCGAGACCCGATAAAGAAACAAAAGGTGCATGGATTGTCCACCATGCGCGGAAGATCGCAATGGATGTTGCTGCACCTGCTGAATACTCCATCCTTGATGAGACGGGTAAAGCGGCTGAACTCCTTATGCGGTTGGGTGCCGCAGATGAGGATAATCTTACTAAGGGGGAAGTCGAAGCAATCGCTAAGTCCGCAAATCTGAACGTTAGGACAGAATTGCCTCACTATCTGCGACTGCTTCAGAGGCGACGTCTGATCGATACCTCCGAAAATGAAGTTCAAGTGTTGGGCATCAATACAAGAAGCGTCCTCGGACACGCCTCAGATATCTTTGACGATGCGTCGCCTACGCCCAAAGAAGTGGCGGCTATTGAAATAGGAGAATTGGTTTCTAGGTCGCCAGTCTTGTTGTCCGAGGCAAGAGAATACGTTAGTGATACATATAAAATGGCGAACGCTGATGCTGGCGATTTTTTGAATCGGGCGAGTGAAATTGGTTTTGTTGACGTGGAAGGTGACGACCCGTCAAACACACTGCTTTTCAATGGGAATCTTTTTAAGCGAGATAGCGTTACGAAATCAGCGAAAGTTCTCGGCTCACTAAATAGTTCAGAGCAGATTAAGCTGACTGAGGTTACCCAGATGCTTTCCAGCTCTGGTTGCCTGCATGCCACAATTATCGAGAAACGCCTTGAAACCCCGCTATTTGAAAAGCTGAAGGCTGCCGGAGTTCTAGAGGTTAACACAGTGTCCAACGAAAAAGGTGAACATGCATTTGTCACCTTGCCGGGAGCATTTCACAAGTTTGTAAATCCGCTTGTTGACGACAGCTTCGACATGGCGAAGGCACTCGTTTCAGCGCTCGCATATGGCATTAATCTTCGTCCATCTTCTCAGGGTCGAATTGTTAGCGTTGATAAGATTCTCGGAGCACTCATTTGTGGAAGAACGATCGGGCCTGCTACTTCTATCGGTGCTGACTACCGAGTGTTGGAACAAAACCGTGTTGTGAAACTGCTTCCTGCGAGAGCTGGGATGTATAGCATGAAGCTACTAAAGACCGAAATCGGACAGCTTGCCCTCGAAGTTCTAAAACGTGGCGATGCCAATGCGGAATCGATAAATGGGCTTCCTAGCGCACCAATGTCAGGCTATCAGTCTCCTGAAAAAGCTCGCGAGTCGTTGCGTAAGAATCAATCAAAGCCCAGTAAGAGGCAAACGCAGGATATTCTGAATGCACTTCGCGGCAGAAGAGGGCTGTAATGAGCGCAAAGCATGGTCAAAAGGGATACGAGCTGGAAGAGTTGCTCAGGGCATATTTCCTGCGGGCAGGTGTTTATGCCGTGAGGGGAGTCCCACTACGCCTTGACGGTGACGATCTTACCGATGTGGACATCTGGTTATATGAGCGTCCGACAGGGTCATCTCGTAGACGCCAGATTGTAGATGCCAAATCAAAAACCAAACCCAAAGCGGTGGAGCGCCTTTTCTGGACGAAGGGTCTGTATGAGCTTTTGGGAGTGGATGGTGCATACATTGCTACAACAGATACTCGTCCGTTACTCAACGAAATGTCCCGTCGCTTGGGCTTGTCACTTTTGGACGGCGCGGACATTAGGCGGATGGCTGATAGCGACAAGGTTTTAATACCCAATCGGATTTCCGAAGAGGAACTCCAAAGTAAGATCAAAGGCTTCGACAAGTCGAGACGTAATAAAGACACTCAGAATGCCTATGGAGATCTGAAGGCTGCCTTAATCGATGGATTTGGTGGGGGAACTGTTAACCGAGCGCTTGAGCATGTTGCTGGCTTTTCCTGCTCTCTCGTCTCTTGCTATCCCAAATCAAACGGTGCTGATGTTAACTTACGCCTTTTGTATTTTGCTGCCTCTATTTCAGCTATCGCGCTCGATTATTCGCTGACAAAAGTCTCTTTCAAATCTTTGGAGGAGCGAAGGAAAGCGGTTCTGAATGTCATTCGATACGGAGAAGCAGACGAGAGTCGAGGCCTCGAACCGGTGCGGATTGCAACCGCCCTGATCGAAAGATATGCCGCGAATGGTAGCGCGGTAGCACAATCTGTCTTTCAGGCCATTCGATCAGATTATCAAAAAATACCTGCAGAGATGATTGCAGACCACATTCTGAAGCACGTACGAGCTGACGGTTTGTTTAGGTTAGCTCGTTCTCTAGAGTTCCGAGCTTTCAGTCGGGATCTTCTAGGTTTTGATGATCTTCCCACAGACGAAAAATCTTTTCTCGGAGTTTTGCTCGATTTTTCTAGGATTGATCGCTTTAGTGTCGCTGAAAGTTGGGTTTCCTCTGTCGATGCAAAGCGAGCGACTGAAAAAATGGAAGTTGCCGTTTTGGAAGACATTGGACCGCTATTCGATCATCACAAGAAGGAGAGTTAGTAAATAAGCGTTGCCCTTAGACGAGGAGCCCGTGTCAATCTAAAGAAAGCGATCGGTTCGACTAATTTTCTCAAATCGTCACAATAAGAGACTCTTCTAGGATGCGCAATGTGCATTACGCGCGGCAGCGCCGCGTGTCGGTTCGAAACAGTAAATATTAATAGCCTGATAGAAAGAGCATCACGCTCGTATTGGCTGGGATCTACAAGTTCAAAAGGCCTTCGATTGGTATACGAAGGCCCTTCGAATAGATGTAATGGTTTATTTGTGATTTTGAGAAGTGGCAAAACCGCGTGAAAAAATTGGCAAAACCGCGCGATCGGCTACATTGAGGCTGTGCAAAGAGCTTGGAGAAATGAAACTCGAACAAAAAGTGTAAAACTTTTGCGAAAAAAGTGTAAAACCACAACTAATTCAAGAAAGTGAATTATTGTAAATTATTGAATTTTAGGGGAAATTTTGGTAGCGGAGGAGGGACTTGAACCCCCGACACGCGGATTATGATTAGGGCTGGGATATGGAGCAGGTAGCTTCACGCTGGAGCAGGGTGTTTCGCTAGATGATTGATGGTATTTGGGAAAGGCGTTTCAGTCTTGCTCGGAAGGGTGCAAAGCTTCGCATTCAAGCTCAGCGATTTTGAGTCCCAGTTGGGACCCGAAAAGTACAGACCAGCGGACTGTAACTTCGCGTGTCCGACCTCATGCACAAATTAATTTCTTACAAAGCATTGCAATGTACGTTACTGTGACGTACATTGCGTACATAGCAAGCGTACATGGAGAATGGTTATGCGTGCGTTCAACGATACGACAAAGTCTATTGATGAGCGGGCCAGCGAGAGAATGAATTTTCGCACCAAACCGCACATCAAGCAAACGATCAAACGCGCAGCAGCCCTTAGCGGGGTTGACGACAGCGTGTTTACGATGAGTGCTGCCTATGAGTCAGCCCTATCTACGATTGAAGCACATGAGCGTACTGTGCTTGAGCCGGTCGATCATGCAGCTTTCTTCGAAGCCTTGGATAATCCACCACAGGCAACACCAGACCTCAAAGCTGCCTTTGCGCGCCACAAAGACCGTGTGGTGTCAAAGTGATAAATCCAGAAGATCAGAAATACATCATAGAGCCGTTCGATCCAGACAAACATGATCGGACGGCTTTTTCCTGTGGTGTTGAGCAGGTTGATAATTTCTTCAAGAAGACGGCGAATAAACTGGCCAAAGCTGGCAATTTGCGTGTTTACGTCATGACGGATAACGAGGGGGCAGTCATCGGCTACTATGCCCTCAATGCGCATTCTATCGACTATCAGGATTTGCCCAAGAAATTTGCGCGAACAAGGCCGTCGCACGGTTATATTCCTGCGGCTTTCATTGCTATGATTGGTGTTGACCAAAAATACGCGGGACATGGGTTTGGTGGCGATTTGCTGGTCAATGCATTGACGCGCGTTGAGCAGGCTGCTGATGAGATCGGTATTGGCGTTGTGCTGCTGGATGTGCTTGATGATGGGATGCCAGAATCAATCGAACGCCGATTGGCGCTTTATCAGCGCTATGGGTTCCAACCCTTGCCTTCGAACCCTCTGAGGCTGTTTTTGCTGGTTGCTACCGTGAGAGAGCTAATTAGTTAGTTTCTGTATTTTCCAAGTGCTTGTATAAACTTTGCATGTTTCGGTCTGTTCTTGTATCGGCGTCTTTGAAATATCGAATGATTTTCTCAAACTCAGCCCACGCTTGGAGGTCATAGACTGTGGTGCATTGGTCGCGATGCTCGGCTGGGTCAACACACTTGGAAATGAATGAAAAAATCGACTCTTCATTAATGAACCATGGCTGGTTTTCGCGGCTGCGTTTTGTCTCGGGTTTAAAAAAGATAGCTCTAAACCTATAGTTTTCATGGACGTAAGTGGGTGGTTCTTCGTGGCAGTTTTTGGCGTTTTTCCAGCCTTCGATAGCTTGCTTGAAGTCTTCGGACGCTTTTTGTAATTTTTCTTCAGGTAATGGGCCGCACCAACGTAAAATCGTCTCCAAGACTCCGTCATTGACGAGAGATTTGTTAAAAGCAATTTTCTGCCTATCGCTTTTGACTTCACAAATTAAAAAATCGATATGGGCATTTGAGCATTTTATGCTCGGATCAGTTTGGATTTCTCGTTCAGGTTCTGAGTTGTAAGGAAACCGTACAGCTAAACAATCAATTTCTGATTTGTTATTCCCATGTTTGGCAGAATGAACGATAAATTTATTTACAAAAAAGCCATTTAGACGGAGATACAGAGAAACGAGGTTTTCTTGAATTATTGATTTTTGTTTGTCGTCCATCGAACTTAACAGCATTCCCTCCATCCTGCCTCAAATCATACCCTGACACGCGGATGTTGGGTGTCTTATTGTGGGTGCATGAAACAGATACTTACAACTAAATCGATAGAAGCGTTGAAGCCTGCGATTGTCAATCGCTATGAGGTGCGTGATGCCAAAGTGCAGGGTTTGCACATAAGAGTTTCAACATCTGGCACCAAGATATTTTGTGTCTTCATCCGTCAAGATGGGAAGAGGCGGCGACTGAAAATCGGCTCTTACCCCATGGTGTCTTTAGCTGATGCGCGTCGTAAGGCGATGGAACTGGCAAGGGATGCTGAACTCGGTGTCTTGCAGCCACAGGAAGCCAGTGAGAAGCAGGCATGCCCAACGCTAGGCGACAAGATCCCTGAATTCATCAGGCTCTATGCTAAGCCAAACACCAAGGACTGGAAGGGCACACAAAGCATCCTTAGCAAGTTTGATCCAATCGCCAGGAAACCACTTGATGAAATCAAGCGTACCGATGTTGTGCGCATCCTTGACGATATCGTTGCATCAGGAACACCGACACGGGCGAACCGAGCGCTGGCTGCGATCAAAAAGCTGATGAACTGGTGTGTTGATCGTGGCGTCATCGAAATATCGCCTGTGGCTCACCTGAGGCCTCCCACGAGGGAAAAATCGCGTGACCGCGTGCTGTCACATGCTGAAATGCACACGCTTTGGCATGCCGCTATTTCTGAGGGTTATCCCTTCAAGCAATTCGTGCAGGTCCTGATGCTGACTGGGCAGCGAAGGGGTGAAGTCGCTGGGATGCGTTGGTCAGAGGTCGATCTTGATGAGGGCATTTGGACCTTGCCAGCCAATCGCGTGAAAAATGGTCGGTTGCATGTAGTACCATTGTCAACGCAGGCAATCGATATTCTCAAATCCATCCCTCGGTTTCTGAATAGCGATCTGGTTTTAACTACCACAGGTAAGACCCCCATTTCTGGCTTTGGTCGTTTGAAAGAGCGCCTTGCTCTGTCTTTGCCTGATAGCACTGAGGATTGGCGCTTCCATGATTTCAGGCGCACGGTGTCAACCGAGATGGCAAGGCTCGGCGTCCAGCCTCATGTCATCGACGCAGTGACCAACCATAAGTCGGGAGTGGTTTCTGGCGTTGCGGCAACCTATAATCGTTACACCTATCTGGATGAAAAATGCGAGGCGCTACAACAATGGGCGAACGAATTGGAGAGGTTGGTGGCGAAGGACGCTTTGGAGAAGAATGCCGAAAAGAAATAGGCAGCATCTTAGGTGTATTGAACGATGACCGTTTTCCTGACTTTTGGGACGTTGTATGTGTACGCGGACTTAAGATGCGTCGTGTAATCGAAATGACGCCGAGTAGCTTTCAGCTTTCTCCATTTAACGTTACAGCCACACAGCGCATCGAATGGCTTAACACCAATGTTATTCGTCCGATAGAGCGGTTGAAAGTTGCTGGGGATAGGGAAAATCTGCCCTATTTCCATCATTGGGAAGATGGTGCAGATCCCAAGTGTATGATCGCCGACGAATTGTTGGCAGATCTTGCTGAGTTAAGGGCAAAAGCTGAAGATCTTACGGAATCTCTGCAAATTGAAATCCAACAAGATATTTCGCATAGCTCAGAAATTCGCTTCGATATTGTTTTCAACGCGCTTGGTGATTTGCATGAGCATTTTCCTGAAATCAAGTTATCCAGAGGTAATTGGGACCGCGAATACAAGTGTTCTTTTGGGCGTGTTCCTGACTATGTGCGAAGAGTGTTTTTCGAAATTACTGAGCAGAATGAAAAGCTTGATGGCGTCATTAAAGATGTAGTGGCTGATTTTAGGAAAAACCAGCGGATCTTCAGTTGAAAGGTTCAGGAACATTGCTCGATTTCTGAAACGGACTGAGACATCTTTGAAGGCGTTGAAGCGCGCTTCTTCATCACTCAAACCTGATGGAGAATTCAATATGAAACAGTCTGAACAACAGCAGATGATCCTTGGTCGTGACGACCTTCGGAAGATCGGTATCAAGGTCAGTAATTCCAGCTTATTGCGCTGGGAGCAGAATGGTCGTTTCCCTCGTCGTATGCGCCTTGCTGGCACCCGTGTCGCTTGGCTGAAGGATGAAGTCGATCAGTGGCTTCAGGCACGTGCTGAGGAACGTAAACGGCACGTTTATGCTGACTTCTAATCGCTGGGCCTAAGCGCCCATTACCTTCTCCAACATTCAATCGGTCACCGCTTTGCGCGCCCTTGCGCGCGAACGGTCGAGCTGTGTCTACCTCAAAGGAGGCGACATTGAAAAAGTCGACTTACCACAATGACCTCAAGAACCTGTTCGAGGACCTTGAAGACGACAAGGCCGTCATTCGTGCTCAAGAGCAGTTCCTCAGGCGCTTTTGGGATGGGTTCACCATGGCTGATTATCCATCTTACGGATTATTTTCGTTCAAGCACCGCAAAACGGGTAGGTTCGTGGAAGAACCGATGCTGATCACCGGACTTGCAAAGTCCAACGGCCTTTTGGCGCGATATAACCGTTGGGATTGGGATCAATATTTTTGCCCCAATATGTTCAGTGAGCCAAAGCGCCTGAAGGAATATGCGCGAGATACGCGCTATGCATGGTGCGACGTTGACGATGCCAACCCCAAAATCTTCGAGCCTCACCCCTCGATCATATGGGAGACGTCTTTAGGACGGTCTCAAGCCATCTGGATTTGGGACAGTAAGCATAAACCTGCAGACGCCGAGGCGCATTCTCGTGCTTTAACCTATCGACACGATGGGGACAAGAACGGTTGGTCGGTCAACAAGCTGCTGCGCATTCCGGGATCTATCAACCACAAGGAAGGACGAAATGAGCATTTTGTTGGTTTGCTTCACTACGACGAGACGCCCATCTCAGAGCGTCCCAAGCCTTTCGCGATAAAGGGCCGTAACTACGGTGCCATGCCCGAGGCGCTGGAATTCGACCACGAGGCATTTGATCCAACTGACGTCCTCAAGAAGTATCAAGCTGATCTTGATCCGAAGGCAAGGGCACTCATCAGACATAAGTGTCCTTACGAGAAAAATCGTTCAGCGCAAATTTTCCACATCACGGTAGCCCTTCATGAAGTCGGCGCGTCGCTGGATGAAATCGCTAGCGTCGTGTGGCGCAGCGCATATTTTCAGGACCGATACCCTGACGATCTTGGCGCACTTCATGTCGAGCTTTCACGCATCCTTTCTAAGATTGGAGGCTCAAAATGAGCGACAAAAAGAAGGAACTGTTCGTCGACCTTGGGTCCATCGAAGCAAAAGAAATTGAGTGGCTTTGGGAGCCATTCATTCCTTTCAGCATGATTACCATCATGGAGGGCGACCCCGGCGTGGGGAAGTCTTTCCTCGCTATGCATTTGGCTGCGCAGGTTACTATTGGTGGCGTGCTACCTGACGGTCAAAAGCTATCGAAGGGCCGTGTGCTGTATCTGAGTGCCGAGGACGATGCAGCCTATACGATACGCCCGCGCATTGACGCGATGGGAGGCGATCCTGATCGCATTCGTGTGCAGGGCGATTTCCTGTCTCTTGATGAAAAGGGGCTGGCTGCGCTGATGCGTGAAGTGCGCCGACAGCCACCTGACTTGCTGATCCTCGACCCGCTGTTCGCTTATGTGCCGAGTGGTCAGGACATGTACAAGCCGAACGTCATCCGTCAGCTTTTGTCCTTCCTGAAGGAAATCGCTGAGGCTGGTGAAGCTGCTGTGCTGATCATTCGCCACTTGACCAAGGCAAAGTATGACAAGGCGATTTATCGAGGTGGTGGGTCAATGGACGTGATCGGTGCTGCGCGTTCTGCGTTTCTCGTTTGTGAGCATCCCAATGATAGCAGCACAAAGCTGGTCGTGCATATCAAGCACAATATCGCACCGAGGGGTCAGACGCAGACATATGAGCTTTACTCTGAGGAGGAAGGCGAAATGGCCCGTCTCAATTGGCTGGGGCCATCAGACATCACGATTGATGACCTGATCAGTCCGACCGAAGGCAAGCGCGCGTCTGCGCTAGACGAGGCCATTGAGTTCCTGCGCGTCTTCCTGAAAAACGGCCGTCAGCCAACGACCACAGTTGAGAAGGAGGCCGCAGCACGTGACATTTCTGAAAAGACTCTGGAACGTGCCCGTCGCTCGCTGTTCATCAAATCCTCCAAGATCAAAAACAAATGGTATCTGAGTTTGCCAGAGGAAGAATAATCTCAACAAAAAGCAAGTGCGCCAAGAACGTCAACATCGCCAAGCATATTCATGGCGTACTTGTACACCTCAATATCGCCACGCGAAAACATGACGCCCTTGGCGTTCTTGACGCTCTTCATCAGAAGCTAACGGGCCAAAATCTCGGCAGTATGTAACCCTGCCAGTCCGAGTCCAAGGAGGTCGCGAACAAAAAAACGCCCTCCCCATATCCCTCCTGTGGTTGCCTGATCGGAGGCGTTGGACCGACACGCTGACTAATGATCAGTCTGTTGGGGCTTGGATCAGGTCTGTTTATCCAACCAAATCAACATGTCCAGTATCGCCTCGGTACTAAGGGTGCTTTTGTGGGTTCCATATGGGTTCTGGTATGGGGTGGTATAGATGTGAAATCGCCTCAGATTGACATTTAAACGAGCCAAGGGGTGTCGGTGGTGTCAATCCTCATGGTGACCGGTGCATGGCACTGCTGGCTCAACGTAGCGCAGGTGCGCGCGCGTATGTCCGTATAGAGTGCTGGTTAGTTACAGGAGAGCTTGACCTGATGCTTGATGCGCCAAGATGTTCTCCACGGCTTGGACCGATGCTGTTTTGGATAGAGCTTGCTGGCAACAAAGCGATGTTTGCAGGTGGCATCGCGAACGATGCGCACAGTTTAAACCTTGGGTGCTATGTGCTCGATTTATGGTCAGTCTGGACCCAGCCCTTTTTGTGATAGTGCCGAGTAACAATCGAACGATTGAAGAGTGGCAGGCCAATGAATAGCCCGTTGAATGTGAAAGCGGAAATAATTGTCCAGAGGAACATGCCTTTAAAGAGATAGTATAATGGGCCAAAAAGCAGGCACCAAAGTCTATGAAAGTTGCCGAGAATCTTTTTGTTTTGGTTATTGAATTGCCATGTCGCTCTGATCGTCATTGTTTTCTCCATTGCCATTACGTGTATGCATCGTAAGACCGATGGAGTTTGCTGTCAGGGAAAAGCCTTGATTTCTTGAGCAAGATTTTGCGCTGATGCTAGAGATCTCAGTCTTAGTGGAAGTTTTCTGGGATTTTTCCTGACACGGCAGGGCAGCTCGTCTTATCAATTTTCATCAACCGTAATGGAGATTGAAAATGACTGATATCGTTACCCTCAAAGACCTGTGCGCTGAACTGAAAATCAATCCTCGTGATGCCCGTGAAAAGCTGCGTGAAGCTGTTCGCGATCAGAAAAAATATCCTGAACTAGCAAGGGCACATAAACCTCGTGCCCCTTGGCAATGGGTGAAAGGATCGGCAGGTGAGAAAGAGGCGAGAGAAGTGTTAGGTAGTTAGATTCGGCCCTAAACGGACATTCGAATGTACTAAATCGAATGTCCGTTTGAGACCGAAGTAAGTAAATGATATTCCAATTTGCTGGGGCCAGGGGTTAACTAACCTATTATCCGGAGTTGGCCGACATTACTTCTTCAAGGACGTCGAAAACTAATGAAAATTTACTAAAATCGTCTGCTGTCCCATTTTCGCAAAGATAATCACATAGATTCCGCTTCTCATCTTTATTTATTTTCCAAGTTTCCGGAATGATCCTCTCAACCCCTCGCTCGACCAGACTATGCTCTTGCTTTACATCCACGAAAGCGAGTTTATGATCAATCGCTCTCTGGATAGTCTCGTCAGAAAATAGGTTCTCTATTCCAGATGTGATTTTGTGAGGCTGTTGAGTAATCGTCCGGCGATAAAGGTTTCCACAGTTGCTGTCGGACTTGTCCGCATCACAATCATACAGCAAGAGCCACTTCTTCTGTATGGTCGCGCCTAAATGTGATTTGTAGGTGTCCCAGATCTTATTCAGGTGGGAATAGCCTACTGCGTCAACTAATTCAAAACTATCTAGAAGCTCGGTCCTGCCGAGGAGTTCTCCTGCCTTTGTTAAATAGTCAATATCTGTAGTACCTTCGAGGTAAAGGACTGGCTTTTGGTTGGCTTCAATTCTGTTCCGAACGTCATCTTGGAAACGCGCGCTGTCCTGCATGTGTTTGTATGCTGCATCAAACTCAGAGAAGCGTTCAACCTCGATCTCCTGACCATCAGGCAGCTCGATAAGTTGGAAGCCGTCTGATGTGAAGATCTTTTCCATTCCAATCAAAAACAATGGCGAATGCGTAGTCAGAATAAACTGAACTTTTGGGAACAAACGGATAAGGTTTGGCAACAAGTCGTGCTGAAGGTCTGTATGAAGGTGGAGGTCGATTTCATCAACAACAACAATCCCTTCAATGTCGCTCAGTTGAGTTAGCTGCGAAGCGCTTAGATCAAAGTCTCTAATTATCGCTAAAAACAGGTCGAACAGAACAGCTTGCCCTGTGGAGAGCTGGAACAAGTTGGCGGCCATAAGCTCGTTGTCTATCGAAATTCCAATCTGCCTGTCATTTCGTGCGCCTATGCTCCATGTTACCTTCCCAGGTTTTCCAAACAGAGTTCGAAGAAAGCTCTCAATTGGTACCAGAATCTGCGTTGCTGGACCGTTTCGAGTTTCCACAAGTTGCGGCGTTGAATTTTGCCCAACACCTTGTGCTCCCGGCACAAAAATGCTTCGCCGTTCTAACGCGAAGCTGTCGTAAACCAGATCAAGTAACCAGTTCTGCAAATCCCGCATCGGGGCGTAGTTGACAATGGGCCGGTTTGAATAATTGGAATAGTTTTTAAGGGAAGCGTAACTGGCCTTGTTTCGGAGATTAATTTCATTTAGCCAAGCTGGCTCTTCAAACCTGTTTGGGGGGAAGAAAAGGTGGGTCGCGCGCTTCAAGCAGGTCTTAAGTTCTTCGCGTTGCTGAGTAAAATTTGAAGTGTAGTGCGTAGTTTCAGTTGCCGGAACTTCGTTCCATTTAGTGTAGGTTGGATGTGGTTCTACGAACAGGCTCTTCTGCTTTGCAAACTGAGCTTCATAGACAGAAAAATTATTGGAAAGATGCACCTCAGCCGTCGAGTATTCCGCACCGTGCCGAATGTAGGTCGGACTCCTCAGTTTATAGACCTTTCCTTTTTCGACATCAGAGTCTTCAAAAACGGTTCCATGAGCCGCTATCAGAGCGTTCACCACGTGTGCTGTGGCGACACTCTTCCCTGAACCATTCTGTCCGACAAAAACTACGGGCTTTGGAGAGCCGTCATCACCGAACCTACACGTGATCTTCACGTGTTCAATTGGACCAGTATTTACTAACTCAACTCGTTGCAGATACATCTCAGGCTCCGGGAAATGGGGTTCTCAAGTGGCTATCGCAGATAATCAGGCAGGGGAAGTGGTCAGGTTCATTTTAAAGGCATACTGTTCACAGAATAAACACACGCATTGTTGCTCGGTTCGACAGGTGGCCCGAGTTTGGCTTGTCGTCGGCTGCACCATTGCTGCCGTTCGTCCAGGGCGCAGCGAAAAACCGCTACCCGCCGTTCGCCAGAAACACGTTCAGTGTTCATGAAATTTCGGCGCTGCACCCAATGTCTCAAAGGTCCGCACAAGTGACGTTTGCTATGCCTTGCCGTTTTGGGCCTAGAAGTCAACTAAGAGCCCAAAGTGACGGATGCTGCGTTGGGCGTGAAGGTCTGTTAATGTCTGTGCCCTCTCGCGCTCCCCACACCAGTCCAGAAACTCGACCGATGCCCCAAAATAGGCACGTCGCGTATTGGCATTGCGAATGTTGGCCGTAAAGAACTCAAGAACCCTTCGGTAGGCCATTGGCTCTGCAAACTGTAGCACGGGAGGCAAGCGGCTACTCAGGAATAATAGGTCGTTCATTGGCCGCTATTATCCTGCTTAGCCCCGCAGAAGATGGCCTGTAACTCCTGCATCCGATTGACAATATCGTCAGCACACTTTGTGCATCTCTCCTGCAGAGCAAATAATTCCTCATCCCTAAATTCATTAGGATAACTGAGCAAAGCACCGTTTGTGGTCCGCTCGATAATTGTGTTGAGCTTATTGTCTACATTTTTTAGCTCCTCTTCCAAAATTTCCATCTGCCTTTGATACTCGCTATCGTTCATCTGAGTCTCCTATATATGATAAAAGACATTATCCTATATGAGAGAACGCAATCATAGATGGAGTTTAGTCACTTCAGCCAGAAGTCGTTGAGGATCCGACTAATAGCCGCCATTCGCAAGCCCTTAGTAAAAGCCCGCTTCGTCCGCATAGTGTGAATTCGAGAATGAGCCCAAGGTGTCCGCTGAAAACTGTTAGCCCTATGGCACCTGCGACAGGCGTGCTCGGAACTCGCGGCCCGAACCTAACATTTGTCGGTGGGCATATATTACAAGTATGTTTCCTTTATGATGAATTATCACATTGAGCGTAGTAGACGATGGTAGGAAAGGTTGCTTCCGCCTGAGTGCCACAACTCAAGGCGATGGAAGCAAGATCCGACTATCTTCCAATATTCGATGATGGCGACCTTGTTGTCGGTTTTCGCTTGTCGGTGTTACGATCTTTGTCTGCTGAAACAATTTTCATAAAGGCTCTACCAAGCTTGAAAAACAAATTAAAAAGACAGAGTGATTACATTTGCTCTCGTATTATAGAAAGCATCGGTTTCAAGCCGTTTTCGGTGAATGATAGCTTCGTTGCTGCAGGCCACCTGTTTGGGCCTCTTGGTTTGGGCTATTGGATATCTGAAGAGAGGTGGCGTCTCTTCAATCTACTCCCAAGTATGAGGGGTGTCTGCGAGAAAGATATCTCGCTCAACGAGGCCCACAGGCTAGTCACTTCTTTTGTTAAATCCCATATCCATCCCCTCATTGTCGTCCAATTTGATTGGCTGCAAAGTGGTGGCTCACTCAGTGACAGTCTTCCGAGAGCTCAATTTGAAGAACTTAAGGAGCAGTTCTACTTACATATAACTGAATTTTTTAAGGAAACTTGGTTTTGGTTCCCGCTAAATTCGATTGAAGGATCTGATTTTCAAGGCAAGAAGTTACTCTTGGAAAGTAAACCATCCTCTGAGAATGTATCGCAGAACAGAATATCCGCATTTATTCGTAAGCCTGCCTTTGAGGACGCGACCAAGTACGCTGGGGTACAGGCGAGAAGTCTTGATCATGCAAACGAGAAGATTGGTGTTTTAATCGGAGCGCTGTTTTTATGTATGCATAGTGGAACTCATTTCCTTCACACTTTAGGCAATCCTTCGCGCAACGTTATGGCATTCAACACATGTGAGACCATATACAGTTCAAGGGCCTACTTGCCTTGCTTGGGTTGTCCCATTTTTCTGTCGGAAGCCGATATTGGAATGTTGGAGGCAGTGGACTCTCTCCTACAGGGAAGAGTTGAAGACAGAAAGCTTATTCGAGCTCTGCGTTGGTTAAGCGCGGCTTGGTTAGCAAACGGCGCTGAACGGTTCTCTCTGATATGCCAAACCATCGATGCGTTGACTCCGAATAGCCTTAATACGATGAGAGCAAAGTGTTGTTGGATTTTTGACGCGCTAGATGGGACAATTGCTTTCGATGTGATAGAAAAGCTTTTCAAAAAAATTCGCAGTGACGTGGCTCATGGGGATGCCCCTTCACTCATCGAAAGCAAAACTTACCTTGACTTTTTGAATGCCTATGAAGTTGATCCAGAACTGGCTTCCGTTGAAATTGCGCGAAAGGTCATTGTCGACAATTTTCTGCCACAAGTGGTCATTCGCCCCAACCCATGGTCTCTAATTCCTGAGTTGGTGGCCTCTCAAGAGCAGATGTTTGAACGATTTGGGATGGAGTTCAGCTTGCCGAGTAAATTTGACTTTTCCAAGCTATCTGTAGGAATTGAGCCATGACCCTACTGCGCTTTGAAGCAGAAAAGCAAAAATGGCTTGGGATCGTAAGGGTTTTAGTTCGCCATTAATTGAAAATGGCAAAACCGCACGATCGGCTACAATGGCACCCAAACGGCACCCAACGCCTATTGTGCGCACAAGCATCCAGCGCTTCTCACACTCAACATATTGAAATATAAGGGAAGTTTTGGTAGCGGAGGAGGGACTTGAACCCCCGACACGCGGATTATGATTCCGCTGCTCTAACCAACTGAGCTACTCCGCCGAACCGTTTGCTTGCCCGTTTGGGCGCGGTGTGTGAGGCTTATAGGCATCGTGTGTTGGGCTGTCAAGCTGGCTTTGCAGCATGTAGGCAGAAAAATTGCTGTTGTGAATAAAGCCCTTGGCGATAGCGCAAGAGGAAGCGGAAGAATACGTATCTTGTCAATTGGCGATGAACGCAGGCCCGTTTCAGGGCAGAGACCTGAATCCTCCCACTTCAAACGATTGCGAGGCGGGATTGCTTTATTTCTTTCCGTGAAAGACTTCCTTGCTTGGGAGACCTCCTGTTCCTTATATAGGCTTAGTATAATGCGGTGATTGCAGGAGAAATGGACGTGCAAACCAGATTGAATTGCGTGGATATGGGCGAAGGTGAGGGCGCGCCCGTCGTGTTCCTGCATGGTTTTGGTGGCGATGTGAGCAGCTGGTCGAATTTTCAGGTGGGGCTCTCCGGTTCCTGGCGCACTCTTGCGTTCGATCTGCCGGGGCACGGCGGCTCGCTGGCCTATCCCAAGACATGCAATGCTGTGGTCGCCGCCAAGGCGGTTCTGGATGATCTGGAAGCAATGGGTATTGGCAAGGTGCATCTGGTGGGGCATTCCATGGGCGGGGCGGCAGCGGCAGTCATCGCCTTGAGGAGATCTGAGCTTGTCGCGTCGCTCAGCCTCCTGGCGCCAGGGGGCTTTGGCTCTGAAATCAACCAAGCCCTGTTGCGCCGCTATGCAGCGCAGACCGATGAGGAAGGCTTGCGGATGGTGCTGGAGCAGTTTTTCGGCTCCGAGTTCCGATTGCCCCGTGCCATGGCTGGCTATGCGGCGCAGCTGCGTCAGGATCCGCGTGTGTGCGAAAGCCTGAAGCGGACTGCTGAAGCCATCCTCGATGGCAAGAGGCAGAAGACACTGCCTCTGGATGAGCTGGGGGGCTTGTCTATTCCGATCAAGGTTATCTGGGGGCGTCAGGATCGCGTCATACCTGTCGGACAATGCGTTGGCTTGCCTCCCATGATGGCCGTGCATATTTTCGAGAAAGCAGGCCACATGGTGCATCTGGAAGCCAGCCGCGAGGTGTTGTCTCTCATTCGACAATCCATTCGCTCTGCTCGTTAAGAGAGCAGCGGATGCTGTTGGTTAATATTGGTTGCTTTAACCATGTTTTGCTGTCCTCATCTCTTAACAATTGCTTAACGTTAAGCGAGAGCATATATTGATAGTCTGTATTCGAGAGATGACAGAAGCCGTCGTTTGAGGTCTTTAGAGAGGGGACATCAGTCAGATGCGCTTTTGATTCGCTCAACTTATTGCAATGGATGGGGACGAGGAATCAGGTTTGCCTCTGGCGAAAATGGTTTTGAGCAGACGGACGGGATTCGGACATGGAAGAGCAGCAACATATTGAAAATAAACGCAGTCTCGACCGTGCTATCCGTGATGTCCGGATCGCTGATGTGGAACAGAGCAGCGTCGTTGTCGAGCTTGGTGACACCGAGCGTGCCCGTTTGGAGATTCTCCATGAGGCGCTCGAGGATGTCGCCAAAGAACTGCCTGAAGATATGGAAATGCTGACCTTCCAGATCGTTCCTGGTCGTAAACCGCGCTTCTGGATCGACATCACGAGCTTCGTCGAAATGGCCCGCGACAAGCGGACTTATCGCTTTCTTAAGGATACCCGGCTTGGTCGGGTTGTGCTGGCTGAAAGTCAGGATGTGGATGATGTGGCCGATTCCGTGACCCATTATCTGGCTGAACGCATCATTGAGCGTGAGAAGGCAATCGAGTCCGATTATCTGCTCAACAAGATGTCCGATAAGGCGATCAATCCCAAAACTGCGGCCTTGGCCAAGCGTAGCCAGTCGGGCGGCTCCAATGCCATCTGGTGGTTCCTGTGCGGCATTCTTGCTGGTGCAATCGGTCTGGTGCTTTACGCCTGGTTCCTGCCAACCAATTTCTAGATGATCTGTGTGCCTTGCGCTGTGAAGTGCCGTATTGCAGCGTCTTTATCCGTTGGGAATGGAGAGCATCTGATTGCCCAACTCGCTGATCAGCTTGTCTTCAGAGGAATAGCCGCGCTCGATGAGCCTGCAGCTCCAATTTCCAACCTCTCCATCGATATCAAATAGATTGAAACGTGCAGCCGGCTTATGGCTGTTGCCAAACCCTTGCGAGGCGCTGGGAACGCAGATGACCGGAATGCGCCCATTGGGGCCTTCGGTGCTGTCTTTGGTCAACAGGTGAGTGTGGCCGTGCAAAATCAGCTCTGCACCATGCTTGGCCAGTGTTTTGCGGAAGCGTGAGCCGCCGATCAACCGCTTGTGCCAATGCGTGGAGCGTTTCAACGGCGGATGGTGAATCATGACAACGCGAAACAGGCCCGTTTCCTTGCACTCATCCAGCAGCTTGGCGAGCTTCTTGGCCTGAGATTTACGAAAATAGCCGGTTGCCAATAGAGGCAAGGTTGCCCGGGCTGAATTGACACCGATGATAGCGATCTTTTCGCGCACTCTGAGATAGGGGAAGGTCAGCGGGCCAGAGTGGACAACGTCGCCGCTCATAAAGGGACGCCAAGCTTCTTCGGCTTTCATGCGGGCGTTGGGCACATAGGCATCATGGTTGCCTGGAATGACCGATACGTCTTCGGGGGCGCCCAAAGTGGTCAGCCAGCGCTTTGCGTTGGCGATCTCCGCAGGCAGGGCCAGATTGACAAGATCTCCCGTTACCGCCAGATGGTCCGGGTGCTGCTCCTGCATGTCCGTGATGAGATTGTCCAGAGTGTCTGTGGTCAGCACACCCTTGCGGTTTCGGCGCCAATTGACATAGCCGAAAATACGCTTGTTGGCGAGCTGCCAGGCTGTCGCTTCGGGCAGGGGGCCAAGGTGGGGGTCTGAGATATGCGCCAATCTAAACATAAGATAGCGCATAGTTCTTTTTATGCTGCACGTCCAGATGCTTTTTGTGCTTCACCCCAATTACTCGAGATTGCTCATGGCATTGGAGAGATGGGAGCTGGGCCGGCAATAAAAAAGGCAAGAGCCTTGCGCTGGCTCTTGCCTTTTTTGAGTGGCCGCATTTTGTTCGTTTCGGCTGATTGGGGACAGCCGAAAGCGCGTGTTAGCCCATCGGATTGATGAGAGTGTTCACGACTTTGCGGTCGGACATATTGACTGCTGGGCGCCAGTGATAGCGAGCGGTTTTTTTGCTTTTCTTCAGGAACTTCATCATGGCCTTGCTCCGGTTTGATGAATTTTTAGACATAAACTGCTGAAAAAAGCAGCACATATTTGAAATTTGCGCTCATATTCCTGATAAACCAATAGGAATATAGTCGAAATCTCGCATGCCTGCCATGCAATTTCTGGTGTATTAAAAATATATAATAATATCAAAATGTTAATAAATAATATAAGCAAAATTGACTTTCACTTTCTGGTTGATAAGTCTTCGTTGGCGGGTTTCGCAATTAAGGACTGAATTTGTCTGTAATTTTAGCATGATTATAAAATGTGCAATTTTGGAGGGTTGGCTGCCTAGAATTTTGGCGCAGAAAGCGGCCGCTTTTGCTGGCCCTTGTTGCTCTCTTGAGAGCGATTGAAATCATCTTTCATTCAGGCTGGCTCAGGCGCTGTAAGATTGCGCGTCTGTTGCTCCGGCTTTGCTATTTGTACTTATGCAAAAACGCCTAGCGAGCGCGGGCGGTCCGCACAAAATTGAAAGGCCTGTCAAACGCTGCATTTGAGGGCGGATTGGACCGTGGGCGCGTTATTGTGGTGATTCCAGTCGTTAGGGAATGAGGTCACTCGGCATTGTGGGCTTTGAGTGGCGTGGATTGGTAATGGCGGCTCGCCAGCGCTCAGCTGGCCACGACGAGGCAGAAAGGGTTGGGTTATCGGTGAATTATGCTTTTTATCTAGAATTTTTGGAATTTTATTTTGTTATTTTGTTGTTTGAAATATTATATGATGTATAGACAGCATCAGAAGACTGTGGTAGCTGGGAGCTAACGAATAGGAGAGACCTTGAATGATGTTACGACGACGGAAACAATAACAATAGTTGGCGCAAGCGTATTTGAGCATGGCGTTTCATGAAAAGGAAAGCTGCTCTGCTTCGCAAATGTGCCCAATCCGAACATCAAACAAGGCAATGCCGCCCATGCGGTCACAAAACGGAAATCCCCCAATGTGTCAGTTAGACTTTACCCTTGAGCGCGAACTCCCGCTTCATGTGAGTGCGATTGAACAGCTGCATCGTGATGCGTTCGGTCCGGGTCGTTTTGCAAGGACCGCATTCCGTGTGCGCGAAGCGGTTGAACCTGTTGCCTCCTTAAGCTTCGTGGCTACCTCTCATGGCCATCTGGCTGGCTCTGTGCGGTTGTCTCCCATCCGGATCGGGGGATGTCGGGCCTTGCTGCTGGGGCCTCTGGCCGTCAATCCCGATTTCAAGAATAAGGGAGCAGGTAAGCTTCTGATGGAACGGGCCATTCATGACGCCAAGGATCTGGACTATTGTGCCATCCTGCTGGTTGGCGATTATGATTATTATGCGCGGTTCGGCTTTGAGCGCGTGCCCATGGGCGTTATTGAGATGCCCGGACCGGTCGATCCTCTGCGTCTTCTGCTGTTGCCTCTTGATGACGAGGCTGCAGGGCAATGCAAGGGGATGGTCAAGCCGGGTGTTTGATCGAGCCGTCCTGATCACTCAATGTTAGAATTTCGTTGCGCTCTCTGACTAGCGTCCTATATTCATTGCGGTTTCCCTGCGTCGCGGATCATTGTTCGCTCGCGCGGCCAGGGAAGATCTGGATTTTGGAACGCAATGAACGACAAGCAGCATCAGCAAAAAACGCAGAGGGGCGCGACGTCCGCCGGAGAGGATGAGGCCCTGTTGCCAACAATGCCTGCCAGCCTGTCTGCACTGATGGAGCGGGCAGGAGACAACCGTGCCCTGCCGCCTGTTGAGACATGGCACCCTGAATTTTGCGGTGATATCGATATGCGTATTGCCAGCGACGGGACATGGTTCTATCGGGGCACGCCCATTCTGCGCGACGCTCTGGTGCAGCTCTTTGCGTCTGTGCTGCGAAGGGAAGAAGACGGGCAGACCTATCTTGTTACGCCGGTTGAAAAGCTGCGCATTGCCGTTGAGGATGCCCCCTTTCTGGCCGTCGAGATGGCCGCAGAGGCAGATATGCCGGATTACAGAGGACGTCTTGTTTTTCGCACTAATGTTGACGATCTTGTTCCGCTTGATACCGACCATTCATTGCGCTTTGCGCTTGAGGATGAGACACACGGTCTCAAGGCCTATTTGCGGGTGCGCGGTGGGCTTGAGGCTTTGGTAACACGGGCCTTGATGTTCGATCTGGTGGCTCTTGCCGAGGAAGGAACGGGAGACACATGTGGGCATTTCGGTGTTCGCAGCGGTGATGCCTTCTTTCCCATCTGTTCAATGGAAGAATTGGCCATGCTTGAAGGAATGGCTTGAGGGAATGGAATGACGGATTTTTCAGCTCTTGAGTTTCGTCAGCGGGTTGTTGAGGCGCTCGCGCGTGATGCCGAGAGCCATCGTTCGCCGGTCGAGCAGACGCCGATCAAGGATCTGGCGTGGCATGAAGGCGAGGTGGTCGCACTCAGGGATGCGGCGGTTCTCATTCCGATTGTTGATAGGGGGCAGGAGGCGACGGTCATTTTGACCCAGCGCACCAGCCATTTGCCCTCTCATGCCGGGCAGATTGCCTTTCCCGGGGGCAAGGTGGATGACGGGGATGATTCTCCGCAAGGGGCTGCCTTGCGTGAAGCGGATGAAGAGATCGGCCTTGCCTCACGCTATGTTGATACTTTCGGACTGCTTCGCCCCTATATTTCCTCCACCGGATACCGGATTTTTCCTGTTCTCTCGACCGTTCAATCCGGCTTCGATTTGGTGCCAAACCCTTGTGAAGTCGACGAAATTTTTGAGGTGCCCCTGCGCTTTCTGATGGATCCTGCCAACCATCAGCGCAAGAGTGGGGAGTGGCGAGGAAAAACGCGTCATTACTTTGCAATGCCTTACAAGGATCATTATATCTGGGGTGTTACCGCTGGTATCCTTCGAAACCTCTACGAGACGGTCTATCATTCATGATCCGCGTCATCATAACGCAAGTTATTCTGTTCCTGCTGCCATTCATTCTTTATGCGGCTTACCTTTTTCTGACAAGAAAGATCAATAAGCGGGCATGGATTGACGCACCCCGATACTGGCTCGTGCTGGCAGGCATTCTCTTCTGTCTGGCTGGCTTTATCACCATGTCGGTGGTCAATAACAACCCGCTAAGCGGCACCTATGTTCCAGCCCATTTTGACGGGGACAAGGTTGTGCCCGGGCAGATCATGAGTGAGTAATGAGCGCGCAAGACCATAGCTGCAGTGTTGCGGATGATCCCGCTTTCGGGTGGCGCAATGATCCTTCGTTGCAGACAGTTTTTTCTCTGGTCAATCGCGACGGGCAAGAAGTGCGTGTTGTTGGTGGCGCTGTGCGCAATTCGCTGCTTGGAGCCAAGGTGTCCGACATCGATTGCGCTACCACGGCTGAGCCGCACACCATCATGACATGGGCGCAAGAGGCGGGCATCAAGGCGATCCCGACCGGCATTGACCATGGAACGGTAACGCTGGTCATCGACGGGCGGCCCTTTGAGTTGACCACCCTGCGCACCGATGTTGAAACCGATGGACGCCACGCAGAGGTGGCATTCGGGCGCGACTGGGGCGAAGATGCGCACCGGCGCGACTTCACCATGAATGCCGTTTATATGGATGTCGAGGGGCGACTATATGATCCTGTCGGTCAGGGCATCAAGGACGCGCGTGCGCGGCATGTGCGATTCATTGGCGATGCAGACCGAAGGATAGCCGAAGACTATTTGCGCATCTTGCGTTTTTTCCGTTTCTTCTCTCAGTATGGCGAGCGATTGGAAGAGGGCGACTATCAGGCCTGTATTGCCGCGCAAGCCTCGCTGCCAACGCTCTCGGCGGAGCGGATTGGGGCGGAGATGGTCAAGCTTCTGGAAGGGCCTTTTTCACTCAAGGCTCTGAATGCCATGCATCGGGGTGGCATGCTCACGGGGCTCTTGGCCTGTGTGCCCCATCTGGCACGCTTTGCTCGTTTGAAGCAGCTGGCCACACAGCTTTATCTCAAGCCGGATCTCAATCTTCTCATGACAGCGCTCTGCGTTGATGTGCGCGAGGATGCCGAGCGGCTGGCCAAGACCCTGCGTTTGCCCAATCGCAATCGCGATGCGATGATGCGCATGGCGAAGACTGTGCGCAGCATCAAGACCATTAATGAGCAGGTGCTTGAACAACTGGCCTACGCGCATGGCAAGGAGACCGCACGGGATCTGGTGCTGCTGGCGCTGGTCAGACGGCAGATTGCCCCTGACTTGACCGAGCTCTCGATGCTGCTGCGTGACATTGCTCTTTGGACAGTGCCTGTCTTCCCGCTCAACGGACGCGATCTCATCGATAAAGGCATGAAGCCGGGGCCCCAGATCGGCAACCATCTGGGGCAACTGGAAAAGGCTTGGGTCTCCAGCGGATTTGCGCTAAGCAAAGGGCAATTGCTTTCCATGGCAAGATCCTTGCAGTAAATGCCTTTTCGGCCTGCGCTCTCTTCTGCGAGAAGCGATCTGGTCGAGCTGTATCGCGAGCGCTTGCCTGCAAATGTCCGGAGTTGTCTCTTGTTTCCTGCTCTTGTTATTTTTGATTGCGATGGCGTGCTCGTTGATAGTGAGACGCCTGCCAATGAAGTGCTGGTCGCCAATCTCGCGCGCCATGGTATGGCTCTCACGATTGAAGAGGCCGAGCATAAATTTGTCGGCGGTACGTTGCAGACCGAGTTTGAAACGCTCAAGGCCATGGGGGCGAACCTGCCTGACGATTGGTGCATGGAGTATCGCAAGGAGCTGCATGGTCGATTGCGCGAGGGTGTTGAGCCGATTGCCGGTGTGATTGCAGTTTTGGATCTGCTGGATGAGAAAGGCGTGCGCTATTGCGTTGCGTCCAATGGGTCGGACGAGAAAATGTCAATCACACTAGGACAGACCGGCCTGTGGGAGCGGTTTGACGGCCGTCGCTTTTCTGCAAGGACCATCGGCATAGCCAAACCCGAGCCGGGGCTCTATCTGGCTGCGGCCGAGGCAATGGGCGTGACTGCGGATCAATGTGTCGTGATTGAAGACAGCGCTAGCGGAGCGTTGGCAGCGCAGAGGGCAGGGATGCTCTGTTTTGGTTATGCGCCCAAGGGCACTGGCCAGGCCCTTGCTGCCCATGGCGCCCGCATTTTTAGGGATATGAGCCAATTGCCCGAATTGCTGAACCAGCATGGTGCGGGATGAGCGAAGCGATGACGCTTCGCCCTTTGATTTGCCTTGACGTGTTCAGGCTTGCTGGGGGTAGGCTTTCCGTTTGGCCTATGGCCATTTGACCTCGGGCGGCATGGACGACAGGATGGAATCCACATTGCCGCCGGTCTTCAGGCCGAAAATGGTGCCTCTGTCATAGAGCAGGTTGAATTCTACATAGCGCCCGCGCTGGATCAACTGTTCCTCGCGCTCTGCATCTGTCCAGGGCTCTTCCATTTGCCGCCGTACGAGCATTGGGTAAATGTTGAGGAAGGCCAGCCCGACATCCTGCGTAAAGGCGAAATCGGCTTCCCAGTCACCGCTATTGTGACGATCATAGAAGATACCGCCGATGCCGCGGGCTTCATTCCTATGCGGCAGATAGAAATAGCGGTCACACCATTCCTTATAGGCTTGATAATTGGCTACGGGATGCTTGTTGCAAGCCTCCTGCATGGCCTTGTGGAAGGCTATGCTGTCTGGGTCTTCCTGTCTGCGGCGATTGGCCAGAACAGGCGTCAGATCCGCGCCGCCACCAAACCATTGGCGAGTGGTGACGATCATGCGGGTGTTCATATGCACGGCGGGGACATGCGGATTGTGCAAATGGGCAATGAGCGAAATGCCCGAGGCCCAGAAACGAGGATCTTCCGATGCGCCGGGGATCTGATCGCGGAACTGGGGCGCAAATTCACCATAGACCGTGGAGACATGCACACCGACTTTTTCAAAGACACGCCCCTTCATGATGGACATTTCCCCGCCACCCCCCTTGGCGCCTGAATGGTCGGTGCGTTCCCAGGGGGTGCGGACAAAACTGCCCGGTTCCAGCAAGGGTCCGGATCCCTTTAACTCCTGCTCGATTGCTTCGAACTCGGTGCAAATACGATCTCGCAGGGTTCGGAACCAATCGGTGGCGCGTTGTTTCTTGGCTTCAAGATCGGCTGGCAGGCCTTCGGGGACGGTGCTGTTTGCTGTTTCACTCATCGTCAATAAGATCTCACTTGCCGCAAGGCTTCGGTGGTTATCATTGCTGTCGAGATGGCCAGATTCAGCGAGCGCTCGCCCGCGCGCATGGGAATTGTGATGCGCTCTGTTACATAGTCATGTACTTCATCAGGAACGCCGGCGGATTCTCTGCCAAAGAGGATGATGTCACCGGCCTGATAGGTCATTTCATAAAAGGATTGAGACGCCTTGGTGGTGGCAAGGAGCAGTCGTTTGCCGCTTTCCTTTTGCCAATCCTTGAAGTGGTTCCATGAGATATGCTTGGTGAAACTGGCGCGTTCGAGATAGTCCATGCCAGCGCGGCGCAGGGTTCGGTCATTGAGCGTGAAACCACATGGTTCGATGATATGAACATGCAGATCCAGACAGGTGGCCATTCTCAGGATGGTTCCCGTGTTCTGCGGTATGTCCGGCTGAAAAAGGGCTATATCTATAGTAGTCATGAATTGGTTTTACAGGCTTGATCGTGAATCACAATGGAAATGTTATGGCTGTCGACTGGAAATCGCCCGCTTCCCAAGTGTATTAGGCTGCGTAACAAGGCGATATCTGGCTCTTTGCCTAAGCCTGCGGCAGCGTGTGATTAATATCACAGCACAGCTCATAACTGTGTTTAGAATTATTCATGCTTATTTTGTCATCAAAGCTGATATAAGCTGCGCATAATTTGCATCAAAGCGTGGGCGTGACGATCCGATGGTCGGGCATCTTCTCGCGTGTGCGTTTTCTCACCTCTTTGTCCGTCGTAACAGGACCGGATTTTTCCGGTAGCATCGTGATGTTTTCCTTTTTTGAAAAGCTGGTTGACCCGTTTGCCGACTATAGTCTTGAGCAGCCACCGCAAGGGTTCTGGGCTTTCATGTGGTATTACACCCGCCCTGTGGCGCCCTACATGGTCGTCGTTTCCGTCATCACTGCGCTGATCGCGATTATCGAGGTCAGCCTGTTCGGTTTTGTCGGCGATCTGGTCAACTGGTTTGCAGAGAGTGACCGGGCCACCTTCATAGCCGATCACGGCGGTGATCTCATCTGGATGGGCGTCTTGCTGCTTGTCATCATGCCTGGACTGGAAGCAATCTGGCAGATCCTCTTCCACCAGACCGTGATGGGTAATTACCCCATGTCGATCCGCTGGCGGCTGCATCGCTATTTGTTGCGCCAGTCGATGGAATTCTATCAGGACGAGTTTGCCGGTCGGGTCGCGCAGAAGTTGATGCAGACAGCGCTTGCTGTGCGCGAAGTGGTGTCGCGGTTGGCGGACGTCTTTGTCTATGTCTGCGTTTATTTCCTCTCAGCGCTGTATCTCATTGGCGATGCCAAGTGGCAACTGGCCGTTCCGATGCTTCTCTGGATCATTGGCTATATCGGGGCGTTGGTCTATTTCGTGCCCAAGATGCGCGATATCTCGCGTGCTCAGGCGGACGCGCGTTCAGAGATGGTGGGCAAGGTGGTTGACGCCTATTCCAACATCTCCGTCGTCAAGCTGTTTTCCCATGCGGCCCGAGAGGACAATTATGCCAAGCAGTCGATGACCGGCTTCATGGATAATGTCTATTCGATGATGCGTCTGGTGACGATCATGGAGATTACCCTCAAGACGCTGAACAACCTTCTTTTGTTCAGTTCTGTCGGGGTTGGCATCTATTTCTGGCAGGTCGGGTTGGTTCTGCCGGGGGATATTGCTCTGGTGGCCGGGCTGGTCATGCGTTTGCGTGGCATGTCCGAGTGGATATTGTGGGAAGTCAGCGGAGTGTTCGAGAATATCGGTACTGTGCAGGATGGTATTGGCACTATTTCACAGCCTCAATTGGTGCGAGATACCCATGATGCCAAGCATCTGGTCGTTGAGCGCGGAGAAATCACCTTTGACAAGGTCTGCTTTGACTATGGCAAGGACGAGCCGGTTATCGATGGTCTGGATCTGACCATTCGTCCGGGTGAAAAGATCGGACTTGTTGGCCGTTCCGGGGCTGGTAAATCGACCATGATCAATCTGCTGTTGCGCTTCTATGACCTTAATTCCGGTGCGATCCGCATTGATGGGCAGAATATTGCCGATGTCAGGCAGGATAGTTTGAGGGCGCAGATCGGGGTCGTTACACAGGATACCTCGCTGCTGCATCGCTCGGTGCTGGAAAATATCATCTATGGGCTTGAAGGGGCCAGCGAAGAGGCCGCTTACAAGGCTGCGGAGCAGGCGCAGGCACTTGATTTCATCAAGGATCTGGAAGACCGCTATGGCAACAAGGGTATGTATGCCGAGGTGGGTGAACGCGGCATCAAGCTTTCTGGTGGGCAGCGCCAGCGGATCGCCATCGCTCGGGTTCTGCTCAAGAATGCCCCCATCCTTGTGCTTGACGAGGCCACCTCCGCATTGGATTCCGAAGTGGAAGCGGCCATTCAGGATAGTCTTAACCTGCTGATGAAAGACAAGACCGTTCTGGCTATCGCGCACAGGCTCTCAACCATTGCTTCCATGGACCGGTTGATTGTCATGGATAGCGGCCGCATCGTGGAGATGGGAAATCACGAGGAGCTGCTCGCACAGGGCGGACTCTATGCTTCCCTGTGGGACAGACAATCAGGCGGTTTTATCGCCTGATTGCCAAAATCGGCTATTTTGGCCGGAGATGGCCTGTTTTCCACTAGAATCATTCCAATCAAAAGGTCGAAGACAAGCGGAAATACGCATTGTGGGAACCGCTTGGATAAGTAGTAGTCCTGCGGTGTTTCGCTCAATTTTTGCCGATATAAGACGAATTTGTCAGGCCAAACTGCTGAAAATCGGCAGTTTCTGCGATTTGCCTCTCTAGACAACATCAGCGATCAATGTAAAAAGTGTTTGACTGGTCTCGGTAATGTGAACGAGCACCGGTGAAATTGGCTCGCCGCGATTTTGGGACTTTATCGTTTCGCAAGAGACGTGATTATTTGGAGGCGCAGGCGAGCTGGAAGTTGGACACTGGCTAGAAGAGGACCTCGTCTTGGCTACCAGCGAAAGGGAAGAACCAACCCGCCGCGATTTTCTTTATATCGCGACCGGAGCGTTTGGGGCCGTCGGCGCAGCTGCGCTCGCTTGGCCATTTATTGACCAGATGAACCCCGATGCCAGCGCTGTGGCGCTTTCATCCATTGAAGTGGATATTTCCTCAATTGAAGAGGGACAAAGCCTCACTGTCAAATGGCGCGGCAAACCGGTATTCATTCGGCATAGAACTCCGACTGAGATTGAAGAGGCCAAAGCTGTCGACGTGGCTGACCTTCGCGATCCTCAGACCGATGAAGAGCGCACCAAACCCGGCAAGGAACAGTGGCTGATCATGATCGGCATCTGCACGCATCTGGGGTGTGTACCCGAAGGACAGAAGGGCGATTATGATGGCTGGTTCTGCCCATGCCACGGATCGCACTATGATTCCGCCGGTCGAATCCGCCAGGGTCCTGCTCCACTGAATCTGGAGTTGCCACCCTATGAGTTTGTTAGCGATACCCTGATCAAAATCGGCTGACGCCCGCAAATGTCTTAAGGAGACCAGTCATGAGCGGACATTCGACCTTCGAGCCGCAGAACGGGTTTTTGAAATGGATGGAAAGTCGCCTGCCGATTGCCGGTCTGGTGCATTCTTCCTTCATTGCTTACCCTGTTCCCAAGAACCTTAATTACTTCTGGACTTTCGGCGCCATTCTCGCCGTGTGCCTTGTGGCGCAGATCGTGACCGGCATTGTGCTGGTCATGCATTATGTGCCCAACACCACGCTGGCCTTTGCCTCTGTTGAGCATATCATGCGTGATGTGAACTGGGGCTGGATGCTGCGCTATATGCATTCCAACGGCGCGTCTATGTTCTTTATTGCCGTTTATATCCATATTTTCCGAGGCCTTTATTACGGGTCCTACAAGGCCCCGCGTGAAGTGGTCTGGATTCTGGGTGTCGTGATCTTCCTGTTGATGATGGCAACCGGCTTCATGGGCTATGTGCTGCCATGGGGACAGATGTCCTTCTGGGGCGCGACGGTTATTACCAACCTGTTCTCGGCCTTCCCGTATGTTGGCGACGCAATCGTGACGCTGCTCTGGGGTGGGTTCTCGGTCGATAACCCGACGCTCAACCGCTTCTTCTCCTTGCACTATCTGCTGCCATTCATGCTGGTTGGCGTGGTTGCCCTGCATATTTGGGCTTTCCATGTGGTCGGCAACAACAACCCGACCGGGGTTGAGGTGAAAGACAGCAATGATACGGTGGCCTTTACCCCGTATTACACGATCAAGGATATCTTCGCGATTGTCGTGTTCCTGGTGTTCTTTGCCTGGATGATGTTCATGGTGCCAAACTTTATGGGCCATCCGGACAACTATATTCCGGCCGATCCGCTGGTAACGCCTCCGCACATCGTACCTGAATGGTACTTCCTGCCATTCTACGCGATCCTGCGCGCTATTCCTGACAAGCTTCTGGGCGTGTTGGCCATGTTCGGTGCGATCGGGGTTCTCTTCGTGCTGCCATGGCTGGATACCTCCAAAGTGCGTTCCATGAACTATCGTCCGCTGGGGCGCCAGTTCTTCTGGATCTTTGTCGTGGTCTGCATCGGGCTTGGCTATTTGGGTGGTAAACCGGCAGAGGGAGGCTATGTGCTCTGGGCGCGTATCTTCACGGTCTACTATTTCGCCTACTTCCTGGTCATCCTGCCAGTGCTCGGGTTCATCGAGAAACCGAAGCCACTGCCCGCATCGATCAATGAAGCAGTCTTGGCCAAACATGGTGATTCTGCTGCGGTAGAAGCAAGAGCCTGAACGAGCGAGGAAAGGGACAACCCATGATTACGCTTACCAAAACTGCGGTTCGCGCGCTCGTTGTTGCTGGCGCCATGGCGGTTTCATCCGCCGGGGCGATGGCTTCGGGCGAAGGCGGCCACAAATACGAAAAACAGGACTGGACCTTCTCTGGCCCGTTCGGGAAATTTGACAAGGCACAGCTGCAGCGCGGCTTCCAGATTTATCGTGAGGTTTGCTCAAGTTGCCATTCTCTGGACTATATTGCTTTCCGCAATCTGGGTCAGGAAGGAGCTCTTGGCTATACCGACGATGAAGTCAAAGCGATTGCTGCTGACTATGACATCGAGGATGGTCCGGATTCTGAAGGGGACATGTTCACCCGTCCGGGCAAGCCGTTCGATCATTTCCCATCGCCTTTCCCCAACGTGGAAGCAGCTGCAGCTGCAAACGGTGGCAAGGCGCCGCCTGATCTTTCCCTGATCGCCAAGGCGCGCGCTGCGTCTGTCGGTCCTGACGTCGGGGTGGAAGTCTTCAATGACATTCTGCGTATGATCTGGCATCCGGTAACCGCCTATCAGGAATATGGGCCGGATTATATCTATGCCCTTCTGACCTCTTATGAGGAAACGCCTGAAGAGCTGGAAGAAACTGTCGGCGACAAATATTACAACCCGGCATTCGGATCTGGTGTCGCGATCGGCATGGCACCGCCGCTTTCTGATGAACTGGTGGAATATACCGACGGAACGCCTATGACCACCGAGCAATATGCCAAGGATGTGACGTCCTTCCTGATGTGGGCGGCAGAGCCCAAGCTGGAAGAACGCAAGCGGGTGGGCGTGAATGCTCTCATCTTCCTTGTTGTCTTCTCGTTCCTGATGTTCTTCACCAAGCGCAAATTGTGGTCAAAAGTGAAGCATTGATTCACGAAGCATCTGGTTTAAAACTCAAATGAGGGCCCCTTTTCGGGGCCCTTTTTTGTTTTCTGGTTGAGAGGCTCGATTGAAAAAGGGAGGCGCCTGATCGGCATGCGCTCAGGGGATCTGCTACGATTGTGTAAAGGAAAAAATCTCGGGAAGCTTGTAGTTATATTAAATACTATATATGGAAGTATAAAATTTAGCTATAGAGAGGCTCTATGCCAGCAAAAACCGAGACTAAACAAAACAACAACAAAAGTGGCCGTGTATCTCTTGCCATGGTTGCTGCACATGCCGGCGTCTCTATTGCTACCGCCTCAAGAATTATCAATGGCATCACCAACAAGGCATCAAAGCAAACCGTAGAGCGCGTCCGGGCTTCTGTGGAGTCATTGCACTATCGTCCGGCGAGCATCGGACGGGCTTTACGCTGTCAGGAGAGTCGCATTATTGGCCTTCTGGCCGCCGCCATCGAAAACCCCACCATGGCCGCTATCGCCGCCTCTATAGAAAGGGCGTTGCGGGACGAAGGCTATGTCATGTCCGTTTGCGATACTTATGAGCGCGCCGATGTGCAAGATGAATATCTGCTTGAAATGCAATCTCAACTGGCGCGGGCGGTAATCATCGTTGGAGCTGTGGGAAGCCCGGTTCTCGACCGGATGCGTGAGAGTGGTCCGCCGATGCTGTTTGTCAATCGGCCCGATCCGAACGATAGCGATAGTCCCTATATGGGAATCGACAATTACCGGACTGGGCGCGACGTGGCTGATCTACTGATTGCTCGGGGTATTCGCAACGTGGCGCTCATTCATGGGTCTCTTGATCGAACGGCTGCGACCTATCGGCGTCAAGGCGTTCTGGACGGACTGGCTGAAGCTGGGATCACGGAGCAGGACATCCTGCATGCACATGTCGAAGGGCTCAATCATCTGGAAGTGGGCTATGCTGCCATGGCCCAGATTTTGGAACGCGATAACCCGCCGAGGGTCATTCTTTGCATGAGCGACATTCTGGCTTATGGGGCCTATCGGCTGGTTACCGAACGCGGTATGGACCCTGTAAGGGACTTCGGCTTTATCGGGTTTGATGCTTGCCCTCTCAATCCATGGATCGCGGGGTGGCTGAACTCCATTGGCGTGTCTGCCGAACATTATGGACACGGCAGTGTTGCCGCTCTGAAAGCGGTCTGGGATGGCGAGGAAAAACCTTCGCCCCTTTTTCTTCCCCATTTCCTGCATTTGAGCGGACAGCCTCTTCCTGGAGAAAAGTGAGCAGGCTTGCGACGTAGCCAAGCGGTTTTGCCCTTACGGCTTTGGCCTGTGAAGCTTCTGATCCCGTATCCGGGCGGCTTTTGTGAGTGAGGTTGGGAGGCTTTCACTTTTTGACGCTGCATGCGTTGTTTCTGCGCCCATTTGGGAGGGGGGGCTGCACTTTTTGAATTGCCTTGGCTGGATTTCTTGTCCATATCTAGGGGGAGGGCAGATCCAGCAACTGGATGCCGATAAAGGGTACGGCTGCGTCCAACAGGAAGCCGGTGCTTATCTAAGAATTGCGAGAAGCGGAGCCTAGCGAATGCAAAGCAGCGAAAAACTTGATCTCAAGAGCCTCATCCGATCCATTCCGGATTATCCCAAGCGAGGCATCATCTTCAGAGATATTACCAGCCTCATTTCTCATGCTGACGGCTTCAAGCAATCCATCCGTGATCTTTCTGCGCCCTATCTTGATAAGGGTATCGAGAAGATTGTTGGTATCGAAGCGCGCGGCTTCATTTTCGGCGGTGCAATGGCGGATTATCTTGGCGTGGGATTCGTTCCCATCCGCAAGCAGGGCAAGTTGCCCGGCAAGGTGGTTGCGCAGGATTATTCTCTGGAATATGGCACCGACCGGATCGAGATGCATGATGATGCGGTTGCTTCTGGCGAGAAGGTGCTTCTGGTTGACGATCTGATTGCGACGGGAGGAACGGCTGTGGCGGCTTGCGAGCTTTTGCAAAGTGTGGGTGGTAAGGTTGAAGGGGCGGCTTTCGTGATCGATCTTCCTGATCTGGGCGGCGCGTCGCTTCTCAAGGAGCGCGGCATTGATGTGCATACATTGGTCGCTTTTGAGGGGCTCTGATCGCTCCTGGATGCCAGTGCGCAGGCGTCTGAGCTGTGACTTAAGATCGCATATACGTGTTTTACCTAGGGTGAATGCTTATATGGGAGTAAGATGCAGACCTTGCTACAAAGGAGTCAGATTATGACTGTGAATGTTGGAAAGCTCGATCGGATTATTCGTGTGATCGTTGGTATCGTCTTGCTTGCGATCGTTTTCATCGGACCGCAAACACTATGGGGTCTGCTGGGTATCATTCCGTTGGCAACCGGTTTGTTCCGCTTCTGCCCGCTTTACACCCTCATCGGGTTCAATAGCTGTCCGGCGTCTGAAAAGAAAGATGCTTGAATAGATAAGGTCATTCCTGCCGGATACTGCCGAGATTATGGTGTTAGGGAATGCCGGTTGCTATGAAAACGCCCGCCCCGGATCTGTATCCGGAGCGGGCGTTTGTTGTTTTTGGCTTAGGCCGTCCCTTTATTGTATGGCTACGGCGCAAACCACACTTTTAGTGTTGCACGATGTTGGCCCGTGGGGCGAGCCATGGCAACAGGGCGGCAAAGCCGAAGACGACCGTGATAATGCCGAACATTTCCAGCGTCGAGAGCAGCACACTCTGATGATAGATCGTGTAGCTGAGGCTACCGACGGCTGCATCATGGGACATGCCGCTCTGCATCATGTCATTGATGACCCGGTCGGTGTTGGGCATCATGTTGACGAGCTCATTCTGCTTCACGCGTGCCGTATTCTGCCACTGGGTTTGTACCAGAGAGGTCGCAAAGGCCCCTGCGAGCGTTCTCATGAAATTGGAGAGCCCTGCCGCGTTGGCTTGCTCATGGGGTTCCACGGTGGCCAGAGCCAGTCCTGTGACGGGCACGAAGAACATCACCATGAAGGGACCGGTGAAGAGCGTCGGCCACGCCATTTGCATGAAGGTCACATCGCCGTTAAAGGTCATGCGCCATGCCATCATCGCGCCGAGCCCCAGAAGGCCCGTAGAGAGAATGATGCGGGCATCAACCACTTCGACCACCTTGCCGACAATGGGTGCAGATACCATGGCCAATATGCCCATGATGCCGGTGGCATAGCCAGCCCAGGTGGCGGTGTACCCCATATTCTGCTGTAGCCACAAAGGAAGGATCACCACCGAGGCAAAGAAGGCGGCAAAGCCTCCGGCAAAGGTCACCGAGGCAGCCGTAAAGCCCCTGTGCCTGAAGATGCGCAAGTCTACAATCGGGTTTTCGTCAGTCAACTCCCAGATCAGGAACGAGAGGAAACCTATGACGGCGATCGCTCCGAGGATGCAGATTTCCGGCGAGGAGAACCAATCTTTGTCTCGCCCTTCTTCGAGCATGATCTCCAGTGCTCCGACCCAGATGATCAGCAAGCCAAGGCCGACGGCATCAATGCGTGCCTTGGCTTTGGGATCGGGTTGATGCCTGAGGAAGGCCCATACGACCAGACCACCGATAATGGCCACAGGTACCTTGATATGGAAGATCCACTGCCAGCCATAACTGTCGCAGATGATGCCTCCCAGAATAGGGCCCGCAATCGGGCCGATAAGAGTTGTCATCGCCCAGAGCACAGAGGCGGCTGTGGCTTTCTCCTTGGGGAAGATGCGCATCAGCAGCATTTGGGATAGCGGCATAATAGGGCCGCCGACCAGGCCGAGCATCACGCGTCCGAGGATGAGCGAGTTGAGCGAGCCGGCCATGCCGCAATAAAGGGAGACCAGCGCAAAGGCAAAGAAGCAGAATATGAAGGTTCGTGCGGCACCGAACTTCATGGCCAGCCAACCCGTTAGCGGAACCGTGATGGCTTCAGCCACGGCATAGGAGGTGATGACCCATGTGCCCTGCGACATGGAAACACCCAGAGATCCGGCAATCGTGGGGACCGATACGTTTGCAATCGTGCTGTCCAGCACGACAAGAAAGTTGCCGGTGCCGATCGCCAGAGCAGCAATTATTAGGCTGGCCCCTGTCAGGGGCCGGCTTGTGCTGTCATCGTTCGTCATCTTTTCGTGTCCTTTATGTCCGATTACTCAGCGACATGAATGTCTGCTTCCATGGACAGGCCCACTTCCAACGGATGGTCTTCCAGCTGTTCAGGATTAAGTGCAATGCGAACCGGTAGGCGCTGGACAACCTTGATCCAGTTGCCGGTGGCGTTCTGGGCAGGAACGGCGGAGAAGGCTGCGCCAGTGCCACCCGAGAAGCCCACAACAGTGCCTTCAAATTCGACATCGCTGCCGTAAAGGTCTGAATGCAAGGTCACAGACTGGCCCGGCTTGACCTTTTCCAGCTGCACTTCCTTGAAGTTTGCATCGACATAGACTTCATCAAGGGGGACAACGACCATCAGGCGCATGCCCGGCTGAACCCGTTCACCGACCTGTACACGGCGCATGGAAACGACACCGTTGACCGGCGCGCGAATGACGGTACGGTCCAGATTGACCTGCGCCTGATCGCGCTGAGCCTTGGCGACCAGCACTTGTGGGTTGTTCTCCACCGATGCGCCTTCGATCATGGCTGCGTTGGCCATTTGCTGGCCTTCTGCAGCTTCCAGACCCGCGCTTGCTGCTTCCAAAGCCGCTTCTGCAGCTCCCAGATTGGCCTCGGCATTCTTGAAGGCGGTTTCGGCCATGGTTAGCTCATCGCCAGAGACAGAGCCGTTTTCGACCAGAGTTTGGCGGCGTTCAAGGTCGATCTTGGCCTTGGCGAAATTGGCCTCGGCCATTTCATGTTGGGCTTCGGCGCGCTTCTGGTCAGCCTTGCGGCCCTCGATCTGGGCGAGCAGGGTCTTGTCCGTTGCATTCAGAGCCTTGACGGCCCGCAGCGACTGCTGATAGCCAGCTTCGGCTTGGGCCAGATGCAGCTTGGCGTCTGTATCATCCAGCACCACCAGAATATCGCCTTTAGCGACATGCTGAGTATCGCTGACGCGCACTTCCTTCACCGGAGCGGCAATCAGCGGGGTGATGCCTGCAATATCGGCGCCCACATAGGCGTTGTCGGTGATAGCGTGCTTGGACGCATAGAGCGTGTCATAGGCGTAATAGGCACCAGAAAGGGCCGCGACAGCGACGAAGAGGCCAAAAAACAGGGGCCAGCGTTTGCTTTTCTTTTCGGGCATTTCTGTCTCGCGATCCTCGTAGATCTTTTCGATCTTGTTTTCGAGTTTTACATCCGTTGGGACTTTTTTCATGTCACTCACTTGGTTTTCTCCATGTCACGAAAGCCTCCACCAAGAGCACGGACCAACTGAATATCGAGCGCAAAACTACGCGCTCTCAGAGCAGCCGCGGCACCGCGGGCGCCAATCATGGCGTCCTCGGCGGCTAGGACTTCAAGATAGGTTGCAAGGCCGCCTTCATAGCGGTTCTTGACAATGTCATAGGCATTTTGCGCCGCTTGCACGGCATTGCGGGTTGCTTTCAGGCGCACGGAGAGCTGACGTTTGCTCACCATGGCGTCGGCAACATCCTTGAGCGCTTTTGTGAGCGTCTGATCATAGGTCGCGACCGCCATCTCCTGACTGGCTTTGGATCTTATGAAACCAGACCGCAGGCGTCCGCCGTCCAGAATTGGCAGAGAAACTGCAGGGCCAATGGAGCCAAGCGTTGCGTTGCTGGCATGCAGCATATCGAGCCCCAGTGCCTGACGGCCAATCATGGCAGTGAGGTTGACGTTCGGGTAGAAAGAAGCCTTGGCCTCATCTACGCGTTTGACAGCGGCCTCTGCCCTCAGACGAGCAGCAACAATATCCGGGCGGCGCCCCAGAAGGTCGAGCGGCAACTGGTTTGGTAGGCCATAATAATGACCGCCATTGACCCGTGGACGTGTGATGGATAACCCGCGGTCCGGTCCTTTGCCCAGAAGAGCTGCCATCTGGTTCTTTGCCAAAGCGATATTTTCGTCAATAGCAGCAAGGCGAGCGATCGTGCTTTGCTGGTTGGACTTGGCTCTTTCGAGTGCGCTTTCATTTTCAAGCTGCTGATTGAAGCGGGACTGCATCAGCTTGAGACTGTCGTTGCGGACACGCAGGGCGCTGGAGGCTGCATCACGGCTGGCATAAAGCGATGCCAACTGCGCATAGGCCTGTGCGATGCCTGATGAGACCGCAAGCCGGGCCGCTGCAGCTTCTGCTGCCGCTGCTTGCTGTTCGCCTTTAGCGGCGGCCAGTGCTGCACGGTTTTTGCCCCAGAAGTCTATTTCCCAATTAAAGTTGAGCGTTGCGATGCCGCCATCATTCCAGCCTTGAGGCACGAATGCTTCGTCCATCAGATAATGGTAGCTCTGTCGTTCCTGGTCGACAGACGCCTGAGCACCAACATTGGGAAACAGGCCGGCCTTAGACATGCCGGTCGCGGCTTTTGCCAATTTCAGTCGGGCCTGAGCGAGGCGAATATCGTTGGCTTCCGAGAGGCCTTCCTTCATCAACTGGTTCAGCTGTTTGTCTTTATAGGTTTCCCACCAATGATCAGAGGGCCACTGGGCAGCGCTGGAAAGGAACGACTTCCCCGTCTGATAGCTTTCAACCGATTTCATCTCGGTGAGCGGGGTGTCCTTTGGCGGAATGGCACAGCCAGCCAAGAGAACGAGAATGCTCAGGGCCATAGGCTTGGCGCGATGGTGGTTCAGTGTGAATAGCGACATTGTCGGGAAATCCATATTGGGTTCAGGGCGCGGTAAAACCGTACAGTACGTTTTAGTTATATTCTCCGCTTGCGTCCGTCAAGCTAAAACTGTACTCTCTTGTTCACTTATAGGGAGTGTCGCATGCGCGTTAAGACAGATGAAAAAAGACTCGAGATTCTGCAGGTTGCTGCCAAAGTCTTCGGTCAGAATGGCTATCATGGGGCCAGCATGTCAGCGATTTCGGCGGAGCTTGGGGGGTCAAAAGCCACGCTTTATGGTTACTACAGTTCTAAGGAAGAATTGTTCGCAGCCGTGCTTATGCAATCGTTGGATGATCGGGGAACTGCCGTATTCCAGATTTTCGAAGATCAGGATAATGACGATCTTGCGGGGCAACTGAAAAAGTTCGGGCGTGATTATCTGGATTTCATCACTGATCAGGAAACCATGGCTCTTTTCCGCAGTGCCGTTTCCGAAGATTTCGAGGGCAAGTTGTCTCAGTTGCTTTATAAGAACGGGCAGGGGCGTGGCTGGGGCGAGGTCGAGGAGTTTATGGCGCTCAAAATGCAGCAGGGGGCCATATCGGGGCCTTCGGCCAAAATTGTCAGCCTGCATCTAAAGGGACTGCTCGAAAGCGGGGTTGCCGAGCCGATTATGTATCGTTGTCCGCCGCTGCTTGATTTCGACCTCGCGGTTGGTGCGGCTGTTGGTGCATTCATGAAAGCCTATGGCGGGGCGGAGTGATGGGCATACAGGTCGTCTTACATTATGTGCGCGTGATTCTGCGCTATCTTTGCCGCCGGCAGCGTTCCGAGCAATAGCGAACCTGCGGCCAGCAG
This sequence comes from uncultured Cohaesibacter sp., assembly GCF_963678225.1. NCBI lineage: Bacteria > Pseudomonadati > Pseudomonadota > Alphaproteobacteria > Hyphomicrobiales > Cohaesibacteraceae > Cohaesibacter > uncultured Cohaesibacter sp. The sequence goes on along the minus strand of NZ_OY782763.1, from coordinate 1,273,248 downwards.
CGCGCCCATTTCTTGCGCCAGTTGAATGGCTTGAGGCACACGGGACAGATTTTACTGGCTAGGGGCGGTTTGCTCTTGCTCATAAGGTTGTGCCTTTGTTCCGTGTGATGAAATATTTTCATTTTCACTATGGCTCTACCGGAACTTATACGGGTTTGAACCGTTGATCGGATGACACCATTTTAAGGAAAACAACAAGGGATCGGAACGAAGGGGTTTGCAAGAAAATCCATCCTTATCCCTTCATTCATTTCATTATTTTCAGGAGAGTCCGATGAAAGATAGTTATGATATTGCCGTCATCGTGGGGAGTTTAAGAAAAGACTCCATCAACCGCAAAGTTGCAAATGCGATTGTCAATCTGGCCCCGGAAAGCTTGTCTTTCCGATTTGTAGAAGTGGGCTCATTGCCCTTCTATAATCCGGATCTGGATGGCGACAATGCGCCCGAGGAATGGAAATCCTTCCGTGCCTCTCTTGCGCCTGCCGATGGCGTTTTGTTTGTAACTCCGGAATATAACCGCTCTGTGCCGGCTGCCTTGAAGAATGCGCTTGATGTCGGATCTCGTCCTGCTGGCGAGAGTTCCTGGTCAGGCAAGCCTGCGGGCATTGTGTCGGGCTCTCTGGGCGGGATTGGCGGTTTTGGCGCCAACCATCATTTGCGCCAGTCCCTGACTTTCCTTGATATGCCTGCCATGCAGCAGCCCGAAGCTTATATCGGGGCGTTCGGTGGTCTGTTTGACGACAAGGATCAGATGACGAATGATGGCACGCGGGACTTCCTCAAGCAGTTTGCTGCAGCCTTTGCGGATTGGGTCAAGCTGCACGCCAATTAAGCCCAGGTTGATCTGATTTAGCTGTGCTCAGCGCATAAAAAAGCCTGCCCGAATAGGGCAGGCTTTTTATTTGGATTTCACAGTTCATCAAGTGTTGAACTTGAAGAGCATGACGTCGCCGTCTTGCACGATATATTCCTTGCCTTCGTCGCGGGCTTTGCCTGCTTCTTTAGCTGCTGTTTCGCCGCCAAGGGATACATAGTCATCAAAGGCGATGGTCTGGGCGCGGATGAATCCGCGTTCGAAATCGGTATGGATGACACCGGCGGCTTGTGGGGCTTTGCAACCTTTGGTGATGGTCCAGGCGCGGGTTTCTTTCGGGCCAGCTGTGAAATAGGTGATGAGGTGCAGCAGGTCGTAACCAGCGCGGATCATCCGGTCGAGACCGGGTTCTTCCAGATCCAGCGTTTCGAGGAATTCTGCCTGTTCGTCAGCTGCCAGCTGAGAGATTTCAGCTTCAATGGCGGCCGAGATGACAACGGCCCCTGCACCCTGTTTTTCTGCCATGGCTTCAACAGCCTTGGAGAATTCATTGCCCGTGCCAGCGCTTTCCTCATCCACATTGCAGATATAGAGGACGGGCTTCGTTGTCAGCAGGTTGAGGTCGCTAACGGCCTTGCGCTCCTCGTCATCGGCGACATCAAGCATACGACCGGGTTTGCCATCATGCAGCAGCTCAAGCAGGCGATCCATCAGGGCAGCCTGTGCCTTGGCATCCTTGTCGCCGGTCTGGCCACGCTTGCGCAGGTTGACCACGCGGCGTTCAAGGCTTTCCATGTCCGAGATCATCAATTCGGTTTCAACGGTTTCAGCGTCGGTAACCGGATCGATCTTGCCTTCCACATGGGTGATGTCTTCATCTTCAAAGCAGCGCAGCACATGCACAATGGCGTCCACTTCGCGGATGTTGGCCAGAAACTGGTTGCCCAGACCTTCGCCCTTGGATGCCCCGCGCACGAGACCGGCGATGTCAACAAAGGTAAGGCGGGTCGGGATGATTTCCTTGGAACCGGCAATCTTTGCGATGGCATCCATGCGCGGATCGGGAACGGCAACATCGCCCGTATTCGGTTCAATGGTGCAGAAGGGATAGTTGGCTGCCTGTGCCGCTGCGGTTTTGGTCAGCGCGTTGAACAGAGTGGATTTGCCGACATTTGGCAATCCCACGATACCGCATTTAAAACCCATTGCTCTTAATCCTTGTTTCTGGTGACCAGCTGTTTCAGCGCTTCGGCCATCGCATTGCGTGGGGGCTCTGCGTTTTTGTCCGAGCGGGCGCTGTTGCTGCCCTTGTTCGGTTTATCCGAGCTGCTTGATGATGCCTTGCTGCCCGGTTGGGAGGGCTTTTTGTCAGCGCTTGCGGATTGTGACTTGCTTTTCTTGTGGCCATTGACGGGAGGGGCCAGCCTCTGGTTGAAATCCGTCATGAAGCGACCCAAATCATTCTCGATGAGGCTTTGGGCTGTGTAGGCCAGAGCGTCGAGCGTTGGCTCGAGCCATTCTCTGTCCACCTTTGCAAAATCGCCCAGCACCCATTGAGTGACCCGTTCTCGGCCCGGATGGCCGATCCCCAGACGGATGCGGTGGAAATTGTTGCCGATATGGGCACCGGTTGAGCGCAGACCGTTATGCCCGGCGACGCCGCCGCCCAGCTTGGCCTTCACTTTGCCGGGGTTGAGATCCAACTCGTCATGATAGACATACACGTCTTCAGGCGGGATCTTGTAAAAGCGACAGGCTTCAGAGATCGCGCGGCCGGATTCATTCATGAAGGTGGAGGGCTTGAGGAGCAGGACTTTGTTCGAGCCGATAAGGCCTTCGCTGACCTCGCCCTGAAACTTGCGGCGCCATGGACCGAAATTATGCTGGCGGGCAATTTCGTCGACTGCCATGAAACCGATATTGTGGCGGTTGCCTGCATATTGGGGTCCGGGATTGCCAAGTCCGACGAGCAGATACATGGTTTTACCTCCCGAACCCTGAACTTGTGGGGTCTGAAACGCAGAGCTGATTACTCAGCTTCTGCTTCAGCGCCTTCTTCTGCTTCACCTTCGGCTGGTTCGTTGAAGCCAGCAGGAGCAGCGATGGTAGCGATGGTGAAGTCGCGATCGGTGATGGTCGGGTTCACACCTTCCGGCAGGGTCGTTGCGGAAATGTGGATCGAATCGCCAAGATCGGCTTCTTTCAGATCGAATACGAAAGATTCCGGAATATCGGTTGCCGGGCATTCGACTTCAACTTCACGACGGACGATGTTGAGGGCGCCACCGCGTTTCAGGCCTGGGCATTCTTCTTCGTTGATAAATTCAACTGGAACACCAACGGTGATTCTGGTGGTGCGGGAAACGCGCAGGAAGTCGACATGCATCGGGAAATCACGGACGACGTCGAGCTGGTAGTCGCGAGGGATCGCGCGGATCTTATCACCATCCACATCAATGGTCACGATGTGCGTCAGGAAACCGCCTTTATGGATCTGAAGGTTGGTTTCTTTGTAAGGGATAGCGATGGAGATAGGATCTTTCTTGTCGCCATAGATGACGGCAGGGATCTTGCCTTCGCGACGCAATGCACGAGCGGACCCCTTACCGACCCGGTCACGGCGTTCTGCTTTGAATTCAAAGTTAGCCATTGGATATACTCCTGAGAAAATAGAAAAAAGGCCGAATGTTCGGCCCCGCTGCTGCAACTCCTCCAAGGGTGTAGAGGCAGCTGGAGGGCTTATAAGACATAAGGGTGCTATTGGCAAGCGGTGGTAACGCAGAAATCAGCGATTTTTCGCGGCGACCTTAACCTGCCCGGTTATGGAAGTCGGACGGACTTGTTTGGCCTATACAATCTGGCTCTCATGCGGCGGTGCTTGCCGGCAATTGCGGTCATTAGAGCAATTCATCAAAGGCCCCTTCAAGGAATGGCTTGAATTTGAGCCACTCTTTGGAACTGTTTTTGTAGATTGACTTCCTGACCTGCAAGTTAGATGCGGTTTTAACCATGCGGCCGTTTGCATGAGGAGACAGACATGCATCCTGCCAGTCGAGGTTTAGATCGCTGATCAGCTTTCTGATTTCAGTGTCATGATCATTGGTCAGAGCATCATAATCGACTTCTATTATCTGGTCGCCATATGTTCGGTTCCAGAAGGTCATGAGGTCTTCATATAGCTTATAGAAGCGCACGACGGCCTGAAGATCATAGCTGTATCCCAAGCCGTTGCCGACGAAACATGTCTTGAAATTCGACCAGCAGATCGCTGCCGCATCGCGCTTCACATGGATGATTTTCGCTTCGGGAAGCGCCGAACAGATAAGGCCAATCTGGCGGAAATTATAGGGCATTTTGTCGGTGACATATGCCTTTCCTTCAGATGCTCTTTGCAGCTCAGACAAGTATGTCTGTCTGAAAATCTGTAAATTTTCAGTCGTTGCGGGAACGGTCCCTAAGCTGATTTTCAAACCCAGATTGGTTGCATAGTCGAGTTCGCCACCTCCATGGACGTCGCTATGGCTCGAAATGATCTGCTCAATCAGTGTTGTGCCGGATCTTGGCATGCCGAGAATGAAAATCGGTGTGACAGTTTCATCGTCTCGGGAAGGAACCAATGCGTGTGCTTTGATGCCGGGCGCTGACTGTCGTATCTTTTCGAAAAGCTCTTCATCCTTTTCTATGGTGTAGTGCACACGGTTGATCTGCCGTGCGCCTCCCGCTTTATAATGCTTGAGAGCCTCCTCCAACTGGCCTGTTTCTTCATAGATTTTTGCCAGAGTGTAATGCAAAAGGATCTTGTCCTTGCTTGATAGATCTGTCTTGCTCAGAAGACTTTCGATGAAGCCGATTTGAGGGTCATCTGGAGTGTGCTCAACATAGGCGCCAATATTATGGAGCGTTTGTGCGTCATCTGGCTTGATGGACAGTGCTTTCGAGTATGCTTTGATAGCCTTGTCGGGCTCTCCGGCGGATGTGAAGATAACGCCGAGATTGGTGTAGGCGCTTACATGCTCGGGGTTGAGAGACAAGGCTTTGTTGCAGGACGCAATAGCCTCCTCGATGTGGCCTTGCTCATATAGGGCTGTTCCGAGATTACTGTGGGCTTCGGAAAATGCGGGACGATGGTGTATGGCGTTTTTGAATGCCTTGGTTGCCTCGTCAATTTTTCTTTGTTCCAGATAAATTGTGCCAAGATCATTATTGGCCTCGGGCAGGTCTGGTTTAATGGACAGGACCTTTCGGTAAGCCTTCTGTGCCTCTTCCATCTTTTCAAGATCCTGCCAGCTACGGCCCAGATTATACAATGCTTCGGGAAATGTCGGATTGATCGACAAGGCTTTCTGATAAGCCGCGATCGCTTCGGTCAGCTTGCCCTGTTGGCGAAGAGCATTGCCGATATTGTTGTGGGCTTGCGGCAGATCCGGCTTTATGGATAAAACCTTCTGAAACGAAGAAATGGCCTGCTCGTACAATCCCCGCAGTTGCAGTGCGTATCCTTTGTTCAGATGCGCCTCGATATAGTCCGGCTTGAGAGAAATAGCCTGATCAAATGCGGAAATGGCCTGATTGAGCTTTCCAAGCTGGATGGAAGCAATGCCGAGAATATACCAGATGACAAACACATCGGGGCGTTGCTTGAGGATTTCCTGTGACTGTTCAATGGCATCTTGAAAGAAGCCTCTGGAAAGCAGCCCACCCAGTGTTCTGATCGTTTCGTTGATGGAGGTGTTAGCGCCTCTGAGTTTAATCTGCTTTTCCACGAGAGCTAACCCCTGAACTGCGCGACTGTTGCCGGGGAAGGCTTCCAATACAGTGTGATAGAGCCTTCTTGCTTCGGAATAATTACCCTTCTGAGCCAAAGCTTGAGCATTCTTGAGGGTTAGATCTACTTTTAGTTTTGCCAACGTGAATAGCCTTAACGGTGAAAAGCGGAGATGTAGGATCGGATTCTGGCAATCTCAAGATGTGATATAGCCACTGATGCTAAAGAATGAGCTTTGCATTGGGCGATGTGAAACGGCCCTCAGAATGAAATCAGCCTTGAGCTCGCAGTGGGTATGATTGTCAATGAGGTGTGGTCAGCACAGGTCACAGGGATGAGCATTCTATCGGGGGATTTGTCGGACAAATCAGACAGGATGGGGGTAATTTACTCAAGATTCGCTGCAACGCAAGGAATGATTGTTATCCAATTGTAACCAAACGTTTTCCGCGAGTTGGCGAAGGGCGTTGTCCCTGACATTCAAGCGGATGGTTGTGGGGAGGTGCGCTTAAACGAAAAGCCCACAGCATCAAAAAGAGACTGCGGGCTTGTCGATTCTAGCGCTATCGGCGGTGTGTTTAGGCTGGGGCAGCCTAAGCTATCCCGTGACTATTCAAGTTCAGTTCCGTTTGAGGCACTATATTGGGCTCAATATGGGAGTATCCAATCAGTTCAAGCATCTTCTTCAGTTCAGGCTGCGTCATGCCTAGTTCGGTATTTTCCGTTGTAAATGCGCTGATTTGACCGCTGCCGTCATTGGGTAGTTTCATTTCCAGAACCAACTCTTCGGCCGGGTCCAAAAATACTGTATCTGGACAAACTCTTTCGAAAGCAAATCGCAACCATGGCAAATGTGTGCTGGAAAGCGTATAGGCGGCGACTTTCCTTTGTTGGGGTGTCAGGTTGCCTATGAAGTCTCGCACACGCGCTTCGGTTTTGGCTGGATCTGAAACGAAGACGCCTGTTTCCACCAGTTCATCGATCAAGGGAGATGCGTTAGCGAAGCTGGCTTTGATGGGCGGGGGCTTTAAATGCAAGACAAACTCTCTCAGTTTTGGATCCTTGACCATAGCCTCTACGCCCAGAATACAGAAGTCGCCGTATTCGGCAGCTCTTTTGACGGGCGGAGTTACGCCATAAAGCTCTAACTCAGGAAAGGCTTTTTGCAATCGCTCCATAACGACCATGGTCAGCACATTGGCCGCAACAATGATTTTATCGGCGCCATGAGAATGCAGGAAAGAGACGCATTTTCTTCCTGTCTCAAATAGCTGGTCTGGTGTCTTTTTGCCGAGGGGGAAACTGGCTCGATCTGCTAGCCAGATTATATCCTGGTTGGGGCAATGCTTCTTGACGGTTTCAACTATTCCAAAACTGCCAATGCCAGCATCGAAGATGCCCACCGGGTTTACCAATTGATCCATACAGTAAGGGCTCCAAAGAAACAGCCCGCAGCATTTATGCGATGCTGCGGGCTGTTTTATTCAAAAGCGTTTGACATCTTGCGTTGAAAGAGTCGTCCGCGCTTCCTAGTCGAACAGGGATGAAACCGACTGTTCGTTTGCTGTGCGGGAAATGGCTTCGCCGAGCAGATTGGCGACACTTAAAACGCGGATATTGTGCGCGTTCAGAACAGCTTCGGTTGGCTCGATGGAATCGGTGATTACCAATTCGCGCAGCTTGGAAGCGGTAATACGGGCAACCGCACCACCGGAGAGCACTCCGTGAGTGATATAGGCGGTAACAGATGCCGCGCCCTTGTTGATGAGTGCTTCTGCTGCGTTGCACAGGGTTCCGCCGGAATCGATGATATCATCCACGAGCACGCAGTTGCGGCCTGTTACATCGCCGATGATGTTCATCACTTCGGATTCACCGGCGCGTTCACGACGCTTGTCGACGATGGACAGCGGGGCGCCGATGCGTTTTGCCAGAGCACGGGCGCGGACAACACCGCCAACGTCCGGAGAAACCACCATGACGTCTTCGACTTCATTGCGTTCCAGAATGTCGCGGGAGAAGACCGGAGCGGCATAGAGGTTGTCAGTCGGGATGTCGAAGAAGCCCTGAATCTGGGCCGCATGCAGATCGAGAGTGAGGACGCGATCTGCGCCCGCATTCGAAATGAGGTTGGCAACCAGTTTTGCCGAGATTGGCGTTCTTGGGCCGGGTTTCCTGTCCTGGCGCGCGTAGCCGAAGTAAGGCACGACAGCGGTAATGCGGCGTGCTGATGCGCGGCGCAGAGCGTCGATCAGGATCAGCAGTTCCATCAGATGGTCGTTGGCCGGATAAGAGGTTGGCTGAACCACGAAGACATCCTGTCCGCGCACATTTTCGTGCACTTCGATGAAGATTTCCTGGTCCGCAAATCGTCTTACGGAAACATCGCTGATTTCAATGCCGAGATAATCGGCAATGCGTTTGGTGAGAGTCGGATTGGAATTGCCGGCGAGAAGTTTCATGAACCTTATGCCCTGTCGCTTCGCAAGATTGGGGGAGCCGTTGGTCGGGGGATGGCTCCTATGGGCCCCTGATTAACAATCCCCTTTTCAACGATTGAGACTTTCAAAAGTTGAAAAACTGATTGCCTGAAAACTATTGGAGTGGATGCCGCGTTCCTGGAGGATGCGCTGTATTGTAGGGGCCTTGTAAACAACGAACCCCCGTCTTGTAAAGTTTATGTGACGCAGTGAATCGCTTTTTTCTCTAAAAATAATGCTAAAAAATGAGCCTCCGGCCCGCTTTCGGGTCGAAGGCTATCGGAAGGTCTTACGCCTTTCTGTCCGAATTGCCGTCAGACCTTGAATTCGGCGACGGACTGGACAAGGCTTCGGGATACCTTTTTGAGCGATTGCGCACGGTCTCTCGTCTGGCTGGCGTTGCTTTCTCCGCTCTTGGCTCGACCGCTGAGAATGCCGCTGGTTTCAGACAGGCCTTTGGAGGCGGCAGACATATCGTTGGCTGCCATAGAGATTTCTCCGATACCGGAGGACAGCCCGGTGATTCTGTTGGTCATGTCCTCTGCCATGGAGCTGATTTGAGATGTGCTTTGCGCAATATTCGAGGTCGACTGGCTTTGCTGATGAGTCGTCTCGCGGATCGTTTCTACACCTTCGCGAATGGCCAGGATGATTTTGGAAACCTCGTCGATACCTGTCTGGGCACTGTTGGATCCACTTTGAATGCGGTCCACTTTCTCCTTGATTTCTTCCACTGCCTTGGAGGTCTGAACCGCCAGCTGTTTGACCTCGTCGGCGACCACGGCAAAGCCCTTACCGGCTTCGCCAGCGCGGGAGGCTTCGATTGTGGCATTGAGGGCCAGCAGGTTGGTCTGGTTTGCCATATTCATGATGAACTGTACGACCACGTCAATTTCTTTGGATGCAGCCACCAGTGCCTCCATAGTGGCATTGGCGTTGGATGACAGATTGGCTGCCTTGAGCGAGATTTCCGAGGCATTGTCCGCGCTGGAGGCGATCTCCTCTACCGACTGGGCGAGATGGCCCACCGTATCGGACACTTCGCGGATTTCATTTGACATGCTGCGGGCCGAGGAGACGATTTCCTCTCCATATTTGGCCATTTGCGAAGAGGTGCTCTGGGCCGAACCGATGCGGCTTTCAACGCCGGAGACCACTTCATGCATGCTTGAAGAATGACTGGCCAGCATTTGGGAGTTGTCTGTGAATTCCTGCGAAATCTCAACCAGATTTTGCGAGGTTTCGTCCACGGCCACCGCCTGTCTGGATATTTCCGAGACGAGGTGATGGACCTTGTCGACAAAAGGGTTGATCACCTGGGCAAGCTCGCCCATTTCATCCCCGGAGCTTTCGTCAAAGCGGCTGGTCAAATCGCAGGTGCCTTCGGTCATTTCCATCAGCTTGCGCTGCAACTCGCCGGTGCCGAGCGTTGCGCCATGTTCGGAAATGTTGAGGCCGCGCAATTCGTCTTCAGCGTCGACACGCAGGCCGACGGTCACATCGATCAGTTTGAACATGACGATGGCAGCGGAGAAGGCCCAGACAAAGCAGAGCAGTACGCCCTGTCCCTGAACCAAAAACTGGTCAAGACGGGAGCCCGCGGCCAGTTTGGCATCGATGGCAAAGGGAGCAACGAGCAGGGTGCCCAAAGCGCCCCCCACGCCATGAACCGAGACGGCGCCGACCACATCATCCAGCTTCAATACGCCGGCGATGAAGTCTTCGGCAAGGCATACGGCTAGGCCTGCGATGATGCCTATCATAACTGCGCCGTGCGGATTGACGGCATCACAGCCTGCGGTGATGGCAACCAGCGCCCCAAGCATGCCGTTGATGGAGCGGCTGGGCTCGAACACGTCATCCTTGACCCAGCCAAGCAGAAAGCCTGCCGTTCCGCCGAAGACCGCAGATAGCAATGTGTTGGCAATGATGCGGGCAAAGTCCGGCGTTCCTGCCGTTGTGGAGCCACCATTAAAGCCGATCCAGCCAAACAGTAGAATGATGGCTCCGGCAGAGGCAAGAACGATGGAATAGCCCTGAATCTTGTTGGGTGTGCCGTCTTTATTGAAGCGACCGATGCGGGGGCCGATGATGATGATGCCAGCCAGAGCCACCCAGGCTCCGACCGAATGGACGACCGAGGAGCCCGCAAAGTCGATGAAGCCTTTGTCCGCGAGCCAGGCGGTGTTGTCTCCGCTTAAAAGATTGCCCCATGCCCAATGGCCAAAGACCGGATAGATGATCATGGAAATGAGAACCGAGCTGGCGAGATAACCGGTAAAGGTCATGCGTTCGGCCACCGCACCGGAGACAATGGTGGCGGCGGTGCCTACGAATACAGCCTGAAAGACAAAAAAGGTATAGTTCCAGTCGGGAAAGGAATCCCAAGCGAAGAGATTGGTTTGCCAGCCGATCCAACCGCCAAGGCTCGTGCCAAACATGAGGCCAAAGCCAAGCAGGTAGAAAAGGGAAATGGAAACCAAAAGGTCGAGAATATTCTTCTGGGCGACGTTGATGGAGTTTTTCGAGCGTACCATGCCGCCTTCGAGCAATAGGAAGCCGACCTGCATGAGCAACACCAGTGCGGCGGCTGTCATGGTCCAGATGTGATCCGAGTTGACCTGCTGGGCCTGTATGCCCTGCGCAATCTGGTTTTCAAGCTCGGTAATGCGTGCCTCAAGTGCCGGTGTGGCCATAGCACTTGCAGATCCGAATAGAAAAGTAACAAGAGATATTGTAATACTACTGATATGAATAAAGCGCGACTTGCGTCTCTTTATTGAAGAGAAGTATTGCATTATTTTATTCCCCTATGAAATTGCTTTATTTTTGCCGGGAATGATATTTTGTTGTTTTTTAAACGTGGTTAACAAACTAAAAATCAAGTATAGGGGGACAATTTGTCGCGCCGTGCTGCGGTAAATTTCGATTTTTACATTAAAGTCGTTCTAGATATAAAAGTATGTATTTTTATAATTTTGTATTGTTGAATATATGCCACTCCCTCAAGGCCTGCCTATAGAAAAAGCGCCCGCTAAGATCTGCGGGCGCTTTTGGGCAACTTGATTATTGTAAAGTTGTGCCGTTCTAGATGCTGGCGTGCCAGGTTTTGAGCTTGGCGGCTGTATCCGTTGCCACCTTGTCCAGAACTGGGCCGGTGACGCTATCCCATGGATCGGAAGAGACCATCTGGGTCTTTTGCGTTCCGGTTACGCGATTGACGCGTTTGCCCTTCGCGTCGAAAATATCCCAGACATAAGAGACCACGCACTCAGAACCGGATTTGCTGGCTGAAAAGTATCCCTTGATCCGGTGGGTGACCTTGCTGTCGGTGCGCTTGACCACAGGCAAAGACTGTTGTGCCACGCGCATGCCAAGTGCTGTTGCCAATTCGCGGGCAACACGGCTAGGGGCGCCAACCATAGGCTCGAATGTCAAGACCGCACGAGAAGCCGGAGCCTGATATTGCGTGGCTGGCTGGTTGGTGCTGGTCGCGTTGGGGAGGCTTGTGGCCGGGGGAAGACCTGCCGTGTCTGCATCGGCCAGATTGGTCATGCCATCCTGACCGGTTTCATCAGCAGGAGCCTCTGCCGGTGGCAGGCTTTCCAGAATGGAAGGAGGGGTGTCTCCAATTGCACCGGGAGGTGTGGGGGCACCACCGCTGGCGCAGGCGGTGACGAGCAGGGCCAGAGAAACCAAAGCTGAGACTCTGCTCAGTAAACCCAGGTGTTGATTATGCATGGTATCATCACTCCGCATTTCTGTGCGCTCAATGTCATTTTTGCCCAATGGCCTCATTGGCAAAAAGAAGGAACGGGGTCGGTTCACTTGAGCCAAGCGGACCCTGTTCCTGTTGCGTTGTGACCCTATCAAACAGGATTTGTTTTAACTCTTCTTTAAGAACAATAAATTGTTACCGAACAATCAATTCCAGTGGCAGTTTCGAGAGTGATTCTGGCTCGGATTCCGTCGTCAGATATGTTTGTCCCAAGGTCATGGCTACCTGTTCGTCGCTATCCATGATGATCATATGCGCAAACAGGGTCATGTTCGGGCAGATGGCATATTCGTTGCCACGATAGATGAGCGGCCAGTCCATCCAGTTAGGGGCAAAGCGGGCGCCAACGCTGTAGCCGCAGGCATTGAGCCGGTGAGCATGGGCACCCATTTCATCGATAACCTTGGCATGGGTATCAAAGATGTCGCCAATGACGTGCCCCGGACGCATGACCTGTTCCACCGCCAGCAACGCTTCCTTGGCAATTTCATACAATTCCAGATGCCTTGGTGATGGGCGCCCGATGATGAGGGTTCTCATCGCAGGTGCATGATAATGGCGGAAGGCGCCCGACCATTCGATGGTCAGCTGATCTTGCGCATCAAGGGTGCGGCGGCCGGTCTTATAGCGGCAGAGCAGGGCCGATTCCGACGAGCCAATGGAGAAATGGTTGGCCGGATAGTCGCCGCCATGTTCCAGGACGACGCCTTGCATGGTTGCCAAAATCTTGCCTTCGTCGGCTCCAGCCTTGATGAGCGGCAAAGCCTCGGTGAAGGCAAGGTCGGTCAATTCTGCAGCTTTGCGGGTATAGGCAATCTCTGCGCCGGATTTAATGGCCCTGAGCGGTGGGATGATTCTGGAAGCGTCTTCAGTATCGGCAAAGGATTTGAGGGAATCGTCCAGCGTTTTGGCGTCTTTTCCCGTTAGCCCATGGGCGTCATATTCGATGCCGATGCGGCAGCCCAGAAGGTCCAGCTTTTCCAACAGGCCACGCAATTGCACCGCCGGCGAGGCTTTCTTCTTCTTGCGGTCAGCCCAGATATGGATGGTGCCGATATTGGATGTCTGTTCGGCCTGGCGCACGTCGGCAGAGCGGGTCAGCAGATCGGTGCTGCCATCCTTGCGCAAGACCAGACACTGGAACAGATTGAAGCCCGTTGTGTCATAGCCGGTGAGCCAATACATGGTTTCCTGAGCGAAGATCAGCATGGCATCGAGTTTGCGATCTGCCATTTTCGCCAGAAGAGAGGCCTTGCGGCTTTCGAATTCATCCGAGGAAAAGTGTAGCGCCATGAGAAGCTCCTTGGTTGGCGGGCTCAAACCTGCCGGAATATAAATGGTCAGATGATCGCTATTGCTGAAATCAATCGACCATAGTCGGGTTCATTGCGGTGTGTCGTCCGGCGATAGCTGAAGAACAGCTCTTCTTCGCCATAGGTGCAGCGATCGAGATTGATCGCGGTGCCAACACCGCTTTCCTGCAATCTGGATAATATGAAGGCTGGCAGATCAAACTGCACATGTCCATCCCTTTTGCCCGCGCTGAAAAAGCGGTTCCAGCTCGCGGATCTTTCAAGGAAGCGGTCCATGAAGGCCTGATCGACCTCGTAGTTGTCGCGTGAAATGGTGGGGCCGAGAATGGCCGTGATGGCTTCAGGCTTTGCTCCCAGCTCGCACATCTTGCTGATCGTATCGGCAATAACGCCTCCAAAGGCGCCACGCCAGCCTGCATGGGCTGCAGCCACGACACCTGCCTGCTGGTCTGCGAACAGAAGGGGGCCGCAATCCGCGGTCAGGATTGCCACGGCAAGGCCGGGCGTGTTGGTGACGAGCGCATCCAGTTGTGGCGTTTCTCCCTCGTTGAAGGGAGCATCAATGATCATCGCCTTGGGGGAGTGAACCTGATAGGCGGTGACAAGCCTGTCGCTGGCAACGCCGAGGCTTTTGGCCACCAAAGCGCGATTTCGCCTTACCTGCTCTTTGTCATCGCCTGAGCCGAAACCGCAATTGAGGCTATGATAAGCCTCTTTCGAGCTGCCGCCTCTGCGCGTGAAAAATCCGTGCGCTATGCCATCAAGGGCCTCAAGTGACGGATGTTGAATGCGCATGCTGTCTCCCGATTGTTGGTTCTGATTTGAGCGTTGTGGGCAGGGCTCCTCAAAGACTCTTTTCCTTTGAGGGGGAAGTCAACAGGAAAAAGAGACTAGTGAGACGCCCTGTCACATGAAAATACCCGTATTTCTCAGTCTTGCCTTCCGTCCCGCTCACTATGTGAGAGTGGCTGGTGGCAGGGATGTCCCCTCAGGCATCAGGGCAAGACATTTGAACAGACTTCCCATTTGCTCTGGGCTTGCGAGACGCTCAACCGCTTGTGAAATTCTCTCTTGCACTTGCTGGCTCCGCCCGGCGCCAATTTGCCCGGCGCGCTGCAAAAGCCCCATGGCAAGCAGGAAATCTCCTTGTGTCATCACCGGTGGGGCAATCATTCGGCAGGATGGAACCCCGGCGAATTCTTCCTTTGCGCGATTGCGTAGAGCAGTAAAATTCACATGCGCCGTGAGGTCGTTGGTTCCGGGATTGGCGAGCGGATCGGCATAGGCGTGATGACGCATGGCCTGAAAGGTATCCCCATATGCTGGGGTATCATAGCCATAGTCGATGAAGAGCCCTGCGCCGCCATGAGAAGCAAGATGAGCGCCAATGCTGCCCATCATTGCATCGCTGGCAGGCGCGCGCTCGAGAATGGCTCCGTCTTCTGCGGCCTCTTGCGGGGTGCCCAAGTCGCGGACAGGTCCAAGGCCGAAGCATAAGTGATCCTCAGCGTCGAGCCCGATCACCCGTTCATGCCAACGGCCTTTGTGAAAGACCCATTGATGGATCGGTAGGCAATCGAAAAATTCATTGCCGACGATAAACAGAGGGGCTTCTGGCAGACTGGCAAAATCTGTGTGCCACTCTTTGGAGACGTCAAAGTCTGCTAGGGCTTTATTCTGCTCACGCTTCAATGTCGGGCTGATCTCGACAAGATGCACATGCAGATGCATGGCGGCGTCTCTGTCAGTGGCGATGGCGCGGATCATGTCGCTCATCAGCGTGCCGCGACCAGGGCCAAGCTCGACCAGATGAAACGGCTTCGGGCGGCCTGACTGTTGCCAGATGGCAAGCATCCAGATGCCCAGCAGCTCGCCGAAAAGCTGGCTGATTTCCGGTGCGGTTATGAAATCACCGGCAGAGCCGATCGGCTGCTGACTTGTATAATAGCCATCTTGCGGATCGGAGAGGCAGAGGCTCATATAATCGGCAACGCTGATCGGGCCGGTTGCCCGGATCATGCGCTTGAGGCGTTCTTTCAGATTGGTTCGTGCATCTTTACCCATCGGATCGCTTCAATTGGGCATGGATGATCATGGCCAGACCGGCAAGGATCATCGGGGCAGAGAGCCACATGCCCATTGTTGTACCGAGGCTGAAATAGCCAAGCTGGCTATCAGGCACCCGCACCAGTTCCACCAGAGAGCGGAAAACCGCATAGAGAATGGCAAACAGGCCGGCAACGGTTCCAGGCTTTTTCAACGCGCCCGTCCTGTGGCTTAGAATGCGCAGGATGATGAACAGCAGGAGCCCTTCCAGTGCCGCTTCATAAAGCTGACTGGGGTGACGCGGCTCCGGTCCGCCATTGGGGAAGATAACGCCCCACGGAAGGCTGGTGGGGAGGCCCCAAAGCTCTGAATTGATGAAATTGGCAATCCGGCCGAAAAACAGCCCGATGGGAGCGGCCATGGCGACAAGGTCGAACATGGATAAAAGCGAAATGCCTTTGGCACGCGCAAACAGGATCATGGCCAGTGTGACGCCAAGGAAGCCGCCATGGAAGGACATGCCGCCAGTCCACAGGGCCAGTATCTGCAGCGGATGCTGTAAATAGGCATCGAGATTATAAAAGAGGACATAGCCCAGCCGACCGCCAAGAATGATGCCGATGGTGGCCCAGAAGACAAAATCATCCAGAGCTGCAGCCGAAAGAGGGCTTTCGTTGCCCGGCCAGAGCTGTTGTCTGGCAGCAAGGCGCTTGGTGTAGAACCACGCAAGCAGAATGCCCACGATATAGGCGATGGCGTACCAATGAATCTGGATCGGCCCAAGGGACAAGAGCACAGGGTCGATCATCGGGAAGGGAATGGCCAGAAGGGTCACGGCTCTGCCTTTTGAAAATGCTTCGGTATGTCTGGATTTGTTGGTTTATCGACGTCAAGTCAAGGGAAACCGCAAATATTCATTGTGAAATACGCATAGGACATTATATCTGGAGATAAAGACAGATCTAAGGCAGGATGGACGCAAGCCAGCCAAATCATGGGCTTGCCGCGCCAAGCGAGGGGAAAGTGTTATGACACAGACAAACAATCGGCTTTTTGATGAATTCGCCAAATTGATGAATGATGCCGCCGGTGTTGCCCAAGGGGTGCGCGATGAGGCAGAAGTTGCGATTCGGGCCCAGCTCGAACGCCTGATGGGCGACATGGATCTGGTGACGCGCGATGAATTCGAAGCAGTCAAGGCCATGGCCGTTGCCGCGCGCGACGAAAATGACAAGCTCTCGGCGCGTCTTGCCATTCTTGAGGAAAAGCTCGGTGTGTTGGATGATCTTTCTTCCATCGATGGCGCCGATCTTGATGGCTCCGATAAGGCACCTGAAAAGGAATAAGGTGTCTTATCGCACATTGGTTTCGTCGCGGATGCGTGGCGCGGGAAAGCCCGTCTGGTTTCAGGCGGGCTTTTTGATTTTCTGGTTGGTTTCTGGCGTCGGCCATTTTTCATCTGAAGGCTGACTTTTATCACCTTTGGCACGATGAGAATTTGAAAAAGCCTGCGGTCTGTGGCACTCAAAAGGAATGACAAGATCTGCAAGGGTTGGATCTGAACATTAATTTGATGGAATTGACACAATGAAAATGAATGAGTTGTCGCTGGTTTTGGTTGGTGCTGGCAAGATGGGCGGAGCCATGCTTACGGGCTGGCTGGAGATGGATCTGAAAGCCAGCAATGTTACGGTGATTGATCCCGGACAGCCGGAAGATATGAAAGCGCTCGCTGAAAAACGCGGCTTTTCCCTTGTCTCCTCACCTGAAGCTGTTGCGCAGCCGGATATTCTCGTCATTGCTGTCAAACCGCAGATGATGGCCAAGGTGCTGCCGGGCCTCACTGGTCTGGTTGGACCAAAAACGGTTGTTGCTTCTGTCGCCGCTGGCACGCCGATTGCGACCTTCCAGTCCTATTTTGGCGCAGATACGGGTGTCGCTCGTGTCATGCCGAACACGCCAGCTCAGGTCGGGCGCGGCATGTTTGCAGCCTTTGCCTCTGACGGGGTGTCTGCGGAGATGTGCGAGGCGATTGCTGAATTGCTATCCTCTACCGGTAAATTCACCTGGGTTGGCGAAGAGGCTCTGATTGATGCCGTAACGGCTGTTTCCGGCTCCGGACCAGCCTATGTCTTTTATATGGTTGAGGCTTTGGCCAAGGCTGGCGAAGCGCTTGGACTGGAACCGGATGCTGCCAACCTGATGGCGCGGCAGACCATTGTCGGGGCAGGTGAATTGCTCAACCAGTCGCCGCTCAGCGCTTCTACCCTGCGCGAGAATGTGACTTCTCCGGGCGGGACGACTGCAGCAGCGCTTGCCGTTCTGATGGCAGAAGAGGGCGGGCTTGGCGAATTGCTGGCCAAGGCTACCGTTGCTGCCAGAGATCGCTCCATCGAGCTGTCGAAATAGGCTTTCTGGCCACTCTATACAGCCGTTCCGGACAGGTTTGCCCTTTCGGAGCGGCTTTTCTTCGCCTTGTCTCACGCGATTGTGCTTGAAATGTCCCTGTTTGGGCCACATTTGTAGACTATACTGAGAAGATTAGCTCGAAGGATCGATGTCCCGTCCAGTTTTCGTGCCATATGATCCCGTTTGTGCCAAACTTCGTACAGAGCTGTATATGCCAGGCTGAACCGAGGGAGAGACCTATGGACCACAATCCAGAAATCAGACAGCGCCTGTTTGAGGAATTTTCTCAGGTCGTCATGACTAGAGGGTGGCGTGCCGTTTCTTGCGCAGAGATTGCAACCAAGGCTGATATCGATATCAAGCTGGCCTTTCTCGAATATCGTGACCGCTATGCATATGTGTCCGACCTTGTGCGCCGCATCGATGAAGCGATGCTGGAATCCTATGACCCGGATATGGGAGACGAACCCGCACGGGAGCGTCTTTTTGATGTGATCATGGCGCGGTTCGACGCCATGCAGGGACATCGGGATCTCATTTTGGAGCTGAACAAGGCGGCGCGTCGGGATCCGATGCTTGGTCTTCATCTGCTTACCCTGTCGCGCCTGACCGGGGAGTGGTTCCTTGATATTTCCCGCATCTCTCCGGCTGGTCTTTCTGGCATGGCGCGCAGCAAGGGTGCCCTTTTGGCCTATGCCCGCGCCTTTTCGGTCTGGATTGGTGATGACAGTGCCGACCTTGCAAAAACCATGGCAACCCTCGACAAATTCCTCAAGAAGGGCGAGAAAGCCCTGCACCGCGCCGAGAAAATCGCTTGCGCTCTGCCTCGCATGGGTAAATCTTGTCGCAAATCCCGTCGCCGTTCCCGTTCCGGAGCTGGCGATGATGCGGTGAAAGATGAGCCTATAGTCAGTGAGGGGCCTTCTGTGGACGGTGGCTCCATGGCGCCCATGCCGTCTTGATATCCATTCGCAAGTCCGTGATTATTCCCTTTTTGCGAAAAGGGAATAATGATGACGGAAAAAGCAGCAGATATTGCGTTTGACGATTTTCTGAAAGTGGATATTCGTGTCGGCACGATCATCGAAGCCGAGGTGTTTGCCGAGGCGCGCAAGCCTGCCTACAAGATGAAAATCGATTTCGGCGACGCGATCGGCATCAAGAAAAGCTCAGCGCAGATCACAGTCCACTACACGCCCGAAGAGTTGGTTGGCCGCAAGGTGATGGGCGTTGTCAATTTCCCTCCTAGACAGATTGGGCCCTTCATGTCCGAAGTGTTAACCTTGGGATATGAAGATGAAGAAGGCGCGATTGTTCTTGCCGGTGTCGATAAGCCGGTGCCAAATGGTTCTCGTCTCTGCTAGCGGTTTCTGGCCTTTGCTTTGCTTGAGGTGGAGGGCCAGCCTCTATAACGCAAGGCTACGCTTCAGAATTGTTCCTGCAACGAAGATGATCAGGATGGCAGGCGCAGGGTTGCCCTTAGCCCGCCCAACTGGCTACGGCTCAGTCTGAGGTCGCCGCCATGGGCGCGGGCAATATCCCGGGCGATGGCCAGCCCAAGGCCGGTGTTGGGTGTGTTCTGGTTGCGCGCTGTATCAAGCCGATAGAAGGGCCGGAAGACGCTTTCCAGCTCTTCTTCGGGGATACCCGGTCCATCATCGTCGATATTAATCAACCACCAGTTACCCAATCGCTCTGACGATAATTCAACCGTTTCGGCATAGCGCGTGGCGTTGCTTAGAAGGTTATGCAGGCAGCGTTTGATGGTCTGCGGGCGTACCTCGATATTTTCCCCTCCGGTATGCTCAATGGCCAATTCATGGCCGGAACGCTGGACATCGAACTGAAGCTCGGTCAACAGTTGTGGGATGTCGATCACTTCGGCCTTTTCCGAAGACGTCCCTCGAGCAAAGGCCAGATAATCTTCAAGCATCATCTGCATTTCATCCACGTCACGCTGCATCTCGGACGTTTCGGGGCTTTCTTCCAGAATGGCCAACTGCAGTTTGAAGCGCGTGAGGATGGTGCGCAGATCATGGCTGACCCCCGCCAGCATGACCGTTCTCTGTTCTATCTGTCGCTCGATGCGGCGTTTCATTTCAAGGAAGGCGTGGGCCGCCTGTCTCACTTCGCGTGCGCCAGAAGGGCGAAAATTGAGTGCTTCCTGCCCTTTGCCGAACCGCTCGGCCGCTCCGGCGAGGCGTTGGATCGGGCGGATCTGGTTACGCAGGAAGAGAATGGCAACAACCAGCAGCACAAGAGACGTGCCAGCCATCCAGACCAGAAAGATATGGGAATTGGAGGCGTAGGCCTGTGATCTGCGTGCAAAAACACGCAGCACATTGTTATCCAGCTTGATGCGGATTTCGACAATGTTGGAGCGGCCAACCGTATCGATCCAGAAAGGCTTGCCGATTTGGGCCGTGATGTGGCGCGAAAGGGCATGATCAAGCAGATTGAAGAAGGGCTTCGGGCCCGGCGGAGGCAGTGGGCCATCGGGCAGGATGGAAATATTGAGGCTAAGCCTATCCTGCGCGATCTTGATGACCTGACTGTAGTCATCATCCTGCGGATAGGTTTCCAGAATGGCGATGATGGCTGCAATATCCTGTGTCACCGCAGTGGAAAGACGGTCTGTCACCGTCTGCCAGTGGCGCTCCATGAAGACAAAGGCAAGGACGGACTGCAGGATGACCATCGGCGCAACGATGATGATGAGGGACCGAGCGAACAGGCCCTTGGGCATGGCGCGCGCAAGCAGACGGGCACCCTTGCGGTAGCCTTTGTAAAGCAATTGCAGGGGCAGAATGGACTGGTGCAGCACACGAAACCAAAGGGGCTTTAAAGCCTCCTCACGTGCTTTCTCAGCAGTGGTCTTCTCACTGCCGGTCTCTTTCTGTATGTGCCCTTTGGTCATGCGTTACAGGCCCTGAATGGTGCTGCCGTGAAAGGAAAGTAATTGTCTGACATCAATCTGTCAGAAGACGATAGCCAATGCCCCGGATGGTTTGCAAATAGATCGGGTTGGAAGGGTCGGGCTCGATCTTGCGGCGTAGGCGGTTGATCTGCACATCAACGGTGCGCTCTCCTGTTCCGTCTTCTCCGGCCAGCGCCATGCGGGTTACTGTTGCCCCCGGCTGGGAGGCAAACAGGCAAAGCAACTCACGCTCTCTATCGGTGAGGCGAATGACGTCTTCGCCACAGAGCAGTTCCTGTCGTTCCAGCTTGAAGCAGAAGGGGCCAAAGGTCACCTCGTCAATCGGGCTTTGGGGCTGGCTTATGTTGCGTTTAAGAATATTGCGGATACGCAGCAGCAGTTCGCGCGGCTCGAAGGGTTTGGAGAGATAATCCGCCACGCCGATTTCCAATCCCTGAATGCGGCTTTCTGCTTCGGCGCGAGCTGTCAGCATGAGAATTGGCACCGGATTGGATTTGCACAAGTCGGCCGCCAGTTCCATGCCGCTTTCGCCGGGCATCATGACATCGAGGATCAGCATGTCGAAGGTCAGTCCGGAAATCGTCTTGCGGGCTTCCTGCGCGTTCTGTGCTGTGGTCACGCGGAAGCCGTTGTTGGTCAGATAGCGATGGAGCAATGTGCGAATGCGGCTGTCGTCATCGATGACCAGCAAATGCTGCGCGTTGTCCGGCAGAGATTTGGCGTCACTTGGCATCAGGTCTTGTCTCTCATTTTCTTCGGCTGGAATCGTCCGGCTCGAACACAGTCAATGCTTCCAATCCGTGATTGAGGCTTCGTACCGTAGGGCGCCCTTGCGGCTCAATCATGGCGTAAAGAAAGGCTTTGCTTGCTTTCTTGGTCTCTGGCGGCAAGGTTTGCAAGGCTTCTTCTATACGGCGGGCCTGGCATTTGGAGATTTCCAGCGCCAGTTCTCGCCCCTTGACCGTTGGGAAGAGGCGTCGTTGGCGCCGATCGGTTTCGCCGGGCTGTTGGGCGATATACTCGTCTTCAATCAGCTGCTTGAGCACACGGGCAAGGCTCTGCTTGGTGATTTTGAGAATGTCCAGCAGAGCGGCCACCGTGATACCCGGTCTGCGATTGACAAAATGCAGCACCCGATGGTGCGCCCGTCCATAAGACAGGGTCGCCAACATGGTGTCCGGATCGGCCACGAAATCGCGGTAGGCAAAGAAGAGCAATTCGATCATTTCGAAGGAGATGCCATCGTCTTCCGACATGGGAAGCGTGATGACCTCGTCGCTGTCCACCTTTTTCTCGGTCATTTTATTTTTTCTCTTGTTACGAATTGCGGGCGATCAACAGTTCGTCTCTCGTGGCTCAAGTAGGAAAAATCTTCTAACTTCATTGAATATCCGGTCAAAACCATTTTGTCACTCCCTATGTATGGAAGGGTAATATATGTCAGTAATGTTGACTTAATTTGTTTCATTTGTTACACGTTGATCAAGATCCGGGTAACGATTGAACAAATATCGATGAAAAAACATATCATTTCAATCTTGCTGCGGAATAAATGGAATTGGATCGGTTTGAGTGAATTGTATCAACAAGGCTCATTTTCCGGTTCAAAAATATCCATCGGCGAAGAACCGACGGAATTGTCAGGAGTGAAACGATGGCCGATTTAGCATTTGATCAGCGCGAAGGTAGAATCTGGTATAACGGTGAATATGTAGACTGGAAAGACGCGAAAGTACACGTTCTTACCCATGGCTTGCATTATGGTTCCACCGTGTTTGAAGGTGTGCGCGCCTATGGCGGCGAGATTTTCAAGCTCAAAGAGCATACCGAACGCCTGATTGCTTCGGCCAAAGCGCTTGGTTTCGACCTGCCTTACAGCTGTGAAGAGCTGATGGACGTTCAGAAGGATGTTCTGATCCAGAACAATCTCACCGACGGCTATCTGCGCCCGGTTGCTTGGCGCGGTGCTGAATCCATGGGGATCGGCGCGCATGACTGCAAGATCCATGTTGCCGTTGCTGCCTGGGACTGGCCTTCCTACTTCTCTCTTGAAGAGCGTATGAAAGGTCTGCATCTGATGATCGCCGACTGGCGTCGTCCGGATCCTCGCACCATCCCATGCAAGGCAAAGGCTGCCGGTCTTTACATGATCTGCACCTTGTCCAAGCATGCTGCCAATGACAAGGGCTTCACCGACGCCATCATGCTCGACCATGAAGGCTATGTTGCAGAAGCCACTGGCGCGAACGTCTTCTTCATCAAGGACGGTGTTATCCATACACCACGCCCGGACAGCTTCCTTGATGGCATCACCCGCCAGACGGTTGTCGAACTGGCCAAACGCCGCGGCATTGAGGTTCAGGAACGCAAAATCCTTCCTGAAGAGATGGCCGACATGGAAGAATGCTTCCTGACCGGTACAGCAGCTGAAATCACACCCGTTGCGTCGATCAGCCAGTATACCTTTACACCGGGCGCTGTTACCGAGCGCCTGATCCATGATTATAACGACGAAGTAACGCCAAAGGCTGTTGCTGCAGAATAGTTAAAGAAATAAGCAATCCCTTCCTGAAGTAGAAAGCGCCGTCCAATTCGTTGGGCGGCGCTTTTGTTTGGGGGAGGGCTACTGCGCTTGAAAGACCAAACTACCGAATTGTTAAGACGTTCAATTTGGTCTCGAAAAAGGGGGCTGGTTTTTGACCTTCGGTCTTGTGGAAGGCGGCTATACCAGTGTGCGGGTATAGCCGATCTTTGTCGCTTATGACCGTGGCTCACTGCTTGCAGCGAGGATCGCCCGGGCGGCATGCTATGCGACGCTTGTCGCTAGGCTTTTGCCCGAATGGTCTGTTCTGTCCTGCCTTGGGGCGGTTGTTGGTCGGAGCTGCGCGACTTTTGCGGTCCATTGGTCGCTTGCGCTCCACATTTGGACGAAAATTCCTGTCCGTTGGCCGTCTTCGTTCTAGATCTGGTCTGTTGTTTCTGACGTCTGGACGTCTGTTGCCAAGCGTCGGTTGACCTCTTTCGTGATGCGGAGAGACTACACGGGGTGGCTTATTGTGACGGTTATGCGGACGAGCAGTCGGTTTGTTCCAGTTGTGTGGGCGTACATCTGGCCTGTGTGGGCGCACATCGGGCTTTCGGTGAAAATGTCCCCGCTCTCCGCGGCTCCATCTGTCCCGATCGCGATAGAATGAGCGGTGTCTGTAGTGATTGTTCCAGTAGGTTCCGATGCTGAAGACCACCGAGGGAATGCCGAGAGAGCGATAATAGTCTGGCTCGACTCGCACGCGTCGGCTCCGATAACTAGCCTGAACATAATGGCCGGATACCCAACCTCTGTTTCCAAAGAAGCTGACATCACACCATGGTCTATCGCTCAGGCAGCCGTGAATCTCGACTGATCGACCGTCAGGAATGACCGTGACTACGGGGAAGTCTGTGCTGGGGCCGGCGCGCATGTTGACGTTCGCTGTCGCAAAGCCTTCTGCCGCCTGTGCGAGAGCCGGCATGAAAAATGCGGCGCCAATCGCTATGCACTTGAAGAACAATTGTCTCAAGGTTTCACTCCTAAAAAGATATTTCATTGTGTCTGCCGATATATAACAAACACGCGGGGCACCCTGATTGTTCCGCTATTGCTGCATGGATATGCTTGCGGCCTACATGTCGGAAGGCCAAGGGTGTATAGGGCTGTAAACATCAACCTCTAGTGACTTTGCGGAAAAATATTGGACAAACTAAGGCAAGTTGTCTGGTGGCTCGAAACATCCACTCAGCTGCGGTTTCGCCGTTATTGCTCTTTCCAGCGCTCGAGGGCTTCGTCATCCTTGAGGTTGGCTTTTACCCAGTCGCTTTGGCCATCTGCAAGGCTTTCCTTTTTCCAGAAGGGGGCGCGGGTCTTGAGGAAATCCATAATGAATTCTGCCGCCTCAAAGGCCACTTGCCGGTGTGAGGAAAGTGTGATGACAAGCACGATGCGGTCGCCCGGTGCGAGCGTGCCGAATCGATGGATGATGCGGCTGTCTGTCAGGTCTGGCCATTTGGCATGGGCCTCGGCCTCGATGCGTTCCAGCTCGGCTTGCGCCATGGCAGGATAATGTTCCAGTGTCATGGCGGAAATGCGCTGATCCTTGACCATGTCTCGCACAAGCCCGGTGAAGGTTACCGCCGCTCCAACAGACGTGCGCCCCTTGATGAGGGTGTCAAGTTCACTGGAAATATCGAAATCATCAGACTGTAAGGTAACGCTCATGGGAGGGTCCGTAGTGGATGGCAAATGTCGTTGGCATTTGTCATTGGTGACTGTTGCCGATCGGTCAATCAGAGCCGGTTTGGTCGTTTCTCAGCTTACCCAATATAGCATTGACGGGGCGATTGACCAGTCGCTTCAACCTCCTGTCATGGGTGGGAAAAAGGCGATTTCCTCAACCCTGTCGACCGGATCGTCTTGTTCTGCGTGGAACTGGTCCAAAGCCACCCTTACGGTTTCCGGTTCGGCAAAGGCGAGCGCATAGCCATCGCCGCGACCTTTTTGCCAAATGAGCAAATCTTCAACGGTCGCGATCGTTGCGGGCAGATCAACCTGCTCTTCATCGATGCCGACATGTTCGCGCAGCCAAGCGAAATAAACAAGTTTCATAATCCGGTCTCCTAATGTAATTGGTCCATTACATAGAACGGGAAAAACACGCCAGAAGTGTGGCGGTCGCCTGTTTCGCGCGTTTCGAATCAGTCTTCAAGCAGATATTGCAGTCCTGCGCGGAAATAGTCGTAGCCGGTGTAAAGGGTCAGAAGCGCGGAAATCCAAAGCAGCACCAAACCCAGATCCGACACGAAAAACAACACCTTGTCCCCTGCCGGGCCGGCGAGCAAAAAACCGATGGCGATGAGCTGGGCGGTCGTTTTCCACTTGGCCAACTTGGTGACCGGAACGCTGACTTGCAGCCCTGCGAGAAATTCGCGCAGGCCCGAGACGAGAATCTCGCGGCATAGAATGATGACGCCTGCCCAGATTTGCCATCCGGCGAGGGTGTGATCATTGGTCAACATAAGGATGCTCACGGAGACCAGCAGCTTGTCGGCAATCGGATCCAGCATGCGGCCAAGGGCGGACTGGAGATTCCAGCGTCTGGCCAGATAGCCATCTAGAAAATCGGTGATGGCGGCGGCGCTGAACAGACCCAAGGCGGTCCAGCGGGCCCAATCATGGGTTGGCCAAAGCATGCAAAAGACGATCGCCGGAACCGCGAGTATGCGGGCGATGGTCAGAATGTTTGGTATGTTGAAGGTTTTTGAGCCGGTCATGGCGGGCAGCTCCCTTCTCGGACTGGACTGGACTGGATGATAGTATCTCGACCCTTTCAAAGCACGTCCAGTGCGTTCTCGTCAATGCGGCTAAACACTTGATCCGCAATCAGGTGGCATCTTCATGAAAATAGGCGTGAATATTTCTTGCCATCTGTTCAGATATGCCATCTACGGCGAGAAGGTCTGAGAGGGCTGCGCTGCGTACGGCCTTGGCTGTGCCGAAATGATGCAGCAAGGCGCGCTTGCGGGCAGGGCCGATACCCGGGATATCCTCAAGGCCGGTTTGCGATATGGCCTTGGAGCGACGCGCCCTGTGGGTGCCAATGGCGAAGCGGTGGGCTTCATCGCGCAGGCGCTGGATGAAATAGAGCACCGGATCGCGCAATGGCAGCATGAAACTCTCTTTGCCGGGAACAAAGAAATGCTCGCGACCCGCATCGCGATCTGGGCCCTTGGCGACGCCGACAATGGGCAGGTCGTGGACTCCGAGGTCAGCGAGGATCTCGCGCACGGCGTTGAGCTGCCCCAGACCGCCATCGATGAGAAGAAGGTCTGGCCAAGCCGGGTCAGGCACATGACCGTTCTTTTCCTCATCCAGCGCGTCGGCAGCCTCGCTGGCTGAGGGGCGCTTGCCATTTTCCTTGAGCAGGCGTGAAAAACGGCGTTGGAGCACTTCGCGCATCATGCCGAAGTCATCGCCCGGGGTGATGTCCTGCGATTTGATGTTGAATTTGCGATATTGGTTCTTCATGAAGCCTTCCGGCCCCGCCACGATCATGCCGCCCACGGCATTGGTGCCCTGAATGTGACTGTTATCGTAAACCTCGATGCGGTTGGGCCGGTTTGCCAGCCCAAAGACTTCTGCAACACCATCCAGCAAACGGGTTTGACTTGAGGTCTCCGCAAGGCGTCGTCCCAGTGCTTCCCTTGCGTTGGAAAGGGCGTGGTCGACGAGTTCTTTCTTCTCGCCTCGCTGTGGCACCATAACGGAAATTTTCTGTTCTGATTTGCTTGTCAGAGCCTCGGCGATCAGGTCCTGTTCCTCGATGGTGTGAGAGAGGAGCACAAGGCGCGGGCAGGGCTTGTTGTCATAGAACTGGGCCACGAAAGCGCCCAGTACTTCGGCTTCGTCCTGCGTCTTGTCCGCCTTGGGGAAGTAGGCGCGGTTGCCCCAGTTCTGACCGGTGCGGAAGAAGAAGACCTGAATGCAGGTCTGGCCTCCATCCTGATAGCAGGCAAAGATGTCGGCTTCTTCTGTATTTTGCGGATTGATGCCCTGATGGGACTGGATGTGGCTAAGGGCTGCCAGACGATCGCGATAGATCGCGGCGCGCTCGAAATCCAGAGCCTCGGCGGCTTGCTGCATGCGGTCGGACATTTCCTTGCGCACGGTCTGGCTCTTGCCCGTCAGGAACAGATGGGCCTCCTTGACGAGGGCGCTATAGTCTTCAATCGAAATTTCGCCGGTGCAGGGCGCTGCGCACCGCTTGATTTGATGCAGCAGGCAGGGGCGGGTGCGGCTTTCATATACCGAATCCGTGCAGGTGCGCAAAAGAAAGGCTTTTTGTAGGGCGTTGATGGTGTCGTTCACCGCGCCAGCCGAGGCAAAGGGGCCGTAATATTTTGCCTTGCGCTTGCGAGCGCCACGATGTTTGGCGATTTGTGGGGCTTCGTGATCTTCACCGATCAGGATATAGGGGAAGCTCTTGTCATCGCGCAGCAACACGTTGAAACGCGGACGGAGGCGCTTGATAAGGTTTGCTTCCAGCAACAGAGCTTCGGTTTCGGTTGCCGTGGTGACAAATTCCATGCTGGCTGTCAGCTGGATCATCCGCAAAATACGGTTGGTCTGGTTGCCATGACGGGAATAGTTGGTGACGCGCTTTTTGAGATTTTTCGCCTTGCCAACATAGAGTACATCGCCATTGGCGTTGAGCATGCGATAGACGCCGGGGCTGTTTGGCAGGCGGCGCACAAAGTCGCCGATCACCTCAAAGCCGTTCTTCGGGCGTGCCTGTTGCTCCTCGCTCTTATCCTCTGCATCAGGGGATGAGGGCATCCCTTCTTCTGCGTCGGTCTGGGGTGTCTTTGTCTCTTCGCTCATGGTCTCTGATGGGTTGCCATAGATTCTGATCTGGCAGTCTACAGGCTATGACTCGGAGCGGAAAGTCAATTCCACCCGGCTCGTTTCCGGCGCGTCGTGCAAGCGTTGTTAGTTGACAATAAAGGCGAGGGTAACATAGGCGACATAGAGCATTACCATAAGAATGCCCCGCATTCTGGTCAGCTCCATCTTGAAGACGGTGAAGAGCAGCATGAGCATCGCAGTTGCGAGCATGAAGAGCAGATCCTGCCCGATGACCCGTTCTGGAACGGGCACGGGGATAATCGTTGCGGTCAACCCCATGATCGCCAGAATGTTGAAGATGTTTGAGCCAATCACGTTGCCAAAGGCCATGGCACCTTGATTACGGATGGCGGCGACAAGCGTCGTGGCCAACTCGGGCAGTGATGTGCCCAGAGCAACCACCGTCAAGCCGATCACCGCTTCTGATACGCCCCAGGTGCGGGCGATGGTTGAAGAGCCTTCAATGGTCAGATGGCCACCCAGAGGCAAACCGATCAAGCCGATAATGATGAAGGCAATAGCTACACCCAAATTGGAAGGGGCCTCTTCGAGCAGGTCGTCATCCACGAGATCGCAGGGCTCGCCGCGCTGTTTGCGCGATGTCCAGACAGTCCAGCTCAGGAAGAAGATCAAAAGGGAAAGCAATACGATACCCGATGTCACGTCGAGCACGCCTTGCAGGCAGAGGGCAGAGAAAACGACTGAAATCGCGATCATGAAAACCGTGCTGGATCGCGTACCGCTTTCCGAGCACTGGGTCGGGCGGATCAGGGCGGGAAGGCCCAGAACAAGCAGGATGTTCGTGATGTTGGAACCGACGACATTGCCAATGGAAATGCCACCAAGGCCTTTAAAGGCTGCGTCCAGTGAAATGATCAGTTCGGGGGCAGAGGTGCCAAATGAAACGATAGTCAGACCGATGATGAGTGGAGGAATGCTGAGTCGTGTTGCGAGCGTGATTGCTCCACGAACAAGTAGGTCGCCTGCAACTAGGAGCAAGACGAGGCCTCCAACGAGGTACAGGTACATCATCATGAGTTGGACTGGATCCGTTTTTATTTTGTATTAGGCAGCTCTTTTATCTGCAAAGCAGTAGTTATCCGCAGTATATAAGAAGATGCAAGGGACATTTAAAGGCTTGATGTATAATTATTTTTGCAGACTTTTTTAAAGTCTTTCGAATGTAATGGATTGTTTTTATTCGTTTTTGTGCAACTCGCTCGATTCCGTGCATGGTCAAGAGCACGCTTGTGTAAGAATGTCTGCCAGGAATGGATAAAAGACCTTACACGGGCTCGTAAGTGTGGTCGTTGCGCTGTCGGCGGCACGCTGTGCTTGAGCTATCGAAGCGATACTCTTTTATCTTGCAAAAATACACCGGTCCATTGCTGAGCCGGTGTACGGGTAATCTTGATATAGGGCGCGAGGTTCCTAGCGCAGAGAGCGGCAATAAGCCCCATAGATGCGCCATGGGTCGCGCCCCAGCACGCAAGCTTCCACATTGTAGCTATAACCAGCAAAGCCAGCTTTGGCCTCAATCAGATAATAGACTGTTGTCTTCTTACCCTGCTGAGTATAGCCGGTTGCCTGACAATAGCGGCGCGGGAAATATGGCTCGGACAGATCCTGCGTTTTGGCGTGACGGACATGATCCAGAGTGATGATCGGATCGCCCGACTGGACGACATTGGATTCTGCGATGGCCAGTTTGCTGTCCACGCGGGATAGAATGCCCGAACTATCACATTCTGGCAGAACAGCGGCAGAGGCAGCCCCGGCAAAAGCCGAGAGCAGCAAGGCGCCCGCCAAAGAAAAGAAATGGTGTTTCATGCTGTCAGCTCCTATTGACTGAGGGGCCCGGCGCATGGCGGCGGGTAGATGAAAAGTGTAATGCAGACTTCATTTGGTCGCTGGAGCAAAGGCTCCAGATAATGACCTCACACATGAAATCAGGCTCAAATATTTGGTTAACGCAAATACTGTTCCCGTTTCCTGCCGATCCGTCAAGCTGGAAAGGCATGAGGGTCTGTTTCAAGGCGGATTTCAGAGGATCATTGGCGCGAAATTGGGGAAAGTCCTCAACTTGCCCGGTCAGCGCACCGCCAGAATACGCAGCTTGTCTTTCGAGCGGCATTGTCCCTTGAGAGCAGAAGCGCTGCAGCGCCTTGGTTCTCCCGCCTTATCCAGACAGACGCGCACCTCTCGCAGCTTCTGGCGTCCGCAGGTAATAAAGAGGCTGTCTTTGGGCAGATTAGGGTTGGTGTCGTAAAAGCTTTGCTCGATCTGACTTGCTGTCATCAGGAGAGGGCGGGCCAGATCCTTATACTGCTCAGGCCGGTTGAGCTTCTTGAAGCTTTTGACGGCAAGGCGAAAATAGTCGAGCGCATTGAGGCCGCTGCAGGTGCCGTGTTTGTCCCATTCATGATGGATGAGGCTTTCGCTAGGCGAGAATTTGAGCATTTGGGAGACCAGCTTGTCAGATGGATCGCGAAAGCGGGTTGGGCACCGATCCGGGTAGCCTTTCTCATATTGCGGCCAGAGACCATGAATGACAAAGCCGTAGGACCGCTCGGAGAAGCATTGAAGCTGATCGCGATTGCGCTTTGCCTGATCGGCGCAATAGGTGGGAGACCACGAAAGGGTCAGGATGTAATAGTCGAAATCACCGGCTTCATCGGCCAGCGCTGGGCGGGATGAGCTCGCGAAACTTACCAGGCCCGCCAAGAGAATGAGGCATGCCATGAGCGGAAGGAAGGGGGCGGACCTTTGTTTCATGATGGGCCTCATCTAATGGGTGACCTGAGTGATTTGGGGCTGGCCATGATTAGCTCGCGATCGGGCGCTTTATTTGGGTGGTGCAATCCATTCAAGGCTTGAGCGCCGCGCTGTCTGACCGAATATATCGGCAAGCACAGGCAACAATGCCTTTAGTTCGTCATGCAACGTGTAGGGCGGGTTGATGATGAACAGCCCCGTCCCATTCAAGCGCTTTGCTGTGTCAAGCTTATGAATGATCATTTCGGCGCGCAGGATATTGTCCACGCCGGATTCGGCCAGCATTTGTGCAGCATCATCTACGTCTCGTCGTGCCTTGATGGGATACCAAAGGCAATAGATGCCGGTAGACCAACGCCGATAGCCCTTGAGAAATGCATCAACCATGCGGATATATTCGTCCGGCTCCTCAAAAGGCGGATCGACCAGCACCATGCCGCGGCGCTCCTTGGGGGGCAAATCTGCGCGCAAAGCTACCCAGCCGTCATCCTCGCGTACATGGATCTGTCGGTTGCGGCCCATGGTAACAGCCAGCGTATCGGCATCCTGCGGGTGCTTTTCGATGAATGTGGCTCTGTCGACAGGCCGCAGCATCTGTTCGATAAGCCGGGGGGAGCCGGGATAAAGCGCCATCTCTCCATCCGGGTTGAGCTTGTCAATAATGCCCAGATAGTCAGAAAGGCATTCTGCAACAAGTGGAGGGAGGCGCTTGTCTGTACTACGCAGGCGCGCGATGCCTTCCTGCCATTCGCCCGTCTTCTGGGCTTCTTCACTCGACATATCATATTCCCCGATGCCCGCATGCGTATCGAGTACAAAGCAGGCTTTATCCTTCTTTTGCAGATAGGCAAGAATGCGCGTGAGAATGATATGCTTTAGGCAATCAGCAAAATTGCCCGCGTGATAAATATGACGATAGTTCATCTGAATGGCAATCGGGTTGAGTAATGGGTTCCGCTGCTATGACCTACCAGAGGCCGCCTGTCAAACTATGCTTGTAGGCAGGGCGCTGTTTACACCTTCTTTGGTTCGTCGGCAGGCTGGCTGTTGCGCATCGAAAATGGAGACAGGACGTTATTTTTTCTCTTTGGCGTCTTTGTCCACTTCATCCGCGCTTTCGTCTGATGCGCCCTCTTGGGTAACGATGCCGGAGGCTTCGCCCTGCTCAACTTCGTCAACGAAGGGATAAATGATCAGATCCTTGTCATTATCCTTCTCTTCGCAATCTCCGGAGAGGCCGATCTGGGCGATATAAAAGCGGCCTTTCTGCCAGGAATAGATGCTATATTGGCGACAGGAGCTGGTGCTGCCCTGTTTGGGAAACTCGGAGCGGAGCAGCTTTTTCTTCTCGTCCCATGTGGGCTTTTGCAGCTCGGTTGACGCATACCAGCCTAATTTCGTGTCCAGCTGTGGGAAGGTCACCAGATTGGCCCATTCTGCCCGGCCATCTTCCACCTGATAAAGGCGGTAGCTGTCGCCATAGAGGTTGCTGGCACAGACCAATCCATAGAATGTCTGCACCCCAAGGCGGATAATCAGCGCCTTATCTGCCAGCTCTTTATCATCAAACTCTGCCAGCCAGCAGCCCATGGTGGCGCGGTGGTTATCCAGAATGCGCTGAGGGATCTCCTGTGTCTTGCCTTCTGTAACGGTGGCGGCAAAAAGGAGGCTTGCCAGACAGGCCAGCAGGAAAAAGCCGTGAACCGTTTGCAGCCACAAGCCCATGCCATTAGCGATTGCTTTAACAAGGATTTTCTGTCCGGATCTCATTTCGCTTTCTCCTGAGGAGGGTGACATCAAAAGAATAACTGACTCGCCATGATTGGCCAATTGTTGCAGTTTGATATTTGTTCAACTCGTCGCGATATTGCCACTTTACTTCAGTTTAGTCATGATGCTTCCCATTTTGGACAGCTTATTCACGGTTGCTTTTGCAGCCAAGTGCTTTATGCATGAAACAATCACCTCTCAAATTGCTTTTGAGCATTTATTTCCCGAAGAGACAGGCCCCGAACAGACAGGATTGGTCACATGAAAGTTGCAATCATTCCCGTAACATCATTCCAGCAGAATTGTACGCTCATCTGGGATGAGGAAAGCGGAAAAGGCGTGGTCATTGATCCGGGTGGGGACGTGGAAAAAATCCTGCAAGTGCTCGATCATGAAAAGATCACAGTCGAGCGCATCCTGATTACCCATGGGCATATCGATCATATCGGTGGCGCGGCAGAATTGCGCGACGCTCTGGATGTGGATGTCGAAGGCCCGCACGAGGATGACCGACAGTTGATCGAGCGGGTGGCCGAGCAGGCGCTGCAGTTCGGTGTGCCTGCGGCCAAGCCATGCGAGCCGGATCGTTGGCTCACCGAAGGGGATACGGTCGATATTGCCGGTATGCCCTTCGCCGTGCTGCATTGTCCGGGGCACGCGCCGGGGCATGTGGTTTTCTATAATGAAGAAGCCCGCTTTGCGATCATGGGAGACGTCCTGTTCAATGGCTCCATAGGTCGGACGGACCTGCCGGGGGGCAATCACGAAACGCTGCTGGCCTCGATCCGCGACAAGATCCTGCCTCTTGGCGATGATGTTGCCTTTATCTGCGGACATGGGAACCATTCCACCATCGGTGACGAACGGGTGAATAATCCATTCCTCAAGGGACTTTGAGCCTTTTCTGGAGCACGCCTTATAAGCTAGGGGCGTGCTTTCGCGTTCCGGGAGACAGGGATGAGCGAAATTTCTTTTTCGAGAGAAGAAAAGGCACGGCTTGTCGAAATCCTGCAGGATTATTTTCGCGATGAATTTGATCAGGATCTGGGGCGGTTTGAAGCCGAGTTCTTCCTTGATCATCTCGTAACCCATCTTGGGCCGATCTTTTACAACAAGGGCTTGCTGGATGCGCAAGCGCTGTTGCACAAGCATATGGATAGTTATAACGACGATCTCTACAGTCTTGAAAAAGGGTAGAAACAGGCGGTTTGATGGTCGCTTCTTGGCTGTCTGTTGCATAAATGCACTACGTAAATGGGCGAATTGCTGATAGGTTGCAATCCAATCCGGTGAGATTTGATTCCATTGAAAGTTGGGCATTGAAATGAAATTCATATTGGCTGTGTGTTTTGCATTTCTGGCTGGAGCGTTTGTGCTGTCTGATCAGCAGGCTCTTGCCAAATCTGTTCAGGTGGTACCCTCGGGAAACCGCCAGAAGGTCCAACCCAAAATTCCCAATGGATCCCATTTGCGCACCAAGGCGCAGAAACTGTCCTTTGAGAAAAAATACGACAAGGTTCATGCCCTTTTGCAGAAAGACAAGAAGCTCCTTGCCAAAATCAAGGATGCAGCGGATGTCTATTCCATTGATCCGATCCATATGATTGGCGCAATTGTTGGCGAACATACCTACAATATCAATGTTTTCGACTATCTTCAGACCTACTATACAAAGGCTGCCATCTATTCAGGCATGGATTTGAAATTCGCCTATGATGGGGAAGATATCGAAGCTTTCCTGAAGCGGCCTCAGTTTGAAGCCTGTGATGAGCACAAGGATTCCTACTCGCTCTGGTCCTGCCGTCAGGCGGTCTGGAAAAAGGACTTTCAGGGCAAGGAAGTGGACGGGAAGACATTCCCGAGAGATCGTTTCAGCAAGGTGTTCTTCCAGCCTATATATGCCGGTCAGACCTTCGGGCTCGGGCAGATCAGCCCGCTGACGGCACTTAAACTTTCCGATCTGGTGCATCAGAAGTCTGGTATTCGCAAGCTGGACGCCAACAATGCCGCCGGGGTTTATAATGCCATTATGAAACCGGACATCTCTCTGGCCTTTATGGCCGCGATGATCCGCAAGGCCATCGATGATTACCGCAGTATAGCGGGTGTCGATATTTCGCAAAATCCTGGAATTACGGCGACACTCTACAATATCGGTGATTCCGATATCCATGCCCGTGAACTGCGCGAAAAGCGGAAGAAATCCGGTCGCACAGTCTGGCCCCAAGAGAATTATTACGGTTGGCTCGTCAACGACAAGGCAGAAGAGCTGGTCGCTCTGGTTGACGAAGCCGGGGGCTCGAAAAAGCGTATCAAGCAGGCGAATGCGCGCCAGTAGCCTGCTCGTTCGGTCGGATCTGTTTTCAAACAACGAATTTAGAGGATCCAAGCCATGGAGGCTTTTCATGGGGAACCGTCTTATGATGCGTTCTGGATGCAGACCTTTGTGGTACCGGCATTCTTGAAGCCCAGACGCTTGGCCGCCTGACGGCTGACATCCAAAATGCGCCCTTTGATAAAGGGTCCGCGGTCATTGACCCGAACAATGACCTTTTTGCCATTGCGCATATTCGTCACTTCGATTTTCTGTCCAAAGCGAATCGAACGATGGGCCGCCGTCATCTTGGTGGGGTTGGCCATTTCGCCCGATGCCGTTCTTGTTGTCAATTGATACCAGGACGCTGTCCCGCAATGGCTCTTGTCTGCGGCGTGGCTTACATCCTGCAATACCATGAGGAACAGTGTGGCCGCGATAAGGCCTATGCCGGTTGATGCAATCTTGTTCACGCTCGGATTTCTCACTCTTCGTTTGTTACGCTTGGCTGGTCTCGTGTTTGAGGTACCTTGTTGTCTGTCTTTATGGGCGGCAGTGTGATCGAATCATGGCCATTTTCGGCCGATGTGCGATTTGGGTGTCCTGAGAACAGAAAAAGGTAAGCCCTGTTGCAGAATTGCTACAGAATTCTGCGTATCTCTTGTAAAAAATTACGATGCGGGCGATAATCGTGGATAGTCTTTCTATGTACGTAAAAGACCGGCTGGTAAAATTCTCGTATCTCCGCTTAATGCGACGCGAACATGAAATGAGAATTGCAGAGCTTTCTTGAGATTCTCATTTGTCTCACGCGCTGGTATGGCTGCAAGTTAGCCGTGTATATCGGATTGCCAGCGAAATCTATGCCTGATTTGGCCGCCGAAAGGACCCCCGTCAGATGCTTTATCTTGAATTCCTGTTTTTGCTGGTCATGCTCTATATCGGCTCCCGTTTTGGCGGGATCGGTCTGGGCGTGGTGTCCGGCATTGGCCTGGTCATCGAAGTCTTCATCTTCCAGATGCCACCAACGTCCCCGCCCATCACCGTCATGTTGATCATTCTGGCGGTGGTGACCTGTGCCTCCATTCTGGAAGCTGCCGGTGGCTTGAAATATATGCTGCAGGTGGCCGAGCGCATGCTGCGCTCCAATCCCAAGCGCGTTACGCTGATCGCACCCTTTGTGACCTACACCATGACCTTCATGCTGGGCACGGGCCATGCTGTCTATTCCATCATGCCGATTATCGGTGACGTGGCTTTGAAAAATGGTATCCGCCCGGAACGCCCCATGGCCGCTGCGTCGGTCGCCTCTCAGGTTGGTATCACAGCGTCTCCGATCTCTGCTGCCGTTGTCTACTATCTGGCACAGTTGTCAGATATCAATCCTGATATCACGCTGCTTTCCATTCTGATGGTTACCGTTCCAGCCACCTTGTGCGGGACGCTTGCCATGGCGCTTTATAGCATGCGCCGCGGTAAGGAACTGAATGAAGATCCTGAATATCAGAGACGTCTGCAGGATCCAGCGTGGGCGGAGCGGATCAAATCAACCACGGCGACCTCTTTAAACGAGGCTCTGCCAGCTTCTGCTCGCAACGCAGTTCTGCTCTTTATCCTTGCCATTTTGACGATCGTCTTCATCGCCATGGTTCCAGACGTGAGAACCGTCGCCGGAGCAGAGAAACCGATTAGCATGTCTGTCGTCATCCAGATGATGATGCTGTGCTTTGGTGGTATCATCATGTTAGCCACCAAGACGCATCCGCGCACAGTGCCTGACGGGGTTGTATTCAAGTCGGGTATGGTTGCCGCGATTGCCATTTTTGGTATCGCATGGATGTCGGACACCTATTTCAAATATGCCATGCCGCAATTCCAGGCTGGTATCGTTGATATGGTGACCCAATATCCGTGGACCTTCGCACTGGCCCTGTTTATCGTCTCCGTTGTGGTGAATTCGCAGGCCGTGACGGCGCGCATGATGTTGCCGGTTGGTCTGGGACTTGGCCTGGAGCCGGCGCTGCTGATTGGCCTGATGCCTGCTGTCTATGGTTATTTCTTCATCCCGAACTACCCATCCGACATTGCCACCGTCAACTTCGACGTGTCTGGTACCACGAAGATCGGCAAATGGTACTTCAACCATTCCTTCATGACCGTTGGCTTGATTGCCGTGGTTACCGGTTCGGTCGTTGGCTTCCTGTTGGCCGAGATCGTGATTGGCTGATGCATGCCCCTTTTGGGTGTAATCATGAATGAGAAAGGCCCCGCTTTCAGAGTGAAGCGGGGCCTTTTCTTATGTCCGTTTATCTGACGAATACAGGTCAGCTCTTTGGACGCTTGGGGCGAGGAGCCTTGCTGGCGCCTTTGGGGCGGGGCATGTCTGTGCCCGGGCCCATATCGTCCAGATCCGGCTGCTGGATACGGCTGCCCTTTTTGGAGCCTGATTTCGGCATATTGGCAGAGGTTCCATATTTGCGTTCGCCGCGATAGCCTCCGGTCTTGTCGTCGACTGCCGACTGGCGGGCCAATGGGTCGTCGGCGATGGCCAGCTCGGTTTCGCGCAGGCGTTTGACTTCGTCGCGCAAACGGGCGGCTTCCTCGAATTCGAGGTTGGCAGCGGCATCTTTCATGCGGCTTTCCAGATCCTCGATATGGGCTTCCAGATTGTGCCCGATACCGGCTTCTGTGCTTTCGGCCAAGCCCTTGTCGACGGTGACATGGTCGCTCTCATAGACCGAGCCGAGAATATCGCCGATATTCTTCTTGACCGTCTGCGGCGTGATGCCATGTTTTTCGTTATAGGCAAGCTGCTTTTCACGACGGCGATTGGTCTCGGAGATGGCGCGGTCCATGGAGCCGGTCATCTTGTCCGCATAGAGAATGACCTTGCCGTCGGCGTTACGAGCGGCACGGCCGATGGTCTGGATCAGCGAGGTTTCCGATCTGAGGAAGCCTTCCTTGTCGGCGTCGAGAATGGCCACAAGGGCACATTCAGGAATGTCGAGACCCTCACGCAGCAGGTTGATGCCCACGAGCACGTCGAAGGCCCCAAGGCGCAGGTCTCGGATAATCTCGATACGCTCGATGGTGTCGACGTCGGAATGCATGTAGCGCACGCGCACGCCCTGCTCATGCAGATATTCGGTGAGATCCTCGGCCATGCGCTTTGTGAGCGTCGTCACCAACGTGCGGTAGCCCTGCGCCGCCTTTTCCTTGACCTCGCCGAGCAGATCGTCGACCTGTGTCTTTGCGGGGCGGATTTCGATGATCGGATCGGTCAGACCCGTCGGGCGAATGACCTGTTCTGCAAAGACGCCGCCGGCTTCTTCCATCTCCCAGTTGCCCGGCGTTGCGGAAACTGCCACGGTCTGTGGACGCATGGCGTCCCATTCCTCAAAGCGCAAGGGACGGTTGTCCATGCAGCTTGGCAGGCGGAAGCCATATTCGGCCAGCGTTGCCTTGCGGCGGAAGTCGCCGCGATACATGGCGCCGAGCTGGCCGATGGTCACATGGCTCTCATCAACAAAGATGAGCGCGTTGTCGGGCAGATATTCAAACAGGGTCGGCGGTGGCTCTCCGGGCAGGCGGCCTGTGAGATAGCGTGAATAGTTCTCGATGCCCTGACAGGCCCCGGTTGCTTCCATCATTTCCAGATCAAAGCGGGTGCGCTGCTCAAGACGCTGGGCTTCCAGGAGGCGGCCATGGGCTTCCAGCTCGGCAAGGCGCTCGGTGAGCTCCTTCTTGATGCTTTTGATGGCCTGATTGAGCGTCGGGCGCGGGGTCACATAGTGCGAGTTGGCGTAGAGCTTGATCATCTCAAGCTCGCCCATCTTCTGACCGGTCAGCGGGTCGAATTCCTTGATTTCCTCTACCTCGTCACCGAAGAAGGAAATACGCCAGGCGCGGTCTTCATAGTGGGCCGGGAAAATTTCAACCACATCGCCATTCACCCGGAAAGAGCCGCGATGGAAATCCATGTCGTTGCGCTTATATTGCAGCGCCACCAGATCAGCCATCAGTTGGCTCTGGTCAATCTCGTCGCCCACCTCGATCTTGAAGCTCATTTCGGTGTAGGTTTCCACCGAGCCGATACCATAGATACAGGAGACCGAGGCGATGATGATCACGTCGTCGCGCTCAAGCACGGCGCGGGTCGCCGAATGGCGCATACGGTCAATCTGTTCGTTGACCGTGCTTTCCTTCTCGATGAAGGTGTCAGTGCGCGGCACATAGGCTTCCGGCTGGTAATAATCGTAGTAGGAAACGAAATATTCCACCGCGTTGTTGGGGAAGAAGCTTTTGAACTCGCCATAGAGCTGGGCTGCAAGGGTCTTGTTGGGCGCAAGGATCAGGGCAGGGCGGTTGGTCTGGGCGATCACCTGCGCCATGGTGAAGGTTTTGCCCGAACCGGTAACGCCGAGTAGCACCTGCGTCGCTTCGCCATCTCCGATGCCTTCCAGCAGATCGGCAATTGCCGTTGGCTGGTCGCCCGCCGGTTCATATTCGGTCTTCAGCTCGAAGGAAACGCCGCCTTCCGATTTTTCCGGACGATCCGGACGGTGAGGGCGCCATGGCTCGGAATCCATGAATTCCGGTCGGCCATGCTCGATGAGGGATTCCAGCGCGCGCACGGTCTCGGTGACGCCCGAGCGGTCGTCATTCTTGCCCTTTTTCTTCTGGGCCTTCTTGCGCTCCTTGGTGACACGTTCCAGCTCTTCTGCTTTCTCGAGCGAGATATCCAGACCAGCCACGGGATTAAGCCCGCCGGCAGCGCGGTCCCGGGCGGAGGCCTTTTGGTCGTCAGCTTTCTTGCTGCGCTTGGCAGCGGGCTTTTTGCTGGCGCTCTTAGGCTTCGGTGCTGGCTTGGGCTTGGCATCCAGATTGGCGGCCTCAGCGATTTCGTCAGCCCAGTCTGCAATCGAGTCAGAAAGCGGGGCTCCTTCAAAGGAGGCTTGAGGCGCTTCGCCCAACCCGCTTTGCTTCTCAGCCTCTTTCTGCTTCTTGGACGTCATGTGCCTACCTCTCGGAGCTGTTTGAGCACAATGTAAGGGAACAAAGCGAGAATATGAAGGGGGGCTTGGCAAAATTTTTCCGATAGCCCTTTTCTTCCTCCAAGGCACATCAGCCGAATTGATTATTTCTCTTTGTATTAAATAGTCCTAATATTCGAAATAACTAAAATATAAGGAATGCAATTGATTGCGAGGAGCACCACATTCCGGGGGAAGGGTGCTGAAAGGGAGAGAATATGACGCATGTAGTGGTTTTGGGAGGAGGCCTGGGCGGCCTTTCAGCAGCTTACGAGATCCGCCAGCAACTGTCGAAGGCTGGCAAGGTGACCGTGATTTCAAACAAGCCGTTTTTCCAGTTTACACCATCCAATCCATGGGTCGCTGTGGGATGGCGTAAGAAGAAAGACATCACACTCGATCTGGCAACAGTTTTGCCAAAGAACAAGGTGGACTTCATCTGCTCCGCCGCCACGAGCCTTGATCCTGAGAATAACACCGTGGGTCTGGAAGATGGCTCATCGGTTTCCTATGATTATCTGGTGATCGCGACCGGGCCTGAGCTTGCCTTTGACGAGATTGAAGGCTTGGGCCCAGAGGGCAATACCATTTCGGTTTGCGACGTTGACCACGCGACGGCAGGACATGAGAAATGGGAAGCCTTCTGCGCAGATCCCGGCCCGATTGTGGTCGGTGCTGTGCAGGGGGCATCCTGCTATGGCCCCGCCTATGAAACAGCCATGATTTTCGACACCGATCTGCGCAAGCGCAAGATCCGCGACAAGGTGCCCATGACTTTTGTGACCTCGGAGCCTTATGTGGGCCATCTGGGCCTTGGCGGCGTGGGTGACACCAAGGGTATGCTGGAATCGGCCATGCGCGACCGGACCGTGAAATGGATTACCAATGCCAAGGTCGACAAGGTTGAAGAAGGCATGATGTATGTCACCGAGGTTGACGCTGACGGGAACGAGAAGAAAAAGCATGAGCTGCCCTTCAAGCATTCCATGATGCTGCCTGCCTTCCGTGGCATTCCTGCGCTGCAGGGCATCGAAGGGCTGGTCAATCCGCGCGGCTTTGTCATTGTCGACAAACATCAGCGCAATCCGAAATATCCCAATATTTTCGGCATCGGCGTGTGCATCGCCATTCCGCCTTATGAAGCGACCCCAGTGCCGGTGGGAGTGCCGAAGACGGGTTACATGATCGAATCCATGGTCACGGCATCGGCCAAGAATTTGGGTGAAATTCTGGCGGGTAAAGATCCGACCCATGAAGCGACTTGGAACGCGATCTGTCTTGCCGACTTTGGCGATTCAGGGCTGGCCTTTGTGGCCATGCCGCAGATTCCGCCGCGCAACACCAACTATTCAGGGCAGGGTAAATGGGTGCATCTGGCCAAGATCGCCTTTGAGAAATATTTCCTGCGCAAGATCCGTAAGGGCGAGACCGAGCCATATTATGAAAAGGCCGTTTTGAGTCTGCTGGATATCGCCAAGATCAAGAACTGAGTAACCAACCTCCTGGTTTCCCGTATGGAAGGCATCCTTGGCCGCTGTTCTTTTGAGCAGCGGTCTTTTTGTTGTCTGTCTCTTGTTTGCGTTGATTGGGCGATATGCTTCAGGCCGGAATGTCTGCCGAAGCTTCTGTGGTTTCTGAGGCTTCGGTTTTCTTTTTGGCGCGACGCAGACGTTTCTGGATTTGCGGCAAAAGCTCGACCAGCAGAATGCAGGAGAAGATCAGGAAGCAGCCTAGATACTGGGTTGACGTCAGGCGTTCGCTCAACAACAGAGCACCAAAGATGGCTGCAAACACGCTTTCGCCAGACAGGATGATTGCGGCGTCCGCAGGCGGCGTGTAGCGCTGCCCGATGGCTTGCAGACCGAAAGCAAGGGCGCCGGAGAAAACCCCGGTATAGATGATCTGGAACCAAGCGCCCTGAAGGCTGGACAGGTCCATCGTCTCAAAAGGCAACCCACCAAGGAAGCCGAGCACGCCAGCGGTGGCAAACTGCAGGAAGGCAAAGGCCAGCGGGTTGCCATATTTGCTGACCATGCGTCCCACGAAAATGATCTGCAACGCCCATGACAGAGCGCTGAACAGCATCAGGATATCGCCCTCTTTCATGGTCTCCAGACTGCCTGCCAGCAAATAGGCACCAAGCACAGAGATGGCCACGATCGGCCAGATGATCGGGGTTGGCCAGCTACGGAAAATCAGAACACCGATGACCGGTGTCAGGGGAACATAGAGGGCCGTGAGGAAACCGGCGTTGGTGACCGATGTTGTGGCAAAGCCGAATTGCTGGAATGCCATGCCAGCAAAGAATACAACGCCCACCAGAATGCCCTTGCCGATTACCGGCAGAGGGATCGGATTGCTCACTCGCCGCCGTTCGAAATAGGCAAAGGGTGCTACAGCCAAGGTCGCAAGAAGGAATCGCACGCCTGTGAAGTTCATCGGACCGATGGACTCCATCGCAGTGGACTGAGCGACAAAGGCCGCACCCCAAACGATGGCAGCGGTCAGCAACAACAGGTTGGCGGTCATTCTTGGCATTGATTGAAGCTTTCCAGTGTGAGGAGGGGGAAATGCGGGCGTGGCGCCAGCAGAATGACCGATTTCTAAGGCAAGTGCCTCACCACTGCAACCGAATTCTATTCATCAATCAAGCAAGAATTTTGATGGATTGTCTTGGCATGCTGCCGCCCGTTCAAACTGCTGCGTTTTAGCGGATCAACTGAGCTGTTTTACGGTCTGGCGTGGCCTCGGCGATGAAGCGCAAGGGGCCGCTGGTAAGGCCATCAAATGGCCAGCAGGAAGAGAGAACGAGTGAAGAACTCAGCGTATTCCTGACAAGGCCGGATTGATCCCAGCGGGCGATGCGGCTGGCATCGATGGTGTAATGCAAAGTCTGGCCGTGCATTGGCTCCAGCGACACCTTCATGCCAACTTGCAAATTGGCAAGAGCCTTGAAATGGGTATCTCTGTGCGCCGAAATGACGCTCGTTCCCCGTTGGCCTAGCGGGGCGGACTGATCTAGCAGAACCGGACCGAAGGCGAGGCCTTCGCCGCCGGATTCCTTGAGAATGATCGCTTCGAAATCAAGGTCCGGGATGGTTAGTTTGGCAACTGGCCAGCTGTCTGCCCATGGCCATGCCTTGTGGGGGGCGCCATCGCTCTTGCTCTGCTGCCATGCCCTTTCTAGCAGATATTGAGCGAGTTCGGCCTTGACGGGGATCCAGCTTCCCCAAATGAGTAACCCCAGCCCCAGCAGTCCAAGAGCCATGGCGCTGACTGCGCCTATTTTAAACTGCGTGGGGCTGGGGGCTGGTTTTTCCATGTTGTCCTTGGTGTGCGCATATTTTTGAGATTGTGAGAAAAAGGCGCGTGGACCGAAGCCCACGCGCAGGCTGCTACTCTAAGGACAGACCTAGCGCAACTCCGGTCGGATCTTCCGCCATTGTATCCATGCCATCAGGGCACCGGCCAGGGTCAGCAGGGCGATACCAAGGAGGATGAGAAGATCCGACCGCGTTGCGGTCTTGGGGAGAAGAATCTGGTTGCCGCCAGTCGGGGCAAGGGCAACCTGAGTGGGGCCGCTCTGGGGCGCAGAAGTCATTTTCATGGCCTTCATGGCGGCGGGAGCAAGTGTTATCAGACCGGCTGTGCGGTTGCCTGCCTGAGGTGCCGGGGCAATGGTTGCATCAATGCCGGTGTCCATCATCGGAGCACTCTCACCAAACACGCTTTCCATTTTCCAGCCATCGGGGAGATTCAGTGGAACCTTCTTGCTGTCCAATGTCTGATTTTGCGG
Organism: uncultured Cohaesibacter sp.; assembly: GCF_963678225.1. Classification (NCBI taxonomy): domain Bacteria; kingdom Pseudomonadati; phylum Pseudomonadota; class Alphaproteobacteria; order Hyphomicrobiales; family Cohaesibacteraceae; genus Cohaesibacter; species uncultured Cohaesibacter sp. The sequence continues at coordinate 1,229,579 of NZ_OY782763.1, read as the reverse complement.
GCGTGATGGGGTGACGTCAACGGCGACGAGGCTCGTCAAGCGCGTGACCAGATGATGTGTGAGTCCGAGGGCCTCGATCCTCTTGTCGAAAGACGCCGGATCTGTCGCAAGCAGGCGTTCATTCTCCAACTGGCGGATCTTGCCTCGGGCCCACAATTTGTCGATTGCATTGGAAGGTGCAGCCTTGGTGATGTCGACGGTCATAGACCATGGCTGGTTGTCAAACCGGCCTGTTAGGGTCAGTTCCTGACCCAAATCCTTGCCCTTGAAGGCAACCACAACCGGCTCTCCCTTATAGAGATCTGGCAACGCACTCGGAGAGGCTTCGATATCCTTGCCGTTAGCAAAGGTGATGCTGAGGTCGGTGGCGACTGGCGTGGTGAGCTGGGTGAAAAGCTCTGCCATCTTGCTCTTCACTTCGGTGATGTTGCCGATCTGGGTGAACGTGCCGCGCCCGACTTCTGCTGCGCGGGACATGAAGAAGCTGTTCGGGGCAGATCCGATGCCGATCGTGAAGATACGGGAGCGGCCCATGGCGGATTTGACGGTTTCAAACAGCTGGCGTTCGTTGCCAATGGCACCATCGGTGAGGAAAATAACCTGACGCAGGGTCGGAGCATCGGGATTTTGATCTTTTAGGGCGGCCTGCATGGCTGGCAACATTTCTGTGCCGCCGTTGGCTTCGATCGCCGCGACCCAATAGCGCGCGGTGGTGATATGCTCTTTATCTGCTGGTTGGGGCGAAGGGAAGAGCTGCGCCATGTCATTGTTGAAACGGATGATCTGGAATGTGTCTTCCGGCTTGAGCTGGCCCAGTGCTTCTATCAGGCTTTCGCGTGCTTGCTGGATGGAGGGGCCATCCATGGAGCCGGACTGGTCGATGACGAAAATCACTTCGCGTGCGGGGACTTTCAGCTCGGTCGTCAGTTTGTAAGGTGGAGTGATATAGGCCAGCAGATACTGTTCTGCTTCGCTTTCCAGCAGGCTTTCCTCTTCCTCATTTTCATCTCTGGCGTCCTTGCTTTGCCCATCGCCGGTCTGTCGCTGGTTGGGGTCGTCTTTGAGGGTCTGGGTAAAGAGACCAAGATTGGGCGTTTCACTTGGCTTACCACTCCATGTGAGCAGGAAGTCCTTGTCGGCTGGTACGGCTTCTCCCTTGAGCGAGAGGGTCATGGTGTCGCTGCCTTCGGGCTTGACCACCACATCATGATAGTGGCTGACGACATTATCGAGAGGGAAACCGGCCTTCAGCTTGACGCTGAGCGTAACAGGATTGCTCTTGCCCTCCGTTTTCGGGTCAAGCACGGGGGCGGTGATTGCCTCACGATCGGGAACCGGATCTGTCGTGCCCCATCCGCTGGCATTGTCGGCCTGGTTGGGCTTCAGGTCGATGACGGGTTTGAGGGGCTTGTCGAGGGGATTGTAACGCGGCGCGACGACCAGCGGCACGCGCAGGGAGAATTCTTCATCCTTGCGCGGAATGCTTTGCTGATATTCGATCTGGATGGTGATGGAATCCCTCGGACCGATATTGGCGACGGCGTTGGTGAAGAGATTGGGGCGATGCTGCTCCAGCAGGCTGGCTTTCTTGCCTTGCTGTTTGGCGGTTTCGTAAATCTGGCGGGCTTCTTCTTTGGGCTTGATCTGGCCTTCGATCATGCGCTCGCCGATTTTCATTCGCAGTTCATCCACGGCGGCGGTGTCTGGCAGGGGGAAAACATAGATGCCCTCGACCCAGGCGTCGCTCGGGTTGAGGAATTTCTGCGTAACCACAGCGCGGGCGATCGGTCCGGTGACGTCGATCTTGATATCCGTCGCCACTTTCGGCGCCTCTATATATTTGCCCGCTTCCTTGGCCTTGAACAACAAGCCGCCCGATTGCATGTCATCGGGGGTGAGAAGCAGTGGCTGTGCCGTGGGAGTGTCCTGCACAGCAGATATTTGTGAAGGGGCCGAATGGGCTGGCTTTCCAAAGGCTATGACGAGAGCTGCACAGATCGCAAATGCATAGGCTCCGATCCAGAGCTTAAAAATTCTTGAAATGGGACTTTTGCGTTCGGCATAGGCGCTCAGTTCTATTGTATGGCGCTTTCTTTTCCTGTCGCTTGTCCGGTCATTTGCGTTGGTGTCAGGCAATGTCATTGTTTTAAATCCCGTGGCAGGGTTGGTCCAGTGATACTGTCTCACGGGATTGCGGCCCGGATTTGCGTGAAAGAGGGCGCAAAGGGATCAATATTGTGACAATTTCGGGGCGCTTGGTACAATTGTATGTGATGGCTATGAGACCTTTGAATGGGCGCGACAGCTTGCCTCAGCAGCTTCCCTGATCTTTCCTCTTTACCTTATGGATGTTGTTTGTTATGTATATTCGCAAGTTCTAATTTAATGGAGTTCTAAAATGTCGCTCGATCGTTCCATTCTCGCATTTGCAGGCTTCATGGTCCTGCTGTCCGTCGTTCTGACGGTCTATGTTCATCCGCTGTTTATCTGGCTGACGGTCTTCGTTGGCGCCAACATGATGCAGTCTGCTTTTACCGGTTTTTGTCCGGCCGCCATGATTTTGAAGAAAATCGGCGTCAAGCCCGGCACAGCCTTTGAATGATGCAACAAGGACGAGGCATCGCCTGATGCCTTGATCACTCAATCCAAAGAAAAAGCCGCGGCATTCGCTGCGGCTTCTTTATATCTTTGGCTATTTTGCCTTTGGTTTTGCTTTGGCTATTTGGTGTCTTTTTTCAGCATGCCCGGCTGCTGCTCTTCCAGATAGGCTTCTTCTGCGGGTGTCAGTTCGATCTTCTCGTAGCCGGTGATCATGGTCTTGATATAGTGGAACACTGTTTTGCCTGTGGTCGTCATATAAACATGGATGACGACAAAGGTGATCATCGCGAAGGCTGCCGCCGTATGCACGAAGGCCACCAGCGTGAAGATCTGCTGGCCATTCTGGATATTCTCCCAAAGACCATAGAGCAGGTAGGCAATGCCCGAGAGCCAAAGGGCCGGGCCGATGATGACCATAAAGGTCAGGTAGGCCAGAGACTGCAGGGCATTCTGCTTGCGATTAAGGCTCTTCGAGTAGGGGTGCGGGGCGCCGGTGATGATGCCATAGGCATAGAATTTGATCACCGCGAACAGTCCCTTGTTCTGGGGCAGATAGTGGCGCCACTGTCCTGTGGTGAAGTTCCAGAAGGTGGTGAAGAGCCACAAGAGCAGCAACAAAATAGCTGCATAGGTGTGAACCAGAACCGCCAGCGGAAAAGGCACCAGCGTGAGTGAGCCGTGCAGATTGAAGCCCGAAAAGGCCAGAATAAAAATCAGCAAGGCCTGCGACCAATGCCAGAAACGCTCATAGCGCGTATAGATTTTCACGGCCCGCTTTTTGACGTCGGGCTTGGTGGCCAATTCTTCTGATTGGGCAGAAGACGGTATGTCTGTCATGATAATGCCTCCTCAAGCCTGTGTCTTGCGATTGCGGAAGATGATGCGCAGCAAGGCATGGATCAGAACGCCCAGCAGGGTCAGCCCGAAGGCAGCATAGCCAATCCAGTCGAGCCATTTGAAATTGTCACGCCCCGGCATGTAGATGCCAGTAATGCCTGCGAGCCTTCCTTCCTTGGCGTGACATTCGGTGCAGCGCACAGCCTGTTCTTTGGGGGCGACCATGTGCGTAATCGGCCAATACATGTAGGTATCGACAAAGCCCAGCTCGCCGGAAAAGTCCTTGCCGATGAAATCCATGGCGGCTGGCACCGATTTGTCCCAATCGAAATTGGTCCAGAGGGCCGTGTCGTCCTTGCCGAAGACATGGTTATAGACCAGCTGGTTGTTTGCCTTGTCATATGGCTGACGCGAATGCATGCGTTTGAATGGCCAGATGCGGGATTTGCCATCGGAGGCTGATCCGCCGAGGGCGTTGATCTCGACAACCTTTGTCGGATCGATTGTGTCGTCGAGCAGCGTCCATGTCGTTTCGCCATTGAACCATGAATAGAATGGCTGGACATTCTCGGCATATTCAAAATCGCCCTTCTCGGACATGTAGCTGGGATGGCCATGCTCATCCATGACCTTGTAGGGTTTGCCATCCTTCAACTTGCCAGCCGTTGACCAGTCCCAAAGGGTTTTGGTGGCAACTCCACCTCGAGCGAATTCAGGCACATGGCAAGTCTGGCAGGCGACCGTGTCGGTATGATCATTGAGCTTGATGCCCATGATGTCATTCCCATCATGCGGGCGCGCCGAATGGCAGCTCTCGCAGGAGGCGGACGGCTCCATCAGACCGGCATGTTGATCAAGAGAGCGGATCTTGGCGGTCTTGGTTTCCTCACCATCGTTGGTGACTGTGGTGGGTTTCGCCTCGGTGCTGTAGCGCGAGCCGGGCCATTGGTGGCCGGAGCCGGAGTGGCAGGCTGTGCAGGCCATGTTGAGGCCGTCTGCATTCATATGAACGTCAAGAGCTGCATCTGGGTGGTTCAGCGAACTGTCCAGATCCCCATGTTTGACGCCGTCACCGCCACCGCCATAATAGTGGCAGGAGCCGCAATTCTCTCGTTGCGGATTGGTGACGGACTGAGCTGCCATGCTGAGATTTGGTGGCTGGACGATCTTGCCGTTCCATGGGGTCGGTTCATAAAGCGGGTGACCGGCCTTGGTAGGGAATTTTTTGTAAAGCGCTGTGTCCGCGTGACAGACGAGGCAATCGACTGCTTCGGGTTCGGATGGCGGGGCCTTGCGCATATCCTCCCAGCCATAACCTGCATGGCAGGATGTGCAGCGCGGCTCGTTTGAGGCGACATTGCCGCAAAAGCTGTTGATGACGGTGCGCTTGCCAAGGGTCTGGCCGGTGGCCTCATTCTTGGTTTCCCATTTCCAGTGCAGGGTGTGCTGCACCTGATCGGCTGCTTCTGTGTGGCAACTCAGGCAGGCCTTGGTCACCTCTGGCCCTGATTTGAAGTCCTGCTGAAGGATTTTAAATTTTGAATGGTCTGCGGTACCGCCAGCGGGTTTGCCGGATAACTGCAATGATGACGCCTTGGCATCTGCATTGACCGGGGAATGAGGGAGTGTTTCCTGTCCGGATGCTGCAAGAGCTTCGATGTTGGACAGGGATAGCAATGATACAAAAGAAAGGGCAGACATGGCCATAACAAGGCCCTTCAGGGCTCTGATATGCGGCCATCTGCCCCTATATGCAAAGTTCGCCATGTGGTCCTCCGAACAAATGCAAAAGGCAAGAAGATCAACTTTCTCGGCAGAAACTGATCTGGTTGTCGTGAAAAGCGGAATCGGCTCCGGACCGGTTCCGACAGGTCTCCTTAAACAAGACTATAAAATGCTTATTTTGGATATTCGAATTAAGTAGATGAGACATCTTGTCACGCGCGCTAAGTTGTAGGCACTTTTGCTCATGCGAAAAAAGGCCGCAGGGTGCGCCCACGGCCTTGAAAAGTTTGCTCGGTGCTACGCCGCTATTTGATGCGGTCTGGTTCGTGTGCCTCCAGATAGGTGACTTCTGCTTCGGTGAGTTCCATATCCTCAAAGCCGGTGATCATGGCCTTGGTATAGTGGATCAAGGTTTTGCCCGTGGTGACCATATAAATATGGCCGATCACGAAAGCGACCATCAGGAACGCTCCGATGAGGTGGAGCAGAACCACGAGGCTGAAGATCTCGTGGTTGCCGGAGTTACCCGCCCAGAAACTATAGAACATATAGGCAAGGCCAGAGAGCCAGAGCAGCGGCCCGACGACAGTCATGATGGAGAAGTAGGCAAAGGACTGCAGCGGGTTCTGCTTGCGGCTGAGGGTGCGTTTATAGGGATGAGGCTGGCCGCGCATCATGCCGACGAGATAATGCATAATGACTTCCCATAGTCCCGCGTTGGTTGGCACAAAGTGACGCCACTGTCCTGTGGTGAAGGTCCAGAAGGCTGTAAACAGCCATAGGAAGATCAGAACAAAGGCAGCGATGTCATGCATCATGACTGCGGAGTGGAAGGGAATGAAGCGGATCGTCCCATGCACTGTGAAGCCGGAGAAGGCCAGCACGAAGATGAGGATCGCCTGCGACCAGTGCCAGAAGCGTTCGTATCGGCTGTAGTTTTTCACCTTGCGATGAAAGACCTTGGGCTTTGCCTCCATGGCTTTGCTTGCCGCAGGGCCAGAGGCAGAAGAGATGTCCGTCATGTGTCTGTCCTCCTTAGTGGTTGCGCTGTTTGCGCGTGGCGAAGCGGAAGATGGTGTGGATTGCAACGCCCAGAATGGTCAGGATGATCAGGCCGTAGCCTAGCCAGCTGATTAGAGGAAGGTCGTCGCGCCCCGGAATATAAACCCCTTCAATATTCTCAAGACGTCCACCCTTGACGTGGCATTCGTCACACTGGACGGCCTTTACGGCAGGAGCAACCATGTGAGTGATGGGCCACCACATGCGGGTTTCGATAAACTCGAATTTGCCCGAATAGTCCTTGCCCATATAGTCCTGACCGCCCTGTATGGCCTTTGCCCAATCGAAGTTTTTCCAGAAGGCGTTGGCGTCCTTACCGAACAGATGCATATAGACCAGCTTCTTGCTTTCGGCGTCGATGGGCTGTTTTGTGTGCATTAGCTTGAAGGGCCAGATGCGGGCATTCTCGTCTGCTGCGCTGCCGCCAAGAGCGTTCAGCACCACCGGTTGGGACGTATCAAGCCTATCCTCGTCGGTGACATAGGTGACCTTGCCGTTGAACCAGCTGTAGGTCGGCTGGACATTCTCTTCATAGATGAAGTCACCCTTCTTGGAATCGTAGCTGGGGTGGCCCTTGTCATCCTTGATCGCGAATGGTTTGCCGTCTTTCAGCTTGCCAGCGGTTGACCAGTCCCAGAGCATCTTGGTGGCAACTCCACCGCGCGCGAATTCGGGAATGTGACAGGTCTGGCAGGCGACCGTATCGGTATGATTGTTCAGCTTGATGGCTTCCAGCGTCTTGCCCTGATGGGGGGCATCGGTGTGGCAGCTCTCGCAGGAAGCGGTTTCATTCATACGGCGCATGGCGAAGGAAGGAAGCTTCTTGCCTTCTTCGTCGCGGGCCTGTGGCTTGGCGTCCATGTCATAGCGCGAGCCGGGCCAGACATGGCCAGAGCCGGAATGGCAAGCCGAACAGGCCATGTTGCCGCCGTCGGCGGCCATGTGAACGTCCAGATCGATAGATGGATTGTCCAGCGAACTGTCTATGTCGCCATGTTTGACGCCATCACCGCCGCCACCATAATAATGGCAGGAGCCGCAATTGTCGCGCTGGGGCAGGCTGACCGACTGGGCCGCTTCAATCAGGTTGGAGACCTTGAAGGGCTTGCCACCAAACATGGTTGGTTCGGTGACCGGCAGACCGGCCTTGGTGGGGAATTTCTTGTAATATTGGGTGTCTGCATGGCAGACGAGGCAATCCACCGCTTCCGGTGCGGAAGGAGGATCTTCGCGCATGTCTTTCCAGCCATAACCTGCATGGCAGGAGGTACAACGAGCCTCGTTGGACGCTACGTTGCCGCAAAAGGCGTTGATGACATACCGCTTGCCGAGCTTCTGGCCGGTTTTCTCATTGTCATACTCCCATTTCCAGTGAATGGAATCATGCACCTGAGTGGCCGCTTCGGTGTGGCAGGAGAGACAGGCCTTGGTAACCTCGGGGCCACTTTTGAAATCCTGTTGCAGAATTTCAAATTTGCTGTGGTCAGCGGTTTCACCAGGCTTTTTGCCTGTGATCTGCTTTTTGTCAGATGGATTTGTGCTTTCTGTTTTGTTTGCGGTGGTGGGGGAAGCATTGGCCTTGCTCCATCCAATCACCGGTCCTGATATGGATGCTAGTGTAGTCAGCAGGATTGCCGCAGACAGATGTCTGAAGGCAATTCTTAAGCCCCTAAAGGCTGCATGGTCCGTCATTTGGTCCTCCCAACGGATGCAGTATGTCTGATCAGTAACAGTCGGAGGGCTGTCCCATGATCAGTTCGAGCCTGTGCGCAGGGGCGCTTGGCGGGCGCATGCGCAATCTGGAATTGGGGCGCCAGACTCGCCCGGTCCGTAATCCAGTATATTGCAGAATTAGAAAATTACAGATTTGTAATGTTGGACAGAATGTCGCATCTGTGGCAAAAGCGGCGAGATCGGGCGGGCAGCCTAACCCTGTTAGGAGAGTGCGAGCGGACGCTGCAACTCATGACCTACGGAATTTCCTGTAGCTTGAAACAAATGTAGGCATCCCCTTGTTGGTTGGATACATTTGTGCGCAAGATTCTTGACGTCCAGAAGGCGAAAACGGCCAAATCTTGCCCGGATTGCCTTGAATTGTCCTCAGGGCTGCACTAGGGTGCGCGGGCGGACTGGCTTGGTAATAATGCCAGCCTGTAAGTCCGTTTGTCTTTTTTTTAGCTGAAAATTTGGAGGGCTCAATGAGCTTTATCGCCGAGCAGCTTTCGCGCGTGAAACCATCCGCGACCATTGCGGTCACCAACAAAGCTCGGGAACTGAAGGCCGCTGGACGTGACGTCATCGGTCTTGGTGCCGGGGAGCCGGACTTCGATACACCGGACAATATCAAGGCTGCTGCGATCAAGGCCATCAATGAAGGTAAAACCAAATACACTGCTGTTGACGGTCTGCCTGAATTGAAAGAGGCCATCTGCGCCAAATTCAAACGTGAAAACGGTCTTGATTATCAGCCAAACCAGATCACTGTCGGTACCGGTGGCAAACAGGTGCTGTATAACGCACTGGTCTGCACCCTAAACCCGGGTGACGAGGTTCTCATTCCGACCCCATATTGGGTGTCCTATCCTGACATGGTGCTGCTGGCCGGTGGCGAGCCTGTGGTCGTGGAAGCTGACAAGGCAACCTTCAAGCTGACGCCGGAAGCTCTGGACGCTGCAATCACGCCGAAAACCAAATGGCTGATCTTCAACTCTCCTTCCAACCCGTCAGGTGCTGCCTATTCGGAAGCCGAGTTGAAGGCGCTCACCGATGTTCTGCTCAAGCATCCTCATGTTCTCATCATGAGCGATGACATGTATGAGCATCTGGTTTATGACGACTTCAAATTCACCACACCAGCCCAGATCGAGCCGAAGCTCTATGATCGTACGCTGACGGTGAACGGTGTTTCCAAGGCCTATGCCATGACTGGCTGGCGTATTGGCTATGCTGGTGGACCTGTTGAACTGATCAAGGCCATGGCCAAGTTGCAGTCCCAGTCGACCTCCAACCCGAGCTCGATTTCGCAGTATGCGTCTGTTGAAGCTCTGAACGGTCCGCAGGATTTCATCGCCGAGCGCGCAGAAGTGTTCAAGCAGCGTCGTGATCTGGTGGTTAACGCTCTTAACGACTGCGAAGGCATTACTTGCCCGATGCCTGAAGGGGCTTTCTATGTCTATCCGTCTTGCGCGGATTGCATCGGCAAAACTGCTCCATCTGGCAAGGTGATTGAAACCGACGAAGATTTTGTAACCGAGCTTCTGGAAGCGGAAGGCGTTGCCGTTGTGCAGGGCTCAGCTTTCGGCCTTGGCCCGAACTTCCGTATTTCCTATGCGACGTCAACCGAGGCACTGACCGAGGCTTGCGCACGCATCAAGAAATTCTGCGCTTCCCTCAAATAAGGGGTGCTGCCAGCGAGGCTGGTCAAATTTGATCTTCAATAACGAAAAGGGGCACTTAGGTGCCCCTTTTTGTTTATGCGAGCCATTCGGCTCAGTCGGTTCGAGGCTTCCGGTTGCGCTGGCTGTCTGCTCCTGCAGCCTGCCCAGAGCCCGAGAGCGGATTCGGGGTGTGATGCTGCGATAAGATTTTCCTTTTTAATTCAATTAGATAATTCGTCTTATAGACGAAAGATGAGTCTTAGACGAAGGGCTGTCATCAAACTGTCAAATTGCAGTGAGTCCATAATGCAATCTCGGTTTCTTTTGCGTTTGATCAAACAGACCGGGCAAATCTCGGTTAAGCTGAAAGAGTACTGTCCGCGCTTTTTGACAGTTTGGCGCGTTTATTCAAGGCAAGAGGAGCAGGGTCAAACTCACAAGAAAACACCAGGAGGAGCTGATGGCTGATCCCATGAGAGCAGTTGATCAGGCTGGTGCCGGACATCATGCAGAAAACAGAAAGGAGGATCTGCCATGGGACAAGCTGGCAGAAGAGTAGAGGGTCCACGTTGCGTAGCCATCGTCGGACCCTTTGGAAGCGGTAAGACAACTCTCCTTGAAGCCTTGTTGGCGCGAACCGGCGCAATCAACAAGTTCGGATCAGTCGACAGTGGAGGGTCTGTTGGCGATGCATCCGAGGAAGCGCGCGCGCACCATATGTCGGTAGAAGCCAATATCGCCGAAACGGAATTTCTAGGAGATCCCTATATTTTCGTTGATTGCCCTGGCTCAGTCGAATTTCAGTTTGAAAGTCTTCCCGCGCTCTCCGCCGTCGATCTCGCAATCGTCGTTTGCGAACCGGACGAGAAAAAAATTCCAGCCTTGCAGGTTATTCTCAGGCAGCTTGAAGAGCGCAACATTCCCAGAATTCTCTTTATCAATAAACTGGACAAATGCACGACACGGGTGCGTTCTGTCGTCGAGGCGTTGCAGCATGCCTCCAACACGCCACTTCTGCTGCGTCAGATCCCGATCTGGAAGGGAGAACAGGCCATAGGCTATATCGATCTGGCTCTGGAACGGTCCTTCCTTTACAAGGAGCATGCGCCCAGCGAGCTGGTGGACATGAGCGCGGATGATCAGGAGCGCGAGTGGGAAGCCCGCTATTCCATGCTCGAAACGCTTTCCGATCATGACGACAAGCTCATGGAAATGCTGCTGGAGGATATGGAGCCCTCCAAAGAGCAGGTCTTTACCGATCTGGTAAAGGAAATGCGCGAGGGGCAGGTCATGCCGGTGCTGATCGGGGCCGCAGAACAGGAAAATGGTGTGACCCGTCTTCTGAAGGTTCTGCGCCATGAAGGGCTTGGCGTCGGCTATACGGCGGAGCGTCTTGGCTGTCCTGAAATGCCCAACGGCGAGCCTGTGTTGCAGGTGATGAAAAGCATTCACACCTCTCATGGTGGCAAGCTGTCCATCTCGCGGGTGCTGAAAGGCTCGGTGAAGGATGGCGATGTCTTTTTCGCAAGCGAAGGCGAGGAAATCGGCCGCGTGTCGGGTCTGTTCCATGTTCAGGGGCAGAAAACCATCAAGGACAACACCGCTGGCGTTGGTGAGGTCATTGCTTTGGGCAAACTGGATGATGCCCATACGGGCATGACCCTGACCACGGCGAAGGAAGGTGTCGCACAGCTTGATATGTTCGAAGCGCCATCTCCGGTGTTTGCCATGGCCGTCAGGCCCAAGGAACACCGCGATGAGGTCAAGCTCTATGCCACCTTGCAAAAGCTGGTTGAAGAGGATCCGTCTCTGATTATCGAGCAAAATCAGGATAGCAGCGAAACCATTCTGCGTGGGCAGGGCGAGATGCATTTGCGTGTGGCTCTTGAGCGGCTGCAGGGGAAATATTCGATCAATATCGAAAGCCATGTTCCGGCCATTCCCTACAAGGAGACCATCCGCAAAGGAACGTCGGTGCGCGGACGCCACAAGAAGCAGTCTGGTGGCCATGGCCAGTTTGGGGATGTGGTTATCGAGATCAAGCCGTTGTCTCGTGGAGAGGGCTTCCAGTTTAGCGAAAGTATCACTGGGGGCGTTGTTCCCAAGCAGTATTTCGGCTCTGTCGAGAATGGTATCAAGGATGCGTTGATCAAGGGGCCGCTGGGCTTTGAAGTTGTCGATCTGGCAGTCAATCTCAGTGACGGGTCCTACCATACCGTGGATAGCTCCGATCAGGCCTTCCGCTCGGCAGGCACGTTGGCCATGCGCGAGGGGTTGCCACAATGCAGTCCGGTGCTGCTGGAGCCGATTGTGAGTGTGAAGATCGCTGTGCCCAATGATGTAACGCCCAAGGTCAACACTATCGTGGCCGGCAGGCGCGGCCAGTTGATGGGCTATGATGCCCGGCCTGGCTGGGAAGGATGGGATGTGGTGGAAAGTCTGATGCCACAATCCGAGATCAGTGATCTGATCATCGAGCTGAGATCTATCTCCGCCGGGGTTGCCTCATATGAAGCATCCTTTGATCATATGCAGGAATTGACCGGTCGGCAGGCAGATCTCGTGCTCGAAGCGGCCAAGGAAGACTAATTGGCATAAGTGTCATGGTTGGGGGAACGGGGATCTACTCCGTTTCCCTTATTCTTGATGGTATTGTCATTGACAATAATCGGACTTTTGTCAGGTTTTTTGTTGCTTTTTTGAGATCGAAGTCCGATAGTGCAGAAACTTCTTACAAGATCTTGCCTTAGCTTTTCGCAAAGACAATTGATCCGCCCGCAGTTGAGCATTGTTTATCCAAGCAGCCCAAACGAGCAAGAAGTTCTCGCAAACCTTAAACAATATAAACCGGCGTCTGGGCTCTCATGACTAAAGGATTTCTTATTACCTTCTTTTCGCAGCGTAGTCGCGAGCATGAGGATCGCCCTCTCGCTCGCTGGATTATTGATCAGGCTATGCAGTTGGGCATTCGTGGTGCAACGCTTTCTACGGCGCAGGAAGGGTTCGGCCATGATGGTCGCTACCATTCCAACGGATATTTCGATATGCAGGATCCACCGCAGAGATTGACTATGGCGGTAACGGCGAGCGAATGTGATGCGCTTTTTGCGCTCATGAAATCGAATGATCTGAAGGTGTTTTTCACTAAGGAAGAAATAGAATTCGGCTTTACCTCGGAAGATTGTTAAAAGAGTTCGGCAAAGTCGACATGCTTTGATTGGCTCAAGGCGCAGGTTCATGTGAAGGCAGTTGGGAGGACTTTGCCTTCGCAGGGTGGCGTGCGTTGTCAAAACCAGTAAATCAATGGCAGCCTGAGCCATTTGCAGTGGCAGTATAAGCCACAAAAGGAAAAAAAATGATAGGTCCTCTCATTAATGGCGCCGCGATTGTAGTCGGCTCCGTTGTCGGCGCTTTCATCGGTGCCAAAATCAAGGAAAATGTTAAACAGAATATGCCGATGGTGTTCGGCATTGCCTCCATGGGGCTTGGGGTTGCCATGGCAGGCAAGGTGGTGGCCTTGGCTCCGGTGGTGCTTGCATTGATTGTCGGCTCACTGGCGGGCGAGATTTTCGACCTCGAAAAGTCCATTCACAAAATGTCTTTCAAGACCAAGAGCCTCCTGTCCAAACTGACACCATCGGATGGTGCGCTGCCTCAGGATGAATTCCTGAACCGGTTCGTGGCGCTGCTGGTGCTGTTCTCCATGAGTGCGACAGGCATTTATGGCGCAATGGTGGAAGGCATGACCGGGGATACGACCCTGTTGGTCGTCAAGGCCATCCTGGACCTGTTCACCGCCATGATCTTCGCTGCGACCATGGGGTACATTATTGCCTTGCTTGCAGTTCCCCAGCTTATCGTTCAGGCGCTGTTCTTTTTCGCTTCGGTGCTGATCATTCCCCTGACAACGCCGGATATGCTGGCTGACTTCTCGGCTTGTGGTGGCTGCATCATGCTGGCTGTGGGGATGCGCATTTGCGGTATCAAGCAGTTTCCTGTGGCCAACATGATCCCGGCGCTCTGGATTGTCATGCCAATCTCCTGGGGCTGGGCAACCATTTTTGCCTGATTTGGCTTCTGCGGCGTCGGCTCAGATGGGCTTCGACGTTTAAATGGGCTGGTACTGTGTGGGATACTCCGCGCATGCCAGCCCTTTTGTTTGTCTATCGCGATGGGATAGCTGCCGGTTTGATTGCGTGGTGAGCGCTAGCGGGACAAGGAGAGAAAGGCATTTGTCTGATTTTAAGAATAGGTATTTTTTCAAATGCCACTATTCGGATTTCATGACAAGAATTCACAAAAGCGCATAGCGCTCTTTGTTGAAATAATAGCCATGCCTATTATTTATTCAAATTTCGGTAATAATTGGAAAAGTAGATAGAAAGAAAAAAAGCCGGACAAAAGTCCGGCTTATAAAGTTTATTCCGCACAAAAGTGCGGAGCAATCACCTTCCAGAGGGGAACAGCTGGCTACAAACATCGTCGCAGGGAGGAGGTTAGCAACGATTATTGCCTTCAGCTGAGGCATATATGCCTATTAAATAGACGGTTTTCAATGTGCGCGGATGCAGTTCTGTTATGCGTTTGGTGCATAAATATAGGTTTAAATACGTAAACGCCCATGAGCCATAACTCATGGGCGCAATATATCTTCTAAAAAGGCTTAAGTTAGCGTTTAATAATGCCAGCTAGCTGCTTTTGACAGCAGAAAATCGCGTACAGCATTAATGCGCATCGAATTTCTGAGCTCTGCCGCATACACAAAATAGGTTTCGAAACTTGGCATTTCCACACTTGGCAGCAGCTGAATCATCTCATCGCGAGGATGAACCACGTAATCGGGAAGAATCGCGATGCCCGCACCACGCATCACCGCATGACGAATGCCCAGCAGGTTGTTGACCTTCAGCGCCATCTGACGCTTTTTGCCCGGAGGCATCTGGGCTGTTTCGAGCCAGTTGACGTCCTTGAGATAGTTGGGGTGGTTGTCGCCAAAGCAGATCAGTCGATGCTGTTCCAGTTCATCCATGGAGCGGGGTTGGCTGAATTTCTTCAAATAGCTGGCTGAGGCGTACATATGAAAATGCACCGTGAAGAGCTTGCGCTGAATGAGATCGGGCTGTGTCGGCTGGTGCAACCGGATCGCCACGTCGGCCTGCCGCATGCCAAGATCGAGATCCTCGTTCTCAAGCAAGAGCGTGAGCGCGATGCCGGGATAAAGCTCCATGAATTCGGCCAGATGCGAGGTCAGCCAGGCCGACCCAAGACCCACGGTAGTGGTGACGCGCAACTCGCCGGTCGGCTTTTCCTTGGAGTCGGTCAAATGGGTGCGGACGGTTTCCAGCTTCATGAGCACGTCATGGGCTGTGCGGTAGAGAAGCTCACCCTGTTCCGTCAGGATGAGACCGCGTGCATGTCGGTGGAATAGTGTAACCCCTAGGTCCGATTCCAGAGCGCTAACCTGTCGGGAAATCGCGGATTGGCTCATATGCAATTTGTCGCCGGCGTGCGTGAAGCTGCCAGCGTCGGCGGCCGCATGAAAAATGCGTAGTTTGTCCCAATCCATAGTTTCCTCCGGCTGAATTGCTGGTCCTGCAATCCATGCTAATGTCTGAATCTTAACGAGCCTTGACTAGCCGTAGTGGACGCTGCCCATGTTATGCGTTTGGGCTACGCCAGATATGCGGATTCAAGCGTAGCCCTTAGTCTAATAAGTTTCAAACGCAAAACAAGGTAGCCGGAGGTCTTAGGACGTTATTTCTGGGCAAAACCCGTTATTATTCAGCGTCTTCTTGTTCTGCAAGGAAGCGTTCGGCTTCCAAAGCGGCCATGCAGCCCAAACCGGCCGCCGTTACGGCCTGTCTGTACTTGTCATCGGTGACGTCTCCTGCGGCAAAAACGCCCGGAATTGAGGTCACTGTCGAATCAGGTGCGGTCCAGATATAGCCGTTTTCCTTCATTTTCAGCGTGTCCTTAAACAGCTCAACAGCTGGCGCATGGCCAATGGCAACGAAAATGCCGTCAGCGGTGATATCGGTTATCTCACCGGTTTTGACATTGCGTAGCTTGGCGCCGGTCACGCTTGGCGGGAAGCCTTCCTTGCCGATGAATTCCTCAACCACGGAGTCCCAGATCACTTCGATTTTCGGGTTCTTCTCAAGGCGGTTCTGCAGGATCTTCTCGGCGCGGAATTCATCGCGGCGATGGATGACCGTCACCTTGTTTGCATGGTGCGTGAGATAGAGTGCCTCTTCCACAGCGGTGTTGCCGCCTCCGATGACAAGTACTTCCTTGCCACGATAGAAGAAGCCATCGCATGTGGCACAGGCGGAGATGCCGAAGCCCTTGAATTTCTCTTCGGTTTCCATGCCCAGCCAACGCGCCTGCGCGCCCGTGGCGATGATGATGCTGTCGGCGGTATAGTCTGCGCCAGAATCGCCTTTTGCCTTGAAGGGGCGTGAGGTGAGGTCGACTTCGGTGATGATATCCGAGACAAGGTTGGTGCCAACATTCTTGGCCTGAGCCTTCATTTGCTCCATCAGCCACGGGCCCTGGATTTCTTCAGCGAAGCCGGGGTAGTTTTCCAGCTCGGAGGTGATGGTCAACTGACCGCCTTCCTGCATACCGGCAACAAGCGTCGGCTCAAGCATGGCGCGGGCAGCATAAATGGCGGCTGTGTACCCTGCTGGTCCAGAGCCAATGATCAAGACTTTGCTATGCATCGGATTAACTTTCTTTGATATGGCCATGAAGAGGAGCGGTCTCCGCTTCATTGAGATCCTTTAAGAGGGGTCGGGTTGAGCAGAAGCCGGATTTCCTCTGCTATCAGTTCTGTTGAATCTATTGCGGGCCGTGCTCCCGTTTCAAGAGGGGCGGGGAGAAGTTGTACAAAAGGGTGTTGGACGAGTTGATTGATCGTCCGTTTCAGCTTCTTTGGATAGGCATCCGGCTCGAAAATGTAAACAGGAACTTCGCTCGATAGAACATCCGAAAGCATGGAATGAGAATCAGCAGTCACGATGATCGCATCGGCAAGGGCGAGCATCGAGAAATATGGATTGTCGCCCTGCTCATCCCAGATCCAGTGAGGGTGTCCTATGAGCGCCTTTTCAACGGCGGCTTTCAAGTGCTCCGGCGTCCGTCTGGATGGGGTGACCATCACGGAAACATGCGGGGGCAGCTCATGGCTTAGATAGTGCGCAAGCCTTTTTGATGCCTGCTCGCCGAACTTTTCCTTTGCCGTGTCGCCACCCAGAATAAGCGCCACACGCGGCGCTGGCAGATGAAGCAGGGCTTGCGGGGCCCGGGTTCTGGCTGAGGCCAAGTGTTCAGGTGTAATGCGGGTCGGGCCGGTCAGGGAGACGATTGTGCGAGAATCCCGGCGTTTGTCATGGAAGGGAACCCAGACAAGATCCGCATTGAAAGAAGAAAGGCGCGGGTCCTTGAGAAAGACCGTTATGGTTTGCGGGCTGACTTTCTTGAGCTTTCTCAAATAGGCCACGGTTCTGCGGCCCGATGCTATGGCCACATCGGGAAAGGGGCCATGAATGGGGGAGCCTGGCTTTTGGGGGCTGTCAGATGGTGGTATCGGCCCATGGGGCATGAGCCAGACCCACGGCGCTGCCGGGGCTACATGGCGCAGCTCGATGGAGCCGCCCAATCGCTCGGCAACGCTGAGGCATTGATTCTCGTCGCCAGGCTTGCCGTCACTCAGAACCCAGATTTTCATGCCTGTTGTGGCTACCACTTTCGACTCTCCTGGAGGGGTGATCTTTCCAAATAATTCACCGAAACGGCGTTCTGTGTCCTAAATGGGCACAGAAATATGTCTAAACTTTCCAGATTTGTCCATTTAGCGCTATGATCGTGTGTCGCTGCGCGCTATACCTTGGTATGGACAACAGCTCACGTTTCCATGAGCTTCTCGAAAATAAGAGACCTTTCGCCTTGAAAGCAAGACTTGATCCAATTGACTGGAAAATCCTGAAAGAGCTTCAGGATGATGGTCGTATCACAAACGTAGAGCTGGCGCGTCGCGTTGGTATTTCTGCGCCTCCATGCCTGCGCCGCGTTCGCGCGCTGGAAGAAGCTGGCATCATCAAAGGCTATCGCGCCATTGTTGACGAAAAGCAGATCGGCTTTGACGTAACAGCGATTGCCATGGTCGGGTTGCATAGTCAGGCCGAAGCCGATTTGGTGGCCTTTGAGGAACGTGTCAGAGCGTGGCCGCAAGTTCGGGAATGCTACATGCTTTCCGGGGATATCGACTTTGTTCTGCGCTGTGTGTCGCCTGATTTGCAAGCTTTTCAGTCTTTCGTCATCAATGAACTGACGTCTGCGCCCAACGTGGATAGCGTGCGTACATCGCTGACAATCCGCTTGAGCAAGAATGCGCCGAACGTTCCGATTAATCTGGGTGACTGACGCGAGAAAGTCGGAAAGGCAGCGATTTGTTTAAAAGCGCATGGCGGGAGCAACGCCGATGCGCTTTTTTTATAGGCTTTGAATGGCTTCCATCAGACTTGAGCAGCTCTTTAAACTGCTATTGTTGGGGAAGGGACAGACCCAAAGATCTGTCAGATATATTTGATTTCGAGAATCTCGTAGGATTTCGACCCGCCGGGCGCCATGACTTCCACGGAATCCTCAACCTGCTTGCCTATTAGGGCACGTGCGATAGGGGAGGATAGGGAAATCTTGCCCTTTTTCAGATCGGCTTCGACATCGCCCACGATCTGATAGGTTTTCTCTTCATCGGTGTCTTCATCCACCATGGTCACTGTGGCACCAAACTTGATGGTGTCGCCACTCATCTTGGCCACGTCGATGACTTCCGCACGCGAAAGCTTGTCTTCGAGTTCGGAGATACGGCCTTCATTCAGGCTCTGCTGTTCCTTTGCAGCATGATATTCGGCGTTTTCGGACAAATCGCCATGGGCACGCGCTTCGGAGATCGCCGCAATAATCCGCGGACGTTCTTCGCTGCTGCGCTGTTTCAATTCTTCACTAAGAGCCTGATATCCGGCAGGCGTCATTGGGATTTTTTCCATTGCCTTCGGAAAGCCTCCTGTTAAACGGGGTACGAGGCCCCACAAAAAAGTTTAGCGTCCCGAGGGTTTCGTGCCCTCGAGACGCACATGAATGTTCGTTGCAAGACTGTGTCGGTCTTGCCAATCAGGAGAAATAGTCCTGCAGAGGCCGGACTTCAATATCTCCCTTCTGATAAGCTTCAATGCCCTGAGCTGCTGCCAATGCTCCGGCAACAGTCGTGTAGTAGGGTACCTTATGCAAAAGTGCAGCGCGGCGCAAATCCCGGCTGTCGGAAATTGCCTTGGCGCCCTTGGTTGTGTTGAAGACCAGGTGCACTTCACCATTCTTGAGAGCATCAACGATATGCGGGCGACCCTCAAGCATTTTATTGATTTTTTCGCACTCTATGCCGTTTTCGGACAGATAACGCTGTGTGCCACCGGTCGCGATGATACGGAAACCAACATTCTTGAGGCGACGGACAGCAGGCAGAATCGCCGGCTTGTCGTCATCCTTGACCGAAATGAAGGCTGTGCCCTTGCTTGGAACCTTGGTACCGCTGCCCAGCTGTGACTTGGCGAAGGCAACCGGGAAGTCTTTGTCCAGACCCATGACCTCACCGGTCGAGCGCATTTCCGGGCCGAGAATGGTATCGACGCCGGGGAAGCGGGCAAATGGGAAGACGGCTTCCTTGACGGCAATATGGTCAAGCTTGTCATGCTTGACGTCCTGATCGGCCAGCTGTTCGCCGGTCATGACGCGCGAGGCGATGCTGGCAATCGGCTTGCCAACGGTTTTGGCCACGAACGGTACGGTACGGGATGCGCGCGGGTTGACCTCGATAACATAGATATCGCCGTCCTTGACTGCGAACTGTACGTTCATCAGGCCGACCACATTGAGGGCAAGCGCCATTTCCTTGGTCTGGCGCGCCAACTCATCCTGAATGTCCTGAGACAAGGAGTAAGGCGGCAGGGAACAGGCGGAGTCACCGGAGTGGATCCCCGCTTCCTCGATATGCTCCATGATACCTGCAATCACAACTTCCTTGCCATCGCACAGGCAATCCACGTCAACCTCGATGGCTCCGGAAAGGTAGCTGTCGAACAGCAGGGCATTCTGAGCGAGAACGGCGTTGATCTGCCCGGTCTTGTCATTGGGGTATTTGAGGCGGATATCCGGAGGTACCAGTTCGGCCAACGTTAGCTGGATATATTTTTCAAATGCTTCCGGCGTGCGCACAATTTCCATGGCGCGGCCGCCCAACACGTAGGATGGGCGCACGACAACAGGGAAGCCGATCTGGTCAGCCACGATGCGGGCCTGCTCGATGGAATAGGCAATGCCGTTGCGTGGCTGCATCAGGTCGAGCTTGTGCAGCAGCTTCTGAAAGCGGTCGCGGTCTTCGGCCAGATCGATGGCATCCGGAGAGGTGCCAAGGATCGGAATGTTGGCATCCTGAAGCGCCTGAGCCAGTTTCAGCGGGGTCTGGCCGCCAAACTGCACGATGACGCCGACCAGTTCGCCGTTTTCCTGTTCCTTGCGCAGAATCTCGATAACATCTTCAGCGGTCAGCGGCTCGAAATAGAGACGATCGGAGGTGTCATAGTCGGTGGAGACCGTTTCGGGGTTGCAGTTGATCATGATGGTCTCATACCCGGCTTCGCTCATGGCAAAGCAGGCGTGACAGCAGCAATAATCGAACTCGATACCCTGACCAATACGGTTTGGACCACCGCCGAGAATGGCAACTTTCTTGCGGTCTGAAGGATTGGCTTCACAGGCAGGAGCGCCGTTGAATGGCATCTCGTAGCTGGAATACATATAGGCGGTTGGTGACGCAAACTCGGCAGCGCAGGTGTCGATGCGCTTGTAGACCGGACGGACTTCAAGATCGTTCCGAAGGGCCGCCACTTTCTTGGCCGAGGTGCCAGCCAGTTCTGCAAGGCGCACGTCGGAGAAGCCCATGCTCTTGAGCTTGCGCATATTGTGCGCATCCTGCGGCAGGCCGTGAGCACGTACCCTCTCTTCCATATCGATGATGCCCTGAAGCTGCTCAAGGAACCAAGGATCATATTTGCAGGTCTCGAAAATCTGCTCGTGGCTGACGCCTAGGCGGATAGCCTGTGCGATCTTGAGCAGTCGGTCCGGGGTCGCTTTTGCAAGGGCTGCGCGAATGGCGTTCTTGTCATCGCCCTGATCCAGCCCTTCGATTTCCACCTCATTGAGGCCGGTGAGGCCCGTTTCAAGGCCTCGCAGGGCTTTCTGAAGGGATTCCTGAAAGGTGCGGCCAATGGCCATGACTTCGCCAACCGACTTCATGGCAGTGGTCAGGGAAGGCTCTGCGCCCGGGAATTTCTCGAAGGCAAAGCGTGGGATCTTGGTAACTACATAGTCGATGGATGGCTCAAAGGAAGCCGGCGTTGCGCCGCCGGTGATGTCGTTGGCCAGTTCATCCAGCGTGTAGCCGACAGCCAGTTTGGCTGCGACCTTGGCGATCGGGAAGCCGGTCGCCTTGGAGGCCAGAGCCGAGGAACGGGACACACGCGGGTTCATTTCAATCACGATCAGGCGGCCGGTTTCCGGGTTGATCGAGAACTGAACGTTGGACCCTCCGGTTTCCACCCCGATCTCGCGCAGAACTGCCAGAGAGGCGTCGCGCATGATCTGGTATTCTTTGTCCGTCAGCGTCAGGGCCGGTGCGATGGTGATCGAATCGCCGGTATGTACGCCCATCGGGTCGAGGTTTTCGATGGAGCAGATGATGATGCAGTTGTCGTTCTTGTCGCGAACGACCTCCATCTCATATTCTTTCCAGCCAATGATGCTTTCTTCCACCAGCACTTCGGTGGTCGGAGAGGCATCAAGGCCTCGCTCGATGATTTCGAGATATTCTTCGCGGTTATAGGCCACGCCACCGCCGGTGCCGCCCATGGTGAAGGATGGACGCATGATGGCGGGCAGGCCAACCACTTCGAGCGCTTCAAGCGCCTCGGGAATGTTGTGGGCCAACCGGGAAACAGGCGTGTCGAGACCAATCTTGTTCATCGCTTCGCGGAACAGTTCTCGATCTTCAGCCTTGTCGATGGCTTCAGCCGTCGCGCCGATCATCTCGACATTGTATTTTTCCAGAACGCCCATTTTGCGCAGGGAAAGAGCGCAGTTGAGTGCCGTCTGGCCACCCATGGTGGGGAGCAGGGCGTCAGGACGTTCCTTCTCGATGATCTTGGCTACGATTTCCGGAGTGATCGGCTCGATATAGGTTGCGTCCGCCATGTCCGGATCGGTCATGATCGTCGCCGGGTTCGAGTTGACCAGAATGATGCGGTAGCCTTCTTCTCGGAGAGCCTTGCAAGCTTGTGTTCCGGAATAGTCGAACTCGCAGGCCTGACCGATAATGATGGGTCCGGCACCGATAATAAGGATGGATTTTAAGTCTGTCCGCTTTGGCATCGTTCTTCGCGCTCACGTCGAGGCACCGCTCACCCTTGTCTTGAAGAGGAGCCTGGCCGTTGCTGGTCGGGGTGTGCAGATGAGATTTGGATCGCTATAGCGAAATATTGCCCATATTGCCATAGGGAAAGGAAGTTTTTTTGTCTCTATCTAGCACTTTTTCGGATGATTGTTTGGCTGGCGTCAACAGATAGCCGATTTCTTGTCAGGATTGAGGCATGTCCCGTGGAGTCTGGGGAAAATACTTAAGGACGCCTCATGCCGTCGGAATAAAGGGCCATCTGGCCCTTTCAGAGGGCTTCCTGATCGGATGGGGGGGTCTCGTTTTCGTGCGAGAGGGGCTGGTGCTCAACGGCTTGCTCGTCGCTTTGATCGTCAGACTTGTCTTTGAATTTGGCTGGATCGAATTTGCTGGCCGTTGTGCCGTCAAAGTCGGAAATGCCGATTGTCAGCGCATAGCAGGCAAGGCGGACCGACTTGGGAATGGTGACAGCCTTCCCATCCCGATTGCCCTTCTCGTAATACTGAATCATGCGCTTTTTCAAGCCGAGCAAATCTGCTGCGTCTTTCTGTTTAAGCCCCATTTCTTTTCTCCACGCGCGAAATTGCTGCGCGGACATGGGTTCATCGTCTTGTTTTTGTTCAGATTTTGCCACGGCTTACTTCTTTTTGCGCAAAAAGTGCGCCTTCCTGTTGACATTGATGCACTTAGTGCGCATATTTACAGACATAAGCGCACTGAGTGCAGTCCGTTCAGCTTATTTAAAACCTACCTTCGCAGTAAGGTCAATGGTTGATGCTGCATAAGAGTGTGATGAAAACCGGGATCCCGACAGGAGCCCACTTTATGGAGTGCCCCCAATGTTAGTCGACCTCATGGTAAGTCGCGAAACACTGGGCGTTCGTCGTCGCTGCGACGTTCACAGATTTGCCCAGCTTCGTTGCTATCTTGCACGCGTGTTCAAAGATTTTAGCGCGTAACGAATAGGAGCCAATTCTTGTTGTGATGCAGAATGGCCCGGGATTTAAAAATCAAGTCTCCCAAAGAAACGGTCCGATGGTTCATCGGGCCGTTTCTTTTTGGCTCAAGAGAAGGCATCTGTCGGCTTTTTTTGAGTGGGAGATCTGTGAGAAGGCCCAAGCGAACCAAAAAGCCCGCCACCATGATTTGCATGGAGCGGGCTTTTTATCTGTATAAAGCTGTTTGAGAGCCGGTCTTATTCAGCGACTTGCTCAATGCCCTTGCGGGCCCGCATCAGATTGGTGAAGCGGGTAAAGAGATAGTGGCTGTCTTTCGGCCCCGGAGAGGCTTCAGGATGGAATTGAACCGAGAAGATCGGTTTGTCCTTCACAGCCAGACCGCAGTTGGATCCGTCGAACAGGGAAATGTGGGTTTCCTCGATGCCTTCTGGCAGGCTTTCGCCATCAACAGCAAAACCATGGTTCATAGAGGTGATTTCCACCTTGCCTGTGGTTTTGTCCTGAACCGGATGGTTGGCGCCATGGTGCCCCTGATGCATCTTGGTGGTCTTGCCGCCAAGGGCCAGTGCCAGCATCTGGTGGCCAAGGCAAATGCCGAACAGAGGAATGTCTGCCTCAATAACAGCTTTGATGGCATCTACCGAATAGCTGCCGGTAGCGGCCGGGTCGCCCGGACCGTTGGAAAGGAAAACCCCATCGGGTTTCAGCGCCAGAATGTCTTCGCCGGTTGCCGTGGCAGGCAGGACTGTGAGTTTGCAGCCCTGATCGGCAAGCAGGCGCAGAATGTTGCGCTTGAGGCCGTAGTCAATGGCGACCACATGGAACTGTGGATCCTTGAGCTTGCCGTAGCCTTCATCCCAGACCCAAGTGGTTTCATCCCACTCGAAGGTCTTGTTGGCGGTAACATCCTTGGCGAGGTCTGCGCCGACCAAGCCGTTCCAGCCTGCCGCTTCGCGCTTGAGAGTCTCGACATCGAACTTGCCGTCAGGCGAATGGGCGATAACCGCATTGGCCAGACCTTTTTCTCGGATCAAGCCCGTCAGAGCACGGGTATCCACACCAGCGATGCCAACGATGCCGCGTGACTTCAGCCAAGCGTCGAAATGGCGCGTTGCGCGGTAGTTGGAGGGCTCTGTGATGTCCGTCTTGATGACTGCGCCTCGGACGCCTGCATCATTGTCGAGATCGATGGTTTCGACATCTTCCTCATTGGTACCGACATTGCCGATATGAGGGAAGGTAAAGGTGACGATCTGGCCTGCATAGGAAGGATCGGTGAGGATTTCCTCATAGCCGGTCATTGCCGTATTAAAACAGACTTCCGCGACGGCGGAGCCGGTCGTGCCGATTCCCTGTCCTTCAATGACAGTGCCGTCTGCCAAAACCAGGAGAGCGGTCGGTTTGAAGTCGTCCCAAGGGGCCGGTGTCGTCTGAGCCGGTGAAGTAGCGGGGTGAGCCATGCCGTGGGTGTCCTGAAAATGCTGTTTGTCTGATTTCTGTGCCCCTTCTCGTCCGCTGGAGCCCTTTGGGCTCAGCGTCAATTGAAACGAGGATGGAGACAGGGAAATGCTTGTTCTCAGAGGTGATGATCTATGACAAAAGAGCCCGAGCGTCAATGAGTCTGGGATAAATAATTCGAATAAATATATTTCAAAATGATTTGATTTTGAAATTTTGTGCTGTTTTGCGGTTTTGTATTCCTCTTATGTCGATTATACAGTGATGGGGCTGGCTTTTTCCCCATGCTATGCTGTGTAGCAGCATATTGACCCTTCTTTTGCGGGGCTCTGCATAGCTGGCCAAAGGGTTGGCGCCTGTTGGCCCGGCTGAGGGGCCCGATCTTCTAAAGGGGGGCTTTCACGGCGTCGCTTTTATCTTATTGGTCAGTCGTGGCTTTTATGCGTCTCCATAGTTATCGGCCGCTGGAGAGCAGGGCTTGCACTCACCTTTCAACAATGACAGCGCTGTTAAGAAGTCGGAGCAAGGGGACGGTGAAACGTAAGGAACGCGCTGGAATTCTCCATGTTTTTACGCTGTTCATTCTTTGTTAACGCTTTGCCAAACAAGCGGCGGACTAAGACGTAAGTGCAATGCCGACTTGCCTAACATTGAAAGTCACTGTATCAAACATTAAGTTTTTTCGGTGGCAAAGCCATGCTAACGTGGCTGGAAAATGCCGATATAGTGGCGAAATTGCGCCACTTTACAGGAATATTGCTCTTGGCTTTCAAAACGGGAACCGCTTTCTTGCCGAGAGCGTTTTGTGATTCCTGGCAATGAAAGGCCAACAGAGATGAGAGGCCAGCAATATGCGTGAGCAGATTACCGAAAGCCTGACAGAGGCAATCAAGGCTCAGGACAAACGCCGTATGGCAACCCTGCGTCTGGTGACCGCCGCTATCAAGGACCGTGACGTCGATGCACGCGGTCAAGGTAAGGAAGGGGTCTCGGATGACGACATTTTGCAGATCCTTGCCAAAATGATCAAACAGCGCGAAGAATCCATCCGGGTTTATGAAGAAGCCGGACGGGAAGAGCTTGCCCAGCAGGAACGTGAGGAAGCTGAAATCATCAAGGAATTCCTGCCTCAGCAGATGGGGGAAGAGGAAGTCTCAGAGACTTGCGCCAAAGCCGTGGAAGAGCTTGATGCCGATGGCTTGCGGGATATGGGCAAGGTGATGAACCACCTCAAGGCGACCTATCCGGGGCAGATGGATTTCGGCAAAGCAAGCTGCATCGTCAAGGGCTTGCTGCTCTAGCCCTGCCATCACAACAGTTGATCGCTTTCTTCAGGGGCCTCTAAAAAATGAGGCCCCGAAGTCGTCTATGGTTCAATGGTCTCGTTGAAGTGACCATTGTGCTTTTGGAAAATCTGATATTATCATCGGATCGTGTTAGCCTGCAGGGATGTCGCAAGAGATCCGTGCGGGTATCTTGTTCTGGAATATGCCTGCTATTGGTCTGACCTAGTCGAACCACGTGCGGCTTTTGAGTTCGAGCCTTGCTTATGAAATTTCCGCAAAGCCTGCTGGAAGAAATAAGAGAACGCATTCCTGTGTCCGACGTGGTCGGACGCAAGGTTAAATTGCGTCGTCAGGGGCGGGAATATGCCGGTCTTTCGCCTTTCAACAAGGAAAAGACACCCAGCTTCTTCGTTAATGACCAGAAGCAGTTCTATCATTGTTTCTCCTCTGGCAAACATGGCGATATCTTCAAGTTTCTGATGGAAACTGAAGGGCTGAGCTTTCCCGAGGCTGTCGAGATGCTGGCAGGGCAAGCGGGGGTTCCGCTACCCGATCCAGACCCGCAGGTGCAAAAGCGTGAGCGCGAACGGGCCAGTCTCTATGATGTTATGGAGATGGCGACCAAGTTTTTCCAGCTTCAGTTTCATTCGGAACTGGGGCGCGAGGCGCGCAGCTATGCCAACAACCGGCGGCTGACTGAAGAAACCATGCGGACCTTCCGTATGGGATTTGCTCCCAACAGCCGGGATCACCTGAAGAGCTATCTGCTCGAGCATGGCGTAAGCGAGCAGGATATGCTCGACACTGGCCTGATCATCAAGCCTGATGACGGTCGCCCCACCTACGACCGCTTCCGCAACCGTCTGATGATCCCCATTGAGGATGAACGTGGACGGGTCGTGGCTTTTGGTGGCCGTATTCTGGACAAGGATGGCAAGCCGAAATATCTCAACTCGCCAGAAACGCGCCTCTTCTTCAAGGGCAATATGGTGTTCAACGCCCATCGGGCGCGACAGGCGGCCTATGAAGCGGGCTCGGCGATTGTGGTGGAAGGCTATATGGATGCCATCGCGCTCTATCAGGCCGGTATCCGTCATGTTGTCGCGTCGCTGGGGACGGCCTTCACCGAGCAGCAAATTGCGCGCATGTGGCGCTTTTCCAACGAGCCCTATATCTGCTTTGACGGTGACCGCGCGGGTCGACAGGCGGCCCATCGCTCAATTGAACGCATCTTGCCCAATCTGAAGGCGGGCTATTCCTTCCAGTTTGTTTTTCTGCCCAATGGTCAGGACCCGGATGATCTGGTGTGCGAAGGCGGTGCGGATGCCTTTGCTCCTGTTTTGGGGCAGGCTCGCAGCCTGTTTGACGTGATCTGGGAGCGGGAACTGGAAGCCCAACCGGCAGATACGCCTGAACGCAAGGCCGCTCTTGAAAAGCGCATCGAAGATCTGGTGCGTCTGATCAAGGATGAGCGCGTGCAGCGCCAGTATCAGATGAGCTTCAAGTCGGCTTTGTCGAATTTCTTCTGGCAGCAGGAGCGCGATCGGCGCGATCAGAATCGCAATCGCTTCTTCACTGGCGGTGGCGCCCGTGCGGGCAAGGGGGCTGGACCCTCCAGCGCATTGCAGGCTTCGGGCAATGTGTCCCGAGCACCAGAGATGGGGCAGTCGACGGAATATGAATATTGCCTCATCGGGCTCTCGGTCCATATGCCCTATCTGTTCGAACAGTTCGCCGAGCAGATACTGGCGGTGCCATTCCAGAAGGAGAGTCTTGAGGCCTTCAAATTTGTGCTCTCGCACATTATCTTTGACCAGAATGCGCGCACCTACAAGGATATCTATGACCAGTGCCCGGACAATCTGAGGGACCTGCTCGATGATATGCATGGGGTTGAGGTG
This sequence comes from uncultured Cohaesibacter sp., assembly GCF_963678225.1. Classification (NCBI taxonomy): domain Bacteria; kingdom Pseudomonadati; phylum Pseudomonadota; class Alphaproteobacteria; order Hyphomicrobiales; family Cohaesibacteraceae; genus Cohaesibacter; species uncultured Cohaesibacter sp. Next base: position 1,201,868 of record NZ_OY782763.1, on the reverse strand, counting down.
CGTGATGGCAATGGCAAGGTCATCCATCCGTGGGGTTGGCGTCTTGCGGGACGTCGCAGGGTGCACCAACTGGTCTATAAGCCCAGCCGATTGTTTCTGGAGCGGCTTTTCCAATCCTATCTCAATGTGCTTGAGGTGCGAGAGACAGAGAAGGATCTGGAAAGGGAGATGGCTACTCTTTCTGCAGGCGTGGACGAGGGGGCGTTTCATCGCATCCAGTCTTTGACCAATGAATTGCATCGGCGCAGGGAAGAAAATCTGCGTGAGGAGCAGGAACTCAGCGAGCTTTACGACCAGATGAAAAGCGGCAGCGAAAAGGTTTCTCTCGAAGAGGTTCTGCTGCAATTGGCCACGCCAGTCGATGAAAGCGCTTGAGTCTATGTGATTCTTATTTTGGGCGAATCAGCTGTGAGCGTCAGGTTTTGTCCAGATCTTTGCGGTTTCGCGAACAAAAACCGTAAAAATGATTCGAAAAGTCCCTAAAAACGATGTTTTTTCTACTCTTGGGGGTTGCCGAATCGAATCGCTGCGCTAAATATCTAGTTCCGGCAGCCCCATGCGCCAAATGTCAAGTTGGCGAAGAAATGATTTATGCTGCGGATAATCGAACGTGATCTGAAGCCGGGGACTTTGCCGTCTAACCGGCCTGTTTTTGTGGATATATGTGCAGGGGATCGTGGTGACTGCACCAAGCAGGCTTGGGTTAAGAGGCGTTTAACGAACCCATCTATATGAATGTACGTGAGTCCTGAACATCATGCGGTTGTTGCGAGCACCGGCATAATTGCATGACCTACCGTTCGTACGAGTGGATGCCGAAGCAGACGCCCCACAGAACCGGGTGTCTTTGGAGACAGGAATGGCAACAAAGGCAATGCAAAACGACGACAAGACCAACAGCGAAAGCTCCAACTCGGATGCGCCGCTGCTGGACATGACGGATACTGCTGTCAAGCAGATGATCAAAACCGCAAAGAAACGCGGTTACGTCACTTATGATGAGTTGAACGAAGTTTTGCCGTCGGAAGAAGTTTCATCTGAACAAATCGAAGACACGATGTCCATGCTATCTGACATGGGGATCAATGTGATCGAGTCAGAAGAAGCTGAAGACAACGAGTCGGAAAGCAATTCAAAGGATCTGGTTGAGGCGAAGAGCTCGACCGCAGTTGCTAAGACGACAACCAGCAAGGAACCGACAGATCGGACCGATGACCCTGTGCGCATGTATTTGCGCGAGATGGGCTCGGTGGAGCTTTTGTCGCGCGAAGGCGAAATCGCCATTGCCAAGCGCATAGAAGCCGGCCGCGAGGCCATGATCGCCGGTTTGTGCGAAAGCCCTCTGACCTTTCAGGCTATCATCATCTGGCGTGATGAGTTGCTCGAGGGCAACATTCTTCTGCGCGATATTATCGATCTGGAAGCGACCTATGCCGGCCCCGGCAACGAGGACGAGGATGAGGACGATTCCGACGAGGAAACCGATGGCGAAGAGGAAAGCGCAGCAGCAGCTCCTGTGGTAGAAGCTGTCGCCAAGCCTGCCGTCGTCGCCGGACAGAAGCCTGTCAGCGATGAGGAAGAGAAGGCCGAAGGGGAAGGCGAGGGTGATGACGATGAGGATGACGAGGATGACCTCGAAAACAACCTCTCTCTTGCCGCAATGGAAGCCGAGCTGAAGCCCAAGGTTCTGATTATTTTCGACCAGATCGCTGAAGACTACAAAAAGCTGCGCCGTTTGCAGGATCAGCTTGTTGAGCAGCGTATGGCCAACAAGTCTCTGTCTCCCAGCCAGGAACGTCGGTACGACAAACTCAAGGAAGACATCATTGTCGAGGTTAAGAGCCTGTCCTTGAACCAGAACCGTATTGATGCTCTGGTCTCCCAGCTCTATGAAATCAACAAGCAGCTGGTTGGTCGCGAAGGGCGTCTTCTGCGTCTGGCTGAAGCCTATGGTGTCAATCGGTCCGAGTTCCTCAAGAACTATCAGGGCAACGAGCTGGATCCCAACTGGATCGAACGTGTTTCCCAGTTGACGAGCCGTGGCTGGAAAGAATTCGTCCATCACGAAGGCGACCGGATTCAGGATCTGCGCGAAGACATTCAGGTGCTTTCAACCGAAACCGGTCTTGAGATTGGCGAGTTCCGACGTATCGTTTCCTCCGTGCAGAAGGGCGAACGGGAAGCCCGTCAGGCCAAGAAGGAAATGGTGGAAGCCAACCTGCGTCTGGTTATCTCCATCGCCAAGAAATACACCAACCGTGGTCTGCAGTTCCTCGACCTAATTCAGGAAGGCAATATCGGCCTGATGAAGGCTGTCGACAAGTTCGAATATCGCCGCGGTTACAAATTCTCGACTTATGCCACATGGTGGATTCGTCAGGCGATCACCCGCTCGATTGCGGACCAGGCCCGGACCATCCGTATCCCTGTGCATATGATCGAGACGATCAACAAGATCGTGCGGACGTCGCGTCAGATGCTGCATGAGATCGGTCGCGAACCAACACCGGAAGAGCTGTCTGATAAATTGCAGATGCCGCTTGAGAAGGTGCGCAAAGTCTTGAAAATTGCCAAGGAGCCAATCTCTCTGGAAACCCCGATCGGGGACGAGGAAGATTCTCATCTGGGCGATTTCATCGAGGACAAGAATGCGATCTTGCCCATCGATGCGGCCATTCAGGCGAACCTCAGAGAGACCACGACCCGCGTTCTGGCTTCCCTGACGCCGCGTGAAGAACGCGTGCTGCGTATGCGCTTCGGTATCGGCATGAACACCGACCACACCCTCGAAGAGGTTGGTCAGCAGTTCTCCGTGACCCGTGAACGTATTCGTCAGATCGAAGCCAAGGCGCTGCGTAAGCTCAAGCATCCAAGCCGCAGCCGCAAGCTGCGCAGCTTCCTTGATAGCTAAAATCAGCTGACTATCAATCTGAATCACAAAGCCCGGACAAGTCATTGTCCGGGCTTTGCTTTTTGGTGTGCCTTAAAGTGCTTCCCTGGTGAGTGATATGCGTGCGCCAGTTTTGAGACTGGCTCTCTTGTGGCTTCAAGTTCCACAAGAGAGTCCGCTTGTTCACAAAAGGATTCAAGCCGGTTAGTCGTCCTTAAGGAACCAGCTGGCATTCACCGTGATGGAGATTTCCATCTCGCCCTTTGCGACCGGCACGGCAGAGTCAACGGCTTCCATCTTGGCTGCGCGCATCATCATTGGCTGAGGGTTTCTGAACCCGCCCGATTCTGAGAGGCTCTGAAGAGAGGAGAGATCGGTGCCGAGTTCTTTGGCATAGAGCTCAGCCTTATGGTGCGCATCAGCCAGAGCTTCCTTGCGCGCTTCGTCGAGCAGCTCATCCTTGTTGGAGATGTCGAAGTTGAGGCCGGAGATATCATTGGCGCCAGCATTGACCAGTGCCGTCAACACTGAGCCTACCGATCCCAGATCATGGATGCGCAGGGTTGCCCGGTTGCTGACAACATAGCCGACCACTTCCGGTGCGCGGGGCTGGGTGCTGCTATCGGGATAGACCAGTTGCGGATGAATGTTGAAGTTGGAGGTTTGAATATTCTTTTCTTCTATGCCTGCCTTTTTCAACTCTGCCATTAGCTTTGCCATCTTGTCATTGTTGTCTGCTAGCGCTGCCTTGGCGTCCTTGGCTCTGGATTCCACACCTGCAGACAGGATGGCCATATCGGGAGCGGCGCTCAGGCTGCCTGTGCCGGATACAGAGATTGTTCCCGTGTTCGTCTCTTCTGCGCCTGCGGGTAGTGCAGTCAGGAAAAGAAGAGTGGTCAATGTGATCAGGCTTTTGTTCATGATACTGGGGCTCCCCATGATAGATACGACCCTGCCTTGATAATCAGAATGCCGGTAGGTCCGGCTGTCTCTGGCAGGTGGTTTGATAAAGAAGGCATCTTTTTCCAGCTTTGTGGCCGGAGTAGGGTAGGGAGCGGTCCTGTGTATCAGAAGGTGTAAGAATGCATTGGCTATCCACTGATCGCTTTGTCAGGGCTTGCCTGAAAAGGCAATTCAGTATAGTTCAAATGCACCTGAAATTCAGGGCCTGTAGCTCAATTGGTTAGAGCCGACCGCTCATAACGGTCTGGTTGGGGGTTCGAGTCCCTCCGGGCCCACCATTCTCCTTTAAAATCTACGTAAATGCAGTGTCTTACAAAGAAAGTGTCCCACGAAAATTGGGCGCGTGGGACACTTTTCACCATTCCAGTGTTTTCAGTTTGTCCATAGTGGCGATTGCGAGCTGCCATCTTTCGACGCCTCTTGTGTAAACTTTAGACGTTTTGCAACCTGTCGTGGCGCGTCTAGCCCTCTCGTCTTTTCCGTTCAAAGCCTCGTTGTCGGGGGGGGCATAACCGCCACTGTCGCACTATACCGGGGATTTAAAAGGCGGTAGGTTGGGTGGGGATTGCAAGATACAAAGACACACGCATAATCAAGGAATTGATCAATGACGAGAACCGTTTGGATTACGGGTGCCGGCTCAGGGATCGGCGCAGCAATGGCTATTGCATTTGCAAAGGCGGGCGACCGGGTTGTTCTTACCGGGCGCAGCGAAGACAAGCTGCTGGATGTGGCCCGCAGTTTGCCTGCTGGTGCTGATCATCTGGTTCTGCCGGGCGACGTTGCGGATCGTGAAGGTATGGTTTTGGCAGCAGAAAAAATTGCTAACTGGGGGGACGGCTTGCATGTGCTATGCAACAATGCCGGTCTCAATGTTCCCAAGCGCTCGTGGGCCGAACTGGATTGGACGAGCTGGGACAAGGTCATCGAGGTGAATATCACTGGAGCACTGAATGTGATTGCTGCCTGTCTGCCGGTGATGCGGGCGCAAAAAGATGGTGTCTTGATCCATACATCGAGCTGGGCGGGGCGCTATCATTATTCGGTGGGCGGGGTTGCCTATGGCGCTTCCAAACATGCCCTGTCGGATATTTCTGCCAGTTTGAATGATGAAGAAGGCAAGAATGGCATCCGCTCGACCGCTTTGTGTCCTGCTGAAGTGGCAACGCCATTGCTCAAACAGCGCCCGAATTTCGATGAGAGCACAATGGCTGGCATGATCCAGCCGGAAGACATGGCGAAAACTGCCCTGTTTGTTGCGGATATGCAGCCCGGTGTGGCCCTGCATGAAATCGTGCTGGCACCGGTGCGCAAATAGCATTTGCCTTGCCAAAACATTGGTTGTGGGGCGTCTTCTTGTGAGTGACGCCCCTTTTCATCTGTGCCATTTGTGGCTCAAATAGCTGGTGTAAACGCTATCAGACCAGTGGAATACGGATCTCGGTGAGGTTGTCTTCCGGTCTGGTTGTGGATGGGTCTGTCAAATAGACCTCGATGGAACTCTCATCGGTTGCCTCACGCCCTGAATGCGGTAGCCATTGGCCAAACAGCCAATCATAGGCTGCCTGCAGGCCGTCATAGGATCCCTTGTGAAGCGCCACAGCATAGTCACCCGCAGGGATGGTTTTGCTCTGCATGGGTGCCGTCACCGTGGTGTCTTCGGGCACGGTGATACAGACATCGCACCGCAGCTTTTCTGCCTCCACCGAATGGGGATCGTCATAGCAGATGGACATGGATACCGTATCCTGACGGAACAAATTCTCTTGGGCAGCTTTGCTGCAGAGTTGTTCGAATGCAGCGCCGCATTCATTGTAAGGGCCGGTGTGGCGCATGCTGGCCACATGAATTTCGGGAATGTTTTTGATTTCAACGTCGAACATGGTTCGTCTTCCTTCAGTTGCCATGTAATGGGCGAGGGCACGGGCCTGCGAATGAAGCATCCCCAATCGGGCGGCTTTGAGCGTCCTTGAGGTCATTAGCGATTTTCCCGTGCTTCGGTACTGGCTTGGAGACATGCCGAAATGGGTCTTGAAAGCACGAGAGAAGCTCTCGCTATTTTCAAATCCGGCATCAAAGGCGATGCAAGTGACGGAGTGGCCCTGTGAAACCAGTTGCTCTCCGGCCACCTCGAGACGGCGTCGCCGGATATATCCACCGATGGTTTCGCCTGTCATGCCTCTGAATATGCGGTGGAAGTGGAACGGCGAAAAGTGAGCAATGCCAGCCAGCTCCTGCAGACTTGATGGGGCTGTCAGGTTGGCATCGATATGCTCGAGAACCCTGAGTAAACGGGTCTCATACTCTTTCACACTGCTTGTCTTCATCGTCTATCCTTCCTCGCTCTTGATCCCCGAGACAGGACGGCGCAGATCTTGTGTGCCTCTTGGGCCATTGGGTTTGATCTCTGTCCATCCTGTTTGGCCAGTGGTCGCAACCTAGCGGCTTGCTGAGCCCCATACTTGACATGGCTTGCTCTCTTTTCGAGAGATGGCGAGAAACGGTGGCTAGCCATACGCGCGGAAGACGGCAGCGCGATGATTGCCTCAGGCGTCGGCCTGCTCGGCTTCATGTTTCTTGCGGTTTTCTTCGATTACGTCGCAATTTTGCGATGCCCAGAGGCAAAGTTCATAGAGTGGATCGATCAGGGTTTTCCCCAAGTCCGTCAACTCATATTCCACCTGAGGCGGATTTTTATCGGCGTGGACGGTACGCAAAACCAGCCCGTCGCGCTCCAAAGCGCGCAAGGTCAACGTCAGCATGCGTTGCGAAATGCTTTCTATTTCTCGTCTCAGAACGCTGTAACGCTTTGGTCCTTCTGATAAAACCAGAATGATAAGGGTCGACCACTTGTCGCCTATACGGGCCAGAATCGGAGAGATGCTGCCGCAGTCTCCGGGAACACTCATGTTACCTAGCTTCAAAATTGTGCCTCCTTGCGCGGCTCTATAACGCTATTATTGTATGTAACATACATTTTGTTCGTTATAAAGGAGAAGCAAGATATGTGTGAATTCTGCAAGGCGGGACTACCTCATCGCGAAACGGACACCTCACGCCGAACTATTCTGAAGAGTGCGATGGCTGGTGCGACGGCAGCGGCGCTGTTTCCTACCCTGCTCAACCGTGCGGCCGAGGCCTCTGAACTGCCCAAGGGTGTAGGCGCGTCAGGTCGGCGTACGCTTATAAAAGGCGGCTATATTCTTTCTCAAGACCCTTCCGTTGGAGATTTTATCGGGGACGTGCTAGTCGAGGGGCAGAAAATCCTTAAAGTGGCTCCCTCTATCGAAGCCTCTGACGCAGCGGTGATCAATGCCAAGGGGCGTGTCGTCATGCCCGGTTTTGTTGATACCCACCATCACCAGTTTGAAACGGCGCTGCGCTCCTTCCTGCCCAACGGGATCATGTTTGCCGATCCGACCCGCCCGGGTGAGCCGAACTATCTTGATGACATTCTGGGTAAATTTTCAAAGGTCTATCGCCCGGAAGACGTTTACATTGCAGAGCTGTTCGGCGGCCTCAGCCAGCTTGATGCCGGTGTGACCACGGTGCTTGACGTCTCCCAGATCCACCATTCGCCCGAGCATTCCAATGCCGTCATTGAGGGCATGCAGGATGTTGGTCGTCGTGGTGTCTTTGGCTACTTTGAGGGTTATGGTCCGGATCTGGCCTATCCGCAGGATGCGCGGCGCATTCGCGACGAGTATTTCGCCTCCGATGACCAGCTCCTGACCATGCTCATGGGCGGCGAAGCCTATCTGCCGAATATCGACCCGCTGGATCTGTGGAACCTTGGCAAGGAGCTGGACCTGATGGTCGGTCTGCATGTGGTCGGCTCGCTCGGCATGCAGGAAACCATGGACCGGCTCATTCCGCATTATACCGACAAGCATCTGTTCATTCACATGACCGGCATGTCGGACGCGGCCTGGGATCGTGCCAAGGACGTTGGCGCACATGTTTCCCTCTCGGTGCCAATCGAGATGCAGATGCGCCATGGCATGCCGCCGATCCAGAAGGCCATCGACATGGGCATGGAGCCGTCGCTGTCGGTTGATGTGGAATGTACCATGACTTCGGACTTCTTCACCCAGATGCGCAGTGCCATCACCCTGCAGCGGGCCATGGCCAACCAGCAGGCGCTGGAAGATGGGCCGGAGAATGCACCAGTATTGCTCCATGCGCGTGACGTGCTCAAATTCGCCACCATCAACGGTGCCAAGGGCCTGAAGCTGGATCACAAGACCGGCTCCCTGACGCCGGGCAAGGAAGCAGACATCATTCTGCTTGATGCCGAAGCCCTCAACGTTGCCCCGCTCAACAATGCACCAGGCGCTGTTGTGACGCTGATGGAACGCTCCAACGTCGAAACCGTCATGGTTGCTGGTCAGATCAAGAAGTGGCAGGGACAACTGGTTGGTCAGGATATCGCCGCGTTGCGCGACAAGATCACGGCATCGCGTGATTATCTGTTTGAGGCCGCAGGGGTTGAAATCCCGCTTTTTGACTGATCCCTTTTAGCCCGGATATGCAACATATGAAAATGCCTCGCGCGGAAATCGCGCGGGGCTTTGTTGTTGGCAATGATGCGGTTTGCTTATTGCGCGATATAGCCGACGCGATAGATTTGCGTCCTCTCATCACGCAGAACTGGAAGATTCGGCCCCATCTCAAAATAGATCTGTCGCCATGTGTGAGGGTCAAAGCCAGCAAAGGCCGCCGTTGCTCCGCGTTTGCGAGCGGTGCTGACGGCTTCCTCCATGTCTTTGCGTAGATCGGCAAGGCTGGTTTGCGGTGCTATGGGGGATATGTGGCGTGTGGCGAACTGGCTTTTCGCCACATCATCTCCCAGACTATGAGCAAGGGGAAGCCAGATATCGATGTCGGGCCGGCCGAAACTGTCTTTAAGCGCTTCAAAGCCCTGAGTGGCAAGAAATGCGCTTGCCCCTGCGGCGTCATCCCAAATATAGAATGGTGCATAGAGATTGTGCTGACTGCTATAGGCCTCGTCCTGCCGACTGGCAGACAGATAGGCCTTGCATTTGAGATGCGGAAATCCGTTGAGCAAATGGCCTTTGCTCTTAATACGCTCATCAATGCGCGTCATGTCGTAGTCGGCAGGCAAGGTGAAGCTATATTGCATTGCGATCATTGAAATGCTCCGTATCCAGGGTGGGCTCAAGGCGCTGAATGGACCGCGCATATATCGCGATTTCGTCTCATCCATCTTGGTGGTCCTGATTGACATCTCTTGTCTATCGCATCATGATTATGCTGAAAATCGCATAGTTTTTGAGTGATGGTCCTGAAAATCGGGATAGTGATGCAGAAAATCAATCTGGATATGGCCGCCCTGCGCACGTTTGTGACAGGCATTGAGGCGGGCTCTTTTGCACTTGCGGCGGATCGTCTGGGGCGCTCGACTTCTGCTGTCAGTGCGCAATTGAAGAAACTGGAAAGCCAGATCGGCAGTCCCTTGACCAGAAAGTCCGGACGGGGCCTTGTCTTGACCGACACGGGTGAACAGCTTTTATCCTACGGGCGCAGGTTGATCGAGCTGAATGATGAAGCCATCAGCGCCTTGTTTGACCCGGATCTGGAAGGATGGGTTCGGGTGGGCCTTCAGGAAGATTTCGGCGAACGGCTGCTTCCCTCCATCCTTAATCTGTTTGCGCAGGCGCACCCCAAGGTTCGCATCGAGGGGCGCATTGCCCGCAACAAGGAATTGCGCGAAAAGGTTGCCAACGGGCAGCTCGATCTTGCTCTGGCCTGGAGTGATGGTGATTTGGAGCCTACTGCGGAAAAGCTCGCCGATATTCCGCTTCGCTGGCTTGCCAGTGACAATGGAGCGCTTCTTCTAAAGCAGAATACAGACAGCTTCGTGCCGTTGGTTGCGCTGGAAATGCCTTGTCAGATGCGTGTCATTGCGTGCGACAGTCTCGACAGGCAGGCTTCTGCTTGGCGTATTGCCTTTGAAAGCCCCAGTCTTGCAGGCCTCTGGGCGGCAACCGAAGCGGGGCTGGGGATCGCACTGCGAAGTGAGATCGGCCGACCTGCCAATGTGCACCCGCTTTCCTGTGCAGACTATGGCTTGCCGGAATTACCATCTCTTGGGGTTGCTCTGCATTATTCCAGCCGTGTGCCGAACCTTGTGACCCAGCATTTTGCTGCGATTCTGAAGAGGGAAGTTGCGGAGGCTGTTGCTGCCATATCTGCACCAGAAAAGGCGGCCATATAGAGGTGCTGATAAACGGCTTTGGACTGGCGGGCGGGACGACTTTTCCCCGCTCGGAGACGTTTTGTACCAGTCCTTCTTTCAAACCCTACTCAGACAGTCTGGTACCTTGCTACAGAGGGCATGCTGGCTTATAGATCAGAAACTTTCATATTCTCATTTGTTTGCACGGATACGAGACGTCATGATTACTCCGGTTCTTTTATGTGGTGGGTCTGGTACGCGCCTTTGGCCTCTTTCTCGCAAAAGCTATCCCAAGCAGTTTGTGCCTCTGATTGGTGAAGAGACCCTGTTTCAAGCCTCTGCCAAGCGGTTGTCCGGAGAGGGGTATAATGAACCGGTTATCGTGACCAACGCCGACTTCCGCTTCATCGTGCCTGAGCAGCTTCTCGAGGTCGGTATCGATCCGGGAGCGATTCTGATCGAACCGGATCGACGCAACACGGCCCCGGCGGTTTTGGCGGCGGCGCTCTATCTGGCAGAAAAAGACCCCGATGCCCTCATGCTGGTGGCGCCTTCGGACCATGTGGTTCCGAATGCAGATGCCTTCCGCGCCGTGGTCAAGATTGGCGAAGCTGCAGCCAAGGAAGGCAAGCTTGTTACCTTTGGTATTGAGCCAACCCATCCGGAAACAGGCTATGGCTATCTGGAGCTTTCCGACTGTCTGGGGGCTGACAAGGCGCGGGCTGTGAGCCTTGAACGCTTTGTCGAGAAGCCGGATCTGCCGGACGCGGAGAAGATGGTTGCGTCAGGGAAGTTCCTCTGGAATGCGGGCATTTTTCTGTTCTCCGCCAAGGCGATCATAGAGGCGTTCAAAAAGCATGCTCCCAATCTGATGGAGCCGATCGAACATTCCGTGCGCAAGGCTGTGCCTGATCTTGGCTTTCTGCGTCTGGAGCCGGAAAGCTGGGCCAAAGCGGAAGATATCTCGATTGATTATGCGGTGATGGAACGGGCTGACAATTTGGCCGTGGTGCCTTTTTCTGCTGGTTGGTCTGATCTTGGCGACTGGGGGGCCGTCTGGAAGGAAAGCGAACGGGACGACAAGGGCGTGGCGCTTTCTGGCAATGCGACCTCTATTGACTGCTCCAACTCGCTGCTCCGCTCCGAGGCTGAAGGGTTGGAGATTGTCGGCGTTGGGCTGAATAATGTGCTGGCTGTTGCCATGCCGGATGCCGTTCTCATTGCCGATGCAAGCCGAACGCAGGATATTCGCAAGGCCGTTGATGCCCTCAAGGAAAAAAAGGTGCGGCAGGCCGAGGCTTTCCCGCTGGATCATCGCCCATGGGGCTGGTTTGAAAGTCTGGTTGTCGGCGGGCGTTTTCAGGTGAAGCGCATCGTGGTCAAACCCGGCGCAGCTCTATCCTTGCAATCGCACCATCATCGGGCCGAGCACTGGATTGTGGTCGAAGGAACCGCCAAAGTTACCATCGGAGCAGAGTCTAAGCTGCTGACGGAGAATCAGTCGGTTTATATTCCCCTTGGCGAAACCCACCGTCTGGAAAATCCGGGCAAGGTGCATATGGTGCTGATCGAGGTGCAAACCGGTTCTTATCTTGGCGAAGATGATATCGTTCGCTATGAGGATATCTATTCAAGAGATTAGGGTGCCGCATCGTGCTATGGCGGTTGGTGTGCCGATCTTGCCAGACCACAAGAGTAGGGATAATTGATCCTTCAAGCCGTATCTCTCAGGCATTTGGAATGAAATTATGGATGTGAAATTTGGGACAAGTGGTCTGCGCGGGCTTTCAAGCGAGTTGGCGGGGCTTCCAAGTGCTTTATATATGACCGCTTTTTGCCGCTTTCTGGAAGAAAAGGGGCTTGCTCAAAAGGGGGACGTCCTTCTGGTGGGGCAGGATCTGCGCCCATCCAGCCCGGAGATTGCGGCGCTGTGCTTTGGAGCTATCAAGTCTTGCGGCTTTGTGCCGGTTGATTGCGGCATTCTGCCGACCCCGGCGTTGGCCCTTTCAGCTATGGGGCGGAACGCGGCCTCGGTGATGATCACTGGCTCGCATATTCCGGCAGATCGCAATGGCATCAAATTTTATGTGCCTTCTGGCGAGATTACCAAGGAAGATGAGCTTGCGATTGTTGCGTGGGCCGAAAAGCTGAGCGGTTCGGTTCTCGAGGAAAAGGGCGTTGCAGAAAGCGATGGCGGGGCAGCCATTTCTGCCTTTTTGCAGCGGGCTGCATGCCTTTTGCCAGAAGGGGCATTCAAGGGCAAAAAGATTGGTGTCTATCAGCATTCCACCACTTGCCGCTCCATGCTGGTTTCTTGCCTTGAGGATTATGGCGCAGAGGTTGTTCCTCTGGGGTGGTCTGATGTGTTCATTCCGGTCGATACGGAAGCCGTATCGAGCGAGACTGTTGCCCTGCTGCAAGGCTGGGCCAGGGAGCATGGTCTTAACGCTGTTGTTTCGGCTGATGGTGATGCAGACCGGCCCTTGGTGGCCGATGAAACCGGCCTGCCGCTGCGGGGGGATCTTGTTGGCCTCATTACCTCGGGCTTTCTTGGTGCTGAGGTGGCGGTTACGCCCATTACGTCTAATTCCGGCATTGAGAAAAATGGGGTCTTTGAAGTGCTGCGCACCAAGGTTGGCTCACCCTTTGTCATCGCTGGCATGATGGAGGCCCTGTCTCAAGGCAAAAGCAATATCGTCGGGTTTGAAGCCAATGGCGGCTATTTGACGGCGACCGCCTTTGCTCCGAACGGACATCCGCTTGCCGCTTTGCCCACACGGGATTGTTTCCTGCCTATTCTTGCTACGCTCCATAGCGCGTTTAGCGCGAACAAGTCTCTGTCCGAGCTTGTTGCGGACTATGCGTTGCCTTATGCGGATGCTGACCGGATCAAGAATTATGCGCAGGAGCGCAGCTCTGCCCTGATGGCATCTTTGCGCGAGAGTGATGATAATCTTGCGCAATTCTTTGAGCCTATTGGCGCTGTGGCTTCCAAAAGCGACATTGATGGTCTGCGCGTGTTGCTAAAGAGTGGCGAGATGGTCCATTTCCGCCCTTCAGGCAATGCACCTGAAATGCGCTGTTATGTGGAAGCCGAAAATGAAGCGGCAGCCAAGGCACTTTTGCAGAAAGGGCTGGGGTTGTTGGAAAATTTCACTGTCTGATTTTGCCCAAATATCGAGATTATCTGATTTCAAGCCGCAGCCTTGATGGTCAAGCGGCGCCTTCAGGACTAACCAAGAGATCCAACCGTTGACCAGAACAATCGTCCAACTGACAAGCAATAACAATCTGGAGTTTTTCTTCCGCCAAACGCCGAAGGGCGATGGGATATGGGGAGACAATCAGTTCGATCTGGTCGATGGACGGCATCATGCCGATTGGCTCGTCGCCTATGATGAGCCCAACAAGATATGTGAAACAGATTTGCCCAAGGAGCGTCGGATTCTGTTTCGTACCGAACCCAAGAGTATCAAATATTATTCGGCAGACTTTCTGAACCAGTTTGGGGCGGTTGTCTCCATTGATGACAATCCGTCGTTTGAGGGACAGACGATCCTGTCTCAGGTGGCTTTACCCTGGATGTATGGTCTCGATTTTGAGCGGACCGCAGAGGCCTATCAATGGGACGCGCTGGCCGCCGATAGAGCCGTGCCGCATAAGGGCGAGCTGTCGGTCGTCTGTTCCACCAAGAATATGAATATCAACCAGAGCCGCCGCATCCGCTTTCTCTCTATGCTGAAAGAGGCGCTGGGCGACCGGATCACGCTGTATGGCCGTGGTTTTCGCCCCATCGCCGACAAGAGGGAGGCCATCGACGGCTATCGCTATCATCTGGTGCTGGAGAATAATCTGCTCAAAGATGGATGGACCGAAAAGCTGGCTGATCCCATTTTGGGCGGGATTTTTCCGATCAGTGCCGGGAGCCCCAATCTGGGTGATTATTTCAACCCGGAAGGCTTTGCCTCCATCGACATCACCAAGCCAAGGCAAGCGGTTGCGAAAGTCCTTGATATTCTTGATCGCGATCTTGCCACGAAGGCGGGCGCGGCGATGAGGGAGAACAAACAGCGCCTGATGCAGCAGCAGAATTTCTTCTCTCTATGCAGCCGGGTCATTGAGACCATTGAAACCCATCAGGGGAATGGAGATTTTCAGAGGCTGGAAAGTGCCTTTTCTTTCTGCCCCAATCGCGTGCCGAAATGGAAAAAGCTCTGCTCTGTGCCCAAGCCTTTGCGCCCAATGTCTCGCAAGATGTATCTCTCCCTCTTCGAAAGGCAGTAGCTCCATGCAAGCAACGTCTAACAGTCCGGAGCTGGACAAGATCATCGTAACGAAGCTGCAGGGCGGCTTGGGGAATATCCTGTTTCAATATCTGGCCGGTCTGGCCCTGGCGCACAAGCATGATTGCCCTTTGTACTGTGCGCAGGATGGCGGCATTATGCATCAGTCAGGGCTTGAGCTGGTGGGCATAAAGCCTGATTATATCGAGCTGCCCGATGCCCTGATGCGTCGTTCCCGCCGCAAGAAGGATCGCCGGTTGGGCGATCACTTCAGAACGATGCTGGGTCTGTGGCCTTTAAAGCCGGTAACCGAGCCGCATTTTCACTATTGGTCGGGCTTTGGAGACCTGCCGAAGGGTATTCTGTTGTCAGGCTATTGGCAGAGCCCGCGCTATTTTGCCCCCCTTGTCGATCAGCTGGCCGAGATTATCAAGCTGCAGCCCATTCTTGAGACGTGTGATCCGGCTTTGGTTTCCCAATTAACAGGCTTTAACACGGTAAGTGTTCATATTCGCCGTGGGGATTTCTTGAAGAATCCCGAGGCTTTGGCCGTTCACGGCATTGTTGAAGCGGACTATTATGATCGGGCACGAGAGCAGTTGGAGCGGGATCACAAACCTGATCTTTATTGCATTTTTTCCGATGCCCCGGAGGCGGCAAAGGACATGCTGTCCCACTGGGATCGGACACTCTTCATTGAGGGCAACAACCAACAGCAGGATCTGGCACTGATGAGCTGTTGCCGTCACAATATTATTGCCAATAGCAGCTTCAGCTGGTGGGGGGCTATGCTCAACCAGAGTGGTGACAAGCAGGTTTTGGCTCCGAAAAACTGGTTCACGCCCGAGGCCTTGAAACGTCGATCTGTGGCAGATCTGTTCCCTGAGGGGTGGCTGACGATCTGATGTCACCCTTGCAACGGGCTTCTATATGCTCGCTACACAGCGAAAAAATGACTATCTCATGAGAGCGCTTCGATGAAAGTTTTGAATTATTTGCCACGCAACATGCATTTTGGACCGGAAAAGGCGACGTCCATTGACCTGTGCGTTCATCAGCAAAGCGTGAGAAGCGAGCATGATATTCTGGTGGTTTGTGACGAAATCGATAAGCCCTTTGACGATGTGGCGCTGAGGATGCTCAAGGACGGCAGCCGGAAGCAAAAGTTGCAACAGCTGCAAGCCATCGTTGCCGAGTTTCAGCCAGACCTGATCGTGGTGCAACAGCACGGACCGACGGCGCAAAATGTTGCAAAGCTCTTTCGCCCCATTCCGGTTATGCTTCATCGGCATAATTTTGAAGATGGTGGCAAGCTGTCCTGGTTTAAGAAGTGGCGTCATCAGAAGCGCTATGAAGCCTTGCAGGGGCTAATCTTTGTATCAGACACGTGCCGGACGAGCTTTCTGGAGCGATATCCAGCCATCAAAACGCCGCTCCATACGGTCTTTAACGGGATCGACTGTTCGCTCTGGCATGCCGATGCAGACAAGAAAAACGAAGTCCTTTTTATCGGGCGCATCGAGCCACAGAAGAATGCGCTTCCAGCGGCTGAGGCGATGGCGCAATTCATAGCGCAGCGGCCTGATTGGTCGGGCTGTCTGGTCGGCGCGTTTAGCGGGTCTGATGAATATGTGGCCAAAGTGAAGCGGGCCGTTGCGGGGTGTGAGCGTCTTTCGTTGCTGGATGGATTGCCTCATGAAACCATAAAGCAACGTTTGCAAGAGGCAAAAATATCGCTTATCTGCTCGGAGCGGGAAAGCTTTTGCCTTGTCGCCATTGAATCCTTCGCTGCCGGGGCCGGGGTTGTTTCCACGGCGAATGGGGCCTTGCCAGAAACCATCGGTAAGGCAGGTATCTTCCTTGAAAGTCTCGATGTGGAGGAGATTACTGCTTGTTTGATGAAAATGGCCGACGAGCACGCGCATTTTGCGGCTCTAGGGGCTCAACAGGTCCAGAAATTCGACTTGCAGCAAACCGTCCATTGTCTGGACGATGTCTATAGAAAAACTGTCGGATAAAGGCGAAGACCGGATGGTGGACATGACGGAAAAAACACCCGAAATCTCAGTCGTCTTGCCGGTATATAATGGCGAAAAATATATCGAGGCAGCTCTTAACAGTATATTGGAGCAGGATTTTACCGACTTCGAACTGCTGGCCATCAATGACGGATCAGTTGATGGAACGCAGGTGATATTGGAGCGGCTTGCCGCGCAGGACGATCGTGTCCGTATTCTTGCTCGCGACAATGACGGGCTTGTTTCTGCCCTCAATTGGGGGCTTGAGGAAGCGCGTGCGCCGCTGATCGCCAGAATGGATGCCGACGACATTTCCTATCCCAATCGCTTTTCCCGGCAGTGGCAGTTTCTCAAAGACAATCCCGATGTCGGGCTGGTTTTTGCCCAGATGAACAAGGTCGATGCGCAAGGCAAGTCGATTGGCAAAGTGACCAATACGCGCACTGCACCGCAAGATGTGGCCGCAGCGCTAAGTAAGGGGAATTGTCTGCCCCACCATCCCACAGTGATGGCCAGACGCTCCGAGATGTTGGGTGCCGGCGGCTATCGGGATGTCTTCAAGGGCGCAGAGGATCTGGATCTCTGGTATCGCATGAGCAAGAGAACCAAATTGGCCGGCTTGGCAGATGTACTTCTGGATTACCGGCTGCATGAGGGGCAGGTCACCCAGACATCCATCGTGCGGCAACGCTTCTCTCAGGATCTGATTATTCTCATTGCCAGAGAATTGGAAGCCGGTCGGGATGATCCTTCAAAAGGGTGGGATTGTGTGCCTTCGTTTGACTGGACTGCAACGTCGCCCCAGCTTCGGGCTGCGCCAGAGAATATGGTGGCGCTTTTTCGCTACTACCATCTGATTGACCGTATTTTGACGCACAAGGGCATTAAGGACCTCGCGTCAGAGGATCTTGATGCGCTGATTGATGGATTAAAGAGCAAGTCTTTCTTTGGGAGCGCCAAGGTGCGGCAGGTGCTCGCCCATCACATCGTGCAGGAAGCCAAACGGCGCGGCCTGCGCGGACTGGCACTGAAAGCGATGCTTTTCGCGCTCAAGACCAACCCATCCCGTGCCCTTCGCTATGGCTTCAAGCCATTCTGATTGGGTGGTTGGACGGGGAGAGCTTTGGTTTCATTGTACAGCAGGCTCGCACGCTTATTTCTTATTAGCGTCACTCAAGAGCTGATGCTCGTAGATCTTGGCGATGCGCAAGAAGCGTGAATAGGCATAATTGTGAGCCAGCACCAGCCCCCAGAAGCCATAGCGGTAGCTGCGGCGCAGGATATAGCTTTTCAGGAAGCTCAGCGGAAATTCATAGACCAGACGCCAGCGTGAGATATGGCGCCCCTTGGCGACGATGTCGTCTCTCTGCATGTCCGAATAGCGGTTCATCTTCTCCACGGCCCACTGGACCGAACGAATGGAGTAATGCGCGATCTTTTCGTCGAGCTTCTTGACCGTTGCGTCTTTCTCAGGCCTTACCGTGTCATGCACGGTGGATTCGGAAAAACGGCCCTTGTTACGGTTATAGAGACGGTATTGCCAATAGCCGTAAGCCCATTTCTTGGGCTTGTCTTCATGGGCGAAGACGTCAAGGATCTCGATCTTGTATATGTCAACATCCGGGCCGATCTTGAAAATGGAGCAAATTCTGTCACGCAGTTCCGGGGTGACTTCTTCATCTGCATCAATGTTCAAGAGCCAGTCATTGCGACACAAATCTTCGCCGAAGCGCTTTTGCCGCCCATAGCCCGGCCAGGCATTGAAATGGACCTTCGCGCCCAGTGCCTCGGCAATCGCGGTCGTGTTGTCCGTGGAGCCGGAATCGACGACGATTACCTCATCCACCCAATCGATAACGCTGAGAATGGCCTTTTCTATCCGGTCCTCTTCATTGAGCGTAATGATGAAGGCTGAAACGGGAAGGGAAATTTTGTCATTTGAATTCTGCATGCAAACGCTCATTGTTACCGCGTGCCTGTGTTGATCATTGCGGCTGGAAGGGGCCTTTGGAATTGCCGGATACACTCGCGGCCCAGAGCGTCCGAGAATAGACCATTTGTTTCCGGCCTGTCATCCATTGAATGGCCATATTTGGTGTGCCTATAGCGGAACTCCCCAGCTGGGTTGACCTGTAAATCCAAATGCAAACAGGCTTTGCGCAAAGCTTGGGTAAACAGGTGACAGGTTGAGCAGAGTTGGTCTATGATCGCGCCAACTTGGCCATGGTCTGACCAAACCGGTTTGACCTTGCTTCCGATGTGCATGCTCCATCTCTGCGGCTTCCTTTATAGGCTGTGAGGGTCGTGTGCCTGGCGACGAATTTGGGCTGGAAATTGGGGCCGGTTTTTGCGGCGATCCTTTTCACGGGCCAACAAAATTGAACTTGAAGAGAGCAAAGATGACAAAACGGGCGCTTATCACCGGTGTCACTGGGCAGGACGGCTCATATCTGGCCGAATTCCTGCTTGAAAAAGGCTATGAGGTGCATGGTATCAAACGCCGCGCATCCTCTTTCAACACCCAGCGTATTGATCATATTTTTGAGGATCCGCATACCGATAATGTGCGTTTCAAGCTGCATTATGGTGACCTGACCGATAGCTCGAACCTGACCCGTATTTTGCAGGAAGTGAAGCCGGACGAGGTTTATAACCTTGCGGCGCAAAGCCATGTGGCCGTGAGTTTCGAGAGCCCTGAATATACGGCTGATGTGGACGCAACCGGCGCCTTGCGGCTGCTTGAAGCCATCCGCTTCCTTGGGCTTGAGGAGAAGACGCGCTTTTATCAGGCATCCACCTCCGAGCTTTATGGCCTTGTTCAGGAAATCCCCCAGACCGAGACCACGCCATTTCATCCGCGCTCTCCTTATGCGGTCGCCAAGCTTTATGCCTATTGGATCACTGTCAACTATCGTGAGGCCTATGGCATGTATGCCTGCAACGGCATCCTGTTCAACCATGAATCCTCGCGTCGTGGAGAAACCTTCGTCACCCGCAAGATTACCCGTGGCCTTGCCAACATCGCGCAAGGGCTGGAGCCTTGTCTTTATATGGGCAATATCGATGCTCTGAGGGATTGGGGACATGCCAAGGACTATGTCCGGATGCAATGGATGATGCTGCAGCAGGATGAGCCGGATGATTTTGTCATCGCGACCGGTGTGCAATATTCCGTGCGCCAGTTCATCGAATGGTCTGCTGCCGAACTAGGCATTACTATTCGCTTCGAAGGTGAGGGGCTCAAAGAGGTTGGTATCGTGGAGGCCATCTCTGGCGAGGACGCGCCTGCGCTCAAGGTCGGGGATGTGATCGTTCGGATCGATCCGCGCTATTTCCGCCCGGCTGAAGTGGAAACCCTTTTGGGTAATCCGGCCAAGGCCAAGGAAAAGCTGGGCTGGGAGCCGGTCATTACCGTGCAGGAAATGTGTTCTGAAATGGTCGCCAATGATCTCAAGAATGCCCGCCGTGCGCGGCTCTTGCGAGAGCATGGGCTGGAGCTGCCTGTGAGCACGGAAAGCTGACATCAATGACAAAGAAAACACTGCTCCTTACCGGAGGCTCCGGTATGGTCGGGTGCAATATTCTCGAGCATCCGACAGCCAGCGCTTGGCATATTCTTGCTCCGGGGTCCAAGGAACTTGATTTGACGGACGCCGGGTCTGTCGATGCCTATGTTGCTGAGCACAAGCCGGACCTCGTGATCCATGCTGCAGGACAGGTGGGTGGCATTCAGGCCAATATGGCCCATCCTGTGGCATTTCTGGAACGCAACATGGCCATCGGCCGCAATATTATCATGGCGGCACACAAGGCGGGTGTGAAGAATTTCCTCAATTTGGCCTCGACCTGCATGTATCCGCGGGCGGCGGAAAATCCGTTGCGCGAAGACATGATCCTCATGGGCGAGTTGGAGCCGACCAACGAAGGCTACGCCCTTGCCAAGATCATGGCGACCCGCCTTTGCCAATATATTCGCCGCGAAGACGCAAGCGCGAATTACAAGACCATCATTCCATGCAATCTCTTCGGGCGTCATGACAAATTTGATCCCAAGCATTCCCATCTTCTGCCCGCTATCATTCACAAGGTGCATATGGCCAAGGAAAAGGGTGAGAAGACGGTTGAAATCTGGGGCGATGGTACGGCACGACGTGAATTCATGTATGCCGGTGACCTTGCTGATGCCGTCATGAAGGCGGCAGGTGACATCGAGGCCTTGCCCGAGCTGATGAATTGCGGGCTTGGTCATGATCACGAAATCAATACCTATTATCAGAGTGTTGCCGATGTCATCGGTTGGGATGGAGAATTTACTCACGATCTGTCCCGCCCCGTGGGCATGAAACAGAAGCTCTGCGCAACGGATCGTCAAACCGAATGGGGCTGGTCGGCCTCAACATCGCTGGTTGATGGCATCCGTGCGACTTATGATTTTTATCTCAATGAGGCTACGAAATGAGTGTCCGTTTTCCGCTTGCCACCTCTTCCTGGGATCAGAAAGAGCTGGATGCCATTCAGCGCGTTGTTGCGTCAGATCGTTATTCCATGGGCAATGAAGTTGCTGACTTTGAGCAACGGTTTGCGGACTATTTCGGCTCGAAATATGCCGTCATGGTCAATTCGGGCTCTTCGGCCAATCTGTTGATGACCGCCGCTCTGGCCTTTACCAAAAATCCTCAATACAAGCTCTCCCGCGGCGACGAAATCATTGTGCCCGCCGTGAGCTGGTCAACGACCTATTATCCGCTCAATCAATATGGGCTGCATCTCAAGTTTGTCGATATCGATCTGGAAACCCTCAACTATGATCTTGAGGCGCTGGAAGCGGCCATCAGCGACAAGACCCGTGCGATCATGGTGGTCAACCTGCTTGGCAACCCCAATGATTTTGACGAGATCAAGCGGATCATTGGCGAACGGGAAATCGTCGTCATCGAGGATAATTGTGAATCGATGGGCGCAACGTTCGGTGGCAAACAGGCGGGTACCTTCGGTGTGATGGGCTCCTTCTCCTGTTTCTTCTCGCACCATATCTCTACCATGGAAGGTGGCGTGGTGGTGACCGATGATGAAGAGCTCTACCATGTCATGCTTGTGTTGCGAGCCCATGGCTGGACGCGGAATCTGCCCAAGTTCAATCAGGTGACGGGCGAGAAATCAGACGATCCCTTCGAGGAAAGCTTCCGGTTTGTCCTGCCTGGCTACAATTTGCGCCCGCTTGAAATGTCTGGCGCTCTGGGGATCGAGCAGTTGGAAAAACTGCCTGCTCTCATTGAGGGGCGACGGGCGAATGCGGCGCTGGTGCAAGCGCAGCTGTCTGACCATCCGGTCTTCATGATTCAGAAGGAAATCGGAGCTGCCAGCTGGTTTGGCTTCTCACTGGTGATACGCCCCGAGGTGGAGGTTGCACGTGCGGATCTGGTCAAGGCGCTCGTTGCGGCCGGATTTGAATGCCGTCCTATCGTCGCGGGCAATTTTGCCAGAAACGAAGTGATGCAATATTTTGATTATTCGATCCATCAGGATTTGAAGAATGCCGATTATATCGACAAGCATGGGCTGTTTGTCGGCAACCATCATTATCCTATTCCGGAGGCTGTTGAGGCCTTGTCGCAATTGATGCGCTAAACCGAATATGGCCTTCCCCGGTTTGCGGCTAAAGCTGCCCGGGGAGGCTGAAATCTACCGCCAATTGCCACCTAGCTGTTGCCATATTCGGCAATGAAGGGCAGGGGTGTTTCCTCGTTGGGATAGGAAAGCCCCTCAGCTTCCAGCCAGCTTGACAGAGTGCGGTTGAAATCCTCTATGCCATATTGCACAGGACGGAAGCGCGGAGCCCAAGGCGCCGGATGATAGGTGCCGTCTTTATCGAAATCTCCGCCGTTCCAGTCTGTCCATGGAGCGCAAGGATTGATATGCGCGCCAATTCGGCTATGCAGAACTGCAACTTTGCCGACGGCTTCCAGCGTCTTGAGCGCTATGGTGCCAGTGGGTTCTTCATAATGGGATAGCTCGCCCAGCGTGCAGCGATAGCCCTTAACGGGGGAGATGCCATAAGGGGTTGCGCGCACGCGCTCGAACCATTGCCGGCCAAGATAGAAGTGTCCAAGCCTTGCGGCTTCGCTGTCATCATGGGTGAAGCTGCAATCCCAGAAGACAATGCCATAGGGAATATGGATGTTGGTGCTGGGAGCTGCGACATAGCTGTCCGCTGTGCGCGCTCCTTTCGAGCGGATTTCGCAATGGTCGAAAAAGGCGGTGCTGTTGCCAAAGATGAAATCGACATCGCCCTCGATGGTGCAGTTTTTATAATAGGATTTGACTGTGACGCGCGGTTCGTTGGTCTTGAAATAGAGCGTATCCTGATCGCCCAGCAGGCGGACATTCTCAAACATCACACGATCAGCTGCATCCACGAGCACGGCAACCGCCTGATGCTGCCCGTGAGACAGCTGGCCCTTTTCGTTGCGGGTTACATCTGCCCTGTCGATGATATCCGGTGTGATGCGGCCTTCGTTATAGCTGTTCTCGATTGTGAGATTGAGTGCTTCAAATCCGTCGTTGCGCACGCGCATGACGCAGGAATTGGTGGTGCCGATGTCAAAATCACCCCGAGCGGAAACCTCATCGAACATCGCCCTGATGCTCTCCTCGGTGTTAAGGAAAGCCGAGCCGAATCGCATGGTGTAAGCGTCGGCGGTAAGGCCCTGATCGATATCCACCGAGATGATGGTTTTGCGTGCATCCTCGGCGCTGCCATAGAGTGTGATCGGCACCTTCTGCCCGTCGATTTCTAGCGCTGGGATATAGACCAGCTCGTTATAGGTGCCCGGCGCGATTTCGATAAAGATGCGCTTTGTCAGCCCTTTGCTTTTGGCCTCGGAAATGGCGTGGCTGATGGCCTGCTGGATGGAGGCAAAGCAATCCGGCTTGCTCATGTCGCCCGGATCAACGCGATAATCGGGTTTAAGAGTGCGGGCGTAGCCGTGAAGGGCAGGACAAATCGGGTCCCAGTCTGCGGCTGATGTGAGGCCATCCAGAGGGGCGCCGTCATGGCTGAGCACCAGCTCAGGGCGGTAGAGATCCGCCATGTCTTTTGTCATCTGTGGGCGGGTCGGCGTACTGGCGATGGACTTGTCTGTCATTTTCGGGCCTTTGGTGACGGGATTGCTGCCGTTTTGCTCGGAGGCGTTGAGGCCCTCTTTACTGCACCATTCTGCGCACCACCTTCGCGCTATCTGCAAGGCCTGCGGAAGGATAGAGGACGATCTGGTCTCCTGCGCTTAGACCATCAAGAATTTGCGCTGAAATGCCATTGTCTTTTCCGACCTTTACACGGGTTTGATATGCAGTTTTGTCCACGACCCTGAAGACCGCCCATGTTTCGCCATCCCTGAAGAGAGCATTGGATGGAATGAGCAGGGTATTATCATCGGACCAGATCACGATTTTTACTTCCACCCGATAGCCATGCCCGAGCTTCTCGCGTTCGCTTTTGGGGCTGGTGAAGCGGATGATCGCCTTGACGCGCTGTTCTTCCACTCCGAGGGAGGAATATTTGGTGTAACCCCATGGCTCGACCCGCTCCACGGTGCCTTCCAGTTCGCTGTTGCCACCCCAATCTGCGATCATGACGCGGTCTCCCGGGCTGACCTGTACGGCATCGGTGGAGAGCAATTCCACAACGACTTCCAGATCATGATCGATATTGCCGATTTCCATGATGTCGGTGCCCGCAGAGAGCGTGGTCTCGCTCTTCTGGATCACGCGCAACACGGTTCCGGTGGTCGGCGCTGTCAGGGGGACAGGGGCGGAGTTGTCGCTGGATGCGCCTGCGGCGTCCTCTTCAAAGCCGATCAGGCGAGCGCGGGCATTGTCGAGTTCTGCTTCTCTTACGGCGATCACCGCTTCTGCATTGTCCTTGGTTGCGCTGGCTGCGCGATACTCCGCCTCAGCGCGATCCAGTGCGGCCTTGCTGGCTGTGTCTGTTTCGGCAAGCCTGCGTGTGCGGTCAAGCTCCTGGCTGGCAAGGTCCAGATCGGATTTGGCCTTGTTGAGGTCGGCTCTTGCTACCCGCAGGGTGGCTTCTGCTGCGGTTACAGATGCGCGGGCCTGTTCGCGGGTTCTGATGTCCAGCATGGCTGGGCTGGAGGGTCGCATCTGGGCGATGACAGTCTCTCCCTTGACCACAGGGTCTCCGGGCTCCACTTCCACACGCAGTAGCCGCCCGGCAACAGGGCTGGATACCACATAGGCATCATGAACGCGGGTGAAGCCTTCTTCATTGACGGTGAGCTGCATGGCCCCCATCTTCGCTTCGCCCATATCGACAGACGTGGGCCGCGGCCAGAAGGCATAGGCCAGAGCAGCCACAACGAGAACCGTTGCCGTGATGGCGAAATAGGACCGGGATCTTTTTCTGGCCATGACTGTTAGCCCTTTCGGTTTGCAATTGCCGCTGTGTTGATGTTCATTTCTGCCTCTTGTTTACTCCCGTATTTTCATTCCCGTATCTTTAGGGCCGAGACTAGATCTGCGCGATCGATATCACGTCGCACGATCCAGCCTGAAAAAATGGAGGCAGCAAGGACCGCAAGCGCCGCTCTGCCGTAGCTTTCGGGGATGAAAAGGATCGGGATCTGGTAAAGATCCGTACTGAACCCCTTGGCAATCACCATGGTGAAATAATAGCCCAGAATGGAGCCGATTGGCAGGGCGGCTAGTGTGATGACCGCCAGTTCCCCCAACAGAACGAAAGAGACTTCCGATCGGGTGAACCCCATCACCCTGAGGCTGGCAAGGTCGCGCTGGCGTTCGGCAAAAGCGATGCGGGCGGCGTTATAGACGATGCCGAAGGTGATGACGGCTGCGATGATCAGCATGATGTAGCGCATGGAGCCTGCGCCGGTATCCATCATTTTCTGGAAGGCGGCGCGGGCGTCTGATTTCATGCTGACGCCGGCCACATAGGGGCGGCTCTTGAGCGCCTTGAAGATGGCGCTGGCTCTGTTTTTGTCGATGCGTAGATAGACAGCGGAAATGCGTCCCGGTTCGCCCAACAGTCTGGTCAGCGTATCCATCTGCATATAGGCAGGAGAGCCCAGCAGGCTCTCTGCCACGCCGCTCACCGGAACGCGCAAGCTGGGGCGGGCGCCCTCCAGTACATCGATGTTGAGGATCTCTCCGGGTTGGATATCCAGTTCTATCGCCAGAGAGCGCGATAGAATGATGCCGCGCTCGGGCAGGGCAATGGGCGCGCTCTTTTCATCGAGCGCCCGTTTCAGGCGCGGGTGGGGCACAAGTCCGGTGATGGTGCCGCGATAGCTTTCCACGCCATTGTGAAAGACGACGGCGATGCTGCGCTCAGGCTCTGTTGCAATGATGCCGGGGATGCTTTCCAGTTCGTGGATGGTTTTTGCCCCCAAGGGATGGGTGAAGGTTACGGTCACATCGGATCGGTCCATCACCGTGTAGGTGAGATCAATGGTATGGTCAAAGCCTGCCAGCATGGAGATCATTGAAACTGAAAGCGCCATGCCGCAGGCGATGCCCATAAGAGAGCCGATCATCCGTCCCGGTTGGCGGGTGATGCGCCTCAGCACCATGCGGCTGGGTTGATCGAGCAGACGGTTGAGGCGTTTGCCGAAGCGATTGGTTCTGGAATAATCCGGCGGCGCTGGCGGGCGCATGGCAACCGCTGGCGTGAGGGCAAAGACCTTGCGCAACACCAGAAGACCTCCGGCAGAAGCTGCCGCGATGGACGTGAGGATTGCCGTGGCAAAAGAGGCCGGGTCAAGCCGGAAGACCAGCATGGGGAATTTGTAATAGGTGAGGTAAAGCGGCATCATGGCTCGCCCAAGGGCTATGCCGCCGATGCAGCCGAGAATGGCGCCGCCGATGGCGATGACCAGCACAAACTTGAAATAATGCAGGCCCACTTCCCTGTTGGTGTAACCGAAGGCCTTGATGAGGCCGATCTGTTCGCGTTCTGCTTCCACCATGCGGGAAATGACGATGTTGAGCAGGAAGGCCGCAACGACCAGAAATAACGGCGGCACAACGCGAGACGAAGAGCGCATGCCTTCGATTTCTTCGGTGACAAAGCGGTTGGACGTAAGGTTCTTGAGGCCATAGGAACCAAGCCCACCATAGGGCGAGAGAATGTTGTCGACCCGATCTAGCGTTGCCTGCAGATTGTTGCTGCGGCCGGTGGAGAGAATGGCTTCGTTGAAGGCCCCTTGCATGTCGAAGGCGGCGGCAAGGGCGGTGCGGCTCATCCAGATGACACCGAAGCGGCTGTCATCAGAGATCATTTCCCCCGGTGCGACGCTGTAGAGATATTCCGGCGACTGGGCGAGGCCGACGATGGTCAATGTGCGTTTGGCGCCGTTCATAGTGGCCGACAGAGTATCGCCCGGTTTGAGATTGTGCGCATGGGCAAAACTGTTGAGCAGAACGATTTCGTCGGCATCCTTGGCATCCATCCAACGCCCGTCGGTAAGATGAATGGCATTAAGGCGTGGTTCTCCACTGTCAGGCAGGGAGATGGCGATGGCACGTAATGGCAGATCAAGGCTCGGCAGGCTGATCAATGCCGAACCGGTGATACGCCCCTCGGCTGCGGAAACGCCGGGCAGGGCTGCCAGTTTGCGGATGATATGGGAAGGGGCGCGCTTGACTGGAGCGAAGACATCCCCGAGGCGGTGGCGCTCATAATAGACCCGTCGGGTTTC
This sequence comes from uncultured Cohaesibacter sp., assembly GCF_963678225.1. Lineage (NCBI taxonomy): Bacteria > Pseudomonadati > Pseudomonadota > Alphaproteobacteria > Hyphomicrobiales > Cohaesibacteraceae > Cohaesibacter > uncultured Cohaesibacter sp. Next base: position 1,174,782 of record NZ_OY782763.1, on the reverse strand, counting down.
TTCCAGCGAGTTGATGACACCGGCCATCATCACCAGCAACGTGACGCCGGTGGCGATCACCATGGCAATGGCAATGGCTTGCCCCTTGATGCGCCAGAGATCGCGTGCCAGCTTTTGGTCAAGTGGTGACATGGGATGCCTCTCCTACCACTCGATGTCTTCAGGGTCGCGCTTTGCGTCATTCTCCACCACTTCCCTGATGTGACCATCGGCGAAATGGATGACGCGGTCAGCCATGGCAGCGGTGTTGGCTGCATGGGTGACGATGAGCACCGTTGCGCCCAGCTTCTCGTTGATATCCTTAAGCACCTTGAGCACCACCTTACCGGTCTTGCTATCGAGTGCGCCGGTGGGCTCATCACAGAAGAGAACGGTGGGTTGCTTGGCAATGGCGCGTGCGATGGCAACACGTTGCTGTTCGCCGCCCGAGAGTTGGGCAGGGAAATGATCGGCGCGCTCGGCAAGGCCAACCAGCGCCAAGGCTTCTTCCGGCTCCAATGGATCATCGGCAATCTCGGTGACCAGCTCGACATTCTCGTGGGCCGTCAGGCTTGGCATCAGATTGTAGAACTGGAAAACAAAGCCCACATGATCGCGGCGATAGAGGGTCAGCTTGTCATCCGGCAGTTCGGACAGGCAGAGATCCTGAAAATAGACATCGCCATCGGTGGCGCTATCCAGTCCGCCGATGATGTTGAGCAAGGTGGATTTGCCACTGCCCGAGGGGCCAAGCAAAACCACGATCTCTCCAGCAGGAATTTCCAGATCCACACCGCGCAGGGCGTGAACCGCTGCATTGCCTTCGCCATAGACCTTGGTGAGGCCCTTTGTTCTGAAGGCGAAAGGCTTGCCTGAATTGTCCTGCATCTGAGTTGCCTCACTGAGGGGTCGGGTAGGGGAGCCAGTTTGGGAAATAGGTGAGATCCCCGCCTGTTCGCGCTACGGTTATCATACATCATTTCTTTGCTTCTTGCTGGCTCTTTTGACCAGATAAACCCTGACATCAGTTCCCATATCAATCCAGAGTTTTGCGGAAACGGGCAAGGGAGAGAATGACGAGAAGGATGGTAAAGCCCATGAGGGCCAGCATGGGGGACCGCATCGCCTCCAGATCGGCCCCCTTGAGCATCACCCCGCGCACAAGGCGCAAGAAATGGGTGAGCGGGAAAATCTCTCCAATCATCTGAGCCCAATGAGGCATGCCCTTGAAGGGGAACATGAAGCCCGACAGCATCAGGGAGGGCAGGAAGAAGAAGAAACTCATCTGCATGGCCTGCATCTGGCTGCCTGCAACGGTGGAGATGAAATAGCCGATCAGCACAAGAGACGAGATAAAAACCAGAATGCCGCTGATCAGCAGCGCCAGAGAGCCCACAAAGGGTACATGGAAGACCATCTTGGCCGCAACCAAAATAACAATGACCTGCACGGCACCAACGCCGAGATAAGGCAATATCTTGCCCAGCATGATCTCGAAGGGAGTGGCGGGCATGGCAAGCAGATTTTCCATCGTGCCGCGTTCTACTTCGCGGGTGAGGGCCATGGCCGTCATCATCACCATGACCAGCTGCAGGATGACGCCGAGCAGGCCGGGGACGATGTTATATTGTGAAATGCCTTCGGGGTTATAGCGACGATGGACGACGATATCCAACTGGCTGTCTTGCTGGCTCTGGGTGCCCAACTCGCGGGTGAGGGCCTGCTTGGCAACGGTCGAAAGCGTGGACACGGCGCCAGATGACGCAGAAGGGTCCGACGCATCGGCCTCTATGAGAATTTGCGGTTCATCGCCACGCAGCACGCGCTTTGAGAGGTCTGCCGGAATGGTGACAATGAAGGAGACCTTGCCTTCCAGCATCAGCTCGTCGGCGTCTTTAGCCGAAATGCCGACATAGTCGAAGCGGTAGTAATTTGTGACCTCAAGCGCAGAAACGATGGCGCGGGTAAACTGGTCCTGCGATGTCGTCACCAGCGCCGCTGGCAATTGTTTGGGGTCGGTGTTGATGGCAAAGCCGAACAGGGCCAATTGCACAAGGGGAATGCCAATCATCATGCCGAAGGTGATGCGGTCGCGCATCATCTGGGTCATTTCCTTGGCGAGCAAGGCAAAGAGGCGGGAGAAGGAGAAGAGATGGTTCATATCATTTTCCCTCCAGTTCCGGCTCGGCCATGTTGTCTGTGGAGCCACTCATATATTGGATGAAAACATCCTCAAGGGTGGTTTGGCCGGGCTCGCAACGGACGTCAAACTGATGGCTCGCCTTGTTGACAGCGGTTTCCAGCAGGGCCTTGTTCTTGCCCACCACATGCAGGCTGTTGCCGAAGGGGGCGATCTGGTCGACCCCGTTTTCGGCCTGTAACATGCGCGAGGCCGATTGAGCGCCTTTGCCCGAGAGAATGAAGGTGTGAAGGCCCGCCTGGGCGACAACCTCATCAACGGTGCCTGAGGTGAGCAATTTGCCATAGGCGATATAGTTGATACGGTGGCAGCGTTCGGCTTCGTCCATATAGTGGGTAGAGACCATGACAGTCATGCCTCCGGCTGCGAGATCGTGGATTTCATCCCAGAATTCCCGTCGCGCCTTGGGGTCCACTCCCGCGGTAGGCTCATCGAGCAGCAGCAGCTTCGGTTTGTGCATGATGCAGGCGGCGAGCGCCAGTCGCTGCTTCCAGCCGCCTGAAAGCAGGCCCGCCAATTGATGGCGCCGAGAGGTGAGGCCGAGCTTGTCCAGTGTGTCACGCACGTAGGTACGGGCGGGCGATAGGCCGTAGAGACGGGCAACAAAGAAGAGATTCTCCTCGATCGTCAGATCGGTATAGAAGGAGAATTTCTGTGTCATATAGCCCACCTGCCGCTTGATCTTGAGTTGATCGGCATGCAGATCATACCCCAGCACAGAGCCTTCGCCTGCATCGGGGGTGAGCAGGCCACACATGACGCGGATAGTGGTCGTTTTGCCTGACCCGTTGGGGCCGAGAAAGCCGGAAATTTCGCCTTCCTCAACTGACAGGGTGACATTGTCGACCACCGTCTTGTCGCCAAAGCGTTTGACCAGATTGCGGACGTCGATCGCCTTCATCTGTTGCCTCCGCTCCCTGCATCTGTCAGCCATGCAGAGACGATTTGACCGGGATTGAGTTTTGATCCCTTGCTGGCTTTTGCTTCGATGAGATAGACGAGTTTCTGACGGTTTTCGAGGGAATAGATCACCGGTGGGGTGAATTCCGGCCCGTCTGAAATGTAGCTTACGGTAGCGCTGAGATCATCGCCGCAGGAATCGCAGGTGATGGTCAGTTTGCTGCCCATCTGGATGCTGGCGAGGCTTTCCTCGGGAATGTAGAGTTTCAGCTTGATGCCATCATCGGGCAGAATTTCTAGAATGGGCACCTGAGGGCCGGCCATCTCGCCTGCTTCGTGGATGATGTCCGTCACCACGCCGGTGACGGATGCCATAAGTGTGCGTTGTTCCTCTTTCCATTGCGCAGATTTGAGCGCGGCCTCTGCCTGTTCCACAGCAGCCTTGGCTGCTGCGATTTCATTCTCGCGGGCTGGCAGGCTGGTATAGGCCAGATTGGAACGGATTTCCTCGGCCTGTGCCTTGGCCACGTCATAGGCTGTGCGGGCGGTGTCATAGACGCTTTGGGCAACCGACCCCTTTTCAAGCAGAGTGCGCTGGCGCGTCATGTCACGCTCTGCTTGCCGTGCGCTTAATTCGGCGGCTTCCAGAGAGGCCTGAAGGGCTGCGATCTTCTCCGGCCGGGCTCCTTGCTCCAGATTGGCCAGCGTGCTTTTGGCCTGCGACAGGGCCGCCTTGGCATTGTCTACCGCTATGGCGGCATCCTGCTTTTCAAGGCGTGCGACGATCTGATCGGGCGCGACATGATCTCCCCGATTGACGGGGATTTCGATGATCCTGGCCGTCTCTATGGGAGCGACTTGGATATAGGTGCCTTCCACATAGCCTGTCGCCAGTGGGGAGGGGGGCAGGCATCCGGCGATCAAAACGCCGATGACGGGAAGGGAGCAGAGAAAACTCATGTTTCTCTCCTGTAGGTTTCAACGATATTGCGAATGTTGGTTTGCAAGACCTGAAGGATGATATCGATCTGGTCAGACTGATAGGAAGACCAGTTTTGGTGGCGCAGGATCACAGGTTCGCCGATGCGGAAATAGGCGAGCATGCTGATCTGGGAGAAAATCGCGACCTTTAATTCCTCTCGCTCAGCCTTGCTATCGTCTCTGCCGGTTGCTTGCAGGAAAAGCTCGTAGAGCATGGAGAAGGTGGGATTGAAGAAATGCGCATAGACATGCTCGAAGACTTCGCCTTCTTCATGGGCCTCGCGCAACATGAACCGTATGATTGGCTGCGCCTCTTCAAGGCTCAAGATCACGACGGCCTGTCGCAGCAGCGCATTCTCGAACAGGGACTGAGGCTCTTTGAGACAAGTGGGCAGCTGGACCGCTTCGGGATCTTGGCGCAAGCGGTTGAAGCGGGCGACAATGGTTTCCGCGCATGCCAGCCGCAATCCGGCCTTGCCGCCGAAATGATAGTTGATCGAAGCGATATTGGTTTGGGCTGCTGCGGCGATTTCGCGCGTGGAAGCACCCTCATAGCCCTTTTCTGCAAAGAGTTTGAAGGCTGCCCTGATGAGCAATGTCTTGGTTGTGTCTGATCGGGTTTGTGCCATGGGAAGTCGCTGATTGGTTGCGCATGTTGCTTTTGTCTAAAGCGCAATGTAGCACCGATGTAAAATTTAATCAATCGATTGATTAAATTTTTGATGAAGGGTCTGTTGGAGATGCCGCCACAATCGGGCGGGGCAAGGTGTGTTTGATTGTTGAGGCAAAGCTCTGTATGGTCCAAGCCAAAATCAGACATTCTGCAAGGCTCTTCTCATGACCTCTTCATCTGACACCACGCACGATACCAATGGTGCGTCTGTTTCCTTCCGTCTTGCAAAGCGGGAGGATGCAGCGCTTATCCATCAGATGGTTGCCGATCTGGCCAAATATCTGGATGAGGCTGGCAAGCACACGGCCAGTGTGGCCGATTATGAGATCCATGGCTTTGGTGATCGACCCAGATTTGAGGCGATCATTGCCGAGGTTGCGGGGGACGCGGTGGGCATGTGCCTGTTCTTTGACAGCTTCTCGACATGGGCGGGTAAGCCGGGGCTTTATGTTCAGGATCTTTACGTCTCGCCCAAGGCGCGCGGCCTCAAGCTGGGACGCTTGCTGCTTGAGCAGGTGGCGCAGCATGGCCTTGCGAAGGGCTATGCCTATGTGCGCTTGTCGGTTGATGCCAACAATGTCAATGCGCAGGGCTTCTATGAAGCGTGCGGACTTGAATGGTCCGATACGGAACGTCTTTATGTGGCGCGGGGTGATGCCTTTGCTGCGCTGGCGGGGAACTGACCTGATGGAAAGCTTGCTTGACGAATTGGCTGTCTGCGAAGGGTGGCGCGAGGCTCTGGCTGCAGAAAAGCCCCGCCTTGCAGAGATTGAACGCTGGCTTGAAGAGGAAGAGCGGCTTTATCAGATTCTGCCCGAGCGTGGACTGCGTCTGAATGCCTTGCGCAAGACACCGCTGGAAAAGGTGAAGGTGGTCATCACCGGCCAAGACCCCTATCCCGGTCTCGAGGGCATGGTGCCTCATGCCATGGGGCTCTCCTTCTCTGTGCCGCGTGGGGTGAAGCCTCCGCGCTCGCTCAATAATATCTACAAGGAACTGGCCGAAGATTATGGCCTAGTGCCACCCGGCCATGGGGATTTGTCTTCATGGGCTGAACAAGGTGTCTTGATGCTCAACAGCACCATGACATTGCGACAAGGTGCTTCCGCCTCCCATGCCAAACGAGGGTGGGAAGCCTTCACCGCAGCGGTGCTTTCCTGTGTCAACAGGGCTGCCGATCCGGTGGTCTTTCTGGCCTGGGGCAAGCATAGCCACAAGCTGGCTATGGGCATCGACGAGCGCCGACATCAGGTGATCCGCACCTCGCATCCGAGCCCTTTGGGCGCACGCAAGGCGGGCGTTGATTTCGAGGCCTTTCTGGGGTCTCACTGTTTCCTTCGGGCCAATCGGTTTCTTGAGGGAATCGGCCGTGCGCCCATCGACTGGTGCGCACTCTGAGCTTTCTCTTGTGCAGTGCTATGGGCACACACGACTCCGCTTCTTTGGAACAAAGGTGCGGTCTCTGGCGTTGAATTTGGGTACAAGCAGTCATGTTCAGAGAGCCATTTTATGTCCAATTCGCTTCCCAATGCCCAATCCGGATCTGTCCGCGCAGAAGTTACGGGGATCACAACCGAAGAGCGGTTGCGGCGCGTCGCTTATAGCGCGCTGATCATTATCGGTTTTGTAACGCTCGTGGCGGCGCTGGACTTCGCCCAGTCCATTCTCGCACCATTGGTTCTGGCTGTGATCATCGGTCTGGTTTTCGGGCCGCTGGTTGATCGCATCGAGGCTTATGGCGTGCCAGCGTGGTTTTCAGCCATGACAGCGGTCTTGCTGCTGTTGGCTCTTATCGGGGTGGCTATTACGGGCTTTGCAGTGCCACTGGCCGACTGGATGGATCGGCTACCGGTGATCTGGTCTCGCTTGCAGGCGGAGCTGGCAAACTGGAAGGGGCTGTTTGCCTCGCTTGCCAACCTGCAGGATCAATTCAGCGAAATTGCCGGTGGGGATCCTGCCTCCATGACAGTCAATGTTGCTGGCGGTGACACCGTCAAGCAGGTCGCCTTTTTCGCACCTTCGCTTGCCGCCCAGATTATCCTGTTTCTGGCGGGGCTGTTTTTCTTTATCGCCACGCGGCATCAGGTGCGTTATTCGATTCTGACAAGGGCAGAGCATGGGTCCCGCCGCAAGAAGCTTGCGACCATGTTCGACGATGTGGAGAGCCGCCTCTCCAGCTATATGCTGAGCGTTTCCATGATCAACCTGTTGTTGGCCGCGGTGGTTTCTGGCGCTATGTGGGTGCTTGGTGTGCCGTCGCCCATGTTGTGGGGGCTTTTGGCGGGTATGCTCAACTTTATAATCTACATCGGGCCTGCGATTATGGTTTGCATCATGCTCGCGGTGGGGCTTTCGCTCTATGGCCAGTTTTCCATGATCGTAGCGCCTGCTGCTGTTTATCTCTTTATCAATTTCCTCGAAGCGCAGTTTGCGACGCCACTGGCCCTTGGTCGCATCATGACGGTCAACCCGTTTTTGATTTTCCTCTCGCTGGTTGGCTGGATCTGGCTGTGGGGGCCGATAGGGGGCTTCATTGCTGTACCGGTTCTTTTGATCGGGCAGATTGTTGTGAATCACAGTGATTTCATCGACTCAGAGAAAAGTGTTTGAACCCTGACGGATAGTGTGCGGACAGTTTTCTCGCTGTCCGTGCAAAAAGCCGGTTGTGCATTACCAAATTTAAACAATTCAAAACGATACTGAATAAAATATTCTGATGTTCGAAACCTTAAATATTTCCAGAAGGGGGGGCTCGCTCTGGGAGTTGATCGGGATAAATTCGTGCCACATATATTGGAAAATCTGGACAAGTCCTTTTATGTGACTGTCCTTGATGCGCTGAATGACGGGGTCTATTTCGTCAACCGTAAGCGTCGGGTTCTTTATTGGAACAAGGGGGCCGAACGGCTTAGTGGCTTTACTGCAGAAGATGTTTTGGGCAAGAGCTGCGCAGACCATACGCTTAATCATGTTGACGATGAAGGCAATTGCCTTTGTCTACAGGGCTGTCCATTGGCAGCTTGCATGCGCGATGGTCAATCACGTGAAGTCAATGTCTATATGCATCACAAGGCGGGACATCGGATACCGGTCAGCATCCGGTCCTTTCCCATTCGCAATGAGCTTGGGAAAATCACTGGCTCTGTCGAGGTGTTCAAGGATAACAGTCAACATCTGACGATGGTTTCCGAATTTGAAACCCTGCAGCAGGAGGTCGTTACCGATCCTCTGACTGGCGTCGGAAACCGGCGCTTTGCTGATATTTCGCTGGAACGTCTGCAGAGTGTGCAAAGCAGGGAATATAAGCCATATGGCGTGATTGTTGCTGATATTGATAATTTCAAGTCCATCAATGACACATGGGGGCATGGTGTTGGCGACCGTGTGATCGTTGCCATTGCCAAAACGATGTCGGCTATCCTAAGGCCTTCCGACATCGTTTGCCGACTTGGCGGCGATGAATTTCTAATCCTGCTGCCGAATGCCAGCCCTCGTGGGCTCGAAATCGTGGGGAACCGGCTGGATCTTCTTATCAAGGAATCCTGGATGGATCTCGGAGGAGAAATTCTCTCCTTCTCGGTATCCATAGGGGCAGCCCTTTCTGACATGAGCACGTCAGCCGAAGCTGTTGTCGAGCAGGCAGACAAACAGCTCTATCTAAGCAAAGCCGAAGGGCGCGGATGCTTTCACCTCGATGGCAAGAAGCTAGACGCGTCTCGATAGATGCATGGTGTTTGTTCGCTCGCGGCGGCGAAAAGTCTCCAGAATGGGGATTGAAACGCCGCGCAGAGGTCTTTACAACGAGGCAACTCATGATTTCCCTCGTGCAATTTCCATGATTCCTGAATTGCGGGTGAGGCGGAAATCCTTTGGAACCACGCGTTTGGTCCCCACGGTGGCCATTTTACGCGCAAACACTTTATTCGGACGGTAGCGATATATGGCGCGACAATTCATTTATCACATGCATGGTCTTTCCAAGACCTACGGTGGCGGCAAGAAGGTTTTGGAGAATGTCCATCTTTCTTTCTACCCTGATGCGAAAATCGGTATTCTCGGCCCGAACGGTGCAGGTAAGTCCACCGTGCTTCGGATCATGGCCGGGCTGGACAATGAATTCACCGGTGAAGCCTGGGCGGCAGATGGAGCCAAGATCGGCTATCTGCCTCAGGAGCCAGTTCTTGACGAGAGCAAGGATGTTCTTGGCAACGTGATGGAAGGGGTTGCCGAAAAGCAGGCCATTCTGGATCGCTACAATGAACTGATGATGAATTATTCCGACGAAACTGCGGAAGAAGGCGCCAAGCTTCAGGATGTAATCGACAGCCAAAATCTGTGGGATCTGCAGTCTCAGGTGGAGATGGCCATGGACGCATTGCGCTGCCCGCCATCGGATGCCGATGTCTCGGTCCTGTCTGGTGGTGAAAAGCGTCGTGTTGCGCTCTGCAAGCTGCTGCTCTCGGAGCCTGACCTGCTGCTGCTCGATGAACCGACCAACCATCTGGACGCCGAAACGGTCAACTGGCTTGAAAAGCATTTGCGTGAATTCAAGGGCGCCGTCCTGATCATCACCCATGACCGCTACTTCCTCGACAATGTGACTGGCTGGATTCTCGAACTCGACCGTGGCCGCGGCATTCCTTATGAAGGCAACTATACCGCCTATCTCGAAGCCAAGGCAAAGCGTCTGGCTCAGGAAGGGCGTGAAGAGGCTGCCCGTCAGCGTGCCCTGTCGCGCGAACAGGAATGGATTGCCGCCAGCCCGAAAGCCCGTCAGGCCAAATCCAAGGCCCGTATCAAGGCCTATGACGAGCTGCTCAAGCGCAACGAAGAGCGCGCACCTGGTACCGCTCAGATCATCATTCCGCCGGGAGAGCGTCTTGGTGATGTGGTGATTGATGTCGAAGGGCTCCAAAAGGGCTTCGGCGAGCGTTTGCTGATCGATGGTCTGGATTTCAAACTGCCACCGGGTGGTATTGTTGGTGTGATCGGTCCGAACGGTGTTGGTAAAACGACCCTGTTCAAGATGTTGACCGGTCATGACCAGCCAGATGAAGGCTCCATCACTCTGGGTGAGACCGTGCATCTTGGTTATGTTGACCAGTCTCGCGACGCTTTGGACGCGGACAAGACCGTTTGGGAAGAAATCTCTGAAGGGGATGACATCATCAAGCTGGGCAAACGCGAGATGAACAGCCGTGCCTACTGCTCCGCCTTCAACTTCAAAGGGGGAGACCAGCAGCAGAAAGTGGGCTCTCTTTCGGGTGGGCAGCGCAACCGCGTGCATCTGGCCAAGGTTCTGAAATCGGGCGCCAACGTGTTGCTGCTCGATGAGCCGACCAACGATCTGGATACTGAAACCCTTGCCGCTCTGGAAGATGCCCTAGAGGATTTCGCCGGTTGCGCCGTGGTCATCAGCCATGATCGTATGTTCCTTGACCGCCTTGCTACGCATATTCTTGCCTTTGAAGGCGATAGCCATGTGGAATGGTTTGAAGGTAACTTCGAGGACTACGAGAAGGACAAAGTGCGCCGCCTCGGTCCAGATGCGGTCAACCCCAAGCGTGTCAAATACAAGCCATTCACGCGTTGATCTTGCATACGCATTGATAGTCTGAATTTCTATGAAAGCCCTGCTCATTCGAGCAGGGCTTTTTGTTTGGGAAGTATTAATATTTGACACATCAGATGCCCTTTTTGACGATGGTTTTTGGAAACGGATCGCTTTCTTCCACATGTGATTGCAGGGGCTGTTTTTTCGTAAAAATTGGCCTTCAATCGATATTGCAACTTTTGATAAACATGTAGTGGGTCGGTGTTTAGTTGTTGAAATGTTTGATAAATCACATGTTTTGAATGTATTGAAATGAGGTGTTTCAAATTTTAATAGAATTTATCTATATTTTTCAGGTGTTTATCTTCAAATTCTGGTTTGCTGTTTAGGCGTTTATAGATCGCTTGTCTGTAGTTTGGCCTGAAACCGAATTTCCAAACGGGGATTCTATATCAGAACGGGAATTGTCAAAATGCAGGCTGCCAACGTAAAAACCGAACTTGTGGACTGGAAGGTTCTTAGCGGTCAGAGCGATAGTGGTAAGAGCGACGAATTGATGCGCCATGTCGCGTCGTTGTTTTCGCTGACAGCATCTCATTGCGATGACGAGCAGTTAGCGACTTACGATACGGTCATGCAGCGGCTTGCCGATCTCGTGTGTGAGGATACGCGTTCTTTTGCCGCTCAAAAGATCTGTCATCTTGAGAATGCCCCGCATAATATCATTCGCCGCTTTGCCTTTGATGCCATCAAGGTTGCTGACCCAGTGTTGCGTAACTCTCCGGTTTTGACGGACGATGATTTGATTGAAGTCACCGAGGCGAACAGCGAAGACCACATGGTGTCCATTTCCACACGCAAGAGCATCAGTAGTGTTGTGACTGATGTGCTTGTCAGATCCGGACGTGAAACCGTGATGATCAAACTGGCCGCCAACTGCGGTGCCGATCTCTCCGAAGATAGTCAGCGGCTTCTGGAACAGGCTGCAGACAATGACCGTTTTCTCGCTAGGGAACTGGCCAACAGAATCTCGGACAATCAGCGCTCTGCTCCGGTTTTGAGCAAGCAGGCCTCAGCCAGAAAGCATGTTGATCTCAGCGGTGTGTGGGCCTGCATCGAACCAATGGTTGACGAGCATTTCTACAATCTGTCGCGCCATTCCTATCTGGCCCGTTATCGGTTCGACTCCTCTTTGACCAAAATCGACAAGCTCCACATGCAGGGGTTTCTGGGCAATGGCGTGTTGCGGCAGTTTGCCTGCAATGATCAATTTGCCGATCTGGTTTGTGGCATTGCCAAGATGACCGGCTTCCCTCATCAGATCATTGCGCGCATGATGGCATGTCTGGAGTGGGATCAGGTGCTCAGCCTGTTCCGCTTGCAATCCTTCTCGGACGAACTGGTGCGTGATGTGTTGGAATGCGGGCCTTGGATGTTGTGCCTTTCAGCCAATCAATGCAGCGCTGTTCTCAAGCGTTACAGACAATTGAGTACGGATGAAGCTCTTAAAATCGCCAATAGCTGGCCAAAAACGGGCCTGATACTAGACTGACAGGCGCGTAAAGCGGCTTGAGTTCATTGGTGATTGCTTGATGCTCTTGACCCGCAAGTAAATAAAGGGTGACCGCTTCATTCGGTCACCTTTTTCTGTTTGTCACTTTTATTTTCAATTTCACCATTTGTAGTGTCTCGGTCCTTGAAAATTCGTTGTATTCTCGGATTGATACCACTTTCACTCAAGACAACTTGTAAAAACAAAGCTTTGATGTGCTTCGATGTTCGGGTAAAATTGGTTGGCACTGAGTTGATTACAACTGTTTTGCCTGCTATGGATTTCGAATGTCGGTGTTTAAAAGGTCCGACAGGCAGTATGGGGGCCAGCCAATGCATGTAACCGCATTCCGGATTTTCGTTAGAGATCTTGCAGTCGCACGCGATTTTTATGCAAATTCGCTCAAGTGGCCCATGGTGTGGGACCGCTTCGAACAGGGAGCCGTCGGTTTTGAGCCGGGCATGCTGGTCATTATCGAAGAAGAAGATGCACGAGGCCCTCAGGCGTCCCTGATCGGTCGTTTTACCGGTCTGTCACTGGCCGTTGATGATTTGCCGAGCTTGTATCAGACCCTGAAAGCGCGTGGGGTGCCCTTTGTTGCGCCGCCGGAAAGACAATTCTGGGGTGGATCGTTGGTGCATCTGATCGATCCCTCAGGCAATATCATCACACTTGTCGAATAACGGGCTAGGCCTGTCTCGGATGCTTGCGCTGCGACCGGAACGGATCGCATGGCTTGCGCCTTTGTGATTTCCCTATCATCCAGATATGAAAAAAGCGGACCATACGGCCCGCTTTCGTTGATTCTGGCTGATTGCCGACCACTTATTTGTGGCCATTCTCCGTGTCGTACTTTTCAATGATGGAGCGGATGGTGCTTGCCACGTTTGGCGCAATATCATCGCGTTCCATGCCGTAGGATACGTTGGCCATCAGGAAGCCTGATTTGGACCCGCAGTCATAGGTTTCGCCATCATAGATCATACCGGTGAAGGACTGATCGTTGTTGAGGCTGATCATGGCGTCGGTCAGCTGGATTTCGTTGCCGCTGCCCGGTTGCTGATCCTTGAGATAATCAAAGATTTCCGGCTGCAGGATATAACGACCCGAGAGGATAAGGTTGGAAGGCGCAGTGCCCGGCTCCGGTTTCTCGACCATGCCGTTGATCTCTACGCTGTCTTCAAATTTCTCGCCCGGCTGAATGACACCATATTTGAAGGTCATTTCCATCGGCACTTCTTCAAGTGCAACGATGTTGCCAGCGCGCTTGTTATAGACGTCCATCATTTGGGCGAGGCAGCCCTTGGGCGACTTCATGATCATATCTGGAAGAAGCAGCGCGAATGGTTCATGGCCAACAAGTTCTTTGGCGCACAAAACGGCGTGCCCAAGGCCCAGCGGCTGCTGCTGACGGGTAAACATGGTGTGGCCCGCCTTTGGCAGGTCTTTGCGCAGGCTTTTGAGCACATCATATTTGCCGCGCTGTTTGAGCGTGTCTTCCAGCTCTACCTGTACGTCGAAATGGTCCTCGATGACGGCCTTGTTTCTACCGGTAACGAAAATGAATTGTTCGACACCCGCAGCCCTGGCTTCGTCAACGACATATTGAATAACTGGTCGGTCGACAATCGTAAGCATTTCCTTGGGCAGGGCTTTGGTCGCTGGAAGGAAGCGCGTTCCAAGACCTGCTACAGGGAATACGGCTTTGCGGATTGGCTGTACCATTTGATTTTGCTCCGATAAGTGATTTTGTTCTTCAAAAATTGCTACGTTTCAAGAAAAGTGCGCGTCCATTCAAACCAGAAAAACGCAAATTATGCAAATGTGGAGAATTAATTTGAGTGGTGAACTGTTACTATCTTGGCCATAATTTGGCAGCATAGTGATTCACACCGCTGCTTTGTTTGCGATAACAGGGATTGTTTATGCCTATACGAAATTGGACAAGTCTTTTTGGGTTCACCTCCGTTTGGGGATTAATTTCCACAGGCTTTCTGCTGCTTGCACTTCTCTCTACAGAGTCCAACGCGCAAACGGCGCAAGGGTTCCAAAATTGGATACGGAATTTTTGGCCAACGGCCCAATCGGCCGGTATCACGGCAAAAACATACAATGCGGCCTTTGCTGGTGCGCAGTTCGATAGCTCCGTTATCAAACGGGCGACCAACCAGCCAGAATTCGTCAAACCCATCTGGTCCTACATGGATGGTGCGGTCAGTGACCTGCGCATCAAGAATGGTCAGAAGATGCGGAGCAAATATGCCTCCCTGCTGGGCAGACTGGAAAATTCCTTTGGTGTCGACCGGTATGTTCTGTTGGCGATCTGGGGTATGGAAACCGCTTACGGCTCTATTTTCAGCAATAAGGCTTTGATCAAGCCCACCATCCAGTCGCTCGCGATGTTGGCTTATGCAGATCCGCAGCGCTCCAAATTTGGGCAAACCCAGCTGCTGGCCGCTCTCAAGATTTTGCAGAGCGGAGATGTTGCCCCTTCCGAAATGGTCGGCTCATGGGCTGGTGCCATGGGGCACACCCAGTTCATTCCAACTACATTCTTGAGTAAAGCGGTGGATTATGATGGTGACGGACATCGGGATATCTGGAACTCCATTCCGGATGCTTTGGCGTCCAGTGCCAATCTGTTGAAGGAAGCTGGTTGGGAAACCGGCAAGACATGGGGCTATGAAGTGTCGCTGCCCAACAATTTCCCCTTTGAGTTGGCCGATGGCAAGGTGACCAAGACCCTTGCCGACTGGCAGAAAATGGGAGCAAAGCGGGTTTATGGACGCTCTTTCCCACGGCCAAGTGACCAGGCCCAGCTGATTATGCCAGCTGGTTATCGTGGTCCGGCCTTTCTCATTTTGAAGAATTTCTCAGTCATCAAGCGTTATAACAATGCCACATCCTATGCTTTGGCTGTTGGCCATCTGGCGGACCGTATTCGCGGTGGGCGAGGCTTTGCGCATGAATGGCCCCGTTCTGACCGGATGCTCACAACAACTGAGCGAAAAGAGCTTCAGACTATTCTGAACCGCCTTGGATATGATACAGGTGGCATTGACGGGCGGCTGGGTTCCAAGTCTCGTGCCGCTATCCGTCATTGGCAAAAACGCAATGGCCATGTGCCGGACGGGTTTGCCAGCGGCGATCTTTTGGAAGCCCTGCGCAAAGGCTGATGATCCCGGTTTTTCGGGGGTGACATATTTGGAGACGGGCCAATGGGCTTGAAGAAGGGACAATACGGTTTTGCCTTTGTGCATGGGGCGCTATGCCTCGTGACGGCAATCTCATTGTTGCTTCCGCTTCTTCTGGCCGAGCCCGTTCAGGCAGCCCCGTCTCTTTCTGGCTCTAGCATGAATGGGAATCCTAGAGCTCAGCAGCGGGTTAAACCGGATGATGGGCGTTATGATGTGGCGTTGGGGTTCTTTGAATTTCTCTTCAAGCGTCGCACGCCTAAAAAGGAAAAGAAGCCTGACACCTCTGACAATAAACCGGTAAAGCGCGGGCCCGTCGTACCTGTGATCAAGACCGTTGAAAAGGATCCTGATGCATCTGTGATCGCGGTGTTCGGCGATGAATTTTCACAGGATATTGCATGGGGGCTTCAAGATGCTTTTGCCAAAGCGCCCGATGTCAGGGTGGAGATCCATTCCAAGCCCAATAGCGGGCTGATCTATCGGGCCAAGAACAACCCCTTGAGTGATGCCGAAGATTATTTTGCCGCTCATCCTTTCAACTTTGCTGTTGTAATGGTGGGGCTGAATGATCGTCGTGAAATGCCTGCGCGCAAGGATTCCGATGGCAATGAGATTACGCCGGCTTATGAATTCCGCACCGACGAATGGGCTCGTGCCTATCAACGCGAGATCGACCGGGTGCGTCTGGCTTTTGCCAAGCAGGACAAGCCTGTCTTCTGGGTTGGATTGCCGCCCGTGGGCAATGAGCAACTTGCTGCTGACATGCGTTATCTCAACGACCTTGTTTCCAGCCGTCTGACCGAGCGGGACGAAGAGTTTATTGATATCTGGGACGCCTTTTCCGATGAGGAGGGGAACTTCTCGTTCCGTGGTCCGGATTTGTCGGGGCAGGATGTCCGGTTGCGCTTAAAGAATGCCATTCGCTTCAACAAGGAAGGGCGACGCAAGCTGGCATTCTATGTTGAGAAGCTGGTTATCCGCGTGCTTTCCCAGTCGGTTGATGAAGATGTGTTGCCCAAGACGCTAGCCAAGGCTGATGAGACCGCCCTGCGAGAGGGGTTGGGCGCGCGGCGCGATATTTATGCTTTGCGAAAACCGCCGCTTGAATCAGAAGACTTGATCAATCCGAGTGTCTTTACCCTGTCTTTCTCATCTGGAGTAAACGGAGCCGACCAGTTGGCAGCTACAGAGAATGCTCCCAAATATCGCAGCGATAATTTTGCTTGGGGCGGCAAGCATTAAACCTGTTTTGTGTATTGAGAGCTGTGCTTTTGGCCCCTTTGCCTGATCTGTGATTGCCCCTCTGCGTCTCATTGGGTAAGAGTCTTTCCCATACAGAAACAAGGCCCTTAACATGGTCTTGCATGTCTTCATTTCGATCCTCTACCGAAGAGGGCGGAGAGCGTTCATCTTGCGCTTTTCGCTTTAAGCCTTCGGACCGTTAGCAAATTGGAACTTTCATCATGAGCATTGAGCGCGCACCGGATTTTGATTTTCTGCACCAACTCGCTGATCTGGCCGGAGATACGGTCATGCCGCTTTTCCGCAAGGCCATCGAGATTGAAAACAAGCTCGATGGAGGCTTTGATCCGGTGACCGATGCGGACAAACAAGCTGAGTTGAAACTGCGTGGGCTTATTCAGGAGCAGTTTCCAAGCCATGGCATTCTGGGGGAAGAATTCGAGGGCAAGGATCTTGATGCCGATGGCCTATGGGTTCTTGACCCGATTGATGGCACGCGCGCCTTTATCTCCGGCTTGCCAACATGGGGCACGTTGATCGGCTATCGTCATTCCGGCGGTCAGAGCCTTGGCATGATGAGCCAGCCTTTCACCAAGGAACGCTTTTTCGGCGACGGCAAGAATGCCTTTTATCAGGGACCGGATGGAAAGCGGCCGGTGAAGACACGGTCTTGCAAGGCGATCAGTGATGCGACTTTGTTCACAACCGCTCCGGATATCTTTGCCCCTGATGAGCTTAAGGCCTTTCAGCGCGTCGAGGATGCCGTGCGTCTGTCGCGCTATGGGGTTGATTGCTACGCCTATTGCATGCTGGCCATCGGCATGGTGGATCTGGTGATTGAAGCGGCCTTGAAGCCGGTTGATATTGCGCCGCTAATTCCGCTGATCGAAGGGGCTGGCGGTGTGGTCACTAACTGGCAGGGTGGCTCTGCCTTTGATGGCGGACAGGTGGTTGCAACGGGCGACCCTGATCTGCATCAGTCGGTGCTTGATCTTCTTGCAAATGAAAGCTGAGAAAGCCTTCTGGCATTTTTAAAGATGCGTTTCCGTGCGCATTATATCGCTCAGGCGCTTTCCTGCCTGAGCGTGTTCTCTCCGGGAATGAAGCTGTCAAAGGCAGCCCAGAATTGTTCGCGAATGATCTCGCGCTCCATCATGATTTCATGCTTGCTGCCGGTAATTGAGATGGCGCCTGCTGCCCGTGTGGTTTTGGCAAACAGTTCGGCTGCGGCCGAGTTGACCACTGTATCGTTGCCTGCTGTGACGATGAGCACGGGGGTGTGAATAGAGGATTGGTAATCGCTCGATTGCAGGCTGTCCATCGCCTTGCAGGTTTCATGGGTCCATAGAACTGTCGGTCCGCCGATCCCCAGCGCCGGGCAATCGATGAGAAATTGGCGGTTCCTGTCATAGCGAGGGCCGTCTGAAGTGAGCTGATTGGTGTAAAAGCCCTGCCGGTCAAAAGGTGTGTGGCTGGCGCCAGGCACATAGCTTTCACCAAACCCCAAATAACGCAGAAATCCTGCCAATCTTCGAATAGTGGATTGGCGCGGCTTGATCCCCAAAAGGCTGTGCCCCCCTGTTGAGAGTTCAATCAGAGGAGCGCAGAGCACTGCGCGATCAATCTTGATCCTGAGGTCGGGCAAATTGGATAGCAGAATGAGCCCGCCCATAGAGTGGCTGAGGGCAAAGCAGGGGGGCGGACAGTCGGGCAAGATTACCTCTTCGATGAACTGCTTGAGATCCTTGCCATAATCGGAAAAGCGGCGAACATGTCCTTTCATACCATTGCGGGTCAGGCGGTCTGATAAGCCTTGTCCGCGCCAATCTATGGTGGCAACGGCAAAGCCGCGCTGGCGTAATTCGGTGATGACTTCATAATATTTTTCGATGAATTCGGACCGGCCGTGTAGCAGGCAAATCGTGCCTTTTGGATCGGGGGACAGCGATGGCCAGCGGGCAACGCGCACTTTGTGCTGATCCCAGCAGACCATTTCATGGCAGACGCCATCTGCCAGCTCGGGAAATTTGTCAAGATTATTCAGCTGCATATTTGCCCCAGACGCCTTTAAAAGCCCTTTTGACATGCAGTTTAGCGAAAAGTGATCTCGATGGGAGGGGAAAATGCCCATTGCTCGGGTTTTTCACGCATAACCGTAGAGCTGAACGCCTCAAGGAGGGAGAATGGTGCGGCGCATGCCAATCGGCCCCACAGAAGTGGGGCCGTATACTGAGGACGGAGTGCTTAGAAGGCCCAGTAGGCTTGCCCCTGATTCAGAAAGGAATTGAGGCGCAGAATAAAGGAGTAGTTCACATCATCGCTTGGGCGCGAATGGGTGCTGCCATAGCTGTGTGAATAGCGGCCGGAATAGTGGCGGTCGTTGCTCCAGTTGTGGTGTGGTCGTTCGGCTGCCAGACGCGCCTGCTTGATGAAGTTGCCGGTGCGGGCGCTGATTTCCAGAAGATACGGACGACCCAGTCTGTCACGGGCCTTCATCGAAGCGACATTACCGCGCAGGGAGTAGTCACTGATATCGCGATAGCCACTGCGCTGTGCGATAAGCTTGATGTCGTGGCGAGAATAGGTCTTGAGAGCCTTCGGTGCGCGAACGACTTTCTTCTTGATGACTTTCCGGTTGACGGTGGTTTTCTTGACGATGGTCTTTTTGCCATTGGCGTTGCGAATGACTTTCCGCTCGACGGTTTTGTTGCGGATGACCTTTTTCGTGACTTTGGGCTTGTGAGCCTTACGGACTTGGGGGCGATCATTCTGGTGCGTTACGATCTGGCCCGATCCATAAATCCGGTAGAAGCGGCTTGAGTCATGGGAATAGTCGCGCGCCTGTGCTGGTTGGCAAACGGTGAATGCGATCATGATGGGAAGTGCGATTGCTGTCAGTTTCATTGTCTTGCCTTTCCTTTTTCTGTTCGGTTCGGTCTGTGCCGTCGTTGTTATGAAAACAAGGTAGCAAAGGCTTCCTGAACCCATTCGGAAAGGGCTGTTCATGTCGAATTCAGCAACATGGCAGTTTTGTGGCAGGGGACTTAATCGGCACAATCCTGCCATTTTCAAAAAATTTATTGGGGGGCTTGAAATGCATTTGAGGCATTTCCATATCGAATAGTGTCGGAGGCCAAAACGGCTCCGGCTTCATTTCCTTCCCGCCTTGAGAAGGGGGAAGGAGTAGCGAAATAACGCAATTTTTGTCGCTCAAAGGAGGACTTTATTATGCGTCACTACGATCTTACTCCGCTCTATCGCTCTACTGTTGGCTTTGACAAGCTCTTCTCCATGCTGGACACCGTAACCGGCCCGGACAGTAGCACTCCATCCTATCCACCTTACAACATCGAACGTCTGGCTGAGAATTCCTATCGTATTTCGATGGCTGTTGCCGGTTTCTCCGAGAAGGATCTTTCCATTGAAGTGAAAGAGAACGCGCTCAAGGTAACCGGTGAGAAAGTTATCGAGGAAGACGAAAAGGAAAAGGACTATCTGCACCGCGGCATCGCCTCGCGTGCCTTTGAACGTCAGTTCCAGCTCGCCGACTATATGCAGGTTGAAGGGGCAAGTATGGAGCATGGTCTGCTTCACATTGACCTCAAACGTGAAATCCCTGAAGCCATGAAACCGCGCCAGATCGAGATCCGCTCGTCTGATAGCGATAATGACCCAACAGTCATTGAAGGCTCCAAGCACTAATTTCCGACAGAATGTCACCCGGCTTCTAAAGGTCGGGCGCGACCGGTGGCCCTTAATTGGGCCGCCCACGCTTCTTCGTCTCAAGATCGATTGTCGGAAGGAGCCCAATTTCATGCCGCTTCCGGCAGTCACTCTCACAGAAAAAGCGCTCTTCCATCCGGTCGAGCGCTTTTTTGATTTTGGCTTTTTGCTGGCTAATCTGAGCCCTGCTTATTTCAGGCAGTCAAGGAACTGATCGACTTCTTCTGTCGTGGTCGAGAAAGAGCTGACCAGGCGCAACAGGACTTCATCCTCGCCCGGGCATTCTTCCGGATCAAGGCCGAAGCTTGGCCAATCATAGAAAACAGCACCCGCAGCCGTCGCTTTCTGAGCGGCCTGTTTGGGAACGATGGCAAAGACTTCATTGGATCCGCTCGGCCAGGCGACGCGGGTGTGATCCATCGCCTCAAGTCCTTTGACCAGCTTTGCTGCCATTGCGTTGGAATGTCGCGCATTGTCCAGCCAATGGTCATTTTCGAAATACCCTTCAAACTGGGCGGCTGCAAAGCGCATTTTCGAGAAGAGTTGGCCGGCGCGTTTGCGGCGATAGATGAAATCCTTGGCATAGTCCTTATTGAAGAAGACCACGGCTTCCGCGCACCATGCACCATTCTTGGTGGCTCCAAAGGAGAGCACGTCGACACCGGCTTTCCATGTCATCTCTGCAGGGGTTACACCCAGTGTAACGAGGGCATTGGCAAAGCGGGCGCCATCCATATGCAGGGCAAGGCCGTTATCCTTGGCCTGTGCGGAGAGCTGGGTGATTTCCTCGACGCTGTAGAGCGTACCAACCTCGGTGGCCTGAGTGAGGGACACAGCGCTTGGCTGACCGTGATGCACCACGCCATGGGGCACTTCCTGAAACCCGGTTTGCAGCGCTTCGCGGCTCAGTTTGCCGTGCCTGCCCTCCAGCCCCCACATGCGGGCACCAGAGGTGAGAAATTCCGGGGCGCCGCATTCGTCGACGCGGATGTGGGCTTCCTTGTGGCAGAAGACGGTTCCGGCCGGGCCTGTGAGGGCGGAAAGCGCCAATGCGTTGGCGGCGGTGCCGGTGCCCACTACAAAAACAGAACAATCCGTTTCGAAAATCTCCTGAAAACGCTGCTCGATGGATTCGCAGATGGGGCCATCGCCGTAGGCGGGCTCATAGCCATCTTTGTAGCGCATCAACGCGTTCATGATAGGCTCGGAGGCTCCGGCCCAGTTGTCGCTGGCAAAATACATGATTTGATCCTTGAGGTGGGACGTCTTTTGCTGCCTATACGACAGTTTTGTCGCCTCAAGGTCAAGGGAAAAGGGTGCTTGATGCTAACCTGTTTCCGGACGCCGCCAGCGGGCCAGAAAATGGTCCACAGACAGGGTTCCGGGGCCTTTTATGATGAGCAGCAACAGCGGCATCAACCAGAGCAGGCGCTGGTCTAGAATGGCCGAATTGTGGACGTTGTCAAACAGATGCCCGATGGTCTCTGCTTCCACTCCATGAAACTGGATATCGACAAAGGTCATCACCGCGATGAAGCCGATGAAAGCGATGGCGGCAAGACGGGTGGCAAGCCCGATAAGGATAAGGATCGGTAGGATGAATTCTGCGAGGGTCCCTGCTAGCACGATAACACCCCACGGCAAAAAGGCAATCTGACTGGTGTCATAGCCAGCCGCTTCAGCAACGGGAGGTACGATTTGGGCGTAGGCTCCGATTGAGGGCGAAAAGAGCCCCAAGGGGCCATCCCCCACCTTGGTCAGTGCTGAGTTGAGGAAATAGAACAACAGCACACTGGAAAAGATCAACCGGGCACTAAGGCCGAGGAACCATGGTTCCAGTTGGTGCTCTAGCCAGCCAAACAGGCGGACATGAAGCGACGTGGCTGCGGAAAGGATGGTCATCGTGGTTCGCTTTCGTGATGCTGGCTGGGGTTGTCATCGTGGCGTGGTTCTGGCTCTGTCTGGCCTTTTGCGTCGATGGAGGGAAGGTGAAGCCCAGCCAAGACGCCGGTTTCCAGAAGACCACCCAGATTGCGCGCGAAGTCAAAGGCTGGTGCTGCTTCAAGGGCGGCCGCTGCAGCCTGACGAAGCGTTAGTCCTTCTCTGAGCGCTTTGAGAAAAGCAAAGCCGCCAGCAGGGAGCTTAATCGTCATGACGTCCCAGTATGGGCGCGTGATGAGGCAATCCTCCGGCTCTTGGGGCAAGGAGGCCATTGCCTCTTGCGGGTTGTCTTGCTTGTGGGCTGCCCAAATGCTGTAAGCGGGGTGAGGTGAAGCCAGAAGGCGACAGGCCGGATGGAGCGTGAAGGTTAGCTCCGCCAGACGGTCTGGTGGAACCTGTTGCAAGCTGGTCGGATCAAGCGGGGATTGATCTGCGGCATGATAGGCTTCTTGCCATGCAAATTCGATGCCGGCCACATCGCCCAGATAGGGAAAGGCCTGTACAGGTTCGAAGACATCCAGAAAGCTGGCGAACAGGTCGCCATAGCGGCTGAGCATGGCGGTGCGCGGCGGGTGGCTGGTGATGTAGACGCGGGCCATGGCGCGGAAATAGTCTTCCCCGACTAACGCCTTAATGGTGGGAAAGGAAGCCATCAGCGCCTCTGTGAGGCTGACAATCACATTGTTGCGATAGACTCCGAAGCGCTTTTGCGCCTTCTTCTCCGGCTTTGGGCCGACCACATCATCCGGTGTGGGGTGATCGGGCTTTATCAGAGCGCTGGAAAAAGAGGCCTGCGCTGTATGAAGGGACGGGCTAGCTGACATGGCGATGCCCCAAAATCAGGTCTGGCTCTGGTTCCTTGAGCTTTGTTGGCAGTGCCCGCAGCTTGTCTTCCGCCCGCATGGCTTCGGCAAAAAGAATGTCCCAATCGGGGATGTTGTTGTCCCATTCAATCAGCGTGGGGACGGCGCCGGAGCGCGCCAATGTCTGGTCATAAAGGGCCCAGACGGCATCAGCGACTTCTCTGTCGTGGGCGTCGATCAGCAGGGGCTCGCCTTCGTCATCTTCATCGCGGGCGAAACCAGCCAGATGAATTTCTCCCACATGCTCGACGGGGAAGGCATCAAGATAGGCAACGGGGTCATAATTCTGGTTGGTTGCCGAGACATAAACATTGTTGCAATCGAGCAGCAGGCCGCAGCCCGTGCGCGCGACCAGTCGCTCAAGGAAGGTGATTTCCGACATGGTGGAGCTTTCGAAGGCCACATAGACGGACGGGTTCTCAATGAGAATGCGTCGGCCCAAATGGTCCTGTAGCTGGTTCACATGATCAACGACACGATCAAGGCTGTCCTGACGGTAGGGAACGGGTAGCAGGTCGTTAAAAAAGACCTCGTCATGGCTGGACCAAGCCAGATGCTCTGAAAAGAGGCCGGGCGCGTAGCGTTCGTTGAGGGCCTTGAGGCGATTGATGTGATCTGTATCGAGCGGCTTGTCGGCGCCGATGGAGGCTCCGACGCCATGCAGGGAAAGGGGATAGCGCGCAGCGATTTCGCCAAGATAGCGGTGCGGAGGGCCTCCGGCACCCATATAATTTTCAGGATGCACTTCGAACCAGCCGATGTCTGGCGAGGTTTCCAGAATGGTCTGGTAATGCTCTGCCTTGAGGCCAACACCGGCCCGCGGCGGGATCTTTTTTTGTTTGGTGTCAGATGAGGCCTGTGAGATCTGGGAGCTTGGCATCGGATCGTTTCCTTCAAGCGATATGGCGGGCACACTTGGTATTGAGCGCGGACAGGGTGATCGCAGTTGGCGCTGATGAAAAAAGTGAGGGGCGGGCTCAACTCAGGGCAGGAGCCCTTCCAGCACGGATGACCATGCCAAAAGGGCCCTGGCTCGTAGTGCAATCAGCCTTCGATCGGTTCCAGGCTGCCCATGCCGTTCGGGGTTTTCATGGTCGTGCAGGTGCCTTTGGGGACCAGTTTCCATGCGTTGCCCTGATAGTCTTCGGTGGAGGTGCCTGCACATGTGGTGCCTGCACCCGCCTTGCAGTCATTCTGGCCTTTGAGCGCGACGCCGTAGCATTTTTCCTTTTCGGCAGCCTGTGCGCCGTCAACGGACAATGTGGTCAGAGCGCCAGCAGAAACGATGGTGGCAATGGCACCGGCGAAAAATGTTGCAGAAAGCGTATTAACTTTGGTGGACATGGTTGTCTCCAGAATATGATGAGTAAGTGAGTGGGGTCTAACGAGTATCTGTTGCCCCGGAACGCCTTCAATGCTGCCCAGAATGCTGATCAATAGGAAATGAAATGGGAGTGAGGCGGCGCGCACGCTGTTTCACCAAGCTGTGAGGCGTGCGTTATAGTGGCAAAAAGTGCGACTCTTGGTTGTTTTGCGTTTGGGGTTTTTCCGTAAACTGGCTAAATTTGCATCCCAAATGAGCAAAAATGTTGGATTTTACAAGTTGCGCAAAAAATATGCACATTAATTGCTTGCCATGAAAGGCTGCTTTTGAGGCATTTAAAAATAAGTAATTTCAGTTATTTGGTATTGCGTGATGAAATATTGTGCAAATTTTTGGCGTTGTGGTGCGCTGTGTGGCTTGGAACCATTCTGGGTTTGCTTGACAGTTTCGGGTTGTAAATGCGACCCTGTTCTTGCGGAACATTTTTCCCGCCGCCCTTGCTGGGCGTTTCCTCCTTAGACTTTTCGGGCCGCTTCAAGCGGCCTTTTTTTTGTTTTGAGATCAATTCGATAGGGGATGTCGTGTGTTTAATGACACCTGATCAAAAGGGGGCGTGGCTCCGGGTGTCTCGCGTTTGTGAACGCGCTTGATCAGGGTGGTGCATCAGAAGCGAAAGCACTGTGTGGAGAAGCGAAAAAACTACTCTGCGGCAGCCGCAGTTGGGTATAGAGCGTCGCTTGCACATTGTATAAGCAGCTCGGAGAAGCGTCCGAACAGGTCAACCAGCTCCTGAAAGTGAGGAACAGGCTCGAAAGTGTCCTCATTCATGTAGAGGCTGCGATCAATTTCGATTTGCAGAGCATGGAGCCCTTTCATCGGACGCCCGTAATGCTGGGTGATGAAACCGCCGGCATAGGGACGGTTGATGTCCACGCGCAAACCCAAATGGCCAAGGATGCTCTTGGCCGAGCTGATCAAGGACGGGTGGCAGCTGGCGCCATAGCGATCCCCCAGAACGATATCGGGGCGGTTGTTCGGATTGGCATTTTGAAACACACGCGATGGCATCGAGTGGCAATCGATGAGGCAAGCATAGCCGAAATTCACATGCGCCAAGGCGAGCTCTCTGCGCAAGGTTTGGTGATAGGGCTTGTAAAGCGTTTCGATCCGCGCCAGCCCTTCTTCAAGGCTCAGCTTGTGGCGGTAGATTTCCTTGCGTTCGGAAACGATGCGAGCGATTGTGCCCAAACCGCTACCAACCCTTGTGCCTGACGTTTTGGCATAGGCGGGAAGGGGATCCTTGAAGACAATCGGGTCCAGCTCGTAGGGTTCACGATTGAGATCCAGATAGGCACGGGGAAAATTGGCTGCCATGAACGGCACACCGAAGGATGTCACTTTAGAAAAGAGCAGATCGACATAGGAATCCTCAGAGCTGCGCAATTCAAGTTCGGTCAGTCGACTGGCCTTTTTAAACTCTGCCGTATAGCATCGCCCTGAATGGGGTGAGCTGAAGAGAAAAGGCGCCAATTGCTGCTCGGGCCTTTCTATCCAAAATGGCACATCCAGCGTATCAGTTGGCTGAAAATCGTCAGGGTTCAATGCGCTCTCGGTTCTTTTCTTGTCGCCGCAGAGCGACTGATCTGCATGGACCTTCCGCACTCTTTCTGGCTTGCGCCATTTTGAGAGTCCGTCAGGGGATAAAAGTCTAAAGCTTGGCTATCTTATCTCTTGTCAGATAAGCGTATTTCAATATTATCGGGATTAAGTGCGTCTGTTACAAGGAAAAAGGGATGAAATTCGCCTGAATCAATGAGAAACGGGTTGAAATCTCTTTTAGTTCACGGGATTTTTACCCCGAGCCTATTGAATTGTAGCTTGCCAAATCCCGAATTCGGGTTAAGACGAATTTGCAAAAATATGCCCGGCTGCGGGCTGGAGAAAAATATAACATGTCGCAGATTTTGCTTGCTGAAGACGACAATGACATGCGCCGCTTCCTTTCGCGTGCGCTGCAGAATGCGGGATATGAAGTCGTCTCGTTTGATAACGGGAAAAGCGCATATGACCGGTTGCGCGAAGAGCCATTCACCTTGTTGCTCACCGATATTGTCATGCCGGAAATGGATGGCATTGAGTTGGCAAGGCGCGCAACCGAGCTTGATCCTGATCTGAAGGTGATGTTCATCACCGGATTCGCAGCGGTGGCGCTGAACCCGGACAGCAACACGCCAAAAGATGCCAAGGTGCTTTCCAAGCCTTTCCATTTGCGGGATCTGGTGAATGAAGTCAGCAAGATGCTGGCTGCCTGAACAGGCGCTTCATGGGCATCATGCGCCAATTGGGGCTGTTGATATTTATGGTTTTTCACAGCTTCATTGCCCATTGATGACAGAATTGTAAAAGGGGGTTGCAATCCCTCTTTGAGGGCGGTAGAAGCCTTCTCACCGCACAGGCTGAAGTTAACAGCCAACCAAGGATGGGCGTATAGCTCAGCGGGAGAGCACTTCGTTGACATCGAAGGGGTCACTGGTTCAATCCCAGTTACGCCCACCATCCTTTCCTCAATGAAAACAATGCTATAGATTTTCGGGCCACCTCTGTAACGAAGTTCTCTCTGGTTCATCGTAAACCGGTTCTTCAAGAGACCCTCCTGTTTTCCATTTCGCATGGGAAAAGAGGGATGTTTCCCGATAGATAACTCTTGAATGGCCATATCTTCTGGTTGGATTCGACGGATTATTTGTCCATGTCCAATTCTGTAACTTTTGCTGTCTTTCGAAGATCGTCCGGTGAATATTTCGCGTACACCTTTTCGGTAAGGCGCGCAACAGCCGGATAGGGCCGACATTACCTATCATGTCTCCAGGTGTGTATTTTCGTTTGGTGAAGCATCGCCCATTTCTGGTTTAGAGCCCATTTGTGACGTTGAAAATGACGGAGCCTTTCGCAGGGGCGGAAGTGACATCTGGAAATCCAGTTCAAAGCTATCACTAGCCATTAATCAAATGTCAAATGTGGCCAAGCATCTAGCTCATTTTTGCCATTGGTGCGCAACGCAAGGTTATACTAGTTAGGCGGTGCTCAGACAAACCACGGTCGCTCTTGCGAGAATCGGGTGTGGGCTTTGTCTGGCAAAAGCTGATTCTGGAATGCGACCTTTTGACACTGCTTTCTGTGGTTAAGATAAGAAATTCAAATAATCCGATGACTACGGCGAATGAATTGCGGCATTTTATATACGTAATTATTTGTAATACTTATTCTATTTTGTGCATAACGGAAATGCCGAGTTTATGCGGTTCGCTCAATATGAAACCTTCACCCAATTATTAGTTGCATAAAAAGTGTTGTCGGTTTCATTGGGGCGCAATTGAATTTCCTGCTCCAGATCGAAGCGACTGGGGGAGGATGAAATATGGAGAGTCTGGTGGCAAATGCGAAGGGTATGCGTTCCAACCAGACCGGCATTCTGAGATGTCTGCTTCTCCCCTTTTTGCTGACAACATCCTCGCTGACGACAATCCCGGCGCTTGCCGGTGACAGTTTGCCTTCAGGGGGAGCCGTCACGTCCGGATCGGCTTTGATCAGCACGTCTGGTAACGCTATGACGGTGACGCAAGGAACGAATAAGGCCATCGTCAACTGGAACAGCTTTTCTATCGGGCAAGGCAATTCGGTCACATTTGTTCAACCCTCTTCTTCCTCGGCCATTCTCAACCGGGTAACGGGCAATACGCCTTCTTCCATCGCTGGATCTCTGAACGCCAATGGTCAGGTTTATCTCATCAACCCCAATGGCGTCGCCATTACCTCCTCCGGAGCGGTGAAGGTTGGGGGTGGTTTTGTTGCCTCAACCCTCAACATCAAGGACGAAGATTTCCTCTCCGGCAATCTCAGTTTTGAGGGCGATGGTTCTTCTGCCCCAGTCAGCAATGACGGTGTGATCAGCATCGGCCGTGGTGGTTATGCTGCGCTGATGGGCGGCACGGTCAGCAATGACGGCCTGATTGCGGTGCCATTGGGCACGGTGGGGCTTGGTTCTGGCGAACAGGTTACGCTGGACCTTTCCGGTGACGGCTTCATGCAGGTGGCCTTGCCAACTAAAGACGGAGCCGAAGGCGATCGTGCGCTGATTGAAAATAGCGGCACCATCTCGGCCAATGGTGGCTCAGTCATCATGAAAGCGGCCACCGCTCGCGAAGCCGCACGCCAGGCCGTTAATATGACTGGTGTCGTTGAAGCGCAAACTGTTTCAGGCAGCAATGGTGCCATCGTTATTGGTGGCGGCGCCGGTGGCAAGGTCAGTGTTTCGGGCAAGGTCAAGGCCACTGCCAAAAACAGCAGGGGCGGCAACATCAAGGTGACTGGAGCTGAAATCGATCTGGTTGGCGCCGAGATCGTTGCCTCTGGCGCTACCGGCGGCGGCACGATACTTGTTGGTGGCAAGAAGCACGGGGCCGATGGCGTTCAGACGGCAACAACAACCTCGGTGGATGAAGGCACGAAAATCCGCGCCGATGCAACGGTTGAGGGCGATGGTGGCGAGGTGGTCATCTGGTCAGATGCGCTGACGACCTATGCAGGGACTATCACTGCGCGTGGGGCGGGTACAGGTTCGGGCGGCGATGCGGAAGTGTCTGGCAAACAGACATTGTCCTATAGCGGCCTTACGGATCTGTCTGCCGAAAGCGGCCAATATGGCACTTTGTTGCTTGATCCCTATAACATCACAATCACCGATGGCGGCGGTGCAGGCGCCAGCTTCACGGCTTCGGCAGACGACAGTTCCTTGTCAGTCTCAACACTCATCACCCAATTGGGCTTGTCCGATGTTGAAATCAGCACCGGATCTGGCGGAACGCAAGATGGCAACATCACGATTGCCAGTGACGTCAGTTGGAGCGCCGATACCACCCTTACGCTCACGGCAGCCAACGATATTTACATCAATGCCAATATCTCTGTGGGCGGAACCAGCGCTGGGCTGACGCTCGCCTATGGCAACGACTATTCCATCGCCACAGGCAGCTCCATCAGCTTTGCCGATAGCAGCGCTTCGCTTGTTATAGGTGGTAATAATTATACGTTGCTCGACAGTATGAGCGCACTGGACGATATTGATAATGTGGGGCTTTCGGGCTATTACGCGCTGGCTGCGGATCTGGATGCGTCCGGGACAACCTACACGGATGCCTTGGTGGGCTTGGGCGGCGCTAACCGTACTTTTTCCGGACTCTTCGCAGGTCTGGGGCACACGATTTCAAACCTGACCATCTCTGATTCAGCTACAAGCAGATATTATCTGGGCCTCTTTGGACATAGTTCAGGTAGCATTCGCGACATAGGCCTTATTGATGCAAACATCAGCCTAACGTCTTCGGCAAACAATGAACTCAATGTCGGCACATTGGTTGGCTATCAAGATGGCGGCTCTGTCATCAATGCCTACTCGACAGGCTCCCTTTCGGTCTCAGGGGCTACAACTGTAACTGCTGGAGGTTTGATTGGAGTTACTTACGATAGCAGCTCGATCATTTCCTCGCACTCTCTGGCAACTGTAACTGCAACAACAAGTGGTAGCTCAGAACTAAGAGCAGGCGGACTGATAGGATATCATGTATATCACGCCTCGATACAGAATTCCTACGCAAAGGGTGACGTCACTGCTACGCACACTGGCTCTGCCGGGGTTTATGCTGGTGGACTTGTTGGTTACCAGTCCGGAAGTTCGATCACATCGTCCTACGCGACAGGATCTGTAGGGGCTACAGGTACAAATGTCAGTGCAGGTGGATTGTCTGGCCTGGAAATTGGTAGCAACTCCAGCATGAGCAATTCTTATGCAACAGGTGATGTGACTGCTTCGGGCTCCAACTATGTCTGGGCGGGCGGATTAATCGGCCGAAATTCAAGTGGCTCACTGTCTCACGCCTACGCGACCGGAGCGACCACTATCAATGCCGCAGATTATGCCTATGCCGGAGGCTTGATTGGAACAGCCTCCAGCGCGAAGATCAACGAGACGTATGCATCAGGTGCTGTGTCAGCATCTGGTACGACTACAGCAGCGGCCGGGGGCTTGGTAGGACGGCTTTCCAGTGGCTCGACCACGCTCTCTTATTTCGATATAGAAACGACTGGCCAAA
The DNA here is from genome assembly GCF_963678225.1 of uncultured Cohaesibacter sp. Taxonomy (NCBI): domain Bacteria; kingdom Pseudomonadati; phylum Pseudomonadota; class Alphaproteobacteria; order Hyphomicrobiales; family Cohaesibacteraceae; genus Cohaesibacter; species uncultured Cohaesibacter sp. The sequence continues at coordinate 1,144,504 of NZ_OY782763.1, read as the reverse complement.
ATTATGGGGCAGGTACCAACCACAGCGCCACCGGCATCACTGGGTTGACCACCGCAGAGGCGCGCTATAGCTCGAATTATTCAGGCTGGGATTTCGATACTGTCTGGTATCAGACGGGTGACATGCGCCCAATTCTACGCGCAGAAGCGGCGACGGGAACGGGCGCCGCCACTACCATCTCGAGCTTGCATCAAATTGCCTTGATCGCGACTGATCTTTCCGGTTCCTACTATCTTATTGATGACATCGACGCCACTGAAACGGACGGCAGTGATAGCGCAAGCGTCTGGGGCTCCAATGGCTGGGAAGTCGTGGGAGGCGCTTACGCAACCCCTTTCACAGGCTCATTGAATGGCTATGATCATACCATTTCCGGGCTGACCATCAACGACACTTCGTCGTCGACTGGGTATTATGGCATGTTTGGCTATAGCTCAGGATCCATCCAGAATATTACCATAGCCAACGCTACTGTCGATATTACAAGCATCTATAACGTGCAGACAGGCCTTCTTGTCGGTTCCAATACAGGCACAATCCAGTCAGTCAGCTCTTCGGGATCAATTACCACGGCAACAACATCTTCATATGCTTTGGTCTGGTCTGGCGGCTTGGTTGGTTACAGTAGTGGGGTGATTTCGAACTCAGACTCTAGCGCAAGTGTTTCGGTAACATCGGCTCGTAGCACAGCTTATGCCGGAGGACTGGTAGGATTCAGCAGACAATCCATATCCGATTCCTATGCGACAGGAACGGTCTATGCTTCGAACACAAGCGGTGATCTCCTATATGCAGGAGGATTGGTTGCTTGGGCTAATGGTGGAACCATTTCCAATTCCTATGCAACAGGAGACGTAACCGCTTATGGACATGGTGACGTCGATATTGGCGGTTTGGTTGGCTATTCCTCTGGGGCGGTCACGATTGCAACATCCTATGCGACAGGAGATGTGTATGCCGAGTCGGATCTGCGGACCAAGGCGGGGGGCTTGGTTGGCAACAGTGATAGAGCAACCATCATTAACACCTACGCGACAGGAAGCGTGACTTCAGTCGCGGATGGTGCATCATCTTCTGATGCGTCGCGCTCTGGTGGCCTGGTTGGCTTCAACAAGGGTACGATAAGTTACAGCTATGCTACTGGAAGTATATCCGCAACAACAACCAATGGCACCGCCCATGAAGGTGGTCTTCTCGGTTTTAACGCCACGGCAGGTACCATTACATCATCCTATTTCGATACAACAACTTCTGACCAGACCTATGGCGTTGGCAATGATACGAGTGCAAGCGGTGTAACTGGGCTGGTTACTGCCGACTTCCAGAATACCCTCACTTTCATGGCATCCGCTTCCGACTGGAACTACAATACCATCTGGGCTCCTTCCATCAGCGGCTACTATCCTGAGCTTTATGCTCTGTCGCCCGTGATACGCGTTGATGGCTCTACGACCTCCTCCTACGGCACAAGTGATGCTTCGGTAGCCTATGATACAACGATCTACGGATCGTCTGTGCCAAACTTCTACTATTTAGGGACAAGCAATGAGATCGATTTCTCGGATTTGATCTCTTCGAGTGTGGTAGGCACGTCTGCTGCCGGTTCTTCTTTTTATGTCAGTGGATCTGAAGTGTCGGTTCTTGGAAGCGATGGGAATACTTACCGAGTTATTTATACTGGTAAATTGACCGTTGGTCTCAAAGCCTTGACCATCACGGCAACGGACGCCAGCAAGACCTATGGGGATACCACGAGTTTTGGTTACACCAGCTCCGGTCTCGTGAATAGCGATAGCATCAGCTCGGTTTCCCTGTCATCAAGCGGGGCTTCAGCAAGTGCTGATGTGGGAACGGGCAGTTATGCAATTACCGCGTCCAATGCATCTGGTTCCGGGCTATCCAACTACGCCATTACCTATCAAGCTGGTACGCTGACTGTGAACCCCAAGGCCTTGACCGTTACCGCAACGAACGTCAGCAAGACCTACGGGAATAAGACAAGCCTTAACTACACAGCGACAGGCCTGCTGAGTGGCGATAGTCTCACAGGGGCGCTTGCCAGCAACGGCACCGCGACCACTGCAAATGTCGGCTCCTATTCGATCACGCAGGGCACGCTCGCCAACAGCAACTACGCGATCACCTATCAAGCAGGTACGCTGACAGTGAACCCCAAGGCCTTGACCGTCACGGCAACGGACGTCAGCAAGACCTATGGGGATACGGCGAGCCTTGGCTACAGCAGTTCCGGTCTCGTGAATAGCGACAGCATCAGCTCGGTTACTCTGTCATCAAACGGCGCAACATCCAGTGCCGATGTGGGAACGGGCAGTTATGCAATTACCGCATCCAATGCGTCCGGTTCCGGGCTATCCAACTACGCTATCACTTATCAGGCAGGTACGCTGACAGTGAACCCCAAGGCCTTGACTGTCACGGCAACGGACATCAGCAAGACCTATGGGGATACGGCGAGCCTTGGCTACACCAGCTCCGGTCTCGTGAATAGCGACAGCATCAGCTCGGTTTCCCTAACCTCAAACGGCGCAACATCCAGTGCCGATGTGGGAACGGGCAGTTATGCAATTACCGCATCCAATGCGTCCGGTTCCGGGCTATCCAACTACGCTATCACTTATCAGGCAGGTACGCTGACAGTGAACCCCAAGGCCTTGACCGTTACCGCAACGGACGTCAGCAAGACCTACGGGGATAAGACAAGCCTTAACTACACAGCGACAGGCCTGCTGAGTGGCGATAGTCTCACAGGGGCGCTTGCCAGCAACGGCACCGCGACCACAGCAAATGTCGGCTCCTATTCGATCACGCAGGGCACGCTCGCCAACAGCAACTATGCGATCACCTATCAAGCGGGCACGCTCACTGTGAACGCCAAGGCTCTGACCATTACGGCAACGGACGCCAGCAAGACCTATGGGGATACGGCGAGCCTTGGCTACAGCAGCTCCGGTCTCGTAAACAGCGACAGCATCAGCTCGGTTTCCCTAACCTCAAGCGGCGCGACGGCAAGCGCCGACGTGGGAACGGGGAGTTATGCAATTACCGCGTCCAATGCGTCTGGCTCCGGGCTATCCAACTACGCCATTACCTATCAAGCAGGTACGCTGACTGTGAACCCCAAGGCCTTGACTGTCACGGCAACGGACATCAGCAAGACCTATGGGGATACGACAAGCCTGAGCTACACGGCGACGGGCCTTTTGAGTGGCGATAGTCTCACAGGGGCACTTGTCAGCACAGGCGTTGATGCCTCCGCGAATGTTGGGTCTTATGCAATCACGCAGGGTACGCTCGCCAACGGCAACTATGCCATCTCGTATCTTACGGGTAGCCTGGAGGTTATCCCGGCTGAACTCAAGATTTCCGCCAATGACGTGAGCAAGGAACTTGCCGAAAATATTGCTCTTTCCTATGCGGTTTCAGGATTGCTCAATCATGACAGTGTCACTGCGGCCACGCTCTTCTCCGAAGGGCTGAGTGATGGGGCAACCGCAGGAGAATATGCCATTCTCGTCAGCGATGCTCAGGGGGTAGGGCTCACGAACTATAACATTGTCTATGAAGAGGGCACTCTGACCGTTCCGGCACATGCCCCAAGTGCGGAGACTGCTGGCCTGCTTTTTTACCTTAAGGAAAATGCGTCATCATCAAAGTCTGGCTATGGCAATGGAAGCCGAGTTCTTCAATCAAGCCAGCTTGCAGGCATGACCGGCTCAGCCTCAACGCAGCCGGGTCGGGAACCCGAGGGCAATGAAGGAACGATGTTGACCGAAGATGCCGAACTTGTCGGTGCAGTCTGTTTTGCCGGAACCGGGAATGCAGTGGCTTGCAGCAGTAACTAGAGTTTGAGAACAAGACCATGACCATTTCCAATAGAAAAGCCCTTTGTCTGTCCTTGCTTTCAAGCTCTGTCTTGTGCGCAGTGACACTCGCGCTCTCCGGTCCTGCTCAGGCCCAGACGGCTAGTCAGATAACCAAACACACATATGCGCCCACCATGATAAAACCGGTTGGCCATGGGGTGACGTTGCCTTCAGGTGGTGGTCTGGTTGCTCCGGCGGGAGCCGACACGCTATTTGTTACGCCGTCCGGTCTGGATGTTTCGGGCGGGGTGCCTGCCATGTTCAGCGAAACAGCCAAGATCGAGGCATCCATCAAAAATAGGAGGATCACGGCGGCTGATCTGTTCAAGGCAGCGAGCGCGTTGGAAAAAGCCTACGCTAAGGCTGGCTACCTCCTCGTTCGCGTTTCCCTGCCGCCTCAAACCATCAAGGACGGCAATCGCCTGAAACTGGTGGTCACCAAAGGCTTTATCGAGGCGATTGATACCTCCGCTTTGTCTGAGCGGGTTGAACCTCTTGTTGGCCGGTTCCTTGCCAATCTCGTTGGTCGCAATGACGTCACGCGATCAGACATCGAGAGGCGGTTGCTGCTGGCCGGAGACACGCCGGGGCTTCATCTCAAGTCGGTACTGAAAGCAGGTCAGACGCCCGGCTCGACGGTTATCGTGGTGGATGGCCGTCACGATGCGGTTACGGCATCGGTAAGTCTTGATAATGCCCTGTCCGACGAGATGGGCCGTTGGAGTGTGGGGCTCAATGCCCAGTTCAACAGCCTGCTGGGATTCGGAGAGGTCGTTTACGGGCAGATATCGGGTTATCCCAGCCTCGATGATGAGGCCGTTTTTGACAGTGATCCGCGCAACAGGCAGTTGGCTGCAGGCTTCTCGGTGCCTTTGGGAACCGGGGGAGCCTGGTTGGGTATGGAAGCGGTTGACAGCCGTACCCATCCGACATCCTCGGTTGGCTTTACAGTGCCGGATCATTTTCAGCGCTTTACCACAAGGCTGGGCTATCACTGGATCCGATCCCGCAATGCCAACTTGTCTTCGACCATCAGCTTCGATGTTGCCAGTGAGCTGCAACAGACTGATGTTGGTGGTTCAAGAAATGATTTCACAGAAGACGAGCTACGCATTGTCCGTTTCACGCAGGCCGGTGACATCTTCCCCGATTGGGGTGGGCATCTGAGTGCCAGCGCCACCCTGTCCGTTGGGCTGGATGCTTTGGGAGCCAGACATGGGACAACCAGTTTGCCGCTATCGCGCAATGGGGCGAGCCCCGATTTTGCCAAACTGGACCTCAATGCGCGTTTCTCTCATGCGTTCGGCACCCATTTTGGTGCCTTCTCTCTGGCCGCAAAAGCACAGACCTCCTTTGGGGAGCCTTTGGTTTCTTCAGAGCAAATGGGGATTGCTGGCATGGAGTGGCTTTCTGCGTTCACCAATGGCGATCTTGCCGGAGACAGTGCGCTTGCCGTGCGGGCGGAATGGTCCATGCCAGAAAAGCTCCCGACCATGTTTGATTGGCAGTCTGACATTGGTGGTGCTGTTTCTCCCTACCTCTTTGCAGCAGCTGGCGTCATGTCGCTGGAGCAGCCAACCGCTCAGGAACATGACGTGACCCGAGCGATGTCTGTCGGTGCCGGTCTGCGGATCGGTCTTTCACAAAAGGATAGCGCACGCACGAGCGCTTTGACGCTGGAATATGCCTATGGCGATGCGGACCACGCAGGCGGGCAGAGCCGTTTCAACATCGCCTTGCAGGCCAGCTTCTAGACGCAATGCTTCAAGAGCGTCACATCAAAACACCATAATCGACCGGATTGTCCCTATGCCTCATAGTTCTTCCATTTCTCTCAAAGTGGCGGTTTTCGCTACGCTCGCTGCTGCCTTTTTGCTGATTCAAGCATCGTCTTTTGCTTTAGCGCAGACGCCTTTGCCCAAGGCAAAAGATCAATCGGAACCGACGGTGACCACTGCCACCTATGGCAACTGGATCCTGCGCTGTGTCAAGGCTGGTGCAAAGACGCAAAACTCCGATCAGCTTTCAAGGCAATGCGAGATTGTCCAGACCATCCAGGTGCAAGGCCAGAGGCAACCGATTGCACAGATTGCTCTGGGGCATCAGCCAGGCAAAAAGGAACTGACCCTGACAACCGTGCTGCCGGTCAATATTTCCTTGCCCGGCGGCGTGTTTGTTGCGGCCAAGGCAGTCAAGGGAGAGGCCCCGACTGGTGTCGTGGCACTTGCCTGGCAGCGGTGCTTTCAAGGTAGCTGTTTGGCCAACGCGCAATTGAAACCTGAGGATCTCAAGCAATTCCAGCAAGAAACGGAAGCGGGCCTTCTCGGCTTCGTTGAGGCATCCGGCCGCACCATTTCCATTCCGCTATCATGGAACGGCCTTACAGCCGCGACAACGGCTCTAGAGAACAAAGAGTAGATGGAATTGGGGGCAGCTCACTTGTTGCTCCAGATCCACTTGCTCGTAAGTGGCCGCTTGAAGCTGCGCGTCGGAAATCTCGCTCCTGTAACAAAGAGGGAGGGAAACAGACGTTTCTTGCAGGTGCTTTCCAAGTCTTCGGCAAACTTTGCACTTCAATCGAATATCAAGAATGGGGAACAGGCTTCAGGACTGTGGCTCCAAGCGAACGGCGGTTTTTGGCCGAGATTGCAAATCACCAACCTAGTTGATCGTATTAATCAGTGATGCAATGCACATGTGCTCTTGGAGCTGTTCTAATTGTACCTGATGATCCTCAAGACAGCTGACTAAACAGCACAAAATTGGCTGCGATCAAATGGACCATCAATTTCTATCGTATGGTTGATTCTATTCTTGTTAATCCTTATCTATCTCGAATGAGGACGACCTCACCAAACTGGTTTTCATTCGGGACGGCCCGTTATAGAGGGATCATCTATGGCGTGGGTTTATCTTTTTGTTGCCGGAATCTTGGAGACTGTTTGGGCTTTCACCATGAAGAAGTCTGACGGGTTTTCAAACTTCACCCCGACCGCGATCACGATCATAACAATGATCGCGAGTTTCGGACTGCTGTCCGTAGCAATGAAAGTACTTCCGCTTGGAACGGCCTATATGATTTGGACGGGAATAGGAGCTGTCGGCGCGTTTGTTGTCGGTATTGTAATTCTTGGAGAGCCCCTGACGGCTGTACGAGTGGTTGCTGCGCTTCTTATTATCAGCGGCATCATCACTATGAAGCTTTCTAGTGCGACCTGACGCCGATCTTAAAGATCTCTCATTTGATGCAAAGCCAGCTTTGGCCGCCTATCCAACATCTGGTCGCTAAAAATGCTGCGATTCAATCGAATGGCAGGAAAGCGAAAGCAGGCTTGTTGGCGGTTGTCACTGGCGAAAGGACGCTGTGAGCCGCGTTTACCAGTACCATTGAGTACTGAAAGTCAAATGATTTTGCAGCGCATCAGACAGCTTGGAGCCCAAGCTGGACATTGGAAATGAAGGTGTATTCGCAGATGCAACAAAAGTGGCCGAGGTTCACAACCTAAAGCAGACAGTGGTCCAAATTGCGGGAAATATCTGCCTCGTGTTTGTCGCTTTCGACGAGCCGACAAAGAACGAATAGTGCCGATTTAACTACTCGGAAGTGGGTTGGGTGAGATCTGTTCAGCGTGGTGACATTGCCTATCTGCGCCTACCAAATGTCGGTTTTCTTACAGCCTTCAATTCAGCTTCGGATGGCTTGTAGACCTTGCCTTGTAAAGATGTACTAGTGCAGTTCAATGCGAATTGTGCTTTCGCTTCGTAGCTCTTACGCATCATCAGCATAGGTACACCCACAGCAAGAAGCGCAAGCACAGTTCCGGTAATCGTGTCTCCGAGCCACGAAGTCATAGTCGTGTCGATTATGCCTTGCAGCAGATGCAAAGGCTTACTTTTGATATCAAATCTAAAAACTGTATTGGCCGCGAGAGTCGCAAAAAAAAATGAACATTAACAATGACGTCTTCAATCGAGCCATAATCCAACTCCTTCTGGCAATAGTCCAGAAATGAGTAGCAGAGAAGTTGCTAAAAAAGACTAAAAAGATTGTAAAAACTATTTATGCCACTTAATGGAGAGTTTATTTTCCACCAACTCAGAACATTTATTCAGATCCCTGCCCTCCAGACCTGCTGGCATTCCCGATGTTGTCGGCACTTCCGCAATGCAACAAAGATCTGAAAAGTCCGCCAACCTGTCACCGGGTTCGTGAATATGCTGCGATTTGAAATGAATGGCAGCGATGGGAAGTCGTTTCGAGACACATGACGGTTGGCGAACGGCGGCTGAGGGCCGTCATTGCGAAACATACGCCAGTATGTAGAGTGAAGAGTCGCATTGCCTTTAGAATAGATAAAAAACCATATTGTTATGGACGGTTGAAATGTTGTCTCGAGTGTTTTGAGATCTGGCGTTGCTCTTGAAATTGAAATCGTATTCTACGACCAAGATGCTGCTTGTTTCATTTTATCGTGAACGGGTAAGCCGGAACAAATTTGGAATATACTGGCTCTTTTGGTTCATAACGATGTTCTCAATTGTCTATTTTCTGACGTTCGGATGGCATGACTAGGCGACAGACTGTCTGCAGATGCTTGCCGGTAAATGTTGCTTTTGGTCGCGATTGTTAAGCGCGTGCTTGTACTGGCGATTATCGCACAAGTCCAGCTCGCCCCTTTTTGAGCGTGCTTTGAGGCCCAAGCTCTTTTAACTATAGCTGAAGCATAATTCATGGAATTGGCTGCTCTTGTCGATAAATGCGGGGCCGCGGTGGGGGATGTGGCCTCTTCCCAGTGCATTGCGTCATCTGTCGCTATATGAGCGGGCGACACTTTTCTGGCATTCCCTCCCATCCTGCAACTTCCAACAGACCCTCAACGCTGAGAACCTCACAGCCACGTTCTTTCCATATGATAAGATTTTTTTGCGCCAATTTGCGCAAGGTTTTGTTTGTGTGAACGATCGACAGTCCCAATGTGTCCGCGATATGCTGTTGTGTGATGGCCAAATCCGAACGCTCTGCTTGAGCAAGCCCAACGGCGGTCGCTTTTTGATGGATATAGGCCAAAAGATACGCGGCACGTTCTAGCGCCGTTCGGCGTCCTACACTGACCAGATGCTCATCGAGAATGCGTTCTTCTCTTGCGGCAATCCATGTGACATCGTAACCAAGGTCTGGGTGTTTTTCGTACAAATTCATCATGTATTCGCGTTCGAACACGCAAAGGGTCATGGCGGAAAGCGCTTCTACCGAGTGTTCCATCTCTCCCATGATGGAACCTTGTAACCCGATCATATCACCCGGCATAATATAATTCAGGATTTGTCGACGACCATCTTCCAAAAGCTTTGAGCGAAAGCCCCAGCCAGTCAGCACGGTGTAGATATGCGGGTTGTTGCTCCCTTCCACTAGTATCGTCGCGCCGGGATCGGTGTGTAATTCTCCCTTTTTGAAGTTGGAAACAAATTCCAACTCGTCAGGATCAAAGTCGCGAAACTGCCTGATTTCCCTTAGGGGGCACTTCTCACATTCTGTACGTTCAGCGCGCGCTTTGTGGTTCTTCATGTCATCACCGGCCGTTCATCAATCAAAGAAAGAACGCAACAAAAGAACAATAGTTCCAAAAGCGTGATTTGACATGTCTTTTTTAAATGCCGTGCCTTCTGGCTTGGAGCATAGTCGGCAATTCACTTATTGAGGCGCCTGTTATGACTACTATAGAACCGAATTTTCTGATCGTTGAATCATGGTATGTCGTTGCCTTGGAGTTGCAGTATCACGTTGAGCGGCTCTTCGGTGGGCAGTGTCGTATAACTGCACCAAATGATCTTGATTCTGTTCTTTTAAGCGAGGGAGCATTCGCGTGCATTATTTGTGATACAGGACCGGTGATGGACCTGCCCGATCACTTTTTGCGCGCGATCCAAGTTTCGAAAATCCCACTTGTTTTTACGACCACATGTGACACTTTTCTGATGGGGGTGCCGGGCTTTGAGACAGTTCCCGTCCTTGGCAAGCCTTATCAAGTCCATGACTTGGTAAACATGATCAATATGGTGATGCGAGCCTCATCGGTGCCGCCTGATTCATCCGTTTAGCAATCACACGAAGGGGAATAAATCAGAACTGGTCTGAAATGGACGCATCTTCCAAGTTGATTTTCCTCCAGATTGCTTCCGCGAAGGAGTAGCTCGCAAACAGGATGACGCCGACACCAAGCGCAGATAAGAACCAAACGCCAAAGGGTAGATATTGCACATATGTCAAAGCGTCTTTCACATCTGGAGGTGCGCCATCACCGCTTTCGACACCCAAAAATCGTAAAATCATAATGGTAGCAATGATGGCAAATACGATACCACGCGCTGTGAGCCCCACCATTGAGACCGGGTGAATGACCGCCATCACTCTCGCATTGGCTTGAAAATGGTCTGCATATTTGCGGGAGAGTGCTTTCCACCAATGCGCGAGAGCGATCCCGATGAAAATAAAGGCAAGAGCAAGTGCGACATATTTCTGGCCGATCAGCTGACCCATTTGCTGCGCCAACCCGCCGGCTTCGTCCCCGCTCTCGGAGGTAAAAGCCCCTGCAAGTGAGGCGGCATAAAGGGCCAAACCCGAATAGGTGAAGGCACTTGAAAGCAAACCGACCCTTATCGCCAAACCTTTGGCTGACCAGCCATGATTGTCGGTGTCTAGAAGCGATTGTACCAAGCGCCACATAATGTATCCGACCAGCCCCACGATCAGGATAACGAGAAGAGCTTCTCCGAGGGGCTGCTTGAGAATCTTGAGAACTGCACCTTTGGGGCCTTTGCTTTGGGCAGTTCCCCATGCGGCAAAAATCGCAAAGCCACCCACGATCAGATAGACGACGCCGCGGGACAAATAGCCAGCCCGCGCCAGATATTTGATCCAGGTTTGTGAGTTGCTTTGCATGGCGTTGATATTTTCCTGTTCGGGCAGACTGTTTCCGGTTTCATCATGGAGCAGATGCTGCGGTACCCCTAAGGGCTTTTGTCTATCGCAAATCGATTGGCCAGCAGCCAACAAAATGCTGCCCATGATAGGCCGAGGAGCCACCCCGCGATCACATCCGATGGCCAATGGACACCTAGATATATGCGACTAAGGCCAATCACAATCACAAGGGAAAAAGCGCTGTAATAGATAAAACGACGTAAGGAGGCATGATCAATGAAGCGGGCAATGATTGTTGCGATGCTGATCCAGTAGATCATCGATACCGTTGCATGCGCGCTGGGAAAGCTGGCAGTAAATGTGCGATCCAGATGGGCCACCAGATCCGGTCGAGGGCGATCAAACAGGAATTTGAGGCCGTAGGGGATAATCGTTCCGCTAAAAAGTGTAGCGATAAGAGTTAACGCGGCGCCTCTTTGGTGCGTGATGAAAAGGCCGACCAAAACCAACAATGCTACCAGCGTTAAAACTGTGCCGCCGCCCAATGCTGTGAGTTCGAGGAATATTTCCTCAACCCATGGGGGGCCTAACGGACTGACGGTTTCCCCTAGTTCGATGAAATAGGACATCACCGAGTGATCAAACACCGTTGTTGCATCCGTTGACACCAGATAGGCAATTGCAGCAAACCCAACCAGTCCGATGATCATCACACTCCAGACAAAAGTGTCGGTCATCTTGAAAGTGTTATTCTCAGAGTTGTCGTCTGCCTGTGAAGCAGAGAAGGGACGCGAAGGCATTTGGGAAGCTGGGTCGGGATTCTGCATATAGTCGAACCATGGTTATTTTCGGAAATGATAATAAATGCACTCACCTCTTGGAGGGGGTGTTGGCGCGATGCCGGCAGGATCTCTTTATGACCTCATTGCGGAAATGTTGCCTTTACCCGGATCTCGCCTGGTGCTTTGCTTTGCTGCTGACTTATTATCGTTGTCAGGCATGTCGATCTCCTTTCGTTTTCAAGAGAGCAAACGGAACAGGTGCGTGATTGGTTCCAAACAAGGCTCTTTGCCCCTCGCGCAAAATCTTTGGTGGGGCGTGCGCTGAAACAGCGCTGTTTCTCTCATCCAGACAGAGCAAGCTTTGTTCTTTGTGTCGTTGGTTCCCTCTCTAGGTGAACCAGAACATTGCGCTCGCAACGGCTCCGATGGCACTTGCTACAATCAGCATAAGGCCATCACGTGCAGCGACCGCAAACCCGATGATCGCAAGTGCGATGGATGGGATAAACACCCCGCCGGGCACCAGTGCCAAAGGCACCATGCTCAACGCAAAAGCAGCGATCAGGATGGCTGTCAAAATGGCCCAAGGTGATTGGGTCATGAAGGTCAGTCGTTCCGAAAAAAGAAAGCTCAATTTGCCGACATAGGGCCTGGCTTTCTCAATGGCTGACGCAAGGCGTTTGCCGTCAACGCCCCCCACCTGTATGGGCTTTGGAAGGGACGGGGGAGAGTCTTTAAGCGCATATTGGCCGGCCAATATCAGACATAGAAGGCCTAGAAATATGCTTGCGCCCGGGATCGCGCCAATGGGTGATGCAGACACCAACCCCACAATAGCAATGGCAGGGCCATGGGCGCGTCGACCGAAGGCATCAAGAAGATCGCCGACGGTGAATTTTGCCTTACTGTCAGCCTTCTCTTCGATAGTATCGAGTATTTCAGATATCAGAGCGTTTTCACTCAACGGCTTGCTCCGTCATTAAAGTGGTGCGTCTCTTTAACCAATGCTTCATGTCTCGCTATGTTCCCCCCTTTTAAGCAGAGCTTCTCGTCGCGTCGGTACCTCAAGATGGTTTTACAGTGTTTGTCGCCCGGAAGTTCAAGCCTGTTTTTCAAAGCCCATGGAAGGAATAGAACGCAGCCATCTTTGCAGTTGCTAAATCCAGAGCCCTCAAAAGCGTGTGATCGGCTGGTGGGAAGGGGATATCCAGACAGGGAAGAAGTGTCTGGTGATGTTGATATCACCACGATCTAGCGGGCCTGTGTTCTTGTTAATATGCCTGCATTGGTTGGAAGAGGGGGGGAGTATTTGTTGTCGATGAGAAAATTTATGCGCTCGTTGCGATCTTTTGGAATCCTATATCCCATTGAAAATAATTACTATTCTCTAAAAGAAGATGAATGGATCCCATCTTTCCTACAAGAATTCTGGAACCCATTCACCTTGGCTACGTTGACTAGACAACGGCACGTGAGGTTCGAAGGTCGCGTGCAGTTCGCAATCTAATCTTGCAACATTAGGAGCTTGCCAAATGAAACGCATTCTTGCAACCACTGCCATGACACTTCTTCTTTCCACGGCTGCTATGGCTGACGATCACATGTCTTCATTCAAGACCTATGATGAGCCTGGAGTGATGGACATTTACGCTTCGGACTTCATCGGAATGCGCGTTTATTCCGCCGAGAAGGACTATGAGACGTTTGATGAGAATGCGACCGTCGACGCTGGTGCCGAAACAGAATGGGATGATATCGGTGAAGTCAATGACATTGTTCTCAATCGTGATGGCAGCGTGAAAGCCGTTATTCTCGGTGTCGGCGGCTTCTTGGGTGTTGGCGAGAAAGACGTGTCTGTTGATATGAGCAGCATCAAAATGGTCAACGAAACAGGCGATGAGGGCGACTTCTTCCTAGTTGTCGATGCAAATAAACAGGTTTTGACCGACGCCCCGAATTTTGAGCGCATGATGGAAAATGCAGAGGTCAGGATGGATGCTGCTGGCGCTAAGATCAAAAGCTACGCTGATGACACCGTTGAAGATGTCTCAAAAACCATGAAAGACGCAAAAGACAACATGGCTCAGACAACCAGCGAAGCAAAAGACAGCATGGTCAAGACGATGAATGAAATCCAGCGCGAGACGTTTGGTTCCCCAAACATTGAGCGAGATGGCTGGAACGTCGTTGAGATTTCAGAACTCACGACCGACGATCTGACCGGTGCCCGTCTGTACAGTGTAAAGGATGAAGATATCGGCGAAATTGACAAGCTTCTGGTCAACGACTCCGGTGAGATCGAAAAGGCTGTTCTTGATATCGGTGGTTTCCTGGGGATTGGCGAACGCCGAATTGCTGTGACTATGGATGAGCTTGAAATCCTCCGAACTGATTCCGGCGCTGACGTGCGCGTTTACATCGACGCAACGCAGGAAGAGCTGGAAAATCAGCCAGAATATACTGCCTCTTAAGGTCTGCGGGCCAAGAGAGCCCGACTGGCTGATCATTTCTGAATTCTAAAAATGCCCCTCGTCATACCCGGCGAGGGGCATTTTCTATATTAATCTCACTATTTCGCAATGCGCATCCGCACTTTCAGATAGGGCGCTTTCCATAAAGTGGAACAGTTTCCCGCTGAGGAAACCAAAGCCATGGCGGTTGTATAGCGACAACGGCACGCGGGCCTTCTGTCACCTTGGGCAGGGTCTGATCGTGACCAAAAGGAATTGGAAAATCGCGGTTGCCCGCGCAGGATGAAAAGTCGAGAAGGCATAAGACAAGGCCCGGTCTAAGTCGCCTTTATCATCCTCACAGCGGACCCTGATTTGGCTTGATTGGGCCTTAGCTTTCTTTGACGGATTCTCCCAAGATGTCAGCCTTCGTCGCCCCGCGTGAGCCCATTGGTTTTGCCGGACCGATGGTGGAGTCTATTTTGGTTTGTGCCTCGATCTCGGCGTTCAACTCCGCTCCCATCAAAATGATAAAGCTCGACATCCATAACCACATCAGAAGGATGATTGCTCCGGCCATGCTGCCGAATGTCTCATTGTAGCTGGCGAAGTTGGAAACATAGATCGAGAAGCCGATCGATCCGATCAGCCAAAGCGCGCAAGCGGACATGGCCCCCGTCGTCAACCATTGCCACTTGGCCTCTGTGCGCGATGGGCCAAACCTGTAGACAATGGATAGACCGGTAACGACAAGCAGGGCCATCAGGAACCAACTCGCTGTAGAAAAGATCCCTTGTATCCAGCCCGGAATGGCCAGAATGTTAAAGATAGTTGGAAGCGCAATAGCCGCGGCTACAGCGAAAACAAATCCCACAACCATAATGAGGGTCAAGGCCAGCGTGATCAGGAGCAGTTTGAAAAATCCGCGTTTTTCCTTCTCGTCATAAACAACGTTCAATCCCTGAACCAGGCTGGCCATGCTGCGCGAAGCGGAGTAGAGCGACAAACTCAATCCCAGAGCCAGCGCCACCCCCAAGCCTCGCTCTTGTGAACCTGCTACAGATTTCGCCTGATTGAGGATAATGGCGGCTGCGTCTTCGGGAACGAAATTTGTTATCAATTGGAGCTTGCGGGCGACTTCTACAGGCTCGACCACAAGGCCCGCGATCGCCATGAGGGCTGTTATCGCAGGAAAGATTGCAAGCAATGTGTAGAAGGCAACGCCGGCTGATACGAGGCTTATGCGGTCTTCGATCAGTTTATTCTTCACTCGGAACAGTATGTCTATCCATCCTGAAAAGGGGATTTGAACCGGGCTTTTCGCTTGTCGACCTCTTAGCATCTCTTGCTATTTCCTGAACGTCTTTATGCTTGTGGCAGGACGTGAACGGCCAGACACTCTGTCAAAGATAGGCCTGAAAGCAGGCTCTTCCATGGTGGATTGTGGGCTACCTATAATCAACGGAGAATATTGCATTTGGTTCCCAACTTTATCGGAAGCGCATATCAGTGCGGAAATTGTTCGATAGCGAGGGGAGGCCGCTCTTCAATGACGCTTGCCCCACCGCAAGGGGCTGCCGCTGGAAGCCTTGCTTTTTCGCTTCTTGTCCATCTGTTAAGTCAAATGCCCCAAAAACAGCAAAGACCTCAGGCGCTTTGCCCGAGGCCTTTATCGGAAAAAGCACAAGGGCTCTTGTTATGACGGCAGCACGGCTTCAGCTTCGATTTCTACGCGATAGGGGCCGACGAGTTTTGCCACCTGCAACAGGGTGTTGGCCGGGCAAGTGACGGAGAAGAAACGCCCATGGGCAATGGACACCGCTTCACAATCTTCCACATCGACCAGATAGATTCGCGTGCGCACGACATGTTCCAGACCAGCGCCATGGGCACGAATGGCTCCGATGATCTTGTCGAGAATATAGGTTGCCTGTGCCCCGGCATCATTTGGCGCAACGGCATGGTCGGCGCCGTGGGTTGCCGTGGTGCCTGAAACGAGAATGCGGTTACCAACGCGGACGGCGCGACAATAGCCTGCCAAGGGCTCCCACTTGGAGCCGGAGAAGACACGGGCGCGATCGGTAAGGTTGGGGTCTGCCACGGCCGGATTGACCGGTGCAATCGAAGAGAGATGGTGGGAAAGATCGCCCGATGCGGTCAGGAAGGGTGGCTTGCGATATTCGTCGCCGCAGTCACCCGGAACCGCAGACATCTGGGCAAAGGCGGCGTCCAGCGCTGCGTGATCTTCGGCATCAAGGGCGAATTTGAAGACATTGAGGTTGCTGGCCCGATGCTCGGCTTCGGTGATGCGTGCGCCGATGATGGTCGCTCCGACTGCCGGATGTTCCAGCACCCAACGGCTGGCGACGTTGGAAAGTGAAACGCCGTGCTTTTTAGCAATGGTGTGGGCGGTAGACAGCAGCGTCTGGAACGCATCCCAACCGCCGGCGGTATCGATGAAGCGCTTGTATTTCATACGGCTCCAGTCGGCGATCTCCTGCGGCTCAGGCTTGCCCAACCATTTTTCGGAAATGAAGCCGCCGCAAAGAGTGCCGTAGGCCAGCAGCTTGATACCATATTGGGCGCAAAGGGCTGAGAGGGGACCGGCAGCACGACGGTCAACCAGCGAGAAGCTAACCTGATTGGAGACGATTTTGATGCCTTCCTCAAGCGCCAGTGCTAGATGAGCCGCATCGAAATTGGTGACGCCGATGGCTTTTATGAGACCTTCATCGCGCAACTTTTCCAACTCGTGCATGGCGTCCAGCCAGCGCGGATCTTCAAAGCTCCACCAGTGGAACTGCAACAGATCAACCGCATCGACACCGAGGCGGTCAAGGCGTTCCTGTACGCCGGCGCGGACGATTTCCGGCGTCATGGGGCCGGGTTCGGGGCACCATTTGGTGAAGGCACGGATGGGCGTGTCCTTGGGGCTGTTTGCCAGCAGGGCTCCGGTGATCAGCTCGGCCGAACCATAATGGTCGGCCATGTCGAAGCTGTCAAAACCGGCTTCGGCATAGGCCGCAAGGCGCGGAGCCGTTTCTTGCGGGTCCAGCAGGTCTCCGTCCTTTTCCAGATCGGCAACCTGCCACAAACCACAAACAAGGCGGGAAATGTTGAGCCCGGGGGCGAGATCAATACGATCAGGTGTGTCAGACATCTGTCTTTTGTCCTTCAGAGTGAGAATTTAAATCGCGGCGAAGGGCGCGCCGCAAGGGTGCGCGCACGGTGCCAGCCTCGCCCAGAATGCCATAGGGACGTAGCAGCAGCACGAGGCAGAGGGCAACGCCGATGAGTACGATTTGCAGGGATGCCGCGCGGGCCTGCTGATCTGGCGGAAAGACGCTGGCAACGAGGCTTCCGGATAGGGCCCAGATGGCCCAGACCAGTACAGCACCAAGGATGGCCCCGCGCATGTTGCCCGAGCCGCCGACAATCAGCATGGTCCAGACCTGAAAGGTCAGGGTGGGCATGTAGTTGTCCGGTGCGATGAAGCCGATGAAATGGGCCTGTGCCGCGCCGCCAAGCCCCATGATAAAGCCGCCGATGGCAAAGGCCTGAAGGCGATAGGTGACCGGATCTTTGCCCAGAGCCTTGGCTGCTTCTTCATCTTCACGCAAGGCACGCAGCACCCGACCCCAAGGGGAGCGCGTCAGGCGTTGCAGAGCGAAATAGCAAACCAGCACAAGGAGGATCAGCACGCCCAGATTGGCGATGGCAAATAGACTCGGATTCTCTGCCAGTCCCCCGAAAGGGCGAGGAATGAAGCCAATGCCGAACGGCCCACCGGTGATGCCTTCCAGATTGAGTAGGGTTAGCTGGATCACCACAGCCGCGCCAAAGGTGGCGATGGCGAGATAATCCGCCCGCAGACGCAAAGTGAGGGCCCCCAGCAAAAAGCAAAGGATGCCAGCCCCCAACCCACCACCAAGCCAGCCGATGACGATTGGCAGATCGAAGCCGCCCAGTCGTCCGTCGATGGCAGGGGTCGTCAGGATGGAGGAGACATAGGCCCCGACAGCCACAAAGCCCGCAACGCCAACATTGAAGAGGCCGGTCTGACCCCATTGCAGATTGAGGCCAAGGCAGATGACTGCATAGGTCAAGGCCATGGTGAGGAAGAAGGCGCCGTAGGAAAGAAGATCGATCATGCCGCAGCCTTTCCGAAAATGCCCTGAGGGCGCAATAATAGCATGGCGACGAGGATGACAAACGACACCGCAGCCCGCCATTCCGCGCCAATGATCTGCACAGTGAAAGCTTCGGCAAGCCCGACCATCAGTCCGGAGATCATGGCGCCGGGCACAGAGCCGATACCTCCCAGAATGGAGGCGGCAAAGAGGGGAAGCAGCAGGTCAAGGCCCATGGTGGGGCGTATCTGCACCACAACGCCAGACATGATGCCGCCAACGGCAGCGAGCGCAGCCCCCAGCATCCAGACCATGCGAATGACGGCACGGGTGTCGATGCCTGCAAGGCTGGCGAGATCCGGATTTTCCGAGACGGCCCGCATGGAGCGGCCTGCCGCAGATTTCGTGAGGAGCAGATGCACCGCAACCACCATGATAACGGCCAGTATCAGGACCAGTAGCTGGTCAGGTGTTGCCCTGAGGCCGGGAAGGATGGGGCGCGAGATCTGCAGTGCATTGGTGAAATAGGCCGGACTGGAGGTGTAGATGAATTCCAGCAGATTGCGTAGCGCCAGCGCGGCACCAAAGGACGACATCACCAGAATGATCTGGGCTGACCCAGCCTTGCGCAGGCGGCCAAAGAGCAGCCAATCTACCGTGAGGGCAACCAGACCAGTCAAGACCATGGAGGTGATCATGGCGATGGGCACCGACCAGCCGAAGGAAAAGGGGCCAATCGGGGTGCCAAGACCGGGGAGCATGGCGCCTAGGGCTGCGCTTACGGTAAGGGCCAGATAGGCGCCCCATGATAGCATTTCGCCATGAGCGAAGTTGGCAAAGCGCAGGATGGAATAGGTCAAGGTGACGCCAATGGCTCCAAGGCCGATGATCGAGCCATTCACGAGGCCATCCATGATGGGTTGCAAGGTCATTGGGCTGTCTCCTCGGCTCCACCGCCACCAAGATAGAGTTCGGTAACCACCGGATCGCCAGACAAATCGGCGGACGGGGCGTCATGGGCCACCTTGCCTTCCACGAGGATGACGCCGCGGGAGGCGGCTTCCAAGCCGACGCGGACATTTTGCTCGACAAGAAGAATGGTAACGCCAGTTTCATTGATCATCTTGATGCGGGCGAAGACCTCGTCGACCAAGAGGGGCGATAGGCCAGCGGATGGTTCATCAAGGATGAGCAGGGCAGGATCGGTGATGAGGGCCCGGGCCACGGCCAGCATCTGACGTTGTCCGCCGGAGAGAGCCCCCGCACGCGTTGAGGGGCGTTTGGCCAGATCGGGGAACATGGCGAACATCGCCTCTATGCGTTCCGAACGAAATTGCTTGGGCAGGATCTGCGCCGAGATTTGAAGATTTTCGCGGATGCTCATCTGGGTGAAGATATTTTCGGTTTGCGGCACGAAGGTCATGCGCTATGCAGCTTCAGATGCGCAGGCAGGTGGGTGATATTCTCTTCTTTGAGCAGCACCATTCCCGAATGGATGGGCACCAAGCCGGCAACCGCCTTTACAAGGGTCGATTTGCCTGCGCCATTGGGGCCAAGCAGAACCACGAATTCGCCCTGCTGCACCGTCAGGTCGATGCCGTTGATGATGGGCAGATCGGGTTGATAGCCCGCATGCAGGTCCTTGAGGGTCAGGATGTCTGTCGTCATGCTGCATCCCCCAGATAGGCGCGCACGACCTCGGGATCGCGAATGACCGCGTCGGGCGCTCCTTCTGCCAGCTTCTGGCCCAGCGCCATCACCATGACACGAGAACAAAGCCGCGCCACCATATCCATATTATGCTCGATCAGCAGGATCGATACGCCCTGCTCGTTAAGAGTGACGATGCGCGCCATGATTTCCTGCAGCAGGGTCGGGTTGACCCCCGCTGCGGGCTCATCGAGCAAGATGACTTTTGGATCGGCCATCAGGATGCGTGCCAGCTCGAGCAGCTTGCGCTGCCCACCGGAAAGCACACGGGCCTTTTCATTCTCCAGATGGGAGAGCATCAGGAAGTCGGTAAGGTGACGCGCCTTTTCAAGGGCGCGGGCTTCATCTTGGCGACTTTTGCCCGGGCGGAAAAAGGCGCTGATGGCACGTTCGCCAGATTGGCCTTGCGCGCCGCAGAGCACATTCTCAAGGACGGTCATCTCGGGGAAGGGGCGGGGGATCTGAAAGGTCCGGCCCAATCCACGCTTTAGCCGCTTTTCGGCTCCTTCGCGGCTGATATCCTTACCATTAAGCAGAATGGAGCCGGAACTTGGGAGCAGGGACCCTGCCAGCATGTTGAACATGGTGGTCTTACCTGCGCCATTGGGGCCGATGAGCCCCAGAATTTCGCCCTGATGGAGATCCAGAGATAAATCATCCACCGCCTTGAAGCCCTGAAAGCTGCGCGTTAGCGACCGGGCAGACAGAATCGCCTCTGTTTTTGCCGGGCCGGTTTTGATCGGACCTTGCGGGCCTTCCTTGGTCTGCGTCATGCCATCCCCAGATTCTTGCTGATCTGCTTCTTGCCTTACTGCCTGTTGGGTTATTGCTCGGTGCACTTCAGACAGATTTATATCTTATATCTTTGATCAAAGATTATTGACACAAGTCTCATTTGCAAGCAAAAAAAGAAAGAGAAACAGAAAATCCATCAAGGCCGGTGGTAAACGGACCGGAGATGGCGGGAGTGACGTGCGAACAATGAAGAACATGCAGAAGGCAGAGCAAACCGTCGATGCAAAGGCCATTCCGGGGCTGGGGTCCGTTGTTCGGGAATCCTTGCAGGAACGGGTTTATCAGGAGCTGGCCAAATCGTTGATGCATGGGGTTTTCGCTGCCGGTCAGGTGTTGCGTATGCAGGCGCTGGCCGACACCTTGCAGGTATCCATTATGCCAGTACGAGAAGCGCTGGCACGGTTGGTCTCCGACCAGGCGTTGGAAATGATGCCGAACCGCTCGACCCGTGTGCCACTGATCACCGCAGACCGGCTTGAGGATCTCGCCCGCGTTCGCTGCCTGATCGAAGGCGAGTTGGTGCGTCTGGCCACGCCAAAGACCGATAAAGCCACCATCGAGAGCCTGCGTGACATGACGGCTGCCTGTGAGGCGGCCTTTGAAAAGCCGCTTGATGATGAACAGGTCAGCGTCACATCCGGGCTCAATTATCAGTTTCATTTCACCGTCTATGGCATGGCTGGTTCGGACGTGCTGTTGCCCATCGTGCGCAGTCTCTGGATGCAATCGGGCCCATTTGTTCGGGCCTCGGCGCTTGTCTATGGTCGCAAGCCTTCGATGACAGCGGTCCACCATCACTGGGCCTTGATTGACGCGCTGGCGGCAGGTGACCCCGAAGCAGCGGTTAAGGCGTTGCACTCCGATATAACCCAATCCTTTAATCTGCTGCGTCAGGATATCGTCGAGGGAACAACTGATGAGTGACAGCTTCGAATTATGGGACCTTAGGGTGGAAGTTATAGCGCCGGAAGGCGGGCCGATCTATTGCGGTGCCAAGGTCGGCGACTATTTCGAGCTGCGCGGTGAGATGATCCACATGCCTCCGGGACAGGGCTTTTCTATCTATTCGCTGGCAGCTCTTATGCCGCTTTTGCCTGCCAAGCAGCGGGACACGCACCCCAATGACTGGATGAGCACCGACGCCGAGGTCGCCTGTCCTGATCCCAATTGCAGCACACGCTTTCGCATCACGCGTATCCGCAAGCGCACATTCAGTCATGCCGAAACAACGGCTGTTCCGCTTGAAGCGGGTACGGCACCAGAAAGTGAGATTTGAAATGACGACCCTTCCAAAATTCAGTCTGGCCCCTGACTATGCCATTTCGCGCGTTATCCGCGGCGGATGGCAATTGGCCGGCGGGCATGGGGCGATCAACAAGAAAGCGGCTGTTGAAGACCTGATTGCAACCGCTGAAGCGGGGATTGCCACCTTCGACTGCGCCGATATTTATACCGGTGTCGAGGAGATCATTGGCGCCTTCCGCAAAGCCTATGCGGACAAGCATGGTTCCGAGGCGCTGGATGCCATTCACGTCCATACCAAATGCGTGCCGGATCTGGACAAGCTCTCCCGTCTCACCCGCCCGATGCTGCAGGAAACCATTGACCGCTCTCGCGCCCGTCTTGGTGTCGAGCGTCTTGATCTGGTGCAGTTTCACTGGTGGGATTATGAGCAGGGCGATTGGCTGCAGGCTATGCATTGGCTCCACGAATTTAAGCAGGAGGGCCGCTTGCGGTTCCTCAGCTGCACCAATTTCGATAGTGACCATGTTGTGAGCATGAAGGCCGCGGGGTTGCCGCTGGCCACGATACAGCTGCAATATTCCCTGCTCGATCATCGACCCGAAAAACGCATGGCCGCGCTTGCGGCAGAACATGATTTTCATTTTCTCTGCTATGGCACGGTTGCGGGCGGGTTCCTTTCGGACCGTTGGCTTGGCGTGGCTGAACCCGAGGGCGATTTGGAGAACCGGTCGCTGATCAAATACAAGCTGATCATCGAGGACTTTGGTGGTTGGGATCTTTTCCAATCGCTGTTGCAGACCCTGCGGACCATTGCAGACCGGCATGAAACGGACATTTCGACCATTGCTTCGGCTGCCATTCTGGCTCGGCCCGCTGTCGCTGGCGTGATTGTTGGCGCGCGCAATCGCAGCCATCTTGCGGCCAATCTGGGCATTGGGGCTGTGACGTTGTCGCCGGACGACATGGCCGCCATTGATGCCATTCTATCCCAGTCGATACCGCTTGAGGGAGATGTCTATAGCCTCGAGCGCGATCGGTTTGGTCGGCACGGATCCATCATGAAATATAATCTCAATAAAGAATAGGCTTAAGCCTTCGCCAAACAGGCCCGAGATGGGCCCCTTCCTACAGGAGTGTAAAATGAAGAAATCATATTTAGCACCGTTGGCCGTTCTGGCGGGGCTTGGAGCAAGCATGGCACCCGCCGTAGCCTGCGATGTTGAAGTGGGCATGGTTATGGAATTGACCGGTCCGGCTGGTGTCTATGGGCAGGCTGGCGCCAAGGCCGTTGAGATGGCCTTCAAGGACATCAACGAAGCGGGCGGCGTTTTGGGCTGCACCCTGACAGCTGACACGCGCGACAGTCAGAGCCAGGGCAACGTGGCCGTGGACCAAGCTACGCAGTTGGTCAACATCAAGCATGTGCCGGTGGTTATCGGTGGCATCATTTCCTCGGTTTCCCTGCCGATCCTTACTTCCGTAACAGCCCCTGCCAAGGTGGTTCAGGTCTCTCCGGCATCATCTTCTCCGACGCTCACCCAGTTGGGCAAGGAAGGCAAGACGGGTGGCTATTTCTTCCGTACGATCACCTCTGACGCGCTACAGGGCACGGCAGCCGCGCAATATGCGATTGATCAGGGCCTTAAAAAGCTTGCCATCATTCACGTCAACAATGACTTCGGCGTCAACATGATGCGCGAATTCTCCGCCACCTTCAAAGCACTTGGTGGTGAAATCACCTCGGTAACCCCGTATAACGAGAAGCAGGCCAACTATTCTTCCGAAGCCACCGCGGCGCTTTCCGGTGAGCCTGATGCGCTTTATCTGGTCAGCTATCCGGTTGATGGTGCCACGATTGCCCGCGCTTGGATTTCCAATGGCGGGCCGCAGAAATTCCTGCTCAACGATGGCATGAACTCATCCGATTTCATCAAGGCTGTCGGTGCGCAATATCTCAATGAAGCCTATGGCACCTCCTCTGGTACGGATGAGACCGCTTCGACCAAATATTTCTACGATAATTTTGCAGACTTCTCCGGCGGCATTGCCCCGGATGCTCCTGCAGCAGACCGCTCCTATGATGCGGGTGCGATTGTCGGTCTTGCCATTGCCAAGGCTGGTGAAGCCAAGGCCGACAAGATTCGCGATGCGATCTTTGACGTGACCGGCACCGAAGGCACGCCGATCTATGCTGGTCCGGAAGAATTCAAGAAAGCACTGGACCTGATCAAGAAGGGCGAGAAAATTCGCTATGAAGGTGTGATTGGTCCTGTCGGGTTTGACAAGTATGGCGATATTACCGGTCCGTTCCGTCTCTGGAAGATTGCTGACGGGGCCATTGAAACCACCGGCATGATGCAGGCTGATGAAGTCGCTGAAATCAAGGCCAAAGCCAACCAGTAATTTTTGAAACTGATGCTTGAGACTGAAAGGCCGGTGGTTTTCCTCCGGCCTTTTTTGTTGCCGTTGCGTTGGCGGCGAAAGACGGATTGATGTGAGCAATTACATTATGTGTGTTAAAAAGTGAAAACAAATGTAAAATTATGAGAATATACTGATTGCCAAGCTGTGAAAAATTGATAGTATGTGTGAAGATATGCAAAATGCTGTTGCGAGGTGAACGGATCAGGAGGAATTGGCTCTGCTTCTCAAACCCAGTCTGTTTGTAGGGCCATGATCTTAAATCTCTGATAGCTAAAGTGTTTCCACGAATGGTACATGCTCGGCAGTGCTCATTTGCCTGAAGGCTGCGCTGCGTCCAATGGCCTTATGCATATAGATACAGGGAGGAACCAACATGTGACCGTTCGGTCATGTGAAAGCTCCCCTCGTGTCAAAATAGTCCTTCCCTCCTAAGGGTGCAGAGATCTCAGCAGCGCATTTTAGATCTCTGCACCCGGCTTGCACAATCTTGTCGTTAAGGAGAATTTTCATGAAAGCAGCATTGGTCGTCGATACCGAAAAGGTCGAAATTCAGGACGTGCCGGAGCCTGAACTCAAGGATGATGATGTCCTGATCAAGGTGAAGGTTGCCGGAGTATGCGGCTCCGACCTGCATCTGTTCAAAGGGACACATGCCTTTCGCAAGCCGCCGGCAGTGCTCGGCCATGAAGTGGCTGGTGATGTCGTCAAGGTTGGCTCCAAGGTTACCAAATTCAAAGAGGGTGATCGCGTAACGGTTCTGCCGCAGGTTGGTTGCGGAGAATGTGAGTTCTGTAAGCAGGATCTGGTCAATCTGTGCCTGAACAAGAAAGTCCCTGGCACACCAAACTGGATCGGCACATTCGTTGAATATTTCAATGCGCCGGAAGAGACCGTTTTCAAGCTTGAGGATTCGGTTACCTATGAAATAGGGTCGTTGACCGAACCGCTCGCCGTGGCTGTCCATGCGCTGGCCCGTGCCAGTATGAAAAGCCGTGATTGCGTGGTCATTCTGGGGACCGGAACCATCGGGATGCTCTGTGTGGTTGCCGCGCGCGAAATGGGCTTCAAGAAGATCATCACGACTGATACGGCGCCGTTCAACCGCGAAATGTCTCTAAGGCAAGGTGCGATCGTTTCCTATGATCCCTTGAAGGATGATGTTGAAGGGAATGTCAAGAAATTGACTGATGGCCGCGGCGCTGATCTGACGCTTGTCTGCGCTGGAGCCCCGAACATTCTGGATCAGGCTTCTGCCTGCACACGCCGTCGTGGCGAAATCGGACTGGTGGCCATGATCACCAAACCGATCCCATTCTATTGCTATAGCACCGTTTTCAACGAACAGACCGTTTACGGTGCCATGACTTATGAAACATGTGACTTTGTGAAGGCGGCCGAAATGGTCAATGGCGGTGTCGATCTGTCTGCCTTTGTCACGCAAAGGCTTCCACTCGATCAGACGCAGGAGGCGCTGGACATCCTCAATCAGAAAAAAGAGGACGTCATCAAGGTCGTTGTGACCTTTTGAGGCGGACGTCGATCGAGAGAAGATTTAACCCTGTAAATGACAATCTGACTTCGGGAGGAAGTTTGAAAATGAAGAGTCTATTGTCCCTGGCTTCAAAGCCACTGGCCTTTTGTGCCCTCGCAGCACTGGTAACTCTGGGTGTTCCAGGGCAAAGCCGCGCTGATGATGTGCTCACACTGAAGCTGGGCCATATTCAGTCTGAGAAAGACCTGTGGCACTTCGGCGCCGAGAAATTCAAGGAAGAGCTGGAAGCTCGTTCCGATGGCAAAATCACATTGGCCATCTATCCCAACTCCACGTTGGGTGGTGACCGCGATCTGGTTGAAGGCATGCAGATGGGCACGGTTGATTTCGGCCTGATTGCTGGTGTGCTTGGCAACTTCGAACGCTCTATCCAGTTGCTTGAATTGCCCTATCTGTTCCACTCCCAAGATGAGTTCAACACCGTTATTCATGGTGAAATCGGTGGTGAGATTGCTCAGAATGTGTTGGATCAAGCCAATATCCGCATCCTGAACTGGTGGGATCGCGGCCCGCGTGAGGTTACCTCCAACAAGCCGATCAACGGTCTGGAAGATCTGCAAGGGCTGAAAATCCGTGTGCCTGAAATTCCGGCTATGGTCACGACTTGGCGTGAAATCGGTGCCAACCCGACACCGATGGCCTGGAGTGAGGTCTATACCGGTCTTGAGCAAAATGTGATTGAAGCTCAGGAAAACCCGATCCCGTTCATCTATGGTGGCCGCATCAACGAAGTGCAGAAATATATCGCCTTCACCGATCACAAATATGAATATGTCACCATCGCCATGAGCAATGTCCGCTGGCAACAGCTGACAGAAGAACAGCAGAAAATCGTCACCGAAGCTGCCGCCGCTGCAACCGAAGCAGAAAATAAGGCTGTCAGCGAGCAGGCTGAAAAACTCCTGCAGGAAATGGTCGATGGTGGTCTGCAGGTTACCCATCCCGATAATGGTCCGATCGCGGCTGCCGCAACAAAGGCCCATGAAGCTTTTGCCAAAGACGTCAATCTCGACCTCTATAACCGCATCCAGAAAACTCTGGGCCGGTAATAGACGGATCTGATCCTCGCCATCGCGCTGCATCCTTTTTGCTGATCGAGCATTTGCTCCTCTGCGGTTTGAAGAACGGTGCGGTGGCCCATTTTCCACGATTTGAAAGACGGCGGAGGAGCCATCATGGAAAAGCTAGACACATTTATTCACCGAACGCTGCTCTGGATCATAGCAAGCCTCATGTTCGTCATGATGGGCCTTACCTTCACGCAGGTCGTTGCACGCTATCTGATGCATCATTCTCTGAGCTGGTCTGAAGAAGTCGGACGGTATGTCTTCGTCTGGATTTCCTTTCTCGGTCTGGCGGCGGCCTTTCGCTCGGGTGCCCATGTCGCGCTCGACATTCTATCCGATATTCTGTCTCCCGCTCCGCGTCGGGTGCTAGCAGTCATCAATACATCCTTTATCTTCATTCTGGCGATTGCCCTGTTCTTTGGCGGCATTGCGCTGATGAAATTCGGTATGAACCAACGCAGTCCGGCTTTGGATCTGCCCATGTATCTCGTTTATCTGGTCATCCCCTTCAGCGGGATTGCTCTTGGCTATTTCGCATTGCGCGCGGTTTGGGGCCACCTGACCGCCAAACTGGAGGACTGAACAGTGCTTGGCTTGATCTTGTTTGGCGGATTTGCCTTTTTCCTTGTTCTCGGTCTGCCTGTCGGTTTCGGACTGGCGCTGGCCTCTGTCGCAGCGATTTTCTACAAGGGCTTTCCAATTGCCCTTTTCGGACAGCGCATGTTTACCGCCGTGGATTCTTTTCCCTTGATGGCGATTCCGCTGTTCATGTTGGCCGGTTCCCTGATGGGGCACGGTGGCATTACGCGCCGGATCATCAATTTCACCCTGTCCTTTGTTGGCAATGTGCGGGGCAGTCTGGGCCATGTGGTTTCGCTAAGTGGCGTCATCATGGGGGGCATTTCCGGCTCTGGTGTGGCGGATGTGGCTGCGCTGGGCTCGGTCATGATCCCCGAGATGAAAGACCGCAAATATGATGCGGGCTTCTCCGCAGCGCTTGTTGCCTGCTCGGGCAGCATCGGGCTGATTGTTCCGCCATCTATCGCCATCATCATCTATGGTGTTGCGACGCAGTCGTCGATTGGCGATTTGTTCATGGCCGCCATTGCGCCGGGTGTGCTTATCGGTCTGGGCTTCCTGGCCTACTCCTACTATTTCGCCCGCAAAATGGGCTATCCCAAAGAAGGCAAGGTGAGCCATCAGGAAAAATGCCGCCGCTTCAAGGATGCCAGCTGGGCGCTGATGATGCCTATCATCATCATCGGTGGTATCCGCATGGGGATCTTCACCCCGACGGAAGGTGGCGCGGTTGTGTCTGTTTATGCGCTGTTTGTCGGCATGTTTGTCTATAAGGAAATCACCCTCGCCAAGATCCCGCGCATCTGCATGGAAGCGGCTATTGCAACGGCTGTCATCTCCGCCATCATCGCGTCGACGTCCCTTTTCGGCTGGCTGCTGACCAGTGAGCAGATTCCGCAATATCTGGCAGGCAAGATCCTGTCGTTGACGGACAACAAATATATCCTGTTGCTTCTCATCAACGTCATGCTGCTCATCGTTGGCATGTTTATCGATAGCGGACCGGCCATTCTGTTGCTGACGCCCATTCTCGGCCCTGTTGCATCAAGCCTTGGCATTGATCCTGTTCAGTTCGGCCTTGTCATGGTCATCAACCTTACGATTGGCCTGCTGACGCCACCGGTCGGGACCGCCATGTATGTCGCGGCGAACATTTCCGGAGTTCCGGCGCTCAAGCTGACCAAGAGTTTTGTTCCCTTCTGGATGATCATGATTGCGGTCCTGATGCTTGTGACCTTCGTTCCGGCCTTCACCACATGGGCATCCTGATGCCTTGGGGCAAAGCAGATCGCTGGAACCTTGCAAGAGAAGGCAGAGAGGCATGATCGACATGACAACCAAGATCTATCTGGTGCGACATGGCGAGACCGAGTGGAACCGCGATGACCGGATGCAGGGCCAGCAGGACTCACTGTTGACGGCCAAAGGCCGGGTACAGGCCAAGCGTACAGGTCGTACCCTTGCCAGTGTGGGGGCAGACAATCTGCCCACCTGGGTCAGCCCGCTTGGGCGGGCTGTGGCCACCTCTGCATTGATTGCAGAGGAGGTGGCTCTGGGGCCGGTCATGCTGGAACCGCGCGTCAAGGAAGTGGGTCTCGGCTCCTGGGAGGGGTGGACTGGCGAGGAGATTGCCCGTCTTCATGGGGAGGCACTCGCCGACATCCCACGCTCTGCCTGGGGGTTTTACAGCCCGGATGGCGAAGGGTTCGAGCTTGCTGCCCGCCGCGTCAAGGAATGGCTCGGCGAGCGCACTGAAAGCGCAATCCTGGTGATTGCTCATGGCATGATCGGGCGGGTTTTTCGAGGGCTTCTGACGAGCATGACGCCCGAAGAAGCGATGATCTCAAATGTGCCGCAGGATGCCATCTGGTGCTTTCATGAAGGACATTTGACCGAGTTGGCTGTGGAAGGCCTGTCGTGATGGACCTGAACTTCGCCGAGTGTGCCAAGGATGCCGCAAGAGCGAAGCTTCAAGCGTAAGACAAAGGAATGGAAAGATGAGCTTGTTATTGGGCGTGATTGCTGACGATTTCACCGGAGCGACCGATATTGCCGGGTTTCTGGTTGCCAACGGGCTGGCCACGACACAGTTGATCGGGGTTCCCTCGGACGGCATCGAGGTGGATGCCGAAGCCATTGTGATTTCGCTGAAGTCGCGGTCCTGTCCTGCCGACGAGGCGATTGCAGAAAGTCTGCAAGCCCTTGAATGGCTGCGCGCGAAAGGGTGCAAGCGGATTTTCCAGAAATACTGCTCCACCTTCGATTCCAGCAAGGAAGGCAATATCGGCCCCGTGGCTGACGCTCTGCTGGATGCCCTTGATGATAGCTTGACGGTGGTTTGCCCCGCTCTGCCGATCAATGGCCGTACGATCTACAACGGCTATCTGTTCGTCAATGGTGTGTTGCTGGAAGAATCGGGCATGCGCAATCATCCCATCACCCCCATGACAGACAGCAGTCTGATACGCCTTATGGAAGGCCAGTCTGCGGGCCGCTGTGGGGTTGTTCCTGCAGAAACCATCGACGAAGGCGTCAAGGCAGTCAAAGAGGCTTTGGAAGCTGCACGAGCAGAGGGTAAACGCTATATGGTGCTGGACAGCATTACGGATACCCATCTGGACATCGTTGGTGAAGCCGTCATGAACATGCCGCTCGTAACCGGCGGGTCCGGCTTGGGGGCTGGCATAGCCAGAGCCCTGAAACAGCCTGATCAGGCCGACGCGGAAGACGCGGCAAAAGCAGGGGCTGCGCAACCGGGGCGGGGGATTGTTCTTGCCGGGTCTTGCTCCACGATGACCAACCGACAGGTTGCCCTTTATAAGGCCAAAGCTCCGTCACGCGCCGTCGAACCGGAACGCTGCATGGCCAATGCTGAGGGGTATGGCAAAGAGCTGGCCGCATGGGTGCTTGATCAGCCATCCGGGCCGGACTGTCTTTCCCCTATGTTGCATGCCACAGCTGACCCTGAAACGCTGCAGACCATACAGAAGAAATATGGCGCGAAGGCATCCAACGCCATTGAGCAGACCTTCGCCGTTGTCTCGGGCATTCTGGCAGAGCAGGGCATCACGCGCTTTGTCGTTGCCGGTGGAGAAACGTCCGGGGCGGCCGTTAAGGCGCTGGCGCTTTCCGGCTTTGCCATCGGCCCGCAGATCGCTCCGGGTGTGCCATGGGTACGCGCTATCGATAAGCCTTATTCGCTGGCTCTCAAATCGGGCAATTTTGGCGCGGAGACCTTCTTCTTCGATTGTCAAATGCCGGAGGCGCTGGCTGGATTGACCCTGTCGGACCAATAACAAAAAGAGGTGAGCATCATGACCAACCAAGACACAATCACCCAGATGTGCCGCCTGTGCGCAAGCTTGTATGATCGCGGCTATGCCGTTGGCGGCGCTGGCAATGTCTCGGTCCGAACAGAGAGCGGAGGCTTTATTGTGACGCCGACTGGCAGCAGTTTGGGGCGTCTTGATCCAGACAAGCTGGCCGAGTTCGATGAGAATGGAACATTGATCAGCGACTATCGGCCATCAAAGGAATTCGCCTTCCATAAAGGGCTATATGAAGTGCGGCCGGATATCGGGGCTGTCGTGCATTTGCATTCCACCTATCTTACGGCATTGTCATGCCTTGAGAATCTGGATAGAGACAATGCCTTACGGGCTTTTACGCCCTACTATGTTATGCGGGTCGGGTATTTGCCTGTTGTGCCATATTATCGTCCCGGTGCGCCTGAGATTGCGCGGGATCTGGAAAGTCTGGCCAGGAAGCATCCGGTCAATGCCTTTCTGCTGGCGTCCCATGGCGTGGTGGTTTTGGGAAAAACCATTGAAGAAGCCGTTGGCAATGCCGAAGAACTGGAAGAAACAGCCAAGCTGTTCTTCCTGCTTGATGGAAAACCGCTTCATTATTTGAATGAAGCTGAAGTGGCCGAACTTAGGCAGTAGTCGTCCGGAGAGCAATCCGGGGCAAAGAAATACAAGGGCAATGGGAAGCTTTGCGTCCGCCTTTTTATGGCGCAAGGCGAACGCATTGCATGAACTTGTAAACTGAAGGTTGCATTGTTAAGAATGACACTTGCGCTTGGCGTGCATTTGTCTAATCACTGCTGAAAACCTTGGGTGTGACTGTAAGACTGGGCCGGGCTTTGTTCCCGCAAAAAGAGGTATACCGATGATACCTGCTGAAAGACAACGTCGTATTCGTCAGGCAATTGAGACCAAGGGCATGGTCAGTTTTGCTGAAATGGCTGAAATACTTGATGTTTCCCAGATGACGGTTCGACGCGACATGCAGTCGCTGGAGCGTCAGGGGCATTTGACGCTGGTTTCGGGCGGTGCGGAGCGTGTGGGGCGCTTCTTTACCGAATTGCCGATGAGCGAAAAGCGCACCCTTCAACATGCTGAGAAGGCTGCCATTGCACGGGAAGCGGTGAAAATGGTGCGACCGGGCAGTGCCATCTATTTCGATGCTGGCACGACCTGTCTTGCGATTGCCGAGGAAATCGTCAAACGGCCTGAGCTGCGTGATTCCATTATCGCGGTGACCAACGACTTTACCGTCATCAATCAGTTTATGCTGAATTCGGGCTGCCGCCTTTATCACACGGGTGGCGAAGTGTTGCGCGAGAATAAATCCTGCATCGGCGAGCTGACTTCGCGCGTCATCAGTGGTCTGAATATCGATCTTGCTTTTCTTTCCTCCTCATCGTGGAATGAAACATGGATGTCGACCCCCAACGAAGCCAAGATTGCCGTCAAGATTGCGGCGATCAAAGCGTCCGAGCGTACGGTTCTGGTGACGGACACCTCGAAATTCGGCAAAGTGGGCTTCTTCAATGTCATCAAGCTACAAGAGCTGGATGCCGTGATCACCGACAGTGCCCTGTCTCCTGATATTCAGGAGCATCTTGTGCGAACCGGGGTTAATCTCAAGCTCGTTGATCCCGTCATTGATGACGAAGACCTAGACGAAGGGGCGTCGGCCTAGAGCGCAAGGGGTTGCTTTTAGGGTTACTCTTCAAGGGGCACCGGAATGATCGAGCCGGGAACCGCATAGTCCTCGATCTTGTCGCGCAGCATGTCGATGAGCGTGCTGACCATCGGGTCGGGATCGTCTTCGCAGTGACGAATGACCCCGAATGAGACCCATCGTTCAGGAAGCAGAGGTCTTGTGGTTACGAGGCTCTGGTCCATAGCCAGCGTGCTGAGCCTGTCGATGATGGTCAGTCCGGCACCATGCGCCACCAGATGCTCGGTAATCTGGGATGTGCCCGCAAGAATTTCCTTCTCGATCCGGATGCTTTGCGCATCGAACATCATGTCGGTCTGGCGTCGCAGCAGCATGCCGGGAAAATTCTGCACCAGAGTTTCGCCGGCCAGATCTTCAAGCGTCACATGTGTTTTCTTGGTGAAGGGGTGGTCGGCTGGCATCAATACCTCGAACACGGCTCTGACCAGCGGTGTGCTTCTGGCCGAGCGGAAGCTGATAGGCACATTGCCAAAGCTGAGATCATATTCCCGTCCATTGATCCAGCTTTCGATATCGCGGTGAGATCGCACATCCAGCGACAGTTTGACCTCCGGATATTCCTTTGAAAAACGCGCCACGCTTGGTGCCACGACCGAAAGCGCCGTGCGGGGCATGGTCACCATTCTCAGTCGTTTGGGGCGATTGGCGCGGATTTCATCGGCAATGGCAGGGATCTCCCTGAGGCCCGCCAATATACGATGCGCTTCACGGTTAAAAGCGGCGCCTTCCTCTGTAAGTCGGAGGCGCTTTTTCTCGCGTTTGAACAGAGTCAGCCTCAACTCTGCTTCCAGAATGGCAATCAGGCGGCTGACGGCCGGTTGGCTCAAATGCATGGCGCGGGCTGCACCGCTCACAGACCCCTCGGTAATCACCGCCTGAAATGCCATCAAGGCCTTAATGTTCATTATATAACCAGTCTAATATCAGTTAATTTTATATTCTCATATAGTATATGCATAAGCGCTATAACTCAATAAGAACTATATTGGTCGGAAGTCATTTGTTCCCCCGCATTTTATTCCGCATATCAAGTCGAGTTCGCCAATGTCAGTTCCTTCTCCCCGTCCATCAAGCGTCGACGCCCTTATGGCGCGTCTTCCCGGCCGCCAGAGCATTGATGTCAATGGCCTTTCGGTTTCTTATCGCGCCATGGGGGAGGGGGCGCCCATTCTCTTCCTACACGGCCTTTTGGGGAGCGCTGATAGCTGGGTGCTTCAGCTGCTGGGCCTATCGGACCGTTACCGGGTGATCTCTTGGGATGCGCCCGGCTATGGTCAGTCCGATGGTGTCGAAGCCCCCGATATCGAGCTGTTCGTGAAACAATTGCAGGGCTTCATTTCAGAGCTCGGTCTCGCTGCTCCTGTTCTGGTTGGCCATTCAATGGGCGGCGTGTTGGCAGCCCGGCTGGCGGCAGCCCCCCGTCAGCCGGTCTCCCGGCTCGTGCTTTCCTGTACCCATCCCGGTTATGGTGCGCCCCGCGATACACCTCCCACGCAGAAGCTTCAGGACCGCATGGTGGCACTCAAGCAAGAGGGGCCGGTTGCCTATGGACGCGAAAGGGCTGGCGCCATGGTTGCCCATCCTATCGATCCGTTCCTGCTGGAGGTGGCCGCTCATGTGGCGGCTGGCACGCGGCCGGACGGCTTGTTTACGGCGACCCGCATGCTGCAATTTGCCGATCTGCGCTCGCATTACCAGCATATCGAAGTGCCTACCAAGGTGCTGTTTGCGGAACGCGATCCTGTTGTGCAGCCCGCTCTTAGCGCTGAGCTGAAAGAGCTTACTCCCTTTGCGCTTCATGAAACTTTGCCCGATGTCGGACATGCCCCCTATCTGGAGGATGCTGATAGTTACGAAAGGGCCATAACCACGTTTCTCAACGAAGAAACGGATTTGACAAAAGCGCGCTAGTCCGCAAGAGGGCGGCTCTTTTGTCCAACTTTCAGCCGTTTCTGGTTGAAGCCTGTTAAAGACTTCTTCCGAAGCAGCGGCGCCGAATAACAAAAATAGTGAAATCGCGGGCATGCCGACTGACCATGGCAATGATCGCGACAAAAAGGAGGAAATCCATGACCGGATTTTTAATCGGCCTAGTGATTACCGTGGTGGTGGCTTGGCTCATCATCAAGAAGTATCAGGCCCACACAGTGCTGCTGATCGCAGGCTTGCTGCTGCTCAGCCTCACGCTGCTGGTTCAGCCAGAAACATCAATTCTGTTCAAAAATGCCAAGAGCACAGGGCTGTCTCTGTTTGACATTTTCGACTATGTCCGCGGTTCTCTTGCCTATCGTGCTGCAGGCCTTGGTCTGATCATCATGTCTGCTGGCGGCTTTGCCAAATATATGGACCATATCGGCGCAACCGATGCCATGGTTGATGTGGCCATTCGTCCGCTCAAGCTGCTGAATGCACCTTATGTGGTCCTGGCTTTGGGCTACGCAGTTGGGCAGGTGCTCAACATCTTCATTCCAAGTGCTGCTGGCCTTGCCATGCTCTTGCTGGTGACGTTCTACCCAACGCTGGTGCGTCTGGGGGTGAGCGCTGCTGCTGCTGCTGCCATGATTGGCACCACTGCCGTGCTTGACCTTGGTCCTGCATCGGGCGCTTCCAACCTGGCGGCCAAAACCTCAGAACTTGATGTGGCTGTGTATTTTGCACAGCATCAGATTCCGGTCGGCATTGCGGCAATCATCGTCATTTCGCTGCTAACCTATGTGTCTGGACGCTATTTCGATGGCAAGGCCGGTCATGTGGCTACGGCTGAAGAGGCAAGCGAGGTGTCCCAAAATGAGAACATCAAGCGGGCTCCGACTTTCTACGCGTTGCTGCCGATTATTCCGCTATCCTTGATCCTGATTTTCTCCAAGCTGCTGATCAGCTCTGTTAAGCTCAATGTGGTGACAGCCATGATCATCGGTGCCCTGTTCGCGTTTGTTTGCGAGTTGATCCGGCATCGCAACGGCAAAGAAGCAGCCAAGGGCTTCATGGCCTTCTTTGATGGCATGGGCAAGATGTTTGCCCGCATCGTCAGCCTGATCGTTTGTGCGGAAGTCTTTGCTGCCGGTCTGAAGACCATCGGCATGGTGAGCTTTCTCATCGATGCGGCGCAGAATGCCGGTTTTGGAATCACCGCCATGACCATAGTCATGTGCCTGATGGTGACTGTGATTGCTGTTATCACCGGCTCTGGCAATGCGGCCTTCTTCTCCTTTGGGCATCTGGCTCCCAATATTGCTTCCAGCTTTGGTGCAACGGCTGTGTCCATGCTGCTGCCGATGCAGCTGGTCGCCGGTCTGGCGCGCTCCATGTCTCCTGTCGCAGGTGTCATCATCGCAGTGAGTGATGCGGGCAATTGTACCCCGATCGACATCGTCAAGCGCACCGCACTGCCGGTTGTCGGCGGCATCGTAACCGTGGTTCTCATATCTGTGATCTTTGCCTAGGGACAATGCTTCAACAACAGGGAAGTGGGGTTCTCACTTCCCTTCAACTCCTTTTCCCAACGTGTGAAATCGACCGGCAGCCCTTGTGGGGACTGGTCTGAAAGAGACGAATATGAGCAGGACACCGCTTGATATCGAGAGTTATCTCAAAGACCTTGAAACTCTGGTCAATATCGACAGTGGCAGCCACGACAGGGCCGGCGTTCTCAAGGTTTCGGAGTTTTTTACCGAAGAATTCACAAAGCTTGGATGGCATGTGTCCAGCCATGAAGTTGATGACGCTTTGGCGCCTTGTCTGGAAATATGCAGCCCGAATGCCGGAGACACATTCGATATCCTCATTCTGGGCCATATGGACACGGTCTTCCCAAAGGGAACCGCAGAAGAAAGACCTTTCCGCATCGAGGACGGTCGGGCTTATGGCCCCGGCGTCATGGATATGAAGGCAGGGGATCTGTTTGCGCTCTATCTTGCGCGCGCCTTGCATCAAAGCGGCGAGGATATGCCCTCGATCTGTGTGGCATTCAACAGCCATGAAGAGATCGGGTCGCGTAAGGCCCGTCCATGGATTGAGGCGCTGGCCGCGAAAAGCAAGCGGGCCTTCATTCTGGAACCGGCCCGCGCCAATGGCGATCTTGTCTATGAGCGCAAAGGGTGCAGCCGTTATCATCTGGCCTTTCATGGCAAGGCTGCCCATTCCGGCGTCGATCCGCAAAATGGGGCCAGTGCTGTCAACGAGCTTGCCCATTGGGTGATCGAACTGCACAAGCTAACCAATTTTGACGAGGGGCTCAATCTCAATGCCGGTCTGGTATCGGGTGGCACCTCTGTCAATGCCATCGCGGAACAGGCCGAGGCTGAGGTTGATGTGCGACTCGTTACCCTTGAACAGGCACAGCGGGTGCAAGATCGTATCGATGCAATGCAGAAAGCGCCTTTCACCGAAGGTGTGCGCGTTGACGTGAGCGGAGGCATGACGCGGCCGCCGATGAATGCAAACGAAAAAACCAAAGCACTGTGCAGCCGTATCGACGCACTGGCCAAGCAGCTTGATATCCAGTTTGGCTGGCAGAAAACCGGTGGCGGGTCGGATGGTAATTTTACGGCCTCTCTTGGCCTGCCCACGATCGATGGCATGGGGCCGATTGGCGGTCGGGCGCACAGCCGTGAAGAGTATCTCGAAGTAGACAGTATTGCCGAGCGCTTTGCCCTTCTTGTCGAAATCGTACGTGATTTCAAAAACAGCTGATCCGGCCCCCTAGACCCCACTTTTGCGCGACCGGATCGTGCTGCGGTCCTGTCTGCATTCCTGATTATGCAGACAGGACGCTTTTCTGCACTTTTCTCTTTCTTATGGGAGGAAGTGTAGTCGCTCTCCTTCCCCCGACCCCACCGGGCCGCTCGAAGCCTGATTTTTGCCTTGCAAGGCAGATCTGTCCTGCAAGTGGCATTGTGTCATGTGTCCGCACATGAGGCCCTTGGCATTCTCTGGTGGTGCGCCCGAAAGCGCCACCTCTCATTGCCCAAATTTCCTATACGAGCAGACAAATGAAAATCGAAAATAGCATTCTCCGACAGGCCGCGCTCAACGCGGGTATCGGAGCTGAGGAACTGGCCGTCTTCTTTTCTGAAGGCAAGGTGGTCACCTATCAGGCCAATGAATGGATTTTTCAGGAATCCACGCCGCGCCTCTGGGCCGGAGTGATCCTTGAGGGGGATCTCGAGCTTGTGCGCGGTTTGCACGGGGCCTCTCGCAAGATTGGAACCATGATCGCCGGAGCCCTTATTGCGGAGGGAGCCTTTCTTGAAGGCGATGCCCACTCCAATGGTGCCGTTACGCGCAATGGCGTGAAAATCTGGCAGATCTCCCGCGAGCGGATTGAGGACATCAAGGCCAATCAGCCTGAATTGTTCTACAAAATCGTCTCGCAGATTGCGGTTGGCATCAATCGGCGCTTGCGTGTTTTGTCCAACAAGCTTTACCAGACCAGCAAGACCCTTGATGTAGAGATGAGCGGCTTCCGGCAGGAGAGCGACTCGTTGGGCACGCGGGAACTTTCCGATTCCGTCTATTACGGCGTGCAGACCCAGCGGGCGCTGGAGAATTTCCCGATTTCGGGCGTGCGGCTTAACAATTTCGATCACATGATCGAGGCGCTGGCCATGGTCAAAAAGGCGGCTGCCTTGGCCAACTATCAACTCGGCCGACTTGATGAAGCGCGTATGAAGGCCATTTGCGGTGCTTGCGAAGAAATTCTGGATGGCAAACTGCATGAGCATTTCAAGGTTGATATGTTTCAGGGCGGGGCAGGCACCTCAACCAACATGAATGCCAATGAAGTCATCGCCAATCGTGGTCTTGAATTGATGGGCTATGACAAGGGCGATTATCGGCATCTGCATCCCAACGACCATGTGAACTGCTCCCAGTCGACCAATGATTCTTACCCGACAGCCATCAAGCTGGCGGTGCTGCTTTCCAATCGCAATCTTGTGCGGGC
Source organism: uncultured Cohaesibacter sp. (assembly GCF_963678225.1). Taxonomy (NCBI): domain Bacteria; kingdom Pseudomonadati; phylum Pseudomonadota; class Alphaproteobacteria; order Hyphomicrobiales; family Cohaesibacteraceae; genus Cohaesibacter; species uncultured Cohaesibacter sp. The sequence goes on along the minus strand of NZ_OY782763.1, from coordinate 1,105,992 downwards.
AATGAATGCATTGCGCGGGGCGCTGGCCCGCAAGGCCGAGGAATTTCAGGATGTCCTGAAAATGGGGCGCACGGAAAATCAGGATGCCGTGCCCATGACATTGGGACAGGAATTCAGTGCCTATGCGGTCATGATCGAGGGCGCCATTGCTTCGCTTGAAGAGGCTGCACTTGCCATGCAGGCCGTCAATATGGGCGCGACGGCGATCGGCACCGGGATCAACAGTCCATCTGGCTATGCGCCGCTTGTCGTCGAAAAGCTGTCAGAGGTTAGCGGTTTTACTCTGCGTCTTGCTCCCAATCTGGTTGAAGCAACACAGAATGCGGGCAAATTCGTGCAGATGTCGGCGATGCTTAAGCTCGCGGCGGTGCAGATTTCCAAGATTTGCAATGATTTGCGCTGGCTGTCTTCGGGGCCGCGCTGTGGCCTCAATGAAATCAATCTGCCGCCCATGCAGCCGGGATCTTCCATTATGCCGGGTAAGGTAAACCCGGTCATTCCGGAGCTTGTGAACCAGATCTGTTATCAGGTTATGGGCTATGACAGCGTGGTGTCCATGGCCGCCGAGGCGAGCGAGCTGGAGCTTTGCATGGGCGAGCCTCTGATTGCCTATGATCTTCTGCACGGCATGATGATCCTCAAAAACGGCTGTGTGACACTGGCATCGCGCTGTGTCGAGGGCATTGAGGCGAACCGGGATGTCTGCCTTGGCTATGTGCAGTCGAGCATCGGGCTGGTGACGGCACTGGTGCCCCATATCGGCTATGAGCAGTCTGCTGCAATCGCCAAGCAGGCGCTCAAGACCAACGAGACGGTCTATGATCTGGTTTTGCAGAAGAAGCTTCTCTCGCAGGACGAACTGGACGAGATCTTGAAGCCGGAAACCATGACGGACCCGCGCTCCGCTGGCGATGCCTGAATGGTCACAGCATTCATATTCTGATTGGAATGAAAAGGAGGATAGCGCTGGCGCTATCCTCCTTTTTTGATGACATCCCGCGGGCACCCGTCATTTCCAGACAGAGAAGCCTCCGTCAATCACCAGATTATGCCCATGGACATAGTCCGAGGCGGAGGAGGCGAGGAAGAGAATAGCCCCTTCCAGATCGTCAGGTTCCCGCCCCATACGCCCCAGTGGTGTGAGATCGCTATAGCCCGAGACAAACGCGGCGTGATGGTTGCGCTCGATGCCACCGGGGGAGATGGCATTGACATTCACCCCCATCGGGCCGAGATAGCCAGCCAGATCGCGGGTCATGGCGAGGATGCCTCCCTTGGCTGCGGCATAGTCAACGGGCTGTCCGAGCATGCCAGCTGGCTCGTAGATGCGCCTGTCCCGCCCGACAATGGCGGCAATGGAGCCGAAATTGATGATCTTGCCGTGACCCTGATCGGCCATGCTTTTGCCAAAGGCACGGCAGCAGAGCAGAGGGCCCGTTAGGTTGCTATCAATCATGGCACGGATATCGGAAGGCGTACGTTCGAACAATTTGGCAACCGAGGCACCGACCCCACCACCTGCATTGTTGATGAGGATGTCACAAGCCGGGCACCAGTTGAAGAAGGCGCTGGCTGCCGCGTCGATGGATTCCGGTTCCGTATGATCCAGCTCCAAAGCCAGACAGTTGTTGCCATGTTCGGCACGGAGCTTGTCGCAAGCTTCTTCGGCGCGACTTATGCTGCGCGAGGAAATGGCAACAGAGGCCCCTGCAGCGGCGAGAATGTTCGCCGCTGCGAAGCCTATATTTGCTGCGCCGCCTGTGACAAGGGCGCTTTTGCCCGGCAAGTCAAACAGGCTTTCAATGCGGCTAGGCATTCTTTTGCGCCTCTCTCCATTCGATGATAGGCAGAATGGCTTCTTTCATGAGGGCGCGATCATCCTTTGTCAGCGGGCGGAAGGGGCGACGGGATACCCCGGCGGGGATACCCATGATCTCAAGAGCTTCCTTGGAGCCGGGCATGACGCCCACTTCGATGAGAGCATCAATGGCGCGGTTGGCAATCGCCTGCAGCTTGCGGGCTTCTGCGATGTTGCCCCCGAGGGTAAACTCTCTGAGCGCGACGAAGAGATCGCCCATGAAGTTATAGGTGGTGCCAATGGCGCCATCCGCACCGCTGGCAAGGCCAGCAAGGCACATTTCATCATAGCCATTAAAGAGCAGGGCATCCGGGCAGAAGGTTTTGAGCCGTTCAAGCTGATACATGTCTGACGAGGTATGCTTGATGCCGATGATGTTGGGATGCGCCAACAGTTCCGTCAGTTCTTTGGTGGAGAAGCTGGCAGTCCGGGCAGGGAAATTATAGATGATGAGTGGTAGGCTTGACGCGTCGGCCAGGGCCAGATAATGGGCCAGAACTTCATCGCGCGAGAAGCCGTAATAATAGGGGGTGATGGCCGAAATGGCCTGATAGCCTGCTTTGGCAGCGGCATCAGCCAGCGCGATGGCATCTTTCGTTGCGATGGTGCCCACATGGGCAATCAGGGTCAGCTTTCCTTCCGAAGCTTCGGCTGCTTTTTCAAGGCATGCGACGCGCTCATCATGGGGCTGAAGCATCGCTTCGCCAGAACTGCCTCCGACATAGATGCCCTGCAGGCCCTGCTTGCGCACAAAGCCAACAAGATGTTCGAGGGCTTCATAATTTACGCTCTCATCCTCGTTGAACGGGGTCAGCAGAGCGGCAAAGATTCCTTTGAATGTGTCCATGATCGTATCGATTCATTGTCTCGTTTGTTATTCGGGGAGCCGGGCGGGACAGAGCCTGCCCGGTAACTATGTGAAGCGTTGGCCGCCAGCCCTAGCCCATCAGCAGATGAGGAATGAAGGTGACCAGAGAGGGAACAAGGGTCAGCAGGGCCAGAAGTCCGAAAAGGGGGATGAGGAATGGCAGGATGCCGATTGCCAGCTTGCCAAAGGGGATGTTGCCCACCTTGGACACCACAAATAGCGCCACGCCCATGGGTGGGGTCAGGATGCCGATCATCAGGTTTAGGATGACCAGAACGCCGAAATGGATCGGGTCGATGCCATAGCTCATGGCGGCGGTGACCAGCACCGGAACAATCAGTAGCAGAATGGCGAGCACCTCGATGAAAGTGCCCAGAAACAGCAGCAATAGGTTGACGATCAGCAGGAAGGTCAGCGGGTTGCTGGAGAAATCAAGGAAGAACTGAGCCACATGTTGCGGGATCTGTTCCTTGGCCAGCACATAGCCGAACAGATTGACGCCCATCATCAAGAGGCCGACAGAGGCCGTGTGGTTGAGCGTATCGCGCAACACGGCAAACAGCTTGGCCCATGTCAGCTCGCGATAGACGACGGTTCCCAGAATAAGCGCATAGCTGGCAGCGACCACGGCAGCTTCAGTGGGAGAGAAGATACCGGCAAAGATGCCGCCCACGATGATCAGAGGGGTGAGAAGCGGCACAACAGCACGGCTGAAGCTGATGGCAACCTCACGGCAGGAGGCCTTTTCATCCTTTGGGTAATGGCGGATCTTGGCTATGACATACACCATGATCATCAGCACCAGCGCACAGAGCACGCCGGGGACAATGCCACCAAGGAACAGGCCGCCAATGGAGGTGTTGGATATCACGCCATAAACAACAAGTGGCACGGATGGGGGAACCAATGGGCCGATAATGGCGGAAGCCGCCGTCACCGAACCGGCAAATTTGGCATCATAACCGGCATCGCGCATGGCCTTGATTTCAAGCTGGCCCAATCCGGCGGCATCGGCAACCGCCGAGCCAGACATGCCAGAGAAGAGCAGGGAGGCGAGAATGTTGACATGGCCAAGCCCACCGGACACATGACCGACGAGGGCCTTGGCAAAGCGGAAGATCCGCTCTGTGACACCTGCCGTGTTCATCAATTGGGCTGTGAGGATGAAGAAGGGAATGGCCAGCAGCGGGAAACTGTTGAGACCGGCAACCATCCGCTGGGCTGCGAAATTGATGCCGCGCCCTTCCATGAGCATATAGGCCAGTGAGGCGACAATCAGTGTAAAGCCGACCGGCATTCCCGCAAAGAGCAGTCCGAACCAGCCACCAAAAACATAGAACATTATAGTGACCTTTCTCGGGAATCCTGCACAAGGACCGTGTCCTTGTTGTCAGGGGATGACTGTCCTGTGATCAGAAAGCGGATATTTTCGATAATGACGATGACCATGCGAAAGGCCATCAGGGCGGCACCGACGGGCAGGGCGCCATAGAGGAAGGCCTCGGAGACACCCAAGGTGACGGACACCACGCGATTGGCGCGCAGCATGCCGAAATAGCCATACCAGACCAGCATCAACAGAGCGGCGACCACCACCATATTCAAAAGCGTGCGCAAAATAATGCGCAGGCGATCCGGTAGCATGAGCACGAACACATCCATCGAGATGTGCGAGCGGCTGCGGACGCATTCTGCAGCCCCCATGGCCACCATCCAGACAAACAGATAGCGAGCGGCTTCTTCTGTCCAGAAGAGCGGGGCGTGAAAGACAAATCGGGTAATCACCTGAAGCGCGATGGCGCCGAAGACAAAAATGGACAGCACGATCCCGATGGTCTCCTCAAATCTGAGAAGACGCTGATATAGAAATGACGATTTCATGGACAAAGCCTTCCAAAGCGCACCCCGCAAAGAGGCATTGCGAGGCGCATGAGTGGAGGAGGGGTCAGTCAGCCAGACTGGAGAGTTTTTCGACAATTCCCTCGCCGAACTTGCTGTCGAGTTCCTTATAGGATGGTTCCATGGCAGCGCGGAATGGTGCCAGTTCTGGGCGATTGACCTTGGCGCCATTGTCCTCGAACTTGCTCAGCAGGGCGGCTTCGTTGTCCTTGACCACCTTGTTGTTGACCAAACCGCCGGCCTTGAAGGCATCCATGACGATCTGCTGGTCTTCTTCAGACAGATCTTTCCATGTTTCCTCGGACATCAGTACGAGCTGATCCTGAACCAGATGGTTGGTCAGGGTGATGTTGCTCTGCACTTCCATGAATTTCATGGCGTCGATGATCGGGAGCGGGTTTTCCTGTCCGTCAACCTGATTGGTCTGCAGGGCCAGATAGACTTCTGCAAAGGCAACAGGGGTCGGGCTGGCGCCCATGGCTTTTGCCCACTGAAGCTGAGGCGCGGAGTTTGGCACGCGCAGCTTCATGCCCTTAAAGTCTTCCAGTTTCGTGATGGGCTTGTTGGAAGTGGTTTCGCGGGTGCCGAAATACCAGGAATCAACGGTCCTCCAACCATTTTCCGTGCGCATTTCTTCCAGAACGCCCTGTCCCCAATCCGATGCCAGAATTTTCTGCAGATGGTCAAAGTCCTTGACCACATAGGCGGTGCTGGCAATCACTGCGCGCGAGACCCATGGGTCCATGCCGCCAAACGGGTTCAGCGTGAAATCGAGATCTCCAAGTGTGACCTGTTCCATCATTTCGGTAAAGGTGCCGAGCTGAGAATTGGGGAATACCTCAAGCTTGAGGCGGCCGTTGGATTCTTCCTCCAATACCTTGGCGGCCTCCATGACGCCTTGATATTGTGGGTCGCCCGGTGTTCCTTGCATGCCAAACGAGAGCGTGCGCGTATCCTGAGCCAGCGCAGGGCCAGCGACGAGCATGCCGGCAACAGCCAGGCAAGTCAGTACATGTTTCATAGGTTCCTCCCTTAATCATGTCTGAGTATTTTTCCCTTGCGGGCCGCGAAACGGATGGGGCATCCAGATCGCTTTTTGTATTTTCTCCTGATTTTCAAGCAGGCCGAATGTCATCCGGCCTCGCGTGATCCTTCGTTCGATATCGTCCCGTCTGGTGCTGTAGCGCTTCAACGGGGGAAACGGACCTCCTAACCGATCTCCTGATATCGCTTCTGAACATCCTTGAGATGCTCTTCCATGGCCATCATGGCGTCGATGGGCTTGCGGTCCCTGATGGCGTTGAAAATTGCCACATGGCCTTCGAAACTCTTGGTGTTGGAAATGCCCTCATCCTTGGGCAGCGGGCGCTGGTTGATCATCCAGTCGACGAGCGCATCATGCATCGCCATGAAAATGGGATTGTCCGGAATGCTGGTCAGCAGGCGATGGAAGGCAACATCCGTGATCGCGAAGGCGCGCGGCTTCATGATGGTCTGTTCATTTTGCTGCAATGCTTCTTCAAGCGCCTCAATCTGGGCATCTGTTGCATGTTCCGCCGCGTAGCGGGCGACGGCGCCTTCGAGAAAGATACGGGCCTGCTCGAAATTTTGAACACCTTCGGAGGAATCCAGCAGGATGTTGGCGACCCCTGACAGGGATGACAGCAATGCCTGTGGTGTCGGGCGCGTGACGCGCGCCTTCTCTCCCATTTTGATCTTGATGAGGCCCATTCTCTCCAGCCCGAAAAGGGCTTCGCGAATGGATGGGCGCCCGACATCGAACATCTCCATCAACTCGCGTTCAGAAGGCAAGGAGCTGCCCTCAGGGTAAATCTCGTCCCTGATGAGCTCTTCCAGTTTGATGCGGACCTCGTCCGACAATTTTCTGCGCAAGGATAGTTTCATGGTATAACTGTTACCCTGTTATACCAGTGCCGTCAAACAGATTCTCGATGACAAGCAATGCCTGTCTTCCGGAAGGAGGGGATTTGATGGTCTGGATCGTTGAAGCGTGGAGATGCTGAAGTCTTTGGCCAGTTTTTTCTTCGATGTAAAAGGATAAGATTATACCAATTAATTCAATCATTTGTTTTCGCTATTTGCTTCGTTTCGAGGGAGACACGAGGCGGCTGGGAAAATGTTCTGCTTAGGCGACGACATTTCCCCAACTTGTTTATTGACTGATTTTCTAAGTAGTTACACTTGGTTTGTGCTGAGGGGCTCCCTGAATAGGAAGCTTGTATGCCAGATGTACTAGGGTAGTTAAATTTGCTGATAAATAGTGGTAAGTGTTTGATGTGGCGATTTTGTTGCCACTAGGCTGTACGCGAATAGCGTGTGTCCTTGGGCCAAGGGTCTTTTTGCTACCCTTGTGGTTCTTACTGACATGCTTGGGTGCAAACTTCGCGGACATTTTGCGTTTAATGAGCCGAAGGAGAATCGGCCTTTACAAACTTGTATACAAGATATATGAGATATACCGAAGAGGAGATAACAATGATCAGCAGTCTGGCTGTTGGTGGAGGAACTATGGCGGCAGGTGGCAATCATCGCGCGTTAACGACAACGCAGATTGTGCATCGCCGGCTTCGCACCGAAATCGTTTCAATGCAGCGTCTCCCCGGAGAAGCGATCAGTGAGAAAGAGATCGCTTTGGAACACGGGGTTAGTCGCACCCCCATTCGCGAAGCGCTGCTGCGCCTTGCGGAGGAACGGTTGGTCGACATTGTGCCGAAATCGGGCACTTCGGTTGCGAAAATTCCCATTGCTGATGTTTTGGAATCTCAAGTGGCAAGAGCTGCTCTGGAGCAGGTGACGACGAAAGCCGCTGTTCAACTGGCCAAGGGTAGCGACATTGCAAGGATGCGCGCACTTATCATTGCCCAGCAGGAGCATAAGGAAGCGGAAGATTACGAGAAATTCTACGCAACGGATGAGGATCTTCATCACGCGATCGCTTTGGCGGGAGGATACCCGGGAATTTGGACGATCATCGATCGGATCAAGCTTCATGTTGACCGCTACCGGCTTCTGACCATTCAGCAGCCTTTGCGTATGGAGCGGGTGTTGCAGGAGCATGCCGACATTGTCGAGGCTATTGCTGCTCATGATGAAGACCGCGCTGCGGAGGCTATGCGGTTGCATCTTGCCGGCCTGAGTGCCGAGGATCTGAGTGAGATCCGAGATCGCAACCCGAGCTACTTTACAGGGGACTTGGAGCAAGTCCTCGATAGATGGCGGAGAGAAACCACTTCGCTGAATTAGGGGCAGCTTCCTTATGGATTTAAGAGGGGTTGCCGCCGTGTTGGATCTACATGTGTTTGATCTACAAATGGAGGAAGTTATGAAACATTATAGTGCTATTGCTGCAGTCGCAGGTGTGGGGGCGCTCGCTCTTTCGGCTGTTTATGGCGCAACCCCTGTTATGGCTGAAACCGTATTTCAGGTTGCCTTCAACCAGCCGGAATCCCATCCGCAGTTCAAGGCCATGCAGAAATTCGGCGAGGCTCTGGCTGAGCGTACAAACGGCGAGTATAAAGTTGAGGTTTATCCCAACGAATTGCTCGGCGCTCAGAAAGAAGCCATCGAAATGACCCAGACCGGCACCATCGCCATGTCGCTGGCTGCTGCAAGTCTTCTGGAAAGCTGGAACCCTGATTTCGTTATCTTCAACCTGCCTTACATGTTCGATAGTGTTGATCAGCAGCGTCAGGTTGTGAACGATCCTGCAATCGTGGGTGATCTTTATCATTCTGTTGAAGATCAGGGCATCGTTGTTCTGGCTGCTTTCCATGGTGGCGTTCGCAACGTTTATCGCAAATCTGGTCCGGTTGAAAAACCTGCTGATATGGGCGGCGACAAAATCCGCGTGATGCAGTCCGACACCAACATCGAAATGATGAATCTGATGGGCGGTAACGGTATCGCAATGGGGCAGGGCGAAGTTTACACCGCTATTCAGACCGGTGTCCTTGACGGTGGCGAAAACAACGAAATCGTCTACTCTTCGCTGAAGCACAGCGAAATTGCACCATACTATTCCTATACCCAGCACCTGATGATGCCAGACTATCTGATCATGAGCGCTGACATCTACAATGATCTGCCAGATGATGTGAAGCAGATCTTTGCTGAGGAACTGCCGAAAGCTGTCGACTATGAATATGAGTCCTTCGCTGAAGCTGTTGCTGTTGCAAAAGCCGACGCTGAGAAAGCTGGTGCCAAGTTCAACCAGGTTGATCTGCAGTCCTTCAGAGATGCTGTGAAGCCTCTCACTGAAAAGAAACTGAACAGTGACGTTACCAAGAAAATCTATAGCCAGATCCACGGTGAATAATCTGTAGCAAGGTTCCAAAGCCAAGAGAGGCCGGGTGCTTGCATCCGGTCCTCATTCAAGGGCGAAGGAGGAAGTTTCAATGCATGCTATTAAGCGCTGGGCTGATCGCATTCTGGCTACGAGCTGCATAATCCTGTGCGGTCTTCTGGTGGTTGCTGTAACCTGGCAGGTTGTGGGGCGCTTTTTCTTCAATAGCTCCGGGGCATTCTCCGAAGAGCTCTCCAAAATCATGTTTGTCTGGTTCGTTCTTTTGGGAGCAGCTTTGCTGTTCGGTGAAAAAGGGCATATGGCCATCGAGATCGGCCTCGACATGATGTCTGCCAGAAAACAACTGATTTTCCAGATCATCATCAGTCTTTTGATCCTCGGGTTTGTCACCTCCATTCTGCTTATCGGGGGTGTTGATGCTGTCAACCGGACGATGCGTCAGACAAATGCGGCAATTCCGGTCATCAGAACAGGGCAGATCTATCTGGCTCTTCCATTGAGTGGCGCCTTCTCTGTTTTCTATTGTTTCTACAATATCTGGAACGATTTCAAATCCTTGACCGCATTGGGCAAGGACCAATCCAGCAAGATGGAGGGCTGACCCAGTGGCAAACGCAGCCGATATCGGCCTAATTATGCTCATTTCCATACCAATTCTTCTTGCAATTGGTGTGCCGATCAGTATCGCCATGGGGATTGGTTCCGTGGCGGCTATGACCACGATCTTCGGGTTTGATCGGATGGCAATTACTGCAGCTCAGCGCGTATTTGCCGGAATTAACTCATTCTCTCTGCTGGCCATTCCGTTCTTTGTTCTGGCAGGGATTATCATGACCAACGGGGGTATCGCCCAAAGGCTGATCAACTTCGCCAAGGCGGTCATCTGGTTTATTCCCGGGGCTCTCATCCAGACCAACATCGTGGCCAACATGCTGTTTGGCGCGATCAGTGGCTCAGGGGTTGCTGCTGCTGCTGCTATTGGTGGCGCGATTGGTCCGCAGCAGAAGAACGAGGGCTATGATCCCAATGTTGCCGCTGCTGCCAATATTGCGTCTGCGCCTGCGGGCATGCTGATCCCTCCCAGCAATACCTTCATCATCTACTCGCTCGCCAGTGGTGGCGCATCTGTTGCCGCTCTGTTCGTGGCCGGTTATGGTCCGGGCATTCTGTGGGGATTGGGTTGCATGATCCCTGCCATGTTCTTTGCGCGCAAAGCCGGATACAAATCGGAAAAGCTCGGTAGCTTCAAAGAAAATGTGAAGATCACTGTCGATGCTGTTCCATCCCTGTTCCTGATCTTCGTTGTTGTTGGTGGCATCATCTCGGGTATCTTCACGCCGACGGAAGCCAGCTGTATTGCTGTTGTGTATGTGACGATCCTGTCGTTCCTTTATCGCACCATTACGGTCAATATGATCCCGCGCTTCCTGTTGGCGACCGTCAAGACAACATCCATGATCATTTTCATGATTGGTGTCTCTGCCATCATGGGCTGGATCATGGCTTTTGCCAAAATCCCGAACATCATTGCAGACTCGCTTCTGAGCATTACCGACAGCCCGATCCTGATCATGATCATCATGAACTTCGTGATGCTGCTGCTGGGTTGCGTGATGGATCCGACCCCCGCGATCCTGATTTTCGCTCCGATCTTCTTGCCGATTGCCATGTCGCTCGGATTTGATGTGGTGCATTTCGGTGTGCTGATGGTCTTCAACCTCTGCATCGGTACCATTACGCCGCCGGTTGGACCCATTCTGTTTGTCGGCTGTCGAATAGCGGATTTGAAGATCGAGCAGGTTGTCAAACCGATGTTGCCTTACTTCCTGATCCTGTGCTGCCTGTTGATGGTTGTCACATTCGTACCGGAAATTTCACTCGCTCTGCCTCGTCTGGCAGGCCTGATAAATTGATCATCGCAAGCAAGGCGTAGAAAATGGAATTGCCGAGCATTTTTGCTCGGCAACAGGAGAGTTTTGACCTTCCCGCCCTCGCTGGCGCAAAGGTCAGGCAGGCGGCAGCTCACCGGGCGGCAACGCTCCAATGAGGTCGCCTCATGAAGGAGAAACAAAATGAAAGCTCTAGTATATACGGCCCCGCATAAGGTGGAAGTTCAAGACGTTCCTGTGCCCGAAGGACGCAGCGGAGCTGCCAAAATCAAGATGCACTATTGTGGCGTTTGCGGCACCGATATCGGTATTTTTGCTGGCAAACATCCGCGCGCAACGGCGCCGCTGGTGCTCGGGCACGAATTTGTCGGTACCATCGAGGAAATTCAGGATGGGTCCGGGCGCTTTGCTCCGGGAGACCGCGTTGTTGCCTATCCGCTTCTGTCCTGTGGTGAATGCCTTGCCTGCCGCACCGGTCATCCGCATGTCTGCAAGTCTCTCAAGCTCATCGGTATCGACAAGGACGGTGGCATGGCCGATTGCGCCTGGGTCGATGAAGACGTGCTGTTCAAGGTTCCGGACACGATGACCGACAAGATTGCCGCTCTGGTCGAGCCTCTGGCTGTCGTTGTGCGCTCTCTGCATCAGGCCCGTTTCGATGTGCTGAATTCGACGGTTGTCACCGGCGCTGGTCCGATCGGCGTTCTGACGGCCATCGTTCTCAAGCATTCCGGTGCATCCCGCATTGTCATTTCTGATGTTGATCAGGCTCGCCTTGATGTCTGCAAGGAACTTGGTTTGGAAACCGTCAATGTGAGAGACACCAACCTTGTTGATTATATCAACGAGACCACTAACGAGGAAGGCGTGGACATCGTGTTCGAATGTTCCGGCGCTCCAAGCTCGGCAGCCGAAATGACCAAGCTTTGCCGTATCGGTGGCACCATCTGCATGACCGGCATTCACAAGGAAGAACGTCCGGTTGATCTGCGCGACATGAACTTCAAGGAACAGCTCCTGATCGGCTCACGCGTCTACACCAAGCAGGAATTCGAAATGTCCGTTGCTTATGCGGAAACCATTGCCGAAGACTTGGAAAAAGTGGTGACGCAGATTGTTCCGCTCTCCGAATCCGAAGGCATCTTCGACATGATTGCAGATCCGGCCGTCAACACGGTCAAGGTTCTCGTCGATTGTCAGGCATAAGAAATTCAGAAAGACGAAATTATGAACCCATATGACGTAAAAGGTCAGAAAGCCATTGTAACCGGCGGTACGCGCGGACTTGGCAAAGGTATGGCCGAAGTGCTTCTCGAAGCCGGTGTTGAAGTGGTCATCTTTGGCTCGGGTGCCAGCGTGCATGATGTGGCCAAAGAATTTTGTGATCGCGGATTTGCCTGCCATGGTCTGACCGTGGATCTGGCAGACGCCAAGGCCCGCGAAGAGGGCTTTAACAAGGCACTCGAAGCTCTGGGTGGCGATCTGGACATTCTGGTCACCGCAGCGGGCGTGCAGAAGCGTCACAAGAGCGAGGAATTCCCGCTTGATGACTGGAATGCCGTTCTGGAAGTCAACTTGACGGCCGTCTTCGATCTCTGCCAGCGCGCTGCCCGCGTGATGCTGCCAAAAGGGCGTGGCAAGATCGTCAACATCGCTTCGCTGCTGAGTTTCTTTGGTGGCTACACCGTTCCGGCCTATGCGGCCAGCAAGGGTGGTATTGCCCAGTTGACCAAGGCGCTTTCGAACGAATGGGCCAGCCAAGGCATCTGCATCAACGCACTGGCTCCGGGTTACATGGCAACCGACATGAATACGGCTCTGCTGGCTGATGAAAGCCGGAATGCCGAGATTTCTGCGCGCATCCCGACCCATCGCTGGGGCACACCAGATGACATGAAGGGACCGCTGCTGTTCCTTGCATCAGGGGCTTCCGATTATGTGAATGGCACCATCATTCCCGTCGACGGTGGATATCTGGGCCGCTAATCGCGCCGTATTTTGAAAGTGAAAGATAAGCTTATGAAAGTCATCGTATCTGATTGTGACCACGAGTCGATGCAGATCGAAAAAGATGTGCTCGCTGAGGCCGGTCTGGATTTTACCCATATGGCCGCTCGCACCGAGGATGAAGTGATCGCACAATGCAAGGGCGGCAACATCATTCTCAACCAGTATGGGAAGTTTGATGATCGTGTGTTCACGGCTCTGCCTGAAGTCAAGCAGATCGTGCGCTATGGCGTCGGTGTCGACAATGTCGATCTGGAAGCGGCAACCCGTCATGGCGTGCAGGTTTGCAACGTGCCTGACTATGGCATGCATGAAGTGTCTGACCATGCCCTTGCGCTGATGATGGCGCTGATCCGGAAGATCCCGGCCACTGTCAGCCACACCCGCAATCGCGAGTGGGACTTCCGCAAGATGGCTCCGATCCGTCGGATTTCCGAAATGACCGTCGGCGTGTTGGGTGTTGGCCGTATTGGCGGATTGTTCGCCAAGAAGGCTCTGCCGCTCTGCAAGGAAGTGCTGGTTCATGATCTGAACAGAACAGATCTTGAAGCAAAGATCCCCGGGGTCAAGCAGGTTAGCCTGGAAGAGCTGCTGAGCAAGAGCGACGTTGTCTCGGTTCATTGCCCTCTATCCGATGAGACGCGGAATCTGATCGATGCCGACAAGCTCAAAAGCATGAAGCAGGGTGCCATTCTCATCAACACCGCCCGTGGCGGCATTATTGATGAAGAGGCCTTGGCAGACCAACTGGAAGCCGGAGCCCTTGGAGGCGCCGGACTGGATTGCATTTCCTCCGAGCCGATCGACAAGACATCGCGTCTTCTGGATATGGACAATGTCTTTATAACTCCGCACATGGCTTATTATTCTGAAGAGTCCTCTGCTGAACTCAAGCGCAAGGTTGCCGAGGAAGCAGTGCGGTTTGCTAAGGGTGAACCTGTTCATTACCCGGTCAATCAGCTCTAAGAGCCTGATTTATCCTCCCTCTGACCGGTAGAGTGTCATTCACCCCGCACGGTCCGGCCCCGAGTGGCCGGACCGTCAAACAATTAGGAGACTGGTCTTGATATATGGTCGACTTGATAACTTGTCCGAGGTCGCTTCAACGTTGCCTCAGGCGATCCTTGAGGGGCTTCGTTTCCTCGCACAAACCGATTTGATGGCGCTGCCCGAAGGGCGTAATGAAATTGACGGGGACCGGATGTTCGCCATGGTGCAGGATTACGAGCCCAAGCCGAAGGATGAAGCCAGACCCGAAGCGCATAAACGCTACATCGATATTCAGTATGTCGCCAAGGGTAAGGAACTGATCGGAACGACAGCTCTTTCAAAGGCCCCGAACGTGGTCGAGGATCTGCTTGAGCAGAATGATGTCTATTTCCTCGACGGGCTGGAAGAAGAAAGCATGCTTGCCATGTCTGAAGGCAGCTATGCGGTCTTTTATCCGTGGGATGTGCATCGTCCCGGCTGCGCGACAGGAGAAGCATCTCAAGTCCGCAAGATTGTGGTCAAGATTGCAATGGAGCCGGCCAAGGCCTGAGTTTGGCCCATTGTGCTGAACGCTCTTGGCGCTCGAAGCCTTTGTCCGTCAAACCAGTCATCATGACCGGTGGATCTGGATTGATGGTATGACGCACCGAGTGTCCCTGCAACAAGAGAAGAGTTCGGGTGGAAGTGCTGGCAAGAGAGAAAACGGCCTGTATGGGTGTCGCAAATACAGCAGGGTTGCTGCCGGTTTGATGACAGTTTTACTCCTTGAGAGTTGTTGATTGTCGAAAACAAGACAATTAAATGCGACTTTTCTCTTGGCGCAGGAAATATGAAGAGTATGAATGGATGTATGGATTCATTTTCGTTGTTACCAACTGGTAGATGACCATACCGATTTGAGCGAACACGCAAAGGAGATGCCTAATGGATATCCGCTATTCCGTTAATCAGAAACACTTCAAACGGATGACCACAGAAGAGGTCGCCGAAGAATTCAAGATCACAAATCTTTATGTTGCCGATACCATTCAGGCTGTCTACAGCCATGTTGATCGCATGGTCACCTTCGGCTGCATGCCTGTTAGCGAGACCGTTCCTCTGGACAAAGGCATCGAATGTATGAAGACATTCGGCACCGACTATATTCTGGAACGGCGTGAAATCGGTATCTTCAATCTCGGCAACACGGGTACTATTGTTGCTGATGGGGTCAGCTACACGCTCGATTTCCAGGATTGCCTCTATATCACGCGCGGCACCAAGGAAGTGACCTTCCAGAGCGCTGACGGATCCAATCCGGCGAAATTCTACATGGTCAGCGCTCCGGCGCATAAATCCTGCAAGACCACCTTCCTCAAAATCGCCGATGCCAAGAAGGTTCCGCTGGGTGATCAGGAAAACTGCAACAAGCGCGTCATCAACCAGTTCATCCATCCGGACGTTCTGGAAACATGCCAGCTCTCCATGGGCCTGACCCAGCTGGAGCCGGGCAATGTCTGGAACACCATGCCGGCGCACACCCATGAGCGTCGCATGGAGATCTACACCTATTTCAACCTGCCTGAAGATCAGGCCGTGTTCCATATGATGGGTGAGGGCGATCAGACCCGCCATCTCATGATGCATAATGGTGACGCCGTAATCAGTCCGTCCTGGAGCATTCATGCCGGTTGCGGTACCTGCGCTTATACCTTCATCTGGGCAATGGGGGGTGAGAACCAGACCTTTGATGACATGGACGTCATCCCGATCAACGAACTGCGCTGATCTGAAAATTAGACGGGTTGCCTTTGTTAAAAGGCGGCCCGTTCTTATCGTCCAACCCGCAAGAGCGCTGCTGGCGTCTTTGCGGGTTTTGTCTATCTAGGGGAAGGGGGCTTATTGCGTTCCCTTCAAAATCGCCTCAGTCAACTTGGAGACACTTATGCCGTCCGCTGGGCTGCATGGATTGGGGGCGTCATCAAGAAAATGAGCCACCACACGCTCAATGAAGGGCTGATGCACATGCTGAGGGTCTTCAAGCTCGATCAGTTGCTCCGTTCCCTCAATGGTGAGAGAGATGGGAGAGGGGGCAAAGAATCGCATGCTGGCCACGCCCTTTTCGCCGTGAAGCGTAACCCGCTCCTCATTTTCTCCTGACGCATAGGCGCAGAGACCGATAGCAGGAAAAGCGCCATAATCAAGCATGAAGGTTACCAGATCTTCGGCCTTGGTGTTTTGCCCTTGTGTTTTGGTAAGGCCAGCGACAGAGCCCGGCGCACCAAACAGATGGGTTAGCCAGTCGAGCGTGTGCGACTGCATGTCGACGAACAGACCACCACCATTGATGGCCGGATCGGTTTTCCAATGATGGACGGGCCCATCCTCGGCGCGCATCAATTGACGTACTACAATCATGCGCAGGGCACCGATTGTGCCGTCTTTGGCGATCTGACGCAGTTTCTCAAACCGTGGCAGAGCACGTCGATAGTAGGCAACGCAGAGTTTGCGCCCGGTTTCCTTGGCAACCGCGTCCATGGTTCGGCATTCTTGCGGCGTGAGCGCCATAGGTTTTTCGACCAGAACATCCTTGCCCGCTCGCATGGCGCGAATGGCATAATCGGCGTGCGTGTGAGGCGGTGTTGCGATATAGATGGCTGTCAGATCAGGGTTTTGAATGAGTGCGTCCGCATCCGCCGTCCAGTCTACCACCCCGTGCCGCTTGGCATAGTCGGCGGCCTTATCCGGATCGCGTCGCATGACGCAGCAAAGCTCTGATCTCTCTGTCTTTTGCAGCGCCGGGCCGCTTTTCTTTTCGGTGACATCGCCGCAGCCAAGAATGCCCCAACGAACCTGTTTTTCACTTTGCGCTGACATATCACCTCCTGTTGTCTGCCGCCTTCATTTTTGTGAGACGGCGATGCCGACAGGATATACCGGCAGGTGAGGGAGGCGCAATCAGAAGCACTGGCTAAATGCGATGAATTGGGGTGGTTTGTGCGTGGCAAAGGCTATGCTTGGTGCGGTATTGAGTTGGGCAGTGGAACGCTGAATGAGTGTATCCGGCTAGCCCGGCGAGCGGAGAGCTCGCCGGGCATGTAAGGCAAGACCCTTGATTAGAGGGTGATGTCAGCAGCTGTCAGGGAACCGGTGTCGGCCAGACGCACTTCAAAGTCTGCCGTGGTGTCTCCATTCACATCCGCATAGAGCATGATGTCGGACCCGTCCGTTTCATACCAGACTGAATTTGCCGTCGCTGTGGTGCCGCTGAAAGCAAAAGCATCATTGGCTCCGGTGCTGCTGTTGGCGTCGATGCCGGAGAGGTCAATCTTGTCTTCCCCGTTATCGAAGCCGTAGATCGTATCGTGCAGGACATCGCCAACTTTACTGTCGTTGATGGAATTGAAAATGAACGTGTCAACGCCATTGTCAACGCCAGCATACATGGAGTCTGCGCCGAGGCTGCCGATCAATCTGTCTGCGCCTGCCGCCGCATACAAGGTATCGTTTCCGATGCCGCCATTCAGGATATCGTTGCCGTTGCCACCGTTCAGAATGTCTGCGCCCTGATGGCCGAAGAGTTTATCCGCCCCGTTGCCGCCAAAGAGTTTGTCGTTGCCTAGATTTCCGCCGATTGTATCGTTGCCAATGTGGCCGTTGAGGGTGTCAGCTCCGCCTTTGCCTAGGAGGGTGTCGTTGCCAGCAAGACCGTTGAGCGTGTTATTGCCCATGTTTCCGACCATTTTATTGTCTTGCATATTTCCGGTGCTGTTGATGTTGCCTTTGCCGATCAGCGTAATATTCTCGATATGCTGGCTGTTGGCTTTCAGGTTATAGTTGGAGGAACTGAAGACCTGATCGATGCCCTGATTGGCGGCTTCATTGATCTTGTCTCCGTAAGCGTTGACATAGTAGGTGTCATTGCCCAGATTGCCTGACATGGTATCAAGGCCGAGACCTCCGTTCAGCCTGTCATTGCCCATATTGCCGATCAGCGTATCATTGCCCTGATTGCCAATGAGCACATCAGCACCGCCCTTGCCGATAAGGGTGTCGTTACCTACGAGGCCTCTCAGGGTGTTGTTGCCCGAGTTGCCGGTCATGGTGTTGGCTTGCATGTTGCCGGTGCTATTGAGATTGGCATTGCCCGTCAGGGTTATATTCTCGATATACTGGCTGTTGGCTTTCAGATTGTAGTTGGAAGAACTGATAACCAGATCGATGCCCTGAAATGCCACTTCATTGACCGTGTCGCCATAAGCATTGACATAATAGATGTCGTCGCCATTGTTGCCGGTCATGATGTCAATGCCGGCGCCGCCAATCAGCCTGTCTGCGCCATTGCCACCTTCAAGGACGTCATCTCCACCATTGCCCCGAAGGGTGTCGTCGCCATCTTCGCCGCGCAGGCGTTCGCCGGCGGCGGCACCAATGAGAGTGTCGGCATAATCGGTTCCGCGGACTTCCTCGATGCTGGAGAGCGTGTCTGTGTCTCCAAAGCCATCGATTGCCTTGCCGGTTATGAGGTTGACGGTAACGCCGGAGGTTCCTGTAAGGCCGTTCTCGTCCTCATTGAAAGCATCCTTGCGATAATCAAGGGCATCATAACCGGAGCCGCCCTGGAAGGTGTCATTGCCAGCCAGCCCCTGATAACGGGCATAGTCCTGATTGGCACCTATGAAGGTGTCGTCATATCTGGTTCCGCGGAAGGATTCGATGCCCGTGAAGGTATCGATATTGTTATAGGCGTCATTGATGGTGCCGTTCTGAATGCTGACCGTGATCGCATTGGTGCCGCCATATTGATAGTGATTGTTATAATAGACCTGATCAAAACCTGCACCGCCATTGAGCGTGTCATTGCCCTGACCACCGATGAGCATATCGTCGCCGCCGTTGCCATTGAGGATATCAGCGCCAGAATCTCCCCACATCTTGTCTGCGCCTGCACCGCCGTTGAGCGTGTCATTGCCGTTGTAGCCGCCCAGCTCAAATGGTTCGGGGTCGGTGCCTACAGCTTCAATGTTCAGGGTGTCTGATCCGCTCAAGATGATCTCGAACAGAGCGTCAAGTGCGGATACACTTCCCCATTGTGAGAAGGGGAGTGAAAAGCCGCTGATCGTTGCATAGACGGTGCTGCCATTGGCGTTGGTGTATTGAACAGAAGTCAGTGTCCCTCCGGTCAGGTATCCTTGTGCGTCGAACGTGAATCCTGTGCCGTTCAAAGTGGTCAAAGACCCGTCAAAGTTTTCGATGGAAACGCGTGTGGGCGTGTTGACGGGGGCGTCTCCGTTCTCGTCGAAAACCTGAAGCCACTGCCTAATGCCTGTGTTGGATGCGAAGATGGTGCCCTGAGCCATGAAAAAATCCTTCGGTATCGGTGCTGCTTGAAGGCAAAAAATGATGCCTAGCGTGTTGTATTGCTTTAAAAAGTTGTCTTTGAATTATTGTTGGTAATGAAATTAACATCCAGCTTCGAAAATTGGAATATATCTAAAATGCAAATGATCAGATTACGCTATTTGCAATTTTTATGAAATAATAAAATGCTATTGATATTAATTACTTGCCTTTCATTTGTGTCCTAAGTGTTATTGTGTATATCATTGGGGCAGGTATTTTCGTCTCGTTCGCGAGATACTATGAAACGGCTTGTCAGTCATTCCGGTTTTATTTGGTCGTATTGTCTCTTGCTTGCCATGGGGCATTGGTTGTCAGTGCGTGGCAAGACGCACGCGCGTCTTAAAGCGATCAAAAAATTACATAAAAAATAGCTCCGTCATACATTGGATGTTTCTGTAATTTTCAGGGATTTCAAGGCGAATATTCTTGACAAAATCATTGTAAAACCGATATTCATAGGATGAATTAAGGATGCGTCTGATGGTCGGTTTTGCGCCTCAATTCGCTTGTTCGGGACGAAAATCGGCTCGATATGCGATGAGTTGGCGGTGTAGGACCAGTCTAAATCGACTAAAAATCGGCCAAAACGCGAGACGCGGGCAATGAATTTACGAAAGGGCTGCGGGAGAATGAGCAAGAGACCACCGATTGTTTTGAACCCAATGGACACGATAGCGGTATTGCCTCATGGAGCGAAAAAGGGCGAAGATCCCCTTGAGATTGGTGCTCCACTTGAGAGCAACATCATGCCAGGGCACAAGATTGCCCGCAAAGCACATGAACAGGGTGAAGCGATCATCAAATTCGGCCAGATTATTGGCCGCGCTACCCAGCCGATTGGAGCTGGCGAGCATGTGCATTCTCACAACTGTGCCTTCTCTGACCATGGTCAGAATTACGAGATCGGTTGCGATTATGAAGCGGCCAAGGCGGCTGTGCCGAAGCTGGAAGCCCGCACCTTCATGGGCTACAAACGTGCCAACGGCACGATCGGCACGCGTAACTATGTTGCCTTGTGCTCTACGGTGAACTGCTCTTCTACAGTTGTGCATCGCGCCGCCCAGGAGCTGCAGATCGAAGGCGCGTTTGACGCCTATGAGAATGTAGACGGTGTTGCTATCTTCACCCACGAATCCGGCTGCGGCATGAACAACAAGGGCCTTGGCTTCGAGATCCTCGATAAGGTTCTCTGGGGCCATGCGACCCATCCGAATGTGGGCATGGCCCTGTTCATTGGTCTTGGCTGCGAAGTCATGCAGATTTCCAAGATGCGCGAAAATTTCGACGATCCGAACCAGAGCCTGATGGATCGCTTTATCTCAATGACCATTCAGGAAGAAGGTGGCACCCGCAAAACCATTGATGCCGTCAAGGCCAAGGTGCGCGAACTGTTGCCTGAGCTGAACAAGGCCAAGCGCGAAGAGTGCCCGGCTTCGGAGCTGAAGATTGCTCTACAGTGTGGTGCATCCGACGGCTTCTCGGGCATCACCGCGAACCCGGCCCTTGGCGTGGCCTCCGATATGCTGGTTGGTCTTGGAGCAACTTCGATCCTGTCCGAAACCTCCGAGATCTATGGAGCTGAACAACTTCTTCTGCGTCGTGCCGTAAGCAAGGAAGTAGGCGACAAGCTGGTCTCGCAGATCCATTGGTGGGAGGACTATGTTGAGATGCATAAGGGCAGCCTCGATAATAACCCGAGCCCGGGCAACAAGGCTGGCGGCTTGACCACCATTCTGGAAAAATCTCTTGGTGCCACGGCAAAGTCCGGCTCAGCTCCACTGACCGCTGTCTATGATTATGCCGAACGGGTAACCGAGCATGGCTTCGTCTTCATGGACACGCCGGGCTATGACCCGGTTTGCGGTACCGGTCAGATTGCAGGTGGCGCGCATATGATCATTTTCACCACCGGGCGTGGCTCTGCCTATGGCTCCAAGCCAGCCCCGACCATCAAGGTGGCTTCCAACGATCATCTGTTCGCTTCCATGCCAGATGACATGGACATCAACTGCGGTGACATCCTCTCTGAAGGGGTGACACTGGAGCAGAAAGGTGCGGAGATCGTGGAAGAGATCCTCAAGGTTGCCTCTGGTGCGCCGACCAAATCGGAAGCCCTCGGCCTTGGCGACAACGAGTTTATTCCCTGGCATATCGGCGCGGTGATGTAAGAACCGCCTCTTCGGTGCCCCGGCGGGGCGCCGAAGGCCTATCAAGTAGAAGAATTCAGAAGGATACTGAATATGCAACGCGTGAATGAGAGCAATCTTGCAGGCCGGGCTCGTCCGACAGAACGGATCATCCAGTTTGGTGAGGGCAATTTCCTCAGAGCCTTCATGGATTGGAAAATCGATCGCATGAACGAAGATTGCGGTAGCGACTATGGTGTCGTCATTGTTCGCCCGATTGATGGCGGTGTGCCGATTTCGCTCAATGACAGCGACGGTGTCTATACCGTTCTCTCCCGTGGCGTTGGCCCGGATGGAGAGGCTGTGTCCGATGCCCGCCTTATCTCGGCTGTCCGTCGTGAGCTCAATGCTGTCAAACAGTGGGACGAGGTTCTGGCGCTGGCCCGCAACACCGACTTTGTTGCCGTGGTCTCGAACACCACAGAAGCTGGCATCGTCTACAATGCTGATTGCAAGGCGACGGATACGCCACCGGCCTCCTATCCGGCCAAGGTGACCCGTCTGCTGCTGGAACGCTTCAATACATGTGGCGGCGTCGATGCTCCTGGCTTCCACTTCCTGCCGTGTGAGCTGATCGACCATAATGCCGATGAGCTGGAAAAATGCGTTCACCAGCATGCCAAGGATTGGGATCTGGGTGCGGACTTCATGAGTTGGCTGAAAAGCAAGAACGCCTTCTTCAACACGCTGGTTGACCGTATCGTGCCGGGCTATCCGCGTGATGAAGCCGCCGATATCGAAAAGGAACTGGGCTATCTTGATCCTCTGATGGTGACTGGGGAGCTGTTCCACTTCCTTGTGATTGAACAGCGCGAAGGCAAGCCTGATCTTTGCCTGCCGATGGCAGAGAAGGATGCGGGCACGGTGATTGTGCCAAATGCTGACGGCTACAAGGAACGCAAGGTGGCGATCCTCAATGGTGCCCATACCGGTCTTTGCCCGCTGGCGCTGCTGTCTGGCACCAACTCTGTGAAAGAAGCCATGGACAATGAGGCCGCCCGCTGCTTCCTCAACACCATGCTTGAGCAGGAAATCATCCCATATCTGTCGCTGCCGCGCGAAGAGCTGAATGAATTCAGTGCCGAGGTCCTGCGTCGTTTCGCCAACCCGTTCATCGTGCATCGCTGGTACGATATCTCGCTGAATGGTCTGGCCAAGTTCCACACCCGCAACCTGCCACGCTTTGAAAGTGCCATGGCGGCAACCGGCAAGGCGCCGCGTTGCATGAGCCTGTCGCTGGCCGCATGGCTTGCTTTCTATACCGGTGCCTTTGAGGGCAGTGCCGAGCTTCCACCACGCGATGCAGAAGACGTGATCGCTAAGATGGCTGAAATCGGTGCGTTGAAAGACGCGCAAGGTGTTGAAGCAATGGTCAAGGCTTACCTTGGCGAAGAAAGTATCTGGGGGAAATCTCTGGCAAGTGACACCCTCGTCGCTGCCGTCTCAGAAGCTTATGCATTCCTGACCAACAGTGCCTTCAGCCTTGATGACCTGTCCAAGTGGGCTTAATAAGCCTATTTTATGAAGACCCGGGCCATAGTGGCTTAAGCTAGATGCTCCCGGTCTCAACTTATTGGAGTCTGGCGCCTGATCGGGTGGCAGACTTCTTTTTTGAACGTCACGACCTTGATTCTACGGAAATAACAGGTTGCGCGCTTCGGCCTCTTGCTGCCTTTGATCGAGACACCAGCAGGCAAGATGAAAATTCAATTCCCATATTCTTCACAATTATTCTAAATTTCCAAAACATGGGATGTATCTTGCGAAGAACGCGGAAATTGGCCGAATATTTCTTGACATAAAGTATGTTTTTATGTCAATCATGGGATGAAATGGCGGGTAGGGAGGTCTACCCACATCTCACCCTGCAAAAATCTACACATGATAGATCTTGCTAACTTCAGGACCCATATACGGGAGGGATTATGAAAACTCTGCTCAAATATTCCGTAGCAGCTGCTGTTGCATTGACTGCCATGGTTGGCGCTGCAATGGCTGATGTGACCATTAAAGTTGCTTACGAAAACAACCCAGGCGAGCCTCTTGACGTTGTAGTCAACAAATGGGCCAAAGATCTGGAAGCGAAAAGCAACGGTACCATCAAACTGGAACTGTATCCTAGCTCTCAGCTGGGTTCCAAACAGGACGTAACCGAACAGGCTATGTTCGGCTCTAACGTTATCACCATTAGTGACGTTGGTTTCCTTTCCGACTTTGTTCCTGATCTGGGCATTCTGTTTGGCCCATATCTGACCGAAGATCCAGCCAAACTCTTCGCTATCTATGAGAGCGACTGGTTCAAGGAAAAAGAAAAAGAACTGAATGAAAAAGGCGTTCATCTGGTCATGAAGAACTACCTCTATGGTGTTCGTCAGCTGATTGCCAACAAACCGGTTCGTACGCCAGAAGACCTCAAAGGTCTGAAAATCCGTACACCAAACAACGTCATGCAGATCAAGGCTATCGAAGCAATGGGCGGTACGCCGACCCCAATGCCTCTCGGCGAAGCTTACACTGCTCTGTCTCAGGGCATCATCGATGGTGTTGAAAACCCGCTTGCTGTGATCTATGGCGCGAAGTTCCAGGAAGAAGCCAAGTATCTTTCCATGATCAACTATCTGACGAACACCTCCGTGTTCATCGGTGGTGAAGCCTTCTTCCAGACCCTGGACAAGAAAGATCTGGATCTGATCCATGAAACTGCGTATGACGCAGGTGTATTCAGCCAGCAGCTCGCTAAAGAAAGCGAAGCTGACTTCATCGCGAAATTCAAGGAAGCCGGCGTAGAGGTTATCTATCCTGAAACCGCTCCTTTCCGTGAAAAGGCAATGGCCGTTTACAGCCAGTTCCCAGAGTGGAGCGATGGCCTCTATGAAAAAATTCAGGAACAGCTGAAATAACTGTTTCCGGAACAATGCCCTTGCCTGTCGCAGACGCTGCGGCAGGCATCTCTAACGCCTTGACTTGAAACGGAATTCCAATGTCTATAACGCGTCGAATCTTCACGATTCTGCTGGGTCTACCACTTGCCTATCTGGTCCTGGCAACCTCCTATTCAGTTTTCATGCGTTACTGGATGGAAAGCCCCATTTTGTGGATGGAAGAGACTTCCGGCCTCGCCATGATCTGGGTGGTTATGATTGGTGCAATGTGTGCTGAAAGGGATCGCGAGAACCTTTCCATTGCATTCCTGACCGATCTTATGGGTGAGAAGACACGCCTGATATGCTCGGTTGTGATCTCCCTGATTTCAATTGGACTGCTGCTTTACATCGCCTACCTTGGACACAGCCTGGCTGAGCGTGTTGCATTCAAGCTGACTGGCGTTCTGAAAATTTCCTGGTACTGGATCGATATCGCTGTGCCGGTTGGCATGATTGGTTCCGCAGTTTTTGTTGCCATCAACATGGTGAAGAAAATCCGCGGGTACGAGGACCACGAGCATCAAGACCATAATAAGGAAGGAGAAGCAGCATGACCTGGCTGTGGATCATCCCTCTCATGTTGGTAGCCTTCGCGCTCAACATGCGCCTTTATCTCGGCATTCTTTTGGCCGTGCTGTGTTACTTCACCTTTTTCTCTTTCACGCCGCCTGAAATTGCGATCCAGCGTTTCATTGCGCCCGCGCTCAATACCTCGCTACTGGCAATTCCGTTCTTTGTCATGCTGGGTACGCTGATGGCGCACTCCGGGGTGGCTGAACGTATCATCGACGTGGCGCTGCTGCTTGTGGGCCGCATTCGTGGTGGCCTAGCTCTGACCAACATTCTGGTATCCAGTCTGCTGGGCGGTCTGTCCGCTTCCAACCTTGCCGATAGCGCGATGCTGACCCGCATGATGGTTCCTGAAATGGAACGTCATGGATATGATCGCGGCTTCTCTGCTGCTGTTACCGCAGCCGGTTCGCTGATCACGCCGATCATTCCTCCCGGAATTGCGCTCATCATTTACGCGCTGATCGCTGACGTGTCCGTTGCGTCCATGTTCATGGCTGGTATTCTGCCCGGTTTGCTCTGCGCCTTCCTGCTGATGGTTACTGCCTATTTTGTATCGGTCAAACGTGGCTATCTCCCAAAGAGCATGCAACGTCCGACAAGACGCGAAGCCGGTATCACCATCTTGCGGTCTTGGCCTGCCTTTTTGTTGATCATCGTTATCATCGGCGGTATCCGTCTTGGTATCTTTACGCCGACCGAAGCTGGTGCTGTTGCCGTGCTCGCCATCATCCTGATCGGTACGCTGTTGCACCGTACGATGACCTTTGGTGACATTCTTAATTCCATCTATTCCGCAGGTAAGTCCACTGCATCGGTGCTGTTGATCATCATGGCCAGTGGTGCGCTGGGCTGGATCTTCTCTAACGAGAAAGCCGGTATTGCCTTTGCAGAACTGATCACCAACTTCACCACCAACAAGTATCTGTTCCTGATCACGCTCAACATCGCTCTCCTGTTCTTTGGCATGTTGATCGAGGGAACGGCGCTGATGATCATTCTGGTGCCGTTGCTCAAGCCTACCCTGATGAGCATGGGGATTGATCCGGTTCACTTCGGCATCATCATGATCCTCAACATGTCCATCGGTACGCTGACCCCGCCAGTTGGTACGGTCATGCTGGTTGTTTCCCAGCTCGCCAATGTTGACGTGATGCGCTTTACCAAGGCTGCAGTGCCTTTCTACATCGCCTTGTTCCTGGCGCTTGGTATGGTGATCTTCATTCCGGAAATCTCACTCCTGCTGCCGCATCTTAGCCAGTAAGAAGTTGAGCGAGACAATCAAAAAGCCCCGCAGTTTGACTGCGGGGCTTTTTTCGTTACTTACGCTCGTCTCGCGCGCTATGGGTCAGGTGAGGGAGGGGCGCAGATAGGGCGAACCGACTGACTGGCTTTATGCCTCTGCGCCGAATGGGCGCACTGATCGGGCGCTGCGTGGTTACTTGCCAGAGCCTGCCGGGTCGACCGGTTCTTCCTGATTGAAGAAGAAATCAGGATGCGCCTTAACCCATGTCTGAACGCCGCTGACATGGGCATACATGGCATATTTTGCCCCCTCGACATCCTGCGCTTCAATGCAGTTCAAAACCGCTTCATGTTCTATGCGCAGATTGTTGGTGGCGCTTTCTGTCATGCGGTTACGCCAGATACGAGCCCTGAGGGCCGGGGCGGAGACTACATTGAGCAGCGAGATCATGATCGGATTTTGGGTGGTTTCTGCAATGATATGGTGGAACTCGGAGTCCTTCTTGAGCAGGGTGTCCGTATCCTCGGCATTCAGCATGGACTGATGGCATTGTTTCAGCCGATCCAGATCCGCCTTGGTGCGCCGCGCGGCGGCAATGGCCGTCGTGTGAAGCTCCATCAAGATGCGGATTTCAAGGAACCACAGAACAGCTTCTGGCCCGGAAACATCCACGGCGAAGCGCAGTGTTTCGATCATCTGGGTGGGGTCGAGGCCAGAGACATAGGTGCCATCCCCTTGTCTGGCCTCAAGTATCTTCATGGCGCTCATCGCACGAACCGCTTCACGCAGGGAATTGCGCGAAACGCCGAGCTGCGTAGAAAACTCGGCTTCGTTTGGAAGGCGATCTCCGGGTTTG
The DNA here is from genome assembly GCF_963678225.1 of uncultured Cohaesibacter sp. Classification (NCBI taxonomy): domain Bacteria; kingdom Pseudomonadati; phylum Pseudomonadota; class Alphaproteobacteria; order Hyphomicrobiales; family Cohaesibacteraceae; genus Cohaesibacter; species uncultured Cohaesibacter sp. The sequence goes on along the minus strand of NZ_OY782763.1, from coordinate 1,078,993 downwards.
ATTTTACCAGATCGAATCAAATCCTGAACCAATGAAATAGCCAGATCTACCTTTGGGCTGCTCATGTGCGTGGGTACCTCATTTGAAAATTGAATAGCTGTAACATGATCAATTTGACCCTATAAGTCAATGATCCCATCAATTGGTGAAATCTTGCGGATTTCACGTCGAAGCTTTGTCTTTATCTTGACAATCATCCCATGATTATGCGATAAAACATCCTATCAATCAGGCGAAATATTACAAAAGATGCGTAAAATTTCGTGCTTTTCGAGAGAAACATAGGAGCTATATAGGGAAACGTCCGGAAAACTAACAATTCGGATATCCCGACATGCCTGAGCGGTCGAGACCAGGCTCCGGGTGGTACGCGCACCTAGAGCTGAAACGCCTCCCAAGACGAGGGGCCTCCCATCTACCCTCCATGATCAAGGTGGCCCTGAAGGGCTCCCGCTCAGGCGTGCAAATCCTAACCGAAATAACAGAGCAGGCGACTGCTCTGAAAAAGAAGCTCGCTAAGGAGATAAGTGATGAAAGCACTTTGCATTGTTGACGCAGAAAAAAGTGAGGTTCGCGACGTCGAACCGATGACAATGGGACCCGATGACGTTGTTGTCGATATCTCCTATGTCGGTTTTTGCGGTAGTGACCTGAACACCTATATGGGCAAGAACCCACTGGTTCAGCTGCCACGTATTCCGGGCCATGAAGCGTCCGGTTTTGTAGTAGAAAAGGGCGCCAATGTTGGCGACGAAATCAAGATCGGCCAGTCCGTAATCCTGTGGCCATATTCTGCTTGTGGTCATTGCAGCAGCTGCCGTGCAGGTCGTCCCAATGCTTGCCGTTACAACGAAACGCTCGGTGTTCAGCGTGATGGTGCTCTGCGTGAGAAAATGGTTATTCGTGCCGATTGTGTCGTGCCAAATGAAAGCCTGTCTCCGAAACGTCAGGTTCTGGTTGAGCCTCTTTCCGTTGGTTTCCACGCTGTATCTCGTGGCCGCGTAGAAGCAACCGATACGGTTGTTGTGATGGGCTGCGGCATGATCGGTGTTGGCGCCATCATGGGGGCTGCAGCACGTGGTGCGCGGGTGATTGCTGTTGATTTGAGCCCGGAAAAGGAAGAAATCGCCAAGCTCGTTGGTGCTACTGAATTCCTGACCCTCAGCGGCGAAGAACTCGTCAAGAAAGTCAATGAACTGACCGATGATCATGGCGCCAATGTCGTGATTGAGGCTGTTGGCTTGCCGATTACCTTCACCACGGCCATTGATGCTGCCTGCTTTGCTGGTCGCGTGGTTTATGTTGGCTATTCCAAGGCTCCGGTTACCTATGAAACCAAGTTCTTCAACCTTAAAGAGCTGGACATCATGGGCTCCCGTAACGCAATGCGCCCGGATTTTGACGCCGTCATCGAAGCTCTGCTGAAGATCGGCGACAAGATGGACACCTTGATCACCAAGACCTTCCCGATGGATGAAGCCGCTGACGTGCTGCCATATTGGGAAGCCAACAAGAATGATGTTCTGAAGCTGGTCGTAGAGCTTTAAGGCTCGATCAGTCGGGACTAGTCCCCGCATAATAATGATAAGCACTTAAACTGCCAAAGGCGGGTTGCTCTTACGCAATCCGCCTTTCTTTTTGAGCTCGAGGCTGAACTCCTGATTTTGGGCTTGATTTGCTTTTGGGGCCTGGTGTTGTGAGTGGTGGACGCTCAGGGCCTTGTTCAAAGCGACAGAAGAGCGATTGCTGAAGCGCCAAGAGCGCCCAGAAACAGGATCGATAGGGCGCCGGTTGCCAAAACGCGGCCGCTTGAGGCAAAGACTGATTTTACATCCACCATCAATCCCAATCCAGCCATGGAAAGAATGGTGAGCAGCGTAGTGACTTCCTTGATGGGAGGCATCACGGGGGCCGGTATCGCTCCCATGGATTGAAGCGCAATCATCAGGAAAAAGCCGATGATGAACCATGGCACCAGTTGTCGAAATTTGAGGTTTTTGCCGGTAGCTTTCTCAGCTGCGAGTTCGGCTTTGCGCCCGGTACGGAAGCCCAGTACCAGAATGACAGGTCCAAGCATCAAGACACGCATCAGCTTGACCAGCGTTCCATAGTGCACGCTGATGGTGCTGACCGGAGCGGTTGCCGCCAGCACCTGTGGTACAGCGTATACGGTCATGCCGGCAAAGATGCCAAAGCGGTGCGGATCGATGGCGAAGGCATTGGCGAAGGCGGGCAGGGCCAGCACTACGATGATGCCCAGCGTTGCCGAGAAGGCAATAGCGGATGCAATGTCGTCGGAGTCGGCCTCGATGACGGGGGCAACGGCGACAATGGCGGAATTGCCGCAAATCGAGTTGCCGCAGGCCACCAGAAGCGCTTGCTTTTCAGGCAATCCCAACAGTCTGCCAATGGTGTAGCTGGCGATAATGGCGAGTGTCACAATCACGATGACCACCAGCAGCAAAAGCGGACCGAGTGTCTGGATGATGGTCAGACTGACGGACGCCCCCAGCAGCACAATGGCGAGCTCCAGCAGATATTTGGCCGAGAAGTTGACGCCCTTTTTGAAAATCGGATTGAGGCCGAGAATGGAGTGGACCGCGGTGCCCAGTATGATGGAAAAGACCAGGGCGTCCATGAAGCGGTGGCCGGTAAGCTGGATTTCTACCCATTCAACCCCATAGGCCAAAATCGTGATGAGGCAACACAGGAGGAAGCCGGGGAGAATGGATTGAGTATAGTGCCAGATTCGCATTGTTATCTCTTTGGAAGTCTTGAAAATTCGCGGCACCATCTCACAAAATATCATTCAAAAATATCGAATAATATAGTATATTCCATGCAATATAATTGGATGATTTGATGACACTTGAGCAGCTTTCCATATTTGTCGCCGTGGCAGAGCGGCAGCATATTACGCGCGCAGCAGATGCGGTTGGGCTCACGCCCTCGGCGGTGAGCGCCTCTATCAAAGCATTGGAAGGCTTTCACAATGTCAAATTATTCAACCGTGTTGGCCGTGGCATTGAACTCACTGAAGCGGGGCGGCTTTTTCTCAAGGAAGCGAAGGCCACGTTGGCGCGGGCGAATGCAGCTGCTCTGGTGCTCAGCGAGCTGGGCGGCTTGAAGCGCGGCGTGTTGCATATCCATGCCAGCCAGACCATCGCCAGCTATTGGCTGCCCTCTCGCATGGTGCATTTTCATGATCTCTATCCCGCGATTGATCTCCGCCTGACAGTGGGCAATACGCAAACCGTCACTCGCGCTATCGAAGAGGGACAAGCGGAAATCGGTTTCATCGAAGGGGATATCGATGCGCCTCTTTTGCGCTCAGCCAAGCTTGCACACGATGAAATTGCCATTGTGGTTGCGCCCGGCCATCCGTTGGCCCGTGCGGGGGAGCGGGAATGGCTCGGGCTGATCAAGCGCACGCTGTGGGTTATGCGCGAGCAGGGATCCGGCACGCGATCCACCTTTGAAACGGCGATGAGCAGTCTTGGTGTGTCCCCTGAAGCAATCCACATTGCTCTGGAATTCCCAAGCAACGAGGCGGTGTTGTCTGCCTTGGTGGGAAGCGACTATGCGGGAGCGGTTTCCAGAATGGCAGCCGGACCACTTGTGGCAACCGGTCAGATTACCTTTGCTGATGTTCCGTTTCCGCCGCGGGATTTCATGGCGCTCAGTCACAAGGAAAGAGCTCTCAGCCCGGCGGCACATGAGTTTTTGCAACTGTGCCATCAGGCGCTCTAGGGGCGCCTGCAGGTAGGCCTGATCAGCTTGGGCGCCTGCCGGATCTGGTCGTTGGTTTGTTTTGGGGAAAGCGATGAGGGAAGCAAGATCGGACATGTTTGCCCGATCTCTCACTATTGCTTTGAGGGTATCCTTACAGAACCACGATTGGGGACGGGGTGGGAACCCGTCTGTGCAGATCGATGATATCGTGGTTGAGCAGGCGCACGCAACCGGATGACACGGCGCGGCCGATAGACCATGTTTCGGCGGTGCCATGCAAACGATAGAGGGTGTCGCGGCCATTCTGATAGATATAGAGCGCACGGGCGCCAAGCGGGTTGGTCGGTCCAGGAGGCATGCCGCCATTTCTCCAGCTCCATTTTTCCAACTCTGGCTGCCGCTCGATCATTTCTTCGGGGGGCGTCCATTTGGGCCAAACAGCCTTTCGGGCTACAGTGGCACGACCCGACCATTCAAAGCCCGCTCGTCCCAGACCGACGCCATAGCGCATCGCTGTGCCATTTTCCTGCACCAGATAGAGATAATAGTTGCTGGTATCGACCACGAGCGTGCCGACCTTCTCGCTGGTAGGATAAAAGACTTCGCGGCGCAGAAACGCCTTGTCTAACTTACGCAAATCAACCGCAGGCAAAGGAAAGCGCTCATCGGGCAACGGGCCATACATGGCGCTGTAGGGGCGTTCAAGACCCGGAGGGGAAAGCGGTTTGCGTGTGCGCGGACTACAGGCACTCAGAAGTCCTGCGGCCAAAATGGCACTGCCGCTCAGAAACTGCCTGCGAGAAGTCATCCCTTGTTCGGAGGAATGAGATGGCGGGGTTTGTTTTTCTTTTATCATTTCATTTAACTCATTTCGAACTGGGTCTTGGTGCTTCTTGCTTTAAGGAAAGCCGTTATTTTTAGAATCAGTCAGCAACAAATGGTCAGTCGCCGCTTTCCGTTATGAGGAAATGGTGGCCAAAAGGTGTTCCCAACTAATTCTTGAAAACAGTCGCTTCGTCGCGGAAAGGAAATCCGTTCAATCAAACAAAGTGTGTAGCAGGCTCTTAATTATGTGGTTCGTGTTTCTCCGGTGGCAAGGTTGATTGCTTCTGGTTTTACGCACCTTTTGCGAGCCGAATTTCAGATTGAGGCGATAGTGCCACAAAAACATGACTATAGCGGTCACAAAATCGCGAGGCGATTTGTATGTAAGGCCTGAGGCTCTTATTATCAAACGCGAATGCTGCCAAAAGAGCGGGAAGCAGGGCGTCGATTCATGCAACCCTATTTGAGTAGATACTTGACGAGGGCGGCGATAATCAGAATGCCGATGATCAGCCAGATCCACATGCCTATGCCGCCAAAGCCGAACCCCATTCCAAATCCCATTCCGTTTCCATGCATGGTTTTTGCCTTTCCTGTTTTTGATTGCTCTTTGTTTTGCACTGTTCAGAGTAGCTTATGCATAAGCTTAGCAAATATGAGCCGCCCTTTTCAGGCGGCACAAAGCTGCATTCTTGCTGGCCTCAGCCGACCTGCTGCTCACAGCTTGTCATAGCTTGGCTTGCCTGAGCCGCAGGGCGTTGGCGATGACCGATACGGACGACAAGCTCATGGCTGCTGCGGCAAACATGGGCGAAAGTAATAGGCCAAAGACTGGATAGAGAATGCCTGCTGCTACCGGTACGCCTGCGGAGTTGTAGACGAAGGCAAAGAACAGATTCTGCTTGATATTGCGCAGCGTCTTGGTGGCCAGTTTGCGGGCTCTGACAATGCCAGCCAGATCACCGCTCAGTAGCGTGATACCAGCGCTCTCCATAGCGACGTCCGCACCTGTTCCCATGGCGATGCCTACATCGGCTGCGGCAAGGGCTGGGGCGTCGTTCACTCCGTCGCCAGCCATGGCCACATAAGCGCCATTGGCATGCAGCTCTTCAACCAGTGCCTTCTTGTCTTCCGGCAGAACGCCAGCCCGCACCTGATCAATGCCAAGCTTGCCAGCAACGGCCTTGGCGGTGCGTTCATTGTCGCCCGTGGCCATGATGACGGTCAGGCCGAGATCATGCAGATCCGAGATTGCCTGCTGCGTGGTTTCCTTGATGGGGTCGGCAACGGCAACCATGCCGGCCAGAGTGCCATCGATAGCAATGAACATGGCGGTTTTGCCCTCTTCCTGAAGGCTTGCTGCCTGTTCCTGCGCTTCATCAGCGCTGATCGATAGCTCTTCCAGCATCGCAACGTTGCCAAGGGCGACTTGTTTTCCTTGCACCTTGCCTTTGACGCCCTTGCCGGTCATGGCTTCAAAGTCGGATGAGTCCAGACGCTCGGCGTCTCTTTCCCGGGCACCACTGACGATTGCTTCGGCAAGCGGGTGTTCGGAACCGCGCTCAAGGGCGGCGGCGATGGCCAGAATATCGGCTTCTTGTCTGTCGCCGAGCGCGATCACGTCGGTGAGCTTGGGTTTGCCTTCGGTGAGCGTGCCGGTCTTGTCAACGATCACGGTATCAACGCGGGCCATGCGCTCGAGCGCTTCAGCGTCTTTAATGAGTACGCCAGCCTGAGCGCCGCGTCCTGCTGCCGTGGTGATGGAAATCGGCGTTGCCAGACCCAGAGCGCACGGGCAGGCCACGATCAGAACGGACACTGCCGATGCGATTGCAAAGGCGAGTGCCGGTTCGGGGCCAAAGATGAGCCAGACGACGAAGGCCAGAAGGGAGGCTGCGACCACGGCAGGAACGAAGATGGATGAAACCTTGTCGGCCAACCCCTGAATGGGCGCGCGGGATTGGCGCGCACTGGAGACCATGCCCACGATCTGGGACAGCACCGTCTCCGAGCCGATATGGGTGGCCTTGATTGCCAGAGATCCGTTCTTGTTGATGGTGCCGCCGGTGACTGCGTCGCCTTCGTTTTTCTCGACCGGGACCGGTTCGCCGGTGATCATGCTTTCGTCAACGGAGGAGTGCCCCTCGGTTACTTCGCCATCCACGGGGATGCTATCGCCGGGGCGGACACGCAGCAGATCGCCTTCGACCACATTTTCAAGCGGTGCATCATATTCGCTGCCATCGGGCAGGATGCGGCGTGCGGTTTTGGGGGCCAGATCAAGCAGGGCCCTGATGGCATCACCCGTGCGCTCGCGGGCGCGCAATTCGAGCACCTGACCCACAAAGATCAGCGCGATAATGACAACGGAAGCCTCGAAATAGGTGCCGACGCCTTCCGCGCTTTGATATTGCTCGGGAAAGATGCCGGGCAAGAACGTTGCAAAGAGCGAGTAGATATAGGCTGCACCCACGCCGAGAGAAATCAGCGTCCACATATTGGGCGAGACATTCTTGATCGACTCCAAGCCGCGCTTGAAGAATGGTTGGGCTGCCCAGAGCACGATGGGGGTTGCGATGACAAATTCGATATAGGCGGCCAGCTGATGGCCCAGCCAATCGCGCACCGGCAGGCCAACCATGCCGCCCATGGTCAGGATCATCAAGGGGATTGCTGCGCCCACACTGATCCAGAGGCGACGTGTGAAATCAACCAGCTCTTCAGAGGGCTCATCAGATGGTACGGTGGGTTCCAGGGCCATGCCGCATTTGGGGCAGGAGCCGGGCTCGTCGCGGATGATTTCTGGATGCATGGGGCAGGTCCATTGCGTTCCCGGCTGGGTCTGCTGACTGGCCTTTTCGGCATTGCCCGAGGCGTAGAAATAGGGATCGGCCTGGAATTTGCTCTGACAGCCATCGGAACAAAAATAGTAGGTTTCGCCGTCATACTGCTCCGAGCGCGTGTCTTGCTTGATTGTTACACTCATCCCGCATACGGGGTCAGTCGCGGTTTGGGCTCCCGGCTCTGCATGGGATTGCTGCCCGTGATGATGATCATGACTATGGTGGTCGTGATGGTCATGCTCATGGTGACTATGGTCGCCTTGCTGTCCATCATGGTCATGATGAGAGTGTGAGTGATCGTGTTGCTCGTGCGTATGACCGGACATAAACGCCTCCTGTCATTTTGTTCTTTCAATCTGCTTATGCGGTGAACGAGGGCGTTTCATTGCTCTTGTTGTTGCACACTAGATGGGGGCTCCACCAACTGGAAGGTCAATGGTGGGGGCGGCATTTTGTTCCCGATTTTGTCTGCGCAAAATTCTTTTTCACGTCTAAAGACGCAGGCATATCTGCCAAAAATGGGGCCGATCCTGTCTTGTTCTTGCCGCTGTTTGGGTGTTTGGTTCCTTGATGACCGGGGGCATCGCCCCCACATCAGGGAGCATGAAAGGGGAGAAAATCTATGAATTACACAATCGATAAGGTACTAACGGGAGTGACAGTGGAAGAGGCCGAACCTCGCGTGCGTGAAGCGCTCGCTGCCAAGGGGTTTGGCGTGCTGACGGAAATCAACGTCAAGGAAACGCTGAAGAAAAAACTCGGTGAGGATGTTGCGCCCTATAAGATTTTAGGTGCTTGCAAGCCGGAAATGGCACACAAGGCCATGATGGCAGAACCCAAGATTGGCGCCATGCTGCCTTGTAACGTTATTTTGCGGACGGTTGAAAATGGCACAGAGGTTAGCGCAATCGATCCGCTGGCATCCATGAGTGCTGTTGAGAATCCTGCTCTCATGGGGATTGCCACGGATGTCAAAAATCTGCTCACTGAAGTGATCGTTGATTTGTAAAAGCATAGTGAGCGCTGACGGCTTCTCGCCCATGCAAAGTGGCTAGAGTTTGGATCTATTCGGACGCCAAAAGGCTCTTGGCGTTCCAGATCTTTACGACACCATTGTCAACGAGGCAGAGAGACCCAGTGCCTACCTTGGCCTCGCTGGCGGCAATGCCGAACTGCGGTGCCACGATTCTCAGGATGCCATTGCTGGTCACGATGACGGCTGTGGCATCTTCTCCGAAGGTTTCTTCTATCTCTGCCACCATGGCATTCCAGCTGGAAAGAATGGTTTGCGGATCCGGTGACCAATCGTAGCCATCCGGCCAGATGCTCTGCTGCTGCCAGCCATCGATATCTTTGTCGCCATAGGCAGCCCGGATATCGTCATTGGATCGGGCTTCCCAAAGGCCGTAGTCGATTTCCCGCAGGGCATCGCTTATAGTCATCTCGACGTCGTCCCAACCGGCTGTCGCGAGGGCGATTTCTGCGGTTTGTACCGTACGCTTGAGCGGGCCGCAATAAAGCGCATTCGCTGTTATGCCGCTCTCTTTGAGCGCTTCGCCAACGGCTTGGGCCTGTTCTTTGCCTTTTTCCACCAGGGGCAGATCGCTGCGGGCGCCAACCCAGACCACCTTGTCGCCTTTTGCGAAGGTGTTGCCATGCCTTACCAGAACGAGCTTCATGGGAGCCTCCTATAGAACCAGTTCACCTTCGCGGCTGATAATTTCTTCGGCAATGGCGATGTCTTCCTTGGCGTCCACCGAAGCATGGGTGCGGTTGCGATAGTCTACGATGACGACGCGGACCGTCATGCCATATTCCAGAGCACGCAACTGTTCCAGACCTTCAGTCAATTCCAGCGGTGAAGGCTCCAGCCCGACATAACGCTCAAGCGAGTCCTTGCGATAGCCATAAAGGCCGATATGACGATAGGTCGGCGAAAAGCCCTTGCTTCTGGCGAAGGGCAGGATGTTCTTGGAGAAATAGAGCGCGTTATGCTGTTTGTTGAATACGACGGTGGTGCCGCTGGCTGGATTGACCTTTTTGCTTTCCGTCAGGCTCTCAATCGCTGCTTCAGACATTTCGGTAGCGGGCGTTACGATATCAAATGGATCTTGTGACTTCTCGAACTCGTCAATCATGGCCTGAATGACCCATGGAGGGGTCAGAACCGCATCGCCCTGAAAGTTGATGATGGCATCTTCAGTGATGTTGGCCGCTTCGATGGTTGCATGAGCGCGCTCGGAGCCGTTGCGGCAGCTTTCTGGCGTGAGAACGGCTTCTGCGCCAAAGCTTTTGGCATGATCGATGATTCGCTGGTCTTCGGTGCTGATAATGATTCGGGAGCAGCCACTGGTCGCACCAGCGATTCGCCAGACACGCTCAAGCATACTGGTGCCCAAAATCGGCAACATGGGCTTGCCGGGCAGACGGCTTGAGCCGTACCGGGCTGGAATGACGATCGCAACGGACATGGCGGACCTCCTCAAGAGAAACTATCCAGTCCTTGTTAGCCCAGCATCCGTGTAAGAAGAAAGAAGAGGTGGACCGATTTGCAGGTTTTCCCATGGATAAACGCCGATCCGGGTGTTTGCTCACAGGTCTCGTGCGAAGATGTGACAAGAATGAGGGGATGTTCGCGGAGAAGCGATTCTCTTTTTGTTTCATTCGTTTGGTGCGATCGAAAGCTGTCACAAATATCGTCGCATGGCCAATGCTGTCCACATTGGCTCGCACGCGGAACGGTTTCGGTAAAAATACTCAGATCCAAAGATTGCGCTTTCAGACCACTCCGTCTATAAGACGCTCGCGCCTAACAATTAAGCTATAGTTGTATAGTCTGACTTGTTGGAAACCCTGGTTGTCTGCTGCGGAGCGCTTGTTGATCTGCAACTTTAGTGTTACGAGAGCTGCGCCTTAGAGACAACTTGTGGAATTGGTTGAAGGGACATAAGGTCCGCTTCCGTGAGCTGTGAAGATCGGGTAGCAGCCAGGCTAAGATTTGTTTTTCAGGCCTGCTGTTGGCGACACAACGCATTGTTCTTGGATGTCGCAAATTTCGGGTATAGTCTATACCCATCCAAATTTGCGGTCGTTCAAACCGCCAGAGAGCATAGGGAGGTTTACCGTGCCCTGCATAGACGCAATGGTCGATAAAGTTGTTAGTTTGACCCCCGATCAAACTGTCGAGGAAGCTATGAAGGTCCTCGAAACACGGCAGATAAGAACGGCCCCGGTTCTTGATGAAAATAACATTCTTTTGGGAATGTTTGGGTTCGAGTCGCTTTTGAAACAAATGCTTCCCGTCTCCGTCAGGATGCCGTCTGGGCTCCAACGTCTCGGTTTCGTGCGTGGTGCCAAGCCGGATATTGCGCGTCGTTTGCGTAGTATCAAGGCCCAGTCGCTGACAGATGCCATGAACCGGGATCCCATTGTCCTCAGCCCCGACCTTTCGGTCTGGGAGGGCATTCGCAAGCTGGCCAAACACGGCAGTCCGCTGCCGGTCGTGGAGAATGGTACAAACAGGTTCCTTGGCATCGTGACGGAGCAATCCGCCATCGCCGAATTGGAACGTGACGAGTATTCATCACGTTAAACAGGGCTCAGCGCAGTAGATAACCCTCTATGGGATGTGTGCGTTACGGGTTGCACACATCCATAGTTAGTGAGAAGAGCCTTAGTTTATCTATGGAACATGCCAGTGGAATCGCCACGAGCGCTGTCTTCGGATGGTCGCCTCTCGTTGTGGCAACGGTAATTCTGATTGCTGCCTACTTCTTCATTATTTCAGAAAAGATCAACCGCGCCATTGTATCCCTGTTGGGGGCCGGTTTGCTGGTCCTGCTCGGCGTTCTGAACTTCGAGCTGGTCATTGAAGGCATCGATTTCAATACGATCTTCCTGCTTACGGGCATGATGGTGATTGTCGCAATCACCAAGGATTCCGGGGTCTTCCAGTTTGTCGCCATTTATACCGCCAAGGCGGTGAAGGCGAACCCGCGTAAGCTTCTGGCCGCTCTGGCTATTGTGACGGCCGTTTTCTCGGCACTGCTGGATAACGTTACGACGGTTTTGCTGGTGGTTCCGGTTACGCTTCTGTTGACGGATCAGCTCAATCTGAAGGCCTATCCGTTTCTTTTTTCTCAGATTTTCGCTTCCAACATCGGCGGTACGGCAACCCTTATCGGTGACCCACCAAACATCCTGATTGGCTCGGCTGTTGGCCTTGGCTTTATGGATTTTGTCGAATGGGTTGGGCCGATTGCTCTGATTATCCTTATCATTTGCCTTATCTTCTTTGATTTCATTTGGGGTCGCAAGATGACCGCGAGCGAAGAAGACAAAGAAGCGATGATGAAGTACAACGCCTTCGAAGCCATCGAAGACAAAGTGCTTCTGGTCAAATCTCTCTTCACGCTCGCTCTCGTGTTGGCTGGCTTCATCTGGGGCCATGGACAGGGCTGGGAGCCGGGCACCATTGCTCTGACGGGCGCTGCCTTCCTGTTGCTGCTGCATAGCTTTGGTGGCAAGCCTGAAGAACAGTCCCATCATGTTCATAGTGCTTTCCAGCAGGTTGAATGGGAAACCATCTTCTTCTTCCTCGGTCTCTTCGTTCTGGTTTCCGGTGTCGAGCAGACCGGTCTCCTGAAGATCATGGCTGAGAAGCTTCTTGGTCTGACCGGCACAAATATCGAGCTGGCTGGTATGATCATTCTGGGGGCTTCGGCAGTGCTGTCGGCGATCGTTGATAACATTCCGTTCGTTGCCACGATGATCCCGTTGATCAAGGCCATGCAGGCCGATCTCGGTGGGCCACAGGCCATTGAGCCGCTGTGGTGGTGTCTGTCGCTTGGTGCATGCCTTGGCGGTAATGGCACACTGATCGGTGCCAGCGCCAACGTGATGGTGGCCAGTTTTGCAGAGCGTGCAGGGCAGCGCATCTCCTTCATGGACTTCATGAAGCTGGCGTTCCCACTGATGCTCTTCACGACGTTCCTGTCTGCTATCTTCGCCTACTTCGTCTATTTCTGATAGGTAGGCCCGAGCATAAAGCGCATAGCTATTACAACCCTGTCGCCGATGGTTCGGCGGCGGGGTTTTTGTTTGTGCAGGCTTGTCTGGCATCGACTGTCAGTCTTCTGCGCAGTCAGTCTTGTAAGGGGGTAGCGTGGGACCGCTGGGCCGCGGGATTGCAAACAAGCGCAAGCAACGGCGCATCAGGAAGAGACCTGAGGGGTTGCCGTAGGCCTACCATGTGCAAGGATGTCGTGATGCCGCAAAGGAGGGATCAGGAAGCCGTGTTGCTATTGGTCGTTGTGTGAAGGGAAAGATGCGCGATTGCATGAGCCTTCGTTTCGCAGGAAAAGCTGTAGCCTTGCTGCGATGCCTTTTGCATGATCAACTGCATGCATTTGTCGAGGTCTCCATGGAAGAATGCTTCGGTGAGGCGCTTGCCTTCAAGAGCGCTTGGTCGTTGGGTGGCTTCATCTTGCAATGGTCAGGCCTCGTTCTTGAAATAGAAATCAGATCAGGAGCAAGCTCCTCTTGCGCTAAGCATCCTAAGGAAAGATGAGCTTTTGTCCAGAGGCGCTGCGGATAATTTCAACTAAAAGTTTTGTCTGGTTGTTTTGCCACAACAGGATTGCGCGCGCTGAAAAACGGCGCTCTTTGTCGTGCTGATATGGCTATTGCATGGCCGGAAAGGGTGCTTGTCCCTTTAGCAGACGATCTGCCATTTGACAGTCCCGGCCGAGTGCGGATTGGACTGGTTGATCCTTGCTACCAGACGGTCTTGCTGATCGAGGCTGACAAGGGCATGCCCGTGAGCCCGGCCTGAAACCATCAGCACATCTTCCTTGCGCCCGTTACTCTCACGGGTGAGAATGATGGTTGGGGCGTGCCCCTGATGATCCTGATCGCCAAATTGGTTCATTTCCACATGAACAACAATGGTTTTGCTAACCCATTTGAGATCAAGAAGAACAATCTCCTTGTGATGCCAGTTGAGATCCCCGGACTTTTCGAATGGCATAATCAATCCTCCCCACAAGACTATTCAGAAGAAGCTATAATGTTGCAATAGTTTCTGTCGAGTTTAAAAGTGATCCAAGCGGCATTCTTTGTAAACAAGAGGGGTTTTGGGGACGGTATCCGAATCTGTTTGAGGTGAGGGGGGTAGAAATTGCAACTTTTGCTTTAGGGTATGAGCTATTTGCGCCTGATTTTATGATTTATGCTGGCTATGGGTCGCTTTTGCTTTTATTTTGGGCGGAATTATACAGCGGATTGGAAAAATTCAGAGGAATCGCGGGATTCCAGCCACAGGAGTCGTTTTCCCGGTTGACAATGGCAGGCAGGAACCGTATTTTCCGCTCGAATTTGCGCGCCTCGGCGCGCTTTTTGTTTCGCAGATTTTGGCCGAGGCTTGGGACAATGAAAATCAAGAATTCACTGAAAGCACTTGCCAAGCGTCACCGTGATAACCGCATGGTTCGCCGCAAGGGTCGTGTTTACATCATCAACAAAAGAAATCCACGTTTTAAGGCTCGTCAGGGCTAATAGACGTCGGGTCACTTTTGGTTGACGAAACAACAAACGCGCTTGAGAGATTATCTCAGGCGCGTTTTTTGTTGTGCTCAAATGAGTGATTTCGTGTTGAGTTTTGTTTCAATTGAAAGTTTTGAACTGAAGTAACAAATACTTTATCGGATGAATACAGTTTTGGTCATCGTATAACAATCGTTTCCTATGGTTGGATTCTTGTCTGTATTGGAGATATTTAACCGGATTATTATTTTCTTCTTATAAAGAAGTAAGAAAACTTGCAATCAGTAACAGAAATATAATTTTTGCATGAAATATTCACCTGAATGTTGCTGGTTCGGTTCAGCGTGAGACTTGTCTCGAAACTCGGTAGGGTGAAACATGAAACTGAAATATCGCATCTGGGGGCTATTGCTGCTTGGCTTGTTTGGGCTTGGGGTGCTTTCCGGTGCCTTCTACTGGGGGGAAAGCAGAAAAGCGCAAGTGACGCGCGCGACAATGCTCGGGGAGGAGAATGTCGCGGCTTTTAACATCGCTGAAGTTGGAATCGGTAAAGTTGCTTCTCTTTCCGAGCAATTTCTACAGCGGGGCGACCTGGCTCTTGTCGGTGAGATGGATGCTGCGGCTGAAAAGAGTCGGGCTTCCTTCGGCAAATTGGGTGATCAGAGCGCCATTCTGTCGAGCCTGACGGGGGATGCTCTTTCGGGGGCAAAAGAGATCGTCAAGGCGCGCACCGTCGCCGGGCTGTCTGAAAATGAGGGGCTGAAGGGTGAACTGCGGAGCGCAGTCAAGACCGTAGAAGCCAAGCTGAACGAATTGGTTGAGGCTGATGCATCCGTGTCTATCGACGCGGTTATGGTCAAGATGCTGATGCTGCGTCGGCATGAAAAGGACTATATGCTGCGCCAGCAGGACAAGTATGTTGAGAGCTTCAATGCGCGGATCAAGGAGTTCTACACGGTTCTCGCAGCCTCCAACGTCCCGCAGGGGGCGCAGAAAGAGATTGTGCCGCTGATGGAAGCCTATCACGACACATTCCTTAAATGGACGGATGCCAACAATCATGTGTTGGAACTGGTTGCCGCTTACCGAGACAGGATTGAGAGCATTTCAGGCGAGCTGTCCGAGTTGAAGGACACAGCAAATGCGCAGTTGGCAGTGGCTTTGAATGAACGCAAGGCCATTGAGGCGCAGGTGGATGCCATTGCCATTGGTACGATGATTGCCACTGCCATCATTCTTCTGGGCGGTGGTATTCTCGTCATTCGCTCTATCACGCATCCTATCCAGAATGTGACAGGCGCAATGAACCAGATTGCAAAAGGCAATCTGGATACGACCATCCCCGTCAGCAAGCAGGATGACGAGATCGGAGCGCTTTGCAAGATTGCTTCCCTGTTGCATCAGAATGTGAAGATGCAGAAGCAAATGGAGGCCGAGGAGCAGGCCAAACAGCAGCAGGCTGAGCGCGATAAACGTGCGATGATGATGCGATTGGCCGATGAGTTCGATAGTCATGTAAGTGGCATTGTGGACGCTGTTTCCCAGTCTTCTCATCAGTTGTCGGCCACGGCCCGTACGATGGCCGAGGTTGCCGAGCTGACCGAACATCAGGCGACGTCTGCGTCCGCAGCATCCAGCCAGACCATGAGTAATGTGCAGACGATTGCCTCTGCTACCGAGGAAATGACCGCCTCGATTGCCGAGATCAGCGAACAGATCGGCGTGGCTTCTGGCGCCGCGCAAGAGGCTGTCGGCAAAGTGGGTAGCACCAATCAGCAGATGCAAACTCTTGCAGCGACCGCGAGCAAGATTGGCGAGGTGGTGGAAATGATTTCTTCCATCGCCGAGCAAACCAATCTTCTGGCGCTCAATGCCACGATTGAATCGGCGCGCGCCGGAGAGGCGGGCAAGGGATTTGCCGTGGTGGCTGGTGAGGTCAAGGCTCTGGCGGGGCAGACGAGCAAAGCGACCGAGCAGATCTCGCAGCAGATTGCCGAGATCCAGTCGGCGACGAGTGAGGCGACCCTGTCAATTGAAGCGGTCAGTCAGGTCATCCAGAATGTGGAAGCCATTTCTTCGGCCATCGCAGGGGCGATTGCCGAGCAGAATGCGACGGCGCAGGAGATTTCTGGCAACATTCATCAGGCCGCTCAAGGTACTGAGCAGGTGAACGAGAATGTGTCTCAGGTATCCAGTGCATCCAAAAATGCAGGGCGCACGTCTGACGAGGTTGTCAGTGCGGTCAAAACGCTCGGTGAGCAATCTGATCAGCTGAAGGAAAAGGTGACCAGCTTTATTGCCCGGGTTCGTGCCGTATAAGTCGATCCTCAAGACAGATAAGCATAAAAAAGGGCCGGTTGTTGAACCGGCCCTTTTTCATTGAGATATGTGCTTGGCTTAGATGCCGCCAAGACCATCGCTACCGACAAAGGCGATGCGCAGCATGTTGGTTGCGCCCGGCGTGCCGAGCGGCACACCTGCGGTGATGATGACACGCTGACCAGGTTTGGCCAGTCCAACCTTGTAGGAGGTGCTGCAGGCGCGATCGACCATTTCATCCAGAATGCCGGTTTCTTCGGAAACCACGCAATGCAGGCCCCATACCAGAGCCAGACGGCGCGCTGTGGCGATGATCGGGCTGATGGCCACAATCGGTGTCTGTGGACGCTCGCGGGCGGCTCTGAGGCCAGTGGTGCCCGAAGAGGTGTAGCAGACGATCGTTGCCAGATTGAGCGTTTCAGCGATCTGACGGGCTGCTGCAGAAATCGCATCCGCACCGGTTGCTTCCGGTTCGGCGCGTTGCGCGTAGATGATGTTGGTGTAATAGGGATCGCGTTCGGCTTCTTCTGCGATGCGGTTCATCATGGCGACCGCTTCGAACGGATAATCACCTGCTGCGGATTCCGCAGACAACATCACAGCGTCAGCACCTTCAAACACGGCAGTTGCCACGTCAGAGGCTTCAGCGCGTGTCGGCATCGGCGAGTTGATCATGGATTCCAGCATCTGGGTTGCCACGACAACCGGCTTGCCTGCCTGACGGGCCGCGCGGGTGATCTGTTTCTGGATGCCGGGAACTTTTTCCAGCGGCATTTCCACGCCAAGGTCACCACGGGCAACCATGATGGCGTCGGACAGTTCGATGATTTCGTGAATGCGTTCTACGGCCTGCGGCTTCTCGATCTTGGAGAGAATGCCGGTGCGGCCACGAGACAGCTTGCGTACTTCGGCGACATCTTCAGGGCGCTGTACGAAGGAGAGCGCGATCCAGTCCACGTCGGCGTCAACCGCAGCGTCAAGGTCGGCGCGGTCTTTCGGTGTCAGGGCCGAGAATGACAGAGTGGAATCTGGGAAGCTGATACCCTTGCGGTTTGAAATCGGGCCGCCGGTGACAACTTCGGTATGGATGGCGTCAGCGCTGGTGGAAATTGTTCTCAGGCGAACCTTGCCGTCGTCGAGAAGCAGGATGTCCCCTTCTTTGACGGAACCGAAAATTTCAGGGTGAGGCAACTGCACACGGGATGTGTCGCCCGGCTTGTCGGAGCTGTCCAGAGAGAAGCGGCTGCCGTTGGTGAGCTCAACCTTGGTGTCAGCGAAAATGCCAAGGCGCAGTTTGGGGCCCTGAAGGTCGGCGAGAATACCGATCGGGCGCCCCACTTCCTTTTCAACTTCGCGGATCAATTTGACACGTGTGTTCAGCGTCTCATGATCGGAGTGGCTCATGTTGATGCGGAAAACATCGGCGCCAGCCAGGAAGAGTTGCTTGATTTGTTCCTTCTTTTCTGAAGCCGGGCCCAATGTGGCCAGGATTTTTACTTTCCGGTTGCGTCTTACAGTCACGACAGTTTCCCTATTCTTGATCGGTCAATTGAACCGTATAGTCTTGTTTCCCGGCCGTATCTATTTCGAAAAAGCCGGTGCGTTCAAATCCTCTTGCAACGCATTCCTGTGTGCCTTTGATCTTGAACTCAAGATCCTGGGTGCACATGAATGAATCACCGTTCCACTGACCGCCCTTGTCGTAGTCTATGGCGTGAATGAGATAGCGGGTTTTGACGAGCAGGCCCTTGAGCACTGTCTCGCATTTTTCCGGGTCCAGATTCCACCAGCCTTCGCTGATCCATTCACCTTTCAACTCGTATCCAATAGCCAGTCCGACTGTGCTGCTTGTCTTGTTGCAAACCCGAAGATCTGCTGCTGCATCAAGGCTGCTTGCTACCAGGAGCATCGTGGTCAGAGCCAATGTCTTGCCCTTGATAGAAGCAAGGCATCGAGCAATCGTCTTTGCTTTTTGTTTCCAGTTAAACATGGGGCTCGGTATCGTCTTTTCTTTTTTTAGGAGAGCCGCCAACTGTTTCGCGTTTCATGCATCTATTGTCAATGTATATATCCTACATTAGTAGAATTTTTTTGACATGATGGAGAGGGAGTTATCCAGCTCTTTGTCTGTTCTTTTACTTGAGACCTTTTTGCTTGCATATAGACAGGGGGCTGAAACAGTGGCTCGCGGAAATCCGGTCTTTGCGGTTGGTCGCTCTAACGGAGAATTTCACAAGGGTCCTCGCACGAATAGCGGTGTATGTTGACGGTATTATGACTTGAACGGCAGCATTATAGTAGGGTCAAAAAGGGGTAAGCAATCTCGACCTTTCGTCTAATGCTCTGGCCGCTTCCAAGAGGCCAGACTGCCTGGGGACTTTGGGGGAATTAGGGCGGTGAATTGGTATTTGCTCAAATTGATGCTTGTTCTGTACATCATGCTGGCTATTATGTGCCCCTGCGAAAGATCGCGCCTATGTGATCGTGGTGGCTCAGTCTGCCATGACACAGAGTGTCGGGCGGGCCTCTTCTTATGGTGCCAAACAGGCATGGGGCTGTTGTTCGGACTTTCTGGCTTCATATTTCAATCCTGATGTTTTCCAGAGTTGGGGACTGGTATAGGGTCTGGATCAATGTGGCCTTGTTCTCGTCGCTATGGCGCGTGTTAATCTTGTCGCAATAGAATTTGGTTAGAGAGCGGTTAATAGAAGCTGCTTGTGGGCCGTGGGCCCGAAGGCAGACTTCAGAACCCAATATTGGAGTAGGGAATGTCAAATACTGGTGGTGTCGCCGCTGATCAGTTGCGTGCTTTTGTGGAGCGTATCGAGCGACTGGAAGAAGAAAAGAAGGCGATCTCGGACGATATCAAGGACGTTTATGCTGAAGCCAAGGGCAATGGCTATGACGTCAAGGTGATGCGGCAGGTCGTGCGCATGCGCAAACAGGACAGCAACGAGCGGCAGGAAATGGAAGCTTTGCTGGATCTGTATCTTCATGCTCTGGGTATGGCGCCAAGCGGCGAATAATCCCATGAAATTCTGTATGGCCGGTCTGTGAGATCGGCCATATTCTCCAGAAGTCTATTCTTGTCCTGTTCTTTGGCGTTTTTCCCATGAATGATAATCAGAAACAAAAGCCGCGCGTCGCTGTGCTCAGTCTGGTGGTCAAGGGACGTCATATTTTGCTGGTCAGGCGCGCCAATCCGCCTGATGCTGGCAAATGGGGCTTTCCCGGCGGTAAGGTGGAATTTGGGGAAACACTGGAAATGGCTGCCCAGCGGGAGCTGTTTGAAGAAACCGGCATTCGTGCGCGTGCGGATCGCATTCTGACGACGCTCGAAGCTTTTTCCCGTGATCAGGCCGAGCGATTGCAATTCCACTATGTCATGGTGGCTGTCCTGTGCGAATGGCAGGAAGGGGAGCCTGTGGCCGGGGATGATGCCCTTGAGGCGGAATGGTATCACGCCGATGATCTGCCATGGTTCGATCTGGCAACCAGCGAAGATGTGCCCCGGGTTGCGGAAATGGCTTTTGAGGCCACGCAAAAGGCTTGATGGGACAAGGCTCCGATGCCTGATAATCAGGTGATGGATGATTGTCTATCTCGAGGAGACTCATCCTTCTCCCATTTGTTTTACGAAAATCTTGTTGACGATGCATGCTTTGGACTTCTGTGCGGTCTGAAATGGTGGATAGCGCATGCCCGCTGCTCTTGTCTTTTGGATTTTTATGTCATAAAGATATCTTTATATCTTTGAGGTGCTGGCATGTTGTCATTAGACGAAATCGTTGGATTGTTGAAAGCGAGCGGGGAGCCGACCCGTCTGCGCTTGTTGGCGTTGCTTGCTGAAGGGGATCTTTCGGTCAAGGATCTCACAGCCATCCTGCACCAGAGCCAGCCGCGCATTTCGCGCCATCTGAAGCTGCTTTATGAATCCGGCTTGGTAGAGCGTCTGCCTGAAGGGGCGTGGGTCTATTATTGTCTGACGCGTGACAAGGCCAAGGGGGATCTCATTTCGGCGTCCCTGCGTCATCTGGATCAGCAAGACGCCATGATCCTGCGCGACAGGGACAGGCTCAGACAGATCAAGGAAGCCAACGCCCAGCAGGCTACGGACTATTTCAAGCAGAATGCCGATCGCTGGGACGAGTTGCGCGCTATGCATGTTCCTGAAAGTGCGGTCGAGCATGCCATTCTGGAAGCTTTGGGCGATCAGGAGATCAACCAGTTGCTTGATCTGGGCACGGGGACCGGCAGCATTCTGTCCCTGCTAGCGGATCGATGCCGCGATGGTCTTGGACTGGATTCCAACCGCTCGATGCTGGCGATTGCCCGCTCGCGGCTGGATGGACCAAATCATGGTCACCTGCATGTTCAGCAGGGAGACTTGCTTGATCTGGCTACGCTTGATCGCAAGTTTGACCTTATTACCATTCATCAGGTCCTGCATTATCTCGATGACCCTTCGGCTGCCTTACAAGAAGCGGGACGGGTGTTGCTGCTGGGCGGGCGCATTCTTGTTGTTGACTTCGCGCCGCATGACCATGAATTCTTGAGAAAGGATCACGCGCACAGGCGATTGGGCTTCTCCCATGATGCCATGCGCCGCTGGATGCAGGAGGCTGGCTTCTCCGTGACGCTGGCCAGAGATCTTGGATATGAGGGACATGACCCGGCTTTGGCTGGAGAAGCCCTGACCGTTTCGATCTGGCTGGCTGAAAAGACCGACGGCTTGGTTGCCGCAAAAGAAACAGATTGAACAGAGCCTTCTGAAGTCCCAAAGACATTCGACAGTATGAAACAACGCGGCGCTCTGCCTCCAGGAGACAGCCAGCGTGAATGAGAGAAAAATTATGAGCCATAACGCAGAACCTAGTGGTCGCCGCAGCAAGGAAACGCACAAACTCAATGTGTCTTTCGAGTTCTTTCCGCCCAAGACCCCCAAGATGGAAGAGAGCCTGTGGGCCAGTGTCGAGCGCCTTGCGCCCTTGCAGCCTGAATTTGTGTCGGTGACCTACGGTGCTGGCGGCTCCACGCGCGAGCGCACCCACGCCACCGTTGAGCGGATCATCAAGGAAGCCGGGATTCCGGCTGCTGCCCATTTGACATGCGTGAGCGCCACGCGTGAAGAAGTGGACGCCGTTGTGCGCTCCTATGCCGAAGTGGGCGTGACCCACATTGTTGCCTTGCGCGGAGATCCTGCCGCCGGAGTGGGTGAGAAATATGTGCCTCATGAGGGCGGCTATATTAATGCTGCAGACCTTGTAGCCGGGATCAAACGCGTCGGAGATTTCGAGGTGTCCGTCTCCGCCTATCCGGAAAAACATCCCGAAAGTCCGGATTTTGCGACAGACATTGAAATGCTACGCCAGAAGGTGGAAGCAGGGGCAACCCGCGCGATCACGCAATTCTTCTTTGATAATGACCATTATGAAGCCTATGTTGAGCGGGTCAGACGCGCCGGTATTTTCATTCCGATCGTGCCGGGCATTCTGCCGATCCATAACTTCGTTCAGATGGCCGGTTTTGCTTCTCGCACAGGTGCGAGTGTGCCGCAATGGTTGGCCAACCGGTTTGAAGGGTTGGAAGATGATCCCGAAACCCATCGTCTGGTGGCTGCGGCTGTTGCTGCCGAGCAGGTGGAAAATCTGCGTTCGCGCGGGGTGGATGACTTCCATTTCTACACCATGAACCGGGCAAACCTGTCTTATGCGATCTGCCATATGCTTGGCATGCGTCCGGCCAAGGCATAAGACCTCAGCAACAATTCAGGACTAAGCTATCTTTTGAGCTATTCGGGGACCTGTTGAGCGGACAAACTGTCCGCTCCGCCCTTTTGACGTTAAGGAAATTTGATCATGCCGATCTTGCCATTAAGCCCCTCCTATGACCAGCTGACACAACTGGCCGCCGAGCGTATTCTCATCTTTGATGGCGCCATGGGTACGATGATCCAGCGTCTAGGCCTCACCGAAGAGGATTTCAGAGGAGACCGCTTCAAGGACTGGAAACAGGACCTCAAGGGCAACAATGACCTGTTGTCTATCACCAAGCCTGACGCCATTCGCGACATCCATCGTCAGTATTTCGAGGCGGGTGCGGATTTTGCGGGCACCAACACCTTCTCTTCCACCACCATTGCACAGGCCGACTATGGCATGGAGCAACTGGCCTATGAGCTGAATGTGGAGAGCGCAAAGGTCGCCAAGGAAGCAGCCGAGGATGTGGAAGCTCGTTTTCCGGGCCGCAAATGCTTTGTGCTTGGCGCCATGGGGCCCACCAACCGCACGGCCTCCATCTCGCCTGACGTGAACAATCCCGGTTACAGGGCTGTCAGCTTTGATGAGCTGAAAGCTGCCTACAGGGAAGCGGCGAAGGGGTTGCTTGATGGCGGGGCGGATGCGCTGACGGTCGAGACCATTTTCGATACGCTGAACGCCAAGGCAGCGCTTTTTGCCATTGAAGAGGAATTCGAAGAGCGTGGCATGCGCTGGCCGGTGATTATATCAGGCACCATTACCGATAAATCGGGTCGCACGCTTTCCGGCCAGACGGCGGAGGCATTCTATCACTCCGTGCGCCATGTAAAACCTTTTGCCGTGGGGCTTAACTGCGCGCTTGGAGCTGCCGAACTGCGCCAGCATATCGATGCGCTTTCCCGCGTGGCCGAAACGCGCATCTCCACTTATCCGAACGCCGGTCTGCCCAATGAATTTGGCGAATATGACGAGAGCCCGGAACATATGGCCAGCATCATTGACGGTTTTGCCCGTGATGGTCTGATCAATATTGTCGGTGGTTGCTGTGGCACCACGCCGGATCATATTCGCGCCATCGCCGAGACAGTGAAGAAATATGACACCCGTGCCATACCAACAATCACACCTTATATGCGTCTGTCCGGTCTTGAACCTTTCACGCTGACGCCTGAGACCAATTTCGTCAATATTGGTGAGCGCACCAACGTGACCGGCTCGGCCAAGTTCAAGCGTTTGATCAAGGAAGGCGATTTCGAAACGGCTCTCGATGTTGCGCGCCAGCAGGTGGAAAACGGGGCGCAGATCATCGATGTGAATATGGATGAGGGATTGCTTGATTCAGAAGAAGCAATGGTGACCTTCCTCAATCTCATTGTGTCCGAGCCGGATATCTCCCGCGTGCCTGTGATGGTGGACAGTTCCAAATGGAGCGTGATCGAAGCTGGGCTCAAATGTCTACAGGGCAAGTCTGTCGTCAACTCGATCTCCATGAAGGAAGGTAAAGAGGCCTTTGTTGAACATGCCCAGACCATTCTGCGCTATGGCGCTGCTGTGGTTGTCATGGCGTTTGATGAAGACGGGCAGGCGGATAGCTACGAGCGCAAGATCAACATCTGCAAGAAGAGCTACGACATTCTGGTCAATGAGGTCGGCTTCCCACCTGAAGACATCATCTTTGACCCGAACGTCTTTGCCGTTGCTACCGGTATCGAAGAGCATAATAATTATGGCGTTGATTTCATCAATGCGACCAAGTGGATTCGTGAGAATCTGCCCCATGCCCATGTTTCAGGCGGCTTGTCGAACCTGTCTTTCTCCTTCCGTGGCAACAACCTTGTCCGTGAAGCGATGCATTCGGTGTTCCTGTATCATGCCATCAAGGTCGGACTTGATATGTCCATCGTCAATGCCGGTCAGCTTATGGTCTATGATCAGATCGACAAGGAACTGCTGGAGCGCATTGAAGATGTCGTCATGAACCGTCGCAATGATGCGACGGATCGTCTTCTGGAGATCGCCGAGCGCTATCTGAACCAGAAGGGCGAACACAAGGTGGCCGATCTGGCCTGGCGTGAGCTGCCGGTGGAAAAGCGCCTTGAGCATGCGCTGGTCAAGGGCATCAATGATTATGTCGAGGAAGATGTTGAGGAAGCTCGCCAAAAGGCGACCCGCACGCTTGATGTGATCGAGGGGCCGCTCATGGACGGCATGAATGTTGTTGGCGATCTGTTCGGCGATGGCAAGATGTTCCTGCCGCAGGTGGTCAAGTCGGCACGTGTGATGAAGAAGGCCGTCGCCTATCTGATGCCTTTCATGGAAGAAGAACAGGATGGCGATCACCAGAGCGCTGGTAAGGTGCTGATGGCGACCGTTAAGGGCGACGTGCATGACATCGGCAAGAATATTGTGGGCGTTGTGCTGCAGTGTAACGGCTATGAGGTGGTTGATCTGGGGGTCATGGTTCCGGCCAATGACATTCTGGAAGCGGCCCGTCGCGAGAAGGTCGATATCATCGGTCTTTCCGGTCTGATCACGCCTTCGCTTGACGAAATGTGCCATGTGGCGGCGGAGTTGCAGCGCGAGGGCTTTGATCAGCCGTTGCTGATCGGTGGCGCAACCACCTCGCAGGTGCATACGGCGGTGAAGATCGACCCCAACTATGACAATGGTCAGGCGATTTATGTCACCGATGCGAGCCGCGCGGTTGGTGTGGCTACGCGGCTCCTGTCTCGGGAAAAATCGGAATATGTGGCCGATATCAAGAACACCTATATTCAGGTGCGCAGCAAACATGAGGCCGCACAGGACAAGAAGAACCGGCTAACGATTGACAAGGCGCGTGAGAATGCCTTCAAGATCGACTGGAACACCTACAAGCCGACCAAGCCAAACTTCATTGGCACGAAATGCTTCGAAAGCTATGATCTGGCTGATCTGGTACCCTATATCGACTGGACACCTTTCTTCTCCACTTGGGAGATGAAAGGACGCTATCCGGCCATTCTCGAAGATGAAGTCTATGGCGAGGCTGCGACAAGCCTGTTTAATGACGCGCAGGCCATGCTCAAGAAGATCGTTGAGGAAAAATGGTTGACAGCGCGTGCTGTGATCGGGTTGTGGCCTGCCAATAGCGTGGGCGACGATATCGTTGTCTATACAGATGATAACCGGGTGCAGGAAGCGGCTCGCTTCTTTGGATTGCGTCAGCAAATGGCTGGACGGACGGCGCGTGCCCGTGTTGCTATGGGTGATTTTGTCGCTCCGGCCGATAGCGGCATTGCAGATTATATCGGTGGCTTTGCCGTATCGTCGGGCTTTGGTGAGGAAGAGTATGCCAAGGCGTTTGACGCGGCGGGCGACGATTATTCCAAGATCCTGCTGCAGGCTCTGGCGGATCGTCTGGCTGAAGCCTTTGCTGAAGCGATGCATGCCAAGGTGCGTCAGGAATTCTGGGGCTATGCAAGTGATGAAAAGCTTAGCAATGAGGAGATCATCGAAGAACGGTATGACGGTATCCGACCTGCGCCGGGCTACCCCGCCCAGCCGGATCACACAGAAAAGCGGACGCTCTTCAGCCTGCTTGATGCGGAAGCCCAGACAGGGATCAAACTGACTGAAAGCTGCGCCATGATGCCCGGCTCAGCTGTTTCGGGGATCTATATTGCGCATCCGGAAAGCTATTATTTCGGCGTTGGCAAGATCGAAAAGGATCAGGTTGCCGATTATGCAGAGCGCAAGGGATGGAGCTTGGAAGAAGCCGAAAAATGGCTGGCCCCTATCCTGAACTACAGGGCCTGATGGCAGGAGGCTTGCCCTCAATTGCAAAGGCAGGCTTCAGATCGGAAAGCAGATTTTTCGCCAAGTATTCACAAAGTAAAAAAGCCGGGCATTGCCCGGCTTTTTTACTCGCGTGCTGGCGAATAAAGTTGCGTCTTTTCAAGGGTATGAGCAAGACAGCCTCACTGCCTAGCGCAATCGTCGTTGCCTCCTCCTCAAATAATACCAACGACAATAGCAGCGATGAATACAAAGGCCGCACAAACAAATACAATGTTCATAGATTTGACCATATAGTCTCTCCTCCTAGCCTTTCCTTCATGAGCTGAAGTCTACGGCAACTTTCAAAATTCGCGAAATGAAAAAGTTGGTGCAGCGCAGAGAAGGGGGGTAACTTTGTTACTAAATTATGAATAAGTCATTGAGACACTTTGGGTTCAAGTGCGACAATCATGTGACAGAAAAACAGGGGAAAGATAACAGATATTGCGCTGCAGCATGCGTAAAATCGTAAAAATTACCCCTCGTTGTGCTGCTTAGAGAATGGCCATGTGCCTATTTCTTGTTCTTCGAATTGCCTAAATTGCATGCGCATCGGAGAGCCTAATTCGGCTCCGGTCCGTTTCTAGCGGGTGATACGCGGCATAGAGTTTTGGCCGTTTCGCCTCAGCCCTTTAAATGGCGCAGGATGGCGCCTTCGAGCCAATGGGCGATCTGGAGCGTGGACTGGTCTGCTCCTTCCGGCCCGATTACCTGAACCCCAAGTGGCAGGTGGTCTTCTGTCTCAAGCCCGGTGACATTGATGCTGGGGGTATGGAGCAAGGTCCAGATTCGGTTGAATATGGGGGAGCCGGTGGAGGCAAGACCTTGTGGAGCAGGGCCGGGTGCGGAAAGACTGAGCAATGCATCCACGTCTTCGAATTGTTCTCTGAGTTCTCTTCTCGCCGTGCGGGCACAAATCAGGGCTTCATCATAATCCGATGGTGTGATGGTCTGGGCAAAATCAAGGGTCTGCCTCAGTAGTGGACTTAGCTGGTCGGCATGGTTGGCGTACTCCCATGCCAGCGCCTGTGAGGCCTCGTAATCCTGAATGATCTGGTGCGCTTTGAAAGCGCTGAGGAAATGCTCGCTTGGTTCCAGCTCGACAACGGGCGTTCCGAAGCGCTTGAGGCTTTCGACCATCATGTCGAAGCGGGCGACATAGTCGGCATCTGCTTCTTGCCATGTGCGGCAGCGAATGATGCCCAGCGTTGGCTGCTTGAAGTTGGCATCCGGATCTACCTGAAGATTGCGACCGGTTATGGCCGAGGCGGCAAATGCACAATCGGCAACTCTGGCGGCAAAGAGCCCGGCCGTATCCAATGTCCAGGAAAAATCCTTGATGCCGACTTTTGGCATGAGGCTGTAGCTTGGCTTGTAGCCGGTAACACCGCAATAGGCCGCAGGCCGAATGATGGAGCCACCCGTTTGTGTTCCAAAGGCCAGATGGGCCATGCCAGAGGCCACGGCAGCCGCAGAGCCGGATGACGAACCACCAGGGGTATGATCAGGATTGTGCGGGTTGCGGGTCTGGCCGGGGTCGAGGAAGGCAAATTCTGTCGTGACGGACTTTCCGATCACAGTGCTGCCTGCTTTTCTTGCCATGGCAACAAGGGCCGCGTCGCGCACGGGTTCGTGGCTCCGGTAGATGGGCGAGTTATATTCTGTCGCCAATGTACGGGTTTCGAAAATGTCCTTGACGGCAAGCGCGATTCCAGCCAGGGGGCCTTTTGCCTGTTCTGCTTCGTTTACGGCGTGACCATTGATGGAAACGAAGGCGTGGATCTGTTGTTCGATGAGGGCGAGACGCTGAAGACAGGCTTCGATAGAGCGTGCAGGGGTGAGGGTTCCTGCGTCGATTGCCTTTAGCGTATCGAGAAGGCTGACCGGGGCGACGAGATCTTTCACTTGCGATGCTTGAACCATTACGCTGCCTTTATGTTAACCTTTTCTCTTCAGGATGCGCTGAATTGAATGTGGCTGCAAGCGGGAATCAAAATATGATGAAGCTCACGATCACGAAACGCTCCCTTCTTGCATTGTTGGTAGCTCCTGCAACCCTGACCAGTTGTGGCGGTTTTCAAGACCTTGAAGAGATTCCGCAATCGGACTTGCAGAGCGAGGCCATCTGGCCAGGCAAATCTATTTCTGCTCAAAATTGTCCAATTGTTGAAAAAGGCTATGTGGATGCAAAAGCCCTGCCTGCGATCTATGGAAAATGGGGATGTGGCAGTAAGGCTCCCTTTGCTGTCTCGGCCTTGGGCGGGCGCTATCCTGTTGCGTTCAACAGGGATGCGACGACCAATTGTGTGATGACGTCGCAGCTTTATCGCTATTTCTCAGAGGTCGTTCAGCCGATGGCACGTGACACCTTGGGCCAGCCGGTTGTTGAAATCAGTGTGGCTGCATCTTATTCCTGCCGTCCGCGCAACAACAAGCGCGGGGCCAAACTCTCCGAGCATGGACGGGCAAATGCAATTGATATCAGTGCGTTTACTCTTGAGGATGGGACGGTGTTGACCGTGGAGGACGATTGGGCCAAACGGAACCGGAAGGGTAAGTTCCTGCGTGGCATCAACCGGCAGGCCTGCCGCTATTTCACAACCGTTATCGGACCGGGTGGTGACAAGTATCACCAGAATCATATCCATCTTGATCATGGCCTGCATGGCAAGGCTGGAACCTGGCGTGTGTGTCAGTAGATCTACGCGCAGTTGGCCCTTGGGTTGAGGTTGTTGGCGTGGCTTTTGTCTCTTAAGCGGGCTTTCCCTATTCTCCTGTGCAGTTTTCGAGCACAAAGCTGCCCGAATGTGGCAAGTCGCCTTTTTTTGGCTATCAATGGCTCGTAATTCCGGCGCTTATCACATAAATTGATCGCAAGCGCAGGAATGATGCGTGCGAGGAATGGGTGTTCAGGAGATCTCATGAGCATTTGGAGCCAGATTGGCAGTTTGATTGAAGACCTCCGTCAGAGTGAAGCGATCTCTCAATTCGTGGAGAAGGTCGCGACCACCGTGCGGGGGCTTGGCAGCGGCATAGATCGCAAACAACTCACCTTTACGGTTGCCGTGATTGCTCTGTCTGCCAAAATGGCCAAGGCTGACGGGGTTGTCACGCAGGACGAGATCAATGTCTTCCAGACGCTTTTTTCCATCCCGGAAGGGGAAGAGCGCAATGTGCAGCGCATGTTCAACCTGGCCAAGCAGGATGTCGCTGGCTACGAGGCCTATGCCAAGCAAATTGCCGCTCTCTATGAAGACGACATGGAGCCGCTGGCCGATATTCTGGATGGTCTGTTCATGATCGCTGGCGCTGATGGCGTCATGCACAACAGGGAAATGCTCTATCTGGAGCATGTGGCGGAAATCTTCGGTATTCCCGAGCGCTGCTTCGAGCGGATCAAGATGAGCCATGTGAAGCCGGATGAACAGGATCCCTATACCATTTTGGAAGCCGAACGCTCCATGAGCGACAAGGAAATCAAGAGCCACTATCGCAAACTGGTGCGGGAGAACCATCCTGATCGGCTGATTGCCCGTGGTGTGCCGGAAGAATTTGTGCGGATCTCCACCGAAAAGCTGGCTGCCATCAATAACGCATGGTCAATGATTGAGATTGAGCGCGGCTTGCGCTAAGAAACGGTCGGTCTGACGAACCCGCTCAGATCCTTTATCCTATTTGCGGTTTCATGGAGAGTGTCATGCCGTTCGAAGCACAGACAAATTGCCCCTGCGAGGACAAACCTTCCCCCAATTTCGGTGAGCGTAAAGATGGTCGCAAGGTCGATATGCTGTTGCTCCATTATACGGGTATGGAAGATGATGCGCAGGCTCTGGACTGGCTCTGCAATCCCGAGAGTGAAGTCTCTGCCCATTATTTCCTGCATCGTGATGGCACGATTGTGCAATTGGTCGATGAAACCAAGCGCGCCTGGCATGCCGGTGATGCCTATTGGAAGGGCGAGACAGATATAAATAGCTGCTCGATCGGTATCGAAATTGCCAATGCCGGGCATGAAGAGTTTGGTGAAAAGCAGCTCGACATACTGCACATGCTCTGTATGGACATTATCGCGCGCAACGAGATTCCCAACTATCGCGTCTTGGGGCACTCCGATGTATCGCCGGGGCGCAAGGTTGATCCGGGCGTGAAATTCCCATGGAAGCAGCTGGCGGCAGCCGGCGCTGGCCATTGGGCCGATCCCGAGGTGTCTGGCGGTGGGCGCTTCTTCCAGTTGGGCGATGAGGGGCAACCCATTCAGGCACTGCAATCCATGTTGGCCATTTATGGCTACAACGCACCGATCACGGGCGTTTTCGACGAGCAGACCGAGAAAGTCGTGCGGGCGTTTCAGCTGCATTTCCGGCCGGAGCTGGTCGACGGCGTGGCTGACACAACTACCATTTCTACACTTTACAAGCTAAATGCAGCACTGCCCCAGCTCTGATCTTCTGGATTGGAAATGAGGGCGATAGCTTTCTTGTGAAAAGGCGCGGGCTCAGGGCTCGCGCCTTTCTTTTTCGCTTCTATTGGCAAGTCTAGATATCGAGGATCATGTGCGGGCGACCATCAGAGGTTTTCTCTCTGGTCGTGCCATCTGGTCCGATCACCTGTGAGGTGCGGCTTCGATAGTTGCTCATGCCCTCGAAGGTGATGACATCGACCGGCTGGTCAAATTGGAATGTCAGACGATAGGTGCCATCCGAGAGCTTTTTGACGGCGATGATCTCTGCTTGAAATGCCTGCGAGAGATAAAGCCCGGATACGCGATCGCCCTGTTGCCACGTGCGGGTGGGGCGGTTGCCAAAGCGGGCGAACATCGTGTTCCAGTCCCGAAAGCCATATTGCTGGGCGATCAGTTCCAGCGATTTGCTGTGTGAGATCTCCAGCCCGTCTTCCTTCAGTTTGGAGCGTAACAGTTTGGCCTGCTTTTTGGCCTCTTCAGCCGTTGTGGGACTATTGCTCATTTTTCCGTCTCCCTTGGGGCTGTGAAGAGGCCCCATCTGCGTTTTGTTCTTTGGGCTGTTTGCATGAGCAAGAGGGTTGTCGTGCCGAGCAGCAGCAATTCTGCAATCGGATTGGCAAGCCAGATACCCCGTTCTCCCAGCAGGAGCGGCAAGGCAAACAGCAGCGGCAGCATGAAGATGTAGGACTTCGTCAGGCTGAGCATGGCGGCTCGTTTGGCGTCGCCAATGGCTTGAAAATAGGCCGCAACGATACGTAGAGGCCCTGCAGCAATGATCATGAGCGTCATCAACGGCATGATCCGTCCCACCTCGGCAATCACGGCCTCTTCATTGACGAAAAGCCCGCCGATGGCTCTTGGCAGAAGCAGGAACAACAGTTCGGCGATGAGGCAATAAACGAGTGCCAACACCAATGCTATGCGCAGACTTGCATCTGACCGGTGCCATTTTTGCGCTCCGAAATTGTTGCCCGTGATGGATTGCATCGCAAAGGACAGACCGAGCAACGGCAGGAAGTAGAAGGTCATGATGCGCGTCGTTATGCCGAAGGCCGAGATCGTCACCGCATAGTTGGGACTTGCCATCCACTGGGTAGCCATGATGGTGGCTGTGGAGACAATGGACATACCGATAAAGCTGAGGCTCTGTGGTGCGCCGAGGGCCAAAATGGCATTCCAGTCTCTCAAGGGCGAATGTCTGACAATCTCCGACAGGGTGAGGTTGCAGGTTCCCCAATGGCGATAGGCAAGTACGATGACAAGAGCCAGTCCTTGCGCTGCCGCCGTGCCATAGGCCGAACCGGCAACGCCCATGTCCATGAGAGCAATGAGGACATAGTTGAACAGGATGTTGGCCAGCGTCACCAACAGGCTCATGGCGGCCATGAGAGGGGCGTGGCCTTCGTTGCGCAAGGCGTCGCCATGCAGCGCCAGAATGAAGACAATCGGTGTGGCGAGGATGGTGATGCGCAAATAGACGTGTCCCATCGCTGAGAGCGTATCATTGCCGCTTGCCATGAGCATCGTGATTTGATGGCCAAACAGCAGGAACGCGCCGATCAGCAGGATGCTGATAAGAAGGGCGAGCCCGTGAGACCCGGAAAAGAGTTGTCTTGACCGGCGTATGTCGCCTGCACCCAGATGCCGGGCAAGCAGCGAGGACATGCCACTTGAAACCAGCGTGGAGAGCGCGACGACGAGCATATAGATGGGAAACATCAGTGTGACGGCCGCAAGGGCATCTGCACCGACATAGACACCAAGATAAATGGCATCCACGACAGCCAGAAGACCGTTCATGCTCATCACGAAGATGATGGGTAGGGCATTTTTGGCAAAAAGCGACGCAAGGGAGCCTTGGGTGAAGGAATTGCGCGCAGTTGATTTGCGTGAGGTGTCTGATGACATCTCAGCCTCCTGTAGAACGCATTTCTTGACTTTGGACGGGGCTCGCATTGCCAACCGCATGAAATGCATGTGGGGCTGAAATAATCAGAATTTGATAACAGAGCTTCACCATGACCCGAAGGCCTGCGAGCGGCCGGTGTCTGCAACCGTTTTGGGGATATATCCCTGCTCCCTGCTTTTGTCAAGCTGAGGGCGCCGCTCGCCGGGCTGTCTTATCGACGGCTGGTCAGCTTGCGTATGCTATCGGCGACAGGAATGCCTGCCTTAAGCCTTGCGTCGTCAATGGCCGGGCCAAAGCTGGTGCTTATAGGAACCACGCCAGCCCAGAAATCGAGGTCATAATCTTCTTCGTCATCGATCGGCATGCCGCCACGGATTTTTGAGGCAGCCTGTTCTATCGTGACGGCGATCACGGTTGTGGCGTTGATTTCCTTCTGTGTGGTTTCCCTTGTCTCATCCCAGCGGCCCGGAGCCAGATGATCGGTGATGGCGACCAGCGCATCGTATTTTTCCTTCTCGCTTTCTACCAGACGGGCAGTGCCGTGAATGTTGGCTGAGCGGAAGTTCATGGTGTGGTGAAAGGCTGCACGGCCCAGCACGAGGCCGTCCACCAGCGTCACATTCAGACAGACCGGCAGGCCTTCCTTCAGCTTTTTGAGCATGCGGGCTGCTTTTGCGCCGTGAATATAGATCTGGTCGCCAATACGGCCATAGGCCATGGGCAGGACAAT
Source organism: uncultured Cohaesibacter sp. (assembly GCF_963678225.1). NCBI lineage: Bacteria > Pseudomonadati > Pseudomonadota > Alphaproteobacteria > Hyphomicrobiales > Cohaesibacteraceae > Cohaesibacter > uncultured Cohaesibacter sp. The sequence goes on along the minus strand of NZ_OY782763.1, from coordinate 1,046,052 downwards.
CGGCTTGTCGTCCAGCACAAACCCGACTTCGGCGATGAGGCCTTCGTCCAGAATGGCAAACAGGGTGTCCCTGTCGTAATTGGCGCGCTTGGCAACCCTGATCTTGTTGGTCGGGGTGACGGGAAAGCTGTCTTGTGTTGGTTCGGTCATTGGTCTGTCTTCTGATCTATTGGCGTCTGGTCAAATAGAACGCAGTTGTTCCTTGAACATGGATGTATAGGCGTATGGCCCATCATTTGGCTTGATTGAAAGACAGATTTGGCTCTAAATAAAGAGCCAAAGTTGTAAATTTAAGGGAGCCAAATATGCTGGCGACGCAGATAGAGCTGGATCGGAGTGACGCGGACGGGCTGGCGCGGCAGCTCTTTTTGCGCATTCGGCAGTTGATTGAACAGGGGCGTTTGAAGCCGGGAATGCGCCTACCAGCTTCACGGCAGTTGGCTGCGGATTTGTCTGTCGGGCGCAATACGGTGCTGTTTGCCTATGAGCAATTGGGGCTTGAAGGCTATCTGGAAGCGGACGGGAGACGCGGGACACGCGTGAGTGAAGCATCGCGCGGGTTTCATGGTACGCATTTTGGTGAAGGGAACGAAGGGGCGGCGCTCTCTTCTGTAAGGCTTTCCCAAAGTGCCGATCGGATGATGTCCGTGCCCCGACGTGATAAGCCCGGCTCTCTCACTTTCCTGACGGGCATGCCGGACGTGAAGGATTTTCCCCATGATGTCTGGGCGCGTTTGTTGCGCCGCGCCGCGCGACAGGTTGCGCTGCATGAAGAGATGTTGGGCTATGCTAACTATTCCGGTCTGCCAGCGCTTAAGGAAGCGATCATTGAGCATGTATCGGTGGCGCGCGGAGTTGTTGCGGATGCGGATCAAGTCATGATCCTTTCCTCGGCGCAGGCTGCGCAGGATCTGGTGGCGCGTCTGTTGCTTGATGAGGGAGATGTGGCTATGCATGAAGAGCCTGGCTATGCGGGCATGACGGCGGCATTGAGCGCCGTGGGGGCACGCTGTTTGCCTATCCGCATAGATGAAGCGGTGCCTTATCAAGCTCTTGAGGGAAGGGAGGGGATGGCTTCGTCCCCCCGGCTTATCTACAGCTCTCCATCGCATCAGTTCCCGACGGGCCGGACCATGGCGCTGGAAGAGCGGCTGTCTCTTTTGCGCTATGCCCAGAGGAAGGAGTGCTTCATTCTTGAAGATGATTATGACAGCGAGTTTCATTTCTCCGGCGCTCCGATTTTCAGCTTGCAGGGGCTGGATCGGCGCGGTGTCGTCATCTATATGGGCACCTTTTCAAAGGCGCTTAATCCCGGCCTTCGGGTTGCTTATCTCATTGTTCCAAAAAGACTTGTTGACCCTGTCCAGCGCTGTTTGCGCAATGTTGGCGCGGTGCCATCGGTTATCGTGCAATGGGCCTTGAGCGATTTTCTACGTGAGGGCTATCTTCGTAGCCATATTGCGCGCATGACCCGGGTTTATAAGGGGCGGCGTGATCGCTTGGTGGCGCTGTTGCAAGAGAGGGTAGGGGCATGGTTGCAGCCTGCGCTTCCAGATGGTGGCATACAGCTGCCAGCCTATTTTCACGGCAAGGCAATGGGGCTGGATGATCGCGCTCTGCTGGATGCCATGTTGACAAGGGGCATGGAGGGGGCCGCGCTGTCGTCTCTTTACTGGTCGGGTGAAACCACGCCAAAGCCCGGCGTGCTTTTAGGCTTTGCGGCCAGTGATGAGGGGGCGCTTGCCAAGGGCGTTGATCAACTGGAACAGCTTCTTTGCCAGATGGCCCCTTGACCTTGAGCCGTTTAGGGCTTAGTTCCCATCGCACCAGTCGGTCGGGCAGCCGCACCGGTCGCGCGAAAGCAATCCGGTGAGGAAAGTCCGGGCTCCATGAAAGCACGGTGCCGGGTAACGCCCGGCGGAGGCGACTCTAGGGAAAGTGCCACAGAAAGCAAACCGCCTGACTACGGTCAGGTTAGGGTGAAAGGGTGAGGTAAGAGCTCACCGCGCCTTCAGTAATGAAGGTGGCAGGGTAAACCCCACCGGGAGCAAAACCGAATAGGAATGATGCGGGTTCCGACCCAGCCGGCTTTCAGGCCAGTCATTCGGGTGGGTTGCTAGAGGCATTCAGCAATGGATGTCGCAGATGAATGGTTGCCGCGCAAGGCTTCTGTCTTGCCGTACAAAACCCGGCTTACAGACCGACTGGTATTTCTTTTCTTAATAATTTGGCAACAAAAACCCTCTTTGTGGACGGCTATCTGCTTTGCAAACCGCTGGCAGATTGATTTTTGCGCTCTTTTGCATGGGCTTTTGTACGCGCCATCTGTCGCTATTTGTTGTTTTAGCCAAAATACTTATCCCGATATTATTTTTGTTGCTTCCGTTTTTCTGGTTTTTGACAACCCTTTGTTAACGTTAAATTTCTTAGAATATGTCTCTTAAGGGATGCGCTCTGAATCCATCAGAATCCATTGACGCCCATAATATCCCATGGTATCCCATTAAGGGTGATGCTCAGACCATGTCGTTAGTAATGACCTAACCAAGTAAAAATTCGGTTCAACGACTGTGTCAGCGGGCAGACAAGCGGCGGTGTAGGCTTTCTGAAGGCAGTGCGTATGGACGATTTTGTGTCCAATTATGTGAATCGGCTGGATTCAAAGGGGCGGGTGTCTATCCCGGCGCCTTATCGGCAGATTCTTGCCCGCGAAGGTACTGAAGGGCTGTTTTGCAGTCCGTCTATGGACCGTGCTGCTGTCGATGCTGGCGGCCATGGTTTGCGCAAGGCAATTGATGAATATCTCGAGCCTTTCGATGTTTTCACCGAAGAGCGCGAGATACTTGCAACGGCTCTGCTGGGTGAAAGTGAGAGCCTGAAGATCGACAAGGATGGACGCGTGGTATTGAGCGAGAAAATCAAGGCGCATACCGGTATCACGGACTCTGTGGTCTTTGTGGGGCATGGCTATAAGTTCCAGATCTGGCAGCCCGAACAATATGAAGCTTTCAAGGTGGAAGCCGCCAAGGAAGCAATCGCGCTTCGCAAATCCCTGAGTGCGCGCCGGCAGGCGCTGCGGCAGGCAGGGGAAGGAGCGTAATATGACATCTTCCACACAATTGGACCCAGACGACTCTGGTTCTACTGCTCGCCATGTGCCCGTTCTGCTCAAGCCTGTGATTGATGCACTTGCTCCTGAAAGCGGGCAGTGGGTTCTGGATGGCACCTTTGGTTTTGGTGGCTATTCCGAGGCTATTCTGAAATGCGGGGCCAATGTGCTCGGTGTGGACCGAGACCCTGAGGCGGCAGAGCGTGCGGCGGTGCTTCAGGCGCAATATGGCGACAAGCTGAAATTCGTGGCGGGTTGCTTTGGCGAGTTGGCGGATATTGCCGACGAAGCAGGATGTGCCCCGCTTGATGCCGTCGTGCTGGATATTGGCGTTTCTTCCATGCAGTTGGATGAGGCGGAACGCGGCTTCTCCTTCATGAATGACGGACCTCTGGATATGCGCATGTCCCAGAGCGGACCGACAGCGGCGGATGTCGTCAACGACTATTCCGAGGCTGAGTTGGTGCGGATTTTCCGTGAGCTTGGTGAGGAAAAGCAGGCACGCCGTATTGCCGGGTCGATCGTGGCGCGTCGTGGCTCTGTTCCTTTCTCGCGCACGCTGGATCTGGCCAATGTGATCGAGCGTGTCGTGGGTCGTAAACCCCAACAGAAAATTCACCCTGCAACCCGCGTGTTTCAGGCTCTGCGCATTTTTGTGAATGGTGAGCTGGACGAATTGGTCGATGGGCTCGTCGCTGCCGAGCGCTGCCTGAAGCCGGGCGGCAAGCTGGTGGTTGTTACCTTCCACTCGCTGGAAGACCGGATTGTGAAGCGCTTCTTTCAGGAGCGCTCTAAAACCCATGCAGGCGGATCTCGCCATATGCCGGAGCAGGATCTGGCGGCTCCAAGCTTTGACATGCTGGTGAAGGGCGGGGTTGGGCCTGATGATGACGAACTGGAGCGCAATCCGCGTGCGCGCTCGGCCAAGATGCGGGCCGGAGTGCGGACAGATGCGGCTCCTCATATGTTGGATGCGAGCGGGCTTGGATTGCCCCGAATGTTGGCGGAGAGCCGCTCTGGAGGCCTTTCATGAGCAGACTCATCAATTTTCTTCTCGTTCTTTTTGCTTTGATGGGAGCCTTCTGGCTCTTTCAGGTGAAGCATGAGGCCAAAGAGGAAGGGGAGAAAATAGCCATCTTGAAGGGGCAAATCCAGGATGAGAAAGACGCTCTTCTGCTGCTTAAGGCAGAGTGGAGCTATCTCAATCGCCCTCAGCGTATCCAGCGGCTAACGGATGAGTTCTCCGACCAGTTGGGGTTGAAGACGATTGAGCCCTATCAGATTGGTGATATCGGCGATGTGCCTGATCGTTCGGGCGAGGCAACGCTGCCCGGTGCCGTGGTTGATGATCTGGAAGGGCTGCTTGAGCATGCCCATCCCGCATCGGCGAAAAGGCAATAGGGGGTGGTTATGGTTGATACTTCTGGCGAATTCAACATAGCAAGCACGATCGATCACCGTTTCGATTTCGAAGGGGCAAACAAGGAACGATCACGGGCAACGCGCGGGCGCATCCTGATGGCCATGGGGGTCTTCAGTTTGTGCTTCATGGCGATGTTTGCTCGTCTTGTCATGCTCGGCCTCGATAGTCCTGCCATGGCGCAAATGGGGTCGGCCCAAGGCGCGATCGCGACGTTCCGCCCTGATCTGGTAGATCGCAATGGCGAAATTCTGGCGACAGATATCAAAACTGCCTCCATTTATGCCGAGCCGAACCGTATCATTGATGTGGAAGAGGCTCTGGATGCGATTACGGGTGTGTTCCCGGATCTCGATTCCCAATCACTGCGTCGTCGCTTGTCTAATAAGAAGTTGGGCTTTACCTGGATCAAGCGCGAGGTGACGCCAAAGCAGCAGCAGGCTATTCACGAGAAGGGTATTCCAGGGCTGGGCTACAAGAGCGAGAATAAGCGCTTTTATCCTGCTGGGCCGACTGCTTCCCATATTCTGGGCATCGTCAATGTCGATAATGTCGGCATCGCCGGCATGGAAAAATATATTGATGCGGCTGGTTTGGCTAAGGCTGATGGCGGGCCTACAGGTAGCTCTATGGAGCCTGATCCGGTCAAATTGTCCATTGATCTGCGCGTTCAGCACGCTTTGCGTGATGAATTGTACAAGAGCATGACCAAGTTCAAGTCGATTGCGGCTGCGGGCATCGTTCTGGATGTCAAAGACGGCGAAGTGCTGGGCATGGTTTCTCTGCCGGACTTTGATCCCAACAATCCGGTCGATGTCAACAAACCAGACCGTCTGAACCGCATGACCGCAGGTGTTTATGAAATGGGGTCCGTCTTTAAGACCATGACGGTGGCCATGGCGCTGGATTCCGGCTCGGTTCACCTTAATGACAGCTTTGATGCGCGCCAGCCGATCCGTGTGCGCGGCAGCACCATCAGCGACTTCCATGCTAAGAAACGGATTCTATCGGTTCCTGAGATCTACATCTATTCATCCAACGTCGGGTCAGCCAAAATGGCCCTCAAGGTTGGCAAGGAAGGTCATCGGGATTTCCTGCGTAAAGCGCATCTGCTTGATCGCGTGAGAACCGAGCTGCCCGAAACCGCAGCGCCGGTCTATCCATCTGTGAAACGCTGGACCGATCTTTCCACCATGACGATCAGTTTCGGCCATGGCTTGCAGGTGACACCTTTGCAGTTTGCCGCTTCTGCTGCGGCTCTTGTGAATGGTGGCTATTATGTCAAACCCACTTTCCTCAAGATGAACGATCAGGAGAAAGCCGGCGTTGATCATTCGGACCGTGTTGTCAGTGAACAAACGAGCGCCGAGGTGCGTTACTTGATGCGTCTCAATGCGGTCAAGGGATCTGGCAAACGCAGCCGTGTTGATGGCTATCTGGTTGGTGGTAAAACGGGCACCGCCGAGAAGGTGATTGATGGCAAGTATGACAGCCATAAATTGCGCAACTCATTTCTGGCGGCCTTCCCTATCGACAATCCGCGTTACATCGTTCTGGTGATGCTTGATGAGCCCAAAGGCCTCAAGGAAACCTACGGCTATGCGACCGCAGGTGTGAATGCCGCGCCCACTGCAGGGGCAGTTATCCGCAGAGTGGGCTCTATTTTGGGGGTTAAACCACGATTTGGACAAAAGATAGTTCCAACCGTCGAGGCATCCTTTTAAACCTTGGGGTAAGGTTGTCGTGAATCGGGCCGGAGTGCTGTTGGATGAAAGTGGTGGAATTGCTGGGCGGACTTGAAGAGCCCATTGCGGATTTTCTTTTGGTGAATTTGGGCGAGAAGGATGTAACCGGTATTACCGGAGACAGTCGCCTCGTTGAAAAAGGGTATATCTTTGTCGGGGTGCCCGGTTCGCAGGTCGATGGAGCGCAATTTGTTCCCAAGGCTCTGGAGCAGGGTGCCATATTGGCGATCATCTCTGATCAATCCGCGCTGCCCCGTGATTTTGACCCCAGTGGCAAGCCGATTTTCCGTTTGCAGGACCCACATCTGGCTCTGGCCAATCTGGCGGGCGCATTCTACAAGGTGGCGCTTGAAAAGGTCGCCGCTGTAACCGGAACCAACGGAAAAACTTCCATCGCTTCCTTCTTGCGTCAGATCTGGGCGGCCAGTGGCCAATGCGCGGCCAATATTGGCACGATCGGCATTGAAGGCCCTTCGGGCAGTTCCTACGGTGGCCTGACGACCCCGGATCCTGTTGGCATGATGCAGAGTGTGAGCACTCTGGTAGACGAAGGGGTGACCCATCTGGCTCTTGAAGCGTCCAGCCATGGTCTGGAACAGAAGCGCCTTGATTGCCTGACAGTCGATATCGGCGCTTTCACTAATCTCACCCGCGATCATCTGGACTATCACGGTACCCTTGAGAATTACCGCGATGCCAAAAGTCAGCTTTTTTCCCGGTTGGTCAAAGCTGATGGCACGGCAATCATCAATCTCGATGATGCGAGCGGGGCTCATTTTCTGGCCGTGGCCAAAAAGAGGGGGCTGGCATGCCTCACGGTCGGCCATGGCAGCGAGGCCGATCTGGTCATTCAAACCATCTCTGTTGAAGGGCTCGATCAGATTGTCACCCTTTCAGGACTTTGGGGGGACGTTTCCTGCAAGGTACCGTTGGTCGGGGCCTTTCAAGTTTCCAACGTGCTGGTTGCTGGCTTGATGGCTTATGCTAGCGGCGTTGAGGTGGCTGATATCCTCAAGGCAATTCCTGCGCTCAAGGGGGCTTGTGGCCGCATGGAGCTGGTTGCACATGCAGGCGAAGATACTGCCATTTATATTGATTATTCCCACACACCGGATTCTCTAGAAGTTGCGCTCAAGGCGTTGCGGCCTTTCGTCAAGGGGCGGTTGATCGTTGTCTTCGGTGCCGGTGGTGACCGTGATACGGGCAAGCGTCCGATGATGGGCCAGGTTGCCAATGACTTTGCGGATTATGCCATCGTAACCGATGACAATCCGCGGTCCGAAGATCCTGCCTTTATCCGTGCGGCCGTCATGGAACCGGTAGAAAACGGGGTTGAAATCGGCGGCCGTCAAGATGCCATTTCCTATGGGGTGGTCATGATGAAGCCGGGTGACATTCTGCTGGTCGCTGGCAAGGGGCATGAGCGCGGGCAGACTGTTCTGGGCGAAACGCTCCCCTTCTCCGATCATGAGGCCGTTGCCAAGGCTTTGGCAGAGAGCGGCAAGGGAGAGATGGTTTGACTGCACTTTGGGCATCGGGGGAATTTGTGGAGGCCATCGCGCCGCTCGGTCAGCCCGGGTCGATTGACGATGTTTCCGGCATTTCCATCGATAGCCGCACGGTGAGCGCTGGCGATGCCTTCTTCGCCATTAAGGGCGAGCGCTTTGATGGACATGCCTTTGCACGTGCGGCTCTGGAAGCTGGCGCCGCTGTCGTTGTGCTGGAAGAGGCACAAAAGAGCGATTTTTCAGATCTCACTGAACGGGTATTGTTCGTGGATGATGTGCTCAAGGCACTGGAGCGCCTTGGTTGCGCTGCTCGGGGCCGTGTGTCCGGCAAGGTGATCGCCATTACCGGCAGCGTGGGCAAAACGAGCACGAAAGACGCCCTGTGGGCAGCCTTGAAGCCGAGTGGCAAGGTGCATGCTGCCGTATCGTCCTTCAATAATCACTGGGGTGTTCCCCTCACGCTTGCGCGCATGCCGCGCGATACAGAATTCGGCATTTTTGAAGTGGGAATGAACCATCCCGGCGAGATCCGTCATTTGATCGGAATGGTGCAGCCGGACCTGGCTGTGATCACCACCATCGTTGCTGCGCATATTGGAAACTTTTCCAGCATCAATGACATTGCCGCAGCAAAGGCGGAGATATTCGAGGGCGTGGTTCCCGGTGGAACTGCGCTTTTTAACGGCGATATTGCCTTTGCTGACTTCCTTGCGGAACGGGCAAAGGCCGAGGGCGTTGCCCATACTTACCGCTTTGGACGGGCTGCTGACGCAGATGTTCAGCTTTCTGCGGTTGATCTTCAAGCCGATGGTTCAGATGTATCTGTTGATCTGTTTGGCAAGATGGTGCAGTGCCATGTCGGTGCTCCGGGTGAGCATTTGGCGCATAATGCGCTGGCTGTTCTGGGGGCTGTGTTTTTGGTGGGTGGCAATGTCGAGGCTGCGTCTGAAGCTCTGGCTGGCCATGGCGCCAGCAAGGGGCGCGGCCAGCGCCACACCCTTCCTATGGAAGGTGGCGACTTGCTTTTGATCGATGAAAGCTACAACGCCAACCCATCTTCTGTGGCCGCTGCCCTCGCTGCGCTGGGGCTGATAACGACATCCGGTCGCAAGATAGCCGTATTAGGCGATATGCTTGAGCTTGGTGACGACAGCAAGGCCATGCATGAAGATGTGTTTGGTCCTTTGTTGGCGGCAGATGTTGATCTCGTTTTTCTGTGTGGGCCGGAGATGGCCCATCTTTGGGAAAAAGTACCTATGACACGGCGTGGTGCCTATGCTAAAGCGTCGGCAGACCTGATTTCGCCTGTTCTTGCTGCTGTCAAAGCAGGGGATTCGGTCATGGTCAAAGGCTCCCTTGGCTCCAGAATGGCTCCGATTGTGGCGGCCCTGCTGGAAGAATTTAAGAAATAAACCGGAAGCTTAAACCGGTAGCGTATGTGAAAGGCCTGTATCTAAGATGCTGATGTATCTTGTCGAAATATCCGATCAGATTTCCGGATTCAACGTGTTCCGCTATCTCACGTTTCGAACCGCCGGTGCCATTATCACTGCGCTTTTGTTCGTGTTTCTGTTCGGTCCGGCCATTATTCGCGGTCTCAGGGTGCGTCAGGGTAAAGGGCAGCCCATTCGTGAGGATGGACCACAAAGCCACCTGTTGACGAAAAAGGGCACGCCGACCATGGGCGGTTTGATGATCCTTACGGGGATGATCATGGCGACCTTGCTTTGGGCAAACTGGGCCAATCCTTATGTCTGGATCGTGCTGTTCGTTACGGTCGGCTTTGCGCTGATCGGCTTTTATGATGACTATCTCAAGGTGTCCCGCTCTTCGCACAAGGGCTTTTCCAGTCGGCTGCGGCTGGCAATCGAGGCGGTGATCGCCGGTATTGCCTGCTTCGCAGTCGCCCAGCTTGGCGAGGATGCTTTCTCCACCTCGGTTACCTTCCCCTTCTTCAAGGATATCCTGCTGGATCTGGGGTGGTTCTTTGTTCCTTTCGGCCTGTTCGTCATTGTGGGGGCGGGCAATGCGGTCAACCTCACGGATGGCCTTGATGGTCTGGCCATTGTGCCGGTGATGATTGCCAGCGCCACCTTCGGTGTGATCGCCTATCTTTCCGGTAACGAGATTTTCGCCGAATATCTGCAGATCCACTATGTGCCGGGCACCGGTGAGTTGCTGGTGCTTTGCGGCGCCATGGTTGGGGCCGGGCTCGGCTTCCTGTGGTTCAATGCGCCTCCTGCAGCTATCTTCATGGGGGATACAGGTTCTCTGGCGCTTGGCGGTATGCTGGGCTCCATTTCCGTGGTCACCAAGCACGAGCTGGTGCTGGCCATTGTTGGCGGCCTGTTCGTTCTGGAAGCTGTGTCTGTAATCATTCAGGTGGCTTCCTTCAAGCTGACCGGGCGACGCGTTTTCCGTATGGCGCCAATCCATCACCATTTCGAGCATAAGGGATGGACTGAAGCCCAGGTGGTGATCCGCTTCTGGATCATTGCCGTTGTGCTGGCCCTGATTGGCCTGTCTACGCTCAAGTTGCGCTAATCAGGCAACGAGCAAATGCGGGGCGTGCGCCCCGACCATGATGACGGCATTGGTGCATTCATTCTGTAAGGGAAAGAGACATGATCCCGATTACCATATTTGAAGGCAAAAAGGTTGCGGTATTCGGGCTCGGCGGAAGCGGGTTGGTTACGCTGGAAGCGTTGACGGCTGGCGGCGCAGAGGTCTTTGCCTATGATGACAAGGAAGCCAGTCGCGACAAAGCTGCCCTGATCGAGGGCGTCAAGATTTGCGATCTGCAAACGGCTGACTGGTCTGACTTTGCCGCGCTGGTGCTGGCTCCCGGTGTTCAGCTTACCCATCCCGAACCTCATTGGAGCGTTAAAAAGGCTCAGGCCGCTGGCGTTGAAGTTATCGGCGATATTGAGCTGTTCTGCCGACAGCGCAGGGCGAGCGGCATTGATGCGCCCTTTATTGCCATTACGGGAACCAACGGCAAGTCGACCACCACGGCGCTGATTTCCCATTTGCTCTCTGTTGAAGGGCTTGATGTGCAGATGGGCGGCAATATTGGCACGCCCATTCTGGCGCTTGAGCCCATCGCGCCGGATCGCATCTATGTGATCGAAGTTTCCTCCTATCAGATCGACCTTGCGCCAAGCATAGATCCGTCTATCGGGGTTCTGCTGAATATCTCTGCCGATCATCTGGATCGCCACGGGGATCTTCTCAATTATGCCCGCATCAAGAGCCGCATGGTCACGGCGGCTGATCTGTCTGTTGTGGCGCTGGATGACCGGCTCTGCGCCAATGTTGCCTCGAACCTGCGCTTGAAGGGGCATCCCGTCGTTACGATTTCCGGCTTTGGCAATGAACGCGCTATGGTTTCTGCGCCCGACGGTGTGCTGCAAAGCATGGAAGGGGATTTCCTTTTCAATCTGGATCAGGCACGCGCCTTGCGCGGCACGCATAATGCGCAGAATGCTGCGGCTGCTGTGGCTGTTGCACGCCAACTGGATCTGCCGCCTTCGGTGTTGGTGGCCGGGCTTAAGTCCTTCGGCGGGCTTGAGCATCGTATGGAAGAGGTTGGCGCTGCGGATGGGATGCTGTTCATCAACGATTCAAAGGCTACCAATGCGGATGCGACCTCATGGGCGCTGGCGTCTTTCCCCAAGGTGCACTGGATTTTGGGTGGTCTTCCGAAGGCGGGGGGTATCACTTCGCTGGTGGATTATTTCGATCGTATCGACCATGCCTATCTCATCGGTAAAGCCTCGGAAGAATTCGCCGCCACCCTTTCCAAGCACGGGGTTGCCTTCAGTTTTTGCGGGCATATGGATGTGGCATTGGAGCGTGCCGTGGCGGCCAGCAAGGAAGAGGTCGCCAAGGGCAACAAGGCAGAGCAGGTCATTTTGTTGTCACCTGCCTGTGCATCCTTTGACCAGTTCCCCAACTTCACGACGCGGGGCGATGTATTTCGCGAGGCTGTCCATCAGTATCTCGAAACAGGGCATGTCGCAGTAGATCCTGCGCATCTAGTTACTCAGGACACGGTTTCAGACACTCTGGTCAGTGAGGGGCATTGATGCACCGAACACGGAAAAATATGCTGACAGAATGGTGGTGGACAATCGACCGCCCGATGCTTGTTGCGCTTATTCTGCTGTTGTTCTTCGGTCTGGTGCTGTCCATGGCGGCCAGTCCGGCCATTGCCATGAAGCTCAATCTTGATGCCTTCCATTTTGTCAAACGCCACGCGATGTTCGTTCCTGTGGCGCTGGTCATCATGATCGGGGTTACTTTCTTAAGTCCGCGAGGCGCAAGGAGGTTGGCACTGTTCGTGCTGGTCTGCGCATTTTTGGGAATGGTGCTGACACTTCTGGTGGGCGGTTCGGTGAAAGGGGCACAACGCTGGATTTCCATCGCCGGATTTTCCCTGCAGCCATCGGAATTCATGAAGCCGGCTTTCGTGGTGATCGTTGCGTGGCTGTTTGCCGAGAATGACCGCAGGCCCGAGATACCGGGAAACCTCTTTTCCATCGTCATCTTCATGATTGCCGTTGCGCTTCTGGTTGCCCAGCCTGATATCGGGCAGACTGTGCTGCTGGCCATGGTCTGGTCGGGTCTGTTCTTTATGGCAGGTATGCCGATTTTCTGGATCTTCCTTCTGATGGGTCTCGGGGTTGGCGGCTTGACGATGGCCTATTTCTTCGTGCCGCACGTAACCGGTCGTATCAACCGCTTTCTCGACCCTGCTTCAGGGGACACCTTTCAGGTGGATACGGCGATGGATGCGATTATCCGTGGTGGCTGGCTGGGGGTCGGTCCGGGTGAGGGGACGGTCAAGCGCACATTGCCTGACTCCCATACGGATTTTATCTTTGCTGTGCTGGCTGAGGAATTTGGCATCATCGCCTGCATGGTGTTGATTTCGGTGTATCTGTTTATCGTGGTGCGGGCCTTGCGGCTGGCGCTGCAAACGCAGGATCTGTTCAAGCGGCTTGCCATTTCCGGTCTTGCGCTGTTATTCGGGCTGCAGGCCGTCATCAATATTGCGGTGAACCTGAAGCTGATGCCTGCCAAGGGTATGACCTTGCCCTTCATATCCTATGGCGGGTCGTCGCTTCTCTCTGTCGCCCTGACTATGGGGCTGCTTTTGGCCCTAACGCGCAAGCGCCCCGAAGTGGGGCTGGAAAAAAGGCAGTTTTTCAAACCCTACGATTGAGGCCACCCTTCTCAAAGTTGACAGACTTTGCGGATAGGACTATGCGGAAGACCCCGAAAAGAGCAGGTATCAGTCCTGCCGGATTTGCCCTGAAGCTGCCTTTGTGCAGCGGCAAGCAAGGAGCCACCCGAAGGGTGGATGAATGAATGACGAAAACTGTTTTGCTTACGGCAGGTGGAACCGGCGGTCATCTGTTTCCGGCTCAGGCTCTGGCCCATGCGTTGATCGCGCGCGGCTGGACTGTGCATCTGGCAACCGATGGGCGGGCGACGCGCTATGGGCAGGACTTTCCGGCTGAAAGCATTCAGATCATTCCTTCTGCGACGCCATCGGTGAAAAATCCGGTCAAGATGGCCAAGGCCGCGCTCAAGCTGGCCAAAGGCTATATGGCTGCGCGCAAGGTCATCAAGACGTTGAAGCCTGATGTCGTGGTCGGCTTTGGAGGATATCCCACCGTACCGCCAATGCTCGCGGCCCGTTCACTGGGCGTGCCGACCTGTCTGCATGAGCAGAATGGGGTTATGGGGCGGGCGAACCGCTTTCTGGGCAAAGGGGCTAGTGCAATTGCCGCAAGCTTTCCGATCCTCAATGGGATCGAAGGGCTAGAGAATAAAGTGACCTTGACGGGCAATCCGGTGCGGCCTGCCGTGGCGCTGGCCGCTGAAACGGCTTACTCGCCATTTGGTGCGGAAGACACGTTCCGGCTGGTGGTATTTGGCGGTTCGCAAGGCGCGCGCTTCTTTTCTGAATATATGCCCGGTGCTCTGGGGCGTTTGCCTCAGGAAATCCGCGAACGCATTGCCCTTGTTCAGCAATGCCGCCCTGAAGACCTGATGAAGGTCAAGGTCGGCTATCGTGAACTTGGGCTTAAGGCCGAGCTGGCGCCCTTCTTCTCTGATATGCCCGCCGAGATTGCCAAGGCGCATCTGGTAATTTGCCGCTCTGGGGCTTCGTCTGTGAGCGAGCTGGCGGCTATTGGTCGCCCTTCCGTTCTCGTGCCGCTGCCCGGTACGCTCGATCAGGATCAGCATGCCAACGCCAAGGTACTGGAAGAGGCCGGCGGTGCATGGGTCTTGCAACAGCGCGGTATGCGTCCGAATGATATTTCCGATTTGCTTGAAGATTTGATTGCCAATCCCGAAAGGCTCACTGCAGCAGCCGAGGCTGCGCGTGGGCAGGGCAAACTGGACGCAGCCGACAGGCTGGCGGATCTGGTGGAGAAGCTGGCAGGTGATACAGGAGTTGCCAAATGAAGATGCCTCAGAATATTGGTCCGGTCCATTTTGTCGGGATCGGCGGGATCGGCATGTCCGGTATTGCCGAAGTGTTGCTCAAACTCGGCTACACGGTGCAGGGCAGCGACATTGCCGAAGGGGCCAATGTGGTGCGTTTGCGCGAGAAGGGCATCAAGGTCATGGTCGGGCACGCCGCCGAGAATATCGGCGATGCGCAGGTGATTGTCGTGTCTTCGGCGATCCAGCCTGACAATCCCGAACTCAAGGAAGCCCGTGCGCGGCTTCTGCCCGTTGTGCGCCGCGCCGAGATGTTGGCCGAGCTGATGCGCTTCAAATCTGCCATTGCTGTTGGCGGCACCCATGGCAAAACGACCACCACCTCGCTGGTTGCGGCTCTGCTTGATGCGGGGGGCATGGACCCTACGGTAATCAATGGCGGCATTATCAATGCCTATGGCACCAACGCCCGCATGGGCGATGGAGACTGGATGGTGGTGGAAGCGGATGAGTCGGACGGCACCTTCGTCAAGCTGCCAGCCGACATCGCCGTTGTTACCAATATCGATGCAGAGCATCTGGACCATTATCACACCTATGATGCGGTGAAGGATGCCTTCCGGGCGTTCGTTGAAAATGTGCCTTTCTATGGCTTTGCGGCCATGTGTCTTGATCACCCGGTGGTGCAGACCCTGGTTGGGCAGATTGAAGATCGGCGGATTGTGACCTACGGCACAAACCCGCAGGCGGATGTGCGCTATAAGGATTTGCGCTCAGATGGGGGCATCAGCCGTTTTACCGTCGAGATCCGTGATCGCCGCAGTGGCGCGGTAGAAGAGATATCCGGTCTCACTCTGCCCATGCCCGGCGAGCATAATGTGGCCAATGCGACAGCGGCAATTGCTGTGGCCCATGAGCTGGAAATTCCTGCGGATGCCATCCGCAAGGGGCTTTCGGCCTTTGGTGGGGTCAAGCGGCGCTTTACCCGCGTCGGCAGCTGGAACGGCATCGAGATTATCGATGATTATGCGCACCACCCGGTGGAAATCGGCGCAGTTATGCGTGCCGCCCGACAGGCATCGCAAGGCAAGGTGATTGCTGTCATGCAACCGCATCGCTATTCGCGCCTGCAAAATCATTTCGAAGATTTCTGCACCTGCATGAATATCGCGGACCATGTGTTGGTGGCTGATGTTTATCCCGCAGGGGAAAAGCCCATCGAAGGGGTCAATGCCGAGGCTCTGGTCGAAGGCTTGAAGAGCCATGGCCATCGCGGCGCAGCTCTGCTTGGTCCGTCAGACCGGCTGGCCCAGCGTGTTAAAGATCTGGCTGAGCCGGGCGACTATGTGGTTTGCCTTGGGGCAGGCAGCATCACGACATGGGCCAACGGTCTTGCCGATGCGCTCAAGGCTCTGGCGGGAGAGTAGGCTGTAGGATGTTCAAGGATCTGCTAGAAGAGCTGGGAGGCTGGACGGACAAGGTGCGTGGGCGCCTTTCCAGCAATTTCGATGTCGCAAGCTTCACCTGGTTCCGGGTGGGAGGACCGGCGCAGCTATTCTTCAATCCGGCCGATGAAGCAGATCTCTCCTATTTCCTGAGGAACCTGCCCGAAGATATTCCTGTAACCACCATCGGGCTTGGCTCGAACCTGCTGGTGCGGGATGGGGGCATCGAAGGCGTTGTCATTCGGCTTTCCGGGCGGGCTTTCAGCTCCGTTGAGGTTGATGACAATTATGTCGTCAAGGTCGGTGCCGCGATGCCGGACATGCGCTTCGCCCAGCAGATGGCGCGGCAAGGCGTGGCTGGCTTTGCCTTCTACAAGGGCATTCCCGGCTCGATTGGCGGTGCCTTGCGCATGAATGCGGGTGCTCATGGGGATGAAACCAAGAGACGTCTGCTCGGTGCGCGTGCGATGGACCGGCAAGGCTCCATTCACAAGTTGACACCGACAGATCTAGGGCATGGCTATCGCTCTTGTTCCGTGCCGTCGGACTATATCTTCACCGAAGCGACCTATCAGGGAGAGGCGGGCGATCCGGAGGCTCTGAAAGCCGAGATGGATAATGTGTCTGCCTATCGTGAAGAGAACCAACCAACCAAAGAGCGTACCGGCGGCTCCACTTTCCGCAATCCCGAAGGAATGAGCGCGTGGAAACTGGTGGATGAGGCCGGTTTCAGAGGTTTCAAGCTCGGTGGGGCGCAGGTTTCGCCAAAACACACCAATTTCCTGATCAATACAGGGGACGCCACTGCCGAGGATATCGAGCGGCTTGGCGAGATGATCCGTGGCAAGGTGCGGGATATGACGGGCATTGAGCTGCATTGGGAAATCAAACGCATTGGTTCCTTTGCTGAAGGCACTCGCGTCGACCCTTTCCAGCAGGACTGATTTGCTTGCCTGTGTTTGCATCTTCTTCTTCTGATATTATTCCGCCTCACGCTTGACGATTTTGCAGGCGGTGTTCTTTTGCACAAAAAATCTGACTGAGAGAGCGCTCTTTTTATGGACGCTGCGGGGGAATAACTTTGTTAACATTTCCCCCGGAAATTGCCTGAGCTGAGCGGATTCCTGACCTTTCAAAATGCGAATCTGCGCGTCTAGCGCTCCGCTTTGCTTCTGCCAGAAGCAAATAAGTGATTTCCGCTTATCATTTGTTAGGAATTTTTAACCATAAATAGATGGATCAAGTGCAAATTGCATGACCTGCAAGAGTGCCAAGCTTTGGCCTCGCTGTCATGCAAGGGTCCAAACCAGAGTAAATACGGCCCTTTGGGCTTTCATTCTGGTAGGAAAGGTGTGGTTAATGACAAAGCATGTAGCAGTGTTGATGGGAGGCTGGTCCTCCGAGCGTCCTGTGTCGCTGAGTTCTGGTAAGGACTGTGCAGATGCACTGGAAGCCTCCGGATACAAGGTGACGCGTGTTGATGTGCAAAGAGACATATCCACTGTTTTGTCAGAATTGAAACCGGACGTCGCATTCAATGCCCTGCATGGCCCGTTTGGCGAAGATGGATGCATTCAGGGCGTGCTTGAATTTCTCGGAATTCCCTATACGCACAGCGGTGTGCTGGCGTCTTCCCTTGCTATGAACAAGGAAAAAGCCAAGGAAATCATGCAGGCTGCGGGCATCCCGGTGGCCGAATCCCGCGTGGTTCATAGGCTGGAAGCAGCCAAGGCGCATGTGTTGCCGCCACCCTATGTTATCAAGCCTGTGAATGAAGGATCCAGCTTTGGTGTGCTGATCGTCACAGCAGACCAGCAGCACCCGCCACAAGAGCTCTATTCGGCAGATTGGCCCTATGGCGACATCGTCATGGTGGAACGCTATGTGGCTGGACGTGAGCTTACCTGCGCCGCAATGGGCGACAAGGCCCTCGATATCATCGATATCGTTTCCAACAACGATACCTTCTATGACTTCGATGCAAAATATGCACCGGGTGGCTCAACCCATATTTTACCGGCAGATCTTAAACCGAATATTTACCAATATATTCAATCGTTAACCATAAAGGCTCATCAAGCACTCGGCTGTAAGGGAATCTCCCGCGCTGATTTTCGCTATGACGAGACTGCCGGAGAGGATGGCGACCTGATCTGTCTGGAGGTGAATACCCAGCCGGGCATGACGCCGACCTCATTGGTTCCCGATATGGCAAGACATGCGGGCATTGAATTCGAACAACTGGTTAGTTGGATGGTGGAGGACGCTTCGTGCGACCGATAAAGGGCAAAGCAAAGGATAGCAGGAAGGCCGGTGCAGGCAAACGCAGCAAGAAAGCTGCGCTTGATCCGCGCGCCTATGCCTACGAGCAGCGTCGTCTGCCGCTATACCGCCGGATCATTCCTCTGGCAGAGGCATGGATACCGCGTGGTTTCGGCTGGGGCTTGTCCGTTGGCTTTCTTGGTATCACAATCCTTTATGGCGCCACGATTGGCGGTGAGAACCAGACAACGCTGGAAAAGGCGTCTTCTGTCTTTGGTCTTAAGGTCGAGGCCGTGTTGATTTCCGGGCAGAAGGAAGTCTCCGAGACAGATATCCTGCGCGTGCTCGGCATCAACGAAGACAGCTCTCTTCTAACCTTTAATGCTTATGATGCTCGCAAGAAACTTGAGAGCATGAGCTGGATCGAAGAAGCGACGGTCCAGAAACTCTATCCGAACAAGCTGCAGGTGGTTATTCGCGAGCAGAAGCCTTTTGCCCTGTGGCAGCGCGGGGAGTTTGTGTCTGTCATTTCCTATGACGGTTCTGTGCTGACCGATCACATAACACCGGAATTTGCCAAATTGCCGCTGGTTGTCGGTCATGGTGCGCAGCGTCAGGCGGCGTCCATGTTCGAGCTGTTGGCTCAGTTCCCCTCTATCGCGCGCAAGACACGGGCCGTGGTCTATGTTTCCGAACGCCGCTGGGATCTGTATTTCAAGAATGGTGTGCAGGCCAAACTGCCTGAAGTCGGTGTGGTGGATGCACTGGACAAGCTGCTGGCCTTTGATGAAAAAGGCGCACTTTCCCGCAAGGATATTACAACAGTCGATATGCGGCTTGCCGACAGGACCTTTGTTCGCATGAGCAAGGATGCCGCAGCCAAACGGCGCGCAACGCTTAGAACGCTGGGCGCAGATATACCTCAAGAGGTGGAAACATGATGGGTTCTTCCTGGGGTAAACGTGATGCCCGTGGTCTCATTCACAAACGCTCGCAGATCGTGACGATCCTTGATGTTGGGTCGACCAAGATTTGCTGCATGATTGCGCGGCTCGTGCCGCGTCCGCAGAGCGAGGCTCTGCCGCATCGCACCCATACCGTTCAGGTGCTCGGGTTCGGATTGCATCAGGCCCGTGGCATCAAGTCCGGTGTTGTTGTGGATCTCGATCAGGCGGAGAATTCCATTCGTCTGGCCGTCGGTGCTGCTGAAACGCAGGCTGACATGACGGTACAGTCGCTGGTGGTCAATGTGTCCTGCGGGCGCATCAAGAGCGATACGTTGAGTGCTTCGGTGTCTCTCAGTGGACATGAGGTTGACGAGGTCGACATTCGTCGCGTGCTGCAGGCCGGTGCCAGTCATCTGCTGACGATCGACCGCACGGTGGTTCACTCCATGCCGATCGGCTATTCGCTGGATGGTGGCAAGGGCATTCGTGACCCGCGTGGCATGGTTGGTGATGACCTGGCTGTGGACATGCATGTGGTGACCGCGCAGACCGCGCCACTGAAGAATCTGGAGCTTTGCATCAATCGTTGTCATCTGGATGTGGCGGCGATGGTGGCAACGCCTTATGCCTCGGGGCTTTCCTGCCTCGTCGATGATGAATCCGAGCTCGGGGTCGCCTGTGTCGATCTGGGTGGCGGAACCACGTCGATTTCGATTTTCGTCAATGGGCAGTTTGTGCATTCAGACGCTGTGGCGATGGGGGGGCATCACGTCACCATGGATCTGGCGCGCGGGCTTTCAACAAGGCTTGCTGACGCAGAGCGGATCAAGACCCTTTATGGCAGTGCGCTTCTGTCCCTGTCTGATGATCAGGAATTGGTTGCTGTGCCGCCGGTTGGCGATGATGATCGCGATCTGCTCAATCAGGTGCCCAAGGCATCCCTCACGCGCATTATCAAGCCGCGTGTTGAAGAAATTCTGGAAGTCGTTCGGGATCGGATCGAAGCATCCGGTTTCTCCGGACATGTCGGGCGGCGCGTGGTGCTGACCGGCGGGGGAAGCCAGCTTACGGGCATGGCGGAGACCGCAAGACGCGTCATGGGACGCAACGTAAGGCTTGGCCGACCACTTGGCGTGGCCGGTTTGCCCGATATTGGCAAGGGGCCCGCTTTCGCTACAGCAGTTGGCCTCATGATCTATCCGCAGGTTGCCCAGATCGAGCAATTTGAAAAAGTACCGGTCAAACCAAAACTGACCGGAACCGACGGCTACCTGTCCCGAATGGGGCAGTGGTTGAAGGAGAGTTTCTGATTTCGATGGATAGTTGCGTGAAACACGCGTGAATCGTTGATCGGAATCAAGGGGTTGAGGTATATTGGATGAATGATTCGTCTGGCTGCCTCGCTTTTAGGAATAAGACAAGTAATTGGAGCAGTATGGAATGCGTTGCTCCACAGTTTGACGGATTGAGATCGGTAGCAATTCGATCCATGCAGTGAGATGAGGGTACTATGACCATCAATTTGAAGATGCCCGATATTACCGAATTGAAACCGAGAATCACGGTCTTCGGTGTCGGTGGTGCTGGCGGTAACGCAGTAAACAACATGATTGACACCGGTTTGATGGGCGTCGATTTCGTGGTGGCCAATACGGATGCGCAGGCTTTGAGCCTTTCCCGGGCTGAACGTCTCGTTCAGATGGGTGTGGCCGTAACCGAAGGCCTCGGCGCTGGCTCACAGCCAGAAGTCGGACGCGCTGCTGCCGAAGAAGTGATCGATGAGATCAACGATCATCTTGATGGTTCGCACATGGTCTTCATCACTGCCGGCATGGGCGGTGGGACTGGTACCGGTGCTGCTCCTGTGATCGCACGCGCTGCTCGCGAGCAGGGTATACTTACGGTAGGTGTGGTTACCAAGCCGTTCCATTTCGAAGGTCAGCGCCGTATGCGTCTCGCAGAGAGTGGCATCGAGGATCTTCAGAAAAATGTCGATACACTGATCGTCATTCCTAACCAGAATCTGTTCCGTATAGCAAACGAGAAAACGACCTTCGCCGATGCCTTCTCCATGGCTGACGAAGTGCTCTATTCCGGTGTTGCCTGCATTACCGACCTGATGGTCAAGGAAGGTCTCATCAACCTCGACTTTGCTGATGTGCGCTCGGTCATGCGTGCAATGGGCAAAGCGATGATGGGAACCGGCGAAGCCTCTGGCGAAGGCCGCGCATTGGCTGCTGCCGAAGCTGCGATTGCCAACCCGCTTCTGGATGATATCTCCATGAAAGGGGCGCAGGGCCTGTTGATCTCCATCACCGGTGGTCAGGATCTCACCCTGTTTGAAGTGGACGAAGCAGCAACCCGTATTCGTGAAGAAGTTGACGAAGACGCCAACATCATTCTTGGTGCAACGTTCGATGAGAATATGGAAGGCATGATCCGCGTGTCTGTCGTGGCAACCGGCATCGACCAGATCCTGACCGAAACGGTTGTGCCAGCTGACCAGCGCATGAAAGAACTGTCTGATCGTCTGCGCACAGCAGGCAATCCGGCCCAGATCGAAGCGTCCCAGCAAGACGAGCCGCAGATGCGCGAAGAACGCCCCGCTGAAGCCGTGTCTGAGCCTGTAGCCCAGAAGCCAGAAGCAATCGCAGCTGAGTTTGAAATGCGTGAACAGTCCTACGCTCGTCCTTCCGAGCAGGATCCTGCTGTTTCCATCGCTCCTTTCAAGCCGGAAGCCGTCAGTGAACCCGCTGTTGATGAAGAGTTTGATGCGCCCAAGGCCGTGGTTGAAGAAACCGTGGATGCTGCAACGCCTTTCATTCCGCCTGCAGCTGAAGTGCCGGAAAATCTGCATCGGCCAATGCCAAATGTTGACGAACTGCCTCCAATGATCCAGCGCGAGCTGGCAGCCCTGCGCAACCGTGAAGAAGGCATCGAGCATCATGACGATGACAATCGTCCGATGAGCCTTCTGAAGCGTCTGGCAGCTGTTGGTCTTGGTCGTCGCGAAGACGAGCTGGAAGGCGAGCATCACCATGAAGGTCATCATGCGCAGCAGGCTCCGCAGCAGTCACGTATGGCGCCACAGCAGCAGGCTCCTCAGCAGCAGATGCATGCACCTGAAGCTCCTGTCATGCCACGCATGAGCGCTCCTGCAGCGCCTCAGGCTCCGATGTCTTCGGGGCAGGGCATGCCAGCCTCCGGGTCTCCGCTGAATGAATTTGCTCCACGGCCACAGCAGCAGCGCCCGATGCCGAATGCCGGTTATCAGCCGCAGCAGGGCCAGCTGGACGCACAGGGGCGCGCTGTTCCAAATCAGGGCCAGCAGGCTCCGAGAATCAGTGAAGAAGACCAGGTTGAAATTCCTGCATTTCTGCGCCGTCAGTCTCGGTAACGCTTTGTTACAAAGACAGGAATTGTGAATTGATCAAAAGGCCGATGCCCCTAGGGTGTCGGCCTTAAGTATATGTAATATTGTAATTTATTTGAGTAGAGGAAATTACGCCTTCCCCGTGCGTCAAGCGTAACAATGGGTAAGAAAGCGTGATTTGGTAAACGGAACCCTGCCAAGTTATGTTGACATCGAAATAAAAGCAAAGCGTACCGGTATTTGCCGGGCGGGCGAAGCGCTAAAGCGCATAGTGGCCGCCAAATCTGGCAATAAGATGAATACGATTAGGGGCAATATAAATGGCCAAACTGCTAAACGCCAAGCAAACCACTCTGAAAGAACGCGTTGTGGTTTCCGGTGTCGGTGTGCATAGCGGCAAACCTGTCGAAATGATCTTGCATCCTGCTGACGCAAACTCTGGCATTACCTTCCTTCGCGTTGATCGCGAAAAGAAGAACGAGTTTGAGATCAAGGGGGATTATTCTTCTGTCATCGACACAAGACTTTGCACCATCGTAGGTCATCCCGAAAAGGGCATGGTAGCGACCATCGAGCATCTCATGGCGGCATTCCGCGGGTATGGTGTTGACAATGTGATGGTCGAGATTGATGGCGACGAAGTGCCCGTCATGGACGGTAGCGCACGAGCCTATATCGATGCGATTGATCAGGTGGGTTTGAAAGAGCTGCCTTTCTCGCGTCGCTATATTCGTGTTCTCAAACCGGTTCGTGTGCAGAATGGTGATTCTGTTGGAGAGCTTCTTCCATACGAAGGACAGCGCTTTGACGTGACCATCGACTTTGAGAGCGACGCTATCGGTGTGCAGCATTTCGATGATGAGATGACGCCGGATGTCTTCAAGCGCGATATCAGCCTTGCCCGTACCTTCGGCTTCATGTCTGATGTCGAGCGCCTCTGGGCCGCCGGTTATGCGCTGGGCTCTTCCCTTGAGAATTCCGTTGTCATCAATGACGAACAGAAAATCGTCAATCCGGATGGTCTGCGCTATAAAGACGAATTCGTTCGCCACAAGACACTGGATGCTGTGGGCGATCTGTCGCTGGCTGGTGCTCCATTGTTGGCGCATTATCGCTCCTTCAAAGGCGGCCACAAACTCAACTTCAACATGCTTGAAGCCTTGTTTGCAGATGACAGCAATTGGGAGTGGGTTGAAGCCGTGCCTGCCTTTCGCAATGCAGCCCGCGTTGGCGCCCCTGTAGATGCCGCTTCTGTGCGGATCGCGTTGGGGCCGGAAACCAACTAGGCAGTCATTGGTAATAGATGAGAAACGGGGTGGCGCAGGTCACCCTTTTTTGTGTCCGGGATGGGCCTGATTATTTGATTGATCGTGGATTTGCTTGCAATGGCATGTTTGCTGTGTAGATTTGGGTAGGCAATTGGCATTCAGACACAATTTTTCCCCAATTGTGATTTCTGTGATGGTAAGGATGCGCGCTTTATTGTTAAGACAAGGAATTCAACAAGGTTAAACCGGTTCGCTGTTTGGATGAACGGTTCGGCTTTGCTGGTCATGCCGTAAAGTGCTGCTCTGTCATCGGGTGGGGCTGGTTGTTCGGGGCAATAGGCCGTGAGTGCCGATAGAGATTTGTTCCAGTTAAAGGATAGTAGTATCGATGGATTTTCTTTTCGCGAAACGGATCTGGTTCGGGCTCGCTCTCATTGCATTGTCCGGTTTGGGCGCATGCGCCAGCAAGGATCCATCGGATCTGGCCTTTGAGGAAGTTCCTGCAGAGAAACTCTATGCCGAAGGGCTCCTTGCGATGGAAAGTGGTGATCGCAAGGAAGCGAAGAAGAAGTTTGATGAGCTGGATCGTCAGCATCCCTATTCAAACTATGCGCGCCGTTCGATGATCCTGAATGCTTATGCTCAATATAAAAGCGGGCAATATACCGAATGTATCTCGTCGGCCAAACGCTTTATCACGCTGTTTCCCGGTGATGAGGATGTGCCATATGCCTACTATCTGATTGGCCAATCCTATTTCAATCAGATTCCGGATGTAACCCGCGATCAGGACACGACCAAAAAAGCCCTGCAGGCGATGAACGAGTTGATTCAGAACTATCCTGATTCTGAATATACCAGCGATGCGCGTCGCAAAGTGCGTGTGACCATGGATCAGTTGGCCGGTAAAGAAATGCAGGTTGGCCGTTATTATCTTGAGCGTAAGGAATATATTGCTGCCATCAACCGGTTCAAGGTTGTTGTCACGGACTATCAGACAACCCGTCAGGTTGAAGAAGCCCTGATGCGTCTGGCTGAAGCCTATCTTGCGCTTGGCATTACCCATGAGGCACAAACCGCCGTTGCCGTACTGGGGCATAACTATCCTGATAGTAAGTGGTATAAGATGTCCTACAACATGCTGAACAAGGATGGCTATGAACCTGAGATCAACAAAGGTTCCTGGATGGCCCGAATTCTGGGCTAAGGGCTCGCAATTTCAGCCTTGTTGCCTATATTCCTGTTGAAATGATCATGTTTTGTTCATGCTAACCATGCATTGCCCGATTGCTTTTTAAGAGGCAGTTGGCATAGCATGGCGCGCAAATCGAGTCAGCTTTGCGATTGCCTGATGCTGTCTGCTCTTATGAGGAAACCATGCTCGCCTCGCTTTCAATTCGCGATATTGTTCTGATTGATCGACTGGATCTTGAATTCGGCGACGGCATGACCGTTTTGACCGGTGAGACCGGTGCAGGGAAGTCGATCCTGCTGGATTCTCTTTCGCTGGCTCTTGGCGGGCGTGGAGATGGCGGGCTAGTGCGGGCCGGCCAGAAGCAGGGCCAGATCGTGGCCATGTTTGACATTGTGCCCAGCCATCCGGTTTTTGCCTTTCTGGAAGAGCAGGGGCTTGATCATGACGGCGATCTCATCCTGCGGCGTGTTCAGAATGCTGACGGCAGAACTCGTGCTTATGTGAATGATCAGCCGGTCAGCGCGGGAATGCTGCGCAGGGTTGGCGAAGGGCTCGTCGAAATCCATGGACAGCATGATGATCGTGCCTTGGTGGATGCGTCCGAGCATCGGGTCCTGCTGGATGCCTTCGGCAGTTTGCAGAGCGAGCTTGAGGGCGTACGCAAGCGCTATAAGGCTTGGCGCAAGGCTGAGCGCGATCTGGCCACTCTGGAAAAGACCATCGAGGAAGCCCGCAAGGAAGCGGACTATCTGACTGCGTCGGTTGAAGAGCTGGGAAGCTTCAATCCGATTGAAGGTGAAGAAGAAGAGCTTGCTGCCAAGCGCACCACGATGATGCAGTCTGAAAAGATCGCGACCGATCTTAACGAGGCCTATGAGGTTTTGGACGGGAACGGCTCACCCATTCCATCGCTTGCCAGCATGATGCGCAGGTTGGAGCGCAAGACCGAGCAGATGCCGGGCTTGCTAGAGCCCACATTGTCCCATCTGAATATTGCTCTGAATGAATTGGAAGACGCACGAAGCAGTCTTGAAGAAGCGCAACGTCAGACGGATTTTGATCCACGCGAGCTGGAACAGATCGAAGAGCGGTTGTTTGCGCTGCGGGCTCTTTGCCGCAAGCACAAGGTGACTGGTGACGAGCTGGTTGGTCTGCTCGATCGGATGCGCTCCGAGCTGGATGCGCTGGACCATGGCGAGGAGCGGCTTGTTGCGCTGCATGCTGCAGCGTCCGAGACCAAGGCGTCCTATGACAAGGCAGCAGAGGCTCTTAGCCGCAAGCGGGCCAAGGTCGCCAAGGATCTGATCAAGAAAGTGATGGCAGAGCTGCCATCCCTGAAGCTTGAAACAGCCCAGTTCCTTGTGAATCAGACGAGCGAGGCCGAAGCGCGCAGTGAAGAGGGCATCGACCAGATCGAGTTCTGGGTGCAGACCAACCCGGGAACACATCCCGGCCCGATGATGAAGGTTGCGTCTGGTGGTGAGCTGTCGCGTTTTCTATTGGCCTTGAAAGTGGCCATGGCGGACAAGGGGTCGGCCCCGACGCTGGTCTTTGATGAAATTGACACTGGCGTTGGTGGTGCTGTGGCAGATGCCATCGGGCGGCGCCTTGCGCGGCTGGCAGAGAATGTTCAGGTGCTCTCGGTCACCCACGCGCCGCAGGTGGCCTCGCGAGCCAACGCCCATATGCGCATTGCCAAGAATGCCGTCAAAGGCGAAGACCGCGTGGCAACGGGCGTGACGGTGATCGATGGGGACCATCGGGAAGAAGAGATCGCCCGCATGTTGGCTGGCGAAGTGATATCGGATGAGGCACGGGCTGCAGCGCGGCATCTCATTTCCGGTAAGACAACAGGAGCATAGGGCGTGGATCGGAATAGTTTGCGCGAGAAGCCGGTTGATCAGTTGGAAGCCGATGAAGCGAAGGCGGAGCTTACCTACCTCGCCGAAGAAATTGCCGAGGCCGACAGGCTCTATCATCGCGAAGACGCGCCGGTTCTGACTGATGGGCAATATGATGCCCTGCGCAGGCGTAACAGCGCCCTTGAGCTGCGTTTCCCCATGTTGCGCCGGGAAGACAGCCCGACCTTCCGCGTTGGGGCCGCTCCTTCTGAAAAATTTGCCAAGATCACCCACGTCGTGCCGATGCTGTCGCTGGATAATGCTTTCAACGATGAGGATGTCTCCGAGTTTGGTGGCCGCGTGCGGCGCTTCTTGGGCCTTGGGCGTGAGGCTGCACTGTCGATTACGGCTGAGCCGAAGATTGACGGGCTGTCTGCATCCATTCGCTATGAGAATGGCGAACTGGTCTATGGTGTCACCCGTGGCGATGGCACCGTGGGCGAAGACATCACGGCCAATATCAAGACCATTGCTTCCATACCCAATCGCCTCAAGGGTGATACCATTCCTGATGTGGTGGAAGTGCGGGGCGAGGTTTATTTCCCGCGTTCGGAATTTCTGGCGCTGAATGAGCGACAGGCCGAAAGCGGCGGCAAGACCTTTGCCAACCCGCGCAACGCGGCGGCCGGTTCCCTGCGTCAGCTCGACGCCGAGATTACGCGCTCGCGCAATCTGGCCTTCTTTGCCTATGCCTGGGGGGAAGTAAGCGAGCCCTTGGCCGAGACCCAATATGAGGCCGTGCAGCGGATCGGCTCATGGGGTTTCACCGTCAACCCGTTGATGCAACGCCATGACAGCATCGAGGGCCTGATCGAGCACTATCATGCCATAGAAGCTCAGCGGTCGGCCCTTGATTATGATATCGACGGGGTGGTCTACAAGGTGGACCGGCTTGATCTTCAGGGGCGGTTGGGCTTTGTTTCACGGGCGCCTCGCTGGGCCATTGCGCACAAGTTTCCTGCCGAGAAGGCAATCACCCGCTTGCTCGAGATCGACATTCAGGTGGGCCGTACGGGCGCTCTGACGCCGGTTGCCAAGCTGGAGCCGGTAACCGTGGGCGGTGTGGTTGTTTCCAACGCGACGTTGCATAACGAGGATGAGATCGTCCGTAAGGATGTGCGGGTGGGCGATATGGTCACCGTGCAGCGGGCGGGGGATGTCATCCCGCAGATTCTCGGGCCAGTACTGGACGAGAATTTAGAGCGCGGCGGGGCTTATGTGTTCCCCACTGTCTGTCCTGTCTGTGGCTCCCATGCGGTACGCGATAAAAAGGAAAATGGCGAGCTCGATGCCATTCGTCGCTGCACGGGCGGTCTTGTCTGTCGAGCGCAGGCGGTGGAGCAGCTCAAGCATTTCGTTTCGCGCAATGCCATGGATATTGATGGTCTGGGAGAAAAACAGGTCACGGCCTTCTTCGAGCAAGGCATGATACGCAATGCGGCTGATATCTTCCATCTCAGCGAAATGGATGAACAGAAGGGGCGTGGCGAACGGCTACGTGATATGGATGGCTGGGGGCCGACCTCGGCGCGGAACCTGTTTGCTGCCATTGATGAGCGGCGCGATGTGGAATTGCATCGCTTCATCTTTGCGCTGGGCATTCGCCATGTAGGCGAGACAACGGCCAAGCTGCTTGGGCGTTACTATGGCAGCTTCACAGCTTTGAGAGAGGCCATGAAGGCGGCTGGCGACGCGGACAGCGATGCATGGCAGGACCTCCTTGGGATCGATGGAATTGGAGCCGTCGTGGCGCGGAGCATCGTGGAATTCTTCAATGAAGAGCATAATGAAGAAGTCATTGATGCGCTTTTGCAAGAGGTGAAACCTCAGGAAGCCGAAGCGGTACAAACCGACAGTTCTGTCTCCGGCAAGACGGTGGTCTTTACCGGCAGCCTTGAGCGGCTTTCCCGAACTGAAGCAAAAAATCAGGCCGAAAGCCTCGGTGCCAAGGTGTCTGGCTCGGTTTCCAAAAAGACCGATATTCTCGTGGCAGGGCCGGGCGCAGGCTCCAAGCTGAAGAAGGCGCAGGAGCTTGAGATCACCATCATGACGGAAGATGAGTGGATCGCACTGATCGAGGGCTAGTCCCCTCTGCGGCCTGCCATGATTGGATCGAATGAAAAAGCCAGCCTCTTCATCAAGAGGCTGGCTTTTTCTTTTTCTGAGCGTTCGTCGTTAAGGCGTGTCTTAGGCTGCGTGGATCGGCTTTGTGGCCTGCGCCAGCCACGCGCGAACATCCTCGGGGAGTTCGGCTGACAATTCAGCAAAAACCTGCTCGTGATAGTCATTGAGCCAGCCGATTTCTCTCTCATCAAGCAGAGACACATCAATCAGGCGCTGATCAATGGGGCAGAGTGTGAGGGTTTCAAAGCCGTGAATCGGAAGCTCTCCTCCTGCGATGGCTTCAGCCTTGGTGACGGTGATCAGGTTTTCAATCCGGATACCCCACGCGCCGGTTTTGTAATAGCCCGGCTCGTTTGAAAGCACGTTGCCTTCTTCCAGCGCCACACTGCCGCGCTTGGATATGCTTTGCGGGCCTTCATGACAGCAGAGATAGGAGCCGACGCCATGGCCTGTGCCGTGAGCATAGTCAAGACCGACTTCCCACAGGGGTTTTCGAGCCAGAGTGTCCAGCTGAATGCCCTTGGTATCGGCAGGGAAGCGGGCCAACGTCAAGGCAATCATGCCTTTGAGAACGCGGGTGAAGCGATCCTTCATTTCCGCATCTGGTGTGCCGATGGCGATGGTGCGGGTGATGTCCGTGGTGCCATCAGGATATTGCCCGCCGGAATCGACGAGGAACAGAGAATTCTGATCGAACTTGCGGTTGGTCGCCTCCGTTACCCGATAGTGCACGATGGCCCCGTTGGGGCCGGCACCGGCGATTGTGTCAAAGGAGATGTCCTTGAGGCATCCGGTGGATGCCCGGAACTCTTCCAGAGCCTTTGTGGCGGCGATTTCATCCAGAGTATCGGTCGGAGCCATGGCGTCCAGCCAGTGCAGGAACTGGCACATGGCCAGACCATCGCGATGATGGGCCTTGCGCATGCCTTCCAGCTCAGCGGCATTCTTGATGGCCTTGGGTTTGAGGCACGGGTCGGCTGCCTTGATGATGGGGGAGCCCGCATCCTCGATCATGGTCTTGATCGCAAAGGGAACGATGGTTTCGTCCAGCATCCAGCTTTTGTCAGGGCCGGATAGCGCAGCGATGATAGCTGGCAGATCCTCAAACGGTGCGATGGTGACTTGAGTGGGCAAATGAGCGCGGGTTTCATCGGGCAGCTTGGCAAGGTCCGTGAAGAGATAGGCTGTGGCATCCGCGCGCACGATGGCGAAGGCAAGGGGCAGAGGCGCGCAAGCCACGTCACTACCACGGATGTTAAACAACCAGGCGATGCTGTCGCCCTGCGTGATAAAGGTGGCATGGGCCTTGGAGGCAAAGCCTTTGGCAATCTTGCCAAGCTTGTCCTCAGAGGTTTCGCCTGCCAGCTCCATCGGGTGGGGCACAATCGGGTTTTGTGGGCGGATCGGGTGATCGGTCCATATCGCATCCACCGGGTTGGTCTCGCATGCAACAAGGGTTGCTCCCTTCTCTTTGCATGCCTTGCGGAACCGATCAACTGCGCTTTGGGTATAGAGCCAAGGGTCGAAGCCGATGGTCTCGCCGCCTTCCAGCTCTTCGGAAAGCCACTGGGAGACCGACTTTTCCAAAATAGCGACGGGAGCCAGCAGCTTGGCATCAACCTGATCTTGCACTTGCAGGGTATAACGACCGTCCACAAAGATGGCGGCGGACTTTTCAAGGATCACTGCACTGCCGGCAGATCCTGTGAAACCAGTGAGCCATGCCAAGCGTTCTGCATATGGGGCCATGTTCTCGCCGCCGAACTCGTCCGCGCGGGACATGATGAAGCCATCAAGGCTCTGTGCCTTGAGCTGCTCGCGCAACAAGGGGATACGCAGGCGTCCCTGATCAGGGTTTGCTGTGTCACTAAAGTCTTGAAACATATTAATATTCCTGAGAGGAACGGGAATTGGAGCTTTGGGGCCGCTTCCTGTATAGAGAAGGATTTTCCCCTTCACAGTGCCAAATTTCGGCAGTCCGGGCAAGGGTGGGTTTGGCAGCGAGAGGGAAGTTTTTATGATGCATGAAAGTTGAATATTTGCGAAAATGAGTTAGCTGAATTTTTCGTTATGCATATTGTGCATCGCTGTTTTGAGTTATTGGGCCTTTTTGAATGGAGGGGGATAGCCCATATTCCATGATGTAAGTCAAACAGACAATCACCATACAGAAGAAAGGTTATTATCATGAACTTCTTTAACCGCGCTCTTGAAAAAGTAATCACGGCTCGTGAAGAGCAGGCTCAGCGTTTTGTAGACGAATATATGTCTGACCGTGGCCTCGACTCCATCATCGACATGACCAACGATCCTCGCGGCTAATCGCCGTGAGGCTTCCTGGATGATCCAAGCGTAAAGACAAATTGCCGATCAGGCAGTCATCCAGAGAAGTGTCCGGACGGGAGGAGCAAAGCCGTCCAAAAACAAACTCCACTAAAACAAGCGGGCTTCGGCCCGCTTTTTTTATTTATACTCGCTCATTTTAGCGGTCTGGTCGCCTTATCCCTAAAAATGCGTAAATTTGAATGACATAGCTAATCAGGTTGCCATGCAGATTCGGTGTGGCTGGCTTGAGAAACTGTGTATTTTTGTTTCCCTAGCAGTCTGCTATATAACTTTGGTATAAGAAAACGGTCAAATAGTTGGCCGAAGATCGAAAGGAAAAGCAAATGTCCATTCTTAGCAACGCTTTTGAACGCCTGATCGCAGCCCGTGAAGCTGAAGCTCGTTCTTACATCGACCTTTACTCCGGTGACTTCGAAAATTCTGTATCTGCTCGCGACGACAACGACAAATAAGATCCTTGAACTTCCCTTCAAGGGAAGCTCAAGGGTACCCCCGCATATAAGAGGCATATGGCCTTTATATGCCTAGCTCTGAGAGGAGTATCCGGGCGGATGCCCGGACAAAGGCTTTCAGATGTAATAAAGCAGGAAAACTGGTCGATCCAGATGGATCTCTGCTTATCTCTCGAGGACCAGAACAAGCCAACCATCTTCTTTGACTGTTCTAATATGCCGGAAGCCTTGCAGGCGATAGGCTGCAAGAACGCGCGCGCGCTGATGCGGCAGCAGGCCGGAGAGGATAACACGTCCGCCAAGGGCGAGATTGTTTGCCAGATCTGGCGCCATTTTGCACAGTGGCCCGGCCAGAATGTTTGCGACGATCAGATCATATGGCCCTTTTTCTTTGAAAACCGGATGACTGAAGCCAGCGGCTACTGCCGTCGTGACAAAGGGATGCACTTCGTTGATCTGAATATTGTCCTTGGCCGTTTCGATCGAAACCGGATCGATATCCGTTGCCACGATTTCCTGTTTCAACATCTTGGCGAGCCCGATCGCCAGTACGGCCGAGCCGGTGCCCAGATCGAGAATGCGCAGTGGATGCGTGCGGCGTAGCTCGTCGCTGAGTACTTTCAGGCAGCCTGCCGTGGTGCCGTGATGGCCAGTGCCAAAGGCCTGACCCGCATTGATTTGGACCGGAATGCGCCCATGCGTATCCATGCCCTTGTCATGGGAACCGTGGATAATGAAGCGGCCTGCTTCGACCGGCACAAGGCCTTCAAGGCTCTTTGACACCCAGTCAACCTCGCCCAGATCTTCAACCGCGAGCGGAAGCGAGATGTTGAGGCCAGCCAGCTCTGAAAGCGCCTTTTTGTGCGCGTCCTCGATTGCTTCTTCTGTAGGGTAGAGGGAGAGGGCCCAGATGCCATTATCCTCATCAATTTCGAAATTCGAGATGGCAAAGCCGTCCTCTTCGAAGATGACTTCAAGATGCTTGGCGGCAGCCTGAATGTCTTTTGCAGAGCCTTCGGCATAAAGATAATGGGCCATGGTTTCCTCTTGTAAAGCTGATCTGGACAGTCGATAGACCTTCGAAGCCTTAAAGGCAAGCGGGAAGGATCAATGTTTCTCCACGAAACTGTCAAGGACGCGCTTTTGGCCCGTCTGGAACTGGATCGTCAGCTTGTTGCCTTCTATGGACTTGATTTCTCCATAGCCGAATTTGAGATGGAACACCCGTTCGCCAATGGCGAATTTGGACGGGCTATCGGAAACACTCTTTGCGACCAGTTCTCCTTCGATTGTCGTGGTGGCCCGTTTCGCTTTGGGCGTGGAGGACTTACCTCTGCTGGCCTTGTTGGCCTGTGCCCGTTTCCAGCCTGGGGTGTCATAGCTATTCTCGAAGGGATCGGATGTGTCAAACCGGCTCTTGCCATAGATGGAGCCGCCCACACCGGATGCGCCATAACCGCCATAGGTGGACTGGCTTTCCTCTATCTCCACATGTTTGGAGGGAAGTTCATCAAGGAAGCGTGAGGGAATGGAATTTTGCCAAAGGCCGTGAATGCGCCGGTTTGAGGCAACATAGATCTTGGCCCGCTTCTTGGCGCGCGTGATGCCCACATAGGCAAGGCGGCGCTCTTCTTCCAGCCCCTTGGTGCCGGATTCATCCAGCGCGCGCTGATGGGGGAACAGGCCTTCTTCCCAGCCGGGCAGGAAGACGGTGTCAAATTCCAGCCCTTTGGCTGAGTGCAGGGTCATGATCGAGACGGCATGGTTGGTCTCGGCGGAATCCCGATCCATGACCAGCGCGATATGTTCAAGGAAGCTGGGTAGGGAGTCGAACTCCTCCATGGAACGGATCAATTCCTTGAGGTTTTCAAGGCGGCCCGGTGCGTCTGGCGATTTGTCCTTCTGCCACATTTCCGTGTAGCCGGATTCATCAAGGATGATTTCGGCCAGCTCGGTATGCTTCATCGTGGCAAGCATGGTGCGCCAGTGATTGAACTGGCCCAGAAGGCTTTTCAGCGAATTGCGCGGTTTTGGCTTCAATTCCTCTGAATCAACAATCTCGGTTGCCGCTTCCATCAGCGGAATTTCCTCGGCGCGCGCCAGATTGTGGATTTGCTGGACTGTCGCATTGCCCAAACCCCGACGTGGGGTGTTGACAATGCGCTCGAAGGCCAGATCGTCCGCAGGCTGTACCATGGCTCGGAAATAGGCCAATGCATCGCGAATTTCTGCGCGTTCATAGAAGCGTGGGCCGCCGATGACGCGATAATTGAGCCCCATGGTGATAAAGCGGTCTTCAAACTCGCGCATCTGGAAGGAGGCGCGCACCAGAATGGCCATGTCATTCAGTTGATGCCCGTTGCGCTGATAGGATTCGATCTGGTCGCCAATGGTGCGGGCTTCCTCTTCGGAATCCCAGATAGATGCAACGGTGACCTTCTCAGCTTCATCATCCTCGATTTGCGGATGCAGGGTCTTGCCAAGCCGTCCGGCATTGTAGGTTATGAGATGGGAGGCTGCGGCCAGAATATGAGCCGTGGAGCGGTAGTTGCGCTCAAGGCGAATAACCTTGGCGCCGGGGAAATCCTCTTCAAAGCGCAGGATGTTGTCCACTTCGGCGCCGCGCCAGCCATAGATCGACTGGTCATCGTCGCCCACGCAGCAGATATTGTGGCTCGATTGGGCCAGCAGACGCAGCCAGAGATATTGTGCCACGTTGGTGTCTTGATACTCGTCCACCAGAATATAGCGAAATTTCTGATGATAGGTCGCCAGCACATCCGGATTTTCGCGGAACAGGCGGATGCACTCGAGCAGCAGATCGCCAAAGTCGCAGGCATTGAGAATTTTCAGGCGGTCCTGATAGGCTTTGTAAAGGGCGATGCCTTTGCCTTGCGCAAACAGGAAGGCTTCATCCTGGGGCACCTGATCAGGTGAAAGGCCGCGGTTTTTCCAGCTATCGATCAGGGTTGCCAACTGACGCGCAGGCCAGCGCTTTTCTTCAATGGCATTGGCCTGAATAAGCTGCTTGAGCAGGCGGAGCTGATCGTCCGCATCAAGGATCGTGAAATTGGATTTGAGGCCGACCAATTCGGCATGGCGACGCAGGATCTTGACGCCGATGGAGTGGAATGTGCCCAGCCACTGCATGCCTTCCACCGAGCCGCCGATGAGTGAGCCGATACGCTCCTTCATCTCGCGAGCTGCCTTGTTGGTGAAGGTCACCGACAGGATCTGCCAGGGAGTGGCGCGGCGGGTGGCCAGAATGTGACCAATGCGGGTGGTCAATACGCGGGTTTTGCCTGTGCCTGCACCTGCCAGCACCAGCAAAGGTCCGTCAAGACTTTCAACCGCATCACGTTGTTCTGGGTTGAGCCCGTCCAGATAAGGCGTGGGGTGCATGCGGGCCAGCTTGGCGCGTATGCCTTCCTGATCTTCCTCCTGCATTTCGTTATGCGGAGAGATTGGCGATGGTGCAAAAAGATCAGACATGGAGGCTACCGGGTCCAACTGTGTTCGGTTTTAAGAGCGCTGATGGATGGCTTTGATCGGCTCGTGCGCTCATGCATTGGTTCAAACGCTACTCATATTCAAGACCGGCTCGGATCGTGTGCGAATAGCTCTGGGTTTGGATTGTTTAATGGCCTTGCTTCTGGTTTGCAAAGGGCAAAAGCGTAAGAAGGGATCCATGCATCGAATCCAAACAGGAACATTATAGCAACAAATGTGGTTTGTCAGGGGCAAATTTGCCCTTTTGGTGATCTTTTCGCCCCAGATCGCCCAGACTGCCGGGATGGCTGTTTTCTTCTCTCTATCGGAAAGCAGGCGATTGAAGGGCCTTGGCCCTCTAGCGATGTTCTTCGACCTGGGTGTTGATCAACACGGCGTTGAAATGGCGAAGGGCATCCACCTGCCGGGCCCAGCCCAGAATACGGCCCGGATTGTCCGGATCAAGCACCGCGAGATTGCTGCCGCCATTGTCATCGAATTTCTTGAGCGCCAGTTCCAGTGTGTCCTGCATCTTGATCGGTTCCATATTATGCTCAAGTACGGTGTCTTCAATGGGAATATCTGCGGCTAGGGGCGTGTAAAAGTCCGCAATCGTGGTGTTTTTCACGACATAGCGATGGGAGCCTTCATGCAGGAAGATGCCGCGCATGCCCAGTTGCCAGTGGAAATAGGAGCGCCCACTGAGTGCCACGGCGAGGCCGTTGGAGATGGAGACCGTCACCAAGAGGGCGATAGAGAGTGCATAACCACCGGTCAATTCAAAGACGATCATGGTCGTGGATATGGGCGCGCCGAGCATGGCTGAAGCCACTGCCCCCATGCCCAGTAGCGCATAAAGGCCATGAGTGGAGGCGATTTCGGGCAGCAAGGGTTGCGCGATCAGGCCAAAGGTGCCTCCGACCATGGCGCCGATATAAAGCGAGGGCGAGAAGATACCGCCGCCAAAGCGCGAAGCCAGTGTTATGGATGTTGCTAGCGCTTTGGCAACGATGAGCGAGAGTAGCATTGTCAGGGGAAGCTGTTGCTTGAGCGCAAGGTCGGTCGCTTCATAGCCAACGCCCAGAACCTCAGGAAAGGCCAGTGCTATAAGGCCAACGAGGAAGCCGCCAATGATCGGACGGTATATGAGCGGCATCTTGATGTGGCGTGCGATCCAGTCTGTGCCGAGGAGCGAGGTTTGGAACAGCACCGCAACGATGGCGCAGACGATGCCCAGAAGGGCAAAGGACGGCAGCTCCCAGTAAGAGGTGATCTGGTAGTCGGGGATG
Organism: uncultured Cohaesibacter sp.; assembly: GCF_963678225.1. Lineage (NCBI taxonomy): Bacteria > Pseudomonadati > Pseudomonadota > Alphaproteobacteria > Hyphomicrobiales > Cohaesibacteraceae > Cohaesibacter > uncultured Cohaesibacter sp. The sequence continues at coordinate 1,009,720 of NZ_OY782763.1, read as the reverse complement.
ATGAAAGAGGCTACATCGCCGAAAAAGAGGCGCGAGAAGGTGGTGCCTACCGCAGACGCCAACACGATGGGCACGAAGGCGGACATGGCATAGTGGCCCAGAATGACCTCATGGGCAAAGAGTACGCCTGCGATGGGCGCGTTGAACGAGGCCGAAACTGCGCTGGCCACCCCGCAGGCGAGCAGCACTCTTTGTGATGCAGCCGGTATGGCGAGCCTGCGGCCAAGAGATCTGGCAAGACTGGCCCCCAGATGCACAATGGGGCCTTCGCGGCCCGCGCTGGCTCCTGCGCCAAGGGAGATGATGGTTACCGTGGCGCTATCCAGCGCTTGCCAGAATCGCAGCCCTCTGCCGCCGCGCGCGCGCGCTTCGATGACATCGGCCACGCCTTCAGCGCGCTTGATGGGGTGGACATATTGCAGAAAGGCACCAACAAAGACGCCGCCAAGGGTGGGAGCTGCAACCACAAGCCAAGGCGGGGCCGCGCGCAGCGTTGTAATGACATTCTCTGCGCTGGTGCCCAGCCAGAACCATTGCACGCCGCCAATGCCGAGTCGAAACAGGATCGCGGCGAGAGAGACCATGAAGCCGATCAAAATGGAAAAAAACCAAAGCTTGGGCTGCTGGGTCGAAATATAGATCGACCAGTTCGGTTCTATCCAGCTTCGTATCAGTTTGATCGGGTTGGTCCTGATCATGGTCGGCAAACTCTTGTCGCTGAGCCGCTGTAAAGGGAGAGGAGCCGTTGATCGGTTTCACCTCGTTTTCATTGCAAAGCTTTGAAATTTTTGCCTCAAACGTCAAGCCTAACCTTCGGCAGAATAGGGGGAAAAGCAAAAAGCCGCCTTGTGGGGCGGCTTTTGGGTTTTTCTGTCTGTCATTTGCGCCGATGGGCGTGTGCCAAGGCTAGCTCTTGGGGGCGGGAGGCGCCTGCTCCGAATCGCGCTGGCGGGCGAAATCGTAGAACTTGCCCGATTGCAGGTGATAGACCCCTTCCTTGCAGAAGACCTTGGAAGCGGCATTGGCGATCAGGGCGCAGGCCATGAGCGGCAGCATCATCTGGTGGTTATCGGTCATTTCCATGACGATGACGAATGAGGTGATGGGGGCCTGCACCACGCCGGTGAAGTAGGACACCATGCCCAAGAGCACGATGGCTCCGACGGGAACCTTGGGGAAGAAGCCGGCAAGATCAGCTCCGAGGCCTGCTCCGACTGACAGGGACGGGGAAAAAATGCCGCCCGGCAGGCCGCTGATGGATGAGGCGATGGTGGCCAGCAGTTTGAGCGGTGCATATTCAAGGCGCAGGTCGGTTTCGCCATGCAACACATCGCGGGCTGCTTCATAGCCCGAACCGTTGACGGCGCCATCGGTGTAAAGACCGGCAAGGGCAACAAACAGGCCGCACAGGATTGCGAAGGGAACCGGATGGGCCTTGATGATTTTGCCGACAGTACCGGGCAGGCCATAGGTAAACAGCACCAGAATCTTGGAGAAAAAGCCACCAGCCAATCCGCCAATCACGCCGACGATGGGAACCGCAATCCAGCCCCAGCCGAATTGCAGCAGATCGTGGGAGGTGCCGAAATAGGTGTAGTTGCCGAAAACGGCCATGGAGGTCAGACCGGCGAGAATCACCGTGCCCAGGATCATGCCGCTGGTGCGCATCTCGAAAGAGCGGCTCATTTCTTCAATGGCAAAGACGATCCCTGCCAGAGGGGTGTTGAAAGCACCAGCGATACCGGCTGCGGCACCGGCGAGAATGAGACCGACCTGACGCTTGGGCGCGATACGACCGGTCAGGAACATGACCGCAGCGCCAACCTGAACGGTGGGGCCCTCACGGCCGGTTGAAGCGCCGATCATCAAACCCAGCAATGTCATGATGACCTTGCCAACGGCCGAACGGATGCCGACGAGGCGGGCACGGCTTGTCGGGCGCTTGAGGCGTCGGGCTGCGATGGCTTGCGGAATACCGGAACCTTGCGTTCCGGGGAAATAACGGTTGGTGGCCCAGACAATGGCACCAAAGCCGAGCGGGGTTATGAAAAGGCCTGCATAGGGGTAAGCTTCGATCAGTTGACGATACAGATCCTGACTGGAATCGGCGCCCATGGCCAACACCACTGCGGCAAGGCCAACCATAATACCGCCCAGTCCGAAAATGATCCGTCTTTGCCATATCATGCGTTGGGCTCTGACACGCTTGCCATGCGGAAGATGCAGGTGAAATCGGTTGTTCATGGTTCTAGGCTGGCTTTTTGGTTCTGCTCGTGGAAATGAGTGTCTGAAATGCGATAATCAAAGCGAATTCTCATTCCGGTTGCCATTTTTGAAAAGAGGGAAACCGGCCTGAATGGTCCAACAATAGCAAAGGGCGCAAGCGGGTCAACCGAGAGTGACCATGTATCAGTTTGGCTTTAGGCTACCATTCGAAGGATTATGAGCGCTGATCAACGCAAAAAAGACCCCGCGAAAACAATGTTTTCGCTGGTATGGCAATTTCATAACATTCGTTAAATGGGGGCAGAAGAGCGGAATCGAAAGAGGAGCTATGCATGGGACGACGAGGCCGGATTTCAAGCCATGATGAGAACCAACGCCCAAAAAAATTAGCCACCCTTTCTTCGGCTTGCGTCAGGCTGTGCGAATTCACGGGGTCGGTCTGGCAATTTGCGCTTGAGTGTGCGTAATTGGATCAAAAAGATCTAGGCCAATCAATCCGGAGTATCTTATGTCTTCTGTCGTTCAGCCCCATTTCAAGCATCAGAAAAATGAAGAGGCCATGAAAACGGTCTGTTCGAAATTGTCGGAGCGGTTCGGGGATCGGTTCACGATGGGCAAGGCTCTGCGTGAGCAGCATGCCCATACTACGACGGGCTTGCAGAACGAAATGCCGGACGGGGTCGTCTTTGCGCAAAGCACCGAAGAGGTCTCCGAAATTGTTTCATTGTGCAATGAACAGGGCGTGCCTGTGATCGCCTTTGGTTCGGGCTCTTCGCTTGAGGGGCAGTTGAATGCGCCCTATGGCGGCATCTCCGTTGATCTTTCGGGCATGAATGCCATTCTGGAGGTCTGTGCTGAAGATCTTAACTGCACGGTTCAGGCGGGCGTAACCCGCAAGCAGCTCAATGATTATCTGCGTTATACGGGCTTGTTCTTTCCTATCGATCCGGGGGCAGATGCTTCTCTTGGTGGTATGGCCGCCACGAGGGCCTCGGGCACCAATGCGGTGCGCTATGGCACCATGAAAGACAATGTGCTTTCGCTCAAAGCCGTCATGGCTGATGGCACCATCATCGAGACGGCCAGCAAGGCCAAGAAAAGCTCGGCTGGCTATGACTTGACCCGTCTCCTGGTTGGCTCCGAAGGCACGTTGGGCATTATCACAGAGGTATCCCTCAAGCTTTCTGGCATTCCGCAGGCCATCTCGGGGGGCATTTGCGGCTTTCCCGATCTGGAGAGTGCATGCAATGCCGTGATCATGACCATTCAGTGTGGTATTCCGGTGGCGCGCATTGAACTGCTCGACAGCCTTCAGGTCAAGGCGGTCAATCTGCATTCCAAGCTGGGGTTGGAAGAACGCCCGACACTGCTGGTGGAATTCCACGGCACGGATAGTGGCGTTGCAGAGCAGGCGGAATTGTTCGCTGACATTATCGAGGAATTCGGCGGCTCTGATTTTGAGTGGGCAACCAAGCCGGAAGATCGCACCCGCCTGTGGACGGCCCGGCATGAATCCTACTGGGCCACCTTCTCTCTACGGCCCGGTGCCAAGAGCGTATCCAGTGATGCGTGCGTTCCCATTTCCCAGCTTGCCGAATGTGTGCGGGAAACCCAGAAGGATATCGAGGCGACCGGTTTTCTGGCTCCCATCGTGGGACATGTGGGCGATGGCAACTTCCATGTCCAACTGCTTCTCGACCCGGAAAATCCCGAAGAGCATGCCAAGGCGGATGCCTTTCTTGGGCGGCTAGCCGAGCGTGCCATCGCCATGGGCGGCACCTGCACCGGCGAGCATGGTGTCGGGCAGGGCAAGATGAAATATATGACCAAGGAATTCGGCCCAGCCCTGAGCTATATGATCGCGATCAAGGAAGCGTTCGATCCCAAAAACATCATGAATCCCGGCAAGATATTGCCTGAGCATGGTTAGATCGGGCATTATGGGCACTTTGATGCTGAATTTCTTTTGTCTTATCAATGCTTGTTCATCTGGTTTGTCCTTTTCAGATGGCGGTGCAAGTGTTATTTGGGAGTAAGAAATTTTTAAGGCTTACCAACGGAATGAAGGGTCGGGTCATAAAATCGGCGGGGCGGTATGCATCCATGCTTTTGAGTTTGGCGTTTCCGGTCTGATCGGTTGGTTCTTGTGTGAGTGAACGGTTTTACTGCAAGGCATATTGTGAGATTTCCAAAAAACCGATGTGAGCCTTAAGGGGCCTTTACTCCTGTAAGAGTGTGTGATCCGGTCTTTGTCCATTTGTTTTCCAGGGGGGCAGGGTCCTGAATAGTCTGTATTTTACGATTGGTGGGTCCATTCTACTGGCGCTCGTCATTGCGCTGGTCGGGCCGCTATTTGTTGATTGGACATCCTATCGCGCCGCTTTCGAGCGCGAGGCGACGATGGCGCTGGGGCAGCCCGTGCATGTTCTGGGGGCCGCTGACATGCAAATCCTGCCCATGCCCCGGCTGCATTTTGAAAGCGTGCATGTGGGGCCTGATGAGCAGAACCCCATTCTGGCCGTTGATGCATTCGATATCGGAATCGAGCTGTTTCCCCTTGTTCAAGGCAAGATCGAAGTCGTTGACATGACTTTGAAAAGTCCTTCTCTCAAGCTTGAGGTGGACGAGCAGGGCCGGTTTGACTGGCGTCAGGACGGTGGCAAACTCTGGGATCTGGATATGGAAAAGATCCGCCTCAATGACGTGCGGATCGAAAATGGACAGATTGATTTTCTCGACAGAAGCTCGGGCCGCAGCAAGCGTCTGACGGGGCTTAACGGAGGGCTTGAAGCGCGCACGCTGGTCGGCCCTTACAAGATCGAAGCCGCCTTCCGCATGGACGGGAACCCCTATTCGCTGATGCTTTCGACCGGCACGGCAAGTGCCGAGGGTATGCGGGTCAAAAGCCTTCTGACGCCCGCCAATTTTGCGGTGTCCCTTGCCATGGATGGCAACATTCAGGAAGGGGCGGACGAACGGCTCCATTATATTGGCACCACGCGCATCACCAATACCATTGAGGGGCTGGAAGGCTCGGTCACGCCATGGACCTTGAGCGGGGATAGTGATCTTACGGCCTCATCGCTGGTTATGCCGAAATTTGAATTTTCCCATGGCCCTGTGGATCAGGCCTATCGGCTGAATGGCGCAGGCACCATCGATTTTGGCGCGAACCCGCGTTTCGACGTGGTGGTTTCTTCGCGACAGCTGGATTTTGACCGGGCTCTGGGCAATGGGCCCAATGCGCCGATTAATTTGCAGGACGGTATCGAGACGCTGGCCAATTCTCTGGCCGAGATGCCTCTACCCGGTATTCCGGGGCATATCGGATTTGATGTGCCCGGGGTCATTCTTGGTGGCGGCGTGATCCGCAATTTGCAGCTAGATGCGGATCTGGTTGGCACGGCGTGGAAGATTGACCAACTGACAGCAGACCTGCCGGGACAGACCATCGTTTCCCTTTCGGGACTGTTTTCTCGCCAGATGGACGACAATGGCAAACGCAACGGGTTTGAAGGGCAGGCACGCATCCGTTCGGATCAGCCGCTGGCCTTTTCCAAATGGTGGCTTGATGATGCGCCGACCAGTGGCCAGTTGACGCCTTTTGACCTTAGCGGGCAAGTGCTGGTCAAATCGGACCATATTCAGGTGTCTGATCTGGATCTGTCCATGGAGGGCGATCGCGCCACGGGCTATATCGACTGGTATGCCGGTGTTCCGGGGGATGAGAGCAAGGGCGATGCCCTATCCATCAATCTGGATGCTGAACGGATCGATCTGGATGCGGTGATGGGTGTTGGCTCTCTTTTGCTGAGCAATTCCTCCGGTTCCAGAGCGCCTTTGCAGGATATCGCGCTTGATATTGAAACCAATCAGCTGGTATCTGGCAGCTTTGAAGGCAATAGCCTGAGTGCCAAATTGCGGCTGTCCAAGGGCAGCATCGAGATCGACCAATTGAGTGTTGACGATTTTGCTGGCGCTACGATCTCGGCACGTGGCCTGTTGCAGGATGTTTCGGGCACGCCCCATGGCCGAATCGAGGGCAAGATCAGCGCGGATGATCTGGAAGGATTTTCTGCGCTCATTGAAAGGCTGGTTCCCGATCAGCCTGCTGCTGGCTGGTTTGCGCGCAATCAGAGAGCCATGTCGCCTGCCGATCTTTCCTTCTCCCTTTCGGGGGGCAACGCCGAGCGTGGTTTAAACGCCAAGCTGGATGGCACGCTTGGTGGCGGCAATGCCTCTCTTGAGGCCACTCTGGATGGTGCGCTGGCGAACTGGGCCAATGGCGATTTGGATCTTGCGGTAGACATGGATAACCCCGATGGGCGCAAGTTGCTATCTCTGATGGGGTTGGGCGACGGGCTCATCGACTTGCCTCGACTGTCCGCGTCTGCCTCTTTCAAAGGCGCCTTGGCGGAGGGGGCTGTCTTTACGGGCTCGCTCAAGGCTGAGGACGGTGCATTGACATATGAGGGCGATGTGCAGTTTACCCCCGATGGCCGCGATGGTTTGAAAAGCGAAGGGCGGGTTGCCTTCGAGACCTCCGATCTGGCGCCCTATTTGATGGCGGCTGGCGTATCTCTGACCAATCCGGGGGAAAGCCTACCGGTTTCATTGAAGGCCGGGCTGACCCTTGATGACAAGGCATTGGCTGTTGATGCGCTGGAAGGGCAGTGGAATGATCAACCTGTTTCGGGGGCGATGAGCCTGACGCATCGAGCCAACAATCGCCTGCTCAAGGGCACTATCGAGCTTGGCGATATGGATGGCATCTGGCTTGGTGAAACGGTGCTTGGCGCAGGGCGGTTGACTGCGATTGATCGGAACTGGCCTGATCTTGCTTTCATTGCGCCTATGACCACAGGAGAGGATCTGCCCATCAAGGTGGATGTCTCGGTGAAGGCGCGCAGCCTTGAGCTTGCTGCGCCCTACATTTTCCAGCAACCATCCTTCTCTCTTGTCTGGCAGGATAGTGGCCTGTCTGTGCGCGACTTCAAGGCCTTGTTGCAGGGCGGAGAGGTGAGCGGCGGTCTGGATCTGGACAATGTGGAGGGAGAAGCCCTTCTTAAATCCCATATACGGGTCGAAAATGCTGCTTTGGCGCCGCTGGTCTGGCAGCGTGACGGGCGCTCGATTGCCCGCGGGCAGCTTGATGTCAATCTCGATGTCGAAAGTCAGGGGCGGTCCATGGCGGGGCTGGTGTCCGGCCTTTCCGGCACGGGAACCTTTACGCTTAAGGATGCGACGCTCAACTATCTCAATCCATCGGCTTTTGCGCAGGTTATTCGCGCAGTTGATGCCGGTATGGAATTGAATGACGAGGATATCAGGAACGCCTTTGTCTCCCACATGGATGCTGGCTCCACCGAGGTTTCCAGCGTGGAAGGCACCTTCGTCATCGCTGGCGGGGCCTTGCGTGCCAACAATATCGAAGCCGATGCGGACATCCTCCAATCGCGAGGCAATCTGGTGGTTGATTTGTCTAACCAGACACTTGATGGCGATTGGTCGATCAAGGTCGAGCCGGATGAGGGAGATGCTGTTACCGGCGCCCAGCCCGAGGTGGGGCTTGCTTTTTCCGGCCCGATGGAAGCGCCCGAGCGCGTGGTTGATGTTGCGCCCTTTACCGGCTATCTCACCATTCGAGCTTTTGAGCGGGAAGTGGACCGCGTGGAACGTCTGCAGGCCGATATTCTGGAGAAAGACCGCATGCGGCGTTTGTTGCGTCTTTATCGCGAGCGGGCCAAGCATCGCGAAGAGGAACAGATAGCCAAGGAGAAGGAAGCGATGGCAGCCGAGCAGGCTGCTGCTGAGGCGGAGGCCAAAAAGGCGGCCGAAGCACAAGCCGCCAAGGAGCGTGCCCAAGCCGAGGCTGCAAGGCAGGAAGCACAGCGCAAGGCTGAGGAAGAGGCCAAACGGAAAGCGGCAGACGCTGCCAAACAGGCAGAACAAAAAGCCCGGGAAGATGCCGCCGCTCAACAGCGTGTTCAAGCCGAATCGGAACGCAAGGTTGCGGCAGAGCGGGAAGCGGCGCGAAAAGCTGATGAGGAGCAAAGAGCCAGGGCGGAGGCGGCTCTGCTTGAATCCCTGCGCCAGAAAGACCCTGTGCCGGCACCTCAATCGGAGAAAACGCCAACCACCCCATCCTTTGATATCAATGCGGGCGATATCATCATGCGCCCCTTGGATGAGCTGACGACGCAATCGGTTCCGTCCGCTACCCCACAGGCGCAGCCAGAAGAAACGCTGCCACCAGCAAATTACATTGATCTGCCCCAGCGTCTCAACACCTTGCCTAAGGATAGGATTGTGCCGTCGCTTGGGCAGGGGCTTTCATTCTCATTTTCAGATGATGATATGGCGACTGACTATATAATCCAGAATTATTGACGCCCGCCATCGGGGATGGAAGCATCAAGCTGCGCGGGAATGCGGGATTTGTAATAGTCCAGAACCGAGATGCGGATGGCTGAGGAGAGATTGTTTCTCCCTCGGTCCTTGTCGATCTGGCGGATGATGTCCGCCAGAGACTTGTTGCGACTATCGGCCAAAGCCTTCAGGCCTTGCCAGAATTCGTCTTCCAGAGAGATGGACGTACGATGGCCAGCGATGGTAACGGAGTGCTTTTTCATCGCCTTGCCACTTATTCGCTCTTGTCGTCCGTTTGGGATACGTCGTCGTCCAGAGCCTTGCGCTTGTGGCCATCGAGATGGCGCTCCAGCTTATCCGTCTCAAAGCGCTGTTTGGTCTTCTGTGCCTTGGTCTGGCCAAAGCGGGCGCGGTTGGCTTCGGCCTTCTTCTCTTTCTCGGTGCGCGCCTTGGCTTTGCGCGCTTGTCTGAGATTTATGACGTTGCCCATAGCAATCTCATCCCGATTTGATGGTGAAAGGAACGGTGCGCGTTATTTCTTGCGGAAGGCATCCAGAGAGACAACTTCAGCCCCTTCTTTTTCCTTGTCTGCCTTGTCGGCTTCATCGGAGCTTTCCTCGTCATCGGAAGCGCTTTCCTTTTTGTCATCCGAAGTGGCAGGTTCTGCTGGCATCGAGAATTCTTCCTCGTTGGGAGCCAGCACCGTCAGTACATCATCATCGCCGCCTTCGCCCTGTTCTTCAGGATTTTCGATTTCTTCTTCCATCTCGATCTCGAACTGGAGAGAGAAATGGACGCTAGGATCGATGAAGGTGATGATTGCCGTATAAGGAATATAGAGCTTTTCGGGAATACCATCGAAGGACAACCCAATCTCAATGGCCTGATCGTTGGCCTGCAGATCCCAAAACTGGTGCTGCAAGACAATGGTCATGTCATCGGGATATTTTTCCAGAAGCCTTGGCGAAATGCGTACGCCGGGCGCTTGGGTGTTAAAGGTGATGTAGAAATGATGCTCGCCGGGCAGGCCTGTGCGTGCAACCTCTGTCAGGACCGTTTTAACCACGCCGCGCAACGCATCCTGTGCAAGGATGTCATACCGGATCAGGTCTTCGCTCATGAGGCCTCCAAAAATTGGACATAAATTTGTCGCCACAATGTCTGAGGCGTATCAAGAAAGTCAAGCAAACGACTGGGAAAACTGAGTTCTGATGGTCAGATATCAACCGTTGCTGTTGCCTTTCAGTCTTATACCCGAGGTCCTTAGTGAGGGCTTCTGTTGCCAGGTGCCCCCGAACCCCGCCTAGCCGAGCATACCGACTAGGGCTTTAGTGGCTAGTCGCACTGCTTAAGCAGCAGCGAGACGAGAGCCTGCATAGTTGTCATTTGCAACTACTCAATTAGCCCGATAACGGTGGTACAATGCCGAGCAAAAGCACAATCTTTACACCCTCGTCGATCCTAGTTCGCCCCCAGCAAAAACACCGTGTCTTGCAAAATTCTCAAAAGCGGTGCTTTTGGTGGAGGCGCCGGGTACCGCCCCCGGGTCCGATAGGCTTATTACAAAGGCCATTTATTGCCATAGTCACTTGCGTGACAACGCGAATATAGGGTGGCTTCCTGTAAATTTAAAGTGGGAAATCAGAACAATGCGCATATTGTGCAGTTCTGGTTGATGCAACGGGGCCTCTGCCTTCCTGCTTGGCCATATTCCGCGCGCCGAGAATCGTGTAACACCGTGGAAAAGAAAATTGGCTGAAAGGATCAAAATGCAGACCTATCTCGATTTGCTGGCCCATATTCTGGAAAATGGTGCCGATAAGGGGGATCGCACCGGCACCGGTACGCGCTCTGTGTTTGGCTATCAGATGCGATTCGATCTGGCGAAGGGCTTTCCGCTTCTGACCACGAAGAAGCTTCATCTGCGCTCGATCATTCATGAGTTGTTGTGGTTCCTGGCCGGAGATACCAATATTGGCTATCTCAAGGAAAACAAGGTGCGCATCTGGGATGAATGGGCCGACGAGAATGGCGATCTGGGGCCTGTCTATGGTCACCAGTGGCGCTCTTGGCCTGCGCGCGATGGCGGCACGATAGATCAGATCAGCCAGCTCATCGAACAGATCAAGACCAATCCGGATAGTCGTCGCCTGATCGTTACGGCCTGGAACCCGGCGGACGTGGATCGCATGGCGTTGCCTCCCTGTCATTGCCTGTTCCAGTTCTATGTCGCCAACGGGCGCCTTTCCTGCCAGCTGTATCAACGGTCTGCGGATGTTTTCCTAGGTGTGCCGTTCAATATTGCCTCCTATGCGCTCCTCACGATGATGGTAGCGCAGGTGTGCGATCTGGAGCCGGGGGATTTCGTGCACAGCCTTGGGGACGCGCATCTTTATTCCAACCATTTTGAACAGGCGCGCCTGCAGTTGACCCGCGAGCCGAGGTCTCTGCCGATCATGACGATCAACCCTGACAAGCGCGATATCTTTGATTTTGTCTTCGAGGATTTCGAACTGAGTGCCTATGATCCGCACCCGCATATCGCTGCGGCTGTTGCCGTTTAAGGGGGAGGGAGCATGGGCGGACACACCGAACCGAGGATCGTTTTTCATTATGCGGTTGCCGACAACGGCGTGATTGGCAAGGATAATGCCATGCCCTGGCATGTGTCCTCCGATCTCAAGCGCTTCAAGGCGATGACCATGGGCCGACCGCTCATCATGGGGCGGCGAACCTTTCAGTCAATTGGCAGACCCTTGCCCGGTCGCACGAATATCGTCGTTTCACGCGATCCTGACTTCCAAGCCGATGGCATCGAAATCGTGGCGTCCATTGACGCTGCTTTGGATCGTGCCAAAGCCATCATACTGGAAGATGGTGGTGACGAGATTGCGGTGATCGGTGGGGGCTCTATTTATAATGCACTCTGGGATCGGGCGGATCGGCTCTATGTGACCCATGTGCATGCCGAGCCGGAAGGGGACACCTTTCTGCCTGCAATCGATGCGGATAGATGGTCTGAAGTCTCGCGAGAACCGACTGTGCAGAATGAGAATGACAGCGCGGCGATGACCTTTGCCATTTATGAAAAGGCTGCGTCATAAAGTCGGCTTTCACGCTCTTTTGAGGGGATAAGCATGCTTCTCTTCCGTTTTGCCATGGAAATCGCACCGCCAAACAGGGGACTTGTATCCAAAAGTCCAGTTTGGTCTTGATTTTGTGTCTCGGGGTAACCACCTTGTCTCCAAAGTCGCGTTTGCACCCTGAATGTGGTGTCCTTTATAAGAGAGACGGGTGAGGAGCTGCTTTCCGGGTTACCAACTGGCGCGGATTGGCTCGCAGTGTCTCAGCCTCTATGTGGAAATGCGCTAAGACTTTAAAAACGGTCAACTTTTCTGTCTTAGGCTGCGCTCTGCCCGACAGAGGGCTGGTCGCAAGATAGATAACGGGTTCCTAACGTAAGGATTGATTATGCCTTGGAACAATCAGAATGGTGGTAACGGAGGCCCTTGGGGGGGCGGCGGCGGTGGCCGCAATGGTGGTCCTTGGGGGCAAGGTCCTCAGAATCAGGGTCCAAATCCGCCAGATCTAGAGGAAATGATCCGCAAGGGGCAGGAGCGCCTTAAGCAGGTATTCCCAGGTGGTGGCGGTTCGGGCGGTGGATCGCTCGGCCTCAAGGGCATTGGCCTGTTGGCTCTGGGTGCTGTCGCAATCTGGATGGCGACCGGCTTCTATACAGTCAAGGAAGGGGAGCTGGGCGTTGAATTGCTGCTCGGTGAACCGATTGCCGTTTCGACCTCTGGTCTGAACTATAACTTGCCTTATCCGATCGGTCGCGCCGAGACGGTCAACGTTGACCAGATTCGTGATGTGACCATTGGTTCCCGCGAGTTTTCCAATCAGCGCGGTTCTGTCAGCAAGCGTGACGTGCCCGAAGAAAGCCTGATGCTGACCGGTGACGAAAACATCATCGATGTGGACTTCAAGGTTCAGTGGAACATCAAGGATCCCGAAGCCTATCTGTTCAATGTTGACAGCCCTGAAATCGCGGTCAAGCAGGTTGTGGAATCTGCCATGCGCGAAATCGTTGGTCGCAACACCATGGACGAAGTGCAGACCGGGGACCGTGTTGCCATTCAGGTGGCCGCTCGTGAGCTGACCCAGAAGATGCTCGATAAATATGACGCGGGCGTCAACATCATTCAGGTTCAGTTGCAGGGCGTTGAGCCTCCAGAACAGGTGATTGATGCGTTCCGTGATGTGCAGACGGCCAAGGCCGACAAGGTGCGCATGCAGAACGAAGCACAGGCTTATGCCAACAAGGTTGTTCCGGAAGCAGAAGGTCAGGCAGCCAAGATTCTTGAAGCCGCTAATGCCTATCGTGAGCAGACGGTTGCGGACGCTCGTGGTCAGGCCCAGCGCTTTACCGAAATTCTTGGTGAATATGAAAAGGCACCAGCGATTACACGCAAGCGTCTCTATCTGGAGACCATGGAGCAGGTTTTGGGTAGTTCCGAAAAGATCATCCTTGATAGCAAGTCTGAAGGCGGTTCGGGCGTCGTTCCTTATTTGCCGCTCAATGAACTGACCAAGAAAGCGGGGAACTGATCATGTCTGTAAAATCTGTCTTTGCTCTGGTTATTGCCGCTGTCATTGCCGTTCTGTTGTATGGGTCTGTGTTCCTGATCTATCCGCATGAACAGGCTGTTGTGACCCAGTTTGGCCGCATCGAGCGGGCCGTTCGTGAACCGGGTCTGTATTTCAAGACGCCGTTCATTCAGAGCGTGGAATATCTGGACAAGCGTGCGCGCTATCTGGAACAGTCCGAGCGCGAGGTTATTGCCTCTGGGAAAAAACGCCTGCTGGTAGATTCTTTTGCGCGCTATCAGATCACCGATCCGATCGTGTTCAAGCGTCAGGCCAAGTTTCTGTCCAACTTCGAAAGTCAGTTGAACGGCTTTATGGAAGCATCGCTGCGTGACGTTGTTGCCGAATATACCTTCAAGGATATCGTGCGCGACAAACGTGACGAACTGGTCGAACTGATCCGCAAGAGCGTGGATGAGAAGACACAGCGTCTTGGGGTGTCTCTGGTTGACTATCGCATTCGTCGTGCTGACCTGCCTCAGGAAAACTCCGAGGCTGTCTACCGTCAGATGCAGACTGAACGTCAGCAGGAAGCCAATGGTATTCGCGCCGATGGTGAGAAGCTCTCCCAGCAGATCCGCTCTGTAGCTGATCGTAATGCAACGGTTATTATAGCCAATGCAAAAAGGGATGCTGAAATCCAGCGTGGTGTTGGTGATGCGCTTCGAAACAACATCTTCGCAGCGGCTTATGGCAAGAATGCGGACTTCTTCGAGTTCTACCGCACCATGAAGGCTTATGAAAACAGCCTGTCCAATGGGGATACGCGTCTGGTTCTGTCGCCAGATGGTGAGTTCTTCAGCTACTTCAACAATGCTGGTGACTCTCCTGCCGCGATTGCGCCGGCTGCTGACGCTTCTTCTGATGCAGCAGAGCCGGTCGCTCCAGCTACCGCCGATGCCCCTGCCACTCCGGCTATTAGCCCAAGCGTTGCTCCGGATGGTACAGAAGCCCCTGCGGTCTCTACCAACTGAGACTTTCATTAGATATTGGCTTGCGCGGAATAGCTTAGGCGTGCCGCGCAAGTCCTGCCACAGTCAGGCACCAAGAGGGCAATATGTCAGATTTTCTAGCTGCAATCGGTCTGGTCTTCGTAATTGAGGGCTTTTTATGGGCCGCTATGCCACGCAGCATGAAGCGCATGATGCTGGAAGTCGCGACAATCCCCGGCGGCAATCTTAGAATCGGTGGGCTTGTTGCCATGGTGTTTGGGGTTTTGGTGGTCTGGATGATCCGCGGCTGAATGGTCTACTCCTTACAATGCACCGAAACATCAGCTCGGTTGCCGCGAATTCCCACCCTCTTTCTCTTCTTTCTTGCGCCCTTGCCAGTCTTCTTTTAAGGCTTAAAGCCACTGGATTTTTCGCTGGGAGGGGGCTTTGCCCACCAGTGCGCAAGGAAGAGAATCATGATCCGTTTTTTCATCGCCGCTTCGCTGTTTCTCGCCGGGCCTGCTTTCGCAGAGACATGCGAGAATGGGGCCATTTTCGAGGCTCAGGACAATGACGGCAACCAGCATGTGCTAAAGACCAATGGTCTTGTCGATCCGTTCATTTTCGAAATGCATACCGCTGGCCATCTTGTCTGGACACTGGAAGCCGAACAGGGCTGCTCCAATGGTATATCCGTGTGCTGGATGAGCGTTCAGACCACTGAGGAAGAGCCGATCGATATTCCTGTCGAGACTGTTCAGGAAGGGGATGGCATCAAATATTATGTTTTTGCGCATTTGCGCCAGACATTGGCCAGTTTGAAAATGGATGATGAGCAGTTTGACACCATGGCGCAATGGAACATTGAGCGACCAGACGACTTGTTCGAGAGCTTGGCCATGCCTGTCAATGTGTATGCATTCAAGGGCTGCAGATAAGTCATGGTGCCAATCTCCGGGGTGGAATTGGCTGACCTTTAAGCCTCTTGCCTTGCTGGTGACTTGCTTGGCTGTTCAATGAGGCTTAATTTTTTCCTGATACTGTATGAAGTCCTTAAAGGGATCTGGATTTGCAGGAGGCGAGGCTGATTTGCCTTGCATGGGAAGAAAAGGTCATGACTCTTTTGCACATTGCTTCGAAGCTGCAGCATAAAGGCTGCGGAGGGGGGAGCTTGGCTTGCCTTTTGGCGTTTCTTTTGTCTCTGTTCCTTGTTGCTTCTGCTTCTGCCCAGCAAGCGACGCAGAGTGCATCCCATGAAACCCGGCGCGGACCAAGGAGTGTGGCAGATCTGGCGGAACGCCTGACGCCCGCCGTCGTCAATATTTCTACCATTTCGCTGGTCGCTGCCGAAGGGGCGGTGCCTATGCCCAAGGTGCCGGATGGGTCACCCTTCAAGAAATTCTTCGATGACTATTTTGATGAAGATTCCCCCGAGCTGGACAGCAAGCGGAGCATGCAGTCTTTGGGGTCCGGCTTCGTGGTCGGTGCTGAAGGGTTGATCGTGACCAACTATCACGTCATCTCGGAAGCAGACCGGATCAATGTCAAATTTCACAATGGGTCAAATTATCGCGCCGAGCTTGTCGGGTATGACAGCAAGACGGATCTGGCTCTGCTCAAGGTCGATGCAGACAAACCGCTTCCGACCGTCTCTTTCGGTGGCGCGAAAGATTTGCGCGTTGGCGATTGGGTCATGGCGATCGGCAACCCCTTCGGGCTTGGCGGCTCGGTTTCCATCGGCATTGTTTCGGCGCGCAACCGGATCATCAATAACGGACCCTATGATGACTTCATCCAGACGGATGCGGCGATCAACCGTGGCAATTCGGGCGGGCCGCTGTTTGATATGTATGGCAATGTCGTCGGGGTGAATACGGCGATCATCTCACCCACCGGCTCTTCCATTGGATTGGGCTTTGCCATTCCTTCCGATATCGCGCAGCGGGTGGTGCAGCAGCTTCTTGATTATGGTGAGGCCCGGCGTGGCTGGCTTGGGGTTCGCATTCAGGAGCTGTCTGTGGATCTGGCAGAAGGGCTGGGCGTCAGTGAAGTGCGCGGGGCGCTCATTACATGGGTGGACAAGGACGGACCGGCTTTTGAAGCGGGGCTTAAATCCGGCGATGTCATTCTGGACTATGATGGCACCCGGATCGAGCGGGTGCGCGACTTGACGCGTCTGGTTGCCGATACGCCAGCTGGCAAGGAAGTGGATGTCGAGTTCGCCCGCAAAGGGCAAATTTTGAGCCGCAGGGTGATCGTTGCCCAACAATCGGAAAAAGAGCGCAAGACGGCGCAACCGCCTCATATGGCCCCCAATGGAGCAACGCTCTTTGGTATGTCTCTTTCGCGGCTCAGTGCACATGTGCGGCGGCTGCATCATCTTGATGATGATGTGGAGGGCGTTGTGGTGTCCGATGTCGAGGCAGGGAGCCTCGCTGAGCGCAAGGGGATCGAGGCCGGAATGGTCATCGTCGAGATCAATCAGGAAATCGTCTCTTCGCCCAGCAACCTGATTGAGCGCCTTGATCGTCTGAAGGCCGAGGGCAAGAAGACTCTGCTATTTCTTGTGGCCAAGCCTGATGGTGGAGAGCTGGAATTTGTCTCCATCAAGCTTGAGGATGTTGAAGGCGAAGGCCAGCTACACTGAGAAGCGCATTCTTCCCGCAAGCCGCGCGGTCAAGGGTGACAGAAATGAATAAGGGGCCGAATGGCCCCTTCATGCTGTTCGTGATTGTGTCATGCTCACTTTGTGCTCAGGCAAGCACAAAGTCTTCAGCCTTGTAGCCTTGCAGGAACAGAAGACCGGTCAGGTCGCCATGGTTGATGACGAACTCGGCCTGTGCGGCCACCTTGGGCTTGGCATGCAGCGCAACGCCAGCGCCTGCACTCATGATCATGGGCAGATCGTTGGCGCCGTCACCAACGGCCATGGTTTCTGAAGGGGCGAGCTTGTGTTCTTTGATGAGGGCGTTGAGGCGGGCCAGCTTGGCATCCTTGCCCAGAATGGGCATGCCGACCTCGCCTGTTAGCAGGCCCTCTTTTTCAATCAGCAGATTGGCCCGGTCTTCATCAAACCCGAGGATTTCGCGCACGCGCGATGTGAAATGGGTAAAGCCGCCCGAGACAAGCGCACAATAGGCGCCGTTGGCCTTCATGGTGTGCACCAGCGCCTTGCCTCCGGGCGTGAAGGTAATGCGCTCGGCAAACAGCTTGTCCACGATATCAAGGCTGAGGCCCTTGAGCAGGCCAACGCGTTCCTTGAGTGCGGGTTCGAATTCGATCTCTCCGCGCATGGCGCGCGCGGTGATGTCGGAAACTTTTTCCTTCAGGCCGACTTCATCCGCCAGCTCGTCGATGCATTCCTGCTGAATCATGGTGGAATCCATATCTGCCAGCAGCAGCTTTTTCTTGCGGCCTTTGCTGGGCTGGAAGATTACATCGACAGGAGCCCCGCCCAGAGCAGCAAACAGCTCGGCGCGCAAATTCGCATAATCGGGGTGATGCGGGATAACAAAATCACAGGCGACCCCTTCCATCAGCCAGGTAAAATCTGTATCGACATGGATGATAGATTGAACTTCAGCCACAAGATCGGCGCTGACGGCCGGGTCAGCTGGCGCGCTAATGAGGGTCAGGGTGAAGGACATGACAGCTCCAAAAATGGGAACCTCTTATCGAGAGGCTACAGACTCGCGTGATTGATAGCGGAACACAGAATGCAAAGGCTCCGTCAGCGGTGTTGATAGCTGGGCCAACGGCCAGCGGCAAGTCTTCTCTTGCACTAAGGCTTGCACAAATCGTTGATGGCGTGATTATCAACGCCGATTCAATGCAGATTTATGACCAATTGTCCATTCTGTCAGCCCGCCCTACCGCCGCAGAGATGGGAGACGTGGAGCATCGGCTCTATGGCTATGTTGACCCGGCTGAGCGCTATTCCGTGGGCCGGTGGCTTGATGACGCAGTTGCGGCCATTACAGATGTCAGGGCAGGGGGGCAATGTCCCATTCTGGTTGGTGGCACGGGCCTCTATTTCAAAGCCCTGCTTGAGGGGCTCAATGTGGTGCCCGATGTGCCCGAACCCATTAGGGCCCACTGGGAGAGCGAACTTGACCGAATGCAGAGCCCTGAAGCGCTGCATGCAATCCTTGCCGAACGTGACCCGGACATGGCAGCCACACTCAAGCCCGCAGACGGGCAGCGCATTCTGCGGGCGCTGGAAATTCTCGATGCGACAGGCAAGTCCCTGCTGGAATGGCAAAGGAATCCTGTGCTGCGTCACAATCCAGCGATTGCGCAAGGGGCCATGAAGTTGGCGCTCTGTCCGCCGCGCGATCTGGTTTACAAGAAAATCGAGGCGCGTTTTGATCAGATGGTTGAACTGGGTGGCATCCGGGAGGCGGTTCATATGGCCAGCCTCGGGCTTGATCCGGACCTTCCTGCCATGAAGGCGATCGGCGTTTCCTATCTGGCGGACTGCGACGCGGGCCATCTTGACTATGAGGAGGCCATCCGCCTTTGCAAACGGGATACTCGCCGCTATGCAAAAAGACAGATGACCTGGATCCGCAATCAGATGTCAGATTGGCCCCTTTTTGACACCGCAGAGGATGCGATTGCCCATTTTTTGATAGAAATGAAAAAATAGGGGGTGGGAAACTGGTCTAATATTGCGAGCATTCCCAAAAATTGTGGCAAAACGGGTTGACCTTGCAGGATTGAGAGACTAACGTGCCTCGCGAAACGAACGGAAAGCTTGTAGCGATTATGCGAAATATTCTTGTGATTCTAGTGGGTAGGCGCGCTGCTGTGATGATTGGGTAATCATTGCAAATGGTGGTGCGCGTCCGGGGCCTTTGAGGGGCCCTTTTTTATTGCCTGATTGGAAATGACAAAGCGTGTTTCTTGGTGGTTACAAGGTTTGCGGGCGGAAGGGCCAAGGCTGTTGGGAGGAGTGATCAGGCGTTCTGATCGATTTCTGACAGATGACTGATAAAATGGAGCCTCGTGCTGTGCGAAGGCTCGGGTTTAAGGAATGGATGAATGACACGGCAGATGACGGGTGCTGAGATGGTTATTCGTGCTCTGAAAGATCAGGGTGTGGACCATATTTTTGGCTATCCTGGGGGCGCGGTTCTCCCGATCTATGATGAAATCTTTCAGCAGGAAGATATTCGTCACATTCTCGTGCGCCACGAACAGGGCGCTGGCCATGCAGCAGAGGGCTATGCCCGTTCAACTGGCAAAGTGGGCGTGCTGCTCGTGACGTCCGGTCCGGGCGCCACCAATGCCGTGACCCCGCTGGCCGATGCGCTGATGGATTCCATTCCTCTGGTTTGCATTACCGGGCAGGTTCCAACCTCCCTAATCGGGTCTGACGCCTTTCAGGAGTGCGACACCTCCGGCATCACGCGCCCTTGTACCAAACATAACTATCTGGTTCGCTCCATTGAGGATCTGCCGCGCATTCTGCATGAGGCCTTCTATGTTGCGCGTTCTGGTCGACCAGGGCCGGTTGTCGTTGACATTCCGAAGGATGTCCAGTTCGCGAGCGGCATGTATCATGGACCGAGCAATGTCAGCCACAAGACCTACCATCCGCAGATCAAGGGTGATCTGGATGCGGTTCGCAAAGCGGTTGAAATGCTGGTTTCTGCCAAGAAGCCAATGCTTTATACCGGCGGCGGCGTCATCAATTCGGGCGCAGAAGCCTGTCAGATGTTGCGCGAGTTGGTCAGTCTGACCGGTTTCCCGATCACCTCCACGCTGATGGGGCTGGGTGCTTATCCGGCATCCGGCAAGGAATGGCTCGGCATGCTGGGCATGCACGGCACCTATGAAGCCAATATGGCCATGCATGAATGCGATGTGATGCTGTGTGTCGGGGCGCGGTTTGATGACCGTATCACGGGGCGGCTTGATGCCTTCTCGCCCAATTCCAAGAAGATTCACATCGATATCGATGCTTCCTCGATCAACAAGATTGTTCAGGTGGATCTGCCGATTGTTGGCGATGTCGGTCATGTTCTGGAAGACATGGTGCGCATCTGGCGGGCCAGCAGCAAGAAAACCGACAAGGAAGCTTTGGCAACCTGGTGGGAGCAGATCAAGATCTGGCGCAAGCGTGATTGTCTGGCCTATCGGCCCAATGACGACGTTATCATGCCGCAATATGCCTTGCAGCGCCTGAATGAAAAGCTGAAGGGCAAGGACTACTATGTCACCACCGAGGTGGGGCAGCATCAGATGTGGGCCGCACAGTTCCTTGGCTTTGAAGAGCCTCATCGCTGGATGACATCCGGTGGGCTGGGTACGATGGGCTATGGTTTCCCGGCAGCTTTGGGTGTGCAGACGGCGCATCCGGAAAGTCTGGTTATCGACATTGCCGGTGATGGCTCCGTCCAGATGAATATTCAGGAGCTTTCGACCGCTATCCAGCATAACCTGCCGGTCAAGATCATGATCCTGAATAACGAGCATCTGGGTATGGTGCGCCAGTGGCAGCAGCTGTTGCATGGCAACCGGCTTTCTAACTCCTATGTCGAGGCGATGCCGGACTTTGTGAAGCTGGCCGAAGCTTATGGTGCCAAGGGCATTGTTTGCGACAAGCCGGATCAACTGGATGCCGCGATTGACGAGATGATTGCCTATGAAGGTCCTGTCATTTTCGATTGCCGTGTTGCCAAACTGGCAAACTGCTTCCCGATGATCCCGTCGGG
This sequence comes from uncultured Cohaesibacter sp., assembly GCF_963678225.1. NCBI lineage: Bacteria > Pseudomonadati > Pseudomonadota > Alphaproteobacteria > Hyphomicrobiales > Cohaesibacteraceae > Cohaesibacter > uncultured Cohaesibacter sp. The sequence continues at coordinate 988,827 of NZ_OY782763.1, read as the reverse complement.
GCGGGCACACAACGATATGCTCTTCTCTGAAGAAGCTGAGGACGCAAGCAAGATCGCGACGGCCATTGGGGAAGCGGGCAAAAAGCTCGTCTGACCGGTAACGCAACACGCATTTCAAAAGAAGGAACGGCAAGATGCAGCAAGGATCTGCCTATTTCATTGAAGAAGTATCGACCGTTGAAGAAACGCACACACTCTCTGTTCTGGTGGACAACGAACCGGGTGTGCTGGCGCGCGTGATCGGCCTCTTTTCCGGACGGGGATACAATATTGACTCTCTCACGGTGTCGGAAACCTCACATGAGGATCATATTTCGCGCATCACCATCGTAACGACTGCAACACCTCCTGTACTGCAACAGATCCGCTCGCAGTTGGGCCGTCTGGTGCCTGTGCATGAAGTTGCTGATCTGTCGACGTTCGAAGTGGCTCCGCTCGAAAGGGAGCTGGCCTTGATCAAAGTCGCCGGAACGGGCGATAAAAGAGTGGAAGCTCTCAGATTGGCTGATGCATTTCGTGCTACGGTGATTGATGCTACGGCTGAGCATTTTGTTTTCGAGATGACTGGTCGGAAAAACAAGATCGAGCAGTTTATCACTATTATGCAGCCGCTTGGGCTGGTTGAGGTGTGCCGCACCGGTGTGGTGGCCCTGCGGCGCGGACAAGATAAAACCTGAGGAACTCCTCCGGGTGGCGATTGGGAACCGATTGATCGGGCTTTCTGCAAGGAGCTAACTGCTCGCCAGATAGCTCGATCAATCCTTCTTCTGCCAGGGTGGCTTTCGTTGGGTTACCGTTGGAAGGACTGAATTTCTATGAAAACACGATTGAGCGTGAATGTGAATGCAGTGGCCGTGTTGCGCAACAGGCGTGACCTGCCATGGCCCAGTGTCACGGGGCTCGCCCGGATTGCTCTGGAAACAGGAGCAAAGGGCATCACGGTCCACCCACGCCCCGATGAGCGCCACATCCGTGGACAGGATGTTCGTGATCTGGCAGATATGATCCGCTCTGATTTCACCGGCAAGGAACTGTGCCTAGAAGGCTATCCAGACAATCGCTTTTTAGCCCTGTGCGAGGAAGCGCGTCCGGATCAGGTTCTTTTCGTGCCTGATGATCCCTCTCAGCAGACATCCGACCATGGCTGGGATTTCGAGGCGAATGACGGCTTGTTGCGCCGGTCTGTCGATGTCATCAAGAATTCGGGCATGAAGGTGTCCCTGTTTGTCAATCCGGAGCCGGATCAGCCAGCCAAGGCTGCCGCTGTCGGGGCAGACCGCATCGAAGTCTATACCGGCCCATACGGGGCTTGCTACGCAGATGATGCTCTTGCCGTTACCCGGCTTGCCGAAGTGGCTGCCACAGCGAATGCGGCGAAGGAAGCGGGCCTTGGCGTCAATGCCGGCCACGATCTGACACCGGAGAATCTTCCCGCTCTCATGAAGGAAGTGCCCTTCATCAGGGAAGTGTCCATTGGCCATGGCTTTATTGCTGAAGCCCTGATCTATGGATTTGAAGAGACAGTTCGCCGTTTTCAGCGGGCGATGGGCGAATTGTAAGCGGACATTAGCAATCCAGCTCCAATAAGGAGCAACCAGTTCATATTTGGGCTTGACCTTGATCGCGACATCTTTTAGGCCGAGTTCAAATCTTTCGGTTTCGACCAAATATCAGGCTGTTCGGGTAATTTTGTGATCCCACAGCGAGAAAAAAGGAAGAAATAATGCGCGTATATTATGATCGCGATGCAGATATCAATCTGATCAAGGGCAAGAACGTTGCCATTATCGGTTATGGCTCCCAGGGCCATGCTCATGCACTGAACCTGCGCGACTCTGGCGTGGCCAACCTTGCCATCGGTCTGCGCGAAGGCTCTTCTTCCGCAAAAAAAGCCGAAGGTCAGGGCCTGAAGGTCATGACCGTTGCTGACGCTTGCAAATGGGCTGACGTGGTCATGATGCTGACCCCGGATGAACTGCAGGCTGACATTTACTACGGCAGCATGCATGAAAATCTCAAAGAAAATGCCATGCTGCTGTTTGCCCATGGTCTAAACGTTCACTTCAACCTGATCGAGCCACGTGCCGACCTTGATGTTGCCATGGTTGCTCCGAAAGGCCCGGGTCATACGGTTCGTGGTGAATATGTTCGCGGCGCTGGCGTGCCTACCCTGATCGCCATTGCGCAAGACGCGACTGGAAATGCCCATGATCTGGCCCTTTCTTATGCGTCTGCCAATGGTGGTGGCCGCGCGGGTGTCATCGAAACCACCTTCAAGGAAGAATGTGAAACCGACCTGTTCGGCGAGCAGGCTGTTCTTTGTGGCGGTGTTGTCGAACTGATGCGTGCTGGCTTTGAAACCCTCGTGGAAGGCGGCTATGCCCCTGAAATGGCGTATTTCGAGTGCGTTCATGAAATGAAGCTGATTGTGGACCTGATCTATGAAGGCGGCATCGCCAACATGAACTACTCCATTTCAAACACCGCTGAATATGGCGAATATGCTACCGGGCCACGCCTGATCACTCCTGAAACCAAGGCAGAAATGAAAAATGTTCTGACCGACATTCAGGACGGTACTTTCGTTCGCAACTGGATGCTGGAAAACAAAGTCAACCAGACTTCCTTTAAGGCCATCCGTGCGCGCAACGATGCGCACCAGGTAGAAGAAGTTGGCGCAAAGCTGCGTGCCATGATGCCTTGGATCAAGGAAAAAGCCATGGTGGACAAAGAAAAGAACTAAGCGTCTTTTCTTCTGTAAATCCTACAAAAATCCCGGTCCTCGTGATCGGGATTTTTCTTTATTCTTTATTTAGGTTTACCGCGCTTTGATGTTGGTCCACCCAACGGGTTAAGCCTATACTGTCAAGCCCTGTGTCCCTTTGTTATCAAATTCGGAACGAGACCACATGTCCAATGCTGAGCATCGCTATTTCACTCTTGATGTGTTCACCAAAGATCTGTTTGCGGGCAATCCGCTGGCAGTGGTGCTCGATAGTGATGATCTGTCCGATGAGCAGATGCAGAAGATCGCCAGAGAGTTCAATTTTTCTGAAACGGTGTTTGTCTGCACACCCGAGAACAAGGCACATAGTGCTTTTCTGCGCATTTTTACGCCGACCTTCGAGATGCCTTTTGCCGGTCACCCCACAGTAGGAGCGGCGGTGTTGCTTGGCTTCTTGCGTTTTCCTGATTTGGAAAGCGAACAGAATTGCGTGATGCTGCTGGAAGAGAAGGTGGGGCGCATTCGTGCCAAGGTCAAACTGGCGTCCGACGGCATGGGCAAGGCCGTGTTCGAGGTGCCGCAACTGTCCAAGCCCATGGCATCGGTACAGTTGGGCTCAAAAGACGAGATTGCCGCTGCGCTGGGATTGCACATCAAGGATATCGGCTTTGAGAATCACGTGCCGACGGCTTATTCGGCTGGCGTGCCTTTTGCGATGGTGCCTATTCGCAATCTGGAAGCCATGAAACGGGCGCGGCCGGTGATGCCGAGCTGGAGTTCGGCTTTTGGGGCGCATGAGCATAACGATGCCTATCTCTATACGCGCGAAACCACCTGCCATGATTCCAGCTTTCACACGCGCATGTTTGCTCCGGGAACGGGCATCGTGGAGGATCCTGCAACAGGATCTGCCGCAGCTGCCTTTGCCGGCGTGATTTGCCAATTCGACAAGCCCGGGCAGGGAAATCACAAATATCGCATCGAGCAGGGGTTTGAAATGGAACGCCCGTCCATTGTCGAGCTGGGAATGGAAGTCGCCGAGGGGCGGCTGACAAGTGAGACAATCGGAGGACGTGTGGTCCTTGTTTCTGAAGGAAAATTGTATATTTAACACTGGCGTTGGGTGAAATTTGGTCTTATTGTGCCACCAACAGGCCATCCGCTGACCTATTTGTTTCATCCAAGATTGTTCCAGGCGACCCTAATGTCTTTTTCTTTCCTACACAGCATCGAGAGTAACATTGCGCTTTTTTCCGAAGCGCTAGAAGGCACGAATCTGGTGCCTGAGCAGCATTTTGTGCGGAATGATTTGCTGCAGAAGGTGACCGAACTTGGATATATCGACGCGGACATCGGAGCGGAAATCGAGCGCGCCATTCTGGAATGCGCTCGCGGGGTCGATCTGTTGCTCGTCACCTGCTCGACGCTCAGCCCGATTGCGGATCGACTGATGGTTGAAGGGGCGCCGGTGCTCAGGACCGACCGTCTGCTGGCCGATGATGTGTTTAAAAAGGCCATGTCCAATCCGGGACGCAGCGATATCGCCATTCTCGTTACCGCGCCTTCCACCATGGAAGCGACCGGTGGGCTGTTCAAGACCTGCCGCGATGTGCTTGGTGCTGAGTCGATTGGCGTTGAAACCATTCTGCTGCCCGAAGTGTGGGACATCTTCCTTGCCGGTGATCTGGAAGGCTATAAAAAGGCCTGCGTGACCGCGCTGGATACCTTCCTTGAGAATGATGACAAATACACCCATGTGGGGGTTGGTCAGGTATCAATTGCACCGTCTTTGGCCTATTGCAAATCTCCGCGTGCCCAGAAGGTGATGTCTGCATTGAGTGCAACGCGCGCCTATCTGCTCTCTCATTATCGCTAAGAGGGGAAAGGCTGCGCCAGCGCGCAAGGCCAACTTCGTCAGATTAGAAAAAAGCCACGGTGTCGGGTCTCCCGCACCGTGGCTTTTTTGTTTTTCTTGCTGCAAGGCATAGCGGCAAGGTCTGGAGAATGGGCCCCAGACCTGTTTCGCTTGCGTCAAGCGGCCTGAATGTCCTTAAGAAAGCTCTCGATGCGGGAGCGCAGTTGCTTTGCCTGTTCAGCGGCATTGCGAGAGGCTTCCAGTACATTCTCGGCGGATTGATGGGTATCGGCAACCGAACTGCTGACCGAAGCCATGCGTTGGTTCACCTCGCTGGTACCTACAGATGCCTGTTGCACATTGGAACTGATTTCCTGAGTGGCTGAGCCCTGCTGTTCCACGGCGGCGGCGATGGAATTGGTATATTCATTCACCTCGGCCATGGTTTCAGAGATCTTGGAAATGGCAGAAACTGCTTCCTGAGACGAGGTCTGGATACCGGAAATCTGGTTGGAGATCTCCTCGGTAGCTTTGGAGGTCTGGTTGGCCAGCTCCTTGACTTCGGCGGCCACAACGGCAAAGCCCTTGCCTGCTTCTCCGGCGCGTGCAGCCTCGATGGTGGCGTTGAGCGCCAGCAGGTTGGTTTGTTCGGCGATGGCCTGAATGAGGGTTACGACTTCGCCAATCTTCTGGGCGGCCATGTCGAGGCTCTCGACCTTCTCGTTGGTGGCAACCGACTCATCGGATGCAAGGGACACAACAGACCGCGTCTTGGTGAGCTGCTGAGAGATTTCGCCGATGGAGGCGGAGAGTTCCTCAGAAGCGGAGGCGACCGTCTGGACATTGCTTGCCGCTTCGTTGGAAACCGAAGAGGCGCTGTTGGATTGCTCTGCGGTTGTCTCGGCGATTTCCGTCAGGCGCTGAGCGGTGCCTTCCATGGTTCTTGAGTTGTCGGCGACTGCTTCCAGAATGGACTGAATGTCGTGATCAAACGCTGTTACGGTTTGCAGCATCTTCTGCTCGCGCAGTTCGCGTTCCTTGTCGGTTTCCGCTTTATTCTGTTCCAGTTCAAGGCGATGCACATTCTTATCATTCAGCACGGCAACGGCTGCAGCCATATCACCGATTTCGTCTTTGCGAGACTGATAGGGGATTTCCGAAATCTTGTCATCGCGCGAGATCGCTGCCAACAGATTGGTCATGACGGGCAGAGGCTTCATCATACGGCGGCTGGCAAAGAAGGCGAACCCTACAATCAAGGCACCTACCACGACAGCAGAGATCAGAAGGCTCTGCAATACGTCACTCAGAATGGACTGGACGCGTTCTTTCTGGATGCCAACATAGAGAATGCCGTTGACCTCGTTTGAGGCAGAGAAGATCGGTTGATAGAGCGTGTAGTAGGGTACGCCAAGAATCACAGCTTCACCAACGAATGTCTTGCCTTGCGTGACGACAGGGTAAACAGCGCCATTTTGGCCCAAGGGGGTGCCGATGGCTCTTTTGCCGTCCGGCTTCTTGATGTTGGTTGTCTTGCGCCAGAAATCCCTGCTTTCTTGATCCCATGCAAACACGGTCGCGGTTTCGCCTGTGATGGAGCCGATGCGGTCAATCATGTCATGATCGGAAAAAGCGGGGATCTCTTTCATGACGAGACGACTGATTCCACCTGAAGCGTCTCTTGTAACGGTCACATCGGGAAGGCTGGCTTCAAAAACTTGCGAGGCAACGCGGATGCTGATGGACTGTTGTTGCAGCACATCAGATTTGATTTTGTTGCTGATTGTTGACCAGGTTGCCGTTGCGAGTGAGATCATGCAGATCAACACAGAGCCGATGGTCAGAAATGTCACTTTCTGGGTGAGCTTCAGTTTCGAAAGCAGGTTCATATTTTTCGCCTTTCGACTGTATTTTTGTTTCCAGCAACTAATACTGGATATTTATTGGCCGATTTGTCCTTAGTCTGTATATTTGAAAAAAGTTATTTAAAAAGCATTTATATATTCGCAATTTACAAATACTAAATATAATGTTCACTCAATTAATGGATAGTAATAATTCTAAACTATTGGATTGGACTTCTTTAACCAGATTTATGCACTTTTTGGTTGTTATGAAGATGGAAAATAATTTCTATCGTCGTTTAACTAATATCCTTGCTCGGAATGGTGCATGAAATTTCCTCTTGTTTCCGTGCGTTTAATCGGTTACAGATTTTCCTACCGAATGGCAGAGATGTAAAAACAGGCTCTGTAAACACGTGAGAGAGATTTTCATGGCCGCTCCAGAGAGCACAATTGGTCAAATCAAATTGGTTGAGCTATCCGCTCCCAACGCTCTCGCTCGCCTAAATTCCGAACTACTCCTCCTTATCTGCCCCTGAACATCGACAGGCGCTGATCTCATTCGGCGGCGGATCTTCAGGGGATTACAAACTTCAAGGCAGCAGGAAATATTCCAGCCGCTTGTTGGCTTTGCATGTGAACAGACCCATGCGCCTCGGCGGCTAAAAGCAGGATGAGTTCTATGAATAACGACATTGTCATTTTCGATACAACCTTGCGCGATGGTGAACAGTCTCCCGGTGCGTCCATGACGCTGGAAGAGAAGTTGCAGGTGGCGAAGGTTCTCGATGAATTGGGCGTCGACGTGATCGAGGCCGGGTTTCCCATCGCCTCCAACGGCGATTTCGAGGCCGTAAGCGAAATCGCCAAGGTGGTCAAGAACGCTACCGTTTGCGGTTTGGCCCGCGCTGGCTCCAAAGACATCGACCGGGCCGGGGAAGCCATCAAACACGCTGAAAAGCGCCGCATTCATACCTTCATTTCCACCAGCCCGGTGCATATGAAATACAAGTTGCAGATGGAGCCGGACCGGGTCTATGAAAAGGTGATCGAGTCCGTTACGCGCGCGCGCAACTGGACCGATGATGTGGAATGGTCGGCCGAAGACGGCACCCGCACCGAATTTGACTTCCTGTGCAAATGCGTGGAAGCGGCCATCAATGCCGGTGCTACCACGATCAACATTCCCGATACGGTTGGCTATACCACACCACTCGAAATCGCCGATTTGTTCAAACGGGTTATCGAAACGGTTCCGAACTCTGACAAGGCGATTTTCTCGGCGCACTGCCACAACGATCTGGGTATGGCTGTGGCCAACTCGCTGGCAGCGGTGCGTGGCGGTGCCCGTCAGATCGAATGCACGATCAACGGTCTGGGCGAACGCGCCGGCAACGCAGCGCTGGAAGAAGTCATTATGGCCATCCGTACGCGTAATGATGTGTTTGCTTACAATACCGGCATCAATACCAAGCTGTTGACCCGTGCCTCCAAACTGGTATCCGCCGTTTCGGCTTTTCCTGTGCAGTATAACAAGGCGATTGTCGGCAAGAACGCCTTCGCGCATGAATCCGGTATCCATCAGGATGGCATGCTGAAAAATGCCGAAACCTACGAGATCATGAAGCCGGAAGATGTGGGCGTTGGTGGCACGGATCTGGTCATGGGCAAGCATTCGGGTCGTCACGCCTTCAAGCAGAAGCTGGATCAGTTGGGCTATAATCTGGGCGAGAATGCCTTCCAGGATGCCTTCAACCGCTTCAAGGATCTGGCAGATAAGAAGAAGAACATCTTTGATGAAGATATCGAGGCTTTGGTGGATGATGAAGTCGGCGCCGCTTCTGACAAGATCAAGGTGATTGCGATGACCGTGATTGCGGGGACCAGTGGCGTACAGAAAGCCATTGTAACGCTGGATATGAATGGCACGCATGTCACCAAGGAAGCCACTGGTGACGGCCCTGTAGACGCCATCTTCAATGCCATCAAGCAGATGATCCCGCACAAGGCCCGCCTGATGCTGTACCAGGTGAGCGCTGTGACCGCTGGTACGGATGCTCAGGCTGAAGTGTCCTGCCGTTTGCGCGAGGGGGATCACACGGTGACAGGCCGGTCTGCCGACACCGACACCATGGTTTCTTCCGCCAAGGCCTATGTATCTGCGCTCAACAAGCTGATACAGCGCCGGGAGAAGGAAGTGCACAACGCGCAGACGAGTGCAGCAGAATAAACAGGCCGTCAAATCATCGACATATCAGGAGGGTAGACATGGTCTTCCCTCCTTTTTTGTGGTTGGCTGTCCTTGTCGTTATTCCGTTCCTTGTTTGATAGAGGTTCTGCCTTGGTTGAGAAGAAATTTGAAGGCGCAGTTGTCGCTGTCAGTCTTGATGACACACATGCATTTTCTAAAAAGCTGAAACCCACGATCCGGTTGCTTGAAGGCCTCGGCGTGGAAGGGGATGCGCATATGGGGAAGCTGGTCCAGCATCGCTCCCGCGTGCGGGCCAATCCGAACCAACCAAACTTGCGGCAGGTGCACCTTATTCATCAGGAGCTGTTTGAAGAGGTGGCGCACAAGGGCTTTACTGTGACACCGGCCGATATGGGGGAGAATATCACTACGAGCGGCATTGATCTGCTCGCCCTACCAACGGGGGCTGTGCTTCATATTGGCGATGAAGCAGAGGTGGAAATCACGGGACTGCGCAATCCATGTTCCCAGATCGAGGCCTGGCAGCCGGGATTGCTCAAGGAACTTGTCTATAAGGATGAAGTGGGCGATCTTGTGCGCAAGGCTGGCGTTATGGGCATTGTGCGCAAAGGGGGCATGGTGAAGCTTGATGACAGGATCACCGTGACATTGCCTGATGAGCCTTGGCGCAAGTTGGAGCGGGTGTGAGGCGCTCGCTCTTCCAGATAGCTCTTGTTGCTGAGCTAGCCGAGTGGGCTCATGAAGAGGTGGCTCTCGCAGCTGGTGCAGTCTGAGCTGCCAAAGCCGGGCTGAGGAATTGAAAAGGCATCCAGGCTAGCAAGATGACCCGCCAGAGCGCATTCAGAGCCATCCAGCCACGCCCAGACATGCAGGGAACTGGCGCGGATCGTTAGCTGATCCACATGCCATCGCACGGACTTCTCTTTTGCCAGATGGCGGGCAAGGCGCGCGCGCAACCCGCCGGGGCCATGGGCGCTGCCTGCATAGCAATAAAGACCGGGCGGCAGGATGGCTGACGTTGGCCGCAGGACTTTCGTGCGGCGAGGCAGGATCATGGCCACAAGATAGACCCCGCCGGCATTGGGGCATTTGACGAGCGCTCGCCGGTTGCCCTTGAAGACAGGTGTCGGCAGGGCTTCAAGGGCCGCAGCGAGTGGTTTATGAGCAAGAATATGGCTTTGCGGCATCGGGCTCTAATATTTCGGTGGTTGCAGTTTGCGCTCTTTGCCCAGCTTGGCTTCGCGGCGTATGATGTAGAAAGTCGATGCGAAGATGATGGCCGCGCCGATCCATGTGTAGACATCTGGCCACTCATTGAACATGTACCAGCCAAGGGCTGCCGAGAGGACAAGGCGCAGATAGTCAAAAGGCGCCAGCGCTGTTGCCTCGGCCCGCTTGAAGGAGTGAAGCATCAGCCATTGCGCATAGCTCGCCAGGATGCCGATCAGCGCCATTAGGCCGAATTGGCTCAGGGTCATGGGCTTCCAGTTGATCCAGGCAAGGGGTACGAGTGCCAGCCCGATGATGATTGCCTGATAGGTCACAATGATGGTCGGCCGGTCATAGCGCAGATGAACCCGCACGATGGTCTGGTTGGCCGCCACAAGGGCTGCTCCGGCAAGAGCCAGAAGCAGGTTCTGGTCGATGCCGCCAATGCCCGCTGCCAGCAATTCGGAGGGGCGGGCGATGATCAATACGCCAATGAAGCCAACAACCAGCGCTCCGATACGGCGCATGCCGACTGCTTCCTTAAGAAACAGCACCGCAAAAATGGTCAGAAAGAATGTCCGCGTGAAGCTCATTGTTGTGGCGGTGGCCAGTGGCAATTGGATGATCGCCGTGAAACCTGCCAAGATGCTCAGATAGGTGAAGAAAGCCCGCCAGAGGAACAGGTCTTTCCGATGGATTTTGAGGTCGCCACGGGCAGATTTCAGCATAGGAGGCAGCAGGAAGACGATCATCCAGGCTTGCCGAATGACGATGATTTGGCTGACATGCAGATCCTGCCCGAGCTCTTTTACGATGCCGGCCTGCAATGTGAAGCCGATCATGGCGATAAACATGACCAGAACGGCTTGCAAAAAGCTCGGCATGCCGTCAAAGGCAGTCAGGGCCTTGCTGATGGTGTGCTTTACGGACGTCATTAAAGAGGAAACTCTGTCTTGGCTGTCCAGACCGGGGTGATACGTGTCGCCAAGGCTCAATATGCGTTGGCTTTGTCCGGTGTCGGATGGGACTTGTTGAGTAGCACAACAATTCAATGCTGTAAATCTTATAGCGTGATAGCTTCAACTATAGTGATGAATGCGCGATTGTTTCGTTTTTCATGATCGGCTGAGGAAAAGCAGGCAAGGGGAATGGCGCTTTGTAGCGGGGAGCTCCAGTTTTTTCTTGATCTTTCTAGCAAAGCGTGACGAGAATGAGAGCCTCACCCCTGCATAGTGCAGCTGCCCTTTGTTTCCTCCGTATCCATGACCGTTAGGCAAAGGTCTTTTCGAGACCGGCCAAGCCGTCATTTTGCTAGCAAAACCGTCAGTCGGGAAGATCAGATATGAACGCCCTCTATGGCATTGGACTCAAAATTGCTTCGACGATGTTTTTTGCGGTTATGCTTGCCCTGATCAAATATACATCGACGTCCATGCCCATTGGGGAAGTCATCTTCGCGCGCTGCTTTTTCGCCTTGCCGCCGCTGTTGCTGGTGACCGCATGGCAGAGTGACTGGCGCGACTGTATCCGCACGAAGAATCCATGGGCGCATGTGAGGCGCTCTGCGGTGGGAACGACATCCATGTTCTGCTGGTTCACCTCGGTCTCGCTTTTGCCGTTGCCCGAAGCCACCGCGATTTCCTTTCTCAATCCCTTGATGATTGTTGCCATGGCGGCGTTGTTCCTCAAGGAGGTTGTCAAGGCCTATCGCTGGACGGCTGTCGGTATCAGCCTTATCGGGGTGCTGATCATTCTGTCTCCGCGTCTGAGTGGCTCGACGGGGGATGTGGGCTTGCTGGGCGCCATTCTCTGTCTGAGTTCAACCGTGCTCACTGGGCTGGCTGGTATCCTGATCCGACAGATGACGAAAACCGAGAATAATTCGGCGATCATCTTCTATTTCTTCGTGACGGCTTCCTGCTTCTCGCTCATTACCATTTACTGGGGCTGGGTCATTCCTGATTTTCGCACCTTCGGCTTGATGGTTCTGGCTGGGATTTTCGGTGGCTTGGGGCAGATCCTCATGACCAAATCCTACAGCGTGGCGGAAGCGTCGCTTGTGGCGCCATTCGACTATGTGAACGTGGTCTGGAATGTGGTGATCGGCATTGTGATTTTTGGCGAATATCCGAGTCACGCTGTGGTCATCGGCGGGGGTATTGTCGTTCTGGCCGGCATGTTTGTTGTCTATCGCGAGCGGCAGCTGGGTGTTTCGCGCAAGGCGGAACGTCAGGCAAAGCCGCTCTGAGCGTAACTTCTCTTCCCGTAAACGTGCGTTGCCTCGCTGAAACGGGTCTTTTTCTCTCAGGATGGGGGAAAGGATCTGTCTTTTAGATGGCATTTGCTCTGACTGTCACAAAAGTGAGACAGCGCGTTCTTAAAAGTGGCCAAACACTTACGGAACGTGAATCAGAGCAGGCACATGAATCAGTCCAGCGATGAAGGGCTCTATAAACATCGGACCATGTTCATCTCCGATGTTCATCTGGGTAGCCGCGGGTGTCAGGCAGAAATGCTGCTTGATTTCCTTAAATATAATGATGCAGAGACGATTTATCTGGTCGGGGATATCGTCGATGGCTGGCGCCTGCAAGCGCGTTGGCATTGGCCGCAATTGCATAATGATGTGGTGCAGAAGCTCCTGCGCAAGGCGCGCAAGGGCGCGCGTATCATCTATGTGCCGGGCAACCATGACGAATTTCTGCGCAGCTATTATGGTGCTCATTTCGGCGGTGTAGAGGTCAAGGAACATGACATTCACGAAACCGCAGATGGTCGCCGGTTGCTGGTGATCCATGGGGATCAGTATGACATGGTGGTGCGGCACGCCAAGTGGCTCGCCCATCTTGGCGACTGGGCCTACAGCTTTGCTTTGGGGCTGAACACCGTACTCAACATTCTGCGCCGCAAGCTCGGCTTCAGCTATTGGTCCCTGTCTGCTTGGGCCAAGATGCGGGTAAAGAACGCGGTCAATTTCATCGGTACCTTCGAGGAAACCCTCTCGCAGGAAGCGCGCAAATTTGACGTTGATGGCGTGATTTGCGGCCATATTCATCATGCGGAAATGCATGAGAAATTCGGTATCTCCTATTTGAATACCGGCGACTGGGTGGAAAGCTGCACCGCAATTGTCGAGCATCCAGACGGACGGTTCGAACTGATCCACTGGAGCGAAGGCGCAAAAACCGTTCCCCAACTTGAAAACCATACCCCAACCAAGGCACTTGCATGAGTGGACTCTTAATCGTAACGGATGCCTGGCATCCACAAGTCAATGGTGTTGTTCGCTCGCTCGATCGTTTGGGCCAGGAAGTCAAAAAGCAGGGAATGGAGGTGCATTATCTGACGCCTCTTGATTTCAAGACGGTTCCTTGCCCGACTTATCCGGAAATTCGCCTCTCTTTGACAATGCGGCGCGGCGTCGCCAGAAAGATCGAAGAGATCAATCCCGATTATGTGCATATTTCCACCGAGGGGCCGCTTGGATTCTGGGCGCGAAGCTATTGCAGAAAGTCGAACAAGGCCTTCACGACTTCTTACCATACCCGCTTTCCTGAATATCTTGCCGCGCGTTTCCCCATTCCGCTGTCGCTGTCCTATGCGGCCTTGCGCTGGTTTCACAATCCCGGGCGATGCTGCATGGTGGCCACGCCAAGCCTGAAGCGAGACCTAGAAGCTCGCGGCTTTGACCAGCTGCATTATTGGGGGCGCGGCGTTGACCTTGAACAGTTTCATCCGCGCAAAGAGAAGGTGCTCGATTATCCCGGGCCCTTGCTGCTCTATGTCGGTCGCGTTGCGGTGGAAAAGAATATCGAGGTCTTTCTTGATCTGAAGGTCGAGGGCACAAAAATAGTGGTTGGAGATGGCCCGCAGAAGGCCGCTTTGGAAGAGCGCTATCCGGATGTGAAGTTTCTGGGGCTCAAGGAAGGCAAGGACCTCGCCGATATCTACGCTTCATGCGATGTTTTCGTTTTCCCGTCCAAAACCGACACGTTCGGCATTGTGCTTTTGGAGGCCCTGGCTTCGGGATTGCCAGTGGCGGCCTACCCGGTTATGGGACCTCTGGATGTGATTGGAGACAGTGGTGTTGGGGCTTTGAAAGACGATCTGGAAGAGGCTGTGGTCGAAGCGTTGAAAATCGATCCGCAGGCTTGTCTGGCCTATGCGCAGCAATATAGCTGGGAGGCGAGTGCCAACCAGTTTCTTTCCAATATTTCCAGGATTCATCCCGATTGATCCGACAAGGCTTCTGAGGCTTTGGTGATCTATATAGGTCTGGTCACAGACAAAGAGGACGCGTTTGGCGTCCTTTTTATTATGGTGGAGGCTTTGCTAGCCTTGGACTAAATTGTCTTGAGGGTCCAGACGAGGATCTCGTTCAGTATGCTTTCAAGGGCGCGGTCAAGCGCAGCTACACCCTTGGCCGGTGTCGCCGAACCGGCAGGTGCGGAGGCTTCGAACAGGCGTGAAGAGACCACGCGTCCATTGCGATCATTGATGATCTTTACCGAAAGCGCGATTTTGGCGACAGGCCGGTTCGCGTCATTCAGCTCAAAGCTACGGATGGATGTTGCGAGTTTATAGTCAACCACAACGCCATCACCTGGCTTGACCACGGAGCGCATGCGGCCGGAATTCTCAAAAGTCTGGATCAGCTTGTCCTGCAAGACATTGGGTAGGCTGTCGCTCCATTGCGCGTCGCCAAAATAGGTGATTTCAGCATTATCGGGGCGCACCACGATCATCTCGCTATCAAGCGATTTGAGCGCCGTCGGGACTAAGATCAAAAGCTGCGCATTGCTGCGACCGCGCAAATTGTCGAAACTTTCTGGCGCGCTCAGGTCATAGGTCGTCAACTCTTTGCCGCCGCCTACTACAGAGCAGGATGCTAGCCACAGGGCGAGGCAAACAAACGAGAGGGCGCGCACAAATCGGGTCGCAGAAAACAAGGGTGTACCTCGGCAATAAACAAATATGGGCTTACCTTACCGTAGAAATAGAAACTGCCAACCGTTTTTTCCAGAATTGGACCAATTTTGGAGGAAATGCGCGCTTTTGAGCGCAGTCCATACTGTCAAAATTTGCGGTTGGCGCCTCGTTTCCACAAGGGCCCGGTGTAACTGGCAAGTCAATGTCATATGGCAATCATGGTTTGCTGCGATGCCATCGACTCATGATTTTGATCGGTCGGCGAGCGACCGACAATTAGTAGCGTTGATCGAAGGTTTTCACCTTGTTGCCGCCGAATATCACGCTGGAGGGATCCTTCTCCAGTTTGTTTACAGCGCCTTCAACGCGTTTGATGGTTCGTCTTGCTTCTGAAACCATGGCTTCGACATTGCGCAGGCCACTGCCTGAGAAGCGCGCAAGGCCGTCGGAGATTTCGTCTGCCCGGCTGTTGAACTTGTCTGCAACACTGCGAATGGAGCGCGCTGCGAGCGTCACTTCCTCGATCACACCCTTGCCGCCATCTTCATCGGAGAGAATGCCGTCAACCTTACCCAGAATGCCGTCGATCCGCTCGGAAGCCTTGTTGAGGCGGGCAGCAAGTTGCTGTGCGTCGGTCACGATGGCATTGAAATCATCGGTGCGGGCGGAAAGAGAGGTAGAAAAGCTGCTGATATCACCTGAAGCCTGTTTGGCGTTGGCCAGAATGACATTGATATCACCTGAGGACTCATCCAGCGTGGTTGCAAAATTCTGCAAGGATGCCACAGCAGAAGAAATCGCTTCCGGGTCCACACTTTCAACCAGACGGTCTACCTTGCCCAGAGAGGTATTCAGGTTGGACGAAAAATCATTGATGCCTTTGGCCGCTTCGGAGGCGTCTGCCACGATTGAGTCGAAGCGGTTGGATGTGCCAACAAGATTTTCACTGATTGTCTCGACATTGGCGATACTCGTCTTGATGCTCTCGGGGTCAACGGCAGCAAGCAGGGTATCTGCTCTTTCGCTAAGGTCTTCCAGTCGCCCGGATAGCGATGTGAGACCCTTGGCGGCGTCGGACGCATCTGCGAGGAAGGTCTCGATATTGCCGGAATTGTTGTTGAGCGCCGTTGTAAAGCTCTCGATATTCTGGACCGTTTTGTTGATGCCGTCCTGATTGGTATCAACCACTGTCTCGATTTTCGAGAGCACCTTGTCGGCGCGGGACATGAGCTGGCGTGCGCCATTCATCAGATCTTCAAAGGAAGAGCTCTGGGCAATCATTTCAGGGGTGCCCGGCTGATCAAGAAGATCGGGCAGATCCGGACTGCCGCCTTTGATTTCGACGGTGCCTACCCCTGTAAGCCCCTGAAAGGAGAGGCTGACATCACTGTCTTTCTTGAGCGGAATGCCGGCATCAACCAGAAGATCCGCTTTGACATATTTGGGGTTGTCCGGATCATATTCGAGCTTTGCGACTTCGCCTACCTTGATGCCGTTGAACATCACTGCGCCACCGCGAATAAGGCCGGCAACAGAGCCTTCAAAGCGCACAACAACCTCGGTCGTCGGACGAGTTTCATCATATCTGGCAATCCAGTAGATGAAGCCGAAACCGACTGCGGTCAGAAGCAATGTGAACAGGCCTATGGCCACATAATTGGCTTTTGTTTCCATGTCTCAGCTCTTGTCCCATTGTCTGATGGCCCGCTTGCCCGTGAAATAGCTCTTGATCCAGGGATGCGGATTCTTCTGCAGATCGTTCATATTTCCTATGGCCAGAACGCGGCGCTCGGCCAGCACCGCGATGCGATCGCAGGCTTGACTGAGGCTATCCAAATCATGGGTTACCATAAAAACCGTGAGACCCAAAGTGTCTCTAAGGGTAGAAATCAAATCATCGAACTCTTCGGCGCTGATCGGATCAAGGCCGGAGGTTGGTTCGTCAAGGAACAGCAGCTGGGGGTCAAGCGCCAGCGCCCGAGCCAAGGCTGCGCGCTTGATCATGCCACCTGAAAGTTCTGACGGGAATTTGTGAGCCGCATCCGGGGAGAGACCCACAAGCTCAAGCTTGGAAATGGCCAACTCATCCATAAGGCGCTGAGGCAGCGTGTAATATTCCCGCATGGGAACCTGAATATTCTGCAACACCGAAAGCGAGGAGAAGAGCGCGCCATGCTGGAAGAGAACTCCCAGTCGGCGCTCGATGGCCAGCCGCTCCTGGCGCGACAGTTTCTCGGTATTGTGCCCGAACATGATGAATTGGCCGGACTGGCGTTTTACGAGCCCCAGAACGCTGCGCAGCAACACGCTCTTGCCCGTGCCGGAAGCGCCCACGATGCCCAGAATTTCGCCGCGTTGGACATCCAGATCCAGATTTTCCAACACAAGACGCGAGGAAAAGCCTACCGTCAGCCCTTTTACGGACAGAATGGGGCGCGTGCTGGAGCCAGAGGGCGCTGTGCTTTGCGGTGTTTGCGGTTTGGCTGACATGCTGCGCTCCCTAAAACCCGACTGCGGCGAAGAAAATGGCAAAGAGACCATCGACCAACACCATCAGGAAAATGGACTTCACCACGGCAGCCGTTGTTCTCCGCCCAAGGCTTTCTGCGCTGCCGCCTACCTGCAGCCCTTCGCTGCAAGAGATGAGCGCAATGATCAGGGCCATGAAGGGCGCTTTTATTACACCGACAAGGAAGGTGTTGATCGCCACGGCATCGCGCAACCATGTGATATAGGTGGACAAGGAGATATCCGAGTAAGCCCATAGCAGAATGCCACCGCCGACCAGACCGGCCAGATTGGCGACAAGGCCCAGCAGAGGCAGAGCGATGATCAGCGCAATGACGCGCGGCGCGATAAGGACTTCGATGATATTGAGGCCCATGACGCGCATGGCGTCAATTTCCTCGCGCATTTTCATCGAGCCGATTTCTGCTGTGAAAGCACTGCCCGAGCGCCCGGCTACCAGAATTGCCGTTAGCAAAATGCCCACTTCTCGCAAGACGAGAATGCCGACCAGATCGATGACAAACGGCTCCGCGCCGAATTTGCGCAGCTGGAAAGCCCCTTGCTGGGCAACAATGGCGCCGACCAGAAAAGACATCATGGCCACGATGGGAACCGCCTTCAGCCCTGTATGCTCCATATGATGGACAATGGAAGTGATGCGCAGGCTGCGCGGATGAATGATCCCTTTGAGCAGGCAGGCGACGATTTCTCCAGCCAGATAGGCGAGAATCTTGATATCCTTGTAGATTTCAACGACATCTTCACCGGTTTTCTGAAATACGGCGATGAAGAAATTCAGATCCTTCTGGGTCGACGGCGCAGACAGGTTGGTCTCTGCCACCGCTTCAAACAGCGACACATGATCCGGATTGATCGGTGTTGCGCTGGATAGCTCAAGGCCCAGTCCGCGCAGCAGGCGAATGATGACCCAGGCGCCTGAGGTGTCCAGAGAAGTCAGACCGGAAAGGTCGAGCTGTTTAATGGAAGGTGTCTCTTTGAGCGCCTGATCAACCTGATTGTCGGCATCTTTCAGGGTTTCGATGGTCCAACTGCCAGAGATGAGCAGCACGCCGGACGCAGACGTACCGTCGGCCTCCAAAACGGGGAGCTGCCCCGAGGCGGCTAAGTCTGATCCCTGTGGAGCCATATAACAGTTTGCCTTACTTGCTTTTGTGCTGCTTCAAAATCATCGATCGGCCAAACTATAGGGATGGCCTTCAAAAGAATCGATAAAATCATACGCGATCCGGATATCATCCTACCCGAGGCATGCCAGATTCCCTGTCTTTTATACAGGAAATTCATGCCTTTGCAGAGGGTAAATTATCGCGTCATATCTGCCGGAGACTATTTGCTGGCGTCATTGACCCTTATATGGGTGAGCGGAACCCATCTGCTCAGCATCAAGAGGCTCAAGGCCAAAAGGCCGATGACGCTCATGGTCAGGAATGCTGCGCCTTCGAATTCGGCATAAAGGAACCCTGAAGCTGTTGTTGCCATGGCCGATAGGAGGCCTGTGAGCATTGTGTAAAGTCCCTGTGCTGTACCCGAAAGCTCGTCGTCGACGGTTTCATTGATGAAGAACATGGCGCCCAGATGCGCGCAGCCAAAACTTCCCGCATGCAGCACCTGAAGCAGTAGATAACCGTATGTCGGCAGCTCCAGAGGGAAGGTGGCCCAGCGGACAATAGCGATCAGGGCCGCAATCTTCAGCAGCGCTCGCCAGTCGAATATTGCAGATATCTTCTTGGAATAGCGAAACAGAATGATTTCGGAGACAGAAGCCATGGACCACAAAAGACCGGTCATGTTGGCCGAGACGCCGATCTTGGTCCAATAGATCGCTGAAAAAGAATAGAGCATGCTGTGTGACGCCTGAAGGAGGGATGCCGACACAAGAATGATCCAGAAGCAGCCTTGCCCGAATTGCTTCAATTGGGCCCAATCCAGCCGGGTGCCTTTCGCGAGCGCCTTGTTGTCGATCCGGCGGGGATCTATGGGTAGGGAAGCCGAAAAGATAATATGCAGCATATTGCCAATAACCAGCAGCCAGATCAGCTTGTTGGCGCCAAAATGCTCCATGAAGAGGCCGCCTGCGAGATTGGCAGCCAGAAAAGCGAGGGTGCCAGCGCTGCGCATGCGGCCATAATCGAGCCCGAAGCGGCGTGTGCCAGCCAGCGCTAGAGAGTCTCCCACGGGGATGATGGCACTTTGGGCAATATGTGATACTGCCATAACTAATGCGATCCAGATCAGGCTGTCGTTAAGCATAATCAATGCAAAGGTCAGGCCATAGAAGCTGCAATAGATGCGCAAGGCCAACCGCCGGTCGCCGATTTTGTCCGATATTGCTGCCATGAGGGGCGTAAAAATCACGCGCGCAATCATGGGTATGGTTAATACCAACCCGATCTCCTCTGGACTAAAGGCCAGACTCTTCAGCCAGATTCCGAAAAAGGGTACGTAAATACCAAAAGGAAAGAAAAACCCGGCATAAAAAAGCGACATGCGCAGCGCGTATTTTTGCTGAATTGGGGGGTGCATCGCGGATTTGCCTGCTGAAAAGTAAAAGTGCGTTAAGATTTGGCCTGTAGCATCAGGCAGTGAGAATGCGTATACCGAGCGTGATTCGCGCCAATAATGATAGGAACTTGGTCTGAACCATGAGCAGCAAACCAATGCCACCTACACCACTGCGACAAGAGGACTATCTGGCGATCGAAGCCGCCGTGATGGAAACTGCGAGAGGTCGCTGGTTCCTGGCGGAATATGCCCGTAGAAATCGGAATGCAGATACTGATACCCTATTGACCGCGATCGATAAACTGGAAAAAACGGTCGTAAGGGAAAGAGCTCCGTCCTCTCTGATGCACCAGGTTCGCATGGATCTGACGGATATGGCCAATGCCATTGAGCGCACCAAAACGGAAATCGCTCAAATCAAGCATGAAGACAATCAGGGTTCCGAGCGCTTCGAGCGCGCAACGGTTGAGCTTGATGCTATTGTTTCTCAAACGGAAAGTGCAACCGGGGATATTCTGGGTGCTGCTGAAAAAATTCAGGAATTCGCCTGGACGCTGCGCGAAATGGGCGCTGACAGCGACAAGTGCGATGAACTGGATATGGAAGCAACCAATATTTATATGGCTTGTTCCTTCCAGGACCTGACCGGCCAGAGGATCAGAAAAATTGTGGATGCCATGCGCTATGTAGAGAGCCGCATTAATTCCATGATTGATATCTGGGGATTCGAAGCAGAAGGCGTGGAAGTGGATCAGCATGATCACCGACGCCATGATAAACGTCCCGATGCCCATCTGCTCAATGGGCCCGCCCTTGAAGGCGAGGGGGTCGGACAAGACGACGTTGATGATCTGTTCAGTGCTCCGGATCTTTATGAGGAAGCCGATCAGAATGATGTGGATGCGTTGTTTGACAATAACGCACAGTCTGACCAGAGCGATGTAGACGCCCTATTCGATACGGCCGGTTCTAATGAAGCCCCGTCAAACGAAGCGATTGAGGAAGATAGCGATCTTTCTGCCGAGATGAGCCAGGATGCAGCCGACGCGCTGTTTGCAACGGCTTATCAAGATGATGAGGCTGATGAAGGCGGCACAGAGGAAATGCCTTCTGACGAGATGGCTGCATGGGCTGCCGATGAAGCGGCCGACGCAGCTGACGAAGTGGTCGATGTTGACTCTATCGATGCAGATGTCGATGCGGACATCATGGATATGCAGGATCTTGATTGGGCGGCTGAAGCAGACGTTGATACCGATGTTGCCGATGATATGGAGGCTGTTGAGCCGAACGCTGCTGAGAGTGCCGATGATCAGGAAGCCGATATCTTTGCTTCAACTGATGCAGAAGAGCCGTCTGCTGAGGCCTCCATTGATACTGATGTGATTGCTCAGGATGAACCCGAAGCCATGCCCGCAGCCGAAGACGGTGAGCCGGATATCTTTGCTTCTGCTGATATCTTCGACAAGGCATTGAATGAAGAGCTGGTTTCTTCCGAAGAGGAAGAAGAAGAGCTTCTCGATCTGCGTGATCGTGTGGCTCAATTCAGCTGATCTTTCCTGACAGCCCAGCAGGGCTGTTGCCCACCTTATATATGTAATGAAAAAGGGTGCCATGCTGGCACCCTTTTTTGTGTCTTTAAAGATTTGGGGGAGAGAGACAAGAGGGAAGGTTCCTCTTGCCTGATCCCGTTATCCCAACCGGCCGCTGGCATGGGCAAGCATGGTGTAGATCTTGCCTGTATCTGACGTCAGATAGTTCATGGTCGAGCTTCCGTCGCGATCCTTTCTGGAAATGTCATCCAGAATGCGCTCGAAATCGCCGACATAGCGGTTCACCGTGTTGCGGAAGTCTGTGTCACGCTGGTAGCGCATGCGCACATCTTCAAAGGTCTGCTGACCTTTCAGAGTGTAGAGCCGCCGTGTGAAGCTCCCGCCTTCGCCGCGGCGATAGCTTTCCCATGCTTCCGACTGGTTGTTGGTATCAATTCCGCGGATGATATCCTTGGAAATGGGAGCCAGTGCCTCGGCATCGCCCGGCTGAGGAATGTTGTCCTCTGGCTGGGAGGCGCGACGCAGCAGATCTGAGACCCAGCCGCCGGAGCGGCCTTCTGGTTCTTCTCTTGCGCTCTGCGGCGCATAGTTGCTTGCCGTCTGCTGTGGCTGCTGTTGAGGCTGTGGTTGCGGCTCAGGCTGTCGGGCTGGCTGCTGAGCAGGTGGCAGCGGACGCTGCTGGTTGCTCGCTGCTGGTGCATTGTTGCGCTGCTGGCTGGAACGATCCGATGCGGGCACCGTATCGAACATGTTGCCATGGCGCTGTACCACGCGGGACAGTTCCTTGAGGGCGTCGATCTGCTCGGAGACCACACGGCGCATGGCGCCGGTTGCCTCACGGGTTTCGGTTGGCAGTTCGCTGAGGCCCTGTTTGAGCTCGGAGCGGGTGACATCCAAGTCACGCTTGATTTCCTGCGTGATGGTGCGAATGTCCTGCGTGGCCTGCTCGAAGCGTGTGTTGGCATCGGACATGGACTGGGCCATTTCCTCGCTCATTTCACGCTGCACGGCACGAATGGATTCCGCGGCGCGGCGCCCTTCGGAAGCCGCATTGATGCGCAGCTGTTCGAGCTGGTCCATGACTTCCTTGGAAACCCCTTCGGTGCTCTGGCTGAGCAGCATGCCCACATCCCGCGCGCGGCCTTCGGCTGTGCTCAGGGTGCTGGCAATGATCGAGGTAAAGTTGTTGAGCACATTCTCGATGGCTTCTGTCCGCTGGGAGAGGTCTTCGGTCATGCTGACAAGCATGGCGCGTCGTTCCTCGACCGAGCCTTCAAGGCGGTCATTGGTGGATTCCATGATACGGGTCGTGTTGACCAGAGCGGAAGCCTGCTCTTCGAACTTGTCGGTAAGGGAGGCGACCTGACCAAGGATGCTGTTGGAAACATCGCGAAGATCATGCACATGGCCGGTAAGCTGATTGGTCGAGTTGCCTGCTTCGTTGACCACCGTTTCCACGACCGTGCGGAACTGGTTGGTCTGATCGGATAGGCTGGTCTCGATGGTCGACAGACTGTGACCGGCATTGAGCAGCAGCTCGGAGAGTGTGTCGTTGGCATGCTTGAGCCGCTCGACAATCTCTGTGCCATCCGCCCGCAGCAATTCGTTTGTGCTGCTCATGGACTGGCTGGCTTCGTCCGAGGCTATGCGCATTGCTTCCACCAGACGCTTGTTGGACGTGTCGAGTTTGACAATTGCGTCGTGGCTGCTCTGGGCAATGGCTTTGACCAGATTGCTCGAAGAGGCTTCCAGCGCATTTCTTGCCTGATCGGAGCTGATGGTAAGGGCTTCCACTGTCCGCTTGGAGCTTTCGTCCATGGCGGTGAGGGTTTCATTGGATTTCTCGCCAATGGTCTCAACAGCCTGACGGGAGCTTTCGGTAAGTGCGGATACAGCGCGCCGAGAGCCTTCATCCAGAGCGGCAAGGGTGCCATTGGAGCTTTGGCTGATGGCTTCGACTGCACGGCGTGAGCCTTCTTCAAGGGCCTCCAGAGTGCCGCTTGAGCTTTCCGTGATCGCGGTGACCGTGCGTCTTGATGTGTCTTCAAAGGCGGCAAGGGTTTCGCTGGAATTTTCGGTGAGAGCCGATACGGCGCGTCTTGACGTATCTTCGAAGGCCGCAAGCGTCGTGCTTGAGCTTTCGTTGAGTGCCTTGGCGGCCATTTCGGCACTGGCGGAAAGGGCCATCTGGGTGCGCGATGTGCTTTCCTCGAGAGTCTGAACGGCCATCTGGGCGCTTTCAGACATGGTGTGCGCTGCTCGATCGGTGCTGTTGGTCAAAGAGCCAACGGAACGATCGGTGTTTTCGGTAATCGCCTGAACGGCACGGCTCGTGCTCTCGTTGAGCGTTTCCGTGGCGCGTGAGCTGTTGTCGTTGATGGCGCTGACCAGATGCTCGCCTGTTTCGGCGAGGGTCTGGGAGGCGCGGGCGCTTTCCTGAGCAACGGCGCGTGCAATTTCGCCACCGCGGCTGGAGAGGCTGTGAATGATGCTTTCACCCGCCTTCTGGAAGGTCTCGGTGATGCTCTGGCTTCTGCTATCCAAAGCCTGAACCACGGAGTTGCCTTTTTCATCCAGAATGGAGGAAAGCTCAGCCGAGCGCGACCCGAGGACTGCGTTGAAGTTCTCGGTCTTCTCGGTGATTTCGGCGCTTGCCGTTGTCAACGTGGAGGCGAGAGCGTCGCGCGCCTTGGCGCTTTCGGTTGCGAAGTTGGTGGAGATCGCGTTCAGGCGATCATTGAGGATGGCCTCGATCTGTGCAGACCGGCTGTCGAGGGTTTCTGCAACCTCGAAGACCTTGCTGCCAAGGGAGACGTTGATTTCGGCAACACGATCCGACAGGGTTTCGGTGAGCTCGTGCGCCTGACGGGACAGGGTTTCGCCAACCAGAGTGAGACGCTTGTCCATGCTCTCGTTGATGTCATTCTGCCCTTGCGAGTAGGCCTGCGCGATATCGCGGGTGCGCTCAAGCAGCGTTTCGTTGATATTGCGTGCTCGGGAATCGAGGGTTTCGTCCAGTCTTGTGGTGCGCTCTTCCAGTGCGGTATTGAGCGTGTCGGCCTTGGTGGCGAAATTCATCGTCAGGCTGGAGACATTGTCTTCGAAGCCACTCAGGCGTGTCGCAATTTCCTGCTCGAATGTTTCGGTGCGGCTGGTAAGCGCGTTGGCCACTTCTTCAGCACGCGCCGAAACGCTGACCGAGAAGCCTTCAAGGCGGTTATCCAGCATGCTTTCAATTTCACCGGCTCGTGCGAACAGGGTCTGGTCAAGCGAGTTGATGCGCTGATCCATGGACTGGCTGAGATTGTCGAGGCGATCGCCAAGATGACTGACGAGATTGGTGCCGCCAACGGTAATGACATCGTCGAACGCCTTGACGCGTTCTTCCATGGCGATGCGGATCTCTTCGCTCTGACCCTGCAGGGCGTTGGTGAGTTCGCCGCCAGCACTCTCGAACAGGTCCTTGACCTTGTTGCCGCGCTGGGCAATGACCTTGGCGATCTCGGTGCCGACCATGGCAAGGCGTTCGGTGACTTCCATGGAACGGGAGTTGAGCGCGTCGGTTGCCTTGCCCGTGGCTTCTTCGAGATTTTCGGACATAGCCTTGGACTGGGTCTCAAGCACAATGCTCATGCTGCTTGTACGTTCATCCAGCATCGAGCCCAGATTGGAGGCATGGGCTTCAAGCTGCTCGTTGAGCTCGCCGCCCTTGACGGTGACCGTCTGATGAATGCGCTCTGCTGTAGTGTCGAGCTTAATGGTGAACTGCTCGCCCTGCGTTGACAGGGTTTCGGAAATATGGGTTCCGGTCTGCGTCATGCGCTGGGTAAGCGTTTCGCCGGTGCTGGAAATGGTCTGGGCAATGTTGGTACCCGTCTCGTCCAGCTTCTCGTTGATTTCCGTGCCGCGCAGCGACAGATCCACTAGAAGCGCATCGCCAGTGCCTTTGAGGGCCTGGGAAACTTCGGAGGAGCGTTCGGTGATGGCCGAAACGATCTCGGTGCCTTGCGTGCGGATATTTTCTGCCACGGTGGAGCCCGTCTCGGACATGGAGAGGGTCATCGTGGAGCTGATTTCCGTCAGGCTGCCGGTGACAGACGTACCGATTTCACGAAGCTCAGACGTGATGGAACCGCCGGTATCGGCAAGGTTCGTCGTAACTTCGGTACCGAAGCTTCTGAGATTGTCCGTCAAAGACTGGCCGGTGGTTGCGATATTCTCGGTAACCTCGGTGCCGATGGTTTTCAGCTCGCTGCTAAGAGAATTGCCGGTGTTGGCCAGATTTTCGGTGACTTCCGTACCAATGGTGCGCAGCTCGGTGCTGAGGGCGCCGCCAGTGCTGGAAAGATTCGCGGTGACTTCCGCGCCGATGGTTCTGAACTCGCCGGTGAGGCTGTTGCCCGTGTCGGCCAGATTGGTCGTGACCTCGGTGCCGATGGATTTCAACTCGCTCGTCAGGGAACTGCCGGTGTAGGCAAGATTCTCGGTGACTTCCGAGCCGATGGACTTCAACTCGCTGGTGAGCGCGTTGCCGGTGGTCGACAGGTTGGCCGTTACGTCATTGCCGATGGACTGCAGATTGGTGTTCAGTCCGGCGCCAACTTCGGCGATATTCTGGGTTACCGTCTCGCCTGTCTGGGAGAGAGTGGAGGTCAGTTCCTGACCTGCGCCGATGAAGCGATCGGTTACTTCATGGCCGATGCTGGCGAGCTGGCTCGTCAGGTCGCTACCGGTCATTTCCAGTTTCTGAGAAATGTCGGTGCCAGACATGCTGAGCTGATTGGTGATCGACTGACCGGCATCGGTCAGGGATTCGGTCACATTGGCGCCGGTGGTGGAGAGGCGATCCACCAGATCGGAGCCGCGGTTGGAAAGCACATTGACCATGGTCTCGCCAGCGTTGGCCAGCGCGATGGTGATCTGCTCCCCTTTTTCAGCCAGAGACAGGGTAACGCGCGATCCTGCATCGGAAACGCTTTTGGAGATCGACTCGCTGGTGGTGTTCAGCTCGTCGGAGAGGCTGGTATGGGCGCCGGAAATGGAGGCGCGCACGCGTTCTGAGTTGGTCACGATGGCTTCACGCTGGGTGATCAGTTCGTCGATCAGCGAGCGAATGCGCAGTTCGTTCTCGGTATAGGCGCGTTCCAGCGAGGATACTTCGTTATGCACCATCACTTCCAGTTCGGAAGCACGGGCCAGAGCCCGTTCGATGCCGTCGCTCATGGAGGCAACTTCGCGGCGAATGGCCTGACCAACATTGACGACCGATTCCTTGGCGACGTTTTCCGGCTCCACAAGACGCATAGCAACCTGCGTCATGGCGTTGGACACCTGACGCATTTCATGCGCCCGAACAACAATGTAGGCCATCATGAAGAACAGGATCACCGGTAGGAAGATGCCTGCCATGGCTGCAAGAGCCGCGGGCGAATCCATCAGGGATGCAAAGCCGTCCTGAGCGATCTGCTCACCGCCAAAGCCCATGAAGAACAGGCCCCCGCCAATGGCAACCCAGAAGAGCGACAGGATCGAGGCAAACATGTAAGGAGCCGAGCTTGGTGGCTGTTGCAGGGAATGCAGCAGATGGCCGACCGATTGCTGATCGTCATTGGCTGGCCTTGGCTTGATCTTGTTGCCGCGCCCTTCGCCTTTGGCAGCTGCCTTTTCGCCCGAGGCGTCTCTTGCCGTGTCAGCGTCGTCTTTCGGCTTGGATTCATTGGTCTCTTCGGAGACGTCGAAATCCATTTTCAAAGCATCTTCAACCGCTGACAGAGCCGCTTCTGTCGGATCCTGAATCTTTGGAGACTTCGTTACCATGTCTGCTCTAGCCTTGTTCTACTCAATACTTGCATCGGGCTTTTCACTCGTACTCCCACCAAACCGGGTGGAACTAGCCTCAAGCGAGTGACAAACCTCTAAAGGGTCAAACCTTATCGTCACTATTCCTATCCGGGGATCCTTGTATCCAGGAATCCGCGCGCCAATAGCTCTTGGACGTCCGCAAGCGATGCGCTGCGGGGGCAAGGTGGATAGAAAAGAGTGTCCAACATATTGCGACGCATCGTACAAGGAGAGGAAAGGCAAAGGAACTACTATTTTTCATGAGTCCTCTCAAGCTGTTAACCAAAATCGCATGATGTCGAGGGGTGTTTCAGGGGGAGGATTAGGACTTGTCTGTTAACTATATGTGTTTACTGTGTTTTTTATCTTTTTGATTTTGTTTGCCCCTGCACTGTCGAGACATGCAAAATTGCACAAAATATTTATGGCGAGTCGCTACGAATCCGGCAAACATGGTTAACGCGTGGTAACCATTTTGGAAAATATTTTGATTCCTGCAAAGGCCACTCAAGGGGAGAGAAAAGTGGGCATGGATACACAAAATTGCGGCCTCGATCTGGATCACCTGGCCAGACAGACCATGGGGGACGAGGGGCTGCAGAAGCAGGTTCTATCCATTTTTGTGGATCATATGAGCGAGACAATGCCTCGTTTGGTTTCCGCTTCTGAAGAGGTGAGCCAGATTGCCCATAGTATAAAGGGATCGGCTCGTGGCATCGGTGCCTGGAGCGTTGCAACTGCTGCGGAAGCTGTTGAGAAGGCATCTGGCGACCGGTCGAGAGAAATCCTGTCTCTAAAAGGGGCTGTTGACAGAACGGTGCTCGAGATTGCTGCATTGCTTGAAAAAGGGTGACTGCACCGGGGCGCGCAAAAATGCGCACATGAGTTACCCTTCGATACAATTCGCCCTCTTTGTAATCGAGGCAAAATTGTCTATATGCAGGGAACCTGACCAATAATAGACCAGCGAGCTGAGTTCATGCCGAAGATTACTTATATTACATTTGATGAGACGCAGTATGACGTGGAGGCCAAGGAAGGTGCGACCGTGATGGAAACGGCCATCAAAAATGGCGTTCCCGGAATTGAAGCCGAGTGCGGCGGCGCCTGCTCTTGCGCGACCTGTCATGTTTATGTCGATGAGGCATGGGCCGAGAAAACCGGTGAACCAGGGGCCATGGAAGAGGATATGCTGGATTTTGCCCAAGATGCTGATGAGCGGAGCCGCCTTTCCTGTCAGATCAAGGTGACTGACGAATTGGATGGGCTCGTGGTGCGCATCCCCGAATCTCAAGCCTGACGGGCATTGCTCTTAAGGGTAAAGACGTTATGACAAGCGAAGGTCTGGTGCAGGCCTTCGCTTTTTTATTGAAGCGTGCGAAGGGATCGGGCACATTGAGTTTGGTAGTTTTGTATATTCGACATTAACGAAATGGAGGCGGGGTGACAGACTGTTGCGCCAGCAAAAGCAAACGGGCGGGGTCTCTTTTGGGCGGTTTCATGCCGATTGGCGTGCATCTTGTGTGCGGGTTGCCGGTGGTCACGCGTCAGCGCACCAAGGTGGTTCCGATGGCACAAGGGGATGTGGTGGAAATCGGCTTTGGCTCCGGTTTGAACTTACCTCACTATGACCGCAGCGCCGTGCGCAGCCTGATTGGAGTCAATCCCGATGACGGACTGCCTCTTTTGGGAGAGAAGGCCATAGCCAAACAGGATTTGCCCGCCGAGTTGCTGGTGGAGAGCGCAGAAGCGATGTCTTTGTCGTCTGCTTCGGCGGACACCGTGGTTGTCACCTACAGTCTGTGCTCCATACCAAACGTGATGGCGGCTCTGGGGGAAGCGCATCGCATTTTACGTCCGCATGGACGTCTTCTCTTCTGCGAACACGGCCGTTCACCCAAGGCTCATGTGGCGCGGCTTCAGGACCGGTTCAATGCGCCATGGCGCTGGATGGCGGCGGGTTGTCACCTTAACCGGGACACGGGGGCGCTCATTCAGCAGGCGGGCTTTAAAATGGAGCGTTACGATATCTATGACCTGGGGGTGGGCACCCGCATCCTGGGAACCCACCATGTCGGTGTGGCGCGTAAGCGCTGAGCGCGCAGGCCATTCTTTATTTTCTGCATTCTCTGCTTTTATTCGGCCGCCGGTTGCGGTGCTGATGGTGCCTTGCCGACCCACTCATGGCCTTCTTCGGGATGTCTTGGCACGAAGCGGGAAAGGATGAAGGAAATGATTGCCATGCAGGAGCCGAGCAGGAAAACGGCTGCTGGATTGATCAGCCAGATAAGCCCAAAGGATGCTGGAATGACGATGGCTGCGATATGGTTGATGGTAAAGGCCACCCCTGCGGTGGGAGCAATGTCTGCCGGGTCGGCAATCTTCTGGAAGTAGGTCTTCATCGCAATTGCCATGGCAAAGAAGGCATTGTCTGCAACATAGAGGGCGGCTGCCATCCACGGGCTGGAGACGAAGGCATAAGAGGTGAAGATCAGGAACAGGCCGACATACTCAATGCCCATCATGCGCCGCTCGCCAAAGCGTCCGATGAACTTGCCGATCTGTGGCGCAAAGATCATGTTGAAGAGGCAGTTGATAAAGAACAGCGCTGCAATCTCATCCACGCGATAACCGAATTTTTCCACCATCATGAAGCCTGCAAAGACCGTAAAGATCTGGCGGCGGGCGCCTCCCATGAAGGTGAGGGCATAATAGAGCCAGTAGCGCTGGCGCAGCACCAGCTTCTTGCGCTGCGGGTTCGGGGCTTCAAATTGTGGGAAGAGGAACCAGAGAACGGCAATCATGATGATCGTCATCGAGCCGCCGATCAGAAAGACAGTCTCGTAAGACAGATGCATCGTCTTCCAGGTGATGAAGATCACACCATAGGCCACCAACTGTGCGGTCGCTGCAACCGCCAGGATGCGTCCCATCATGGCGGGGGCTTTGTCTTTGGGCAGCCACTGCAGCGAAAGGGACTGGTTCGCCGTTTCATAATAGTGGAAGCCGATGGACATGATGATGGTCGAAAAATAAAGGCCATAGATGGTTGGCAAAAAGCCCGTCATGGCCACGCCCACACCGAGAAAGGCCAGTGCCAGAAAGGCCATGGTCTGTTCGCGCATGATCAGCAACACGAAGATAGCGGTGAAGGCCAGAAAGCCTGGTATCTCGCGAATGGACTGGGCGATGCCAATTTCCCGTCCGGTAAAGCCCACCTCATTGATGGCGAAATTGTTGAGCAAATTGTTCCAGCTTGCAAAGCCAAGCTGGTTTGCGGCCGCCATGAGCATGAGCAGAACGAACGGGGTACGCCAAGAGTTGGCGGGAACAGCAGAAGCTTTCATGACGGAGCCTTTATAAAAAGGGAACTCGGAAGGGGACTGATACCTAGCAGGCGCTCCGCAACCCCGTCAAATCAAGAAAATTGATCGTCCTATTCGTCTGGCGCTCTTTGCGCATGGTTTTAGTGGTTGCTTGCCTTGGTTCGCCGGTCAAACGAGCCTAGCGTTTGGTGCCTTTGTTCTTGCCGCTCAGTTCTTCTTCTTCCTTCTCCATCTCTTCGGATGTGGCTCTTAGGGTTTTGATCACAGCCCCCAACTGCGGTTGCGGTTTGGTGATGAAGGGCATGGGGCGACAAAGGGCGATCGTGGTTAGGCCAATGCGCGCGGTTAGGATGCCATTGAGCAGACCCTCGCCTAGCTTGGCAGAGAGGCGGGCGGCAAGGCCGTGGCCGACGATCTGCTGGAGAAGGCTTTCGCCTGCGGCCATGCCTCCCGTTACCGCAAGGTGACTGGCGATGTGTCCTGTCAGGCGCAGCATCGCGACGAAGCCGGGGCGGTTGCCATAGCTCTCGGCAATGAAGCGGACCATGCGGATGGTCTCGACCAGCACCACCACGATATCGAACAGGGCGCGGGGGCTGAGGGCCGTGACCACAGCTACGCGCTTGGCCGCCTGATGGACGCGATGGGTCACCAGACGGTCAATCGGAGGCATAAGAATCTGCTCTGTCTGGGCGAGAATATCTTCCCGATCGAAGAGGTGTGGCAGGTCCTGTTTGAGGGTCTGGCGGGCGCGGAATAAAGACGGCTGTTCCTTGTAAAGATCGAGCAGGTTGTTGGCGATCTGTTGTGCGTCTTTGCGGTCCCCTTCTTGATAAATATCTTCAACCTTGGCGCGTAGATGGTCCAGATGAGAGAGGCGCCGCAGGGCTAGGAGCTCTCGTGCGACGAAGAAGAGAAGAGACAAAATCGCGATGGCAACAAGCGCCAGTCCTGCCCAGCCAAGATAATCCCAGCGGGCGAAAAGGTCGCGGATCAGGCGGTCGAGCCAGAGCCCGATGGCCAGCGTCACGATGCCTGAAAAGGCACTCCAGAAAAAGGCGGAGAGAGACCATCCGCGTTTGCGTACGGGCTTGTATCGGGTCTCGCTTGTCTCATTCACCTTGTCGAAATAGTCCTCACTGTCTGGTGTGAAGTCCGATGTCATCGACAGGGTGGCGGCGGTGTCCGGAGAGGGGCGCGCAATGTCTTCGCCATAGGCTCCTCTGTCCAGCTTGACGGCTCTGGGGGCGCGCTTGCGTGGGCTAGGCTGATCGCTTCCTGCGTTGTTGTCCCAAGTCATTTCAGAATGTCTCCCAGCAAATAGTCGAGGGCTCTGTCGAGGCGAATATGGGGAAGCGAGCGGGCAACGCCCTCGGCATCCTTGTCGAGCTCTGGCGGCCTGAACCGGACAAAGCAAAGTGGGTCCTCAAAATGCTCCGGCAGTTCAGAAAATGATTCAACTTGCCCGGATTTGTCTTCAAGTGTTGAATCCGCTTTCGGGGTATAAATGGGGTGAGAAACTGATTCAACACGTTTGAAAACTGATTCAGGATTCTTGGGTAAGTCCCCGGGAAATAGAGCGAATTCTGTTTCTCCATCAAATTCATCCTCGCCCAGAGATTCACCTTGCATCGGAATGCCGATAAGAGAGGGCAATTCGTCTCCCTCAACGGTGAGGGTGGCTTCCCGTGTTGCCCTGACTGCCGCAATGGCCATGGTCTCATAGTCTGCGCCGGAGGCTTCTACCCGCTTGGCTGCGCGCTCAACAAGGCGGCTGAGGATGCGTTCCAGCCGGTCATGCGAGGTATGGTGCAAGTGGTCTGCCTTGGTTGCTGCAAAGAGGATTTTGTCGATGCGGCGGGAGACGAGATTGCGCAGCCAGAAATGCGAGCCGGGACGGAAGGCACGCAGAATTTCTGTGATGGTATCTTCCAGCTCGGCCAGCGTATCGGGGCCTTCGTTAAGGGCTGCGAGCAGGTCGATCAGAACGATCTGCCGGTCGAGGCGGGCGAAGTGATCACGATAGAAGGGCTGGACGATGGAGGTCTTGTAGGCCTCGAAGCGGCGCTCCATGATCGCCCATAGGCTCTTGCGATCCTTGCTATAGAGTGCTTCAGGCAAGGGGGCGAATGTGAGGGCTGGGCTATCCTGCAAATCGCCGGGCATGAGAAAACGCCCCGGCGTGAGAAGAGCATAGGCCCCCCGCGCCTTTTTGGCTTTCAGAAGATACGCGGTAAAGTTGTTGGCTGTTTCGCGGGCGATGGTTTCCAGTACCGGTTCGTCGCCCTGTTCGTTCGCGTCAATCTTGCTCTGGATGCTGTTGGCATAGGTTAGCCAGGCTTGGGAATAGGGCTTGTAGAGCGGTTGTCGAGCCTGCTGGAAAGAGCGCTTTGACCAGCTTTGGAAGCTGTGATCCATCAGGGTCAGATCAAGTAGCCACTCGCCCGGATAATCGACGATGTCAAGGGCGAGGCGGTCGGATCGCAAGGTGCGTTTGAGGGTGTCGCGAGACTGGTAGCGCAGTGACAGGCGCACCTGACTGGTGCGGCTGGTGGAGGAGGGCCAGATGCGTTTGTCGGTCAAATCCGCGACATGATCCTCATAGCGAAAACGCGGAGTCAGGCTGTCTGGTTGGGGCGTGATTTCGGCAGTGCCAATGCGCCCTGTGGCATGGGCCTCGAAGCGGGGCAGGCGTCCGCGGTGGATGATATTGTGCAGGCTGGAGGATATGAAGATGGTCTTGCCAGCTCGGGCAAGACCCGTCACCCCGAGGCGAACCGATGGCTCTGTCATGTCGCTCGCGAAGTCGGCTAGATTGGCCGTTGCGATGCGAAGCTCTTCAAGGACTTTCATATCTTCCGCCTCTTAAATGGATAAGACGCGCCTGATGGGGAATGCGATTGGTGTCGGATTCCTTCTCTGAGGCTGCAGCCTGCCTGACGCTGAGCCGAAAGGGCTCATTCAGGCTTGTTTCTTTAGCATGTAGGCGAGGAGAGGGGAGATTGCAATCAATGCGGGGGATTTAGGGCAAGGCAGGGAGTGGCTTTGTAGGGCCTCTCCCTGCATCTTTGATGATCTGTGCGCGCGGCTCTCTAGGTCCGCCTGCCAGTTGCTTTTCTAGCGGCGAAAGAAGGTCGGGGCAGGATTTTCGACAATCAGCTCTTCTTCGTCATGGGCGATGTCTTTTGGCTTGATGAAGTCCAGCAGATGGCCAGACTTTTTGGAAATGTCATTCCAGTCGCCGCAATTGAATTCCAGAATAGCAAGGGCGGCGGTGGGATATTTCACGCGCATCTGCATGATTAGCTCAGGATCTCCCGATCCGGCCAGCTCGACAGCAATATCCTGAAGGCCGGTATTGTGACCCACGATCATCAGATTCTTGCTGTTTCTGGCATTCTCCTTGAGGAGGGAGAGATAATCGGGATTGTTGCCTTCATACAGAGCATCCAGAAGCCTTAGGCTGACGTCGCCGGTGAGGCTTGGGATGATCCCTGCCATTGTCTCCTTTGTGCGCTGTGCTGAGGAACACAGGATGCGGTCCGGATTATAGTGGCGTGCTTTCATGACACGACCGATCTTTGGAGCGTCTCTCTGGCCGCGTTTGTTCAGCGGTCGATCAAAGTCGTGCAGAGATGGGTCCGACCAGGATGATTTTGCGTGTCGCAGCAGAAAAAGCCTAAGCATCGGGTTTCTGTCTCCTGTTGTCGTTGTTTTCTGTTTCTTGCCTGACGGGCACGTGCCTTTTGCCTGATGTGGGCGCAAGGCGGCTTTGAAGTCCGGGCGTTGTGGCCTTTCGCTTTCGCGCTGTCAACCGTGTGGCCAATTGCGCGGCCTGTGTGTCTGGTGCGCGTCGGCGAAACCGGGGCGTCAGACAGCTTTCTTGCTCAGCAAGGCTACAATTTCATGACAGAGGGTGTCTTTTGGCTTTTTGTTCCGAAAAGGTCGGGGGACAGGCGCGCTGGCGCGAGGAATCAATCTTATGTGTCAAACATACGGTCAATCGGCACGCAGGTCGGTTTCGCATGGACTGAGTGTCCATGTGGAGGTGTCTTCCTACCATCGCAATTTTTGCCGATATATGTCCGCTGTGGGAAAGAAATTGCCTACTTAACAAAGAGTTAAAAAAGTTAAGTGTCTGTATTTATAAAAATATTTCTGTTTGTGAAAAATGGCCCGCTTTTTGCTAGCTCAATGGTAATCTGATTTGTATCTGGTCAAAGGGATGTCCCATGAGTCTTTATTCAGCGCTTACAACTTCGGTCGCCGGTTTGGCAGCGCAGTCCTCTGCTATGCAGAATATTTCTGGCAACATCGCCAACACATCGACCAATGGCTTCAAACGCGTTGATACGGCGTTTGTTGATCTGGTTAGCGACTATAACGCAAACAGTCGCAATCAGACGTCCGGGTCTGTGCTTGCCAGCTCGCGCCAGACCAACACGGTGGCTGGTTCTGTTGATTCTTCGCAGACTGCCACGCATATGTCGATCAGTGGCGATGGCTATTTTGTTGTCTACGAAAAAATTGGCGAGACCGATGGCCAGCCCATCTTTGACGGGACGCCGCTTTATACGCGCCGCGGTGACTTTACGCAGGATGAAGACGGCTATTTTGTCAATGAAGCTGGCTATTATCTGGCTGTTATCGAGTTGGATGATGCGACTGGTAACCCGGTGAGTTCCGTGCCCCAGCCGACTACCTTTGAAGAAGGGTTTATGGCCGCAGAGGCAACAACCAAGCTGACTTATAACGGCAACCTGCCTTCTATTCCGACGACGACGGATCCGACTGGTTATCTGTTGACCGGTGGTGCCGGCTATGCGGTTAATCCGACTACCGCCGGTGCCGGCGTTGTTCAGGCTCAGGATGAGGTTCAGTTCCTTAGCCAGTCCATTTCTGGCGGCGCGATCACGGCCTATGTTGCCAATGGTGAGAATGCTAGCGTTCAGCTGCGTTGGGCCAAAATTTCAGAAGGCAACCCCTCTGCTGTTCCGCCAACCGAAGATACCTGGAACCTGTTCTACAAGTCTGACTCGAGTGCAACCGGTGCCGCGACCAAATGGACAAACGTAGGGCAGGACTACACCTTTGATACCACAGGCAAGATGACGTCGCCTCTGGCCAATGTGACGGTTCCTGCTATGACCATTGATGGTGTTGCGCTTGGCAATATCATTCTTGATCACGGCGGCAATGGGGATGGTATCACCGCTTATGCAACGACCACTGGTATTGCCAACATGAATCTGTCACAGGATGGGGCAGCAGCCGGTGAACAGACCAGCATTTCCATCGATGATGCGGGCTATGTTGTGGCCAACTATTCTAACGGCAAGTCGAGCAATATGGCCTCGGTCATTCTGGCGTCCTTTGATGGTGACAACTATCTGGCGCGTGCCGGTGGCGGTGCGTTCCGGGCGACGGATGATTCCGGTTTGGCCATTCTTGGTGCAACAGGATCCATTCGTGGATCTTCTCTGGAGTCATCCAACGTTGATATCGCGGATGAATTCTCCAAGATGATCATCTCGCAGCAGGCTTATTCGGCCAACACGCGTGTTTTGTCTACGGCGCGGGATATGCTGACAGAAGTCATGCAGGTCATTCGGTAGGCATTTGGTTCAGCCCCTTTGCTTCCTCGTCAATGGGTGGCGGGGAAGAGGGGCGGAGGATAGTATATGGCGTTGTCACAAGCATTATCGGTCGCATCATCCGGGTTGAAGGCTACCAGCCGAGACCTCGAGATTGTTTCGTCCAATATTACAAATGCCAACACGCCTGGTTACACCAGAAAGATTTCCAGCCGTCAGGATATGGTTCTGAACGGGCAGGTAACCAGTGTCATTCAGACCGATGCGCAGCGGACCCTCGATCTGGTGGCACAAAGGCAGTTCTGGTCTGAGACCGGTGCGACGAGCTATTCCAAAACTATCAATGACTATCTTACGCAGGTCGACGCCATGTTCGGACAACCGGGGGATGGCAATTCTCTGGATTCTCTGGTCAACGCCTTTGCTACATCGCTACAGGCTTTGGAGACCAGTCCTGATGACGCAACGACCCGGCTTGAGGTGCTCAACAATGCGTCCGTGATGACGCGCGCCATGAATGATGCGTCCGAGACGCTGCAGGCTTTGCGTCAGGATGCTGAATTTGCGATTGAAACGGCGGTTCAGGATACGAACGAGATCTTGAAGCATATCGAGAAGCTGGATCTACAGATCCAGGAGCTGACCCTGTCCTCAGGCGAGTCGGCTGTTGGCCTGATGGACCAGCGCGACGCCTATGTGTCGCAACTGGCTGAACTGATGCCGGTGCGCGTGACACAGCGCGAGAATAACTCAATCCAGATTTCCACGACCAGCGGCATGACGCTCTATGATGTGTCTGCATCGCAGTTCGAGTTTTCCGCTTATGGTACGGTCGGCCCTTATACCGAGTGGGATTCCGCCTCGCCAGACAATCAACTGGGCACGGTGTATCTGAAATCGAATAATAGTGATCTGCATGACGTCACCCTGTCCGGTGGATTTGGCGGCAGCAAGATCGGGGCACTACTGGAGCTGCGCGACGATATTCTGGTGGAAGCGCAGAACCAGCTCGATAGTCTGGCAGATGGATTGGCCGATGCTTTCGGTAAGTTCGATGTGGAAGGTACGGCGGTTACCTCCGGCGCGCAGGCCGGTTTTGATCTTGATTTGACCGACCTGCAATCTGGCAATGAGTTCACCTTCACCTATCAGGATGTGGGGACTGGGGAGACCAACACGGTCACTTTCGTTCGTGTTGATTCTGCGTCTTCATTGCCTCTGGATGATGACGTGACCGCGCGTAACGATGATAGCGTGGTGGGGATCGATTTTTCTGGCGGCATGGCAAGTGTTGTCACTCAGGTGCAAACTGCGCTGGGTGGTGCTTTCAGTGTAAGCAATCCGGCTGGCAACAATCTGCAGATACTGGATGATGGTGCCGCCAATACGGTTTCCATCCAGTCGTTCGATGCGGAAGCTACCGCTACCGGCCTTCAGCAGACCGCTGGGGCCTTGCCACTCTTCGTTGATGGGGGCGAGGGGCCGGGCCTTTATACCGGCAGTGTAGACGGCATGGTGCAGCAGACCGGCTTTGCCGCGCGTATAACGGTTAACGAAGCGCTCTTTAATGACCCGACCCTTCTGGTCCAGCATAGCGCCAGCACGGGGATCGGTGACCAGACCCGCCCGGCAGCGCTTTATAGCGCTCTGACAGAAAATAAGCTGGCTTTCACCTATCAGCAGGGCGGGGCACCAGTGTCCATGACGGTGGATGAATTTGCCCGTCAGGTGATCTCCTTCCAGTCTCAGCAGGCGGCTACGGCTCAAACGCGGCATGAGGGGCAGGAGATCGTGATGAACAATGTGATGTCGCGCCTTGAGCAATCCTCCAGTGTGGATGTGGATGAAGAACTGGCACGCCTGTTGGAGTTGCAGACTGCCTATTCGGCCAATGCGCGCGTTATGACTGCCGTCAAAGACATGATGGATGCCCTTATGCGGATTTAACCACCAAGTGTGGCGACTGGAAATGGAACCTGAAACATGATCGGTACTCTTAATGGATTTTCATCCTCTGTGATGATGAATGTGCTGAGAAACAATTCCAGCCTGATGCAGGATCTTACCATTCAGCTGAGCACTGGTAAGAAAGCGCAGACCTATGGCGGTTTGGGCCGGGATGCTGGCATGGCGCTTGATTACCGATCGCAGATCACTTCCGTTAAGGGCTATCAGAGCAGTATCGAGCAGGCGCAGGTGCAGATCTCGATGATGAATCTCGGGCTTGAGCGTGTTGTCGAAATGGGGGCGGAAGTCAGCGGGTCTGCAACGGGTACGCAATATGATATCACGTCCAACAATCAATCCGTTGCACAGGTAACCGCCGCCACCCTGTCTAGGGAAATGATCGGTATTCTAAACACCGAAGTGGATGGGGACTTTGTCTTTTCAGGCACGACAACCGACGTTGAGCCTGCCATCAACTATGATCGCATTGTGTATGGCTATGGAGGCGAAGATGGCCTGCTAA
Source organism: uncultured Cohaesibacter sp. (assembly GCF_963678225.1). Taxonomy (NCBI): domain Bacteria; kingdom Pseudomonadati; phylum Pseudomonadota; class Alphaproteobacteria; order Hyphomicrobiales; family Cohaesibacteraceae; genus Cohaesibacter; species uncultured Cohaesibacter sp. Next base: position 950,238 of record NZ_OY782763.1, on the reverse strand, counting down.
CGGTCACTGACGAGCGTATTCGGGCTGATGCGGGGGCTGATGGATTAGGGCGCCTCGACTTGTCAACGGCCGGACCGACCATGACGCTCAGCGAGGAAGCAACCGATTTCGGCTATAAGCTGAGTGCTGTGACGAGTACCCTCAGCAACGTGACTGTGGCTGGTCCTGCTGGGAGCCCTGCGAGTATCGATGTTACCGTGACGGGCGAGCCGATCGCGGGGCAGGTGCTCAGCTTTACTTTTGATATGCCTGATGGATCTTCCGAGATCATTCAGATGACTGGGCATCAGGGAGCTACAAGTCCTTCTGAGGGCAAATTTTCGGTAAGTGGTGCGCCGGGTACGATTGCTACTGCAATCCAAGACGTGCTGACCTATCAACTTGGTCAGAATGTCGCCTCCGCTGGTGAAGCAGCATCGCGTATTCAGGGCTCGATGGACTTTTTCATGACGTCAGGGGGCGGAGAGCCGAAGCGCGTTGTGGGGGTCCCAGAAACGGCGACAACATTGGATACGGCTACGGTAGCGGGCAAGCCGACCTTGAACTGGTATGTCGGAGACAATGACGCGCTGGTTTCCTCAAGAGACACTGCCAAGGTCCAGATCGATAACAGGCTGGATGTCTCCTATGGCGCGCGGGCCAATGAAGACAGCATTGCGCGTCAGCTGGCTTATATGACCGCCTTTTCGCTACCGACCTATGATCAGAATAGTGATGCCGATGAAGAACGCTACACCACCTTTGCTGATGCGATTTCGTCCGGTCTTTCCAGTGTCAATCAGGGAGATGTTGTCAAGACGACGCTGACGGAAATCGGCGTATCCAGTAAGGTAATGGAGGATGCGAATTTGCGCCACCATACAAGCCTGAGTATGTTGCAGACGGCCTTGACGGACAAAGAAGGCATCAATGATGAAGAGGTGGCAGCCAAGATCATGACCATCCGCACAACGATTGAAGCATCCTATCAGGCTGCTTCGATGATGTATAACCTGTCTCTGACCAAGTTCATCTAGGCCTTTTAGGGCCACAATCGGCTCTGCTTGTTAACCCTGAAACAATAAAAGCAGCCTTTGAGGCTGCTTTTTTGCATTTCGCGATCGGGGCGTTGAGTTTTTCAAAAGCCATAAAGCGAAAAAGCGCCGAACCGGAATGGTGCGACGCTTGAGCGTTTTTGAAAAACCTGGGCCGGGGTGAGGTATGCGCTCTCGGTTCTAGCCGTCAGCGCGTAGACCTTCAGCGATATTACGGTTGATGTTGATCAGACTATCAACGGTCGCTGATTTGGGGTCCGTCATGATCCGCAGCGTATGGTTGAATGTGAAGATGCCGAGATTCACCAGATTCTGACGCAATTCCTTAGGCATTTCATGATCTTCGCTCATGAGCTCGCCTACAAAAAGGGTCCAGATCTTGCGGTTGAATGTCAGAGCCTCATCCAGTTGCGCGGGGGTGGTGTCTGCAGATTTTGTTTTCTGCAACTTGGCAGCAGCCTTGATCAACAAAGCTGCTTCACGCTCCCTGGGGGACCCTGCATGAGAACTGGCGTCCTGATAAGCTCTAGCCGCTGAATGGTTGTACATTCCGAAGTAACTCCTCTTCGAACCTTATGAGAGCTTTTGCTTCTTTTAATGCAGGATAAAAGGAACCGGTTAATATTTTATTATTTACGCTGTCAATTATCGTTAACGCACTGGGGGCTGCGTGTAAAAAATCATTTACCAAAGTGAAGTACATGTCCTTATGCTCGGCTAGATCTTGCGCCAGATACATAAGTTGTATGCAAAGATATATTCTTTTTGCAGGACTATTTGCCGTTTCGGATGTGAGGATGTCTTTTTCGCGCAATATTGGCGCCTGTCCGTCGACATAGAAGCGCGCACGGTGGTCACCGTTTGTAATGACACTGTTTCCGATAATAATACGCTCGCCTGGGCGCAGTTCTATTTTAAGAGACATCTTTATTCCTCTATTCACACAAGTGAATGTCTGCGTCTATCTGGTATTTTTGATAGGATCAATAATAGCTGCGTTGTATTAATAAACCGCTCAGAGAAATTGTTTTGAAAATTCCCGTGACGCACAACCCAACCACTGACTGCTTCTGTAATTTATTCTGATTGTCTTGCAAAGATCAAATAGAAGAAAAGACGTTTCCCATAAAACAAAGAAAGGCGGAGTATTGCTCCGCCTTTCTTACGTGTCTTTTGAGCCGAATTAAGCTCGTAGGAAGCTGGTAACTGCCTGATCGGCCTGCGATGCCAGAGACAAAGCTGTGGTAGACAGCGTCTGACGGGTTTGCAGAGCCAACATGTTGGCGCCTTCCTCGTTCGAATCTGCCAGGACCAGGTTGTCTGCACCGGTTTGCAGGGTGTTGATCATTTCCTTGGTGTAATCCTTGCGGATCTGCACGGTGGAAAGGTTGGAACCGAAGGTTGATGCCTGTTTGCGCAGGGTAATCAAAGCGTCAGACAGGGCGTCAAGCTTGAGGTTGGACTCGTCGGTGTCCAGTGTCGTTGCATCGGTCAGAGCCAAACCGGAAGCGGTCAAGTCTGCGGACTGGATGGTCAGCTCGGACTTGGTCTCATCACGTTTTTCGTTGAACGACACAGTCAGGTCATTGCTTGAACCGTCGATGAGGTTGATGCCGTTATAGCTGGAGTCGCGAGCAAGCTCATCAATCTGATCCATAATGCCGTTATACTGATCAACCAGTTCGGTGTTGGAAGCATCCTGTGTACCAGCAAAGTTCTTGATGGTCAGAACGTCGTTGGTACCGGAAGCCGCGCCGGTGAAGGTTGCATCGGTACCACCGGGATCCGTTGCGGTTAAGGGACCTGCACCATCCGGGTCGATGTCGGCAAATTGGCCAAAGCCAAGACCTGCCCAAACGGAGGTGTCCTGAGCACCAGCAGAGGCTGCTGCGCCATCATCATGGGAGATTGACAGGGTTAGTTCTGCGTTGCCGTTGGCACTGATATCCAGACGACCGTCTTCCGTGATCTTGGCAGTTGCAACACCAGAGGCGTTGATGTCATCGACCAGGTCTTTAATGGTGTAAGCCTGAGAACCCGTGGTGTCCAGATCACCATCTGTGAGGCTTTCCCCTGTATTGGAGAAATGTTCAACAAGATCGAAGGTTTTGGTTACGCCCGATTCAGACTTGGATTCAACGGTGAAGTTGGTGCCTGCGGCGAAGCCGATGTTTGCGCTGTTGAGGGCGATGCCTTCAGCACGTTCCTTGGCTGTTGATTCAGATGCGCCCGAGGTATTGATGCTTCGGTTGCCCTGAATGTTGGTGCCGGTGTTGGAATTGTTGTTTGACTGAGCCTGACGAACGGTTGCCTGTGCACTTTCCACCAGATCGGTAATCGCGGAGATACCATTGTCAGCAGCTTCGATCGTTTTGATCGAGTTTGAAATGCCGTCTAGCAGATTGCTAAGGTCGTTGGCGCGCGCGCCGAGGCTTTCAGAGGTAAAGAAGTTGGTTGGGTTATCCAACGCCGAGTTGACTTTTTTACCGGTTGCCAGGCGATTTTGCGTTGTTGACATCATGTCCGCGGTTTTTTGCAGGGACAAAAGGTTTGAACGCACGCCGGCTGAGAGAGTGATATCCGAAGACATTGGGTTACCTTTCTGGGTACTCACACACAGATATTGTTTATTCAGCCTCCTTCTGAGGCTTAAATAGATGTTCGCGCGTAAACCCTAATTTAAGGTTAACCAGACCTTTCGTATTAACCTAAACAAAGTGTTTCGTTTCCGGTTGTACAAATAGAGCCGATTTCTGTGTCGGATCAGAAACTTGGAAATGATTGGAAATTTAATTTTATCTTAAGGGGGAGGGCGAAAGGTTAAAAAAAACGGGGCCATTTGGCCCCGTTTCGCGTTCGTATGGTGCTTTGAAATTAGCGCAGGAAGCTGAGAACTGCCTGGTCGGCCTGCGATGCCAGGGACAGAGCCGTGGTCGACAGAGACTGACGGGTCTGCAGTGCGAGCATGTTTGCACCTTCCTCGTTGGTGTCAGCAAGAACCAGATCATCTGCACCGGTCTGCAGGGTATTGATCATGTCCTTGGTGAATTCCTCGCGGATCGTCACCGTGTTCAACTGAGAACCAAAGCTGGAAGCCTGTGTACGCAGCGTAGAAAGAGCCTCGGACAAAGCATCGAGCTGATTGTTCGAGTCTTCCGTATTCAACGAAGTTGCATCAGCCAAGCCGAGGCCGGAGGAGCTCAGGTCTGCGGACTCGATGGTCAGCTCGGACTTGGTCTCATCACGTTTTTCGTTGAAGGCAACAGTCAGATCACTGCCCGTTCCGTTGATCAGGTTGATACCATTGAAGCTGGAGTCGCGAGCGAGTTCATCGATCTGATCCATGATATCATTGAACTGCGCAACCAGCTCAGTGTTGGAAGCATCCTGTGTACCAGCATAGTTCTTGATGGTCAGAACGTCGTCGGTACCAGAGGCGGCTCCGGTGAAGGTTGCGTCGGTGTCACCTGGATCGGTGGCGCCATCGCTACCCGGGTCGATGTCTGCGAAGGTGCCGAAGCCGAGGCCAGCCCAAACCGAAGTATCCTGAGCACCAGCAGAAGCGGCGGCACCGTCATCATGGGAAATGGTCAGGGTCAGTTCGGAGTTGCCGTTGGCACTGATATCAAGACGACCGTCTTCCGTGATCTTGGCGGTCGCAACGCCAGAAGCGTTGATGTCATCGACCAGATCTTTGACGGTGTAGGCCTGAGAACCAGTGGTGTCGAGGTCGCCGTCAGTGAGGCTTTCCCCAGTGTTGGAGAAATGCTCAATCAGGTCGAAGGTCTTGGTTACACCAGATTCGGACTTGGATTCGACGGTGAAATTGGTGCCTGCAGCAAAGCCGATATTTGCGCTGTTGAGCGCGATGCCTTCTGCGCGTTCCTTGGCCGTTGATTCAGATGCGCCAGAGGTGTTGATGCCTGATGTGCCCTGAATATTGGTGCCAGAGTTGGAAGCGTTGGCTGCAAGAGCCTGGTTCACCGTGGACTGCGCACTTTCAACCAGATCGGTAATCGCAGAGATACCGTTATCAGCAGCTTCGAGAACCTTGGTAGCGTTACCGATGGAGTCCATCAGGTTGTTCAGCTCGTTAGCACGGCTGTTCAGGTTTGCCGAAGTGAAGAAGTTGGTTGGGTTATCAAGCGCGGAGTTGACTTTTTTACCCGTTGACAGGCGTCCCTGAGTGGTCTGCATCATGTCTGCGGTGTTCTGCAGGGAGAGCAGGTTTGCGCGTACGCCGGCGGAGAGAGTGATATCGGACATTTATCCATAACCTTTCTGGTTAGTACTCGTCAGCCCTTCGTGGGCTTCGTCCTTCGTGGACAACGACCTTTCGCGGTCATCCGAACAATGCGCGCCAAAACCAGAATCATTTGTAAAAATAGTTGGTTAACGGATAGCAAGGTTAATAGAGAGTAAGCGTTTCTGTCCTATGGTTACCAAAATATGGATAGATAGAATTGCAGGGCGGGAAGTGCTTTGTGAACAACCAACTAGAGTTTTTACGAGTGTACCAAATTTGGAAATATGGGACGTCTCGTTGAAGGCTGGGTGAGGAAAACCGACGCATTTGGCAGGTGAGTGTTTCAATTGCACAGAGAAAATTTTTAAAAGTTATGTTCGGCTGGTAATCTTTGGAAGAAAAGCTGCGTTGAAATGAGGGGATTTACGCGGCCCTGTGCATGATCGCCGAAGGGAAAACGGGGTGGAAGGGCGCAAAAAATAGCCGCGTCATTTCTTCTTTGTCATTCCTTCTCTTTGGGACCTTCTTTATCCGGGGCCATCGGAACTGGCTTCATATGTGGCTAGAGGTCGAGAAAATTCGTTTTCCCCAGCTTCAGAATGCTCTGCCAGGTTTCCTCGCTCACAACAGGTTTGTTGTCTTTCAAGGCCCGTTCGCTTGCGGCTTGAACTTTGCTCTGCCAATCCGGTTCCGCCGGAGATATGGGGGGCTCAAGTCCTAGCATCGAGCAGATGCCCTCTATTTTAGGGGTGTTCGAGGGCAGGCATACGAGCGGGGTCTGTAGACTTGCCGCTGCAATCGTGTGGTGAAATCTTGCCGAAACCAGCAGGCTTGCTGAGCCGATCACCGCTATCCAGGTGTCCACGTCTTGCGCGTTCAGCAGTTCAAGCTTAGGAATCTCGCCTTTCATTTGCTCAAAATGCTTGAGGTCCTCAGGCGCAGGACTGTTCTTGGCTCCGGCCAGATACACGGCTTTTCTATCGCCATCGACGAGAGGCTGAAGCGCTGCTGCCAATTCTCCTGCGAGCGCATTGTTTAGTGAGACACCACCGGACAATATGATCGGGCCATCCGGACTGACGGAACGGTCATACCCATTGCGCGCGATAAAAAGGGGCAGGCAGTCAAAGCTTTGCACTGCATTGACGCCCAGACGTTTCAAAATCTGGGTGGAATGGACTTCGCGGCTTGCTACGAGGTCCAGATGCTTGAGGATTTCACCATAGAACTGGTCAACTTTTTCTGATGGCTCAAGACTGCCGCTCGGATAGGATGAATGATTGATAAGCGCGACTGTCTTGTTTGCGTATTTTTTGGCGAAATACATTAAATAGAGCAGTTGCCATGGCCCCAGAGCATGCTCATGCAAGGTTCCTTCGCCATTGCAGAGAACGAGATCAGCCTGCGTGATGGCTCGTACAATCGGCATATTGGCTGCTGTGAAGCGTTTGGCGACCTCGCTGCTGTCAAAGTCCGGTATTTGTTGCGGCAACTCGGGAAGAGGTGTGTGTGTTTGCTCGACAGGCAGATAATTGACGTAGTAACCGCGCTCTACAAGACGATCATAAATTTCGATCGACGTGCCAAAGCAGCCCCAGTGATATGAGTTGGCGGTGAAATTGAGTATTAAGCAGTTCTTTCGGAGCAAGATCGCCTCCGCTGTGTGTGACTATTCATGATGCAGCCAAGTTATGCTGTTTCGAATCTTCTAACTTCCAAGCCTCTAAGCTCCAGAATCAGTTATAACCTGAATTACAGGGTGATACAGCCCGCAATATCATTTCGTTGGTAGCGGAGATGACTGGTAGGGAAGATCGTTCTGGCATGTATGGGGCCGAGAGGTCTTTGGGTGTTCCAGGTGGTCATTCGGATCACTCGGTGACCTACCGCTCAGATGCTTGACAGGCGGTGCTTGTGTGCTTCATTCTTTTTTCGCTTCGCAATTTTCTAGGCATTTGGACTGCGCTTTGGCTTCATGACGAAACTTTCCGTACGGCAAACCCTCTCGCGCGCGAAGTCATTTGCCCGCAAAGGTGAAATTGATAAGGCCAGAGCCTTATATCAATCGATTATTGATAGCTATCCTTCCAACATCAGTGCCAAACGTGAGCTTGAAAAGCTTTCCCAGACACATACCCAAGTTAAGGGGAGCGCTCCTCTTTCGAATATGCCTGCTGATCAGGTTCTCTCTCTTGAAACCGAAGAAGACGCACGCAAAACGCGCGATTTCACACGCACTCTTGTTAAGAGCGTTCCGACTTCTTTGGTTGCCTGGACCTTGTTGGGGGATGCAAGTCGCAAGCTCGGTTTGCTGGATGAGGCAGAGGGTGCCTATAGAAAGGCGATCGAACTCGATCCATCCAGTGCGGATCTGCAAAACAAGATGGGAGTTGCCCTAAGAGAGCAGGGCAAGATTGAAGAGGGTGTTCATTGCTATCAGAAAGCCCTCAGTCTGGATAGTCGCAATGCCGAGGCCTATGTGAATCTGGGTGTTGTCTTCAGAAGCCTGGGGCGGCTTGAAGAAGCAGAATTATTCTACCGCAAGGCAATCGAGTTTCAGCCCGATTTATCGAACGCTTTTAATAATCTGGGCAATGTGCTGCGCCTTCAGGGGCGAACACAAGAGGCCGTGGCCGCGTTCGAGCAGGCGCTACAGAATGATCCGCTCTCTACGCTTGCTCTGAATAATCTTGGCTCTACTTACCGCACGCAAATGATGTTCGATAAGGCAATCGAGGCTTTTGAACGGTCTTTGGAACTCAAGCCTGACCGTGCGGATACCCGAGCCGAGTTGATTTGGACTTGCGCCAATATTTGCGATTGGGATCGTTTGGAGCGATTGCTGAAGGGCGTTGCCGATCTCGGTGTTGCTTCTGATCCCATTCAGCCATTCATGCTGATTTCTAACGATGGCAGTGCGGAGAACCAGTATCTGCGTGCGAAAAACTATGCGCGTAGCACCTTCAAGCAGCAAACGGATCTGCGGCCACAATGGGACGCTGGGGACCGTATTCGGATCGGCTATTTTGGATCGGACTTTCACGATCATGCAACAATGCATCTGATGTCCGGTCTTCTGCGCTGCCATGACAGATCCCGGTTTGAAATATTCGTTTACAGTTATGGTATTCATTCCGGAGGTAAATGGCATGACTTTATTGTCGAGCATTGTGATCATTTTTTTGATATCAGCGCGCAAGCCGACCATGTCGTGCTGGAGCTGGTGCATTCCCATCAAATAGACATAGCCTTCGACCTCAAAGGATACACGAAAGATTCCAGGATCGATCTATTCCAATATGGGCTTGCGCCTGTTCAGATTAGTTATCTTGGCTATCCCGGAACCGTTGCTGCTGACTTCATGGATTATGTTATTGCAGATGAGGTTGTCATTTCAGAACAGCAAAGAGCTTTCTTCAGTGAGAAGGTCATTTATTTACCCAATTGCTATCAACCCAATGACAATCGCCGGGTGATTGCGCCAGACTTAGTCTCGCGTAGCGAAGCGGGGCTGCCTGAAAGCGGATTTGTCTTCTGCTGTTTCAATAACAGCTACAAGATTTCATCGTCCGAGTTCGATATCTGGATGCGATTGCTTGCTGATGTTGAAGGCAGCGTTCTATGGCTGTTGAACACGAATGAATTTGCAAAGACCAACCTCAGAGCCGAGGCGAAGAAACGCAACATTGATCCTGCGCGCATCGTATTTGCTGATTGGGTTCCGCAAAATGAACATTTGGCAAGATTTAAGCTTGCGGACCTGTTCCTTGATACATTTATCTGCAACGCTCACACGACCGCCAGTGATGCGCTTTGGGCTGGAGTGCCCGTTGTGACGATGGTGGGAGATCAGTTTCCTGCGAGGGTTGCTGCCAGTTTGCTTCATGCGGTTGGACTGGAGGAGTTGGTTACATCTTCTCAAGCGGACTATGAGCAACTGATCAGGACATTGGCTACCGAGCCAGACCGTCTAAGAGCCCTACGAGATCATTTGCAAGAGGATAGAATGACGTCGCCCTTGTTTGATACAGAGCGCTACACGCGCAATTTTGAAGAGGGAATTGCCCAAGCGTATGCCATTTATTCGAACGGAGAGAAGCTGCGCGATATTCTGGTGAGCGAACCTGGGCGTTGACGTCTGTTGCTATGGATAAGAGGCGCGTTCGCGCAGAGCGAATGACCACGCAGCCTGTCGCAAAGGCGCGTGTGTTTGCGCTTGGCGGGCAGGCGTGTCTCTAGATATTTATCTCGAAATGAGGCAGGTCGTCCTCATCGTTTTTTGGTTGTGTCTTGGCTTGATAGGCGCGCACCTGCAAGAACTCTTCAGCTGACGCGTCCTCTTCCTGTTCGGTTTCCAAGGTGTTTGTCAGTTCCAAAAGGTCATCGCCGGAGAGCATCTGACGATTTTTGCGGCGCCCTTGTCTTTTGGGCTTATTTTGGGGCCGTGATTTTTCCTTGTCAGGATCAACGGCTTCATATCCGGTGTTACCGTGTTTGAAATCGATGGCCTGATCACGAGGAACATCCTCGACCGAGTCATCGCTCAAGTTATTACTGGTCTTCTTCGCCGCAGTTTTACCCAGCGTAGTGGCTGGCGGCTGCATTTTCTGAACAGAGAGATCCATTTACGTACCTCATACTCAATGCGCAGTCGTATGAAATAACTATATCTTAAAAAGCAGCGGTTGTCATTTCTTCTTCATTTTGGCAAATATTTTCATAAAAATGCTGGAGATTCATAAAGATATTGTTGTCTTTATAGGAAAGTGGTTTTGATTATCTTCAGTTAGTCTGTCTGACGATGCTTCTATGGTCGCGATTCTGAAGTAGCCAGTCGGACATATCATCAAGATAGTCGTGCACCGTTTTGCCCCATGGAATGGAGCGACAAAACTGGTCTTCATACCAGGGTATGAATTGCTGCCCGAGATTCTCCGGCAGATGTACGAGATCCATCCGGTAGCTTTTTACGCCCATGGCGCCGGCCATATCAGCACTGCTGTTTGCCGGACCTGCAAAGAGATCAAGGCAGGCTGTAAATGCTGCCGTGTTCAGTAGATCGTCATTTATGTCCAAGCCGGGAATATGATAAATCGGTACTTCGAATTCTTCACGGAAGGCTTGGATTTCTTCTTCTGAAGCGGAATATTGCAAGTTGAAAAAATCGAAGCCTGGTAACCGCAAGATCGGCAACAAATCTTCCAGCGAAAGATAGTTTCGATCGGTCAATCTGTTCTTCTTTATGCTCGACCATGCCAGACCGACTTTTGTCTTTCCATTGTCTCGCATGAGTTCGTGCTCAAGGAAGGGTTTCATAACCTCATGCGGCAATCGAATGGCCATCGTCTTGTCGATAAATGACCGCAGACTGGGTCTGAACACTGTGTAAAGACAGGTGAGGGGGATTTGATAGTCATAGTCCCCGTCAACCTTCTCATATTTGTTTATCAGCCGCTTCTGTTGCTTGCCGGGGAAGAGGCCTGCCGGTGCTGCAGCTTTGCCTGTTGCGTGGTCTCTGTTGTCTTCCAATTGAAAGGTTTCAACCTGCCTTGGCAGTTGCTGGATATTGACTTCGGGCAAAATGACCCTGAGCAAGTCGAGGGTCTTCTTTCTAGACAAGAGGGTTGTTTGCACCTCTGAGGGGATTTCTTTCATCAGTTGGACATGCTTGAAAACATCTCCGATCCCCTGATCAGACCATACCAAAAGTCGCTTTCCTTCGATGGCTTCTCCTTTCCAATGAGGAACATCAAGATCAAGGACCGGGTTTTGTGTCTGTATTTCGAAACGGGCATATTCGTCTTTTGCGGCCTGAGCGATGTTACCAAGGCTTTTCTGTACGAGATTTCTCTCATATTTCAGCCCCGCTTGCTCGGGTAATGCCCTGATGCTTTTGTTGAGATCCTCAAGGGCTTCTTCGAATTTGCCAAGAAACATGCGAGCTCGACCGCGTCCCGCTCTGAGTTGGGCGTCTTCGGGAAATCTGGCTAAGGCCCTACTCAGATAGGTTTCCTCTTTATCAAAGAGTGCAAGATGATCAAGGCTTGCGCCTATCATTCGTCTGGCAGCAGGAATTTGCAGTGAGGCATCAGCGTGCTTTTCAGAGTAGGCAACAATATCCTCATAAGCCTGATTGCGCAGTCGGTTCTCAAGCCAGCGGATATGTGCTTCAGGGATGACGGGGCTCGCTTTCATAGCGCGCTCGAAACACAGGATTGCTGCATTTTCCAGACCTGCCGCTAGAAAAATGTCTCCAACCAGTGCACAGAGTTGCAGGTCTTCAGGAAATGACTGAAGGGCGTTTTTTCCCAATGTCACGAGAGGGGTAAAGCTTGCCGGAGACGCATTCCCTGTCTGGCGGGATTCCTGTGCGGTTGCAGCGTACATGCAGGCGATCAAGTCCGCCCATTTTTGAGAATCGGTAGGAGCTTTGGTGACCGCATTCTGGAAAAATGTAACCGCGTCGCTGAACAGCTTGGCGCGCTGAAGGGTGCGTCCGGCCTTGGACTGCAATTCAATGTCGTCAGGATTCTTAATGGCCAGATCGACCATTGTTGCTGACGCTTCATGTGGTTTACTGAGCGCAAAATAGATTTCTGCCAACAATTCTCTTGCTGGCAGAAAATCCGGATAGGTTTGAATTTGGTGATGGCAGATTTCTGCTGCTCGACTATAGCTGGCAGCGTTAAAAAGCTTCTGTGCCGCTTTCAGTTCTTTTTCGGCGCGCTTTTTTTCTGCTCTATTCATGAACCAAAAAGACCTAGCTTACGAGCGGGTGTCTATGGAGATGCCCTGCTTCTGGCTTACTTGTACGGGGGCCTGACCTGCATTGCCATAAGTCTGGGCCTTGGCGCCCTTCTGGATCACTTCGTTGATGTCGCCCACCAGTTCGGAAGAGACTTCCTTGGCGGTCGCAATAACGGCCAGATTGGTTTGCAGGGTGGACTGGAACATTTCATGGCGGCGTGCCAATAGTTCTGCATCCTGCGGGGCCAATTGCTTGACGAGCGAAGCGTTGGCCGCAATGGATTTCTGCAACAGCATATACTGAATGGAAAGCTGGTTCTTGGCCTCTACAAGATCCAGAGCTTCTTTTATGTCACCGTTTCGCAGAAGAGCGGTTTCCTCAATCAAGACACTGTCGAGCGCATCCATGATCTGTTCGATAGCGCCAAGCAAACGCTGTACGTCTTCGGGGGTGCCGATAGGGGCCTTGGCAAGCGCTGCTGCCTGGGTTACAGGATTCTGGGGGGCGTTCTGGTGCTCGGACATTTTATTGTTCCATTTCCTGCATGCTGATCAGCTCTCGCATTACGGAGTCCGCAATGCCGATGCCGCCGGCTTTTGTGATTTCATCTGCATAGGTTTCTGTCAGCAGACTGCGATAGGTGTTCTGCGCATAAGAGTCGCCGAATTCGTCTCCTCCCACGCCCTCGAACATGCCCGAGAGCATCTGCGAGAGGAACACACTTTCAAATTCCTGAGCCGCCTGACGAGCCTGTTCTTCCCGGCTCAGGTTGGTCTGAAGACCCTTGTTCTGGGCAATGGAAAAGGGGGTTGAGGTAACTGCGGCCATTACATTACCTCGATTTCTGCCTGTAGGGCACCAGCGGCCTTGATGGCCTGAAGAATGGAGATCATGTCACGCGGGCCAACTCCCAGAGCATTGAGCCCGGACACCAGATCGCGAAGGGGCACACTGCCTTGCAACAGAGCCAGCTTTTTCTCGGTGTCTGTGTTGACGTCAACATTCGAACGCGGAGCGGCGGCTGTCTGTCCGCCTGCAAATGCGTTGGGCTGGCTGATCTGAGGCGTTTCGCTGACCGTTACCGTCAGATTGCCTTGAGCGATGGCGACGGTGCTGACGCGCACTTCCTGTCCCATCACGATAATGCCGGTGGTTTCGTCGATAACGATCTTTGCGGGCAGATCCGGTTCTACATTCAGTTGCTCGATATCCGTGATCAGGTCGACCATGTTGCCGTTGAAGTGTTTCGGCAGGGTAAGGCGGATACCCGTCGGGTTGAGCGGCTCGGCAACCGGCTGGCCGATCAGGTCGTTGATCGTCTGTGCAATGCGGCGAGCAGTCGTGAGATCCGGGTTGCGCAGGGAAAGGCGCAGGGTCGTCATGCTTGCCAATTGGAAGGAGAGCTCGCGTTCAACCACAGCACCGTTGGCGATGCGACCAGATGTCGGCACCCCTTGCGTCACAGTTGCCGCATCGCCTGCTGCGGTGAAACCGCCAATGGCGATCGGGCCTTGCGCGATTGCGTAGGTTTCACCGTCTGCACCCATTAGAGGGGTTACCATCAAGGTGCCGCCCTGCAGGCTGCCAGCGTCACCAAGAGCACTGATCGTTGCGTCAATGCGTGAGCCCTGCACTGCGAAGGGAGGCAGAGTTGCCGTTACGATGACGGCCGCGACATTCTTGGTATTGAGGTTTGTACCGGAGATGTTGACGCCCATACGTTCCAACATCGACTGCAAGCTCTGCTTGGTAAAAGGGGCACTGTTGAGCGAGTCGCCGGTGCCATTCAACCCCACGACAAGGCCATAGCCAATCAACTGGTTATCCCTGATGCCTTCGAAGTCAACAATATCCTTGATCCGGGATGCGCTGTGCGCCGGAAGAACGGCCATGCAGAGAAGTGCAAATACCGTCAGGATGAAAGAACGCAGTGACATTTTTGGTAAACCTTTTCAATCAGGCTGTTGGTGCTTTGGGCTTTTCAATTTGCAAGAGTGTTCGCCCTTCACTTTGCAAAGCATATGCCAACAGGCGGGAGTGGCTGGTTTCTGCCAATGAGGCGCAGAAAGGCGCGCTTTTTAAAGATATTTTAGAATGTTTCCGATAATGTTGAAATCAAGTGCGCTGCAGAAATTGCCGGGTTGGTTAACGTTGCGTTAACTAATTGGGTTAATCTTTTCCTAAGGCGCCGGTTTCGGCGTCTTGCGGTTTTTCATGCTGGTTTGATTTGATAGAGTTGGCGCGAGCCACAGATAAGCGAAGGATTTGAAATGCGCGTTCAAGGTGGATCTGGAACAAAGCATATCGGAAAGACTGGCAAGGCCGGAGCGTCCAAGTCATCCTCTGGTGGTTTTTCTGTGCCTGAAGAGACGCAAAGCGCAACCCGCTCCCAGCAAACCGCCCAGAGCAGTGCTGTGCAGGACATGTCTTCGCTGCTGGCTCTGCAATCGGTCGATGATGCCCTTCAGGGCAAGCGTCGCAAGGCTGTACGCAAGGGCAACAAGATGCTGGACTTGCTTGAGGAGCTGCGTATGGGGATTCTTTGTGGAACCCTGTCGCTCGCCGTGTTGCAGCAATTGGAGCGCTTGGCTAGCGATCATGAGCAGACTGGCGACGAGCGAATCGATGCTCTTATTGAAGAAATAGCTTTGAGAGCTCAAGTTGAAGTCGCAAAACTTGAAGCTGTTTCCGCAAACTGAGTATCCGTTGCTAATTTAAGATCAGTTCCATGGGGTTACGCCCTCAAATTAATCTCTTTATACTTTTTTTATAATGAGTAGTTGTGCGCGAGCCTTGCTACCTCTATATAACTCTCGTCTTTTCCAGGGAACTAAGGGGTTAGCCCATGTCGATCGAGATAGATAGTGACTATCGTCCTTCGGACAGTGAGCCCTTCATGAACGAACGGCAAATTGAATATTTTCGTCTAAAACTACAGCAGTGGAAAGACGATATTTTGAAAGAAAGCCGTGAGACTTTGCAGCATCTTCAGGATGAGAATTCTAACCATCCGGATCTCGTTGACAGGGCCTCGTCGGAAACTGACCGGGCGATCGAATTGCGCGCGCGCGACCGGCAGCGAAAACTAATATCCAAAATTGATGCAGCCTTGAAGCGGATTGAAGATGGGTCCTACGGATATTGCGAAGATACCGGGGAGCCTATTTCTCTGAAGCGTCTGGATGCACGGCCAACGGCTACTTTGTCCATCGAGGCGCAAGAGCGTCACGAGCGCAGAGAAAAAGTCTATCGGGACGACTGATCCCGTTAGGGTGTTTGCTTTTTTAGCAGACTGATGAGAATTCAATGATAGAAGGCGCGGATCCTGGAGATAGATCCGCGCCTTTTATTTGTGATCAGGCCAAATTTGGGAGCATGGTTCTGATCACGGATCGGGAGGTCGGTTTGGGAGCGGACCTCGCCGGAAACCGGTCCTGGTGGTTATCAGGACCGATTGGGGAGCGTGGGAGCTGCAGGCTCAAGCCCGCAACGCGGTTAGAATGGCAGGATGACGTCCATGACCTGTTGGCCATAGCGTGGTTGCTGGACATCGGAGAGCTGACCGCGGCCACCATAGGCGATGCGGGCTTCGGCAATTTTTTCCGATTCAATGGTGTTGTCAGACGCGATGTCTTCTGGTCGAACGATACCGGCGACGAGAATTTCACGAACTTCGAAATTGACCCGGATCTCCTGACGGCCTTCAATCACGAGATTGCCGTTTGGCAAGACTTGAAGAACAACCGCCGCGACGGATGTTGTAATGGTTTCCGACCGATCGATGGCTCCAGTTCCTTCGGAGGAAGAGGTGGACGATGCGTTGGCCAGATTGGTCGCGTCAATTTCGTTGATGCCAGACAGGGCGCTGCCCAGGATGGAGCCAACGGACCCTGTGAGGCCGACATTGTCGTTGCCGCTGCGGCTGCGAGAGGTTGTGTTGTCGATCTTGGCGCTGTCGGTGATGCTGACTTGTACGGTGAGGATGTCGCCGACTTTGGCTGCGCGCTGATCCTTGAAGAATTTGCGTGATCCGGTTTGCCAGAGTGAGTTCGGGCTATAGGCAGCCGGTTCCACGGTTGGCATCGGCATCTGCACAGGCTTGTAGCCTTTCTGGGTCGTCGGATTGTCTATGGCGGCCAGAGCAGGAGCTTTGCCGATATTTTTCAAACGTTCGCCTGCACCGCATGCGCTGAGCGCGGAAGCCATGAGGCAGATTGTCAAAATTTGTCTCGTTTTCATGATTAGTTGGCTCCAAGGGATGCGACGATACTGCCGGGCTGGCCGATTTCGAGTAGGCCGTGCCCGATGACCTCAGCGCGGATTACGCGGCTGGTCTGGGAATTCTGCACGGGAATGACATCGCCCTTCGAACCATCGGAGAGGGCTTTGCCCATGATGGACAGATTGAGGTTGCCTGCATTGAAGACGATGGTGACCATGTCAGACCGTTTGACCATGTCGGGCTCGGTAAAATAGGCCGCATTGGCGATAATGCCAGCGCGCAGGGACTGACGGGCAGCCTTGCCTACGACTTCGTCCAGAGTTGCCGCGCTTGATGTTTGTGCTTTTTGGCGGGGCATTGGCGTCAAGGTGACATCGGATTTCGAGATGATCTCGCCGCGTTGTACGGTGCGGCTCAGAACTGGCACCATGACGGTTTCCATGGCCTCGCCACCAAGGCGAATGACCCCCAGGTCGTCGCGCCCATAGATCTGCAGATTGGCTGAGAAGCGTCCGCTCATTCGGTCGTAGCGCAAGCTTCTAATTTCAAACGGACTAAAGCCGCCGGGGGCTGCATGTTGGTCGGACAGGTGGTTCGTCAGCTCGATATTGAGCTTGGCGGTGTCATCGACATAGCCCTTTGCCTTCAGCTGCGCTTCCAGCTTGCTGAGAATGTCCATTTCGGTTACCAGCTCCGACAGACGGGCAACCCGGACGACCGAAATATTGTTGGTCGTGATCTTGCTAAGACCAGCCTGAAGAGCTGCGTCAATCACACGGTCTGCCTGAATGGTGCCGCTTTGCCCCAGAGAAGGTGCGCGAAAGACGGCCTTGTTTGCGTAGGACCCTGCATTCTTGAATAGGTCGCCAAGTGTAACCAGACGGGTATCGACGGTGACATTCTTTTTCAGGATTGCGGTGTCGGCATCGAAGGTGGTTGCCCAGGCTGCCGGGCGAGCAAGAAGAATGGCGCCAGCGGTCAGAGCGGCAAAACCAGCTGCCTTGATCTTGCGTCCCAAGTCTGAAGCCTTGCGGTCCCGATATTTGTTCAATGAAAATCTCATTTTATCTGGCCTAGCTTAGCTGTGAGGTTGCCGACAGCATGTCGTCTGCTGCCTGAATGACGCGGGAGTTCATTTCATAGGCGCGCTGTGCTGCGATCAGGTCGGAGATCTCGGTAACCGAGTTGACGTTGGCGCTTTCCAGATATTTCTGCAGCATGTTGCCATAGCCATCTGCATTCGGAACCGCAACCTGAGGTGCGCCACTGGCGTTGGTTTCCAGAAAGAGGTTGTCGCCCATTGGTTCCAGACCGGCCTTGTTGATGAAGCGTGCCAGTGTGAATTGACCAAGTGTCGTGTTCTGCGTGCTATTGCCGATTGTGACCTGAACTTCGCCATCGTTGCTGATGGTGATGTCGCGGGTGTCATCGGGGAAGGTAATGCCGGGCTGCACTTCGTAGCCGTCAGCGGTCACTAGTCGACCTTCGCTATCGATCTCGAAAGATCCGTCGCGTGAATAGGCTGTTGTGCCGTCTGGCAGCGTAATCTGGAAGTAGCCTTCGCCACGAATGGCGACGTCCAGTTCCTTGCCGGTGCTTTCCAGTGACCCTTGCGACATGATGCGTGAAGTTGCGGCCAGTCTGACGCCAGACCCGATCTGCACACCCACGGGCACCTGATTGCCCTGTGCGGATGTGTTGGAACCGGAACGGCGCAGATCCTGATAAAGCAGATCCTGAAACTGTGCGCGCTGCTTCTTGTAGCCAGTGGTCCGCATGTTGGCGATGTTGTTCGACGTGACCTCGACGTTGCGTTCCTGCGCCATCATGCCAGTGGATGCGATATGGAGGGCTCTCATTTTCGATCTCCTGTTCTAGTTGCGTCAGGCATTCAATCTGCCGAGTTTGTCAATTGCGTTCTCGCGCAGATCGTCGGTTGCCTTGAGCGCCTTGGCTAGAGAGCCATAAGAGCGCGAGACTTCAATCATGCGGGAAATTTCAACAACGCCATGCACGTTGGATTGTTCGACATGGCCACCCATGATGTTGGGATCTTCAACGGCAACAGCATTCTCTCCGATAAAGAGAGACTTGCCTTCTTTCTTCAGGGTTTGAAGATTGTCGAAGGTAACGACCTGTAGCTGCCCCAGTTCGCCCTGATCTGATGTGATCAGGCCGTCGCGGGCGATCTCGAAGTTGGTGTCTTCGGGCGTTACCGTGATCGGGCCGTCAATGCCTTGAACCTGATAGCCTTCTGTCGTTACCAACTGGCCTTGGCCGTTGATTTCGAATTCGCCATTGCGCGTGTATCGTTCTCCTTGCGGAGTGTTGACGACGAAGAAGGACGAGTCATCGTTGATGGCTGCGTTGGCCGGATTGCCGGTTGCGACGATCGAGCCGGGCTCGAACTGAAGTACGATGACATCATCCTGCACATAGGACAGCTTTTTGTCCGAAGACCGAAAATCGTTCATTTCGGCCACGGGCATGACATATTCCTTGAACAGCAGGTTGTCTGATTTGTAGCCTGCCGTATTGATGTTCGCCAAGTTGTTGGCGATTACATCCATTTTACGCCGCAGAACCATCTGCCGCGTCAGACCTATAAGTTGTAGGTTCTCCATAACCGTTAACCACTTTGCTCCCAAATGATGCGCATCTCTGCTCCCCAGCGTGATGCGTTCAATGTTTGTTAAGCATGATGCGTGCCAAATTGCGAAATCTATATATTTCAATGGGTTGGTGATTTATAATTGGCGCTGCGGCAATGAATTCAGGGTGCAAAAATGCCCAGTGGGAAAAAGTTGCCTATTTGGCTGTGGTTAAGGTTTAGAAAGGTTTTGTTAACCTTTTCTGCGCTATTTATTAAGGGTCATTAACCATGATTGATGAATCGTTATCAGATTGGGTCCGGTATGTCGGAAGAGAATGAAAATGGTGAAGAAGAGGGAGGCTCTGGCGGCGGCAAAAAGAAGCTGATTGTCATCGCAGCCCTTGCACTCGTCCTGCTGATTGGCGGTGGGGCTGCTGCCTATTTTTTCCTATTTTCCTCTCCGTCTTCCAACGAATTGATCGAGCCGGAGAACGATCCGAATGCGGAGCCGGAGAGCAAGGCCTACTTCTACGATCTGCCTGAAATGACTGTTAATCTGAATTCCCAGAACCGCCGTGCGCAGTATCTGCGTCTCAAGGTGTCTTTGGAGCTGATCAGTCAGGAGCAGGCGCAGAAGATCGAGCCGTTCATGCCTCGGGTGCTGGATGCGTTTCAGGTTTATCTGCGAGAGCTCAGAACGCGGGATCTGGAAGGATCTGCGGGTCTGTTTCGCCTCAAGAGAGAATTGCTGAAACGGATCAATGATGCGATTTATCCGGTTAAAGTGAATGATATTTTGTTCAAGGAAATCCTGATTCAGTAGGACTTCAAATGGCTGACGATGATGACAGCGTAGACCTGATGGCCGATTGGGGCGCCGCTCTGGAAGAGCAGGGTGCAGGTAGTGCCGACGAAATGGCTGCGCAATGGGCTGCGATGATTGATGAGCCGATGGACGGGGATGAAAATTCCTCGCGCGGCGCTGATCGTGTGCTCAATCAGGAAGAGATCGACAACCTGCTTGGCTTTAGTCTGGATGATGGCTTTGCCGGCGAGCGCAGTGGTGTGCGTGCGCTGATCGACTCGGCCATCGTTTCTTACGAACGTCTTCCAATGCTGGAGATCGTGTTCGACCGTCTGGTTCGGATGACGACAACCAGCCTGCGCAATTTTACCTCGGACAATGTTGAGGTGTCTCTGGATTCCATCACGTCGATCCGGTTTGGGGATTATCTGAACTCCATTCCGCTGCCCGCCATTCTGACGGTGTTCAAGGCTGAAGAGTGGGATAACCTTGGATTGATTACGGTTGACTCAAGCCTCATCTATTCCATCATCGACGTTCTACTCGGTGGTGGGCGAGGGACCTCTGCGATCCGGGTCGAAGGACGTCCCTATACGACGATCGAGCTGAACCTTGTTCGCCAGATGATCGATATCGTGCTGGAAGATGCCGAGGCTGCATTTGCGCCGCTGTCGCCGGTCAACTTTACGCTGGAGCGTCTTGAGACGAATCCGCGCTTTGCCGCGATCTCTCGCCCTGCCAATGCGGCCATTCTGGTTGAATTGCGCATCGATATGGAAGATCGCGGCGGCAAGATTGAAATGTTGCTGCCTTATGCGACCATCGAACCCATTCGTGATCTGCTCTTGCAGATGTTCATGGGGGAGAAATTCGGGCGCGATCCCATCTGGGAAGGACATCTGGCAACGGAAGTGTATCATTCGCAGATCAGTGTCGATGCGCTTCTGTTCGAGAAGAAAATGTCCCTTAACGACATCATGAAGCTGGATGTCGGGCAGACCCTGATGCTGGACAGCGGCCCGGATGATCCGGTGCGGTTGAAATGCGGAAATGTCTATCTGACCAAGGGGGTCATGGGACAGCATAACGGGAATATTTCCGTACAGGTTTCCAATAAACTGGCTAAGCCGAAAATGACGCTTTCTGCGTTTGAAAAAGCCGCTCAGGGCGGATCTGGAAAGGGTGAGTAGATGTCTGCTGGAATGATGATTGAATTGCTTGTCGCCTTTTTGCTCGTTCTGACGATCGGCTATTGCATAACGCTGAATCGTCGACTGAAGCGGTTGCGCAATGATGAAGAAGCCTTGCGGGCGACCATCGCGGAATTGATTACCGCGACCGAAATCGCCGAGCGCGCCATTCTGGGCCTGAAGGCAACCGCAGGGGATTGCGACAAGAATTTGTCCCATCGTCTGATGGAAGCCGAGCGGCTTGCCTCTGAGCTGCAATATTATGTTTCCCAAGGGGAAGGTGTCGTCGGTCGGCTGGTCAAGATTTCCGACGCTGTACGGGGTGGCGCTGTCGCAGCTGCCGTCGAACCGCAGAAGCTGGCAGCACACGCAGCTATTGATCGCGATGTCGAGTATGACCGCGTCAATAGCGGCTACCGCGGTGTTTCTGCTCATGCGCATTATGAGGCCATGGAGCGCGAACAGTCTGCCCCGCTGGTGGAAGCCGTCGAAAAGCCCCGTAATCTCAAGGATGTAGCTGCGGCGACGTCTGAACGTTTGATGGCCATTCGGCAAAAAAGAGGTGTTGCAGCATGACCCAAGTGCGTTTGCTTCCAACCGTTCTTATCGCGGTTGTCGGGCTATTGTTTATCAAGGTGGCTCATCTGGTGGTCTATAGTGACATGTCCGCCGTATCCACCACGCCCGCACTGGCTCAGGAAGCGCCTGCACCTGCTGCTGATGGCGGTGCTGCAGCGGGAGCTGATGCCAACGCTTCAGCGCCAACTGACATGCCCGCACCGAATATGGGGGAAGAGCCTCCCTCTCTGGTGGATGGTATGCGGATTGACCCGACCCAGAGTTCGCGCTCCGAGCTTGCCATTCTGGAGCGTCTGGCCAATCGTCGCAAGGAACTGGATGAGCGTGCCAGAAGCATTGAAATG
Organism: uncultured Cohaesibacter sp.; assembly: GCF_963678225.1. NCBI lineage: Bacteria > Pseudomonadati > Pseudomonadota > Alphaproteobacteria > Hyphomicrobiales > Cohaesibacteraceae > Cohaesibacter > uncultured Cohaesibacter sp. The sequence continues at coordinate 928,477 of NZ_OY782763.1, read as the reverse complement.
CGTGAAGCCCTGCTGAAAGCGGCAGAGAAGCGCTTGCAGCAGCGCGTGGATGAACTCAAGTCGCTTGAGCAGACCATTGCTCTGGCGACCAAAAAGCGCGACGAGGAACAGCAGGCGGACATCAATCGTCTGGTGGCCATGTATTCTTCAATGAAATCCAAGCAGGCTGCGCAAATTTTCGAAGTCATGGATCAGGACATCCTGCTTGATATCGTCAAATCCATGAAATCACGCAAGCTGGCTGCTATCATGGGCCAGATGAAGGCGGAATCGGCCAGCTCATTGAGTGCTGCAATCGCCAACAGCAATTCGCTCGAGCAGAATGTGCAGTCGCTGGCGGCGGATGAATTGCCCCAGATCGGGAATTAGTCTGGCAATCGATCCAGACGTGTTTAACGGCTTTGGTAATTAGCCGGAAAGCATTTTCGTTTAGGTTGGTCTCCAGAGAAAAGGATCGGTGATGCTCGCATTTGTCGATCACCCGTTTCGCTTGGAGATCCGGAGAGCTTTTATGTCGGAGACGGCGCGGCAGTTTGCGTTGAAATATGGTCAGATTTGCAGCCCGATCTGCTCCCTTCTGGGTGGATTGGGGCGCGGATTTGCATCTTTCATTCTGCTTTCCCTGCTACTTGTCTCGGCCGTTGTAAGCCAAGCGTCTGCGCAGCAAATTGACGGTGGTTCAGATGGTGCGCAAACCGGTGAGCTTGAAATCGTCACAACTCAGGAAGAAGGGTTCGGACGGGTCATTCTCAACTTCAAGGGGCGTAATCTGCTACCGGGCTACTCGATCAAGCAGGAAAACAGCATATTTGTTATCCGCTTCGATGAATCAGTCAATTCCTCTCCGGTTATGTCTTTGCCAACAATCTTGCCGGATTATGTCACCGTTGCGCGCCTTGATCCGGACGGGCAGGGTATCCGCATTGCGTTGAAGCCCAATGTGCGCATCAATACCATGGAAGCGGGCGAACGGTTATATATCGATCTGTTACCAACCAGCTGGACAGGCCTGCCACCTTCCTTGCCGCCAGAAGTGGTGCGCGAACTGGCCAAACGCGCTGAAGAGGCGCTGCGTCTCGCCAGGTCTCTTGAGCAGGCCAAAAAGGGCTCGCAAGTACGCCCCAAGCTCGATCTGCGGATCGGTGACCATCCGACCTTTACGCGCGCTGCTTTCATTTGGAACATTCCCTTTGACTCCACATTCGAGCGTCAGGGGCCGGAAGTTCGTGTGTTTTTCAACCACAAAGCGGATGCGGATCTGTCCAAGCTGCGGGCAGAGCTGCCGCCTCTGATGAGCGATATCCAGATGTCCCATGAAAATGAGGGCACGCTGTTCAGGATTTTTGTGGCGCCGACATCGGATGTGCGGGCTTTTCGGGAAGATGATTCCTACATCGTTGACATCACGGGCGATAAGGTTCTGTTTCAAGCGCAGGGCGCTGAAGACAGTATCACACGCGCTGTCTCCAGTCCGGGCGACAGTGGCGTTCTTATCGCCAACGGAACGAATGGTGATGCAGATGCCGCAGGAGCAGCACCTGCAGGCAACAACCGGTTAGCCGATGCCGCCAATTGGCCTGCTGCAGATGCGAATAATGCGGCTGATGAGGTCATTCTCGGTCCGGGGCCGAATGGCGAAAGTCAGGACAATACGCTCTTTGCCAATTCGCAAGTGACCGAGCCAATCGCTCCGAATGTGTCTGGTGGTGCTGAGCCGAATGCTCAGAATGCGGCGCTCAATGGTGTGCCCGATGATCGCTATCTTGCCATACCGCCAGCTGCTGCTGAAGCAGAGGCTGTCAACCCTCCCTCAATGTCTGGTGCGACCGCCCAGGTGGAAGCCCCTTCCGAGGTGGTGCCTGCACCTGCGCAAATCGGGCTGCCAACTCCATCTCCGGTCGTGATGCAGGAAACGACGGAACCTAACATGGACGTCATGCCTGTGGAGCCGGAGCAGCCGCAGGCCCAGATGCCCGTTGCTCAGGCTGGCACGACCCAAGAGCAGGTTCTTCCGGGTGAAGAGAACATCTCGGGTGAGGCCAATGCAGAACGTATGACCGGCGCCTTGCCGGATTTGACGGCGCAGATGCTGCCTGTCGAGGCCAAGGCTTTCGGGCGCTCGGTGCGCCTGTTCTTTCCCTTCAAAAACCCTACTGCCTCTGCTGTCTTCAAGAAGAGCGGAGTCATCTGGGCTGTTTTCGATACGCCGCTCGGGCTTGATGTTTCTGCGGCGCGCGGGCAGTTGAATGCGATTGCCGATGACCTGGAAGTGTGGCGGTCCGGGCGAATTGCCGTGTTGCGCATTCCGCTCAAAAACTCCCGTTTGGTCACATTCTCCCCTGAGGGATATGGCTGGCTGTTGACCATCGGCGATATGGTGGTTGAACCGACCAAACCGCTGCATATGGCGCGCACCAAGATCAGTGGCGGTCGCTCCGCCATGCGCGTCAAGTTCGAGGGCACTGGGAGTATCCTCAAACTGCGCGATCCGGGCACCGGCGAGAATATTCACGTCGTCACGGGGCTGGGACCTGCGCGTGGCTTTGTCAAATCTCAGCAGCTGGTTGATTTTGCCACTCTGGTTTCCGCGCACGGCATTGCGTTGACCGAAAGAGTCGATGATTTGCAGGTGGCGCGTGATGGCGGGTTTATTTATATCAGCTCGAGCAACGGTTTGACCCTGTCAAATTCGGGAGCTGCGAAGGTTGATTTAAGTGGGCTGACCTCCGGAAATGGCACTGTAAGGGAGACCTATCTCAATCTGGAATCGCTGATTGCGCCGTCGCCGACGGTTTTTACCCGCGAAAGACAGGCGCTGGAAGCTAAGGTTTCCCAGTTTGATGACCAGATGGCCATTCAGAGCGAAATGGCTCTTGCCAAGCTGCTGCTTGCCAATGGCTATGGTACAGAAGCGCTTGGCCATTTGCAGATTATTGAAGACACTGCGCCTGAATTCGCCCGCGGCCGCGGGTTTCGCACATTGTTTGCTGCAGCCGAACTTTTTTCTGGTCGGCCGGATTCGGCCTTCCGTCGGTTGAATCATCCTGAATTTGATAATGACGCAGATGCGTCTGTTTGGCGTGGACTGGCGGCGGCTCGTTCGGGGCGCTGGCGAGAAGCAGAGGATGCTCTGGATCTTGCATCAACGGTGGCACAGGATTACAGCATTCATGTGCGCAACATGATGCTGCTGGATGGGGTCGAAATTTCCTTGCTGGATCAGCAGTTTGGTAGCGCCTCTGCGGCGTTGGCCGAAGTGAATCCGGCTTATCTGGATCAGGAAGGTGTTGCGCGTTACAATCTGCTGCGGGGCAAGATTGCTGTCGCAAGAAATGAATCTGCTGAGGCGCTGGAAGCCTTCAAGACGGCACGGGAAACGCAGTATCTGCCGATTGCGACGGATGCATGGTTGCAGGAAATCAAGCTCAAGAATCAGGAAAAGCAGATCACCAATGACGAGGCCATTGATGAGCTCGAGGGGCTGACGACCATCTGGCGCGGTGATGACGTGGAACTGAATGCTTTAAGGAGCCTTGCTCATCTTTACGTCGATAAGGGTGAATTCCGCAATGCCTTCGAAACCCTGAAGGCGGCGACCAGTTCGGACGCGGCTTCGGACGTGACGCGCGTATTGCAGGAAGAAATGAACGGCGTGTTTTCTTCGCTCTTTCTTGACGGCAAGGTGGATGAGCTGTCGGCCATCAAGGCCTTGTCGCTCTATTATGACTTTCGCGAGCTGACGCCGGTTGGCCGTCGCGGCGATGAAATGGTCCGACGTCTGGCCGATAAGCTGGTAGAAGTGGATCTGCTTGATCGTGCCGAAGAGCTGCTTAAACATCAGGTTGATAATCGCCTCAAGGGGGCTGCCCGTTCACAGATTGCTGCCGACCTGGCGGTGATCTATTTGCTCGACCGCAAACCCAACAAGGCGCTGGATGTCTTGCGCAGGACGCGGCAGTCGCAGTTGCCGCTTTCTCTGGAGCGTCAGCGCCGGTTGGTCGAAGCCAAGGCTCTGGCTGAGTTAAACAAGGTGGATCTGGCTCTCGATCTCATCAAGCCCCTGCAAGGGGGAGATGTGGAGCAATTGCGCGCCGACATTCTCTGGCGCTCCAAACGCTGGCAGGATACGGCCGAGCAAATCGAGCAGATGATGGGGGATCGCTGGAGCGTACCCGATCCGTTGGATCAGGATGAACAGACCAACATCCTGCGAGCGGGTATAGCCTATAGCCTTTCCGATGACCGGTTGGGGCTGGATCGCCTGCGTCGAAAATATGCCAAGATGATGTCGGATACGCCCGTCTCTGGCGCGTTTGATGTGGTGACGCTGCCCATTGAGCAACGCAGCGGTCAGGAATTCCAGTCCATTGCGCAGGAGATTGCGGGCATTAGTACCATGGAGCGGTTCCTAAAAGAATATCGCAGCCGCTATTTGCAGCCCAATGGCGGGGCTGGCAATGTTGCCGAGCAGGCAGTCCCTGCCGCAAATGCTGCAGGCAATGGTGCGACTGCACCGCAAGCCTGATTTCGGCCTGTTGAATATGACGTTATGCCCCGGGGTATGGACTGACGTATCGTCCGGGCAGTGCGAAATGCGGATAACAAAAGAGCGGGGCACCCTGAAGGGCACACCGCTTGGATTTCTTGTCGTATCCGTGATGGAAAAGGGGAGGCTAGCTCCCCAGAAAACTTCGAACGAGCGATCCTGTGATCAAGTTCCAGCCATCAATCAGCACGAAGAAAATGAGCTTGAACGGCAGTGAGATCACGACTGGCGGCAACATCATCATACCCATCGACATAAGAATGGAAGCGACCACCAGATCGATGATGATGAAAGGCAGATAGATCAGGAAGCCAATCTCGAAACCTCGTCTCAATTCACTGATCATGAAGGCCGGTACGAGAACGCGGAGGCTCAGATCTTCCGGTGTTTCCGGGGCCTCCTGATTGGCCATGTCGAGAAACAGCGCAAGGTCGTTCTCCCGCACATGCTGTCGCATGAAAAGATGAAAGGGGCGAGATGTGAGATCAAACGCTTCGGCAGGTTCGATCGTTCCCTGCACCAATGGTTCGATGCCGGTATTATAAGCTTCCTCAAAGGTGGGAGCCATGATGAAGGCTGTCAGAAACAGCGCCAGTGATACCATCACCGTGTTGGGCGGTGATGTCTGTAGGCCAAGCGCCGAGCGTAAGAGAGACAGCACCACGACAATCCGGGTGAAGGATGTCACCATGATCAGGATCGAGGGGGCAAGGGACAGAACCGTGATCAGGGCGACCAGTTGAACCGCGCGCTCTGTTAAGGTCAGGTCATCCCCGAAGCCGATGGATAGCTGCTGGGCGAAGGCCGGGTTGGGATAGATCACCATGCATAAGGCTGCGATGGCAATGCAACTCATGACTCCTAGAAGCAGGAAACGGCCCCATGATCGGGGCCGAGTACCTTTATGCTTTTGGTCTCGTGCAGCTGACGTCTCTTTCGAGCTGAATAGGTTCATTTTTTAATTTCGCTCGAAAGCTCATTCAGGAGCCTGTTGATCTCGTCATCATACGAAGCGGATTTGGAGAGAGGCTCGACTTCGGGTTCCTGATTGGTCTTTTCAGACGAAGGGGCTTGGGGCTGATGCTGTGCCTGTGCTTCATCAGCAGATGGGCCAGGTTGCGCTTGCTCATCTCTGCGCTGTTCCGCAGGGACTTGTTGCTGTTGTGGCATTGAACGGGTGCGCTGTGGCTGCGATGTTGCTGGTGCCCGTTGATCCGCGCCAGCCTCTTTGGGAGCGTCAGGATTTTGCTGAGGAGCCTGTGGTGTCTTTGGCTCTTGTGCCTCTGCTGCCTCTGGGGTGCGTGGTCCGGGAGCTTGTGGCCGGGGACGATTCGGCTGAGGGCGCTGTGCCTGAGGGGATGGCATTTGATTTGCCTCGTGGTCGCCCTGTTGCGATGTCTCACCAGAAGCCTGATCAAGCTGCTGAGTTGGCTGAGAGGGCGTCTCTGTTATCTTGCTTGTCGCTTTCTTCTCTGCTTCCGCTGAGGCCAAACCTTGCGCACGGGGAGGCTGCTGTTCAGATGTTGCCCTGTCTGCTTCGGCGCGCTTCTCTTCTGCGGGATGCTTGGGCGTTTCCTGCTCCTTCTGTGAACTGTCTGGCTGATCAGGAGAAGATGGTTTAGGCGATGCCTGCGCTTCAGAGGACTGTGCTTCAGAAGCATGATCTTTGGTCGCTGGGGTTTCCCGCTCAACAGGAAGCGTAGGCTTGCTGTCCTGCTCTTTGGCCTGCTCTTTAGAAGAAGACTTTTCGCTATCATCCTGCGGTGCGATAGGAGTCCGCTTTACGGGATCAACATGCTGTCCCGGACGAGGGCGTGCAGGAGTGTCGGCTCTAACCTCGGGGGCGTTGGGGGCCGTCGCGGGGTTGTGTTGTCCGCGGTCCTGAGAAACTGCGGGATGCATCGGGCGAGGTGCTTCTGGTCTCGTCGGTCGCTGCGCGTCCTGTCTATTCTGTTCGGATGCTGAGCCTTGATGAAGGACAGGGCTTTGCTGTGCTCGCGGGTCTCTTGCTTGCAGGTTGCTCCGTTCAGCCGGATGGACCGGTGGTGCCATGCCGGGGCCACTTGTGCGGGCCGCTGGTCTTTGCTGTGGGGCTTGAGGGCGCTGCATATGAGGCGCTGTCGGGGAGCCTGGCTGTTGGGCCGGGGCTGTCTGACGCTGTGCCTGCATGCCATGAACGGCTGTTGTGCTTGGTTGAGATGCTGGCTGCTGGGCAGGCATCGGCTGTGCTGGATTAGCCTGTGCCGGAGCTGGCTGCGTCAATGGCGGTTGAACAACCGGTGCTGCCTGTTGTGGCTGCATCTGAGCGTGGGATGGCTGCTTCTGGATCTGCTGGGCGGGGATGTGATGTTCGACCAACAGGTCGGATTCTCCGCCAATGAGCAACAGATGTTCGACATGATCGCGCTGCACCAGAAGCAGGCGACGCTTGTGATCCACCGCGATCACTTCCTTGATTGACAGCCTTGGATCTTCACCCTGTCTGGCAATGCGTGCCGATACGAGATTCAGCTTTTTCATGATCCATGTCAGTAGAAATATCAAAATCAGGATCACGCCAAAGCCGATCAGGACCTGAACAAGCACTCCGCTTTCAATGCTCAACATAGGGTTTCCAATCTTGTCTTTATTCAGTCGTTGTGAATTCAGATTCGTGCTTTCCAATTCTGCGCACAGCGGAAAACATGCCTCGAGCGAATCTGAATCTATGATAACATTTTAACGATCTTGAAATATTTTTGGCGGTTTTTATACGCAAAATGCAAATTTTACCCCTTGTAATTTTTTACAGAACAGTCCGGTTTCAGCCAATTTTTCTTGTGACTTCCAATTCGTTAATGACTTGTTAACCAATTGATAGGCAAAATTTGCCGCAAGAGCTGATGAAGGCATCGCCTTGCATTGCTGCGCACTCAAATTCACGAGGCAAACCTTTGGCCATTGGAGATCTGAAACTATTTTCGATGCTTCGTTCCAAGATGCACTGGCATCAAACGAGGCAACGCGTGTTGGCTGAAAATATCGCGAACGCGGATAGTCCTCAATATAACGCCAAGGATCTTGCTCCGGTCAATTTCGATAGTGTCCTCAATATCCCTCGCGAAAGCGGGCTGCAGACACGCAAGACCAACAGTCATCACTTGCAGGGAAAAGCGATCTTTCCCGATAACAAGCTGGTTGGCAAGGATGTGGACGGTTTCGAAGTGACGCCCTCGGGCAACAATGTGAATTTGGAAGAGCAGATGATGAAAGTGACGGCCAACCAGATGGACTATCAGGCAGTCGCCAGCCTTTATTCCAAGGGCTTGGGGATGATCCGCACTGCAGTCAGAAAAGGCTAGAGGCTGAGCAAAATTCTCAGCGATAGTTCGGAGCCTTGGGCTCGGACGAGTTTTGAAACGCGTACGGAATCAATGAAGTTTCGGCGCCAATAGAAAGGAAGAAGACGAGATGGATTTTCTGAAATCGATCATGATTGCAGCTTCCGGCCTGCATGCGCAAAGCGGACGCATGCGTGTGATTTCGGAAAACATTGCCAACTCGGATTCTACGGCCAGGGAACCGGGCGGGGACCCTTATCGGCGCCAGATTCCATCCTTCCGCTCGCGGTTTGACAAGGAGGTTGAGGCCAATCTTGTCGAATTGGGTCGCGTGTTGCCCGATAAATCGGACTTCCGCATGCAATATGATCCGGGCAACCCGGCTGCCAATAATGAAGGCTATGTGAAGCTTCCCAATGTCAATTCCCTGATGGAAGTGACCGACCTGCAACAGGCGCAGAGAAGCTATCAGGCCAATCTTAACGTCATTACCGCGACCCGTCAGATGGTCACCAAGACGCTTGACATTCTCAAGGCGTAGTCCGTTCCCAATCGACCCCAACCCCAATTGGCCGTGCTGGGCCTGATGAGTTAACCAATGATTAATACTTCCTTGAGTGCTGCTAACGCTTATAATCTAGCTCAACAGCTTACGAATCAGACTAACCCGGACCAGTCACTTCAGAAGGCCGCCGATACCAAACCCGATTTCGGAGCGATGGTCAAAGACGGTGTTCAGGGTGTGCTCGACAAGGGCGATGTTGCCGAGAAAACCGCGACATCCATGATCGAGGGCAAGGCCGATGTTGTTGATGTCGTAACTGCGGTTGCTGAAACCGAAGTGGCGTTGGAAACGATGGTATCCATTCGGGATCGTGTGATCTCCTCCTATGAGTCGATCATGCAGATGCCAATCTAATGAAAGGGCGCGTTTTGCGCGCCTTTTCGTACCGGATCGGTTTCTAGCCTCACCATCTGAAGGAGATTTGATATGACCGGTCCGGAAGTGCTCGATATTGCACGTGAAGGTGTGTGGGTGCTGATCAAGATTGCTGCGCCGCCAATGGTTGTCGGGTTGGTGATTGGTGTGGTCATTGCTCTTTTCCAGGCGTTGACGCAGATTCAGGAAATGACCTTGGTGTTTGTACCCAAGATCATTGCCATTTTTCTCACGATCCTCATTACGATGCCCTTTTTCGGGGCGACGTTGAGCACTTATATGCGGATGTTGATGGAGCGTGCCATTTCAGGCTGACGGTTCTTGCCCAGCGTCTGACGGTGCGAATGAAGCATGCTCATCGATCTCCTTCCTCAAACGGCCTACATCTTTGTTCTGATCTTTTCCCGGATCGGAACTTTGTTCATGTTGCTGCCTGCTTTTTCCGAGCAGGCAGTTTCTGTGCGTTTGAGGCTGGTGATTGCCTTGATGACCTGTCTGGTGCTCTATCCCATGGTTTCGGGCAACTATGGGGCAGTGCCGGGCACCTTTACGGGTATTCTCGTTGCCATGGGGCGCGAGATGATTGTGGCTGCCCTGATCGGGCTTTCCGTCAAGCTGGTGATGGCAGCCTTGCAGATTGCCGCGACCACAATTGCTTTCCAGATGGGGTTGAGCTTTGCCATGGGGTCGGACCCGTCTTCTGGCCAGCAGACGGTGCAGATTGGTACCTTTCTGAGCATGCTGGCCGTGACGATGATCTTCATCACCAATCTGCATTACTTGATGATTGCGGCGATGTATGACAGCTATCAGCTGTTTCCGGTCAATCAGCCGATTCCGATTGGAGATATTGCACAATATGCAACGGATATTCTGGCGGAATCTTTTGTTATCGGCATTAAGCTGTCGTCGCCCTTTATCGTCTATGGGCTGATCTTCCAGTTTGCGTTGGGGCTGCTATCCAGACTTATGCCCCAGTTGCAGGTGTATTTTCTGGCAATGCCTGCCAACATTTTTGTTGGCCTGTTGTTGTTGATGGTGCTTCTGGTCACGATGATGACCTGGTATCTGGGACATATCGAAGAGGTGCTTGGCAATTTCATCGTGCGGTGATGAGCCGTGCATATGTGAGTGCATTTGGGAAGACAGGATTTAGGAGACTGTCATGGCCGATGAAAATGACGACTCAGAAAAGTCGGAAGAGCCCACGCAAAAGCGTCTTGATGACGCGATAAAGAAAGGCGATGTGGCCAAAAGTCAGGAAGTTTCCGCCTGGTTCTCCATGATGGGGACCGGACTGGTGCTTGCTGTGCTCGGTGGCTATATCGCCAAGGGTGTTACCAACAATCTGAAGGGCTTCATCGAGCATTCCTGGGACTTGTCGATCAACGGCTCACTGCTGGCCCAGCTCTGGGCCAAAGTGAGTTATTCAATGCTCGGCATCCTTATTCTGCCCATGTTGGCGCTTGTGACAGTGGCCGTGATCGGCAATCTCATTCAACACAGATTCGTCTTTACCACCGAGCCCATCAAACCAAAACTCTCCAAGGTCAGCCCGGCAAGTGGTTTCAAGCGCCTTTTTTCCAAAGAGAGTCTCATCAACTTTGCCAAAGGACTGGTCAAGCTCGGTGTCGTTGGCGCCTTGTTCTGGTTTCTGCTCTATCCCGAGCGCGATAAGCTAGACGTCGTGATCGGGCTGGAGCCGCTCGCGCTGTTGCCGCTAGTGCAAAGCCTGGCGATCAAGCTTATTTTCGGGGTGATCCTCTTTATGGCGGTGGTTGCCGGTATCGACTATCTCTATCAGCGCAATCGCTGGCATGAGAAACAGAAGATGACCATGCGTGAGGTCAAAGAGGAATACAAGCAGCAGGAAGGTGACCCGATGGTCAAGGCCAAGCTGCGGCAGGTGCGCATGGAGCGCAGCCGCAAGCGCATGATGGCCGCTGTTCCCGAGGCCTCTGTGGTGCTGACCAACCCGACGCATTATTCGGTGGCGCTCAAATATGATGCTGGAGCCATGCAGGCGCCTGTCTGTATCGCCAAGGGGGTGGATGACACAGCCATGCGCATTCGCGAGATTGCTCGCGAGCATGAGATTCCGATCATCCAGAATCCGCCTCTGACCCGGGCGCTCTATGCCACCGTTGAAATCGACGATGAAGTTCCTGAAGAACACTATAAAGCTGTTGCTGAAGTGATCAGCTACATCATGAAACTGAAAAATCGGTCAAGTTGGTCTAGCCGCAACTGAAGTTTTCAGGCAACTTGAAGACCAACGATTCTAGAAGGCATAGCCGCTAAGCAAGGCAGGGACACACCAGATGGGCAAGCTGACAGGTCAGGAAAACATGGAGCCGGCCATGATCGATCACAGTGAAGGATCTGGAAGTATCAAGTGGCTGTTGTTGCTTGCTTTTCTTCTTGTTGGTGTGGCCGTTGCCCTGGTCGTTTTTAAAGGCGAGATCGGTGGTCAGATCCAGTTGGTGTTTCTGAGCGTTCTGGCTGGCTTGGGGATTCTCTCTCTGCTGGGCTTTGCCGTGGGGTTGATACAGCTGGGCAATCCGGCGCCAGCACCACATCTGACGCGACAATTTGTGGATAGTATGAATGAGGGGATCCTTGTCTGCGATGGAAAGGACAGGCTCGTTTATGCCAATACCGAATATGCCCGCCTGACGGGGGCCGAGGATGCCTCGGCTATTCGATCCATAGAGCGTAGCTTTGCTGGCGAACCCGACGCAGCCGAGGCCATCTATCGCCTGTCTGAGGCCGTGCGCTCCGGTCGTCCGGCGCTTGAGGAATTTCGCCTGTTCAAGGCGCCAAGCGGCGGGGACGATGACGAGCATGAAGCGCAGGCGCGCTGGTTCCGTATCCGTGTGCGCAAAATGCGGGATATCGGGGTCAGTGGCAAAGTTGAGGATCTCTTCGTCTGGCAGGTCAGCGACATCACGCGTGATCGTGAGCGGCAGGAAAATATCTTTCAAGAACTGCAGCTTGCCATCAATTATCTCGACCATGCTCCGGCAGGCTTTTTCTCGGCTGAGCCGGATGGACGCGTCATCTATATGAACGCTACGCTGGCGGATTGGCTGGGCTATGATCTGGCGCAGTTCGAGCCTCGGCAATTGAACCTCAATGAGTTGGTCCCCGGAGACGGAACAGCCCTTCTGGAAGCGGCCAATAGCGCGCCGGGAATGCCAAAAACCGAGATGATCGATCTGGATCTGGTCAAGAGCAACGGCCAGAGCTTGCCGGTACGCCTGATGCATCGCGTGCCGATGGCTTCTGACGGCACGCCGGGGGCGTCTCGTACGCTGGTGCTGAACAGAAGTCCGGGCGAGGATATTTCCGAGGAGTTGCGGGTTGCCGAGGTGCGCTTTGCCCGCTTCTTCAACAACACCCCGATTGCTATTGCCGCTCTGACGGGCGATGGTCGCGTATTGCGCACCAATGCCCCCTTTGCGCGCATGTTCAAGGCTGAAGTGCCCACAGAAAATGGTGTGCAGGAGGGCGAGGGTGAAGAAAAGACGCCGTCGATCCTTAATCTGGTTGCTGAGAAAGACCGCGAGAATCTGACGGCATCGATCGAAATGGCTCTTAAAGGCCAGAGCAATATTCTGCCGGTGGAATGCCAACTTGCCGAAGACAAGAATCGCACTGTGCGCTTCTTCCTTTCCGGTGTGGAAGATAGCGAAGGGGATGATGAGCAGATCATTGTCTATGCGCTTGAAACCACAGAACAGCGGGCCCTTGAGGAACAATTCTCCCAAAGCCAGAAAATGCAGGCCGTTGGCCAGCTGGCCGGTGGTGTTGCCCATGACTTTAACAATGTGCTGACCGCAATTATCGGCTTCTCTGATCTGTTGCTGACCAGCCATCGTCCGAGTGATCCGGCCTTCCAGGACATCATGAATATCAAGCAGAATGCCAACCGCGCCGCCTCACTTGTGCGGCAGCTTCTGGCCTTCTCACGCCGCCAGACCTTGCGCCCGCAGGTGCTTGCGCTGGGGGATGTTCTGGCTGATCTCTCGATCTTGCTGGATCGTCTGCTCGGCGAAAAGGTCGATCTTGATCTGGTGCATGGACGCGATCTCTGGCCGGTCAAGGCAGACCTCAACCAGCTTGAGCAGGTGATTGTCAACTTGGCCGTGAATGCGCGCGATGCTATGCCGGATGGGGGACATCTGACCATTCAGACGCGCAATATGGGCAAGGACGAAGCTGAGGAAATGCCCTACAAGCAGCTGGAAACGGCTGACTATGTGCTTCTGGAAGTGGTCGACAGCGGTACTGGCATTCCAGCAGATATTCGCGACAAGATTTTCGAGCCTTTCTTCTCGACCAAAGATGTGGGCAAAGGCACCGGTCTTGGCCTGTCAACCGTTTATGGCATCATCAAACAGACGGGTGGCTTCATCTTTCTTGAGAGCGAGATGGGCGAGGGGACGACCTTCCGCATCTTCTTGCCGCGTTATGTGGAAGAGGCCAAGGCGGCGACCATTGACGCGGTGGCAACCGATGATCCCGAGCAGCAGGCACTTGAAGTGGCTGCTGACGAAGCGGGCAAGGAAGTCGTCAGCGAAGCTCCTCCTGCTGTAACCGATCTGACTGGTAACGCAACGATTCTGCTGGTGGAAGACGAAGAGGCTGTGCGTGCCTTTGCCGCTCGTGCTCTGGCCTCGCGTGGCTATCAGGTCTACGAGGCCGGGTCCGGGGCCGAGGCGCTTGAGTTGATCCATGAGATCGATGAGCCGATTGATTTGGTGGTGTCTGACGTGGTCATGCCGGAGATGGATGGCCCGACCATGCTGGGCGAGTTGCGCAAGATCCGACCTGAGCTGAAGGTCATATTCATGTCTGGCTATGCAGAGGAAGCCTTCCGCAAGAATTTGCCGGATAATGAAGAATTCGGCTTCCTGCCCAAGCCATTCTCCTTGAAGCAGCTGGCTACCAAGATCAAGGAAATGCTTGACGACGCGTAAGCGCGTGCTTTAGTGAAAAATACGATAAAGACAAAAGAAAAGCCCGCCGATCTTATGAATGGCGGGCTTTTTGTGTTTATTGCAGTTTGATTGTTGGGCTTATAGGGCCTTGGCAATCCGGGCTGCCAGACGGGCGTTGTTCTTGACCAGCGCAATGTTGGTAACAAGGCTGTCGCCTTCGGTCAGATCCTTGATGCGCGAGAGCACGAAAGGGGTGACTTCCTTGCCTGAAACGCTGCGCCGGTTTGCTTCGCTGATGGCTTCAAGAATGAAGGTTTCCATCTCGTTGCGCGGGATTTCGTCCGCTTCGGGCACTGGATTGGCGACAATCATGCCGCCTTCAAGGCCAAGGGCCTTGCGCATGGTGTAGAGGGACGCGATGTCCTTTGGGTCATCCAGACGCAGCGGGCAGGAAAAACCGCTTTCGCGAGACCAGAAGGCCGGAAATTCGTCCGTGCCAACGCCAACAACCGGCACGCCCAGTGTTTCAAGCACTTCGAGCGTCTTGGGAATGTCTAGGAGCGCCTTGACGCCAGCAGAGACAACCATGACAGGGGTTTTTGCCAGTTCCTGAAGGTCGGCAGAGATATCAAAGCTCTCTTCTGCGCCCCGATGGACACCGCCGATACCGCCTGTGGCAAAGGTGGCAATGCCTGCCAGAGATGCGCAGATCATGGTGGCTGCGACGGTGGTCGAGCCGCTTTTGCCTGCCACAAGCGCATAAGCTAGGTCGGCGCGGGAAAGCTTCATAATATCGTCGCGCTGTGCCAACTCTTCAACCTGCTCGGTTGTGAGGCCAACATTGATCACGCCATCCAAGATGGCAATGGTTGCCGGGCAAGCGCCTTCTTTGCGGATGATGTCTTCCACTTCCAGTGCGGTGGACACATTCTCGGGATAGGGCATGCCATGGGTGATGATGGTGGATTCAAGGGCCACGATGGGCTTGCCTGCGGCGCGGGCTGCGGTCACTTCATCGCTATAGGTGATGGGCAAGGAGGAGGAGTCAATGCTCATGGTGATGGGCTTTCTTGTTCGCTATTCGCTAGTGGTGGGCTGTTATCGCCGAGGCTGTTGCCTTTCGGGCTAACTTTGCGGGATGTCTGCGATGCAGGCATCCAGAACGGGGCGGTTCAGCATGTCCGGTACGGCTTGCTCACTCATCAGGCTGAGGCTTGCGCCTGCCATGCCATAGCTGAGGGCCTTTTCAAAGGGGACCTTGAGCAACAGGGCATGCAACACACAGGCCGTTAGGGTGTCGCCAGCGCCGTTGGAGGATTTAATCTTGACTGGAGGAGCAGGCAAGGTCCAGCTGTCCTCTCCGCGCCATGCACTCAGCCCGGCATTGCCCTTGGTGATGATACCGGACTTGACGCCAGCATCCATGAGGATCTCTGGCAACGCATCTAGCTCGGCAAATTCATCAGCCAAAATGGCGGCTTCAGCCTCGTTGCAGAAGAGCAGGTCAATATCGGACAGAATATCCTTGGCGCGGTTGGCCTTGGGGCCGGAAACAGCACTTACTGCCAGCTTGTGACTGCCCTTGTTCTTGGCGAGGGCCTGAAGCACGGACGGAGAAAGATTGGTGTCGGCCACGATTTTTGAGGGCGTGGGAAAGATGTTAAGGCAGCCAATGACTTCCTCGACCGGATAGGTGTCATAGATCCCCATGTCGGCAATGGCTGCTATGAGAGCCCCATTGCTGTCTTCAATCGCCGTATAGGTCGCGCTTCTGTGCTTCACACTGGTTAGAATGAGTGAGATGTCGATACTGGCTTCGAGCAGCTGCTGCTTGAGCAATTCAGCATCGTCATCCTGGCCGGAAATAGTCGAAAGGGCGACATTCCAACTGAGCTTGGCCAGACAACGGGCGATGTTGCCTGCCACACCGCCGACATTCCGGGTGAGAGTGCCGGGGTTGGATTGTTCCGGCTCAAGGCGAGCGGTGGAACGTGCGATCCTGTCGATATGGGCGCCGCCAATCACAAGGATATCCGGAGTGAAGGAAACAGGGGTCATGCTTTGCTCAAGCTCATTTCAAGTGGTGACAACACTATCAGACTTGTCGGGATGCGACGAGGAAAGAATGGGTTCTTTTCGCGCTCCATAGAAAAACCGCCGCTTGCACGGGCGGCGGTCGATTTTCTCTGAGGCATATAGAGCCAATGGGGGCTGCTTGTAAAGAGCCCCATTGGTGCCTGATGTCAGTCCATGGCCTTGAAATTGAATTCGCCACCTTCCTTGATACCGGAAAACCAGCGGGCGGTGACTGTTTTGGTCTTGGTGTAGAAGCGGAAGGCATCGGGACCATATTGATTAAGGTCGCCGAAGGAGGATTTTTTCCAGCCGCCGAACGTGAAATAGCTGAGGGGAACCGGGATCGGGAAGTTGATGCCGACCATGCCGACATTGACGCGATGGGCAAAATCGCGCGCGGTGTCGCCATCTGCGGTGTAGATCGCCGTGCCGTTGCCGTAGGCATTGTCCATGACCAACTTCAATGCATCTTCATAGCTCTCTGCGCGCACCTGACAAAGAACCGGGCCGAAGATTTCTTCCTTGTAGATGGTCATGTCGGCTGTGACATCGTCGAACAGGCATGGGCCAACGAAGAAACCATTCTCAAAGCCTTCCAGTGAGAAATCGCGCCCATCCACGACCAGTGTGGCGCCTTGTTCTACGCCGCTGTCGATGAGACCGAGAATGCGGCTCTTGGCGGCCGAAGTGATGACCGGGCCATAGTCAATATCTTCGCCTTGGGTATAAGAGCCAACCTTGAGCTTTTCGATGCGGGCGACAAGTTTTTCCGTGAGGGCATCGGCTGTTTTCTGGCCGACAGGGACTGCAACGGACACGGCCATGCAGCGTTCGCCAGCGGCGCCAAAGCCCGCGCCGATCAGGGCATCGGCTGCCTTGTCCAGATCCGCATCTGGCATGATGATCATGTGGTTCTTGGCCCCGCCGAAGCATTGGGCGCGTTTGCCATTGGAGGCCGCGCGGCCATAGATATATTGCGCGATTGGGGTGGAGCCGACAAAGCCGATCGCCTGAATGGTGTCATTGTCCAGAATGGCGTCTACGGTTTCCTTGTCGCCGTTTACGACCTGCAGCACACCGTCCGGCAAACCGGCTTCCTTGAGCAGTTCGGCAAGACGGAAGGATGTGGAGGGTACCCGTTCGGACGGTTTCAGGATCATGGCGTTGCCACAGACCAGCGCTGGTGCCATTTCCCAAAGCGGGATCATGGCAGGGAAGTTGAAGGGTGCAATGCCTGCGACCACACCCAGAGGCTGGCGCATGGAGTAAAGGTCGATACCCGGTCCACCATTGTCAGTGAATTCGCCCTTGAGCAGATGTGGTGCGCCCATGCAGACTTCGACCACTTCCAGGCCGCGCTGAACATCACCGCGGGCATCTGGCAGGGTCTTGCCATGTTCCATACTTACCAGCTCGGCCAGCTCGTCCATATGCTCATTGATCAGGGCGCCGAATTTCATCATGACACGGGCGCGACGCTGCGGGTTGGTTGCTGCCCATGCTGGCTGAGCCTTGGCTGCGGCATCCACAGCAGCATTCAGTTCGTCGATTGTTGCCAGTGCAACCTTGGCCTGGATTTCGCCTGTCGCAGGATTGTAAATGTCGGAAAACCGCCCCGATGTGCCGGCGATGAGAGCGCCGTTGATATAGTGGCCATATTCGCGGGTCATGTGGACCTCCCAAATGCATGATTATTGTGGTTGGCTGCATAGTGTATCAACAAAAATCGAATAGCAACGCTCGTCAAAACTCATCCGTTGTGCAAATATTGAAGTACATGCAGCGGCCACGCAAAACCGGAGAGACGGGATGAATTGGGATGATGTGCGCATTTTTCTGGCGGTGGCGCGGGCAGGACAAATCTTGCAGGCCGCGCGGCGTCTGGGGCTCAATCATGCGACGGTTGCCCGGCGTCTTTCCTCGCTGGAGGAAGCCTTGCATGCCAGATTGCTCAAACGCCATACGACGGGCTGCAGTCTGACGCCTGAAGGGGAGAGCTTTCTGCTGGCTGCCGAGCGCATGGAAACGGAAATGCTGGCCGCAAGGGCCGACATCGGGGCGGCGGATACCTCTGTTTCGGGCGTTGTGCGCATCGGTGCGCCGGATGGCTTCGGGGTTGCCTTTCTCGCCCCACGTCTTGCTCCGCTGCTTGAGCAATATCCTGATCTGACGGTGCAACTGGTGCCAGTGCCGCGTTCCTTTTCGCTGGATCGGAGGGAAGCGGATATCGTGATTACGGTCGAGCGGCCTTCGCAGGGACGGTTGGTGGCGCGCAAGCTGGTGGACTACAGCCTGGGCTTTTACGCCTCTCTGGATTATGTGGAGCGGTTCGGCCGTCCGAGGAGCCTGGATGATTTTAAACACCATCGCCTGATCGGATTCGTGGAGGATCTCATCTATTCGCCCTCGCTGAATTACAAGGCCGAGATGATGCGCGGCTATCAGCCACAGTTTGAGTGCGCCAGCGCGCTGGGGCAGACAGAAGCCGTGAGGGCCGGATTGGGCATCGGCATCCTGCATGGCTTCATGGCGCGAGAAGACCCAAAGCTGACCGAGATCCTGCCGGAGCGCCGCATTCAGAGGGCCTATTGGGCGGTCTATCACGAAAGCACCCGGCAGTTGAGACGGATCAAGGCAGTTTCCGATTTTGTTTATAGGTTGGTCGAGCAAGAGCGCGCGATATTCCGATAATCTTTAGCCGTATCTCCCAATCTCCCTCCATGCGGCAATTTGACTCCCCGGAAATGAGATACACTCTTTAAAATGGTTGACAAACGAATAGTCTGGAAGACATATTTAGAATAATTCTAAATTAAGGTGCCCCAATGGTTTTGAGTCTTTTTTCCAACAGCAAGCGAGCCTTCTCTTCGCTTTCCGAAAAGGAAGTGCTTGCTCTGGCTATATCCTCCGAGGAGGATGATGCACGCATTTACAGGGCCTATGCCGAGCATCTGCGTGCCGACTACCCGCAAACAGCGAAAATCTATGAAGATATGGCCGCTGTCGAAGATCAGCATCGCTGCAATCTGATCGAGATGTACAAGGGCCAGTTTGGCGATGTGATTCCGCTTATCCGGCGCGACCATGTTCGTGGCTTTTATGATCGTAAGCCCGACTGGTTGATGAAGACTCTTTCGCTGGAGAAAATCCGCAATGAAACCATCGCCATGGAAGATCAATCGGCGCGTTTCTATCGCGCTGCGATCGATCAGGTGACCGATGCCGATACCCGCAAGCTATTGGGCGATCTGGCTCTGGCTGAAGAGGGGCACGAGGATATTGCCCGTGACTTGCAAGATGAACATACGCCCGATGCCGTCAAGGATGATGAGCAGAGCCATGAGCATAAGCAATTTGTGCTGACATGGGTGCAGCCCGGTCTGGCGGGGCTCATGGATGGGTCCGTTTCCACGCTTGCGCCGATTTTTGCCGCCGCTTTTGCGACCCAGGACACCTGGCAGACCTTCCTGATTGGTCTTTCGGCTGCGGTTGGTGCCGGTATTTCCATGGGCTTTACGGAAGCCGCCCATGATGATGGCAAAATCTCCGGGCGTGGTTCGCCCATCAAGCGAGGGATCGCCTCTGGCGTTATGACAATGGTCGGTGGCCTTGGCCATGCGCTGCCTTATCTCATCCCCTTCTTCTGGACGGCGACCGTGATTGCCGTGGTGATCGTCTTCTTTGAACTCTGGGCCATTGCCTGGATTCAGAATAAATATATGGAAACGCCGTTTCTGCGGGCTGCTTTCCAGGTTGTGCTTGGCGGGGCACTGGTGCTGGCTGCCGGTATTCTGATCGGCAGCGGCTGAGGCGTAACTTCCCGATCCTGATATCAGGGCTCGCGCATGCGCTTGGGATGTGAAGCGCGGTGTGCGGGCCTTTTTCTTTGCCTGTGTCACGTGACCTTCACTTTCAGTTGATCGACATAAAGCGAAGGGTTAATTGCCAGATTGTCGCAGCCTTTGCTAGGCTACTGCGATAGAACCAAAATCCTCGCCTCGTTCTTTGCTTGAAAAGGGACGTGGGAAGGATGTTGCAGGAGAGATATTATGGCAGCCCCAAGTTCATACCAAGGCCCTCGCGCTGAACATAAAGGCCAGCAGAGCGTGTCGCAGGATGCTCATATTGCTTTCGAGCAGGCCTATTCCCAGACAACGGTAGGCGATATCCTCGAAGAAAAAGATGGTGCTTTATTTTCTGTGACTGTCAGCTCCAGTCTTGCTTCTGTAATCGCTGAACTCCACACACACAAGATCGGTAACTTGCCGGTGATTGACCCCAATGCGGGATTGGTCGGTGTGATTTCCGAGCGTGATATCATCCGCGCAACTGGCGAATTCGGAGAAGAGGCGTTGTCTCGTCCGGTTCGCGATTTCATGACCGCCAATCCGCAGACCTGCTCTCAGGAAGACAAGGTCGGCGATGTCATGATCCGCATGACCGAGGGGCGCTTCCGGCATATGCCTGTGGTGGATAATGATGTGCTTGAAGGCGTCATCTCCATTCGCGATATCGTCATTCATCGTGTCAAGGAAGTGGAGTTCGAGGCCCTGCGTCTTAAACAGCTCATGGTTGGCTGATCTATCCTATCGGCAAGCATCTCTGGCGCGTTTCGTCAGAGATGTGATCTGATCCTTGCGCCATTCCGTATCTCTGAGCAAAGGAGAGTGATACGGTATGAGCAATCAGCTTGAAACATACAAACGGGTCTGGATCATAGGGGCCAGCTCTGGCATAGGCGCTGCTTTGGCAGAGATGCTGGCTCAGCTCGGCAAAGAGGTGATTGTCAGCGCGCGGCGCGCTGAAAAGCTCGAAGCGCTTGCCCATCGTTCCAGCCTGATTACGCCTCTGCCGCTTGACGTGGAGAGCCCGGATGCGGTAGCCGAAGCGGTATCAAGCTTCGCCACAACGGGCACTCTTCCCGACCTTACCATCTATTGTGCTGCGATTTACGAACCGGGCGGGATGGCCCAGCTTGATCCTGAAAAAGCAAGACAGCATATGGGCGTCAACTATCTGGGCGCTGTGTCTGTTCTGTCGGCTCTTTTTCCGAAATTGAAGGAGAGAGGCACAGGGTCGATCGCCATTGTATCGTCTCTCACCTCTTATTGTGGTTTGCCAATGGCTGCGCTTTATGGGCCGACGAAGGCGGCGCTCGCTAGCCTGTGCGAGACGATCAAGCCGGAGTTCGATCAGGCCGGCCTGCAGCTTCAGCTCATCAATCCCGGCTTTGTCGATACGCCTCTTACGGAGAAAAACAGTTTCTCCATGCCGTTTATCCTCTCGCGAGAAGAGGCCGCTCAGCGTATTCTCAAGGGGCTTGAGCGCTCTGCCTTTGAAATTGCCTTTCCAACACGCATGGCGGTAGCGCTAGGTCTGTTGCGCAGGCTGCCCTATGGTTTGTATTTCCGCTTGATGAGGAGGATGCTTCGATGAGTGTTCCCACAGAACAAAGAGCAGAGGTGGCGCGCCTTTATGCGCAATATTTTGAGACCCTCAGCCCAGAATCCGCAAAAGATGCTCAGGCTCTGATCAGCGATGGTGTGCATTTCATCGATCCGTTCAACGATGTCAAAGGCAGGGAAAATTTCCAGCGGGTCGTCGACAAGATGTTCGAGGACGTGAAAGATCCCTGTTTTCAGATTCTGGATCTGGCATGGTCGGATGCTCCGGATCTTTGCCTCATGCGCTGGGATTTCTCATGCACGGCACCGGTGATCGGGTTCTGGACAGTGCGCGGAGTGAGCGAAATTCGGTTCAATGATCAAAACCAGATTTGTGCCCATTATGATTATTGGGATGCCAGCAGGCACTTCTATGCGCGCTTGCCGCTGATTGGCTGGATGATCCGCAAAATCCAGAAGAAGGCCTGCATCTAGGGGCAGGCAGGGCCACCGCCCAAAGCGATGGCTGTTGCTGCATATGGAAAAAGGCATGTCCAATTGAGGGGCATGCCTTTTGTTTTTCAGGTCTTTTGTTTTCCCGTCAGTTTGCGTCAGTGCAGCTTCTTCCGAAGAGGGCTGACTATTATGCAGGTCGTTCGTAGCAATAATGGCCCACATTGATGGTGTTATTGGCGAACCCTGCTTCACAATAGGCGAGATAGAACAGCCACATACGTTTGAAACGTTCGTCATAGCCGAGTTTGGAGATCTGCGGCCACTGCGCCAGAAATGCCTTGCTCCAGCGTGCCAGCGTCTTGGCATAGTCCTGCGTGAATGTTTCCCTGAAGACCGGAATGAGGCCTGCCTTCTTGGCGTGGTCATCCAGATGAACTTCCGTGGGCAACATGCCTCCGGGGAAGATGAAGGTCTGGATAAAGTCTGCGCCGCTGCGATATTTTTCATAACCATTTTCGTCGATGGTGATCGCTTGCAGCGCGGCTCTTCCGCCCGGACGCAGATTGTCGTGCAGATGCTTGAAATAGACCGGCCAGTGCTCTTCGCCGACGGCCTCGATCATTTCGATGGAGGCGATGGCGTCATATTGTCCGGTTTCGTGGCGATAATCGCGCAAATGGAAGCGGGCAAGGTTGTCAAAGCCTTTGGCTTTGGCCCTGTTGATCGAATAGTCGAGTTGCTCGGTTGAGAGGGTCAGGCCTTCCACCTTGCAGCCGATTGTGGCTGCCCGTTCTGCAAATGCCCCCCAGCCACAGCCAATTTCGAGAATGGTGTCTCCGGGGCGGGCATTGCTCAATTGCAGCACCCGATCCAGTTTGCGCAGCTGGGCCTGTTCCAGCGCCTCATGCTCATCGGTCTTGTAGGCAGAGGAATAGGTCATCGTGGGATCAAGCCACAATTGGTAGAAGTCGTTTCCCAGATCATAGTGGAACGAAATATTCTTGCGGCTGCCCTTTATGCTGTTGGCCCGGGCCAGGTGCTTGAGATGGGCAATCCAGCGGGCGACCTTGCCATGGGAATAGAGTTTCTCATAAGTGGCGCGGTTCCTCAGGCACAGATCAAACAATCTTGCCAGATTGTCGCAGCTCCAGTGAGCCGAAATGAAGCTTTCTGCGACCCCAAGCATGCCGCGACTGACAATGCTCCAGAGCGTCCGATTGTTGTGAATCTGAACCTGTACAATTGGCTCCTTCTCATTGCCGGACCCGAATAGGAGCTTGCCGCCTGAAGGCAGGACAAATTCGACATGGCCATAGTGCAGGCCTGAAAAAATGGGACTGAGGAAGCGGTGCCAGAGGCGCCCTTGCATCGTAGGCACCACGGACCCTGCCATGGAGCCAGACCGATCAAATTCCGCATGCGTGAAATTCTTCTGCAAACTCATTGATGCAATCCTTTACCAAGTCTGGAGCGGTGAAGGCTTGAAACTTGTTCGGACGGCACGGGCGGTCGTTTGTGAAAAGGCGCGCCCTTGCGCCATAATTTCAAGGCCTCAAGATGTATGGCTGCGAGGATTTTCCATCCGCTCTGGATCAGCCTAACAAAAGTTAATGTTAGATTTCTAGTGGTGAAGGCCTTTTTTTGCGCGGTAAAGGAGGCCATCAGAGAAGAGGGCTGCTGGCCGCTCAACGTAATTTGGTAGGACAGTTTTTCGTGCGGTAGGCGAATTGAGAAATTGTACTTTCCTTCAATGTCCAGAAAAGGTGATACGTAGAATATCTTTTTCCCCTCATGGCGCAGCCTTTGGCCTTGTGACAAATTGCGCTCCTCATTGGTGAGAGCATAGATATAGTGAAAGCGTTCTCCGAATGTATTGCTGACCTGATAGAGGATCGCCTTGAGGTGGTTCTCCTGATCGCAACAGAAAAAGAGTGTTAGCGGATTGAAGCTGCGCCCCAGCACTCTTGGAAAGGTCAGCGCCGTAAAGCGAGTGGGGCGGTTGGCTTCCTCTGTGAATTCGCCAGAAGCGTCCACCAGATGCTCAAGATAAGCTTCCAAACTCTCGAAGCCGGGCTCGATATAGTCCGCCTCATGAAAGCTGATGAGGTTAAAGCGGTTGACAGAAAAGAGGCGCGAGCGCTGGTTTATCTCGTCAAGCTTGTCAAGTGGCAGGAGCATTGAGGTCACCCTGTAGGCAAGGCGATGTTCCACTGCGCCGCTTCGCACATGGCTGACAATGCCTTCATAAAGACAGGCATCAGGGGCAAAGGTGAGGGTTTCGTTTTCCGTCATTTTGCCACTGCCAAACGCTCGGCCTTGTTGCTTTTGCTAAGTGTCCGTTCTGTTCTTGCTTTTGAGGGATCGACAAAGATCCGGTTTGAAGGATCGTCAAGGGTCCAAGGACGCGGTGTGCCACCCAGCTGCTCTGCAACCGCAAGGCCAGCCTGAATGCCATCTTCGTGGAAACCATAACCGAAATAGGCACCGCAGAACCATGTGCGCCGATTGCCCTGAAGAGCCCAGAGCTTCTTCTGGGCTCTTATTGCCTGCATAGAAAAGACCGGATGATGATAAAGCTGCGAACGCAGCACCGTGCCCTCTGCCGGCTGATCGATCGGATTAAGCGTAACGAACAGATCGTCCTTGCAGGCCAACGGCTGAAGCTTGTTCATCCAGTAGGTTACGCAGAGCCGTGGCTCGCTTGCTTCGCCTTGCTCGCCAGCACCGCTATCCTGAATATAGTTCCAGCTTGCCCAGGCTGCGCGGCGGCGTGGCATCAAGGCTGGATCCTTGTGCAGGATCGCCAGATTTTTGTGATAGGGAATGGCCTCCAGTGTTGTGCGTTCGGCTTCATCCATATCACCGCCACTGGCGCCAAGGATCTGCAAGGCCTGATCCGCATGGCAGGCAAGCACTACGTGGCCATAACGCTTTTCAAGGCCCTGACGGGTGCGGATCGTCACGGAGCCGGGGCGCCGCTCCAGCGCGATGATGGATTGATTGAGATGGATATCGCCGGAGATATAACTGGCTATCTTCTCGACATAGCGTTTCGAGCCTCCGGGAATGGTGCGCCATTGCGGGCGATTGCGGAATTGCACCAGCCCGTGGTTGATCGAAAAGCGCATGAAGGCTTCAAAGGGAAACTTCATCATCTCTTCTGAAGGAATACACCAGATGGCAGCCCCCATCGGTACCAGATGATCATGGATGAAGGTATCAGAGTAATTGTTGGCCTTTAGATAGTCTTCCAGCGTCATGGATTGGGCCAGAGCGGTTTCGATATCGCGAGGGGCCTCCATATAAAAGCGCCTGATATCTGTCAGCATTTTCAAGAAGCGCGGATTGATTGCGTTGGAAGGTTTGGCGAAGAGGCCCTTTAGGCCCTGTCCGCTATATTCCTGGTCACTATCGCGCAAGGACGCGGAGAAGGACATGTCAGATAGCGCAGTGTCGACTTCGAGATGGTCAAACAGGCGGGTCAGGTTCGGATAGGTGCGCTCGTTATAAACGATAAAACCGGTATCCACATCAATCGGGCCAGTGGATGTTTCCACGGTCTGCGTATTGGCATGCCCACCCAGACGATCGTCTTTTTCAAAAATATCGACCCTATGATTCTTCGAGAGAAGCCAAGCTGCCGAGAGCCCTGAAATACCTGATCCGATAACTGCTATCTGCATTGTAAACTCCGCGATTTTTCAACTTATTCGTTTCGCTTGGGGCAATGGATCACTTTCTAAAATCAGAGTTTTTCTATCTTACAGAATTTTTTTTGGCTTTGGGCTCGCACTTTTTGTGATCCGCCTTTGTACTTATGCAGTAAAAGCCAATGAAATCATTTTGGGATGGATTTGATGATGACAATGGTGCAAGCTCTCTCGAAAAGTTCGAAGGGAGGCGGGTGTATGACCGCTGGCCAACTCAGTGCCATGCTTGTTGCGTTGGGTGAACATCATGATCGCGGTGCCTTCCGGCAGCTGTTCGATCATTTTGCACCGCGCTTGAAGAGTTTTTATCTTAAAGCGGGAACGAATCCGCAGATGGCCGAAGAGCTGGTGCAGGAGACCTTTACGCAGATCTGGCGCAAGGCTCATCTTTACCGGCCAGAGAAGGCCGCAGCTTCGACCTGGATCTTCACCATCGCCCGAAATCAACGCATTGATCGCCTTCGCTCCGAAAAGAGCTTTGTTTACAAGGATGAGGATTTCTTTGCTTCCAAGCTGGTGTCTGATGAAGAGCAGACCACAGAGGTTCATCGCAATGAACTGGTGGAGCGGGTTTCCAAGGCCATGGCCCTGTTGCCCAGCAATCAGGCTGAAATCGTGAGCATGGCTTTTTATGACGAAGCGACCCATGCAGAAATTGCCCAAAAACTGTCTTTGCCCTTGGGGACCGTCAAATCCCGCATGCGGCTGGCATTTGGGCGCTTGAGAAATATTTTGTCGGAGGTGGAAGCATGATTCACCATCATTTGAGCGACGAAATGATACTGGCCTATGCTGCAGGCAGCCTTTCTGCCGGGCAGGCAATGGTGGTGGCTTGTCATCTGGACATTTGCCCCGCCTGTGCTGCAAGGGTGGCAGAGGCTGAAGTGATCGGTGGCGCTCTGATCGCCGATGTCGAACAAACCGCTGTATCCGATGATCTGTTTGATCAGATCTTGCTGGATGTGGATGAAGCGCAGAGCTTCCCTGAGCCCGAGCGCACTGGTGCGTCAGCATCAGGTGATCTGTCTTCATCGTCTTATCTTGACGGGCGCTATGTGCCCCGCCTGCTGGCCAATATGATCGGTGATGACTTTGCTGCTGTGCGCTGGCGCACTGTGGGGCCGGGTATCAAACAATTCGTCTTGCCGGTGCCTTCATCAGAAGGGGAGAAGGTGCGCCTTCTCAAACTCTCGCCGGGGTTTGTTACGCCCGATCACAGTCATCACGGCAGTGAATTGACACTTGTGCTGAAGGGCTCCTTTTCTGACGATACGGGCCGGTATCGGGTGGGTGATATTCAGGATGCCGAAGAGGACATGCATCATCAGCCGATGGCCGATACTGAAGAGGACTGCATCTGTCTGGTTTGCACCGATGCGCCCTTGGAATTCAAGGGTGTGATCACGCGGCTGTTGCAGCCAATTATTGGTATATGATGGCGGTCAACTCCGTTCCTGAGGCTCTCATGAAAGACAAGGTCGGGCGTATCGCCGTGATTGGCGCCACAGGTGGCATCGGGGCTGCTTTGTCGGATAATCTTATGGAACTTTTTTCTTCGGCGACGCTGCTTGCTGTCGGACGCAGCGTGCCTTCAAGAGAGAAGACTGTGGGCCAGAAGGCTCCGGTTTGCATCGGTGGCTTCGATCTACTCGACGAAGAGAGCATCCATGATACCTGCTCTCGAATCGTAGCCGATGGAATGCCCGATCTTGTCTTTGTGGCAACAGGTATTCTGCATGACGGTGATGCATTTCCCGAGCGATCGATCAAAGATCTCGACAGGCAAGCGATGGAGCATCTGCTGGCTGTCAATCTGGTGGGGCCGAGCCTCATCATGAAGCATCTTCTGACTCATGTGCCGCGCAAGGGCGCGTTCCGTATGGGGCTTTTGAGTGCGCGGGTCGGCTCGATATCGGATAATCAGCTTGGTGGCTGGTATAGCTATCGCACGTCCAAGGCTGGCCTTAATATGATGATCAAGGGAGCGGCAATCGAGCTCAAGAGGCGCAATCGGGATGCCATTCTGGTTGGTCTGCATCCGGGCACGGTTGAGAGTGCCTTGTCTGAACCCTTCCAACGGAATGTTCCCCCACACAAGCTTTTCACGCCAGAGCATTCGGCCCGCTGTCTGGTAGAGGTTTTGCTATCACGAAGCCCTGATCAGTCCGGCCTATGCTTTGACTGGGCTGGCAAGGAGATTGAACCGTGAGCGATATCGCCATTCATTGGTTCCGGCAGGATCTGCGCCTGTCGGATAATCCCGCACTCGCCAAAGCGGTTGAAAAGGGGGACTTGATCCCCGTTTATATTCTGGATGACGAGAATGCCGGAGCCGACGCTATGGGTGGGGCCAGCCGCTGGTGGCTGCATGAGGCGTTGCGCATTTTGAATGATCAGCTCGGTGGCCATTTGCGGCTCTATAAGGGCGATGCCAAGGAAATTCTTCCAAAGCTGGCCGCGTTTCACGATGCGCGCGTGGTGAGTTGGACCCGCTGTTATGAGCCCTGGCGGGTGACGCGCGACAAGGCCATAAAGGAAAAGTTGGATGCGAAAGGCTGCGAAACGATCCGGCTGAATGGTTCTTTGCTTTGGGAGCCCTGGGCCATCAAGAAGCAGGATGGCACACCCTATAAGGTATTTACTCCCTTCTTCCGCAAAGGATGCCTTCAGGCACCCCCGCCCGCAGCGCCCATGGATGCTCCCGAAGACATCCATTATGCCAAGCCGAAAGAGGGGGATGGTGCGGTCCGTCTCGATGGGCTTTCCCTTTTGCCAGCTATCGAATGGCACAAGCAGATGGAACCGCATTGGGAGATTGGCGAGGCTGGCGCTCAGGCGGCACTGGAGTGCTTTCTGGATGAAGGGCTGAATGGTTACAAGTCGGGCAGGGACATCCCCTCCCAGCGGCATGTGTCGCGTCTCTCGCCCTATCTGCATTGGGGGCATATTTCGCCCAACCAGATCTGGCATGCGCTGGATTGTCTTGAGGATGATGCAATCCCTGATCGGGATGTCGATCATTTCCGCTCCGAGCTGGCGTGGCGGGAATTTTCCTACTCCTTGCTCTATTACAATCAAGAGCTCACGTCTGTGCCTTTGCAGCCGAAATTTGCCGGTTTTGAATGGCAGAATGATCCTGCCAAGCTGAGCGCCTGGCAAAAGGGCATGACGGGCATTCCCATCGTTGATGCTGGTATGCGGGAGCTGTGGCAGACGGGTTATATGCATAATCGTGTGCGGATGATCGTTGCCTCCTTCCTCATCAAGAATTTGCGCACGGATTGGCGCAAGGGCGAAGCATGGTTCTGGGACACTCTGGTGGATGCTGATCTGGCCAACAATGCGGCCAGCTGGCAATGGGTGGCGGGCTGCGGCGCAGATGCAGCTCCCTATTTCCGGATCTTCAACCCCGTTTTGCAGGCCGAGAAGTTCGATGCCGATGGCGACTATATTCGTCAGTATGTGCCCGAGCTTGCAGAGCTGCCAAATAAATATCTGTTCAAGCCATGGACGACCCCCAAGGACATAATGGCTGAAGCTGGCGTTCGACTTGGGGAGACCTATCCGGTTCCGGTTGTCGATCTCAAGGCCAGCCGCGAAGCTGCGCTTGATGCTTACAAGGCGCTAAGCTAGTCGCTGGCCAGCTTACCGGCTTTGGGCTATAGAAAAGGGATGTGTGTCCGCTCGATGGTTTCTCGCTATACGGGCTTTGTCCTTTGTTTTTCCCCTCGGGAGTATCCCATGCCGCTATTTGATGATCGCCTTTGCACGCTTGGAGAAGGGCCCCTTTGGCATCCTCTGCGCAAACAGCTTTTCTGGTTCGATATCATGGGCAAGACCCTGTTGACCCGCACCGGGGACAACGTGCAGTCATGGACATTTGATGAATATGTCAGCGCCGGAGGCTGGGTTGACGAGGAGCGTATTCTCATTGCGAGCTACAGCTCCCTGTTTGTCTTCAACGTGGAAACGGGCGCTCAGGAGAAACTTTGCGACCTTGAAGCCGACAAGCCGGAAAATCGCTGCAATGATGGGCGCGCAGACCCCTATGGCGGTTTCTGGATCGGTACGATGGGGATCAAATCCGAGCTCGGAGCCGGTGCCTTTTATCGCTATTATCGCGGTGAGCTGCGCAAGCTTTACGCCAATATCACCATCACCAATGGAGCTTGTTTTTCAGCCGACGGGCAATGGGCCTGCTTTACCGATACAAAGAGTCGGCAAATGATGCGGGTTGCGCTGGATGCACAGGGCTGGCCCAAAGGGGAGCCTGAGGTGTATCTCGATTTTCGCGTAGATGATCTCAATATTGACGGAGCGGTGTTTGATGCGGCTGGCAATGTCTGGATTGCTCATTGGGGAATCCATGCGGTGCGTGCCTATGGGCCAGATGGAAAGCAAGTGCATGAAGAGGTGTTTCCGGTGACGCGGGTATCCTGCCCAGCATTCGGTGGGGATGACTTCAAGACGCTTTATGTAACCTCGGCCCGAAGTGGTGCGAAGGAAGAGGAGCTGGCGCGTGAGCCTTTGGCCGGTGCGACCTTTGCCTGTCGCCTCGCATTTGAAGGGCAGCCGGAAAACCAGATCCTGCTGGATTGATCCCTTTTACATATTCCAATGACCGTGCTCTCGAAGCCGTCTTCTTAGGAGCCCTTCATAAGAAAGCCCGCAAGCTGCGGCTTGCGGGCTTCATGCCTATCAGGACATCCAAAGTGAGTGGGGTGGGACGCTGCCCTGATGTGTCTGCGGTTAACCGATCATGAGGCAATCGGCAGGCGCAGTTTGGCAAGTTCAGCGGCTTCTTCTACAGAAACATTGTCGTGGATGACGGCGCGGCAGGCTTTCATCAGAGCAAGCGGATCGTCGGACTGGAAGATGGAGCGGCCGAAAAGAATTCCGGCTGCGCCCGCATTGACGATGTCGGACACGAGGCTCAGGGTGCCATAGTCACTGTTGGTTTTCGGCCCGCCCGCCAGCATGATCGGAACCGGAAGCTGCGCGGTGATTTGCTTGAGGGCTTCTGCGCTGCCAGGCCAGTCGGTCTTGATGATGTCTGCGCCCATTTCAACGCCGATGCGGGCATGGAAACTGACAAACTCGCCATCATTGATGTCGTTGGCGAGTGCGTGACGGGCGCCCATGGTTTCAATGATATGCACGATGCCGCGTTCACGGGCGGCGGTGTTGACATCAGAGTTGGCGCGGAAGGCTGCCGTTTCCACATCCGGGTCATTATGGCCTACAAACAGATAGGTGATGACGGCTTCTGCACCCAGTGCAACCGCATCATCGACAGAAGCGATCAGGCGGGTGTAGCCATCCTTATAGGCCAGCGGAGTGCCCTCGCGCCACATGGTGGTCTGGTCCAGACGCAGGATGAGGTCCGGTCCGCCATTTTCCACCAGCCGCGGGCCAAAGTGCAATGCCGATCCCAAAGGCAGGATAACGGCATCAACGCCAGCTTCTGCCATATTGTCGAGCATTTGTTCTGGTTGCTCCATACCCTTGCAGGTGCCCAGTTGCAACGAATGGTCAAAGGCGATGCAGAAGCCACGTTGCGTTTTCGGATTCAGGATGCGGGAGAGGCGCACTTTTTGGCCCAGTTTCTGAAGCATTGCTCTTGTCCTTGCTAAACGAGGTCGAAATCAATCCTCGAGTGATTAAGTCTCTGTTTCGTTGCTTCATCCAGTTGGCGATCAATGAACACCTTGTCGAATTCGGTGAGATCGGCAAATTGGGTGAGAGCGCGTGTTTTGAATTTTCGTGACGTCAATAAAAGGGCTTTTCGTTCGGAGGCCGCCATCAGCGCCCGTTTTACGCGCACAATCTCCTGATCCTGATGAAACAGGCGATTGTCGATAACCGAAGAAGCGGCCATGAAGACCCAGTCCGAGCGCAATTGGCTGAGAGCCTGCTCGCAAATGAGGCCAGAGAAGCTTTTATGCGTGTCGCTATAGTTGCCGCCGGTGACGATCAACTGGACATTGGAAGAGCCTCTGAGGCGCTCGCAGACAGCCAGAGAATTGGTGATGACCGTGATATTCTCGATCTGCTCGAGATGATCGCACATCATCAGGGTCGTGGTGCTGTCATCAAGCATAATGGCGCTGCCCGGTTCCACCAACTCGGCAGCGGCCTGGGCAAGTTCCTTCTTGATGTTCTCGTCGGTCTGGCTGCGGAAATGAAAGTTGCTTTCGAACAAAAGCGAGCTTTCTGCCGTTGCGCCGCCGCGTTCCTTGCGCAAAAGGCCTCGGCTTTCGAGCAGATCCAGATCCCGATGCACCGTCATGCGGCTAACACCCAGTTCCTTTGCCAGATGGTCCAGCTGCACGGTCTTCTGGCTCTGCACCATCGACAGGATCTGTTGGCGCCGTTCTTCAGCCTTCATGGGCTGTTTTGAATCTGCGTCAGGATGCTCTTCTTCCAAGCTGGTTTTTGCTTTTGATTTGGCCATGGTTATTTCCCACTCATCACACGTCCGAAGAAGTTATCTTCTCCCACCTGGCCACCTTTAAGTGAAATCTCGGTCCCGTCGATAGCACTATCGACGGAATGCACACGACACAGTGGTGCGCCGGGGACAAGTGGCCCCGCAACATCGAGATTCTTGATGCCCATGGCTGAAACGGCGTGGCTGGAGCTGTCGCCGCCAGCGAGAATCGTTCTTGTCAGGCCGGTCGCCTTGATGGCGTGTTTGAGAATGCGGCCCGTGCTTGACCCCATGACAGGGGAACTGTCCGCAGCCGTGAGGCCCTTGCGCTCAAGAGCGGCGCGCGTTGCTGCAATCTGTGGGTCATTCGGGCCGCGCGCCGTATGCAAAACGATGCCCTTGTGTTCAGAACTGAGCTGAACCAGCTCTTCAGCCAGACGCTTTTCTTCTTCTTCGCCTTTTTCCACCAAAGCGACCGTATCGATGGCCTTGACGAGGAAGCCGTTGGCTTCAGCCCAAGCGATCTGTTTGTCGGTGGTGGGGGAACAGCTGCCACAAATGGCAATGGTGCGATCGACCGCACCGCGTGGGAGCGGAGGCTTTACCAGCGGCAGGGTGCCTTCCTTGGTCAGATAGTCTGCCAATGCATATTCAACGCCCGATGAACCGACCACAAAGGTTGGCTTGATCTGGCTGCGTTCGTGCAGCAACTGTCCGGTCTTGTAGGTTGTCGCATCATCGAAGGTGTCCAGAATGACTGCGTCATTTTCGTCGCACAGCTTTGCGAAGGCTTCGGAGGCATCTTCTGCCAGCATGCGGCGGAAATCGATGCCCTCAATCTTGCGGTTTGTCTGAAGGGACAGATGGGCGCGCAAATCCGACTCGTTCATTGGGGTTGAGGGATGCTTGCTCATGGTCGGATGACGGTCGATGCGAAAGGCCTCGCTGTCTCCTGCCACGCTGGCTGCAGCAAAAAGATTGGAAAAGACGACATAGCGCTTGAGACGCGTGACGCCGACAATGACCGGCACCGCTGCGTCGAAGATATCGTGGCCAAGTTCGATGGCCTTGCCGATATTGCCGATGGTTGGCGCTGAATCGAAGGTGGAGCAGGTCTTGTAATGACAGATTGGTGCGCCAAGTGCCTTCAATTGGGCAAAGCTCTCCGCAAGATGGGTTTCCATCCATGCGGGAGACTGGCTGCGGCTAGTGCCTGCGACGCCGACGGCGCGGATATGCGGATAGGCTTTCAGATCGTCTTCAGAAGGCGGTTCCAGAAAGAGCATGGCGGGGATGCCGGCCATGGTGACGGATTCCAGCGCATCTGTGGAACCGGTAAAGTCGTCTCCATAGAAGGAAAGAAGCAGATTTTGCTTTTTGCCTGTATCTGTCATGGTCTGAATATGCCTCTTGGACGTCAATTTATCGGCGTTTTGTCGCCTTGGATAACTGATTTGTATCACAAAAATCTCGATAGACAACAGGCTTTGCGTAAAATATAACAGATATTATGTGATGTATCTCATCAAGGGGTGTGCATAAATTGGGTTTGGGCGTACCATTGGTGACTGACTGACTACTTTTTGGAGTTGAGAATATGAACAAGATTGGTCTGACTATGGGAGATCCCGCGGGGATCGGGCCCGAGGTCGTCTGCAAGGCCTTGCAGGATATGACGGCAGAGGAACGTGCCGGGGTGATTGTCATTGGTGATCGCTTGTTTATGGAACGTGCGCGCGACATGATTGGCGCGGATTTTCAGTTCGTGTCGGAAGGCGATGTGCCTGAAGGGGATGTGCCGCTGGTTCAGGTAGATGCGCCCAATGCCGAATCTATCAAGCCAGGCGAGATCCAGCCTGATGCCGGGGAGGCCGCTTGCCGCTGTGTGAAAAAGGCGGTGGATATGGCCTTGGCTGAGGAAATCGACGTGGTTTGTACCGCATCTCTGCATAAAACCGCGCTGCGGGAAGCGGGCTATAATCTGAGTGGTCACGCTGGATTGCTAAAGCTTTTCACGGGTGTGAAGAAAAATTTCGCCGTGCTGGCCGGGCCGAAGCTCTCTGTCATCCACGTCTCGACCCATGTGTCTCTGGCTGATGCCGTAACCCTGTGTACGACGGAGTCTGTGCTGGAGACCATCCGTATTGCGAATCAGCATGTATTGACCACGGGGATTGCCGAGCCGCGGATCGGAGTGGCTGGAATCAACCCGCATTGCGGAGAAAACGGCCATTATGGCACTGAGGATGACACTCAGGTTATTCCTGCGATCAAGCTGGCAAGAGCCGAGGGGATGAATGTGTCTGACCCGATTCCGGGGGATCTGATCTTTGAGCAGGCGATTGAAGGGAAGTTTGATATTGTCGTCGCCCAATATCACGATCAGGGGCATATTCCTGCGAAGCTGATTGGCGGGCATGACTGTGTGAATATCACGGCAGGACTGCCGATTCTGCGCACTTCAGTGGATCACGGCACCGCTTTTGATATCGCCTGGAAGGGTGGTCTTGCGCGTCCGGATAATATGAAGGCTGCCATTGCCATGGCGCGCAAGATGAAGCCTGTGAAGTAATCTGCGGTCGCATGTTACGCGGATTGTAATTTTGGTATTTGTCACGCCTGATATGTGACGTTACGTAATTTTGACAAGAAAAAGCCCGCTCAAACATTGTTTGAGCGGGCTTTCTTATTATGGTCGGTGAGGGGCTTTGGGGCCCAAGTTATGCCGAAGTTTCAGATGGGGAAATCTTCAGGATCGGTCACCGGAAGGGTGGAAAGGTCCGGGAAAGGGCGGATGGGATCTGTTCCATCCCAATCTATGCTGGCATCACGAATTGTCTTGAAAAGCGTGCCTTTTGGACCGTTTACCTCGGATAATTCGATCACAGTGCCCGGATGGAACTCCGTTTCGAAGTAGCAATAACGGCCGTCATCTCCCACAGCGCCGTTCATTCCAACGGTCAAACCCTGTGCCGTGAGGCGTGCCAGATCCTCTGTGTAGTTGCGAGTCCAATAGGCAAAATGCTGGGCGCCAGTGCGGCCTGCGTTGAGAAAATCAAGGTACATAGAGGGGGCATCATTCAATTGTTGCACAAGCTCCATCTGAATATACCCAGAATTTGCGAGGGCGACAGAACGCTCGATCGGGGACAATTCTCCTTTATAGTAGAAATCCTTATCAGCGATTTTTTCTGCGTAAAACCAAGGGCCTATGCCAAGTGTCTTGGACCAGAACTCCATTGCTTCTTCAATATTTTTGACGACATAGCCGATCTGGCGTACCTCACCGAAGAACCTACTCATTTTTTAACTCCCGAGAGAATAAAACATCTATGGACAAGGAACGTAACAGATATTATGTTACAAATCTAGAGGCGTCACGCAGTTGCGAACTGAACCCTTTTTAGATGCCTTTATTAGGGAGAAGAAATCATGGCAAACATTAGCAGACGAAATCTGTTGAAGTCCGCAGCCCTGGCCGTACCGGCCACGTTGGCTATGCCGCACATCCGTGCAGAGGCAAAATCCAAATTCGTATATAAATACGGTAACAACCTTCCTCTGTCCCATCCGTTGAATGTGCGCGCTGCTGAAGCATCCAAGCGCATTAAAGAGGAAACCAACGGCGATCTGGACATTAAGATCTTCCCGAGCAACCAGCTCGGTGGTGACACCGACATGCTCAATCAGGTCCGTTTTGGCGCGATTGACTTTTTCACGCCGTCCGCTCTGGTGATTGCAACGCTCGTTCCTGTTGCTCCGATCAACGCTGTGGGCTTTGCCTTCCCGGACTATGATCATGTATGGGCTGCCATGGATGGTGACCTTGGTGGTTATGTTGGCGAGGAAATCGAAAAGGCCGGCCTGCATATGATGCGCACCGTCTGGGACAATGGCTTCCGCCAGTTGACCACCTCTGAAGCAGCTGTGGAATCTCCGGAAGATCTGCATGGCATCAAGATTCGTGTGCCGGTCAGTCAGCTTTCCATCAGCCTGTTTGAAGCGCTGGGTGCAGCTCCAACCAGTATGCAGTTCTCCGAGGTTTACACCTCTTTGCAGACGCATGTGATGGACGCTCAGGAAAACCCTCTGCCGATCATCCAGACCGCCAAGCTTTATGAAGTTCAGAAATATGCCATGCTGACCAACCACATTTGGGACGGCTATCTGTTCGTTGCCAGTGGTCTGACCTGGAAGCGCCTGCCGGAAGATATTCAGACTATCGCCGAAGGCATCCTGAATGATTGTGGTCTCAAACAGCGTGATGACATTTCCAAGCTGAACGCTTCTGTTCAGGCTGATCTGGAATCCAAGGGCATGACCATTACGCGTCCTGATCCGAAACCATTCGTTGAAGCTCTGAACAAGACCGACTTCTATTCCAAGTGGCAAGAGAAGTTCGGTGACAAGGCTTGGAGCCTTCTTGAAAAATACTCTGGCAAGCTCGGCTAAGGAATAATTATGTCGACTATCGTTGAAACGAATTCGGAAGATGGGCTGTCCTCTTTTCGTGACTTTTGCGCAAAACTTGAACAATGGATTGCGCTCGTTGTCGAAATCCCTGGAGCCATCTTCCTGGGGTTGGAGGTAGTGGTTCTATTTGCAGGCGTAGCGTTTCGCTACGCCCTGCATTCTCCACTGGTCTGGTCGGATGAATTGGCTACCATCCTGTTTTTGTGGCTGAGCATGTTCGGGGCCGTCGTGGCTCAACACAAGGGTGGCCACATGCATCTGACTGTGGTCGTCGGATTGGCGCCAAAACGCTGGCAATCCCGTATCAACACTTTGGCATCCATGTGTGTCATTCTGTTCCTCGGGTTGCTCATTCATCCTGCCCTTGAACATTCCATCGGTCAGATGATGATCACGACCCCTGCCTTGCAGTTGCCCGATACGGTGCGCTCGGGGGCTATGTTTGTCGGGCTTACACTGATGATGATCGTTGCCGTTTTGCAGCTGATCCAGAAGGCCAAGGTGTCCGACTTCCTGTTCGGGGTTGCGGTTATCGCGGTTTGCGGAATTCTGCTGAATGTCTTCCTGCCTCAGCTTGAGAATATGGAAAACTTCAACCTGATCATCTTCTTTGGTGTTGGTCTGGCGGCATTGGTCTTTGGCGGGGCACCCATCGCGGTTGCTTTCGGTCTGGCCACTGTCGTCTATCTCAAATTCATGACCTATATGCCGATGGTGATTGTGATCAGTCGCATGGACGAAGGCATGTCCGGCTTCGTATTGCTCTCCATTCCGCTGTTCGTGCTGCTTGGGTTGCTCATCGAAGTGACGGGTCTGGCGGCTGCTCTGGTCAATGTGCTGGCGTCTCTGGTTGCCCACTTCAAGGGTGGTCTGTCCTACGTGCTCGTTGGTGCCATGTATCTGGTTTCCGGTATTTCCGGCTCGAAAGCTGCCGATATGGCCGCCATCGCTCCGGTGTTGCTGCCTGAAATGCAAAAACGTGGCAAGGAACCGGGCGAGCTGATCGGTCTTTTGTCATCGTCAGCTGCCATGGGTGAAACCATTCCGCCATCCATCGTGCTGATTACCGTGGGCTCTGTGACCGGTGTGTCGATTGCGGCCCTGTTTACGGGTGGTCTCATTCCGGCGGCCCTCGGTGCTATTGGTCTGCTCATCGTTGCTTACTTCCGTTCGCGCGATGAAGATGTTAGCGACGCCAAACGGGCCAGCCGCAAGCAGATCCTGTTTGCAATTCTTAATGCTCTGCCAGCCTTCCTACTGCTTGCTGTGATCCGTGTCGCCGTGGTGGCCGGTATTGCAACGGCAACCGAGGTGGCAACTGTTGGTATTGTCTACACTCTGCTGGTTTCGATCCTGCTTTACCGCAAGTTCCCGGTCGGGCGCATGTGGAAGATGCTGTGCAATTCGCTGGCGCTTTCCGGTGCGATCATGATCATTCTAGGCACGGCAACGGCCATGGCTTGGGCCTTGACCCAGTCCGGTTTCTCTCATCAGCTGGCAGCAGCGATGGAGCAGATGCCTGGTGGTGCCTTCGGCTTCATGGCTCTGTCCATTGTGGTCTTCGCGATCCTTGGCAGTGTGCTTGAAGGCATTCCGGCGGTTGTGGTGTTTGCACCTCTGTTGTTCCCGATTGCTTTGGAGCTCGGCATTGGTGGTGTGCATTATGCCATCATGATGGTCCTGTCCATGAGCCTTGGCCTGTTCGTTCCGCCTCTTGGTATCGGCTTCTATCAGGCCTGTGCGATTGGCGGTATCGAGCCTGACAAGGCCATGAAGGCAATCTGGCCTTACATGTTCGCGATCCTCGTATCAGTGATCATTGTGGCCTGTGTCCCTTGGGTTACCGAACCGTACTTCTGATAAAGGCTTTGCTTCCAAAGCCGAATGCCCGCGCCTTTTGATGAGGCGCGGGCATTTTTGTTGGGGGAGTCTCCTTGCGGCTGCCGTTGGCATGACCGCGTCTTTATAGGCCTGGTAATGTGCAAAGTTAGCTGCACAATGTCGCCAAAAAGGCTTCATATTCGTGAGCGTGTGAGCCTTCAAAATTGTCCATGCCCGGTTTCGTTAGGGTGCCTTTGGGCTTGGCGTAGCTTTGGATAGTACGCCCGGGCTTTTCATGCCAGGTGATGTTGAAGGCGGCGAATTTGGGAAAGAAGTAAAGATCGGTAGGGGGGAGATGGTCATGGATCCACCATGCCATGGCCTGCCAGTGGTGAGACTGCTCATAGTACCCGATGAAACTGTTCACAACGATTGTGGCCGTAGCGCCGCAACAGCCATCTGTGTCACGCCGATCAAAGATATGTTTGGCGTAGTTTGCTTCATTGCGTGCGCATCCCAGATTATTTTCATTCCCAAACTGGTTTACTGCCGGTGCGCGATAGGCTGATCGAATGCTAATACGACCAAATTGTTCTTGCAGCGGCTCCAGCAATGTCTCGCATAGCTTTGAGGCAGCATAAATCGCCAAATCGGGGTCGTCTGGAATGTTCGGAATGCCATTGAAGTTGGCGATTTCAGAATAGAGCATATCCCTCATGAAAAAGGATTTTGAAAGGCGCACGCGCCCAAGATCTTCAAGTGATTTGACAGAACCTGGCTTTTTCATACTTGTGTCTCAATCCAATAATGATGACTTTATCTAACTCCTTCATACAACCTATCAGTGCGGGTATGTAGGCATCAAGGTTGGTCATGGACTTGCGAGAGATCCTGAGTAAGCCAGGTTGGGTGTCGGAGAGGGAGAGAGGCCGCGCACTTGACCGTAAATGCGATTCTGTTCGCCGGAGTTATGGGGAACGGGGCTGGATTCTGTGCAATGGACGAATCATGCCCGGAATTCTCCACATGTTGTTCCGTCGGAGAAAGTGCTGAAAAGGAAGAAGTTTTCCCTTGGGAACAAGGGAAGAACAAAAATTGAATATCTCTTTTTTCTCATGGCCTTGTGATGTATCTTGTAAATGAGAACAAAGTGTGTACATTAATCTTGGTTGCACAAGCGTGTTCGCTATGAAGAATGGAACTCAAAATGGCACAAAATAGTCTCCGGTTGGTCGAAGGAAGCAGCATGGACAAGACAAAGGCATTGGAAGCCGCCCTATCGCAGATTGACCGCGCATTCGGCAAAGGCTCCGTGATGAAGCTGGGCCAGAGAGAAGTGGTCGAAATTGAGTCCATTCCGACAGGTTCTCTCGGGCTTGATATTGCTTTGGGTATCGGTGGTCTGCCCAAGGGGCGCATCGTTGAGGTATATGGTCCGGAATCGTCTGGTAAAACGACACTGGCACTGCATGTGGTTGCTGAATCGCAGAAGCGTGGCGGTATCTGCGCGTTTGTTGATGCTGAACATGCGCTGGACCCGATTTATGCGCGCAAGCTTGGCGTGGATATTGATAACCTGCTGATTTCCCAGCCCGACGCTGGTGAGCAGGCGCTTGAAATTGCCGATACGCTGGTGCGTTCCGGTGCTGTGGATGTTCTAGTGGTCGACTCGGTCGCTGCTCTGACGCCGCGTGCTGAGCTGGAAGGCGAGATGGGGGATTCGCTTCCCGGTCTTCAGGCGCGCTTGATGAGTCAGGCCATGCGCAAGTTGGCGGGGTCCATCTCTCGCACCAACTGCATGGTTATCTTCATCAACCAGATCCGTATGAAGATTGGTGTGATGTTTGGTAGTCCGGAAACGACGACCGGTGGTAACGCGCTGAAATTCTATGCATCTGTTCGTTTGGATATTCGCCGGATCGGCTCCATCAAGGATCGCGACGAGGTTGTTGGCAACCAGACGCGCGTAAAGGTCGTCAAGAACAAGGTGGCAGCTCCGTTCAAACAGGTCGAGTTTGATATCACCTATGGGGAAGGTATTTCCAAGCTTGGTGAGCTTCTTGATCTTGGCGTGAAGGCCGGGATTGTTGAGAAGTCCGGGGCTTGGTTCTCCTATGATAGCCAACGTTTGGGGCAAGGGCGTGAGAACTCGAAGAATTTCCTTAAGGAAAATCCACAGATTGCCGATGAGATTGAAGTAGGCATTCGCCAGAGTGCTGGTCTTAACTCCGATTTGATCGATCTTGCCTCCGCAGATGAAGGCGATGAAGAATAGAGCGTGAGATTTCGATAGCAGGTTTGCCTTCTGGATAAGGGTTTGCTGGGATTTTATTCGTTCCGACTGTCAAAGGGGCTGCCTTGGGTGGCCCTTTTGTATTGTGTGCGGGAAGACGCAATGAAAAAGCCGGCAATTTTCGACAGAAGCTGATGATAGCTCTGGGGTTTCTGCGCAAAATGATAGACATGCGCTTTGTTGCTCGTTAAAACCGCCAAGAGACAAAGTTAGAAAATTGCCAAGAAGACAATTGTCTTCCTTCAATCTTGGCATTCATCCCTGTCAGGCCTTCGAGCTCTTCTGTTATTTGAAAGAAGTTCGCTCGGCCACTTCATTTTTGAAGGTCTTGATTGCGGGCTAAGATATTGCTGCATCTGTTGATCGGATGGCAGAGTGTGAAATGAGCGAAAGGTTCTGAGCCTCATCCGGGGCAGGAGAAATTGGTGTGTCATGAGCGGTGTAAATGAAATTCGATCAACCTTCTTGAACTACTTCAACGAGCATGGTCACTCCATCGTGGATTCTGGACCTCTGGTTCCGCGCAACGATCCGACGTTGATGTTTACCAACGCCGGCATGGTGCAGTTCAAGAATGTGTTTACGGGCCTTGAGCAGCGTGACTATAACCGCGCTGTAACGTCGCAGAAATGCGTGCGTGCAGGCGGCAAGCATAACGATCTGGACAATGTCGGCTATACGGCGCGTCACCACACCTTTTTTGAAATGCTCGGCAACTTTTCTTTTGGTGACTATTTCAAGGAAAACGCCATCGAGCTTGCATGGAACCTGATCACCAAGGAATTCGGGCTACCGGCGGATAAGCTGCTGGTGACCGTCTATCACGAAGATGACGAAGCTTTTGATCTCTGGAAAAAGATTGCAGGGCTTTCTGACAACAAGATCATTCGCATTCCGACCAGCGATAACTTCTGGTCGATGGGGGAAACCGGCCCATGCGGTCCGTGCTCCGAAATTTTCTATGATCACGGCGATCACATCTGGGGTGGCCCTCCGGGTAGCCCGGAAGAAGATGGTGACCGGTTCATCGAAATCTGGAACCTCGTCTTCATGCAGTATGAACAGCTCACCAAAGATGAGCGTGTGGACCTGCCTCGGCCTTCCATTGATACTGGTATGGGGCTTGAACGTATTGCTGCGGTGCTTCAGGGGACCCACGATAACTATGAAACCGATTTGTTCCGCGCGCTGATCCAGAATAGTGTTGATCTGACTGGTGTTGACGAAGTGGGCGAAGCCAAGGCCAGCCATCGTGTGATTGCTGACCATTTGCGCTCTACCAGCTTCCTGATTGCCGATGGTGTGCTGCCTTCTTCTGACGGCCGCGGCTATGTTCTGCGCCGCATCATGCGTCGCGCCATGCGTCACGCGCGGTTGCTCGGCTCGCAGGATCCTATCATCTACAAGATGGTGCCGACGCTCGTACGCGAAATGGGACAGGCTTTCCCTGAGCTCGTGCGTGCAGAAGCCCTGATCACGGAAACCTTGAAACTTGAAGAATCCCGCTTTGGCAAGACCTTGAGCCGTGGTCTGCAGTTGCTTGATGATGCAACGGACGGCATGGATAAGGGCGACAGTCTTGATGGGGAAACAGCCTTCAAGCTTTACGATACTTATGGCTTCCCACTCGATCTGACGCAGGACGCCTTGCGCGCGCGTAGCATCGAGGTTGATGTCGACGGATTTGATACGGCCATGGCACGCCAGAAAGCAGAAGCCCGGGCCAATTGGGCAGGCTCCGGCGAAGCGGCAACCGATGCGATTTGGTTCGACGTGAGCGAGAAAGTTGGGGCGACCGACTTCTTGGGCTATGATCGCGAACGCACCGAAGGGGCTATTGTTGCATTGGTCAAGGATGGCGCAGAAGTGGACAGCCTGAAGGCCGGAGACGAAGCAAGCATCATTCTCAACCAGACACCATTCTATGGCGAATCCGGCGGTCAGATTGGCGATACGGGCGTTATGATCGCCGATGGCATTCGCTTCGAAGTGACCGATACCGTGAAGAAAAACCACGGCATGTTTGTACATTTGGGCAAACTGGTCGAGGGATCGGTGAAAGTCGGAGACGCGCTGGAGTTGGTTGTGGATCACGAGCGACGCTCCGCAATCCGGGCGAACCATTCCGCGACCCACCTTTTGCATGAAGCCCTGCGGGAAACCCTTGGCGATCACGTGGCACAGAAAGGCTCATTCGTAACGCCGGAGCGTCTGCGCTTTGACTTTTCGCACCAAAAACCGGTGACGGATGAAGAAGTGAGCCAGGTTGAAGAGATGGTCAACGAGATCGTCTTGCAGAATGGACCCGTCGAAACTCGCATTATGGCTGTTGATGATGCCATTGAAGCAGGTGCCATGGCGCTGTTTGGTGAGAAATATGGCGATGAGGTTCGCGTGG
Source organism: uncultured Cohaesibacter sp. (assembly GCF_963678225.1). Lineage (NCBI taxonomy): Bacteria > Pseudomonadati > Pseudomonadota > Alphaproteobacteria > Hyphomicrobiales > Cohaesibacteraceae > Cohaesibacter > uncultured Cohaesibacter sp. The sequence continues at coordinate 885,687 of NZ_OY782763.1, read as the reverse complement.
TTTCCATGGGCGAAGCTCTGCGTGGCGACAAGCTCGGCAAGACCTATTCGGTTGAGCTTTGTGGCGGCACCCATGTGAACCGCACCGGCGATGTTGGTCTGATGACTATCGTTTCCGAAAGCGCAGTCGCAGCCGGTGTGCGCCGTATTGAAGCCTTGACCGGTAAGGAAGCGCGTACCTATTTGCAGCAGCAGGATGAGCGCGTGCGCGAGGCCGCTGGCTTGCTGAAAGTATCGCCAAATGATCTTGTCGAGCGTCTGGAAGCGCTGGTGGCAGATCGCCGCAAGCTCGAAAAAGAGCTTGCCGATGTGCGCCGCAAGCTGGCTATGGGTGGCAGCGGTTCCGGTGGCGATGCCGTCAAAGAAGTCAATGGCGTTAAGTTCCTCGCACGTGTTGCTGAAGGTATTTCGCCCAAAGACCTTAAAGGCATGGTCGATCAGGGCAAGGAAAGCATTGGCTCTGGCGTCGTCGTGATGATTGCCGTGTCGGAAGATGGCAAGGTCGGTGTTGTTGTTGGTGTGACCGACGACCTGACAGCTCGCTTCAATGCAGTGGATATAGTCAAGGTTGCCGCTGAAGCACTTGGCGGCCGCGGTGGTGGTGGCCGCCCGGATATGGCTCAGGCTGGCGGCAAGGATGCCGACAAGGCTGACGATGCTATCGCTGCCATCGAAGCTCTGCTTTCCTAGATTGGCTTTTGGAATAGGGCTTCTCTTTAGAAGCGCTGTTCCGGCTGACAAGTTAAAGTTGGATGAATGAGCAGTAATGCTTATATAGAATTGGGTGCCACGGGCTGGAAATAGCTCGTGGCATTTTTAATGCTATTGACTGCCAATGGTGTGGTTGTCTTCCATTGGTTGTTTCGTAATATGTTTATCACTTAAGTTCTTGTCTGTTTGTTTCTGATCGGGTTTATGTTTTTAATTCACACTTTATTTAGATATTTATTTTCTTAAAAATATTAAGTGAATAGTTCAGCAAAGGTAATCCTTTGGCTATTTACCTTGGATTACTTTTTGGTTACAAATATTTTGGTCTTTCAGACCAGTGGCTACCTAATCACCCGCTTGCCCACCATCTTGATTGATTAGGTAGCCACACATTTACTGTCTTTCATTTTTTCTTTCGGATAATGGGTGTGCAATTTGTCACTTATTCTACATGAGACATTTCTACCTGAAGCGTTTCTAATCATCGCTAGTGTATTGGAAAATAAGGAAAACGTTTCCTTCTTTCTATCTTCCGGTGCGGTTTGAGTGATGAAACTGGCGGCAGGGCTTGCAATCAGCATGGCTTTGCGCCACTACTCGCCCAGTTTTCAAATACAGAGTTGTAACGCTCGCCTGGTCAGCTATTTCCGGACAGAGCGTTTTTCGGACAATGGAAAGAAGAAGAAATGGATCCGGTCATCATTCTGGTCGAGCCACAGTTGGGAGAAAATATCGGCATGGCAGCACGCGCCATGGCCAATTTCGGTGTTACGGACTTAAGGCTGGTCAGACCGCGAGATGGATGGCCCAGTGAAAAGGCACGCAATGCTGCAAGCCGTGCGGACCATGTTATCGGAAAGACGTTGAAGTTTGAAACCGTGGAGGAGGCCGTCGCTGATCTGGACTTCGTCTATGCAACAACTGCTCGCCAGCGCGATATGCTCAAGACTGTGCGCCATCCGGTGGAAGCTGCGCAGATTTTGCGCGCCACGGTGAATACTGGCGGTAAGGTCGGGATCATGTTCGGACGCGAACGTTGGGGGCTGAATAATGATGAAGTTGCCCTTGCGAACGAAATTCTGACGTTGCCCGTTGATCCGGATTTTTCTTCTCTCAATATCGCGCAGGCCGTTTTGATCATCTGCTATGAATGGCGCATGTCTGGCAGCGATCGCGAAGCGGCGTTGCCGTTTGAGACGCCGGATGTGCCGCGCGCCAGCAAGGAAGACATGGTCCGGCTGTTCGATCATTTCGAGGAAGCTCTTGACGAAGCGGGTTTTTTCCGGCCGCCAGAAAAACGCCAGCATATGGTTCAGAATCTGCGCACGATCTTGCAGAAAGGTGATTGGGCTGAACAGGAAGTGCGTACCTTGCGCGGCGTTGTTGCAGCCTTGCAGCGCAGGCACGAGCGGCCCAAGCCGTAAAAACGGCTGCGGGTAAAGGTTCGTTTTTGACGGAATGGGGCGTGAGTATGGTCAGGAAAAGAGATCCCAATATCCTTGTTTTCGATTCCGGTCTGGGTGGGCTGTCGGTTTTGTCTGCTCTTATGGCGACACTTCCCTATGCTAATTATCTGTTTCTGGCCGATGATGCGCGCTTTCCCTATGGGGATCTGAGTGATGACGCGCTTATCGATGGGTTGATCAACCTTATTGAAGACACCTGCAAGACCTATGTTCCGGATTTGTTGGTGGTCGCTTGCAATACGGCTTCCACAGTGGCCCTAGAAGCGTTGCGTACGCGCTTTTCCTTTCCGATTGTCGGGATTGTTCCGGCTATCAAACCGGCGGCGCATGCGACCCGCTCAGGTCATTTTGCGGTGATTGCCACGCCGGGGACCATTCGGCGCGCCTATACGCGTGATCTCATTCGCGATTATGCCGATGAATGCGTGGTGGACCTTATCGCCTGTAATCGGCTGGCGCGGTTGGCTGAATCCTATCTTCTGGAAGGAGAGAGGAATGAGGATGCCGTTTATGCCGAGATACAGGGTGTCTTCGAGGGGCCTCAAAATGGCGATGTGGATGTGATCGTCCTGGGCTGCACGCACTATCCGCTTTTGCTGCCTGTGTTGGAAACCATTGCGCCGCGGCCGGTGCTGTGGATCGATCCGGCCCATGCCGTTGCACGACGGGTGATGCATCTGCTTGAGCAGGAATGGCAGGACTGTATTGCTGGCTGGCAGGCTGATTTGCCCCAGCAGGAAAGGCGCATACGCTTTTCCGCAACAAGAGGCGATACGGAGAGGCTCACCGTCGCTTGGGCATCACTTGTTGAGAAAAAGGCACAAGTAGGCATGATTCTGTGAGGCAAACGCGGTTTCTAGGCAGAAACTGGCGGATTCAGTTTGACTTGCCAGGGTAAAGGCTCTAAACACCATCCAATCTCTGCGGGGCCTTTTGTTGGCCCCCTTTGATTTTAACGCACCCGCGAAGACAAAGGGGCGCATCCTTTGTGTTCTGTCGGATCTGGCTTTTGCCGATGATCCCAGGAGGGGCGCGTTTTCTTAAAAACTTGAAAGGAAACACGCGAATGTCCAAGCGCCATTCTCAGAAGTATAAAATTGACCGCCGTATGGGCGAAAATATCTGGGGTCGTCCGAAGTCCCCGGTAAACCGCCGCGAATATGCACCGGGCCAGCATGGTCAGCGTCGTAAAGGCAAACTGTCTGACTTCGGTCTGCAGCTGCGTGCAAAACAGAAGCTGAAAGGCTACTACGGCAACATCTCCGAGAAACACTTCCTGCGCATCTACAAGGAAGCAAACCGTCTGAAGGGCGATACCTCGGAACTGCTGATCGGTCTGTTGGAGTCCCGTCTGGACGCCATTGTCTACCGTGCGAAATTCGTTGCTACCGTGTTTGCTGCTCGTCAGTTCGTAAACCACGGCCACGTCAAAGTGAACGGCCAGCGCGTCAACATTCCTTCCTACCGTTGTAAGGTTGGTGATGTGATTGAAGTGCGCGATCGTTCCAAGCAGCTCGCTTTCGTTCTGGAAGCAACCCAGCTGGCTGAACGCGATGTGCCTGATTACATCGAAGCAGACCACAACAAAATGACCGCTACCTACAAAGCTATGCCGCAGCTGGCCGACGTGCCATATCCTGTCGTCATGGAACCGAACCTCGTGGTCGAATTCTATTCCCGTTAAGGGAAACGGAATTTCCGTCGAATTTGCAAAAGGCTGTCCCAAGTGGCAGCCTTTTGTCGTATTGGGCTGTGGCCTGAGAGAAATGCCAAATCATCGTTGAGCTTGCTGCTTGCTTTTGCTAATGCAGGGGCAAATGACTGACTGGGAAAGATCAATATGAGTGACCCTATGAGTGAGGCTGTTTTGCCTGCTGCTGAAGCGCCTGCCGTTCTGCCGGATGAGGATGACCTTTGTCACCCCATGTTTCGCAATGCGCCCAGCTCGGTGTCCTTCAAGAAGCTGCGCAAGCGGCTGCTGCGCAATGTGCGAGCGGCGATTGATGACTATAATATGCAGACCAAGGGCCGGAAATGGCTTGTGTGCCTTTCTGGCGGCAAGGATTCCTACGGCCTTCTGGCTCTTCTGCTCGATCTGAAATGGCGCGGTCTACTGGATGTCGACCTTCTGGCCTGTAATCTCGATCAGGCGCAACCGGGTTTTCCATCCGATGTGCTGCCGCGTTTCTTTGAGGAGCATGATATTCCTCACCATATCGAGCGGCAGGATACCTATTCCATCGTCAAGGAGAAGATCCCGGAGGGCAACACCTATTGTTCTTTGTGTTCGCGGCTCAGACGTGGCAATCTCTATCGTATCGCGCGCGAGCATGGCTGTGACGCTGTGTTGCTAGGGCACCACAGGGATGACATTCTGGAGACCTTCTTCCTCAATTTGCTGCATGGTGGGCGATTGGCAACCATGCCACCCAAGCTCAAGAATGAAGAAGGCGATCTGATGCTGTTCCGCCCGCTGGCCTATTGCGAGGAAAAGGATCTGGCCAAATTTGCTGAACTGATGAAGTTCCCGATCATTCCGTGCGATCTGTGCGGGTCTCAGGATGGTTTGCAGCGGCAGGAAGTGAAGGCCATGTTGCAGGGTTTTGAAGCCCAGCATAAGGGCCGTACACAGGTTATGTTCCGGGCACTCTCAAACATCCGCCCGTCGCATATGCTGGATACCAAATTGTTCGATTTTCAGGGTCTGTCGCTGGAAGACGATCGGGCAGGGGATGACAGTGACGATGCGGAAGGCTGTGCAGCTGTTACCGCACTATCGCAGAATTTCCTTACCATGCATGGCAAATAGCCGCGTTGAATCCGTTTCTCAAGAAATGGAAACAAGGGATTCTGGGCCTTGTGATTAGACAAAAAGAAAACCCGGATGCTGGCATCCGGGTTTTCTTGAATCAGATTGTGAGAAACTGCCGATAAGCGATTCTTTCGATTCACTATTCTTGAATATGTGAATGTTTTGAACGCCTAGGCCCAGAAACACGTCAGGCAGTTGCCGGTTTTCCCAGCATTTCCTGCAGTTCCTGACTCTGGAACATCTCGCGGATGATGTCGCAGCCGCCAACAAATTCGCCTTTTACATAGAGCTGGGGAATCGTTGGCCAGTTGGAATAATCCTTGATGCCCTGACGCAGGTCGTCATTTTCCAGCACATTGATGCCCTTGTAAGGCACATCGAGATAATCCAGAATCTGGACCACCTGACCGGAAAAGCCGCATTGCGGGAATGTGGGCGTGCCTTTCATGAAAAGCACGACTTCGTTGGATTTGACTTCGTTGTCGATCCAAGCCTGGATTTCGCTCATATGTCCGTCCTTCAAACTTTGCGGTTTACACATCCGGCAGACCAAGGATAGCTGTCAGCTGTGTGGAGGGGCCAGATGGTGGCGCTTGCTCAATCGGGCACTGAGGTTTGCAGTGCGAGAGCGTGCAATTCACCGCCCATATTGCCTTTCAGAGCTTCATATACCAGCTGATGCTGTTGTACGCGGGATTTCCCTCTGAAGCTCTCTGAGACGACTTCAGCGGCGAAATGATCGCCATCTCCAGCAAGGTCCCGGATGATCACCTTTGCATCCGGTAGTGACTGTCTGATCAGGGTTTCGATTTCGCTCGCTTCCATTGGCATGCTGGTCTCCTCGAGGGCATATTGTCAGAGAAGAAAGGAATACGCAATTGTTCGTATTCCTGCTTCGGGCAATTCTTTGGTTCATCCCGCTTTTTCAAGATTAAGGCGGGATGATCAGTTCGCTTCAGCGTCCTCCGACAGACGGGGTCTGGTCAAGCTGAAAAATCGGACAATCACCAGTCTAATCTTTCAGCAAATGACCAGAGCTCAATCCTACTGAGCCATATAGGCCGGCAGCCAGTTTTCATGGGCCTCAGAGAGGCTGGAAACGGCAACAGAGCCATGTCCGGCAACGCTGAATTTATCGCCTTCGATCAAACCAATGACACCGGCTTGAACGCCAGCCTTTTCGGCCTGAGCGAGAAGCGCGTTGGCAGTATCCTTGCAGCAGGTCACGATGTAGCGTGCCTGATCTTCTGCGTAGAATGCAATGTGGGGATCCTGCGCTGGCAATTCAATGGTGCAACCAAGACCGGAACGGATGGCCATTTCGGCGACAGCGATGCCAAGCCCCCCATCGGAGATGTCGTGGGCCGCGGTGATGGTGCCACAACGGATGGCTTCGCGCACGAAAGTGCCGTTTTTCTTCTCTAGCTCCAGATCAACCGGCGGAGGAGCGCCCTCTTCACGGCCAAACAGTTCGGCCAGATAGGTGCTCTGACCCATTTCCGTGCCGTGACCGCCAATCAGGACGATGACTTCATGCTCTGCAACGAAGGCATTGCCGATGGCTACATCGACATCAGGCAGAAGGCCAACAGCGCCGATGGCTGGGGTTGGCAGGATGGCTTCGCCGGAGGTTTCATTGTAAAGGGACACGTTGCCCGAAACGATCGGCATATCGAGGGCTTCGCAGGCAGCGCCCACGCCCTTGATGCAGCCAACGAACTGGCCCATGATTTCAGGCTTTTCAGGATTGCCGAAGTTGAGGTTGTCGGTGGTTGCCAGAGGTTCGGCGCCGACGGCGTTGAGGTTTCGCCAGCTTTCGGCCACAGCCTGCTTGCCGCCTTCAAACGGGTCTGCTTTGCAATAGCGCGGGGTTACGTCAACGGTGAAGGCGAGGCCCTTCTTGGTCCCATCCACACGGATCACGCCAGCATCGCCCCCAGGACGCTGCTTGGTGTTACCCTGAATCATGGTGTCATACTGTTCCCAGACCCAGCGGCGGGAGCACAGGTTCTTGGAGCCGATCAGGGCCACAAGGCTATCCATGAGATTCTTTGGTGCGTCTACCGTTGCGTTGTCCAGCTTCGGTGTCTTTGGTGTTTCGACCCATGGACGATCATATTCAGGGGCTTCGTCACCCAGTTCCTTGATCGGCAGGTCTGCAACCATTTCGCCCTGATGGAAAATGCGGAAGCGCAGGGTGTCCGTGGTCAGACCACATTCTGCGAAATCCAGTTCCCATTTGCGGAAGACGGCTTCTGCTGCTTCACGCTTTTCAGGATGCAGGACCATCAGCATGCGTTCCTGGGATTCAGAGAGCATCATCTCATACGGAGTCATGTTCTCTTCGCGGTTCGGCACCTTGTCGAGATCAAGATCGATACCGAGGTTGCCCTTGGCGCCCATTTCAACGGCTGAACAGGTGAGGCCAGCAGCGCCCATATCCTGAATGGCGATCACGGCGCCGGTCTTCATCAGTTCAAGGGTGGCTTCCATCAGGCGTTTTTCGCTGAATGGGTCGCCAACCTGAACGGTAGGACGCTTCTCTTCGCTGTCATCGTCGAATTCGGCAGAGGCCATGGTGGCCCCGCCAACGCCGTCGCGGCCTGTCTTTGCGCCCAGATAGACGACCGGCATGCCGACGCCCTTGGCTTCAGAGAGGAAAATCTTGTCCGCATCGGCAAGGCCCGCCGCAAAGGCGTTCACAAGGCAGTTGCCATTGTAAGAGGCGTGGAAGCTGACTTCGCCGCCGACGGTTGGCACGCCAAAGCTGTTGCCATAGCCGCCAACACCGGCAACAACGCCTGAAAGCACGTGGCGGGTGCGTTCATGGTCCGGCTCACCGAAGCGCAGGGAGTTCATGGCAGCAACAGGACGGGCACCCATGGTGAAGACGTCACGCAGAATGCCGCCAACACCGGTGGCTGCGCCCTGATAAGGCTCGATATAGGACGGGTGGTTGTGGCTTTCCATCTTGAAGACAACCGTCTGGCCATCGTCAATATCCACCACGCCCGCATTTTCGCCTGGGCCCTGAAGCACGCGAGGACCTTTGGTAGGCAGGGTGCGGAGCCATTTCTTGGAAGACTTGTAGGAGCAATGCTCATTCCACATGGCCGAGAAAATACCAAACTCGGTGAAAGTCGGCTCACGACCGATCAGTTCGAGAATATGGTTATATTCTTCGGGTTTCAGGCCATGAGCGGCGATCAGCTCCGGAGTGATCTGTGGTTCGTTCTTGCTCATGCTACCTTCTCCAACAGGCTTTCGAACAGGCCGCGACCGTCGAGGCCGCCATGCAGGTCTTCGATCAGGTTTTCAGGATGTGGCATCATGCCAAGGATGGTGCCGCGCGCATTCATGATGCCCGCAATATTGTTGCGTGAGCCATTGATGTTGGCTTCAGCGGAGGCTTCGCCTGCCGCATCGCAATAGCGGAACAGGACACGGCCTTCGTCTTCCAGCATCTTCAGGGTGTCATCATCGGCAAAAAAGTTGCCATCATGATGAGCGACCGGGCAGCGCATAACCTGACCTTTTTTGTAGGACGAGGTGAAGATGGTATCATCACGCTCAACGCGCAGCTTGGTTTCCTTGCAGATGAAGGTGAGGCCAGCATTGCGCATCAGGGCTCCGGGCAGAATGCCGGTTTCGGTGAGAATCTGGAAGCCATTGCAGACGCCGAGAATGCGAACGCCCTGCTTGGCCTTTTCCAAAAGATCGGCCACGATGGGTGAGCGGGCGGCGATGGCGCCGGAGCGCAAATAGTCACCATAGGAAAATCCGCCGGGCAGAATGATCAGATCGGCTTCAGGGATTTCGGTCTCGGCATGCCAGACCATCATGGGGTCTTTGCCGGAAACGGAGCGCACGGCGGCAGCCATGTCATGCTCACGGTTGGTTCCGGGGAATACGAGGATCGCAGTTTTCATATGTCCTGCTCCTTGACGAAAAAGGGATGCCTGGCGGCGTCCTGTTACAAGAGGATAAATATGGCTAGGGCTGAAGCGACGACCGGGATCAGGATGAAGACCGCTGCCTTGATGACCATGAAGCGGATGGCCTTGGCGGCTTCCTCTTTTGGGTCATAAGGTGCCCCGTCAGACTGGTCCTTGAGGGGCTGGCCTTGCGCGCCGGGAGCGGAAGGGGACATCTCAAGAGGCGATGCCTCGTCTGGTCCGTTTCTTTCACTCATGGGCGTCTGTGTCTCCCTGTGATTGTCTCTCTTCACGCCGGAGCCGTGCTACCGGTGCGAAGGATGCCCTGTTGACGCTTCCGTCAGAGAATGTCGATGTGGTAATTCTCGATGACAGTGTTTGCCAGCAGCTTTTCGCACATATCGGACAATTTTGCTTCGGCTGCGGCCTTGTCAGTTTCGCCCAGCTCGATGTCAATCACCTTGCCCTGACGAACGGAGCCGATGCCGTCAAATCCCAATGCACCAAGAGCGCCTTCAATGGCCTTGCCCTGAGGGTCCAGAACGCCGTTTTTCAGTGTGACGGTGACGCGTGCTTTCATCTTCATGCTATCCTTGTTTTCCGGTTTGCTTCTTTTGCCCACCGGGAAGAGACAATGGAAAAGGCAGGGCTCATCACCCTGCCTTGTCTATGATTATTTCACTAGAACCGGGCCGGAGCCCTTACGCTCGGGGGTGTTCTCGATCATGATGCCCAGACGCTTTGCAACATCCTGATAGGCTTCGATCAAGCCGCCCATTTCGCGGCGGAACCGGTCTTTGTCGAGCTTGTCGTTGGACTCGATGTCCCACAAGCGACAGGAATCAGGGGAGATCTCGTCGGCCAGAATGACCCGCATGGTGTCGCCTTCGAAATAGCGACCGCATTCAATCTTGAAGTCAACCAGTCGAATACCGACAGCGCGGAACATGCCTGAGAGGAAGTCGTTGATGCGAATGGCCAACGCCATGATGTCGTCGATTTCCTGCGGAGATGCCCAGCCAAATGCCGTGATATGCTCTTCAGAGACGAGCGGATCATCAAGGCTGTCATTCTTGTAGCAGAATTCGATGACAGAACGCGGCAGCTGGGTGCCTTCTTCAACACCGAGGCGTTTGGAGATTGAGCCAGCAGCCACGTTGCGCACAATGACTTCCAGAGGAATGATTTCGCATTCCTTGATCAGCTGTTCGCGCATGTTGATCCGCTTGATGAAGTGGGTCTGGATGCCCAGATCGTTCAAAGCGGTGAAGATGAATTCGGAGATACGGTTGTTCAGAACGCCCTTGCCATCGATGACTTCGTGCTTCTTGTTGTTGAATGCAGTGGCATCGTCTTTGAAATGTTGGATCAAGGTTCCTGGTTCTGGACCTTCATAAAGGATTTTTGCCTTTCCTTCGTAGATCCTGCGACGACGATTCATGAGCGTATTACCATTCAGTTTTGCCCGCGAGGGGCGGTTTTAAGGGGTATAAAGCCCAACACAGAACGGTGTTCCAAATGGGCTTTCTGAAAGTCTTCTTTCTGCGGCACGTGGTTCCCAAGGTGCAGTGCTTTCTCTGGGGAGGTGGCATCCTGCGCGATAAGAATCAGGCCCTCTGCTGGCCCACTATATCCTATTTGAAGAAGGTCCGGACCAAGCTTGGGATATTTACCAAATTTTCTAGCTGCAAAGTGTTTTCCTAAGGCTGCTGATTAGCGAATTCCTGCCGGTTACACAATCTATGAAATAGGACTCTGGCAAGATTTTTCCCTTTCTTCGCTTATTCTTTTTGCTGTGCTGACTTCGTGGCATCAGTTGCGCTCGGGAAGAAAACCAAATGCGTCCATATGACGGCCTTGGGCTCAACGGCTGAGACTCGATTGTATTTTGGTCTTCTTTGTTTTGGTTCTATTTTATGGTAGAATATACCTACGAAAACGTCCTTATTTTATTGCAAGGATGAACCGGCGGCGTCTTGGTATGATTGATCCGCCTCAATTGTCAAAAAACTCATTGGTCTTAGTCAGTTTTCACGTTGGGAAGGAGCAAGAGGAGGGGTACCATGACCACGTTTGACAATAGAGAATTTGGCTATGAGGCAAAATTCGCTCATGACCAGGAGGTCATTTTCAGGGCGACGGCCCGTCGCAACAAGCTGATCGCTCATTGGGCTGCCGACAAGCTTGGCTTTGTCGAAGAAGAGGCCGCAAAATATGCCGATCTCATGATCCGCAACAGCTTGAAGGTCTCAGATGATGACGATGTCGTCCATCGCATTCTGGAGGATTTTCGCAACCATGGCATGCCTTGGTCCGAACATCGCATCCGTCAGAAACTAAGTCATTTCATGTCCATTGCTCTTGGGGAGGTCACTGCAAGCGCCTGATATCGGGTGCGGATGTATGAGCGGACTTGGTGTTGTCCGTTTTGATGCATCGGCCAATGAGTTGTCTTCGGGATAGCTGGAATAAAGGCAAACAGTCTGCATGTCTCATTGCGCTTAAGCCCGGTGTGGCGTAAGAGCAAATGATATCGAAAAGTGTTAACTGTTTGACTTATCATAATCATTCCGGAGAATTTCATGTCATCCACATTCGGCAGTCTGTCGTTAGCTCTGCAAAATGCCAAGCAGAGCGGTACTCCTGTTTATAGCGGCTGGAGCCTGTTTCCCGACCCGTTGGTGGCGCGGGCGGTTGCCTCTGGCCCCTTCGATGCGCTGTTGATCGACTGCCAGCACGGTCTTATGGATTTCGCGCAATCTCAGGCCATGACTATCGCAATTGCACAGGCTGGCAAAGCGCCGCTTCTGCGTATTCCCGTTGCTGATTTTGCCTTTGTGTCGCGTGCGCTGGATTTCGGCGCGCAGGGCATTGTCGCCCCCATGATCAACTCGGCTGAAGAAGCCAAGGCGTTGGTTGATGCGGCGAAATACCCTCCTATCGGACAACGGAGCTTTTCACCGGTCGGGGCGTGTGCTCTTTATGGCATGGATGCGCCGGACTATGTGAAAGCGGCCAATGAGGCGTGTGTTGTCTTTGCCATGATAGAAACCCAGCAGGCGCTGGATAATCTTGATGCAATTCTCGCGGTTGAAGGGCTTGATGGGGTGTTTGTCGGCCCGGCGGATCTTTCGCTGACACTTCTGAAGGGTGCACGAGTGGATATGGATTGTGATTTGGCGAATGCGGCCTATGAGATGGTTGCCCAGAAGGCTGACGCAGCAGGAAAGCTCTCTGGCATCTATGCCTTCAATACTGATTATGCCAAACGCTACGCCGGATTTGGCTACAATCTTGTTGCTGTTGGCAGCGACAGTGGCTATCTCGCTGCGGGCATGCAGCAGGTGGCTGAGGCCTTGAAGCTCTAGGTTTCTTAGCCTTCGCAAACTGCACTGCAATAATGTTGGAGATCTGCAACAGGGCTGCAGATCTCTCTCTTCTACTTTAGAATCAAGCTAAATAAATACCACATTATTGATCCAAATCATCGAATGTTTGAAGGTTTGAAATCATTCTGTCCTAAGGGTACGACCGATGCAACAGCCGGAGGAGGCTGGTTTGTTGCGCATTTATTGGCCGGGGGATTTCAATGTTCAGACTTGTGGCACTCTTCTACATCATCATCGCGCCAACTCTTGCGGGGATCTTTGCGCTCGTTCCATTGACCATGTCCGGGACGCTGTCGATCAATGCGGGCTTCTTGTTGGTGTTTGTTATCGCTGGGGCGGTGCTGGCTTTGCCGGTGTCGTGGTTCGTTGCCAAGCGCATTGATGCGCTGATTTCATCTAAAGGACCTGCAGCTTCCGTTTGAAGGTGGGGACAATTTGCCTTTATGGAAGCTGAATGAAAAGGCTACGAACAGGAAAAAGGCCTGACTGTGTCAGGCCTTTTCTTTTGTGACTCATGTTAAAGATCGCGGTTGCCTTGGCTATGCCAGATCAGGCGAGTTGGCTCATGAAATTGGCGAAGGTCATCAGGCCTTCGGGCCACGGGCCTTGTCCGCTATGTTCGTTGATATGGCCGGTTTCCCCGGCGTCAACGAATGTCGAGCCCCATTTGCGTCCAAAATGCTCTGCCGTTTCAAATGCGCAGTAAGGGTCACTGCGCGAAGCGACAAGAATGGACGGGAAGGGCAGGGGCTCTTCCGGTATAGGCGCAAAGTGGCGAATATGGCCGGGAACATGATCGTCGCTCTCGACATTAGGCATGCCGACCAGAAAGGCTCCCTTGACGATACCCGGAGCAATGGCGGCGGCGGCCTTGACGGTTGCCACGACCCCAAGTGAATGGGCTACGAGCACCGCAGGGCGCTTTGCCTGCTCCACATCGGCAATGATCCGGCTAACCCAGCTTTCCATTTGCGGGTTGGCCCAATCTTCCTGCTCAATGCGGCGGGCAGACTTGATCTTGTCTTCCCAGCGGGATTGCCAATGGTCCGGGCCGGAATTGTCCAGCCCGGGAATAATGAAAATGTCTGCTTCAGACGCCTTCATTTGATTGCCTTTCTTTCGCGCTTGCGATCGCGTCTGTCTTAACCGAAGACGCGTTTGAAGATCACATCGACATTCTTGGTGTGATATCCCAGATCGAAGCGGTTTTTGATTTCATCTTCAGAGAGATATTGGCGCACATCGGCGTCATTCAAGAGCTCAGTGAGGAAATCGACTTCGGCAGTGCCAGCGTGATGGTAGCTTTCCCAGACCTTCATGGCGTTGCGCTGAACGAGACGGTAGGCGTCTTCGCGCGAAGAGCCAGCCTGTGTCAGAGCGAGCAGAATGCGCTGGGAGTGGACGAGGCCACCAAGGCGATCCATGTTGCCAACCATACGCTCCGGATAGACCAGAAGCTTGTCGATGACATTGGTCAGACGCACCAGAGCAAAATCGAGCGTAACAGTAGCGTCAGGGCCGATCATGCGCTCTACGGAGGAGTGAGAGATGTCACGCTCATGCCAGAGAGCGACATTTTCCAGCGCAGGCGTAACCGACGAGCGGACAATGCGCGCCAGACCTGTGAGGTTTTCCGTAAGGATCGGGTTGCGCTTGTGCGGCATGGCAGAAGAGCCCTTCTGGCCTTTGGAGAAGAACTCCTCGGCTTCCAGAACTTCTGTGCGCTGCAGGTGGCGGATTTCGGTTGCGACGCGCTCAACGGAAGAAGCGACGACGCCCAGCGTTGCAAAGAACATCGCATGACGGTCACGCGGGATGACCTGAGTGGATACCGGCTCGGCAGAGAGGCCCATGGCTTCTGCCACATGTTCTTCCACGCTCGGGTCGATGTTGGCAAAGGTGCCCACAGCGCCGGAAATGGCGCAGGTGGCGATTTCTTCACGCGCAGCGATCAAGCGCTTTTTGCAGCGATCAAACTCGGCATAGGCTTCAGCCATCTTGAGGCCAAAGGTAACCGGCTCGGCATGGATACCATGGGAGCGGCCGATGCAGACGGTGTCCTTATGCTCCATTGCGCGCCGCTTGATGGCATCCAGCAGCTTGTCGATATCAGCCAGTAGCAGATCTGCGGCGCGGGTCAGCTGGACGTTGAAGCAGGTGTCCAGCACGTCCGACGAAGTCATGCCCTGATGCACGAACCGGGAATCCGGTCCGATGAACTCTGCCAGATGCGTGAGGAATGCGATCACGTCATGCTTGGTCTCGCGCTCGATCTCGTCGATGCGGTCAATGTCGAATTTGGCAGCGCCACCCTTTTCCCAAATGGTCTTTGCTGCGCTTTCCGGGATAACACCCAGCTTTGCTAGCGCATCGCATGCATGAGCTTCGATTTCGAACCAGATGCGGAATTTGGTTTCCGGAGACCAGATATCGGTCATCTCGGAACGGGAGTAACGTGGGATCATGTCGTTGGCCTGTTCTTGATAGGTGAAGCGCGCTTTCGGGAGCAGCGCGTGATTGAAAACTACTTCTGTGCCTTTTCCGCGGCTTCGCGAATGCGGGCGATATTCTCGCGATAGCCTTCGACGCCTTCGCCCTTAAAGACAGCGGAGCCGGCAACCAGAATGTTGGCGCCTGCCGCTGCGATGAGCGGAGCTGTTTCGGGCGTTACGCCGCCATCGATCTGAATGTCAATATCGCGATCGCCGATCAGCGCGCGGACCTTCTTGATTTTGTCGATGGTGGAGGGAATGAAGGACTGGCCGCCAAAGCCCGGGTTGACGCTCATGATGAGCACCATATCCAGCTTGTCCAGCACATATTCGATGGCGCTTTCATGGGTGCCCGGATTGAGCGAGACGCCTGCCTTCTTGCCCATGGCCTTGATGGCCTGCAGCGAGCGGTCCAAATGTGGGCCTGCTTCAGCATGCACGGTGATCATGTCTGATCCTGCGTCGGCAAAGTCTTGCAGATAGGGATCGGCGGGCGCGATCATCAGGTGGGTGTCAATGGTCTTGTCGGTATGAGGCCGGATGGCGCGAACGACTTGAGGGCCAAAGGTGATGTTGGGAACGAAATGGCCGTCCATGACGTCGACATGAATCCAGTCACAACCAGCTTCGTCGATTGCCCGAACCTCTTCGCCAAACCGCGCAAAATCGGAGGCGAGAATGGACGGGGCGATTTTGATTGGTCGCACCATGATGTCTGCTGTCCTTGAATAATCTGAATGATGCCCACGCGGTAGCACATTGTGCTCATATGGGCAAGCAGAGAGCCGGAGATGTTGGCTATGCTTACCTCAGATTTTTGCAAAGGTCAGAGGCTGGCCTGCGCCATCGCATTTTTGCAGTTTCCGGAAAAAGTAGGCGCGCAGGAAAAGGACCCCCCACGGAGCTAGGCGCGGCACAACGCAAAGGAGGCCGACGAAAGACGGATGATTGCGTCGTTCCGAGGAAGCCGTATCTCCGGCGTCCTACTCGGTGAGTGGGAGAGAGGCAGTATCCTTGACAGTGGAAACGACAATGCGCGACTGTACATCGGACACCAGCTCGGAATTCAGCAGCTTGTTGCGCAGGAAATTGTCGTAGGATTTGATGTCCTCGGTCACAACCTTGACCATATAGTCTACGGCGCCGGTTATGCGCTCGCAAATAACCACTTCCGGCCAGGCTTTGGTGAGGCGGTCGAATTCTTCCATATTTGTGCGGCTGGGCACTGTCAGCTTGACAAAGGCATAGGAGACAAAACCAAGTCCGACAGCTTCGCGGTCGACGATGGCGGTAATCTGCTTGAGAACGCCGCTCTCTTTGAGTTTTTTGATCCTGCGCCAGCAGGGGGTCTGGGACATGCCTGACTGCTTCGCAATTTCCGCAATGGAAAGCGATGCGTCGTCCTGTAGAACTTTCAGAATCCGGATGTCTCCGGAATCGAGTGCCAATTTTTCCATTTTTTACTCACTTGAGAAGAAATTCTTCCAAAAGCTACCCATAAAATAAGGGTTTGTATATATCAATTTTGGTTGAACTGTCAAAAAGGGGAAAAATCTGTTTTGACAGATGTGCGTGAAGCCATGATGGAAGGGGCGCTTTGAGTGGCTTGGAAATGGTATTGAATTTCAATAAGCTAAGAGGCGCGTTCTGCTCACTTTCCGAATTTCTGTTGCCAAGTCGGAAAGATGTCATTGGCTCTGGGCTGCGCTTCATAGATGCCGCGGGCGATGGCGCGGGCCATTGTTGCGGCTGCGTGAGCACCAAGTTCTATGAATGCCCTATCATTGTCGGGCAAGTCCTTGGCTCCTGTGGACAGGGCAAAGATCAAATCGCCATCCATCGGCGTATGTGAGGGCCAGAGCGCTCGGGCAAACCCGTCATGGGCCATGATGGCGAGTCGCCTTGCCGCGGCCTTGGTTAGGCGCGCATCCGTGGCGATGATGCCGATGGTGGTGTTGCTGTTCTGGCCTCGTGCCTCCTGCATGGAGTCCATCTTGGTTTTGGGCTGTGCCACATCATGAGGCATTGCGACTGGCAGGCCCAGGCCGCCGAACTCTTCGTTCTGTTCGAAGGGAGCTGCCCAGAAATTGGGGCTATCGCCCATAGTGGCCTGTCCCAGAGCATTGACCGCAACCAGAGCGCCAATGGTGATTCCGGAGGCCGTGCGCATGGATGCCGAGCCCAAGCCACCCTTGAGGCCTGCAATCAGGGCACCGGATCCTGCGCCATGGCTACCAAGCGCAAAGTCGCTTGAGGCTTGTTCGGCCGCCTGCCAACCCAAATCCCAGTAGGGGCTTTTCTGTCCCCAGTTCTTGTCGCCGCCATTGGCCAAATCGAACAGAATCGCAGCCGGAACGATCGGTACGCTCACAGGGCCGACCACAAAGCCGCGTCCCTGTTCCTTTAGAAGAGCCTGCACGCCGCCAGCAGCATCCAGCCCGAAGGCTGAACCTCCAGAAAGGGTCAGTGCATCAATGCGCTCCACTGTCTGGTCGGGCGCCAACAGATCTGTGTCGCGAGTGCCCGGTGCGCCACCCAAAACGGCATAGGAGGCGACCATCGGCTCTTCGCAGATCAGCGTCGTTGTGCCTGATTTCAGGGTTTCATCGGTTGCACTGCCAACCAGAATGCCGTCGATGTCTGTGATGAGATTCTTCATTGAGCCGTCCGGAATTCGTGTCTGGGGCGGGTGAGGGAAGGGCGATCAGGGCACTATAGGCGCTTAAGCCTTGCCATGGAAAGGGCGCAAATGGGATGCCCGGAAGAAAGGTCAAGAAAAGGGCAAAAAGAAAGCCCCTCATTGAGGGGCTTTCTCCTGTGCCTCAAGCTGGCAAGCTCAGACTTCGCGTATGCGAAAGCCGGGCTTATTTGTAGCCATACTTGCCGTCGCTCCATTTGTACCAGACATAGCCTGGCAGGGTGACGTCGCCTTTTTCGTCGAAGGACAGGTTGCCCAGAACGGTTGGAAACTCACCAGCGTTCAATGCTTCGTTGACGGCGTCATAGTCGGTGGAACCGGCAGCCTTGACAGCGTCGACATAAGCCTGGATCGCAGCATAGGTATAAAGAACATAGCCTTCGGTGGTCAGGCCCTTTTTCTTGAATTCTTCAACAACCGGAGCTGCTTCAGGGTTGAGAGCCGGATCCGGAGAGAAGGTCATCAGGGTGCCTTCGCCAGCATCACCGGTGATGGACCAGTATTCGTCGGTTACCAGAGCGTCACCAGAAATCAGCACGGTATCCATACCCTGGTTGCGCATCTGGCGCACGATGAGGCCAGCTTCGGTGTGGTAACCACCAACATACAGAGCGTCGATTTTTGCCTGCTTCAGCTTGGAAACCAGAGCGGTGTAGTCTTTTTCACCAGCGGTGTAGGCTTCATACATGACCACTTCACCACCAAGGGCTTCGAAAGCAGCTTTGGTCTGGTCGGCCAGGCCTTTACCATAGGCGGTTTTGTCCTGGATGATGGCAACATTCTTGTCTTTGAACTCATCCCAAAGCAGTTTACCGGCCACTTCACCCTGCTGGTCATCACGACCGCAAACACGATAGGTGCCGCCATCCGGATTTGGACGTTCGTCGGTGAATTTCGGGTTGGTGGATGCTGGAGAAATCTGAACAATGCCTTCTTCAGCATAAACGGACGATGCCGGAATAGAAGAGCCTGAGCAGAAGTGGCCAGCCATGAAGGTTACGCCTTTGCCGACCATCTGGTTGGCAACCGCAACAGCCTGTTTTGGGTCACATGCGTCATCGCCAATTTCAAGCTTGAGCATTTCGCCATTCACGCCGCCAGCAGCGTTGATGTCTTCAACAGCCTGTTCCGCACCGATCTTCATCTGCTGACCGAAGGACGCATACTGACCGGTCATCGGACCTGCGGTAGCGATGATGATTTCAGCGAATGCCCCACTGGTCATTGCGATGGAGCCTGCGAGTGCGACGCCTGCCAAAAGTAGTTTTTTCATTAAAACTCTCCCATTGAGATGTTTGCAATGTTCCGCTGTGCCTTTGTTTTTTAGCGGCACAGCTATTCTGGTGTGATTTTTATTGAACCTTACGGTCATGTGAGTTTGGCTATTTTTTCTGACAATGGAATAAAATAGCCTCCCCCGTTAAGCCCGACAGCAATGTAAGACAAATACCCCCACGATTTGCTGCGGTAGGACAGTGGCGCTGACCGCCACCATCAATCTTGATGAAAATTGGCTTAGCCCTTGCGCTCTTTCCATGTGAGCGGGCTGACTTTTTCATAGAGCCAATGATACTGCTTCACCATCTGGTTGGTGCGGGTGAACCGGAAGCCAAGCCAGCAAATGATCAAAAGTATGATCAAGTCGACAATATAGTAGTGAAGCGAAAGCAGCGTGCCTTCGAACAGGGCAAAATGCAGGAACCGGACGCCGGCGGCCAGCAGGATCATGTAGCTTATGATCTGCGAGGTTGGCTTCCAGGTGTTTGCAATGGCGCGACCGGCCATCCATGCAGCGCCGCCACCAAGGCAAATCGTAACCAGCAGAAGGGTTCCAAAAGAAACTTCCCAAAGCATTGAATTTTCCTCTCTTAATGCCGTCCGCCTTCAAGGTAGGCTGCCTGAACTTCCGGATTGGAGAGAAGTTCCTTGCCGCCACCCGACATGGTAATCTGGCCGTTGATCATGACATAGCCACGATGCGCAAGCCGTAGAGCGTGATAGGCGTTCTGTTCGACGAGGAAAACGGTCAAACCCTGTTTCTCGTTCAGTTCCTTGACCACCTCGAAAATCTGCTTGACCACGAGGGGTGCAAGCCCCAGAGACGGTTCATCCAGCATCAGGAGCTTCGGGCGGGCCATTAGGGCGCGACCGATTGCGAGCATTTGCTGTTCACCACCCGAAAGGGTGCCGCCGCGTTGGCTCTGGCGCTTTTCAAGGATGGGGAAGAGGTCATAGACCATGCGCAGATCTTCTTCGAAATGCGCATAGTCGATCACGGCAGCTCCCATCTGCAGATTTTCCAGCACAGTCATGCGGCCAAAAATGCGGCGTCCTTCTGGGGACTGTGCGATGGCCTTCTTGACGATCTGGTGGGTGGGCAGGGCGGTGATATTCTCACCATCATAGATGATCTGACCTTCGCGAGCGCGGGTCACGCCGCAGATGGTCATCATGGTGGTGGATTTGCCAGCTCCGTTTGCGCCAATGACCGTTACGATTTCACCGCGGTGAACGTCCAGATCAATACCGCGCAGGGCAACAATCTTGCCATAGTAGGTTTTTACGCCCTTTAGGCTGAGGAGGATATCGCTCATGATGTGGCTCCCTCTTTCTGCCCGACTTTGGCTTCGGCTTCAGCAACTTCGACTTCATCGTCATCAACGCCCAGATAGGCGGCGATCACGCGCGGATCATTCTGAACGAAATCCGCGTCGCCGTCGGAAATCTTGACGCCATAGTCAAGAACCACGACGTGATCGGAAATTTCCATCACCATGGACATGTCATGCTCGATGAGCAGAACGGCTGTCTTGTCGATATCGCGAATAGAATGAAGCAGGCCATTGAGTTCGCTGGTCTCACGCGGGTTGAGGCCGGCGGCCGGTTCGTCAAGGCACAGCAGCTCGGGATTGGTGCACATGGCACGGGCAATCTCGAGGCGACGCTGGTCGCCATATGGCAGGTCTGCTGCCGGGTCATCGGCACGATCAATCAGATTGATGCGCTCAAGCCATTCGGTCGCTTTTTTGACCGAGGCTTCCTCGGATTTGCGGAAGGACTTGATGCCAAAGATACCGCCGATCGAAAAGACCGAGTCTTTCATCAGCTTGTTGTGCTGCGCGATCATGAGGTTTTCCAGAACGGTCATGCCGCCGAACAGGCGAATATTCTGGAATGTCCGGGCGACGCGAGCGTGGTGCGCAATCTCGAAATCGGGGATGCGTTCCAGCAGGAATTCCTGACCGTTCTCCCGTTTCATCGTAATGCGCCCTTCGGTGGGCTTGTAGAAGCCGGTGACGCAGTTAAAGACGGTCGTCTTGCCCGCGCCGTTCGGGCCGATGAGGGCGGTGATGTCGCCGCGCCCGACCTCGAAAGAAAGATCGTCGACCGCGACCAGACCGCCGAAGCGCATGGTGAGATGCTCAACGGTCAGAATTGGATTGTCTTGCCAAGTGGTCATCCTTCACCCTCCGCAACGAGATCACCGGATACGGATTTCTTCTCCTTGAGGAACACTGAAGGTGCTCTGCTGGAGACAATGCCGCGTGGCTTCCAGATCATGATGCCGACCATCAGCAGACCGAAGACGAGCATGCGCAGATCTTCCAGATCACGGAAGACCTCGAAGCCGCCAATCATGACGAGAGAGGCTATGACGACACCCAACTGGCTGCCCAGGCCGCCCAGAACCACGATGGCCAGAATGATCGCCGATTCCATAAAGGTGAAACTTTCCGGAGAAATGAAGCCCTGTCTGGTGGCGAAGAAGGCACCGGCAAAACCGCCGAACATAGCGCCCAATGCAAAGGCCGTCAGCTTGGTGTTGGTGGTGTTTATGCCCAGAGACCGGCATGCAATTTCATCTTCACGCAAGGCTTCCCAAGCGCGCCCGATTGGCAACTTGCGCAGACGCATGGTCACGAAGTTGGTTATCAGAGCGAGGATCAGAATGAGATAGAAGAGGAAGATGATCCGGTGCATGGAAGAATAGTCGAGCCCGAAGAAATCCGCAAAGCCGTTCTTGCGGGTAAATTCCAACCCGAAGAAGGAGGGGCGTGGAATACGGGAGATGCCATCCGGGCCGCCGGTAAATTCATACCAGTTCAGCAGTACGACACGAATGATTTCACCGAATGCCAAGGTCACGATTGCCAGATAGTCACCGCGTAGACGCAGGACGGGGAAGCCAAGGATCATGCCCCAGAAAGCGGCCAGAATGCCGGCGAGCGGCAGGCAGACCCAGAAGGACAGGTCGAAATACTGCGCGAAGAGGGCGTACGAATAGGCGCCTACCGCATAGAAGGCAACATAGCCTAGGTCAAGCAGACCGGCCAGACCCACCACGATATTGAGCCCCCAGCCGAGCATGATGTAGGTCAGGACCAGAATGCCCATGTCGATAACATAGCGGTTGCCATAAAAGGGCAGGGTGACGGCGAAGAGCAGTAGCAGTGGGCCGACAAGCTTGCCGATCTTGCTGACTGTATCCTGCTTGGGCAGCATGGCGTTCATGGCATTGGCAACCGGATTGTTACCGCGCCAGATGAGCAGGCTCATGGCAAGGCGTCCAACGAAAACGATGCCTACCATCCAGGCGACAAGACCCCATTGGCCCACAATGACCAGTCCGCCTTGTTCCGTTTTGGTGCGCAGGCCAACCATGATCGAGGCGAGCAAAAGAGTAATCACCGCGGCGAGGGCTGCATCTTTCAACGCAGCGCCAACGCGCGTTTGGAAGAAGTCTGACATATTACACCTTCTCCACTTCTGGCTTGCCGAGCAGGCCGGACGGCATAAAGATCAGCACGATGGCAAGGATTGAGAAGGCCGCCACGTCTTTATATTCAACGGAGAAATAGCCGGACCAGAAGGTTTCGATCAAGCCGATCAGCAAACCACCAAGCATGGCACCAGGCAACGAGCCGATGCCTCCGAGCACAGCAGCGGTGAAGGCCTTCACCCCGGCAAGGAAGCCGATATAGAAATCGATCACACCGTAATAGAGCAGGAACATGACACCTGCGACAGAAGCCAGTGCCGCGCCCATGACAAAGGTCAGGGAAATGGTGCGGTCAACATTGACGCCGAGCAGGGAGGCCATCTTCTGGTCTTGTTCGCAAGCACGCTGGGCACGCCCAAGCGAGGTCTTGTTGATCAGAAGCGTAAAGCCAGCCATCAGCAATACGGTCGTGACAATGATCAGGATCTGCATATACGACAGCTGAACCAGAAATCCGTCTTTTTCCATAATTGTGATGCCACCGGTGATCTGTGGTGGAAGTGGTTTGACGCGCGCGCCCTGAACAACCTGAACGAAGTTCTGCAACACGATGGACATGCCAATCGCCGTGATCAACGGTGCGAGGCGGAAGGATCCGCGCAAAGGACGATATGCAAGGCGCTCGACGCCCCAGCCCCAAACCGATGTCATGAGCATGGAAACAATAAGGACGATCAGCAATGCTACCGGAAGAAAAGTGATCCCCATAGCAGTAACCGCCAACAGTGTAATCAATGCAATGAATGCACCAACCATGAAAATGTCACCATGGGCAAAGTTGATCATGCCGATAATGCCATATACCATGGTATAGCCGATGGCGATCAGGCCGTAAATCGACCCTAATGTGACGCCATTAATCAGCTGCTGAATAAAATATTCCATTTGACTCGCTGTTCCTAATTTCCCTGCGGCTTTGTTACCGCTTATTAGGTAGGAAGATGTTGTTGTTTGTTCTTATGTGAGATTTCCTCTCATTAAATTTCTAGCAAGAACTCGGATTGGATACAATTGCCTCCTTCCAAAAATTGGTCAATATTGAGCGAAGGTCGACGAAATGATGAAATTATGATCAAAAATGCCCTTTTTGATTTAATTTTAAGCGCGAAAACTACGGTCTATGGGGTGAATGGTCGCACAATAATCGTTGGTTGTGGGATAATCTTGTCTTCTTGATTTGTTTTTGGGCAGTTTTCTGTAAAATCATATGGGCATGCCGTGTTTTTGGTTGAAAAATGAGCATGCACTTTTTTGTTTCTCAGTATGCACTATGTAGATAAGGGGATTAGGGCTCAAATGCCTGTCAATATTGACAGGGACGCGGAAGACGGGCCGCATTGGTCGGTCAGGAGTTGGACATGAATATCAGTCAAGCAGCCGGAATCGCAGATCTGCCAGTCAAGACTTTGCGTTATTACGAGGATATCGGGCTGGTGGTTCCTGCGCGTCGGGAAAATGGCTATCGAGACTATGCGAATGAAGATCTTGTCCGTCTGCGTCTGATCGGGCGGGCACGCAAATTGGGTTTCAGCATAGAGGAATGCCGAAATTTGCTTGCGCTTCAGGCTGACAAGAGCAGGGCGAGCGCCGACGTGAAGCGCATTGCTCAGGCTCATTTGAGGGAAATTGATGAAAAGATCGCGGAGTTGCAGGCGCTGCGATCGGATCTTGCGCCGCTGGTTGCTGCTTGCAAGGGGGACGAGAGTGCGGAATGCGCAATCTTGAAGGACCTTGAGCAACCGCATTGAGCGCATGCCGAAAGCTCTTATCTCCAAAAGGGAAGAAGGGAAGTGAGGAGCCGCTGGCTTAAATCAGTCCCAGCCCCTTGAAGCTTGTATGACCATTGCGTGCAACGATGATGTGGTCATGCAAGGTGATGCTGAGGCGCTCGCAGGCGTCAGAGACCTGTTGGGTCATGTCGATGTCAGCCCGCGACGGGGTCGGGTCGCCACTGGGGTGATTGTGGACCATGATGATGGCTGTGGCAGACAACTCCAATGCCCGCTTGACCACTTCGCGCGTATAGACAGGCGTGTGATCAACGGTGCCGGTCTGTTGCACTTCATCGGTGATGAGGGCGTTCTTCTTGTCCAGAAACAGAATGCGGAACTGCTCTATATCGTTGAAGGCCATGGTGGTGCGGCAATAATCGATCACCGAGTTCCAGGATGAGAGCACTGGACGATCCTTGACGCGATCCTCGGCAAATTTGGCCGCGGCGGCATGGATGAGCTTTAACTCGGTCACGACGGCCTGCTTGACGCCGGGGAATTCCATCAAGAGATGATCTGGAGCGGCGATCACTTCGGCAAAAGAACCGAAACGGGCAAGCAGATCCTTGGCGAGCGGCTTTGTATCCCTGCGGGGAATGGCGCGAAACAGGATCAGTTCGAGCAGCTCATAGTCATGCAGAGCATCAGGGCCGGATTCGCGGAATTTCTGCCGCAACCGTTCCCTGTGTCCCACATAATGGGGCTTGCCTGCCGCTGCTTCTTTCAGCTCACCCATTGATTGCCCCTCGTCAGGCTACGTTATAGGGGGGCTTGTCCAGCCCTTCCGGCGACAGGGTGAAAATCTCACACCCCGTTTCCGTGATGCCAAGGGAATGTTCGAACTGGGCTGACAGGCTTTTGTCACGCGTGACCGCCGTCCAGCCATCCTTGAGCACCTTGACGTGCGGTTTGCCCAGATTGATCATCGGCTCGATGGTAAAGATCATACCCGGCTTCAGTTCGATGCCTTCACCCCAGTTGCCATAATGAAGGATATTGGGCGCATCGTGGAAAAGGCGTCCGACACCATGACCGCAGAAGTCACGCACAACGCCGCAGCGCTCTCCTTCGGCATATTCCTGAATGGCTGCGCCGATGTCACCTGTGGTTTTGCCCGGCTTTGCCTGTTCGATGCCGATCATGAGGGCATTATAGGTGACTTCGATCAGACGTTCCGGTGCGCGCTTGATCTCTCCCACCGGATACATGCGCGAACTGTCGCCATACCAGCCGTCCAGAATATAGGTGACGTCGACATTGACGATGTCGCCTTCCTTGAGTGGTTTTTCATTGGGGATGCCATGGCAAACCACATGGTTGATGGATGTGCAGGTATAGTTTCTGTAGCCGCGATAATTCAGCGTGGCCGGAAGGGCGTTGTTTTCTTCCCCGAAGTCCCGGATAAAATCGTCGATCACCTTGGTTGGAACACCCGGCTTGACGAGTTTTGCGACACCATCCAGAGCCCGTGCTGCCAGTTGCCCGGCGCGACGCATACCTTCGAAATCCTCTTGGCTGTAAAGGCGGATATCTCCGGTGTTGCGCAAAGGGGCGCTATTGGCATCAATGTAATTTACCATCTCAGGTCTTTCCGAAATCAGTTGTTTCTCTATGGATATCCCCCCATGAGCAATTGTGCAAACCGGAATCAACAATTTTTGGAGGGATTGGTCTCTTCTCGCGGCAGAGCGATCTGGCTGGCGATTGCTAGAGCTCCTAATTCGTTGCCAGTACCTCTTTTGCAAATGGGATGGAGTGGGTCAGGTTGATCTCCTGGTGTGATATGTCACATAGATAGACGATGGCTTCCACGCCCGCGTCTGTTGCCTCTTGAAAGGCTTCTGCATAGGCCGGATCGATGTCGCTTGCCAGAGCGAAGCGGTTCGCATCCGTTCTCTGGACCAAATAGAGCATCACGGCGCGATGCCCCTGTTCGACCATGTCGGCCAGCTCGCCCAGATGCTTGGCACCGCGCTTGGTCACCGAATCGGGAAATTCCGCCAATCCCTGTTCGCGCAACAGATGCACATTCTTGACCTCGACATAGCAATCGGGTTTGCCTTCATCCTGCAACAAAATATCGATGCGGCTGTTCTTGCCATATTTCACCTCGCGCCGCAGGGTTTCGTAGCCAGTAAGCTCTGCGACATGTCCTGCCCGAATTGCCTCTTCGACGATGCGGTTGGGATGGCTGGTATTGATGCCGATCATGGCGTCATCCAATTCGCTGAGTTCCCAGCTATAGGCCAGCTTGCGCTTGGGGTTGTCGGATTTTGACAGCCAGACGCGGGTGCCGGGGTCTTTGAGGCCCAGCATGGAGCCGGGGTTGGCGCAATGGGCTGTTATGACTGTTCCATCGTCCAGCTCGATATCGGCAAGAAAGCGCTTGTAGCGCTGGATGAGACGGCCCGGAATGAGTGGCTTTTCAAATTTCATGTTATGGCTTTGCTTTTGGCTTTCGGTCACTATCAGTTCGCACTATAAGCATGCATGGCGTTTTTGCTATCTTGCTGTGTGCAGAGAGTGGCAAAATTGCGCCTCTTGAATGGAAAAGCTCCAAAGGGGCCTCCGGGTGGTCCATTTTCTCATCGGGAGTGGTTCGGTTCAAGATTGAACGCAATAATGAAAGAGATAGAGCAATGACTAAAGAGTTGATCACGGCAGCCGTTCTTATAATCGGTGACGAAATCCTTTCCGGCCGCACCAAGGACAAGAATATCGGATTCATTGCGGACTATCTCACCCAGTTGGGCATCGATCTCAAGGAAGTGCGTGTTGTGGCCGACGATCAGGATGCCATCGTTGAAGCGGTCAACGCCTTGCGGGCCCGCTGGACCTATGTGTTCACCAGTGGCGGCATCGGGCCGACCCATGACGATATCACTGCAGATGCCATGGCGGCGGCCTTCGGCGTGGGCATTGATCATGATCCGCGCGCCATGGCCATCTTGGAAGCGCATTATGCGAAATCGCCCAATATGGAATTCAACGAAGCGCGCAAGCGGATGGCGCGCATTCCCTTCGGTGCAGATCTGATTGAAAACAGAGTTTCCAGTGCGCCGGGATTCCGGCTGGAAAACGTCCATGTCATGGCCGGGGTGCCCTCTGTCATGCAAGCCATGATGGATGCCATCGCCCCAACGCTTAAGACCAATGCGCAAGTGCTGAGCGAGACCATTGATAGCGGCCTGGGAGAAGGCCTTGTTGCCGGTCCTCTGGCGGACCTTGCCAAGGATCACCCCAATGTGGTGATCGGGTCTTACCCCTATATGCGCGAAGATCTGTTCGCAACGAACATCGTTATGCGCTCTCGCTCGCGGGAAGATCTGGACAACGCGGTCAAGGCAGTGCATGACATGCTTCAAACATTAAAAGGGCAGAAACAGACGCAGGTCTAACGTTGCCCGACCTCAATGAGTTGAAACGCACTCGTAAAGGAAAGAAAAAGGAACACCACCATGTCCGAACCATCCTCCAACGCTTTCCCGGTGTATTGGGAACAATTCCATCGGGACTGCCGTGCGCTGGCTTGGCGTCTGAAAGGCGTTTCCGAATGGAAGGCGATTGTTTGCATCACACGTGGCGGTCTTGTGCCAGCGGCCATCATTGCCCGTGAGCTGGAAGTGCGGATGATCGATACCGTCTGCGTCGCCTCCTACCATGATTATGAAAATCAGGGTGAGATGCAGGTTCTCAAGCCGATTGATGCGTCTGTCATCGATGTGGAAGGGGGAGAAGGCGAGGGTGTCCTGATTATCGACGATCTGGTCGACACCGGCAAAACCGCCAAAGTGGTGCGGGCCATGCTGCCGAAGGCCCATTTCGCAACAGTCTATGCCAAGCCGAAGGGGCGTCCTTTGGTGGATACCTTTGTTACCGAGGTTTCGCAGGATACTTGGATTTATTTCCCTTGGGATATGGGCCTGCAATTCCAGGCGCCAATTGCGAAATAGGCTTTAAATGGCTTTTGCTCGGGCCTCGGTGTGGCCAGAGTGTTATTCTCTCGTGTGCTTTTAAGCAGCCCCTTTTAGGGCTGCTTTTTTGTTGTGGCTGCGTCTGATTTGAGGCTATGCATCTCGCCTTGGATCTATGGCTTGTGGATTGCGCAAAAGCCATTGCTTGCAATTGGGGGAGATGCACATTAGCAATGAGCGAACCAACCTTCGCGGGCGTGATGGAATTGGTAGACATACAGGACTTAAAATCCTGAGGCCCTAGGCCGTGCGGGTTCGATTCCCGCCGCCCGTACCAAAATTTCCATTTCCTTCACGCAATGTATGTGTTTTCCTGACAATCGAAAAAGGAAGCGATGCCATACTCTTGGTGTATATAAGAGGCTGGGCTTCCAAGCTGACTACAAAGAGTGCTGACCTTTTGGTGCTGAAGCTTATTGTTGGCAATGAGAGTTGGATTCGGTCATGGTTTTAAAGTCATATATTTCATCATTTATTGTTTCCTGTCTTTTCTTGATGCTATCAAATACAGGATTTGCAGCGTCTCCCGGTAGCTGCTCGGTCGGCCCCCAAGTCATGCGGGATGGCGAAAGCGCGATTTTCTTCAAAGTGCCGAGCGTGCATGAAGGTGGTTCTTGCGCTCAATATGCGTTGAAACGCACATGCCGAAATGGGAGCATGTCTCCGGGACGAGAATATCGCTATGGAAGCTGTACTGTTCTCGAGCGTTTCACTGGTGTCAATCTCAATGAATTTCCCAGACAAATGGAAAATCGTGCCACGAAGCGATTTAATGCTCCTCTTTTCAGTCGTTCTGGAGTGGAAACCTATCGAGGGACGATGGAGGTTCTTAGATACCGCAAGCTCTTTCTTTCAGGCAAGATGAAGCCGAGGCAGAGGATAGAGAACAAGTGGGCATCCTTTATTGCAGCATCCCGGGATCATGGGAAAAAAGCCATTCTGAGCCTTGAATGGAGTTTCAAGCATGCCGATATGGCTCCTCCTTTGCCCGGATCTCAAGAAGAAAGGGATCTGTTTGCGTTTCTTGATACCCATGTTCTTGATATCCTTGCACCATCAGCGAGCATAATTACCAGTGGCAACGAACCTTTTGTCGATACCAAAAAAGAAGATTGGCGGTTTAATCCACGCTATGGGGGGATACCCATGGTCGAGTTTTACAAAAGGGTCACCCAACATGTTCATGCCTATCTGGTTCGTAAAGGATTGCGAGGTCAGGTGGCGCTGTATATGGGATCATTTACGCAGCTTTATTCTCGTAAAATGCAGGATCGGTCTGCCACGCGAGCTTTGTTTGCTTACGCAGATGCTGCACCTTTTGTGGATGGTGTAGACTTGCATGCGCACGTAACGCGTCTTGATCAAATTGAAAGTGCTTTGGCATTTGCACGCTTCCAAACGGCAAAGCCCATTATCGTGACCGAATATACCTATGTTTGGAAAATGAGACGGGCGATTGAAAGTGATGATCGACTGGGTGAGGCTTTTGCTGGGCGTTGGGGCTATGATCCATTTCTGCCGATCCACGACTATCTGGTCTGCTATGTATTTCAGCGCGGCAACGGCTGCCAGTTTGACACTAAAATTTCCAAAGCTGAATGGGATGATTTCCTGGCATCACGCCCTTGGTTTATTGATCATTTCTTACTCAAGGCAGACAATATTTTCCGAAAGTACGACGTGCATGGTGCGACTTATGGTTTCATGCAGAGGCAACCTAGTAATCGGCAACTGCAGAGAAATAAAGCTCCTTGGTATTTGGGGTTTCTCTATTCACCAGCATCCCTAGGATATAACCGTGACGGTTTTCCGCTGACGAACTATCAGGTGCTGGATGATTTTATAAGTTTGCAGCGTTGAACATAGTTTGGGCACAAATAGGTTTTTACAACTCGTTTGCATGTGCCGGTTGCATTTGTCTTGAAGAAAAGAACAACTCAACCGGTCTGGCAGCTTCAACGATGTACTAATCAAAAACACGGTGATCCAAAGCTTGCATTTTGGGACTAAAATTTGTAGCAGTTTGCGCAATGGTTTTTGATAATTTTGATCAATTTTTTTGAAAGGTAGTTTGGATGGGATCTGACCTTAGAATTTGCATTGTCGGAGCCGGTTTTTCTGGAGCAGTTATTGCGCGCGAGCTGGCGGATAAAGGCTATCGCACCCTTGTGATTGATGAACGCAGCCATTCGGCAGGCAACTGCCATACTGAACGTGATGCAGAAACAGGTGTGATGGTTCATAAATATGGCCCGCATATCTTCCATACTGCAGATGAAAAAGTCTGGGCCTATATCAATCGCTTCGGCGAAATGATGCCGTATGTCAATCGGGTGAAGGCGACAGTGAAGGGCAAGGTTTATTCGCTGCCAATCAACCTGCACACCATCAATCAGTTTTTCGGCAAGGCTATGTCTCCTGATGAGGCCAAGGCCTTTATCGTTAGTCAGGCCCGATCAGATATTGAAGAGCCGCAAAGCTTTGAAGAGCAGGGTATGAAATTTGTCGGAGAGGACCTCTATAAGGCCTTTTTCGATGGTTACACCCGCAAGCAGTGGGGCGTTGAGCCAAGCACCTTGCCTGCATCGATCCTCAAACGCTTGCCGCTGCGCTTCAACTATGATGACAACTATTTCAACCATCCCTATCAGGGCATGCCCAAGGATGGTTACAGCAAAATCGTGGATAGCATTCTGGCGCATGACAATATCGAGGTTCGGCTTGATTGTGCCTACGAGAGCCTTGAAGAAAGCTTTGATCACGTCTTCTACACCGGTCCTCTCGATCGCTATTTCGGCTATGATATCGGGCGCCTGAGTTATCGTACGCTGGATTTCGAGCCGATCCGCGCAGAAGGCGATTTTCAGGGCACAGCCGTGATGAACTATCCCGATCCGGAAGTGCCTTTCACTCGCATTTCAGAGCATAAGCACTTTGCGCCATGGGAAGCGGAGACGTTTGAAAAAACGATTGCATTCAAGGAATTCAGCCGTAGTTGTGGTGAAAATGATATCCCGTACTATCCAATTCGTCGGCTTGATGACAAACAGTTGCTCGAAGCTTACGAGGAACGTGCCGCCAGTGAAGAAGGTGTGACATTTGTTGGACGCCTGGGTACCTATCAGTATCTCGATATGGATGTCACCATCGGTCGCGCTTTGACTGTTGCCGAGGAATTCCTGGCTTCCCGGAAGGCTTGATACTGTTTGTCCAGCTATCGCCTGAATATTGTATTATATGGCGGTCATGATAAGGAGCATGCCGCCATTTTTGGAGCATATTGAATCAATGGATACTTCACCAGAGACTTCCAAGGCACTGTCCGGTTCGGAAACAGGCTCAACCGAGTTTGTTGCGCAACAATTGTTGGCACCAGATCCCAAGATCAACTCGGAAGTGGATCTGTTCTATCATATTGATGGTCAGGCCGGATACGATACCGAATTGGGAACTTATTATTGTTTCAAAGAGAGTTCGCTGCTCTTTGACGGTTTTTTCAATGCCTTTCCTCTGCATTGCTATGATTTGGGGCCTGATCACAAACTGAAGATCAGGATCAAGATCAAGGGTGAAGGCATCTTGCGTATGTATCTGGCCAAGAATGAAGCCAGCTGGGAACAATTGATCCATACCCTCTTTAACCATGATGAACTCGAAACAGTCGAATTTGATCTTCCCCTTCTGGATGGCGCGGGTCTCCTCTTCTTGCAAGTCTATGCCAAAACCGAAGTCACGGTTGTCTCCGCAGACTATATCATCGAAGGGCCGGTGTTGAATGATGCGACAATTACGGGCGTCATAACCACTTTCAAACGCGACGATGCTGTTCAGAGCACATCGGATAGGCTTGATGCCTATTTTCAGGAAAACGGGGATATCGCTGACCTGTTCCAGCTATTGGTGATTGATAACGGTGGCGATACAGACGAAATCAGCTTCTCTCGCGGTCGTGTTATCAAAAACAAGAATTATGGCGGTGCAGGTGGCTTTTCTCGTGGGCTTCTGGAAGCGATGGAAGGAGATCTATCGAGCCATGTTCTGTTCATGGATGATGATGCTACCATTTTCCCTGAAAGCTTGAGGCGGACATTAGCTGCTCTGCGCTATTGTAAAGACCCGAAACGCGCGATCAGTGGCTCTATGATCACCGAAAAGCACAAATGGATGATGTGGGAGAACTCTGCCCTCTTCAATAAGCGCTGTATTCCGCTGCATTGTGGTGTTGATCTGAGGGAATTTGAAAAGGTTCTGTTCTGTGCGTTTGACAACCAGCGCCATCAGAGTAATCGCTACGGTGGCTGGTGGTATTTCTGTTTTCCCATTGCAGAAGTCAAAAACTGGACCTTCCCCTTCTTTGTTCGCGGGGATGACATCTATTTTTCATTGGCAAATGATTTTCATATCACCACAGTTCCCGGCGTGGTTTCCATGCAGGAAGATTTCTCTGCCAAGCAATCCCCTCAGACTATCTATCTGGATTTGAGGAACCACCTTGTTCAGCATCTGACATTCCCTATGCTGCGCCATTCTTTCTGGAGCGACTTGTCAATGCTCTGGCGTTTCTTTGATCGCTATAATGCCTCCTATCATTATGATTCAGCAGAAGCTATCAATGTCGCCATCGAGGATGTGTTAAAGGGGCCAGACTTCTGGACCAATGACATGGACATGTCTGAGAAGCGCGCCCAGATCAAGGCATTGACCAAGAACGAAGCCATCTCAAGAGACGTTGATGTTGGTCAAATCCAGTTGATCAAAAATGGTGTTGGCCGTTTCCGGAAAGCTCATATTCTGCGCAAACTCACTTTGTGTGGTCATATTCTTCCTTCCTTCTTTTTCTTCGGAAACGGACGGCGGATGCCTATTTCGCAGCGTGCGGTGCCGTCAGAAACCTTTTTGCGACCGGTTGTTGCAACGATGGATAGCTCTGATAAATCTGGGTACGTTTGCAAGATCGACCGATCCCGCTATTTCAGGAACCTTAAGCGTTTCATCAAGAATGTGCGCGCCTATGCCAAAGCGCGCAACAAGCTGATAGCCGACTATGAGCGTATGAAAGATAAGGACCTGAACAAGGGCTTCTGGCAGAAAGTGCTTCTGGAAGATTGACAGTTTGTGTGGTGTATTTCATTCAAGACATTGATGATCGCAAGGATCAAATGTGTTCTGGATGATATCGTTAGTTGTTTGCTCTGGGAAATTTTCCGTCCTTCTATTGCTGGTGACGCACAATGACAAAAAAAATATTTATTCATATCGGTACATACAAAACCGGTACTTCGAGCATTCAATATGCCATGGCGAAGAGCCGTGATAAGCTTAAGCAGCAGAAAATTCACTATTTGGACACGGGGCTTCACCCGATGTTGAATAAGCATCTGGGCTTTTACAATCTCAGTTTTTTGTCTCAGCACGGTAAAAGTCTGAGCCCAATGTGGCGAGGGGTCGACATAGAAGGCCTTGCCCGACAAGAAATCACAGAGTCAAAGTGTTCTACTTTTATAATATCTGAAGAAGAGCTCAGTGTTCCTGATCCGATCATTCCGCAAAAGCTCTCTTTTCTAAAAGAGTTGGGACAGGTTCACGTCGTTTTATGTGTTCGTAGGCAGGATAAATTTCTGGAATCTCTATATTTGCAGTTTATGAAAGAGCCAGGTCGGCGATTGAGAAAAACATTCGGAGAATTTCTGAACGATCCTGAAATTGTGAAGCGTGCCGAGTTTGATAGAATTGCCGATCTATGGTCTGACATCTATGGTCGAGATAATGTAACGGTTCTTGATTTCGAGGTCGTGAAAGCAGACGACAAACTGGTGAAGAATTTTTCACAGCTGTTTGGAGTTGAGGAAACCTTTGAATTTCCTGATGTTAGGCGAAACACGACTATTTCTCATGAAATGGCAGAGATTATTCGTCGTTTTTCAATTTTATATCCGAAGATGCGGCGTGCAAATTTAACTCGGGCACTGAATCAATTGGATATTGCTCCTGCTAAAGAAAAATATGTGCCTGAGCCGATGGTAGGCATCTTGCCTCGCTACCAGAAGTCCAATGCTCGTCTAAAAGAACGGTATGGTGTTGATCTGTTGAGATATGCATCTGTTGTTGAGGCTACTCCTCATGCGGAAAGGCTTGCACGTAACTACCGTTTTGAAAAGCGTATGAACCGTATTTTCATGCAGATGGTCAAAAAGGCTCATAAAGAACAGAGTTGGGACTTCATCGAGTAATTCATTTGGAAAGAAACTTTTCCTAAAATGGAAATCTTAGGTCTTTGTCTAGAGTAGAGGCTTAAGGAATTGATCCGCATCCTTAGTGCTCTTGTGTTGCATATAGTTGCGTCTGTGGCTCTGGGCAGGACTATCGATTGAATGACGACCATGAGACAAGGTCAGTAAGAGAATAAAATGGCAGGTCGTAAGCTTTATCTCCATATTGGTTCACACAAAACTGGAACCACCTCTATTCAATTTGCGTTGAAGCACAATGCAGATGCATTGGCTGCAAAAGGACTTATGTTTTTTTATCAAAAGCAGAATGGATCATGGGATGGTTTCCCAGATCTGCATGACTGGATTGAATATGTTGAAGTTGATCGTGTGGTTCCTAAAGGCGCTAGACTGCCTAACCTTGCAGGGTTGGCCTCAAGTCTTTCTCAATACGAACAGGATATCATTGTTTCTTCAGAGAATTTTTCTTTTTTCTTTGAAAAGAAACATATTGTTGAACTGCACGAGGCATTGTCGACGATTTTTGATGAAATCGAGGTGATCTGCTATTTGCGTCGTCAGGATCAACACGTCATTTCTCACGCCCAGGAAGGGTCTAAAACATCAAGGCATGCTGAATACGATCTCTGGGGCAACGACATAGCTTCGTTGCCTACATACGACAAACGGTTTGATCTGTATCTTGATTATAACAAGCGCATTGGTATGTGGATGGATGTCATGGGCGATGATGCGGTCACTATACGCTGTTTTGATCAATCCCGCCTTTTAAAAGGTGACACGATCGCGGACTTTTTTGCACTTGTAGGTATTGAAAATTATCAGCCCGGCACATGGCGCAATGTGGGTAAGACCAGCACTCAAGCTAAGCTAGGCCACCTTCTTATTGGTTCTGGCGCTGATAATCAGGTCAAACTCTTTTCTTTGATAGATTCTCTCGACTTGCCGAAGCGCAAAATGGAACCAAGCAGAGCTGAGGCTGAAGATTTCTATGACCATTACAGAGAAGGCAATGCCGATCTGGCCGTTCGTCTAAAAGAGGGGGAATTCCCCGAGTTCTTTTCGGATGATTTCTCCGAGTATCCAGAACAGTCGACAGATGCTTGGAACAAAGAGGAAATCAGTGAAATTTTCGCAAGCGTGTTTAGAGTGCTAGGGAGCAATTTTTTCGACTTTATTCCTAGGGATCTGTTGCAAGCTGCCGCGCAGAGCCAAAGGAAAGGCGACATAGATGCTAGTATCCGTTTTCTAAAGATGGCTCAGATCATCAAACCTGATGGACCGCTTATAGCCAAGCGGCTTAAAGAGCTTAGAGAGTTGAAGCGGCCTGATTGAACTATGAAACTGCTCTCCCAAAAATATCTGCAAGATGTCTAAATCTACTTCTTCTGCCTGATTTTTTCGCCAAGGGTAAAGGCCAAGTGGGCGGTGACCATCATTGCGGCGACTGTGCTGACGACGATGACTACATACTGGCTGACCGGGATCTGCGAGAGCAGTTTGTTGTTCATGAAGATCATAGCAGCGGAGGCGATCAGGGCTGCGGCCGTTGCGTGAAGACGTTTTTTCAGCAATGTTGAAATAACGAAGTTCGCAATTCCCGGTGGGCTGAACATAGCCGTGATAAAAATTCTAAAGATCGTATCAATGTCCATGGCCGGTCCGTTTTCTCAAATATCTGTCATTGGTCACGCGTGCCGCTTTTGCCTTTTTATCTCATGGAGGCAATGCCGCAAGAATATTGGCATTTGTATAAGGTGCCTGCGTCTAAATTGAAAGACAGACCTTCATTCAATCTGTCTTGATTGTTCAGATTTTCTGACTTGTCTGCTGGATGTCGGCTGAGTTGAGAAAGAAGCCAGAAACTAAAAAGCCCTCATGCCAGTGCATGAGGGCTTTATGATGTCCGAGAGGGTTCCTATCTGCAGAACCGTTTATAACCGCTGTAGGTCGTGTAATAGCCTGTTCTTGAATCAAAAGAGCGATATTTGGAATGGCAATAAGCATACCAAGCGCTCGTCCAAGGGGCTGGACGGCCATAATATCTCGGCGGTGGCGGCGGACGATAATAGCGTCGCGGTGCCGGGCGATAATAGCGTGGTGGTGCTGGCCGATAATAGCGCGGTGGCGGTGGGGCCGGGCGATAATAGCGGCGCGGCGGAGCATTTCTGCTGCTGGATACAATTGCAGCCCCTCCGATTGCTCCGACAGCGAGGCCCGCGGCAAACGCACCGTTACGACCGTCTTTGGCGTAAGCTTTGGGGATAGATAATGTCATTGCCAATGCAGGCATGATCGCCGCAACCAGCAGGTAGATATAGATTTTCCTTTTAATCATCGAATGCTCCTAAAAGGGGTCGATTTCGACCAAGTGTCCACTCATTAGTATGCAGCCAATAATGGCAGAATTATTGTTTCTCTATGATTGCTTTTTGAAACAAAAGTTCATTTAGATCGACTACAGTGTAACAAAAGTTCTACATTGATGCCATACAAGGGTGCGTGATTGGGAGCGTGAAGGGAAAATGGCCCTTCCACATGAAAAAGGTCGCCGTGGGCGACCTTTGTTTTTCAAGAATGCTTTTACTTAGCGGCAGAAGCGATGATGGCCTGAATAGGTGACATAATAGCCGGTGTGCGGGTCAAACGAGCGGTAGCGAGCGCCGCAATATCTGTACCAAGCGCGTGTCCATGGAGCCGGGCGGCCATAATGACGATGTGCTGAACGGCGTGGCGCATAGTGGCGTCCATGATGCGCACTTGCAGCGATGGCGCCAAAGGTCAGGCCGGTGATAGCGCCGACTGCAAAGGCTGCATTTCTGCCACCGGCGGCTTCTGCCTGATTTCCTGGTAGGGCAAGGGTAGTGGCTGCGGCGATGCTGGCGATCATTGCGAAAGTTGCGATGGATTTCTTGAACATGGTCTCTCTCCGTATATGTGTTGCTGACTTACATGTTGCTTCTTATGTCTGTGTACTGGGGGCGGCTGTTTTTGCCGCCTATACATGTCTGTCGCAACGGCGAGAGAGTTGGTTCAAAAATAATCGGATTTTTTTGCCGAATTTCTTTCGTTGAGGGAAAGTCTTCGTTTTTTCATATGTTTATATATGGAAACAAAAAAAAGGACCGCCCGTGGCGATCCTTTGCGATTTCATATGGGCCATAAAGGCTCATACGAGAGAAGACGCAATTTTCCCCTGCCGACCAGGGAGGAAGGGCGGCAGGGGGAATGGCTATCTTGAATTGTCTGAAAACTTATGAGTTTTCGTTGCCGAGCACGTAATCAACAATGTTGGTGCTTTCGTCATCGCTGGCTACGCCCAGGTTCTTGACAACAGCTTTCTGAGTAGAAACTGGCTGGTTTTTGCCGGCTTTCTGAGAAGCGAGCACGTAGTCAACAACGTTGGTGCTTTCGTCATCGCTGGCTACGCCAAGGTTTTTGACAACAGCTTTCTCGGTGGAAACCGGAGCGGATTTACCGTCTTTCTGGGAGGCCAGAACATAGTCGACGATGAAGATGCTGTCGTCAGCCTGACGAACGATCTGGTCGGCTGCGGACTGGTTTGCCTGAGCTGCCAGAGGGGCTGCGAGGGAAACACCAGCTACGAGGGCTGCGAATACTGCTGATTTTGCATATGCGTTTTTCATTTTTCTTGTCCTTAGTTTTGTTCTGCTCTCTTCTGTTTTCTAAGAGAGCATTTTTATAGTTGGCTTCTTCTGTTTTGTTCCGTCGTCGTTGCGACTACCCTGATTTGGGGACGGGGTTATTTGTTTTCAAGCTTATTAAACATTTGTAATTCGATCACTTTTTGGTTTTTCTATCTTGAAAACTATTGTCCAAATAATTATCGCCCTACCTAATTGACCTAGGAAAAACGGGTAGAAATTGTAGATAAAATCTACTTTAGATTGTGATTTGGTCGACTTAAGTTATTGATAATATTGACGGTGAAACAGGTTTTGTAAGGCTGTCAAATCTGCCCAAACTGGCGCTCCAGCAAAAGTCAGAAATTTTTCAAAACCAAGTTGGAGGCCCTAAAATTTTTTTTGAAAAAAAATTTTAGGGCCGCTTGTTTGGGGCTTTTTTCTCTCCAATCGCTCTTGCTGGTGCCTCTGATGGGCTCTTTAGTGCTGGAAAAGAGCTGCGGAGAGAGTGGCATTGGCGTGGAATGGAAGCTGTGTCAGAATGTGTCTGCGCTTTTGCTGTTCTTTTATTCTCTTTTTTTGAACCCGAATGCGTTCTGAAGCGACAAAGGAATGACAGTAAGATTGAGGATTGCATGTCAGGAGCAGAGGAAACACGCGATCTTGCCCTTCTTGAGCAGATTGCGCGAAATGATCGCAAGGCCATTGCTCTGCTTTATCAGCGGCATCATCTTCGGCTTTACCGTTTTCTGCTGCGCTTTGTTAAGAATGAGGCGCAGGCAGAGGAGCTTGTAAATGAGACCTTCATTGATGTGTGGCGGGGTGCCGGAAAATTCGAAGGTCGCTCTCAGGTTTCTTCCTGGATTCTATCGATCGGGCGCAACAAGGCTCTTTCCCTGCTGCGCAAACGATCTGACGCTGAGCTTGATGATGAATATGCATCGGGTCTGGAAGATGAGAGCGACACGCCGGAAGTGATGACCCTTAAGCAAGACAAGGCGGCTGCGATGCGGCTTTGTATCACTCGGCTTAGCGATGAGCATAGGGAAGTGATCGATCTCGTTTATTATCAGGAGAAGGCGATCAAGGAGATTGCTGTTATTCTGTCGGTTCCGGAAAACACGGTAAAAACGCGGGTGTTTCATGCACGCAAAAAACTGTCTGATCTTTTGGCGAAATCCGGCATTGATCGTGGATGGCCATAAGGGAAATGAACAGCAGCGTCGAGGACTATGAAATGACCTATGATCCGGAAATTGAAAAAATCCTGCCCTGGTATGCAAAGGGGCTGCTGGAAGCCAAAGACCAGCAGAGTGTGGAATCTTATCTGGCGGCGCATCCGGAAATGCGTATGCAGCTCGAATTGATCGAAGAGGAAGCTTTGGCGGTTGAGCAACAGCACGCAGCGCTTGGCGCACCGGCGCCGGGTGGGCTGGATCGGCTGCTGGCTGATATCGATGGTTTGCAGGCGCAAGAAGAGGAGGCACAGGCGGGTGCCGCCGGGCTTCTTGAGAGCTTCCGAGAGGGCATCAAGCGTTTTCTGGGCAATTTTTCAAGCCCGGCTATGCAATTGGCTGGTGCGGCGGCTGCGGTGGTGATTGTCGCGCAAGCGGTCATCATTGGTGGCCTGATGGATCGCGGCGTTGAAAATGAAGCCGCGCAAGTGTCCGCCTTTACCACGGCTGCCGGTCCGAACGCAGCTGCCCTCAATATTCTGGCGGCGCAAGATGTCGCCAATTTTCTCGTCGCATTCAATAAGGATGCACGCATGGAAGAGATCAACGCGCTGTTGGAATCGCTTTCAGCCAGAATTGTTGCGGGGCCCAAGGCGGGTGGATTTTATCAGATCCAAATCAAAAAAGACCATTTGCCGGAAGGGGGAGACGCAGCCGTCCTGAAGAGGCTGAAGGCCAATACGGATCTGGTGCAGTTCGTTTCCATAAGTCAATAGCGTAGAGCCGCGCATAGGGAGAGACCATGATGAAGCATGTAGTCAGGCAAAAATCATTTGTGGCATTGATCATTAGCGGCCTCTTGGCTCTGCCGGTGGCGCTCGCACCGACATTTTCAGTTGCACAGACCTATGATCGTTATGAACACAAGCCTCCCTATATAAGAAAGCCGTCGAGGGACCGGAGGCCACAGCGTCCTTCACGCTCCAGAGACAATGCGACTGGGGCTGCCATCGGGTTCGGGATTGGCTTGGGTCTCTCTATTATAGAAGGGGCACGCAGGCAGAATGAGATGCAGCAACCGCCC
Source organism: uncultured Cohaesibacter sp. (assembly GCF_963678225.1). Taxonomy (NCBI): domain Bacteria; kingdom Pseudomonadati; phylum Pseudomonadota; class Alphaproteobacteria; order Hyphomicrobiales; family Cohaesibacteraceae; genus Cohaesibacter; species uncultured Cohaesibacter sp. The sequence continues at coordinate 845,526 of NZ_OY782763.1, read as the reverse complement.
GCAAATTATCGACCGCCAGCGGCTCCCCCTCCCAGACAGGGCTATCGACCGGCGCCTCGCAAACCGGCAAGGGCCGTGGCGCGCGTTCAATTACCCGAGACCTTGCGCGTGGCGCGGGCAAAACCTCGTATCTATTCTATTGGAGACAAGCCATGGGCGAGTGATACCGAGTTTGTAGTTACGCTCTATCCGGGGCTGCCAGATAGTGCCATTGATGCTTTTATCGCTGATTATGGTCTCGATCTGATCGAGCGTACAAGAATAAAGCTGCTCGATCAGGTGGTGCTCAAGCTGCGCTATTCTGAAGACATGTCGCCACGGGATGTGCTGGATATGGCGACGGACATACGGGTGTTCCGTGCGCAGCCAGATTATTTCTATTATCCTTCCAGCGGCCGACAAAGTCCGGCGTCCGTTCCCTATGCTGGCTTGCAATATGCCTTTGACCGTTTGGGGCTGGAACAAAACGGGGCTGAGGCGAACAGGCTGGAGGCCAGCGGAGAAGGGGTTCGTCTTGCCGTGATTGATAGCGGCATCCGATCCGATCATCCCGCTTTAACGGGCGCTGTCGCCTTGCGTTTCACAGCCTTTGAACCGACTGGGGAAGCGCAATTGGTGCCTGAGCATGGCACGGCTGTTGCGTCCATCATCGCCGCCCAGAATGGAATGCGGGGCATGGCTCGGGATGTGTCTTTATTGTCGGCTCAGGTGTTTCAGGCCAATGCGCAGGGCAATATGGTTGCCGACAGTTTTGATATTGTGAGGGGGATCGACTGGGCCGTTCAACAAGGTGCGGACATCCTCAACCTTTCCTTTGCCGGTGGGCGTGACGATCTGTTGGAATTGGCATTACACAAGGCCAGTGAGAAGGGCGTGGTGCTTATTGCCGCTGCTGGCAATGAGGGAGCCGAAGCGCCGGTTGCATTCCCCGCCGCCTATGCGCCCGTTATTGCTGTTACCGCCACGGATGAAGAGGATGCGCTTTATGTCTTTGCCAATCAGGGCGACGATGTGGAACTGGCCGCTCCGGGCGTTGATATTCTGGTGGCAGCCGGAAAGAACGGCTTTGCCTTGCAATCGGGCACGTCGATGGCGACGGCTTATATTTCGGGGGCAGTGGCTCTGCTGCTGCAAAAGGAGCCTGATCTATCGGTCGAAGAAATCAAACAACGGCTGTCCGGTTCCGCTCTGGATCTGGGGCCTCAGGGCAGAGACCCACTGTTTGGCTATGGCAGGCTTGATGTTTCCAGAGCGCTTGCCGGCGGTGAGTCGGACTAGGCGGACCAAATATACATATGGAGGGCGAAGCGTCGCAGCTATCGAGGTTGCTGTGACTCTTTCTTGAGTAAGAGAGAGCCAAATTGGGCTGTCTCCATAAATTGCTATCAGAGCGAGAAGGACACCTGCTCGGGGTTCCAACCATAGATCCAGTCAAATTGTTTGACGAGCTGATTGGCTGGCATCATTTGCATGGTCAGGTTGCGCGCCATGGCCAGAGGGCCTCTCATGTGATAGATCCGTCCGTTTTGACGGGCGCGGCCGACAACGCGGGCAACTCGTTTCTTGCGCGCTTTCTCATAGGCTTTAAGGCGTGTTTCCATCGGGCCTTCCACCTCGTCGATAGCGCGAGCGAGAATGGCTGCGTCTTCAATCGACATGACCGCGCCTTGCGCCATGAATGGCAACATGGCATGAGCAGAATCGCCCAACAGGGCGACTTTGCCTTTTACCCAAGGCTGGTTCGGGTCTTGCGCGCATAACGCCCATTTGAGCCAATCTTCCCGTTCTGCCAAAAGATCCCGGATTTCGCGTGGCCAACGTGAGAAGCGTTTGTTGAGCCATGCTGCATCGCCTACGCTGTTCCAGCCTTCTTCAGACCAGTCCTCATCGACAATCGCAACGATATTCATCATGTGTCCGGAAACAATCGGGTAATGCACAAGATGGGCCTTGGGGGAAAGCCAGAGCCCGACATTTTCACTGTCGATGCTGGGGGGCACCATCTGAATGGGCAAGGTTGCGCGCCAGGCTGTCTTGCCGCTGTAAGCTGCCGGACTGTTACCGAAATAGTCCGTCCGGATGCGTGACCAGACGCCGTCGGCAGCAATCAGCGCTGCGCCGCGATAAAAGGCATGCTCTCCATTGGCCATCTTGCAGCGTAGTTCAACGCCGTCATCCGTTTCGGTGACTTCGCGCACCTCTCGTTCATCCAGCATCTCGATGAGGTCGGATTGGCTGGCGCGGTGATAGAGAGCCTGCTGCAAGTCTGCGCGATGGATGACCATATAGGGGGAGCCGAACCGTTCAGAAATATCGCGGGTCGATACTTCGGACAGGCGTGCGCCTGTGACGCCCGAATTGATACAGATCCTGTCCGGCGTTACCGCTAGCTTGGAAATATAGGGCCAAACGCCCCATTGCTTGAGGCTACTCGTCGCATTGGGGGAAATCTGAATGCCTGCGCCGACTTCTGTGGGGATCGTGTTTCGTTCCAGTAACAAAACTGGAAATCCTTTGCAGGCAATCGCCAAGGCTGCGGACAAGCCGCCCGGGCCAGCGCCTGCTACAATGATCGGCAATCGTTCGGTCATGACAGGATCTTTCGAACTGGTCGTGTCTTTCCAAATTGCGCATGGCAATTCAGGGGCTTCTTATGAGGACCGCATGGCAAAGATGGATAAGCCCAATCAAGCGGATCGTAAAGTCTATTTTCGATAAAAAACTCAAGCCACATTAGTCGGGCTCAGACTGAACGAAATTGATTAAAAGCAAAAGAGCCTTCTACACATGATTGTCATATTTGTTCGTCCCCAGTTCTTGACCCCTTCAGTAGAACGGGAAACAGACTGAAATAAAAGACGAGCGGTATCAATCTTCGTAGAAGCAGTCTGCAGGGCGAGTGGTCTGGGGACCAAGGTCTTCATCAAACTTGTAAAGGGTGGAACAATATGGGCAGAGGATTTCGTCTTCATCGCCCATGTCGAGATAGATATGGGGATGATCCTGCGGCGGGTTTGCCCCTATGCATTGGAATTCCTTTGCGCCGATGTGGATCACCGGGACGCCCTGATCATTCTTGAAATGCGGAATCTTGGAGCCGGCCATTGTAAATTGCCTTCTTTTCAATGAATTTCGTGCGTAAGACACCATAGCGATTTGTTGGTGAGCTGCCTACTATTCGTCTGTTTATACCTTGCCCCTATCCAAAGATCTACGTATATTCCAAGCGGTTTTTGCAAAGACAGCTGTGTCCGGCTTCTGTTGCGGTTTGCGCTTTTCGAGCAAACTGATATGAATGCCTGCAGATACGCGTCGCGTTTTGTTCCCCTTTATAAAGTGAATTCAAATTCGATATGCCTTACTTCAAATCTGACGATTATACGATCTCCTATCTCGATGAAGGAGAAGGAGAGCCGGTTCTGCTGATTCACGGTTTTGCTTCCAACAAAACAGTCAACTGGGTCAATCCCGGATGGGTGCAGACCCTGACGAAAGCTGGCTATCGCGTGATCGCAGTTGACAATCGCGGCCACGGGGAAAGCGAAAAGCTTTATGATTCTGCGCTCTATTCTTCGCCCATCATGGCTGAAGATGCCCGCGCGCTGCTTGACCATCTGGGGCTCGAGAAAGCCTTCGTGATGGGCTATTCTATGGGCGCGCGCATTTCTGCCTTTCTGGCGCTCAAATATCCCGAACGGGTCAAGAAGGTTGTTTTCGGTGGCCTGGGTGGCGGCATGATCAATGGCACCGGCGATCCGCAGCCCATCATCGACGCGCTCAAGGCAGAAGACGGAGCAAAATCCACCAGCGCGGTGGGGCGGGCTTTTCGCCAATTTGCCGATCAGACCAAGAGCGACCGTCTGGCGCTGGCTGCTTGTATGGGCTCGTCGCGACAGAAGATATCAGTCGAGGAATTGTCCAAGCTGAGTGTGCCTGCGCTTGTTGCTGTTGGCACACGGGACACCATCGCCGGTACGGCGCAAGAACTGGCCGATGTGCTGCCCGATGCGCAGGTGTGCGACATTCCGGGGCGGGATCACATGGTCGCGGTCGGGGACAAGGTTTTCAAAAAGGCCGTGCTGGAATTCTTTGCAGACGCCTGATTTTTCAGGAATGACAGAATGAATGAGGGCCACATTCCGTGTGGCCCTTTTTGCGTTCTTTGCTATTGGTTTTTCCTATTCGCCGACAAATTCCGGCTTTCGCTTTTCGCTGAAAGCCCTGCGGCCCTCTTTGTAATCTTCGCTGTCCAGACAATCGCAGGCCATGCTTTTCAGGCGGTCAAAGGGCAGGCAGTCACTCTGGCCAATGGCGCTGTTGATGGCGGCTTTGTGATATTTGTGACTCAAGGGCGCCAGCATCGCGACCGACTGGCAATAGGCCTCGGCTTCCGCGTCAAACGTTTCGTCGCTGTATATGGCGTGAAGAAAGCCCAGTTTCTGGGCCTCATCCGCTCCATAGACCTTGGCGGTGAGATAGATTTCCCTGGCATTGGCCGGGCCCACGATATTGACGACATCTGCAATTGCGTCGGTCGGGTAGCTGATGCCCAGCTTTGCTGCGGGAATGCCAAATTTGCCGCTCTGGTTCGATAGCCTCAAATCGCAGGCCGCAGCAAGACCAAAGCCACCCCCCATGCAAAAGCCCTTGATGAGGGCGATGGTCGGTTTCTTTGCGTTGCGAACGGCGCGATAGCATTCTGCATTGATGTCGTCATAGTGAGAGGCGGAAGGGGTGTCCTTGCGCACCGTGTCAAATTCGCTGATGTCTGCTCCCGATACAAAGGCCTTGTTGCCTGCACCGACTATGGCGATGACGTGGACATCGAAATCGGCTTCAAGAGCAGCGACGGCATCGGGAATGGCGCGCCACATTGCCAGCGTCATGGCATTGCGCTTGGTTTCGTTGTTGATGATGATGCGACCGATCGGGCCGTCTCGTTCTATGAGAATTGTGTCTGGCAGGGTCGTGTCCGGGTTTTGGGTATCAGTCATTTATGTGCTAACTTTGTAGGATAATTTTTGCCTTGGATGAAAAAGATTGGGTTTTTGTTCTTGCAGCCTCGGGATTGGCAGCCTATTTGTATCGGGATTGTATGCCAGACAAAAGGCATGCGAAGGAACTAGACAGGTCGATATCTTGGCATCTGTTCAAGGCCACGTCGGCGTCAAAGCCTGTTGCGAATGAAAAAGCCCAGTTAGTCGTCTCGCTCTTTTGCGGGAGTAGGAGAAAAAATGGTAGAGGCAAGCCTTAGCCGCAGCGTATACGATCAGCCGAATGTGATCGACCCTGTTTGGGAGCGTGTAAGGGCAGAAGCAGAAAGCATCGTGCGGGCAGAGCCAGCATTGAGCAGCTTCATCTATGCGACCATTCTAAGCCACAAACGGCTGGAAAATGCCGTCATCCATCGTATTGTGGATCGTCTGCACAATCCGGCAATGGATTCAGAGGCCATTCGTCAGGCCTACAGGGATGCTTGTGCGTCAGACCCCTACATTCCGGAGGCCATGCGGGCCGATATCAGGGCGGTGGCTGATCGGGATCCGGCATGCGAGCGCTTTGTCGATCCTATTCTCTATTTCAAGGGGTTTCATGCCATCCAGACCCACCGTCTGGCGAACTGGCTATGGAAAAACGGGCGCAAGGATTTTGCTCTTTATCTGCAAAGTGTCAGTTCGCAGGTTTATCAGGTGGATATTCACCCTCGAGTATCCTTCGGAAAAGGGATCTTCTTTGACCACGCAACGGGAATCGTCGTTGGTGAAACGCTGTATTGGAAGATGATGTGTCCATTTTGCAGGGTGTCACCTTGGGTGGGACCGGCAAGGAGGAAGGCGATCGCCATCCAAAGATCCGCCATGGTGTACTGATTGGTGCCGGAGCCAAAGTGCTCGGCAATATCGAAATCGGAAATTGCTCGCGCGTTGCCTCTGGCTCGGTGGTGCTGAAGGATGTACCATGCAAAACCACCGTTGCTGGCGTTCCGGCGAAGGTGGTCGGGCAGGCCGGATGTGCGGAACCTGCTATCAGCATGGATCAGATCCTGAGGGATGCCAATTAAACAGGAATGGCTGTCCTGTGGCTATTTGTCCGTATATCTCTGCAGAAAAACTTGAAATCATGTGGAAAGCGGCTTTACTCTTCATGTGCGCTATGCCACTCAGCCGGTCATACATTCGGGTAGGGGTGATAAAATCACCCGTCCCGAAAATTGGATAAACCAATTGTGATCAGCAAAACCTGCAGGAGGCAATTTTGGACAAGACCGAACTGGCAAAACTTCAATCATTCATGCGGAAGACTCTTCAGTCGCCCAATCTCGAGGTGCGGGCACGTCCGCGCAAGGATGATTCCGCAGAAGTCTATGTTGGAGATGAGTTTGTCGGCGTGCTATTCCGCGATGATGAAGATGAAGATCTGTCCTACAATTTCTCCATGGCAATTCTCGATTATGATCTGGAAGAAGAATAAGCCGACGCTCGCGCTTTTGTCTTTTTCCTGATGGAATGACCCTGTGGCCATTCTCTTGTCAAAGGCTGCTGCCCTTTATGGGCGGTAGCCTTTTTGCGTTAGCGTTACGTAGCTCTTGGCTGTGCTTGCAGAGAGCTGGGCCTATCAGGGCACTAGAAATCCCCCCAATCTTTCAAGGATGCGATCATCCAACAGCTGCCACTGTGCGAGCAGGTGGGGACGAAAGCGGTAGGTAATCTGAATGGTCGCACCTAGGCCGATTTCGCGCATACAGAAGGGGGGCTCTTTGTTTTCCGGAGTGATGCAGCGGGCGACAAAAGGCTCGGTGGATTCTGGCTTGAAATAGACGGTCTCGCCGCTAAAGCCTGAGCTATCGTCCATCGCAAAGCCGATCAAGCCAGCCGGACCGCGCGTCGGATCGCCAGAAAAGAACTGGCTGTAGACGCTATAGAGCCGCTCCGAACTGCGCAGAACCTTGTCTGGCCTGCTGATGGAGACGAAGATCAGGTTCGATTTCCTGCTCGCATCACTGAAGGCGACCTGTTGTTCCCGACTGTATCCAGCCAGGCTTGGCCAGAGAAAGACAAGATCAAGCTGGGTGACTGAAGCTGCTTCTCTTTGCTCCTGATGCCGGATTGTGTTTGGCGGCACCCTGAAATCCATGTCTCCAACCAGAATATGCTTGGGGCCTGTCTCAGCGCTATAGGGATTGTGGAGCAGGGAAGGGCCGGAATATTCGAAGATCCGGCTGATCAGAAACAAAAAGGTAATTGCAATCAGACCGGCAATGAGAAGGAAAAATATCCATCTCTGGGTCGACCCTTGTTCTTCCGGTGTCTGATGCTTCATGTCTGTGTTGTCCTAGAGGGCGCGGTAGCTGCCGTTACTCGCGCTCATGGTAGAAAATCCCTGCGGGTGCTTCAATCACTCAAATAGCCTTCTCACACCCATCCCTTGGTTGGCAGCGTGGGAATGGCGGCACAATGCTTGCAAGATTCTTAACAGGCATGTTTGTTCTGTCTCATTTTGAGACGGAAAGCTCTGTGGATTTGTCGCTTGGTGCAGGAGTGACCCTTTTTCGAACAGGGTCGAGCCAAAGCGACATGCGCGGCCGATGGTCCATTCGTGGGCGGCTGCGGGAAAGGAAGCGTTGTGGGTCCTGAATTGATTGCTCTTTTTTATGTCACTGCTGTCGGTTTCGTCTGTGCAGGGATTTTGGCCAGCCTCTATCAGGTTATGGCGCAGCGACCGGCCGGTTTCAGGGTTTCTATCAATAGTTGGCCGGGGATTTTTGCATCGATTTTGATATGTACCTTTGCTGGTCCCTTCATCATCATGCGCAATGCGGTGCGGGGGCGCCGCATCGAGCACCGGCCGATTGGCTGGTTGTTCGGCTCTTCGGCCATTGCCAGCGTCTGGAGCGCATGCTCGGGGGTCTTTTTGCTGAACGTCTTTTCTGTTGCAGCCAATGCCATGAGCTGAAATCTGTTCCTGTGTGGGGGGCGGATCAGCCTTGTTACTAACTGGAGCGCAGAGTTCGTGATATATAGGTTTTCATTCCGTCCTCTGGCTTCATTGTCTTGGAGGCGGTAGGAAACTTTTGTCAGAAAGGGATATGCGTGACTCTATATCAATTGGGAGATTTCAAACCCACTGTGCCCGAAGACGGGGGCTATTGGGTGGCACCGAATGCAAGTCTCATTGGCAAGGTGATTCTGGGGCAGGATGCGAGCGTTTGGTTCGGGGCTGTTCTGCGTGGAGACAATGAGCCTTTGACGATTGGCGAGCGCAGCAATATTCAGGAAGGCAGCACTTTGCACACGGATATGGGCGCGCCACTGACCATCGGGGCAGATTGCACCATCGGCCATAATGTGATCCTGCATGGCTGTACGATTGGCGAAAATTCCCTGATCGGTATGGGGGCTGTGGTGCTCAACCATGCCAAGATCGGGCGGAACTGCCTGATTGGCGCCAAGGCTCTGATCCCGGAAGGGAAAGTCATTCCGGACAATTCACTTGTGATGGGTATGCCGGGCAAGGTGGTCCGATCACTGGATGAGGAAGCGATCAACAAACTGCGTCGGTCTGCTGCCAACTATGTTGCAAACTGGAAGCGCTTTTCTTCCGAGCTAAAGGCCCTCTAGGCCTCTTTGTATTTGCTTGGGTTTATCTTTCGCAATGGATGGGAAAGAAAAAGGGCCAGTCGTGGGGACGACTGGCCCGTCCTGATCGCAATGGACGGGATGTGGGGACGCGATCAGGGCTTGCAAAGCAAAGTTTGGAGCAAGAAAGAGCCTTCGAGGGCTCTTTCTCGTTAGCGAGTGTCAGCAATGGCAGTCCATTGTGATGGATGAAGCGCAGCCTGACGCTTGATATAGTGATAAGGGGTCTTGTCCCAAGGCAGGATTCGCGGATCCTGATTGTCGAGAATGAGATCACCCCTATCCGTACGTACGGTCAGAACAGCATGGCCATTGCCGTTCCTTTCCTTCACGACCGTAATTAGAAGTGCCGTAGCTGGCCAACCTTCATTGATCAGCATGCGCCTTTTCAAGAGCGCAAAATCTTCGCAGTCTCCGGCTGATCGTGGATAGGTCCATAGCTCTTCGGTGCGATACAGTTCTTCGTCGGTCACCGGCTTGATGGACTGGTTGACATAGCCGTTCACGCTGATGAGCTTTTTCCAGCTTTCTTCAGAGAGTTTCACGGCCTGATCGGAGCTGAATGTGACATTGCACTCCGATGGGTTCTGTCGGCAGAAATTCACATGACCAATGGGTGCAGAGGTTGCCCCCTGTACGGTCATGAATGGTGAGTATCTGGCAGCCGCTGCCTCAAATGGTACTGCAAGGCAAGCAAGGCTGAAAAAAGCAAATCCCCAAATGCGTTTCTTCATTTTTATCTCCCGTCGTTATAGGAAGATTATTAGAAGTGTTCATTTGAGATTTTTCGAATATTTGCTGGGAAATTTAAGTAAAAAATCAAATTAAATCGATTTTACTTTATTTTACATTTGAATATATTTTAATTTTAATTTCGATTAATTCAGTATAAATTTTAAATATAATTGAAATCTATTTTGAAGAAAATTTGAGTCAACTTTCGATAAAATTTTAATTGGCTAAAAAATGAAATATATCAATGCTTTGTGTTTTGTTCTTTGTGCTTTGTTTGGCGCTGTTGCTTATGATTTTGGTGAAAGTAAAAAGGGAAAGAAGTGGGCTGGAACGATTGGACACTGAGCGGGAATGCGTGTCGGCTATGCCGTTGACCTTCTGGAGAGCCTGTTTGAGCGTCTAAAAAAGCAGGAAAAAATTCTTATTTTTATTGTTTGTAATTGCGGACTAGCTTCATCAAGGGGCGTTGACCGAAGCGATGTCTTCTAAAAATCGGGCACCATGAACCGATTGCGGCGCGTTTGAGGCGCCGCTATGCCGACTGTGGTTAGACGGATGGGGGAGGCGGTTTAACGCAGGTTTTTGTCGATCTCTGTGCTGTCTTGTACAGCGGCAAATTCAACAGCCAGTCCATCTTCCAGATGCCGTACGATGCGGGCTCGGATCTTGCCGATGCTGACTTCCTTGCCTACTGCCGGGCGGGCGCTGGTTTTGAGCGCTGCACCAGAAAGAGAAAGGTCGAGCACGCGGCAGATATGCTCGGTGCCGTCTGGCAGGATCAGTTTGGTGATTGGCTGTTTGGGCTGCCGACGTTCATGGCGCCGATCTTCAGGCAAGTCGAGCAAATGCCGGTTTGCCACCCATGTCAGCTGAGAGGCAAGCTTGTCGCGTTTGCGCTCGGTGGCATCGACCGTGATGGCAAAGCCGCCTTCAATCTTTCTGACAATTCTGTCCTCGATCCGTCCAATATGATCGATATAGGCGATGACGCGTTCGCCTATTTCGCCGCGTATTGGTGTAATCATGGCCATTCCGCCAGGTGACATATTGATCACCTGACACGGATACTCCGTCTTGTTCTCAAGCATGAAGCGACCAAGAAGGTTCACTTTCACGCGTTGATGACGACGGCGCTCGGTAATGCGCGGTAGCTCAGATTTTTTAGCGACTGCCGACATAGAGAATGGCTTTCCTCGCCATGACTGGACAGGATGAACGAATACATCGCCATCCTATTCCCTCTATAGTTAACAAAGCCTTTTGTCCGTTGGCTTCTTGCAGTGCTATGGAAAACATTCCGATACCAAGCGTTGTGTGCCTTTTTCGCTTCGCGTTTTAGTCGCGTCTGCCCCCTTCAATGACAGTCAAATGACCGATGCGGCGCTCGGCCGCAATGTGATTCTGCCCGATGGCAGGGGGCAGAATCGTTGTTGTCGGGGTGAGGCCGAATTTATGCTGCTGCGTGGGAGCCTGCTCCTGATTGCGCATGAAAGCGGGGCGCTCATCAGGCCAGATCAAGCGCATGGAACTGATGGACAATTCCTGAATCGGCCAGATTCCGATCCAATATGGCATATCAGCCGGGCTTGCCGCGCCCAGAAGGCGGCTTTTGGGCTGACCATAATGTCTGAGGGGCAGCAGAATCGACTCAAATTCCAGTTCCTGATTCCGTTCTGTCTTGCCCTTGAAGCCGATAACGGCTGCGGCTTCGTCTTCCACCACGGCAGTCAGCAGCAGTTTCATGCTGGAAAGGTCGTCGGTGTCCCATAGGTCAAAGAAATTGCGCCCCTTCAATTCGCGGCAGAAGGAGCCACAAAGGCGCGTGCCTGCCAACCTGAATGTCAGACTGGATTCACTGTCATACTCAAGGATGAAAGTGTCTCCGAGAATCTGATGGATTTCTGCCGGGTCGATGTCACTGCGCTCTGGGGCTGTCCGTCCGCCTCTCAGGCCATCCCAATAAGTAAACAGTTCGCGCGTCACCTGGTGTTTCATTTTGCGTCTCTATCTGGGGCAGTTCCGCTTCCAATGTGTTTCAACTTGAAGCAGAACGGGATCTCTTTTTGTTTTGCACCCATAGTAAAGCAGGGGGCATGCCAGTCGCAGGGGTAACGCTTCTTTAATCAAACTTTCACCACGGTTCGCTTCTGTTAAGGTTAACAATAGGTTTTCGTTGAGCTCTGAGAGGGAAAATGTAAAGATGATGTTAACAGATCCACTGCATCAGACCGGACTCCTAAAGTCTGGTGCCTAGGCTCTTTGATGACTTCCCGAATCTTCGGGAAACCCGGCCATCCTCGTGATCGCAAGATCGACGGATGGCTTTTTTTTGTCCAAATGATTGCCACCTTCCGCAGCTATTAAGATTCTTTGGCTAAAAAGGTGGATGCAGATCACTTCCCAAGCGTCCATGCCTTGATGGGGCGTCTATCTGCCTTATTTCTATGGGAACAGTTTTGGAAAGAGAAAAGGAACCCCTATGGCCCTGCAACCGCGCGGCTCATGGCAAATGCCTCCAGGTATGACGCCCCCAAAAGAGCCCATGTTCAATTTGCCTACATCCGTCGTGGTGCTGGCCGGTATCATGCTTGCCATTCAGGCAGCGCAGTCCTTCTTTCTTTCTTTTGATCAAAGAGAGTGGCTGCTGCTGAGCTTTTCCTTTTTGCCGGTCCGTTATGGCACTGCGGCTCAGGTCTTTTCTTTTCCCGGCGGGGTTTTGGGAGATATCTGGACCTTTGTTACCTATGCCTTTCTGCATGGCGGCTGGATGCATGTCATTCTCAATGTTGTCTGGATGATGATCTTTGCGACGGTGATTGTCCGACGCATCGGCAATTTCAATTTTGCCATCTTCTTTGTAATCACTGCGGCAGCGGGTGCCCTTGTCCATCTGATCATTCATTTTGGCAGCGAAGCGCCTCTGGTCGGGGTTTCTGCCGTCTTGTCAGGAGCCATGGCTGCTTCAGCACGCTTTGCGTTCAATGGCGGCATGGGGGGATTTTCAGGTTTGCAAGGCGTCAACCGCTATCCATGCTTGAGCCTTAAGGGGCTGCGGCGCAACCCTCAGGCGATGGGGTTTCTTGGCATCTGGCTGGTGCTCAATCTGGTGTTCGGAATGTTCTCGATTCTGGGCGGCGGGGCGACCATTGCTTGGGAAGCGCATCTAGGTGGATTTATCGCCGGGCTGTTGGTGTTCCCCTATCTCGATCCCTATTCGCGGCCTCCGCGCAAGCCAAAACCGCCGAAAAAGGATCCGCCAAAGAAGCGACCCGATCACCTTAAAGTGATCAAGTGACGCTTTGTGAAAAGTGTAGCATTGGACAAAAGGGCAGGATTCTTCGCAGAATTCTGCCCTTTTTCTTGTTGGGCGGGTGGTCTGGGCTGCTTGCACCGCCATACCGGCAAGGAGCCGTTATGCTTAAGTCTGGGGGCTTGTGATCTTGCCATGAAAGACAACATAACGGACACTTTAGGGTCCAAAGACATGAACATGCTTGTGGTTTGCATGAAACATCACGGGCAAGTCATGCAATTGAGCAACCTTTAGCTGAAGGGAGACCCGATTTATGACGATTGCCACGATTCTCAATCAAAAGGGACGTGCTGTATTCAAGGCCGAACCGGACACCACTTTGATGGATGCGGTCAAGTTGCTGCGCGACAACGGTGTAGGGGCAATCCTGATTGCCAAAGAAGACACGCTGTGCGGCATCCTATCTGAGCGCGATATTGTGCGGGCGCTGAGCCATCATGGCGGATCCGCTCTGTTGCGGCCTGCCAGTGAGTTCATGACTTCAGATGTGATGAGTTGTTCGGAAGAGGAAACCATTGCGTCTGTGATGTCACGCATGACAACCGGACGCTTTCGTCATATGCCGGTTCTGAATGGCGACAAGATTGCCGGACTGGTGTCTATTGGCGACGTGGTCAAATTCCGCATCGAAGAGACCGAACGCGAAGCGGAAGATATGCGCGCCTATATTGCCGCTGGCTAGGGGATAAACGGGATAGGCCGCAGCGTCGGCCTGTCCGAAGTGGGCCAATTTTCCTGAAAATTGCTTACTTGGAAGTACTCTGCCCTATGCGCTATTTTTCGTAGACATCCTTTGGATCGAAGAGGGGCTTGTCTTCTTTGAATGCCAGATGCGGCACGCCATTTTTCAGTTCTGCTGCACGATAGAAGCATGATTTATAGCCCTGATGGCAATTGGCGGTTGCCCCACGCGTGCGCACCTTGATCCATATAGCATCCTGATCACAATCGGTTCTCAGCTCAATGACATCCTGCACATTGCCGCTGGTGGCGCCCTTGTGCCAGAGTTCCTGACGCGATCGACTCCAGTAATGGGCTTCCTTCGTTTCCAGTGTCTGGCGCAAACTCTCCTCATTCATATAGGCAAACATCACCACGTCACCGCTATCACTATCGGTTACGATGCAGCCAATCAGGCCTTTATCGTCGAATTTGGGAGCGAAGTCGGTTCCAAGCTCGATCTCGTCGTTGCTCTTTCCCATGCGTGTGGCAAAAGGAGACGTCATGGCACACCTCTATTCATATCAAATGTGGCTGGGCCTTGCCCTAAATGAACCAAAAGCCCGAATGAATCAAAAGATTGAGTTAAAAGAAAAGGGGCTTAGGTGGCCCCTTTTCTTGTGAACTATCTGCTTACGGCCTCTCGTACATTCTCAGGAATGGCACACATTGGCGCTGCATTGAAATGACGAAAAGGAAGGCGAGGCCCTAACCCCGGCACTCGCCGGTAAGGCTCATGAAGCGGTTCTGTTTGTCAACATCGTCAGCGAACACGCCGGTAAATCGGGTCGTCACCGTGGAGGCACCCCGTTTGCGCACGCCGCGCATGGTCATGCACATATGTTCAGCTTCGATGAGCAAAGCGATACCGCGCGGAGCCAGCGTTGTTTCGATGGTTTCGATAATCTGTTCAGTCAGGCTTTCCTGTGTCTGCAGGCGGCGCGCAAAGGCATCGATGAGACGAGCTAGTTTGGAAAGACCGACAACCCCTTTTGAAGGATAATAGGCGATATGGGCCTTGCCGACGAAAGGCACCATGTGATGCTCACATGCCGAGAAGAATTCCACATCGCGCAAGAGAACCATGTCTTCGTAGCCGTTCACTTCTTCGAAGGTGCGGCCGAGAGGTTCTGCAGGGTCTTCCCTGTAACCACGGTAAAGCTCTTCATAGGCCTTGACGACTCGCTTTGGCGTATCGATCAGACCTTCGCGTTCGGGGTCGTCTCCGATCCATTTGATCAGGGTGCGCACGGCTTCTTCGGCTTCCTGGCGGGAGGGACGTTCTGTCAATGCCCAGTCGTCCGCTTTTTCTTCCAGAGTGGCCAATGCTTGTAGCTGTTTTTGCTTGTTGTTTTTCAAGGCGTTATCTTGCCCCTCTTCAGCCTTATCGCCAGCGGGGTTGCTGGTGTCGACAATCATATCCATCACAGATGTGTCCGCCTTTTCTCAATGGAGCACAATCGCCCGCGAACCTATCTCCCGGTTGCGCCATCATGCACTTTTTTTCCAATTTGTCAGTAGGAAATCCTATTCTGGTGGGAATGTTATATTATAACCTAAACTTTCACCAATTCCTACATCTTTCACCAATTCCGATTTGGGGGTCTGCTTTTCTTGTTTTCATACCTATATAGGCGTTATAGGGAGGAATGCGAGTTTTGGATCGCTATTCAGCAGCAGAAGAGAGAATTCCTATGCTTGACGATGTCTATAATCACAAAATTCTCGAATTTGCAGGGAATATTCCTCAGCTTGAGCGACTGCCGTCTCCTATGGCTTCCTCCAAGGCGCATAGCAAATTGTGCGGCTCCACGATTGAGGTTGATCTGGTGGTTGAAGACGGCAAAGTGGCTGCATTCGGACAGGCGGTCAATGCATGCGCATTGGGGCAGGCGGCAGCCTCCGTGGTTGGTCGGCATATTCTTGGTTCTGATCTGGAAGAGTTGCGCCAGTTGCGCGCGCAGATGCAGGCCATGTTGCGGGAGGCTGGTGATCCGCCAGCCGGCAAATGGGACGATCTGAAATTCCTTCAGCCCGTGCGCGACTATCCGGCACGGCATGCCTCCACGCTGCTTGTCTTTGATGCGGTGGTGGATGCCTTCGAGCAAATTGAAGGCCGCGCATGAAATATCTCGCCATCGGGCTCATCAAGCTTTACCAGATTTTCCTTTCTCCCTTTGTGGGGCGGGCCTGCCGCTACCAGCCAACCTGTTCGCGCTACACCGAAGAGGCCATCGGGCGGTTCGGCTTCTGGGCTGGCGGCTGGATGGGGTTGGCGCGCATCATGCGATGCCATCCATTGGGGCATAGCGGCTTTGATCCTGTGCCGGAAAGGTTGCCTCAAGGTTCGGTGTGGTATAAACCATGGACATATGGCCTTTGGGGTGGCGATCACATCGATCCGGCGACCAAGTTGGGTCCCCGACGGTGAGATGCGCAACTCCGCTTGAACTGGCCTTTTGATAAATCGCTTATATGAAACATCCGGGTTCTTAAACCCGACAGCTTACCTGCGTTGTAGGCAGGAGTTGAGCAGGAGACGATTATGGTCAATCTGACTTTCCCCGACGGATCTGTTCGTGAATATGACGATGGCGTAAGTGGCGTCGACGTCGCACAGGGCATTTCTAAATCCTTGGCAAAAAAAGCCGTCGCCATGAAGCTGAATGGCGAATTGGCAGATCTGGCCGATCCGATTGCAGCCGATGCAAAAATCGAGATCGTGACGCGCACCGATGATGATGCGCTTGAACTGATCCGCCATGATGCGGCCCATGTGATGGCTGAAGCTGTGCAGGAATTGTTTCCTGGCACGCAGGTCACCATCGGCCCGGTCATCACCGATGGCTTCTACTATGACTTTGCCCGCGACGAGCCTTTCACCACGGAAGAACTCGAGCTGATCGAAAAGAAAATGGCAGAGATCATCGATCGCAACGCTCCCTTCACCAAGGAAGTCTGGAGCCGCGATGTTGCCAAGAAGTATTTCTCTGACAAGGGGGAGAGCTACAAGGTCGAACTGGTTGACGCCATTCCTGAAGGGGAAGACCTCAAGATCTACCGTCAGGGTGAATGGCTCGATCTGTGCCGCGGACCGCACATGGTTTCCACCGGTCACATCGGTAAAGCCTTCAAATTGATGAAGGTGGCCGGTGCCTATTGGCGTGGTGATTCCAACAATGCCATGTTGAGCCGCATTTATGGGACGGCATGGGCAAGCGAGAAAGATCTCAAGGCCCATCTGACTCGTCTGGAAGAAGCGGAAAAACGCGATCACCGCAAGTTGGGCCGTGAAATGGACCTGTTCCATTTTCAGGAAGAAGCGCCGGGCTCCGTTTTCTGGCATGACAAGGGCTGGACCTTGTTCCAGAGCCTGATCACCTATATGCGTCGCCGTCAGAAGAGCTGGGACTATCATGAAGTCAACAGCCCGGACATGATGGAGCGTACGCTTTGGGAACAATCAGGTCACTGGGAGAAATTCGGTGAGAATATGTTCACCACCCAGACCCCTGACGAGCGGATCTTCTGCTGCAAGCCGATGAACTGCCCGGGTCACGTGCAGATTTTCAAGAATGGTCTCAAATCCTATCGTGACTTGCCTTTGAAAATTGCCGAGTTCGGCAAGGTGCATCGCTATGAGCCATCGGGTGCCCTGCATGGCATGATGCGTGTGCGTCACTTCACGCAGGATGATGCCCATGTCTTCTGTGCCGAAGATCAGATCACTCAGGTTTGTGTGGATCTGCATGAACAGATCATGTCTATCTATCACGACTTCGGCTTCACTGACATTCGGGTGAAATTCTCCGACCGTCCTGAAAAGCGCGTCGGCTCCGACGCCGTTTGGGATGCAGCGGAGAATGCTTTGAAAACGGCAATCGATGCCGCCGGTCAGGAATGGACCCTGAACCCGGGTGAGGGGGCCTTCTATGGTCCGAAGCTGGAATATGTTCTGCGTGACGCCATTGGTCGTGACTGGCAGTGTGGCACGGTTCAGGTTGACCTCAATCTGCCGGGGCGTCTTGGTGCCTTCTATATCGATACGGATGGCAACAAGGTTCATCCTGTGATGATTCACCGAGCACTGTTCGGTTCTCTGGAGCGCTTCACCGGTATCCTGATCGAGCATTATGCCGGGCACTTCCCGCTCTGGCTGGCGCCGCTTCAGGTGGTGGTCGCGACCATCACGTCCGAAGCCGATGACTATGCGCGTGACGTGGCCAGAAAGCTCACCGCAGCTGGCCTCAACGTGGAAACCGATCTGCGCAACGAGAAGATCAACTACAAGGTTCGTGAACATTCACTGGCCAAGGTTCCTGCACTTCTCGTTTGTGGCAAAAAGGAAGCTGACGAGCGGAGCGTATCGATCCGTCGTCTTGGTTCCAAGCATCAGACCTCCATGTCTCTGGATGAGGCGATTGCGTCGCTTGTTGATGAAGCTGTTGCTCCGGATCTGCGTCGTGCCATGGAAGCGGCAAAAGCGGAAGCGGCTGAATAGTCTGCTTCTTGATGCTGACAATTGCAAAAAAGGCGGTGCCGGTGTGGCGCCGCCTTTTTCTTTGCTGTGTTGAGAAAATGATTCAAGAGATGCTCGACTTTAACTTTGGTCTTTTATCGAGTCTCTTCAGGTTGTTGGCGCTGTTCGATAAAGATCTGATTCAATCTGGCTGTTCGGCTGGATAAGGCGTGCAGGCATGTATGGGGGCGCCTTCCTCTAAGGAAATCTCGACGCAATCTCTCTCTTTTGAGAGCCATTTCGCACGCGGTGAGAGGCCCGCGAGGGGCAATGCGATGCGCTTTGTTCTGGCGTCCAAGGCAAGATGGGCCAAGGCGTAGCGCAGGCTATAGGCGCGCGTTTCGAAGGCGTAGAGATGGTACCCTTCTTCGGTGTCAATCAGGATGTCGAGGCAGCAAGCAGGATCAAAATGGTAGGAGATGTGGCAGGTCACTGCGAGGCCATCAAACTCGGCATCAAAGGCGAGGCTGGTTGTGAAGGTTGGTTCGCCCCATGCGTCCCCTCGGATCGGGCCGGGAGGGATGCGCGGGTTGAAGCGCAGCCAGGGGCAGGCAATCTGCTTGAGGCGATACCAGAGGCTTTCGTTTTGGGGCAGTGCCACAATCTTTGGTGTCGTGCGCAGGGTGCTGGTCGGGCTTTCGGGCGAGCTTTCAGTCAAATGTGCGATGGCTGAAGCGTCCTTCTGCTAAGGTCTTACTGCGCGGTGGACAGAACTTCGATGTCACGATTAAGACCGGAAGTGACCGAGAAATCTCGGTTGTAGACTTCATTGCCCTGTTTGGCGATGGCGGTATAGTCACCTGCCGCAAGAGCTAGGGTCGGGAAGGCGCCAATGGCCCGTTTGACCACGTCACCGCCGGGCGTGAAAACCGTCCAAATGGTGTTGGCCAATGCTTCGCCGCCGGGCTCTGAAACAAGCCTCAGCGTAACCTTTGCCGCATTGTGGATCATGGTTACGTTGATCAGTTTGCCTTCAGTGATCTCGACATCACCGCGCACCTTGGCGTTTGCTGTGCCATAGTTGGACACGACGTGATAAATGCCCTGGCTGAGCTTTACGACATGGTTCGGCTTTACATTCTTGACCAGCAGCGTGTGAGAGTTCGTGTCTGAATCTTCGCTGGTATAAATGTCGAATTTCAGAATGGCGCTGTCGAGCGTAATGTCACCAGCTGCCACGGCATTGAGCCGCATGGCGCCAGCATGCAAATTGAAGCTCTCGTTATAGTCGCCAGCCTTGGGCAGGATGACCCGTTTGGTCAGATTGGCATAGCCGTATCCTGCATAGACAATGTAGCTACCCGGTTCCAGATCCACATCTAGCGGGCCACCATCCACATTATGCAGCATCGGCAGTTGGCCCTCTTCGTCTTTTTCTGCGCCAAAGATGCGCCAGTTGACGCCTCTTTGTAGTATCTGTCCGTCATCGGAAAGAAGGGCGGATAGTTGAAGACGCGCGATGCCGCCCGGCTCGATCTCGGGCGTGTCATCTTCTTCCGGCAGGGCTTCCGCTATGGATGCAGGTGCTGTCTCGGAGCTCTGGGGTGTGTCTGTTAGCGTGGTTCCATCTTGTGTTTCTGCTGTTTCTGTGCCGGTCTGATTGTCAGTCTGACCATCTAGTTGATCCGCTGCTGTCTCTTGCTGGTTGGCTGCCTCCGGTGTGGCGTCCTGATCGCCGTTTTTGCGTGGATTGGCTGCCGGAATGGGGACGGTCTCCGGGAGTTTGAGATAGACCGGTGCCTGTCGGGGCGTGCCCTTCTGAATGACGGTTCCTAGGTCGAGCGGTGCCTGTGCGGTTTGGGCGTGGGCCTCAAAGGAGGGGAGGGCAATGGTCGCAATGAAGAGCGCTGTGCAAAGGCTCAAAAATAAACTGAGAAGCCGTTGTCCGGTTGCTTTTGTGCTTATCACTGATCTTTCCTTGCTTTGCTCTTATTTGGAATCGCCCTGATGGGTGAGTCTCAAGCTGCGTTCATGCCGATATTTAGCATTTGCCCGCAGCTTAGGAAATCCAAAACCGTGGTAATTTGAGGGCGGGGCTGGATAAAGTCTTGGCTTGCGGCGCGCGTGTTTGTGGTGGTTCGGCGTTTTGGGGCCAGAGAGTGTTCATGCATTTTGCAATAGGCCTGTGGTTGGGATCTATGTGTGGCTTTGATCTTGGCTGTTGAAGATTGGCACTGATGCGGGCGTGTTTTCGCTTTGTGATGCGTGTCTGGCTGATGAGATGCCCGCTTGAGACTTTGATTCATCTTGTTGGTAGATTGATTCAACTTCTTGTCAAAATGATTCAGGGAAATACATTAAGTATCAGAAAAATATATAAGAAAATTCGTTCTTGAAGCAGTAAGCATGTGCGTGGCAGATGGTGCTGGCTCTAAAGACGGTCGAACAAGGTGGCCACTATTATCAAGGCCTCCTACCAATGCTTGCTACTTGATTGGTCCATTTCCCAGTGCTTACATTTACGTCTCGATTTATAAATTAAGCTTCTGTTAACTATTTGGTAAAAGAATGGTTAATCAAGACTAACAAGCCCGAATCTATCTCGGGTTTCGAGTGAGCACTGACCGGGGGCGGGTTGTCGCGGACCCTTTTGAGGTCATTTTAGTTCATCGCTTTGGAGAGCGCTTTGGCCAATTCTGTTTCGTTCAACAATTCGATCAGATTTCAGGCTGCCTTTGAAGAGGCGAGCCGGACCACTGGCACGGACTTTGAATTCCTGCTGAACACGGCAAAGCGAGAAAGCAATTTCAATGCATCCGCCAAAGCGCCAACGTCCTCCGCATCGGGGCTCTTCCAGTTCGTCGAACAAACATGGTTGGAGACGATGAAGGAAGCCGGGCCAGAGCTTGGCTTTAGCAAGGTGGCGTCTCAGATCTCTCAGGTCGGCGACAAATATTATGTTCGTGATCCAGAGGTGCGGCAGCAAATCCTGAATATGCGGAATGATCCGCAAGTGTCGGCGATGATGGCTGGCGCCTATGCCCAGAGCAATCGCGAGCAACTGGCCGAGCAGCTGAATAGAACGCCTTCGCAGGGTGAGTTGTATGCTGCGCATTTCCTTGGGGCTCAGGGAAGCAGCAAGCTGATCACCATGGCTGAGGAAACGCCGAACAAACCGGCTGCTGCCTATTTTCCTACACAGGCGGAAGCCAACAAGAACATCTTCTTCGATCGTCAGGGCAACGCCAAAAGCGTGTCTGAAGTTTATAGCGATTTGGTCTCAACTGCATCTGGCGAGCCCGCTTCTGCTCCCAAGGAGAAGAAGGGCCTGTTGGATATGCTGGGCCTTGGCAATCTGTTCACGGCCAAGGAATCCACAAAGCAAGCGCAACTAACCCGCAGTCCCGAAATACCCGCCATTCAAACACAGCATGTGGTGGATCTGCAGCAGGCAAACAATGATAGCTCGATCGTCAGTGATAGCCGAGACTCGCTTGAGGCCTTTTTTTCGCAGCCATTGCAGCGCGCGTTGCCGTCACGCTATGGCCTTAGCTATCTGCCTGATAATTCAGTGTCCTCGCAAGTGCGGTCCTCCCGCTTTGTTGCTGGAGATGATGGTCGGCAGGCGGTCGAGGTTGCTTCTACCAGCAATGGCGTGATTGCCAGTCGTATCTATGCGCAGTCTTCGGAGCCTGTTGTAGCTCCCGCTGCCAGTGAGGCTGAGGGCATGGCTTTACCTCGGCGCAAACCTGCGGCAGCCGAAGTTACGGCTGATGTGTATGTGGATAGTCTGGCGGGCGCTTTGCCAAGGGCGAAGCCTCAGTCAATGCCGACGACAGCGTCGGTCTCAACATCTTCCGCGCCTTCTTCACCTAGCGTTTCTGCTGCTCAGTCTTCAGTCGTTCATAGCGCACCATTGGACCTTACACGACAGGAAGCCCGCCCAGCTCGCGAGCAGGCCCGGCTCGGGGCGCTTGATCTGAGTGCCTTTCTGCGTGGGGATGTATTTTCCTCCAGCGATAAGGGCTGAGGGCGGGAGCCCAGCGTACTTGCCTTTCCACTTTTCCATTTATGGTGAACTGATCGTTAAGAGTTACTGGTTCAGAATGACTACGAACATAGGGGCGTTTGTCCCACTGGTGTAAGTAGCGTTTGGGCTCTGAAATGATTGCTCTTTTAGGAGTGATCTTGAGGGCAGGGACTAGTAGTCAGAATGATTGTTGAGAAGTTTCTCTCATGGATAGAGACCGCGCCTGTTGACCGTCGTGCAGAAGCGACGAGTGCCTTGGCGCGAGCCTACCTCTATTCGCCGCTTGATGAAGCAGAAAAGACAGCGGCCGAGACAGCTCTGACCATTCTTCTGGATGATCCAGCCCCTATCGTGCGCGAAGCTCTGGCGCAGGCGCTCAAGCAATCTCCTTATGCGCCGCGCCCGGTTATCTTGTCATTGGCGCAGGATATCGATGCCGTGGCTGTGCCCGTCATAGTCAGCTCTCCTGTCCTGCTGGATTCTGAGCTGGTGGATATGGTGGCGGACAGAGGGGTGCTCATTCAGTGTGCGGTGGCGTCGCGTCCATCGGTCAGCCCTGCGCTTTGCGCGGCAATGGCTGAAGTCGCTGACTCTCAAGCCTGCTGCATCATGTTGGAAAATCCTGGGGCACAGATCGCTGTTTTCAGTCTGCGTCGCTTGGCGGAGCGGTTCGGACAGATGCCGTCTGTACGCAATATGCTTTTGTCTCTGGACGGCCTGCCGATTGATATCCGGCAGATGCTGATTGTTCAGCTGGGAGATGCTTTGCAGCAATTGTCTCTCGTTCAGTCATTTGTCAGCTCAGAGCGACGCACGTCACTGGTCAAGGATGCTTGCGACAAGGCGACGGTTGATCTGGCTTCGTGTTGTGCCCATGGTGACGAACTGGAGGCTCTGGTTGAGCACCTGAGATTGTCAGGCCAATTGACAGCGGACCTTCTCATTCGAAGCCTGTGCATGGGGAACGTCTCGATGTTCGTCAAGGCTCTGGTGAGCCTGACGGATCTCAGCGAGAAACGCGTGCAGGCTTGCGTGGCTGATCCTTCCGAAGCGCTCGTTCAGACCCTTTGCAAGAAGGCTGGAATCTCAGAGCGTGTGGCTCCTGTCATCCTCTCGGCGCTGGTGGTTTATCGGGAGCTGGTCAGCACGATTGAAGGGAATATGCCGCGCACGCGTTTCGGGCGTATGATGGTTGAGCGTATCTTGAGTGACTATAATGATTTTGCCGAAGATGAGCTGGATGATCTGCTGGCCCTCTTGCGCCGATTCGCAACTCAGATTGCACGCGACGATGCGCGTTCGCTAAGCATGCGGATGAAGCAGGTCACTGCGGCTTGAGCCGCTTGCTCTGATTGGGCTGAGTATGGGGAGGATGAGCGGAAAGCGATCCGCCGATACTTAGCTTTCGCTTTCCGATAGATCTGCTGGCGCGTGTTTCTCGATATAGTCTTCGGTAATGGTGCTCAGCTGTTCGGCGAGTTGTTTGCCGACGACATTGTCTTCTTCGCGCGCATTTTCATTGACCACAGCAGCGATCGCTTGAACATGTTTTCTCAGTAGGCTTTCGGGCAATTTCTCGGGATCTGGAATCCTTTCGATCAGCTCACACATGGAGCCGGCTATCAGGCCCGCAAGCGGAAATCCCATGGTGTGGGCTTGTCCCTTGATGTCGTGGCAGGAGCGGAAAAGCTTGTCGACACTCTCCTCGGTCAGGCCGGTCTTTTCCGCCTTCTCCCAGGAAATTTGCAACTTCATGACTTCGTCGCGCATCCAGTTGCCGAAATTCAAAGACAGGCGTTCCATGGCTTCTTCAGCCTTGGCTACCGGATCAAATCCGCTGCTATTGGGCAGTATCTTGATCTTTTTTCTCAAGTCGACTTTGGGCTTGATGATCTCATAGTCGGCCATTGGAACTGTCCTCTAAGGGTTCGTGTCTCTGCGATTTGCCATACGCATCAGTAAATATCATCAACTAGCCTTTTTTTGGGCAGGCTCTGCATCGTTCGCGCGGCGTTCAGACCCTTTGTAAAGGGGATTGGCGAAGCGGCGTCGATCCGGCCCATAAAATCCGTTGGCCTTGATGAAGTTGCGTGGATTGACAACACAGTTTGCAACACGGGCATACAAGGCATTTGCCGAAATCGGTTTGCAAAGAAATTCTGTCACGCCAACATCTCTGGCTTCCATGACTTTCCGTTTTTCCGAGTGTCCTGTCAACATGATGATCGGCACGGTCGGATTGGCAGAAGACTCCGGCTGTCGCATCATGCGTGTTAACTCGATACCGCCGAATATGGGCATATACCAATCGGTAATCACGATATCGGGCGAAGTTGTCTGGAAAAGTTCCAAGCCCGCGGCGCCATCCTCCGCTTCGGTAACCTCGCGTGCTCCGAAGCTGTGAATGAGCGTGCGTATCACACGGCGCATATGGGCGTTGTCTTCCACAACCAGAAACCGCAATTGTGAGAGGTCAACCTTGATCATACCTTCTTGCCCCTGTTCGGTTTTTTCTGCTATCCGCTTTGTTTCTAAAACAGGAAAATCAGATTAACTATATCCAGAGACCGTTAAGGAAGCATTTCTTTGAACTATTCTTGTTTCAAAGGAACTGGGCCGGTTTTGCGCAAGACACCGGGCGTAGGTATATTACCGCTATTCTTTGAAGCGCTTGCTCAGTAACGGAACTGTTCACTCAAGATACGTTCCGCCCATCCGTGCTCCGGGTCAAACATGATCTTGCAGGATTTTTCGCAGCTCTCTGAAATCTCGACTTCAAGCACAGAGCGGATTTCCGCATGGTCGGCGACCGCGCTCAAGGGGCGCTTTCTGGGTTCTTTGACGATCAGCTTGACGTGCGCACTATTGGGCAGGAGTGCGCCGCGCCAGTGGCGTGGGCGGAAGGGGCTGATTGGGGTCAAGGCGAGCAGGGGCGAATCGATGGGCAGAATGGGGCCATGCACCGACAGGTTATAAGCTGTGCTGCCCACTGGAGTCGCAACCAGAGCGCCGTCACAGATCAGCTCTTCCATACGGACTTTGCCATCAATGCGGATTTCCATCTTGGCGGCTTGAGCTGTTTGTCTGAAGACTGAGATCTCGTTGATTGCCGTTGCCTCGTGCAGCGTGCCGTCTGTGGTAAGCGCGCGCATGTCGAGTGGGCGGATTTCCGAGATCTCGGCATTTTCCAGACGATCCATCAGGCTGTCTTCGGAATATTCATTCATCAGAAAGCCGATCGAGCCGCAATTCATGCCGTAGATCGGAATTTCGCTATTCATGTTGTTGTGTAGGGTTTGCAGCATCAGGCCATCGCCGCCCAAGGCAACGATGACATCGGCTCCGGCAGGATCGGATGAACCATAAAGATGCGTCAGCCTCTCTTTTGCCTCCTGCGACTCTTCGGTTCCACTGGAAATGAAGGCGATTTTCTGAAAAGGCCGTGACATCTGCTCTGTCCGTCTTGTTGTCCGAAAGCTCGGATTCCCGCAAACCGGGATGGAATTGCTTCCCTGCTTCCTTGAGTTCTTTGGAAGAACCAAAGAAACAGATGTGTCGATTGCTATGGTTTTATGTCCACTTATCGTGGTATTGGCTGCACTATGCTTTAGTGGAGTAGCATGGATATCAATGATTTCCAATGAGGAGAAGGGGATGTCAAACGCAAAAAGCGATGAGGTGTTGCTGTTGTACGGCACCTGTCCCGACGTCGAAACGGCCCGCATGATTGCCCGGGCAATGCTCGAAGAGACCTCGGTTGCTTGCGTCAATATTCTATCTGGTATGGTTTCGCTTTATCAATGGCAAGGGCAAATGGAGGAGGCAAACGAAGTGGTCTTCATCGCGAAAAGCACAAAGAGCGCATGGCAAAAGGCGGCAAAGATCTTTCAGTCCCTGCACCCTTATGAAGAACCTGCTCTGGTGGCCCTGCCCGTAAGGGAAGGATTGCCGGGTTTTATGAACTGGGTGCGGAGCGAAACCATTTCCTGAGTGCTGAACTTCCCAAAAAACCCGACCTTTTCAGACGTTTAAACAAGCGCCATCTTGGTGCATCCATCGCCTTATATTCTATCAATCGCTATTAAACGGAGATCTATCATGTCTGACAGGCATAAATTGCTGTCGCGCGAAACGCTTTGCACTCTTGATAAGGGAACGATTGATCTGACCACGGTGAAGACCGTTCATGAAGACGGGCGTGAGCATGTGATTTCCGAGCCCATCTGGGCGGATCGCGATTCCATTGCCGTGTTGCCCTATGATGCTGAAAAGAAGACTGTTCTCCTCGTGCGGCAGATGCGGACTGCCGTGTATCTGAGGGACCAGTCGCTGATTCTGGAAGCTTGCGCAGGCGGCATAGAGGCGACTGACACATCTGTTGAGGAAGCGTGCAGAAGAGAGGCTGAGGAAGAGCTTGGCGTATCCCTTGATGCCTTGGAAAAGGTAGGGCAGGTTTTTATCAATCCGGCCCGGATGGTTGAAAAGGCCAACCTGTTTCTTGCTCCCTACCAGTCTGGCCAACAGCATCCTGAAGAGCGCCATCAGGATGAAGATGAAGATATTGAAGTGGTTGAAGTCTCAACAAAAACGATCAAGAAATGGCTTGATGAAGGAAATATTCGTTGTCCGCGTCTGCTTATTCTCACTCAGGCTTTGATGTCCAGACATGCAAATGTGTTTTGAGATCGGTACCATTGTTTGAGCTCTTGTTAAAAGTAACAGGAAGCATCATTCATTTTTACAAGTCTGCCGTATAGAAGCGGTTTGGTAGAAAATTAATTTCTGTAATTTTGATAAATTTGACTATTTTGTTCTAAATAAAGTGAATAATCCTCAATAAGAGATTGCTTTTCTGTTCAGATTGTATTCGACTTTTTCCGTGCTGTTTGAGGCAACCGCAAGGGGGTCCTGGCTGGTTGGTCAAACTTAGGCTGGTTGAGATGTGTCCATCGTTTGATGAGACCATTACTTTCGCCTGCATATTTAAACGATAAAATTTTGAGAGGGATTCAAACAATGAAGCTGCTTACCAAAGCTTTGGCTGCTACCGCTCTGGCTGCCGTCTTGTCGACGACTGCCCAGGCGAAGACATTGGTATATTGCTCCGAGGGGAGCCCTGAGGGGTTCACACCGGCGCTTTATACCGCTGGCACGACCTTCGATGCGTCTTCGCATACCATCTATAACAAGCTCGTCGAGTTTGAACGTGGTAGCACCAACGTTGTCCCTGGACTGGCTGAAAGCTGGGATGTTTCCGAAGATGGTTTGGAATATACTTTCCATCTGCGCAAGGGTGTGAAATTCCACACCACCAAAGACTTTACCCCAAGCCGCGATTTCAATGCGGATGACGTGATCTTCTCCTTCATGCGTCAGAAAGATCCTAACCATCCGTACAACAAGATTTCCGGCGGCACCTACGAGTATTTCGGCGGCATGTCCATGGATACCCTGATCAAGGATATCGTCAAGGTCGATGACTATACCGTCAAGTTCGTGCTGAACCAGGTTGAAGCGCCTTTCATCGCCAACATGGCCATGGATTTTGCTTCTATCGCGTCGGCTGAATATGCAGCCCAGATCGAGAAAACCGGCAATTTGGAAATGTTCGACCAGAATCCGGTTGGTACAGGTCCTTTCCAACTGGTTGCCTATCAGAAAGATGCCGTGATCCGTTACAAGGCTTTTGCTGACTACTGGGGTGGTAAGGCTGCTATTGATGATCTGATCTTCGCGATCACGCCTGATGCTTCTGTACGTTATCAGAAGATGAAGGCTGGTGAATGCGATGTGATGCCTTATCCGAATCCGGCCGACATCAAAGCCATGGATGAAGATCCAAACATCAATCTGATGCAGCAGGAAGGCCTGAACGTTGGTTATCTGGCTTACAACAACCAGAAAGACAAGTTCAAGGATGTTCGTGTTCGTAAGGCGTTGAACATGGCCATCAACAAGCAGGCCATTCTGGACGCTGTGTTCCAGGGCGCTGGTAAAGCTGCGAAAAACCCGATTCCGCCAACCATGTGGTCTTACAACGACAAGGTCAAAGATGATCCATATGATCCGGAAGCTGCCAAAAAGCTGCTTGAGGAAGCTGGCGTATCGGGCATGAAAACCAACATCTGGGCTATGCCTGTTCAGCGTCCATACAACCCGAATGCCCGCCGCATGGCTGAGCTGATCCAGGCAGACTGGAAAGCAATCGGTGTTGATGCTGAAATCGTTTCCTACGAATGGGGCGAATATCTGAAGCGGTCTTCCGCTGGTGAACATGACACCGTTCTGCTCGGCTGGACCGGCGATAACGGCGACCCGGACAACTTCATGTATGTTCTGCTTGGTTGCGATGCTGTTGAGTCCGGTGCAAACCGTGCGAAATGGTGCAACGAAGAGTTCAACGATCTGCTGGTTAAAGCAAAACAGACCACAGACATCGCAGAACGCACGAAACTCTATGAAGAAGCACAGGTTGTCTTCAAACGTGAAGCTCCTTGGGCAACCATTGCTCACTCTGTTGTCTTCATGCCGGTAAGCACCAAAGTGAAGAACTACAAGATCGATCCGTTTGGCGGTCACATCTTCTATGGTGTGGATATCGACAAATAAGTCGGAATTTGGTGGAGGCGGGATTTCCTGCCTCCACCCTTTTTGTATCAAGTCTATGGAAAATTCCGATATGTTCCGCTAGAAGACGACTTGAAAAACTTGCCTCTCGACAGAAAATGCCTCGGTCATTCCGGGCGAATACAGAATAAGAGATGTGCAAGAGGGCTGCTACACTAACAGGGAAGGACGCTAGACCTTCTCTCAACCGGGCTGGCAATATCAATGTTTGGTTTTATCCTGCGCCGGGTTGGAATGCTTATTCCGACCTTTATCGGCGTGACGCTTGTTGCGTTTTTCTTCATCCGGCTATTGCCGGGTGATCCTATCTTACTGCTTGCGGGCGAGCGCGGCATTTCTGCCGAGCGCTATGCCGAGCTGCAGCATGCTTTCGGTTTCGATCAACCGGTACTCATCCAGTATTTCCATTATCTGACAGGCCTGTTTCATGGCGATTTTGGAATGTCCATGGTGACGCGTCGTCCGGTTTGGGATGAGTTCTTCGCTCTGTTTCCGGCGACTCTAGAGTTGTCTTTCGTGGCGATTGTCATCGCTGTTGTCATTGGCATTCCTGCCGGTGTGATTGCTGCGGTTAAGCGCGGCTCCGTCTTTGACTATTCGGTCATGACGAGCGCGCTTGTCGGTTATTCCATGCCGATTTTCTGGTGGGCACTGTTGGCGATCATCGTTTTCTCCGGTTGGCTGCAATGGACCCCGGTTTCGGGCCGGATTTCCGTTATGTATTTCTTCGAGCCTGTCACAGGCTTCATGCTGATCGACTCGCTTCTGTCCGATCAGGCGGGGGCCTTTGAATCGGCCTTTTCGCACCTGGTTCTGCCTTCCATCGTTCTCGCGACCATTCCAATGGCCGTGATCGCGCGTCAAACGCGCTCGGCGATGCTTGAGGTTCTTGGCGAAGACTATGTGCGCACGGCGCGCGCGAAGGGGTTGAGACGCGTTCGGGTTGTGGGTATGCACGCCCTGCGTAACGCGCTGATTCCGGTGGTTACGACCATCGGCCTGCAGGTCGGTGTGCTGATGGCTGGTGCGATCCTGACCGAGACGATTTTCTCCTGGCCCGGCATCGGCAAGTGGATGGTCGACAGTATCTCCCGGCGAGACTATCAGGTGGTCCAGGGCGGCCTTCTGATGATCGCGATGATGGTCATGCTGGTCAACCTCGTTGTTGATCTGCTCTATGGCCTTATCAACCCACGCATCCGGCACCGCTAGGAGATAAGCCATGACTGATACTACTCAACTTATTGAGACTGTTTCTCGCCAGTCTACCAAAGCTGTGCTTAAGGAATTCTGGTTTTATTTCAGCGAAAACCGTGGCGCGGTGCTTGGATTGTTCGTCTTTCTGGCTCTGGTGTTGCTGGCTTTGTTCGCCCCCTACATCACACCGCATGATGCAACAATGCAGTATCGCGATGCGTTGCTGGTGCCGCCAGCCTGGGTCGAAGGGGGCAATAGCTCCTTTTTGCTGGGTACGGATGCTGTAGGTCGCGATATTCTGTCCCGCCTCGTTATCGGATCGCGTTTCTCGCTGTTTGTCGGCATCGTTGTTGTTGTCATCGCGCTGGTCGGCGGGATCATCCTCGGTTTGGTCGCCGGCTATTATGGTGGTGTCGTCGATACCATCGTGATGCGCATTATGGACATCATTCTGGCCTTCCCGAGCTTGCTGCTCGCGTTGGTGATGGTGGCCCTGCTTGGTCCGGGATTGCTCAATGCAATGATCGCGATTGCGATTGTCTATCAACCCCATTTCGTGCGCCTGACGCGTGCGGCGGTGATGGCAGAGCGCGAGCGGGAATATGTCGTGGCGGCCCGGGTGTCTGGAGCCAGTTCGCTGCGCCTGATGTTCCTGACCATTCTGCCAAACTGTACCGCACCACTCATCGTTCAGGCGACGCTGTCTTTCTCCAGCGCTATCCTTGATATCGCCGCACTTGGCTTCCTAGGTATGGGGGCTCAGCCACCAACCCCTGAATGGGGCACCATGCTGGCCGAGGCGCGCGAATTCATTCTGCGTGCCTGGTGGGTTGTTACCTTCCCGGGTGTCTCCATTCTGGTCACCGTGCTTGCAATCAACCTGATTGGCGACGGACTGCGCGATGCGCTCGATCCGAAATTGAAACGGTCATAGGGAGATTGACACTATGAGTTTGTTGGAAATCAGAAATCTGACCGTTGAATTTGACACTGCCATGGGCCCGTTTCGTGCGCTCAAGGGGGTGGATTATACGGTCGACAATGGCGAAGTGCTAGCCATTGTCGGGGAGTCCGGTTCGGGCAAATCCGTGGCCATGCTGGCAACGATGGGGTTGCTGCCTGATAGTGCAACGGTGAAAGCCGACGTCATGTCGTTCGATGGTCGTGACCTCAAGACTGTCAGCCCCAAGGAACGGCGCTCCATCATCGGTAAAGACATTTCGATGATCTTTCAGGAGCCTATCGCCAGCCTCAACCCATGCTTTACGGTTGGCTTCCAGATTGGGGAGGTGCTGAAAACACATCTCGATCTACGCGGCAAGGCCATTCGCACCCGCACGATCGAACTGCTCGAAGCTGTGGGCATTCCCACGCCAGAAAAACGCCTGTCGAGTTTTCCGCACCAGATGTCTGGTGGTCAGTGCCAGCGTGTCATGATTGCCATGGCGATCGCCTGTCAGCCGAAGCTTCTGATCGCAGATGAGCCGACGACAGCGCTGGATGTGACCATTCAGAAGCAGATTCTTGATCTGCTGATGCGCATTCAGGCCGAGCGCCATATGGGCCTCATCATGATCACCCATGACATGGGTGTGGTGGCCGAAACGGCGGATCGGGTTGTGGTTCAGTATAACGGTGAGCAGATGGAAGAATCCGGTGTGCTGGAGCTTTTCGAAGCTCCTAAGCATCCCTACACCAAGGCTCTGCTTTCTGCTCTGCCTGAGCGGGCCGAAGGGGATCGCTTGCCTACAGTGAGCGATTTTGCATCATCCTACAGCAAAGAGGATAGTCCAGCGGTATGAGTGACAATCAGGAAATAATTCTCAGCGCCCGCGGGATCACACGGGACTATGTGTCTGCCGGTGGCCTCTTTGGCAAAACCGAAACCGTGCATGCGCTCAAGGGCATCGACTTCGATCTCTATCGCGGGGAAACGCTGGCTCTGGTTGGCGAATCCGGCTGTGGTAAATCCACTCTGGCCCGCATTCTGACCCTTATTGATGCGCAGACCGATGGGGAATTGCTCATCAGGGGCAATCCGGTGAACATCGCCAAGAAGAAGGTGTCTGCTGAGATGCGACGCCGGATTCAGATCGTGTTCCAGAATCCCTATGGGTCTCTCAATCCACGCCAGAAGGTCGGAGCCGTGCTCGAAGAGCCGCTCAAGATCAACAATCCGGAGATGCCTGCCGAAGAACGGCGCCAGAAGGCGATGGATATGTTGATCAAGGTGGGCCTACAAAAAGAGCATTTCGGGCGTTATCCGCATATGTTCTCTGGTGGTCAGCGTCAGCGTATCGCCATCGGGAGGGCCTTGATGCTCAATCCGCGCATGCTGGTTCTGGATGAGCCGGTATCGGCGCTTGACCTATCCATTCAAGCGCAGATTCTCAACCTTCTCAAAGATTTGCAGGAAGAGTTCAATCTCTCCTACCTGTTCATCTCTCATGATCTCAGCGTGGTGAAATATTTCGCTGACCGTGTGATGGTGATGTATTTTGGCGAGATCGTCGAGAGCGCCACGCGGGATGAGATCTTTGCCAATCCGCAGCATGACTATACCAAGACACTGCTGGCCGCGACGCCAAAGACGAGTATCGAATCCATTCGTGCGCGTGTGAATGCGCATAAAGAAACAGCCTGATCGCTCCTGTGCGATTTGTGATGTTTGGCCCGTCGGGAACGTTTCCGGCGGGCTTTTTCTTTTTGCTTAAGGCTTTGACGGGCGGGCCTAGATGAACGCAGTTTAACTTGCCGATGGCTTTCTCTGTCCATATGGTTTTCTCCGTATAAATTTGAACGAGGAGAGGCAATATGTATCTGGTGATGAACCGATTTCGGGTGAAAGTCGGCTTTGAAGAGGCTTTTGAAGAGGTTTGGCGGTCGCGCGAGAGCAAGTTGCTGGAGCGGGAGGGCTTTGTGCGCTTTGATTTGCTCAAGGGCGAGGAAAGCGATGGCTATGTGCTGTTTGCTTCCCACGCCCTGTGGCAGGACAAGGAGGCCTTCATCGGATGGACAAAATCGGCTCAGTTCCGCTCTTCCCACGGCAAACCGAAAAATGAAAACCCGGTCGAATATGCCGGTCCGCCGGTGCTGGAATGCTTCGAAGTGCTTGATGACCTGACGATCGTGGCGGCAGAATAGTCCGCCATTGTGTCGCCTAGGCTCTTGCTTGGGGCTTTACCTGCGGATCAGCCGGTTGATCAGCCCATATATGCCTTGAGGGCCTCTGTCGGGCTTGCGAAAAAAGTTTCGCTCGGGCCAACCTGAGCGATGGCGCCATCCTGAACCAGCGCTGTCTGGTCTGCAGCGAGACGAGCGTCTTCGGGGTGGTGGGTCACCATGATGATGGTCTGTCCATTCTTTTCGGCCAATGTGCTGACCAGCTTGAGCATATCCTTGCGCAAGGCCGGACCAAGGGCAGCGAAGGGTTCATCCAATAGCAGAACGGGGCGTTCTCTGAGAATGGCCCGCGCAAGGCTGGCGCGTTGACGCTGACCACCCGAAAGCGCTCGGGGCAGGCGCTCTGCCATTCCGCTTAGCTCCACCTGATCCAATGCATCATGGACCTTTTGCCATTGCAGTTTATTCAGCTTGAGTGTCGGGTTGATGCCAAGCGCGACATTTTGGGCGACCGTCATGTGGTTGAACAGATTATGGTCCTGAAACAGCATCGAAACGGGCCTGTCTGCCGGTGCGAGAGGGGCCATGTCCTGCCCATCGATGAAGATTTGGCCTGACCCGTGCGGCAGAAAGCCAGCAATGGCGTTAAGGATGGTGCTCTTGCCCGCACCGGATGGTCCGATGAGTGCGCAGAAACTGCCGGCCTTGACCGTGAGGCTCACGGTCATTTGCCAATCATCAAGGGCGATGAAGAGGTGATCAAGTCTTATCACGGCCAGCCAGTCCTTTGTCGAAAATCAAGAAAAATGCAAAGGCCACCAATGTCAGAATGAGGCCGGAGCCATAGGCCTGATCCATGTGGTAGGCGCCCATTTGCTGATAGAGATAGAGCGGCAATGTCGGCGCGGTTGGTGAGCCGAACAGGGCAATGACCCCGAGGTCACCGATGGACAGTGCCGCCGTAATGCCGAGGCTGAGGCCGATGGGCTTGCGCATCAAAGGCCAATGGACAAGGCGGATTGCCGTTTTGCGGCTCATGCCCAGTTGCTGAATCTGCTTGCCATAGTCGCGCTTGATCTGCCCCATTGCGGGGGTGAGCAGAATGAGCGCAAAGGGGACGGCCTGAAGCCCGTTAAGCAGGGACGTGAGCGGCAGGGCCAGTCGGTCAATCGGGATATGTTGATGCAGCAAAATGAACAATCCCGCCCCCAGCGCGATGGGCGGTGCGACCATGATGGCAAAACCGGGCAGCTCCACAAGGCGTCTGGTTTTGCCTTTGAGATGAATGGATAGCTGTGCCAGTGGCAGGCTGATGAGCCCCATGACGAGGCACGCCCCCATCGCCACCGCGATTGACCGCAAGGCCGCAGGCAAGAGGGCCGCCGCATCAAACGGGTTCATGATCAATCCATGGACACCCCTCAGGAACGCGGCCACCAAGGGCATGGCAAGGAATGCAAGGGCTAGAATTATGACGCTCCAATCCACCCAACGGGACGCTCTTGATGTGCGGTCGCTGCGATGGATCGCGCCTCCAAGGCTTTCGCCGGTATCATGGTCTTGCGTGATGAGGCGGGAGATGACAGCGAGACCTGCACACAGGATGATCTGGAGGCAGGCCAATAGGGCAGCGCGCTCAAGGTCAAAGTCGTAACGGATGGCCTGATAGATCGCGAGCTCAATGGTGGTTGCCTTTGGGCCTCCACCCAAAGCGAGAACCACGGTAAAGCTGGTTGCGCAGAGCAAAAAGATAATGGCGAGCACGCCGGGCAGACGCTCCCTGAGCATCGGCCATTCGATATGGCGGGCAATGGCTTTAGAACTCATGCCAAGCTGAGCGGCGAGGCGCCATTGCTCGGCGGGGATCGCCAGCCAACCCTGCAGCAGAATACGCGTTGCTAGGGGCAGATTGAAAAAGACATGGGCCAGCAGAATGCCGGACAGGCCATAGATGGAAAAATCGGAGATGCCGATGCCTGTGACGAGCGTATGGATGGGACCATTCTTGCCCCAAATGGCGAGCAGGCCGAGAATGGCAACGATGACCGGCAGGATGAAGGGCGCGCCAAAGAGCGACAAAATGGCCGCCTTGCCGGGGAAGCTGCGCGTTGCCAGCGCTCTGGCCAGAGGAATGGCCAGCAATGCGGACAGAATGGCAGAGAGCGCAGCCTGCATCAGGGTAAAGCGAACGGCGCGCATGACATAAACGTCAGAAAACAGGCTGCTCAAGGCGCTGCCAACCGAGCTGGTCTCGCCTAGCGTGGGAGCTGCCATGGACCAAAGAGCGCCGATGCTGGCGACAACGAGGGTAAGCGGTGCCAAAAAGGCGAAAAGCGCCGGAATGCCATTGGCAAAGGCTTTATGATTTGCCTGTCTGATCACGCATTATCCCTCGTTTTCAAATGTTGGGCTTCTTATTGGCTAAGAGCGCTGAGCCACTCGTCCAGAGCTTCCTTGCGGATGGCGGGCACCTCTTCTGTGTCAAACAGCAGGGCCTTATCCGGCTTTGCCAGATCCTTGAAGGAGGCGGGCCATTCACTCTCCGGCATGGCAACAGGATACATCCAGTTGGTTGTCGGAATGACGGTCTGCGCCTCAGAACCAATAAGGTAGCTCAGGAAGGCGTTGGCCAAGTCCTTGTTCTGGCTGGATTTGGTGACGGCAGCCAGCTCGACCTGCATATAGTGGCCATCCTTGAAGGCTGCGGCCTTGTAGTTGGTCTTGTTCTCGGCTGCGATATGATAGGCGGGCGACGTGGTGTAGCTCAGCACCATGTCGGCCTGACCTTCCAGAAACATGCCATAGGCCTCGGACCAGCCCTTCGTGACCGTGAGGATATGGGGGCTCAGTTGCTTCCACGCATCGGCAGCCTTTTCGCCATAGACATCCTTGACCCAGAGCAGAAGGCCCAGCCCGGGCGTGGAAGAGCGCG
This sequence comes from uncultured Cohaesibacter sp., assembly GCF_963678225.1. Taxonomy (NCBI): domain Bacteria; kingdom Pseudomonadati; phylum Pseudomonadota; class Alphaproteobacteria; order Hyphomicrobiales; family Cohaesibacteraceae; genus Cohaesibacter; species uncultured Cohaesibacter sp. The sequence goes on along the minus strand of NZ_OY782763.1, from coordinate 809,754 downwards.
GATCTTCGATAACGATCTTTAGATCGTCAGGCGCATTGATCAGCTCTTCAAAGCTGGAGGGGACGGAGGAGAGTTTGTCGCTATCATAGACAAAGGCGAAATAGCCCCAGTCGAAAGGAACGAATGTGCTGGCATCCCACTCAATGGGCAAATGCAAGCCCTCAACCGCTACGCTGTTGGGCTCGAACAGGCCGCTTTTCTGCGCATCCGCTACAAGGTTTGAATCAAGGCCGACGAGCACGTCCGCTTTTGACGAACCGCCTTCAAGGCGCAAGCGGTTGAAGGTTTCTGTCGCATCGCCCGGAGAGACATATTCAACCGTGCAGCCGCAGGTTTTCTCAAACCCTTCTTTGATTGCTGGCCCCGGGCCCCATTCGGTATTGAAAGAATCGTAGGTATAGACGGTAAGGGTTGGTTTGTCGGCAGCATTGGCAGACGGGGCTGCAACAAGAGCCGTTGTCAGGCCGAGGCTGGCTGCGAGAAGAGAAAGGGTCAAAGCTTTCATATCATTCCTCAAAAAAGAGGCCACGCAGAGGCTTAGGCCGCACGTGACGCTGGTATGTCGTACGCATCTTACTCGCGGGGCTGAACGGGCCTCTCGCATCAGATGCTCTAGCTATTGACCGGATTGGGTAGAGTGGAAGAAGGTTGGGTTTGTTCCAAGCTTCGTCTCTTCCTCCGCCGGTGTGATCCGGATCAGGTTCGACGGGTTCGCACCTTGTGCATCTCAGCCTGGTTACAGGCACCCCGGGACGGTCGACATACTAGAGATATTGTTTCTGGAATTCAATCGGCTTGCGGCTTTATACGGACAACAAATCAATCACGATTGGCTAGCGCACCAAAGCTAGATCGGCAACCCCGCCATCGGGTCGTCCATCAGATCCTGTTCGCTTTCCGAGGAGGGGGCTGATGAGGGCTCCGATGGACGGTCTGGATCGGCGATATAAGTGATTTCGTCTTCTGATAGCCACGCCGGATCGGTTTGTGGCAATCGTGCCTGTCGCTTGCTGTCCACTTCCTGAAGAAAAGCATCAATCCTGTCATTGATGGAATCAACGAAAAGCAGGGGGGCGTGGCCATGCCCTTTGGCTTCGAACAGTTGGCAATCGGGGTGGCGGTTTACCATCTCCTTGGCTGTGGTGGCCGCAAGAATATCGGATGTTTCCCCGCGCAGAACCAATGTTGGGCAATGGGAAAGCGCCATGAATTGTGGCCAGAGATCGATTTTGGTTTCACTGAGATCGATGCCTTCAAGTGCCTTGGCGATATAGGGGTCGAAGTCGCTTTTCGGAACGCCTCCTTCATCGCGGAAGGTCATGCGCGCCATACGCTCCCAGTCTTCTTCCGCAAGGCCGAAGAAATGCTTGTGGTTGGCGGTTTTGACATAGGCGACGGCGTCTTCCCATGTCTTGACCGGTTCGGAGCGCGTCAGGTAGGTCTTGATGCGAGCAATGCCGGTTGCATCCAATATGGGGCCGATGTCGTTGAAGATGGCTCCGGCTATCAGATTGGGCTGAATGGCCGCGATGGCCAACATCAGCAAGCCGCCGCGCGAGGTGCCCAGAATGATCACCTCATTCAGACCAGCAGCCGTGATGGCGTCAATGGCGTCTCTTGCTTCGGTGATGACATTGTAGTTCTCGGGATTTTTGTCATAGTCCGATGAGCCTCGGCCGCGGCTGTTGAGAGCCAGGACGAAGCGTGGATGGTTCGGATCGGTGGCGAGGCGCTCGGCCAGCGGATGAAAATCGCGGCTGGTTCGGGTAAGACCCGGCAGGCAGAGCAGCGGTGTTGCCTTGTTGGCGCTGTCACCAAAGGCTTCTCCGCGCAGCACCAGACCATCTCTTGCTGTGATTTCAAAATGTTTGACAGTCGGCTGCATGGTGGCCACTCCGGAGCAAGGCGCTTGAATAGTAGGTGTCACTTCAAGACAAGTAGCACCCTGATATTCATTGCAGGATATTTTCTGCTGCGCAAGATGGCGCGGTGGGCGCGGCCTAAGGGTGGCCGCGCTTGAGATCCTTGCTGATGTCCAGCGTTTCATTGTGAATTCGGGCTTCGTAAACCTGCAAATTCTCGATCAGCTTCATGACATAGTTGCGCGTTTCCGAGAAGGGAATGCGTTCAATCCAGTCAATCGCGCTTACCTCGTTGGTGCGTGGGTCGCCGAAGCGCTCGATCCATTCCGGCGGGCGTCCGGGGCCTGCATTATAGGCGGCAAAGGTCAGGATATAGGAACCGCCAAAGCGCTCCAGATTCTCCTTCAGGAAGGCACTGCCCAGAAGTACGGCATAATTGGGATCGCTCGTGATCCGGGACAGGGAATAGGAGACGCCGAGTTTGCGAGCTGTTCTCTTGGCCGTTGCCGGGAGCATTTGCATCAGGCCGCGTGCATTGGCATGGCTGCGGGCCTTGAGATCAAATACGCTCTCCTGCTTGGTCAGGGCGTAGACCAGAGCAATGTCGACACCATTGGTTTTGACGCCCATGGGCAGAGCATGCAGCGGGAAAGCCAGCTTGTCGACCGGCATGTCTCGGTTGAGTGCCAACTGTCCAATCTGGACCGCGTTCTGGTGTAGGCCATAGCTTTGGGCGAGCTTGTGGGCCAGTTCGATTTCGGATGGATCAGCCAGCGTGCGCGCCAGATGGCGGAAGAGCGGACCGGCGCGGTCTTCTTGCCCAACGGCCTTGAGACGCTTGATGGCTCGCACCAGGTCGCGACGCTCAAAGTGTGCTTTTTGCGTGGCATTGGCCGGAGGAGGGGTTCTCAGGTTGAGATGCTTCGTGCCCAGTTCTTCCAGAGACAGCTGACCGTAATAGTTGGTTGCGTTTGCGGCTGCCTGATAGAACTTGACCGCAACGGCTCTGTCGCCCGCCGCTTCCCACGCACGCCCCTGCCAATAGAGGCCGCGGGATTTGTCTTGGGTGCGGGTGGCTTTCTTCCAGCTATTTTCGAAATGCACCGCGGCGGTCTTTTCGTCATGCAGATAGCGCAGGGCGAAGAAACCTGCATGGAACTCCGCTTCCGAGAAGTCCTTGCCGGATTCTGCTGAATGCCTTGCCGCGATCTTGTAGGCGCGGCGGGCATCTCCCTTGTTCATCATCATGCGGGCCAGAAGGCGACGCTCATCCCACCATGCATCATGGTTGATCAGGTGATCCTCATCCAGAGGTGCCTTGAGAATGAGATCCGCCGCCTCAGTTTCCTTACCCTGTCGGCGTGTATACTGAATTTCGGAAAAGATGTAGCCGGGATCCTTTCGCAAGGAGCTGGGAACGCTTCTGAGCAGAGACCCGGCGTTGCGAGCACGGCGGATGACCGCTACGCGCGCATTGACCAGTTTCATCTGGGCATCCGTCAGATAGCGCTTGAGGCGCAAGGCCCCGTTGGCCCGATCCCGATAGAGCAAATAGCTTGCGCGGTGGAAATGATCCTCATTGGTCAACACCGAGCGCATATTGGAAAGAATGCGGCTTTCCGTTTTGGAATCTAGAGCACTTTCGCGCCAGATCGGGCGGATGATCTTGGCTGCCTGTGCCTTGTTGCCAACTTTGGCCTGGGAGATGGCGAGCTCAATGGCGGCAGTTGTCGATTCGGGAATGGCGTTGCCAAAGGCGCGAACCATCTCGGCCCCGGTCTCTGTCTCCCGCGCGACGGCTTCTTCTATGCGGCGCTGGGTCAGGCTGCGGCTGGGCCATTGCGGATTGTGATCATAGAAGGCCTTGATCTCGCTGGCCGGGAAATTGTGATAGCCACCAATGATGAGAATATAAGTGAGCAATGTCCGGTCCAAAGAGGGTTTCATGCCTTTCTGGATGGCGAGCGCTTTCTTCTGATCGTTCTTTTCAAGCGCGTTGAGGGCGTCCTTGAGCGAGCCGCGTTCAGCTGAAATGCCATTGTCATGGCTGCGTACGGTTGGCAGAGATGCCTCGGGTTGGGCTGCTTGCTGTGCTGCGACAGGCAGTTGAAGCGCAGCGCCGCTCCCCACAGTTGGAGCCGGCGGTGCCGGTGACATTGTCGGGTCTGTACGGTTTTTGGGCAAAATGACAAGATTGGCTGGCAGGTCGGCCGTGCTTTGCGGAGCGGATGCGCCGGTTTGCTCAAGGCCGGGGGCAGGTTCGGGCGTTGCCTCTGGAAGTGCCATGGGCGCGGTGAGCGCAATAGCCGGGCGGGATCTGGGCACAGGCACGCTTTCAGGCAGTGTTTGCGCACTGGCAAGGGGCGTCATAACTACAAGGCAAAAGCCTGTGGTCGCTGCTTTGATGATGGATCTAATCATATCGTCTGAAAATGTGCGTAACTACGGGCTTTTTGAGAACAAGACATTATTGTTGCAAAATTATGGTGAAGAAATTCCTTAGACCCGGATAGATTTTCAATTTTTCAGGTGTCTCACAGCAATGTGATGGGGAGGCCTTGCTTTCCATGTTGGCTTACGGACATCTGGCAATGAGACAGGTCGATGGGGATGAAATGACTGAAATATTGCATCTTGTGGCGAAACATGGTGTTATGGGTCTCAACTTCCGGCAAAATGCTGGAAAAGTTATAAAAACCGTCAAAATGACGGATTTATATTTAAAAATAACGAAAATTCCATGCGCGGAGCGTGGCTAAGACGAGGAAACGAACATGTTCAAAGGATCTTGCACAGCACTCATCACTCCTTTCAAAGAGGGTGGCGTGGATTATAAGGCCTTTGAGTCTTTTGTAGACTGGCAGATTACCGAAGGCACCCACGGGCTTGTGCCGGTTGGAACGACTGGTGAGTCCCCAACCCTGAGCCATGATGAACACAAGAAAGTGGTGGAGGCCTGTGTTAAGGTTGCTGACAAACGTGTTCCTGTTCTGGCTGGCGCTGGCTCCAACTCGACATTGGAAGCCATCGATTTGGCTCAGTTTGCCGAAGGCGCGGGCGCAGATGGCGTGCTGGTCGTCACGCCTTATTACAACAAACCTTGTCAGGCTGGCCTTTATGAGCATTTCAAGGCTGTGGCATCTGCGGTTTCTATTCCGATTGTCATCTACAATATTCCGCCAAGATCCGTCATTGATATGAGCGTGGAAACCATGGCGCGTCTATATGAAGACTGCCCCAACATTGTCGGCGTCAAGGATGCGACCGGAGATCTGGTGCGCGTGACACGTCAGCGTCTGGCCATGGGCAAGGACTTCATCCAGCTTTCTGGCGAAGATGCAACCGCGCTCGGCTTCAATGCGCAAGGGGGCCATGGCTGTATTTCCGTTACCGCCAACGTCGCGCCAAAACTCTGCAGCCAGTTCCAGACTGCTTGTTTGAACGGAGAGTGGGACAAGGCGCTGGAACTGCATGATCTGCTGTCCCCGCTGCATCGCGCTATGTTCCTGCAGCCCAATCCGGCTGGAGCCAAATATGGCCTTTCGGTGCTTGGTAGGATTGAGAACGATGTCCGCTTGCCCCTGATGGCTGCAACAGATGCTGTAAAAGCCGAGATTGATTCTGCAATGAAGGTTGCAGGTCTGATCTAAAGGGCTTATCTGTGTTGCATGGCTCAGAAGAAGAAAAAGAAAAGCGATCCGAATAACCGCGTTGTGGCGGAGAATCGGAAGGCGCGACATGACTACGAATTTGGTGAAGTGACCGAAGCTGGCTTGCAGCTCACTGGTACGGAGGTTAAGTCTCTTCGTACCGGCAAGGCCAATATTGCCGAATCCTATGCGTCTTATGAGAATGGCGAGATTGTTCTGATCAATGCCCATATTCCCGAGTATGATCAGGGCAACCGGTTCAATCATGAGCCGCGCCGGCCGCGCAAATTGCTTCTGCATAAGCGCGAGATCGCCAAAATGTCTCAGGGCGTGCAGCGCGATGGCATGACCATTGTGCCCCTCAAGCTCTATTTCAACGACAAGGGAATCGCCAAACTGGCGGTTGCCGTTGCGCGTGGTAAGAAAAATTACGACAAACGGCAGGATGCCAAAAAACGTGATTGGCAGCGTGACAAGGCTCGTTTGTTGCGTGAGCGTGGCTAAAACACATTCATGAGCTTTGTGATTGTCGATGCCAGGTCTCGGAAGTGGATTTGTTCATTTTCTTAAAGGACGTGGGATTTTTGCGCAATTTCGCGGTGCGAAGCGCAGGCTTCTGTGCTTTCGTCCAAAATTGGGGACGAAATTTTCCAATCTTTTTAGACGTCATGCAAGCGTTTCTGACCGGATCTCTTTTTAAAGGAGGGGAAAACCCGAATTTGGGGTTTAAAAATCTGGCAAGGCTTCTATAAAGATGACACTTCAATGACGCGGGGTGGAGCAGCCCGGTAGCTCGTCAGGCTCATAACCTGAAGGTCGCAGGTTCAAATCCTGCCCCCGCAACCAATCTTAATCTTGTTTCAAGTTCAATGTCTTGAAATGTTCTCGCAAGAGACCATATAGATTAATGTTGCTTGCATTGAAGCAAAAATTGACGCGGGGTGGAGCAGCCCGGTAGCTCGTCAGGCTCATAACCTGAAGGTCGTAGGTTCAAATCCTACCCCCGCAACCAATTTTAGCGAGACGTTCGTCTTGCCGATCTTTCCCAAAATAATTTGATTTTCCTTGTGCCCTGCCGAGGCGATTCGCGTTCGCTAGCATGGCATATGGCATCCAGCCTTTCTGCCTTGAATGGCGCGCCAAAAAGGCACGCCTACTGCTGGCTTCCTCGATTTTTTGTATCGGGAGATCTGTTGCGTCACTCTAGCTCGCGCACGACCTGACCATAGGCCAGCAGGGCAAACAATCCGGTGCCTCCTGCGATGTTCCCCAAAAGTGTGCATACAAGAAGGGCCGCCGTTTGTGTGAGGCCGACTTCACCGCGCATTGTCAAGAGGAATAGTTCGGTGGAGCCTGCAATAACATGCGTGAAATTGCCGATTGCGATGAGGTAGGTGAACATGATGATCACAAGGAAGGCGGCTCCGCGCGCGGAAGGGATCATCCACACAATTGCCGCAACAAGAAAGCCTGACGTGATGCCCAAGGAAAAGGCTTGTGACAATTCTAGATTGGCATAATGGTGCGAGACAGCGGCCATTCCGTCTACGAATTCAGGCGGTACGGTTCCAACGAAATATCCCAATGATGCAGCAAGGAAAGTCCCGCACAGGTTGGCGATAAATACGATTGCCCAAATGCGCAAGGTGCTCCAGAGCATATTGAGGGATCTGTGCGTAAGAAGAGGCAAAATTGCCGTGATGGTGTTTTCGGTAAATAGCTGCAACCGTCCGAGAATGACCAGCACAAACCCGACCGTGTAGCCAAGATTTTCTATGGCAAATTGATGGGGTGAGCCTTCGAACAGCTTGTGCAGAATTCCCTCGGCCATGACTGACGTTGAGATGCCTACCCCCGCGGCAACGCCCGACCACCATAAGGAGGTTGCTGGCCGGTTGAGCTCTTCCATGCCTTCACGATGGACCACAGCATAGACAGAGACCGAACTCAGGCTGTGATGATCGCGCACATCTTTTCTTTCCTGTGCGCTCAACGGGGAACTGTTGCCCGATTTGTCTCTTTTTTCTTTTGCTGCCGACATGAAGAAACCTTTGATCTTGGGAGGTAAGTAGAGGCTTTATCTGGTCGTTCACCGGGAGAGAAACAACCCTGTCGGGGTATTTTCGCTCATGTTTCTATAGAGATACGGTTAGGGGGCGAGGCTCTGGGGCAATATTGGGACTGTGCATGGGGCGAGGGACACTTACAGGATTTCGCCTAGAAGAGCCGCTCGACATCTTTTTGCTTGAGGGAAGCCAACTCGCCCAAGGTGATTGGTTTGAGGGGCGATCTGATATTGAAATAGTCAATTTCCTGCATCGACTTGCCGGTTTGCTCGGCAAAAAGTGTTGAGATGGTCAGGCCACATCCGCGTCCCTGGCAAGGGCCCATGCCTGCTCGCAAAAAGGTCTTGAGCTGATTGGGACCCTGACAGCCAAGAGCGATTGTTTTGCGGATCTCGCCTGCGGTAACCTCTTCACAGCGGCAGACGACTGTTTCATCCTGTGGGGATTGGGCGCCAGCAAAAGGTGGGTAGGCCTGATCAAGGAAGGGACGGGCGGCGGTTTCTTTTGAAAGAGCGCTCTTGAGGGGCGCAGCCCTTTGCTGGAGGTTTGCTTCGTCTAGTTTTCCCAACTCGGCGGCCATCTTGAGCGCGGCAATCCTGCCGCAAAGGGCCGCTGCCTTGGCTCCGCCTATGCCGGCTCCATCGCCCGCGATAAAGATGGTTTCTGCAGAGCTTTTGCCCCATTCATCCAGAGAAGGGCTGAAGCAGGCTTGTTGTTCATCCCAATGATGGTTCAGCTGAAGGGCGCGGCTTATCTGGGCATTCGGCACAACGCCGTGATGGAGCAGGGCCGTATCGCAGGCAATTGAATGAGAGCGGGCACCACACTGAAAGCTGACGCTTGCAACCGCCCCTTCGCCTTGCAGACGAATGTTGTGTGCACCGGTGTAGCGCTTAACGCCTCCCTGCTTGAGAGCGGCCAAAAGCTTCGTGCCCTTGAGGAGATAGCGCCAGCCACGCAAAGCACCGCCGATATGAGCCATGGCCTTTGTCAAATCGCCCATGGTCTGGGTTTCGATGATGGCCAGTGGGGGCGTTTTTGCCTTCAGCATCTGGCTTGCCAGAACATAGAGCAAGGGGCCAGAGCCGATGAGGACAGCCTTGTTAGGAATAAGGCCGGATTGCTTGAGCAGTATCTGACCTGCGCCCACGGTCATCACGCCGGGCAAGGTCCAGCCCGGCAACGGCATGGGACGTTCAATTGCGCCGGTTGCTATGAGGATACGCTGAGCCTTGATCTGGCGAGCCTGATTTTTAACGGAACAGGTAATTGTTCCATCCTTTTCGACCTGCCAGACGACGGCGCCCGCTAGATGGGTGATGAGGGGATCATGGGCCCTCTCGGCCAGTGGCAGGCCATCGAGAAAGTCCTGCCCAAGCAATGCGCCACGCAGAGGGGCGACGCGCTCGACATCTCGATAGATCTGCCCGCCAACGCTTTGCTGCTCGTCAATGAGCACGGAAGCAATGCCGCAATTGGCCGCCTCGCTGGCAGCTGCCATGCCGGCCGGGCCGGCGCCGATAATGGCAAGCTCGGTCTCAAGCATGGTCATCTTCCTTGTTCTGGTCAGAAGGCGTAGCCGGTTTGCTGACAATCATGTTGGCCTCAACGCTGGTCTGGCAGGCCTGCTGTGTCATGCCGTCGATATCGACAAGGCAGTCATAGCAGACGCCCATCATACAAAAAGGACCGCGCGGCGCGCCCGTGGCTGGTGTGTTGCGAAAGACAGAGACCCCGGCTGCCAAAAGACTGGCGGCAAGATTGGCGCCTTCGGGCAGCATATAGTCCTGACCATCAAAACGGACGGGCACAAGGGATTGGCTGGCCCTGGAAGCATCCTCAAGGGAGTTAAAGCTTGAAGCGGTCTTCACTGAATTTCTCCAAATTTGGCGCGTCATTTTTCTGGTCGAACCAGCTTGGCAGCAGCTTTCCATGAACGGCGGCAAGCGTTATGCCGCTATGGCAGGTTATAAGATAAGCACCGGGCATGGACTGGCTTTGCTGATAAATGGGCAGGCCGTCTTTTGACATCACCCGAAGAGCGCCCCAGCTTCTGACCAATTTTGTCTTTGCAAGGAATGGATGGGTTCTGATGGCTTCTGCTGCGAGGAAGGCTATGCCGTCTATCGTGGTGCCATCATCAAAGCCGACCCGCTCGTTTGTTGCTCCGATCTGAATACCACCTTCATCCACCTGACGTGCAGTAACGGATGGCCGATGGATCATGCGGGGCAGCTTTTCGGTGATGAGCACCTGGCCTCTTTCTGGCTCCAGAGGTGCAACAAAGCCCATCTTGGGGCCAAGATCCCTTGAGCCCAGCCCCGCAGCGAGGATAACCCGTTCCGAGTGGAACGTCTCCTTGTCGGCGCATGTCAGGGTGAAATGATCGGTTTTGGAAACATCCACAACATGTCGGTTGGTCAGGTAGATGCCACCCATTTTCTGCACGTCTTGTTGCAGGGAACGCAACAGTTTGAGCGGGTTTAAATGGCCATCGTCATGGTGCAGGATTCCGGCCACAATATCCGGGCCGAGTGTTGGCTCTTCTTTGCGTAAATCTTCGCCGCGCAAAATCTCGAAAGGGTAGTCGCCGTCGAATTCCTGTTTCAGCCTTTCATAGGACTGTACGGTTTTTTGCAGGCTTTCTTCGCTGAAATGGTAGTCAAAACCGCCATTTTGCTCAAGGCCAAGAGGAATGCCTGTGGCTTCTGTCAGTTCCTCAGCAAAGTCGGCATAAAGGGAAGCGGATAGTCTGGACCATTTGGCATAATGAGGGGCCTTGGCGCCCTTGCCCTGAATCCATATCAGGCCGAAATTGCCCCGGCTTGCCCTGAAGGAGCCGTCACTCCCATCAAGTATCGTAACTGTTTGGCCATGTTTGAGTAGCCCCCAAGCGAGCGACATGCCGACCACGCCGCCACCGATGATCGTGAAATTTGTGTCCATTGCAATTCGGTTCGAAAGAAAAAACAGGAGGAGTGGGCTTTTAAAAGGCAAGCTTAGCGCACCTTTTAGGGGATGGGTAGCGGTATCTTATACTTTCATCTTACTCTGCTTGCTCGGCCGTTATGCGCTCACCTCAATTTTGTTTCAATTCGCTCCACTAGCCTGATCAATATGAGCGCGAATGATCGCCTTGAGACGGTCTGCGTCTTTTTCCGCCAGCGCATCAACCATAGCAAAATGCTCTTTGCCTGATTGTTCTATGCGGGCATAGCTGGACCATTGCGAAGCCGGAGCAGGGGGGATGCGCAAGCGCAGATCGGAGACCAGTTCCATGAGGCTGGCATTTCCGCAGGTGGCTAGCAGGGCAGTATGAAAGCCAATGTTGGTTTCGTAGATTTCCGTGATCTTGTGTTTGCGAATCTGATCCATGAAGCGTTGAGCCAGCTGGTACAGGCCTTCGATCTGCTCGTCAGTGACCTTTTGCACCATGAATTCCGTGGCCGATGTTTCTAGCATGATGCGGATGTCCCGCACCTCATCGGTCGAAACATCGTCGGCATGATGCACATAATAGCCCCGGTTCGGCTCATAACGAACGATGCGCTTGTTGCAGAGCGTTTCCAGCGCCTTTCTGGTTTCTGAACGACTGGCATCATAGCGACGCTGCAGATCGATCTGCTTTAACCAGCTGCCCGGCGAGAACACACCCGCGCTGATATCTGAGGTCAGAAGGTCTGTCAGGTCTTTGCTGGACTTCTTTTTTCTCAAATCTATCCACCACTCTTCTGGTCATAAATGATTAAATTCGCATCAGAATCTCATTTGCCTCATTTTTCACCATGCACAGAGATTGCGCAACCCTAAAAATTGTGTTCAATATTGGTACCAATTTCGCAATAATGTTTAATCTCATAGGTTTATTAGATTTGGTTTTGCGAGTTTATAAAAAGCGTTTCAAGTAAGGTTCGAAGGAAGTTCCCCCAATGCAGAATAGCGATGAAATCTGGTCTCGTGTCGACGAGCTGTCCGAAGACTTTTGCGGCTTGTCGGATCGGGTGTGGGAGACGCCCGAGCTTTGTTTCAAAGAGGACAGATCCGCTGCCGAGCATATGGCCATGCTGGAAAAGCATGGTTTCAAGGCTGAGGCTGGCGTTGCGGGAATGCCAACGGCCATCATGGCCGAAGCTGGCAGCGAAGGGCCGGTTATTGCCATTCTGGGTGAATATGACGCGCTGCCTGGCCTTAGCCAGGAACATGGTGTTGCAGAACGTCGGGAAATCGAAGAAGGCGGCAATGGCCATGGGTGCGGGCACAATCTGCTCGGCGCAGGCTCCATGCTTGCCGCAGCCGCGGTCAAGGATTGGCTGAAGGAAAAGGGCATCAAGGGGCGTGTGCGCTATTATGGCTGTCCGGCTGAAGAGGGCGGCTCGGCTAAGGGCTTCATGGTGCGTGAAGGGCTATTTGAAGATGTCGATGTCGCCATCTGTTGGCATCCTGCCCCTTTCGCTGGCGTCAACAAACCGATCTCTCTGGCTTGTAATGAACTGGTCTTCACCTTCACGGGACGCGCCTCTCACGCTGCGGCCTCTCCCGAACTGGGACGCAGTGCGCTTGACGCCGTTGAACTGATGAGCGTTGGGGTGAACTATATGCGTGAGCATATGGCCTCTACCGCCCGCATTCACTATGCGGTGATCGATAGTGGCGGTGTTGCGCCAAACGTCGTGCAGCCACGCGCTGTCGTACGCTATCTTATTCGTGATCGTGAATTGCCGGACATGCAGGCCTTGGTCGAACGCGTCAAAAAGGTCGCCGATGGGGCAGCCCTGATGACGGAAACCTCTGTGGAAAGCGTGATCGTTTCCGGTGATGGCAACCTGATTGGCAATGATCCGCTTGAAGAGCTGATGCATCAGATGCTGGAGCGTCTTGGTCCACCGCAATATTCCGAAGAAGACAAGGTCTTTGCCCGCGAAATTCAGGCAACCCTATCGAAGGAAGATATCGAAGCAGCCTACAAGCGCTTCGGGCTCAAACCACGATTTGACGAGCCTTTGTGCGAAAGCATTACGCCGCTCAACTCCGGTGACGGACGTCATGTCGGCTCGACTGATGTGGGCACCGTAAGCTGGGTGGTTCCGACCGTTCAGATGCGCGGGGCAACCTATGCCGTGGGCACACCAGGCCATTCCTGGCAGTTGGTGGCACAGGGCAAGACGCCTGCCGCACACAAGGGCATGGAGCATACGGCCAAGATCATGGCCGCAACGGCCTGCGAGCTGTTCCTTGACCCAGCCAAGATCGAGGCTGCCAAGGCAGATTTTGCTGACAAACTCAATGGCCGCCCCTTTATCAACCCGATCCCGGATGATTGCGATCCGGAGCTGCCTGAAACCAAGGAATAGGCAGGTCACTGTCTCAATCCTTTTTTCCCGATCCCGTTGTCAATCTGCGACGGGGTCCCGACAAGGAGACTAAAACCAGTGAGCTTTTTTCAACTGATGGGCTTTGGTGAAGGCGGGTGGGGTGCCTTTATGCTCATGGGGGCGCTGGTCACCATGGCACTGGCGCTCTGTGGCTTTTCCATTGGCGCCTGCTTTGGCGCCTTTGCCGCATGGGCCAAGATATCGGGCAACCGGTTTACGCGCACCATTGCAGATATTTACACCACCGTGTTGCGCGGTATCCCCGATCTGCTGGTCATCTATCTGTTCTATTTCGGTGGCAGCGCCTTTCTCACATGGCTGGGTCGCCTGTTCGGCTCGGACGGCTTTATCGGGCTGCCGGGCTTTCTGGCTGGCGCAATGGCCATTGGCATCACTTCAGGCGCACAGCATACGGAAGTGTTCCGCGGGGCCTATCGCGCTGTTGCCAAAGGCGAGATTGAAGCCGCCGTCGCTTGTGGCATGCCGCGCGCCATGCGCTTTCGCCGTATTGTCGCTCCGTTGGTTTTGCGCCATGCGTTGCCCGGTCTTGGTAATGTCTGGCAGATCGTGCTGAAAGAATCCGCGCTGGTCTCTGTTACCGGCGTTGTGGAGCTACTGCGCCAAAGTCAAGTGGGGGCAGGCTCGACGCGGCAACCGTTCGATTTCTATTTTGCAGCGGCCATTCTCTATCTCTGCATCACCACCATCTCGAGCATCAGCTTTCACACTGCCGAAAAACGGTTCAATAAAGGGGTGAGAAGAAGCTGATGGATATGCAATTTTTCTGGGAGTCGCTGGTCACCCTGATCCCCGGCATTCCGCTCACTCTGCAATTGGCGTTTCTTTCCACCTTCCTTGGGGCTTTTATCGCTCTAGGGCTGGCGATGATGCGGCTCTCGGGCATTCGCCCTCTGGACTGGTTTGCGCGGGGCTATCTGTTCGTATTCCGAGGCTCGCCGCTGCTGGTGCAGCTGTTCCTCATCTATTACGGGCTCAGCCAGTTTCCTGCGGTGCGTCATTCCTTTGCCTGGACTTTCCTGCGTGATCCCTATTGGTGCGCCATCATCGCGTTGACGCTCAACACGGCCGCCTATGCCAGTGAGGTCATTCGTGGCGGGCTTTTGTCTGTCCCTCATGGGCAGGTGGAAGCGGCGCGCGCTTGTGGCATGTCGGGCTTCAAGCTGTTCCGTAGGATCGTCTTGCCGCTGGCCATCCGTCAGGCCCTGCCAGCCTATGGCACCGAGCTGATCCTGATGGTCAAGGCGACCTCTCTGGCATCCATTATCACTATCATGGAAATCACCGGTCTTGCCGCCAAGCTGGTTTCCGAGACCTATCGGGTGATTGAGGTCTTTGTGGTTGCCGGTGCTATCTATCTGGCAATCAACTTTATCCTCACCCGCATCATCATGGCATTTGAATATAAGCTGACGCCGCATTTGCGCGAGCCTCGCATTACCAAAGTGCTTGCCCTTGAAAATGAATCTGCTGGAGAAATCTCGTGACCAGTTCTGCCTCTCAAAACAGCCCCGTGGCTGTCAGCCTGACCGATCTGCACAAGTATTTCGGTGATCTCGAAGTGCTCAAGGGCGTTACCATGAAGGCCCACGAGGGCGAGGTGGTGTCTATTCTCGGCTCTTCCGGTTCGGGCAAATCCACCATGTTGCGCTGTATCAACATGCTCGAAACTCCGACTTCAGGCACCGTGACTGTTGGCGAGGAAACCATCAAGCTGGTGACAGACCGCAAGGGCGTGGTTAAACCGGCTGATCGCAAGCAGGTAGACCGGTTGCGGACTCGTGTTGGTATGGTGTTCCAATCCTTCAATCTTTGGTCTCACAAGACCATTCTGGAGAATGTGATCGAAGCGCCGATCCATGTGCAGGGACGCGACAGAAAAGACTGCATCGAGGAAGCTCAGGATATTCTCGCCAAGGTCGGTATTGCCGACAAACGGGATTTCTACCCCTCCCATCTTTCCGGTGGTCAGCAGCAACGTGCCGCCATTGCGCGCGCCTTGGCTCAGCATCCGGATGTATTGCTGTTTGATGAACCGACCTCGGCGCTTGATCCCGAGTTGGTCGGCGAGGTGCTGCGCGTGATGAGAAGCCTTGCAGAAGAGGGGCGTACCATGCTGGTCGTGACCCACGAAATGAGTTTTGCACGGGATGTGTCGAACCGAGTCGTCTTCCTGCATCAGGGGCAGATCGATGCCGAAGGGAGCCCTGATGCTCTCTTTAATGATCTGAGTAACGAACGTTTTCAGAAATTTATTGCCGGCTAACGGCGGCAGTCAAAAGCTCCGACCCTCCGCTATAGATGGTCGGGAAACACAACAGAAGGGAAACTGAAATGAAAGTCTGGACTCGACTTCTCGGGGTGGCTATGACCGCAGCAATGCTGGTGGCTGGCCCTGCGATGGCAAAAGAATGGAAAACTGTCAAACTGGGCACCGAGGGCGCCTTTCCTCCGTGGAACTCCACCAAGGCTGACGGCACGCTTGAAGGCTTTGAAATTGATCTGGCCAATATTTTGTGCGAGCGCATGGACGTGAAATGTGAATGGGTTGTCCAGTCCTGGAAGGGCATTATTCCTGCGCTGAATGCTGGCAAGTTTGACGTTATCATGTCCGGTATGTCCGCAACAGCTAAACGCGCTGAAGTGATCGATTTCTCTATTCCTTACGGCTCCACTGGACAGACCTTCGGCGTTCTGTCGGATTCCGAGCTTGTGGACCTGCCGCTCAAAGGCACGGTCTTCCCGCTCGCTTCCAAACCGGAAGAAGCAAAAAAAGCCATCGAAGAAATCAAACCTATGTTCGAAGGCAAGATCATTGGCGTTCAGTCTTCCGCTATCGCAGAGCGTTTCCTGCAGGAAAATCTGGCAGACGTGGCTGAAATCCGCGAATATGGCAAAACGCAGGAACATGATCTGGATCTGATGTCCGGTCGTGTTGATGCTATCATGGCGTCTACTGCCTATATCTCCACGGCGATGAAAGACCCGGCCAACAAAGGCATGGTTCTGGCTGGTCCTCGTTTCCAGGGTGGTATTCTGGGTAAAGGCAGCTCCATCGGCATGCGCAAAGGCTCCGACGACCTCAAGGCCATGTTCGACAAGGCCATTGCTTCTGCGCGTGATGACGGCACCATCAAGGACCTGTCCATCAAATGGTTCGGCTTTGACGTGACCGTCTACTAAGACAGAATCAGCCTTGCCGGATGAGCGGCAGAGTTGGTTGTTTGAAAATGAGCGCCCCTTTGTGTTTCAAGCAAAGGGGCGTTTTTTGTCTCTACCGAGATTTGATATCCGACGGCGCGTCCAGGTTTTTTCTCTCGTTGAGCCGCTCTACGTCCCTTAGCTCCCGCATCGTGAAGCCAAGGAAATTCACCAACGGTTCGCAGATATTGTCGTAATCTTCATATTGAAATTTATGGACCTTTCCCAAGTCCTGCCAAAAATTCAAAATGCTGTCGGTGTCGTAATACCAGTCAGCATTGATGCGCTCCTCTTCTGGAAAGCTGTTTAGCAGAGGGGCAACTTTGGGATCTTTTTGCAATTGGTTTTCCCAGCTTTGCTTCCAGCTGGTCAAATCTCGCAAAACAAGCAGAAACTCGACTTCTCTGTCGAACTTGGCAAAGAAGGCTGCCAGTTTTTCTTTTTCCGTTTCCTCTCGCATAAAGCAAAAGACTTCGGCCGAAGCAATAAGGGTGCCTTCCTGATGGGTATTCACGGCCTTTGCGAAGCTATTTTCAAAGGCGGCTTTCTCGTGCTCTTGTAATTCTGAAATCTGGCCCCTCAGACGCGCACCTGTCTGGAGGGGGGCGCGTAAATGTAGATGGGAGAGATCAAACAGGTTGAAGCGGCGAACGTTATTCCTATCCAGTTCGAAGATCGGTCGGACATTGTTTTCTATCAGATACTTCTGGTTTGCTCGCAGCAGACGTTGAAAGGAGGTTGTCCCGGTCTTATGAACACCGATATGTATGATTAGCTTCTTCAAGATGTCTATTTTCTCTTCAAGTTTCTGGCATTCTGCATGCGGGGCGTCTTGGATATCTGACGGCGAGGCAAAGGGGTAGGTCTAAACACTCAATAGCCGAAATGCTCATAATCCTGCTGGTAGATCTGGCTGCACAGACCGCGGGCTTCCGGGCTGTCATAGAGCTTGAAGAGGTCGGCTTTTTGGGCCGACGTTGTCTGGGCGTTTTTCTGTTTCGGACTCAATGGGCTTGGAAAACCGATTCTCTCTGATGCCTCGGCATAGAACCGATCCATATCTTCCATCCGGCCGATGACCGTTGGCTCAAAGAGATCGGGCTTGATGAATGTATATTGCGGCCGCCAATGATCGTTCACGGCGTCAGCGCCTTCAAGCTCGATTTGCCACTGGATATAATTGAGAAAAAGCAGAAAACCCTTGGGCGTATCCATGTCCTTCTCCCAATCGAAGCGGAAAAAGGCATTGAGCTTGAAGCGATCCGGCGCGAACCAGCGGCTCTCCTGCTTTTGCGATTTGCAAAGATAGAGAAAGGCCGATATTGCGCGCTCGAAGGGATTGCGCACGACGCAAAGGCGCTCCATGGAACGCTCGGGTGCTTTGAAATGCTCCATATTATAGCCCTGCAATAGAGCTCGGGAGAATATGCCATAGATTGGCAGAGTGTGGATTTCCGAGGCCGGATTGATGTCTATGGGATGCTCTGCCTTGACCGTGAGCGGCACTCCGAATTCCTGCTCGAATAGCCAGTTGAGAACCGAGGTTGAGGCATTCTTGCCTGTCGAAATAAATGCCCAGCGCATGGAGGGAGGAAAAATAATCTGAAGAAAGAAATCCCGTGCCGCTTCTTTGTTGGGGAAGTGGTCGGGATGGGTCTCGAGCGCCTCTTGGAGGAATTTTGCGTTTTGGTTCGGCGTCAGTTTGTTAAGAAAGGGCTTGTGGGGGCTATGGTCCATGCTGATCAATGCTTTTCAGAAAAATGAGTAATAGGATTTGTGTTGCGCCAAAGTATAGGCGCTGAACGCTCTTACAAGATCTGGCTTATAGGCAAATCAACCAGCGGGCAGGCGCTCATGGATGATTGTAGGCAGATCGGAGGCGTCATGACAATTGCCTTTCCGGGGCTTTTATCATCAAACCGAGGACCAAGGTAATGTCAGATGATTCTGTGCTCTTGGACGCAAAACAGAAAGCGAAGGAACGACCGCACAGCCTTGCATCCAAATCATCCTTTCTGGATGGAATGAGAGGCACGCTTGTTCTAGCTCACCGTTGGATGATGTCAGGCACTTGGCAGGTTGCTGCTAGATATAGTCTTTGAACAGTTCTTCGGATGCGTTGGAAATAACCACGTGATTGACAAGGATACCGGCATCCTTGATTTCTTCTATGCCTGCTGCAATGGCAGCTTTGACGGCGCCGACATCGCCGCATAGCAGGAGGAAGCCTTTGCCACCTACTGCCATGGCAATATGGACCCTGAGGAGCGTGACATTGGCTGCCTTGGCCGCGGCGTCGGCTGCCCACACAATGCTTGACGAGGAAAAGGTCTCGATGATGCCGAGGGCTTTGCCCTTGGTTTGCGGCAGCTCGACTGATCCTGTCAGAGATGGGAACAGTTGAGGATCGACGTTGGGCAGGAATATCTTGTCCACCTGAAAGCCGGCAGCAAGGCGTTCGCCCGTATCGAGCGCGGTCTGGACTGCAGAGACATTGCCTCCAACTACGATCATATATTTGCCCGGGCAGATGGTGCGGGCAACCAGCAGTTTCACATCCGCTGCCTTGAGCATGCCGTCCTGTACCAGATATCCGGCTGCAATGCTGGAGAGTTCCAAAATTCCGATGGCGAGTGGCATGAAGGCATTCCTTGTTTTCTGCTGTTCTGTTTGTTGGTTCCTGCAACCGAGCGATCAGGGATCAGGCAAAGGGGGCTATAACAATTTCCCTATCGTTGACCGCAGTTATCTGTCCATCAACGGGGGAGTGGATTTCAGCGCCCAGCTTGTCTCCGACCGAGGCAATCTTCTGGTATCGGGTGACCTTGTCGCCTGTTGTCACCATGGGTGTGGCCGGGGCGCCAATATGCTGACTGGTGCGGATGGTCAATTGTTTGGGATGAAGGGCGAAGGCTGACAAGGCGCCTTTGTTCTGGAAGCGATCGAGCGCCAGACGGGTCATGATTTTTTTCACCGGCGTGCGGCGATAGTCGATCAGCGGATGGGACTTGTCCTCATTGGCAGCGTCAAGAGTGGCCTTGGCGGCCATGGCCTGTTTCTTGCTCGCAATGGTAACCTGTGCCGGATAAAGCCCTTCAGGGCAGGAGACGAGGGTGCAGAGGTTGCATTCTGCGCAGGCCAGCGTGTGCGGCAGAATGGCAAGCGCCTGATCTGTCCCCTCGGCGAAGGACAAAAACATCAAGTTGCGCATGGCCTTGTGGGGCTCGACCGGATGACCCAGCAAATGGCGAGGGCATAGCTCGCTGCATATAGAGCATTGATCACAGGCAGATTTGCCGATCCGTTTAACCCGCTTTTCCTGTGCCGCTGTTTCGAAGCGTTGGATAAGAGGGTGATCTTTGGCAAAAACCAACAAGCCGCCAGTGGTCTTGGTAACCGGCTCATCAAGACTGGTCGCCAGTTTGCCCATCATGGGGCCTCCAACGATAACGGCGAAGTCCTCTTCCATATGGGCGAGATCTGCGCCTTTCAGATTGGGGTGGGCCAGAGCAATCACTTCGCGGAAGGGCATGCCGATGGGCACTTCCACCGAGACGGGCTGTTGAACATCGCCACCGACGGTGATGAATTTGGTCACCAGAGGTGTGCCAAGACCGATATTGTAGATCGTCTCCACATTGTTGACGATAACCCCCTGACTGCTTGGAAGGGCTCTGGGGGCAACGATGCGACCGGTTGTTTCATAAATGAGGGTGATTTCATCTCCCACGGGATAGAAGTCGCGCAGGCCCATGATTTCGATGCGATCGGGTGCTGGATTGGTTTCTTGCAGGTGGGCGATCAGATCGGCATATTTCGCCTTGACCCCGATGATGCACCGCTGGGCGGACGTTAGATCCAGACAGGTTACAAGGCCCTTGAAAAAGATTTCGCTCTTGAGACGCAGCAGCTCTTTGTCCTTGTGCAGGAGCGGTTCGCATTCGGCTGCATTGACAATGAATATTTCCGTTTCGCTGCCAAGTTTTACATAAGTGGGAAAACCTGCTCCGCCAGCACCAACGATGCCAAACTCCTTGATCTGTTCTGTTGTTGCCATGGGGCCCTCATTTCATTTTTCACTATCAACGAAGCGGATAGGCGACAGCCTTCTTACGCGCAAGGGTGCCGAATCTTGACTGGCATGCGCGGCGGATCAGGTCTCTCGGTTTTGGCTATCTCTTGGGGGCCACCAATGTGTGTTTCGGGGCTCGGACCAAGGCGCCGGGTTTAGTCTGGCACTCACGCTACACGCACGAGACAACTGGCTCCGAAACGGGGGCTGTGCTGCCTTGGCAAAGAGGAGCCTTTGGCTCGACTCTCCTGTGGCTTCTATTGGATAACCAAGGTCCGCTGAAAGACCTTTGAATAAGTATAACTTATTGATTTGACGCATATTGTGTCAACGAGACTCATTTGCCATTCGAGGGTAAAAAATTGCTGTTGCCACACCTGATAAGCGCTGTGTGCATCGGGTTGTCGCTGGTTTGTTTGCTTGAATTGTTCTTTGGAAATCGAACGCGCTCTCGGTGTGTATCACGATGCGTTTTCGCTGGGCTTTGGGGCGGCGTGCTGCCTGAAGAGTTACCAGAGCGATTCATCAAAGTAGTTATTGTATCATTACTTAGAAATAACAAATGCAGATTTGGGTGGCAGGTAGAAAGCCTTCCTATTGTTTTTATGTGTGAATTTTCTGGTTATGTTTGAGTAAAAACGTTTCCTAATCTGTTTAGATTTTTAAGCTGGTGTGATTGATAAGAATATATGATCAATTCGATGTATAAGGGAGTGTTATGTATGCGGTTAAATTTGGTTAAATGACTGATTTGTTTTCAATAATGGAATATATATACTATTAAGTCCTTCGGCTGATGAACAAAAGTACTATGGTGTATCTAATCAAACTCTCAGTACGTTTACTTAGTCTAAGTTAGACGCCGTGACCGCTTTGAGGAGAGTGGGTTACGGGACGGCCGCTTTGAGGAGAGTTGGCCACCTATTTTTCTTTGGGAGGAATTTATGACCAAACTTACGATTTCACGTCGTGGTTTGATCAAGACCGGTGCATTCGTCGGTGCCGGCTTGGCCATGCCAACCATTTTTACGAGCAGAGCAAACGCGTTTACCAATGCGCCGATGGGTTCCACCGTGACACTTGGTTTTAACGTACCGCAAACCGGACCTTATGCCGATGAAGGCGCCGATGAGCTTCTGGCACAAAAGCTGGCCGTGGAGCATCTCAATGGTGAAGGCGACGGCGGCTGCCTGAATACCTTCACCTCCAAGGCATTGAAGGGCAATGGCATCCTGGGCAAGAAGGTTGAATTCGTCACCGGTGACACGCAGACCAAATCAGATGCGGCCCGCGCTTCTGCCCGTTCCATGATCGAAAAAGATGGTGCGATCATGATCAACGGCGGATCATCTTCGGGTGTGGCTGTTGCTGTTCAGGGCCTTTGTCAGGAAGCCGGCGTCATCTTCATGGCTGGTCTGACGCACTCCAACGACACCACCGGCAAAGACCGAAAAGCCAACGGCTTCCGCCACTTCTTCAACGCCTATATGTCGGCGGCTGCACTGGCTCCGATTCTGGCCAAGGAGCTTGGCACGGATCGCAATGCCTATCACTTGACCGCTGACTATACCTGGGGCTGGACGCAGCAGGAATCCATGCAGGCTGCCACCGAGGCCATGGGCTGGAAAACCGTCAATAACGTGCTGACACCGCTCGCTACGACAGACTTCTCGTCCTACATCGCTCCGGTGATCAATGCCGGTGCGGATGTTCTGGTTCTCAACCACTATGGCGGCAACATGGTGAACTCTCTGACCAACGCTGTTCAGTTTGGCCTGCTCGACAAGATGGTCAATGGCAAGGATTTCAAGATCATCGTTCCGCTCTATTCTGAATTGATGGCCGCGGGTGCTGGCGACAACATCAAGGGCGTGCTCGGGTCGATGAACTATAACTGGCAGCTGCAGAATGAAGGCTCCAAGGCCTTTGTGAAATCCTTCGGCGAGAAATATGGCCGTCCGCCGTCCAACTCTGCGCAGACCTGCTACGCACAGGTTCTGCTTTATGCAGATGCTTGCGAACGTGCTGGTACCTTCAATCCTTGCGGTGTTGCTGAAGCGCTGGAAGGCTTCGAGTTTGACGGGCTGGGCAACGGCAAGACCATGTATCGCAAGGAAGACCACCAGTGCTTCAAGGACGTGCTGGTCGTGCGTGGTGCGCAGAACCCGACAACCGCTTATGACACGCTGGAAATTGTTGAAGTCACTCCGGTTGATCATGTCACATATCCGCCGAACCACCCGATGTTCGGGGGCGATGACGCATCGCTTGGCACCTGCAACGCCGGCGCATAATCAGAACGACCATTCTGGCCGTGCCACACAAACGTGGTGCGGCCATCTTTTTGATTTGGACAGAACCGACGCAATTCATACGCACGGTTTATCGATGCAGGCTTCTCAATGGACGCAATCATTCTTCAGATTCTCAACGGTTTGGATAAAGGCAGTGCCTATGCTCTGATCGCTCTGGGACTGACACTCATCTTCGGCACGCTGGGCGTGGTCAACTTCGCTCATGGTGCCCTGTTTATGCTCGGCTCCTTCTGTGCCGTTACGCTGCAAAGACTGTTGTCGCTGTCTTTCACGGTCGTGGATCCGACAAAAAAGGACTTTCTGGGCAATCCGCTGAAGGTCGATACGCCTTATGTGGTGAACTGGTTTGGCGATACGGCGGGCAATGCCATTATCAACTGGTCGGTGCCGCTGGCGATCCTGTTTGCGATACCCGTGATGCTTTTTATCGGCTATGCGATGGAACGCGGGCTGATCAAGCATTTCTACAAGCGCCCGCACGCTGACCAGATTCTGGTGACCTTTGGCCTCGCCATCGTAATTCAGGAGATTGTCAAATATTTCTACGGGGCCAACCCGATTCCGACACCTGCGCCGGAGGCATTCAAGGGGTCGCTTGATTTTGGCGTCATGATCGGCTTTGCAGAGAATACGATTATTTATCCCTACTGGCGCCTGATCTACTTTGTGTTTTCCGCCATGATCGTTAGCGCCGTGTTTGCCTTCTTGCGCTTTACGACATTCGGCATGGTTGTCCGTGCGGGTATGGCCGATCGCGAGACCGTTGGTCTGCTGGGCATCAATATCGACAAGCGCTTCACCATCATGTTTGGCATGGCAGCAGCAGTTGCCGGTCTTGCCGGTGTCATGTATGCGCCGATCAACTCACCCAACTATCATATGGGCATGGACTTCCTGGTGCTGTCCTTTGTCGTGGTCGTTGTCGGCGGCATGGGCTCGCTGCCCGGTGCGGTGCTGGCCGGCTTCCTGCTCGGCATTCTGGAGAGCTTCGCTTCCATGAATGAAGTCAAGTCTCTGATACCCGGGATCGACCAGATCATCATTTATCTAGTTGCAATTATCATCCTGTTGACCCGCCCACGCGGTCTTATGGGACGAAAAGGCGTGATGGAGGAATAAGCCATGCTGGGTTTGAGCAAGAAAGACACAACCTTTCTCCTCATCGTCATGTTTCTGACTTTGGCGACACCGATTTTGCTGCAGCCGTTTCCCGAAGGGTCGGGGCTGGCGCAGTTCAATGCCGGATATCCTGATCTCATGCAGAGATTTGCCATCTACGGCATCTTTGCAATCGGGTTCAATATTCTCTTTGGCCTGACGGGTTATCTGTCCTTCGGCCATGCGGCCTTCCTTGGCGTGGGATCTTATTCCGTCGTCTGGATGTATAAGCTTTTGAGCTACAATGTACTGCCGGGACTAATCCTTGCGGTGATCATGTCGGCGCTGTTTGCCTTGTTGATCGGATATGTTTCCCTGCGCAGGTCGGGCATCTATTTCTCGATCCTGACATTGGCCATGGCTCAGATGTCTTTCAATCTGGCCTATTCGGTTCTTACGCCGCTTACCAACGGGGAAACCGGGCTTCAGGTCTATGGTGATGATCCGCAAGTCTTGATGGGGGAAGGGGGCCCGACGTCGCCGCACTTCTTTGGTATCGTCATGAACGAGGCCACAAAAGTGGACTTTGCTGGATGGCAGTTTACCTTTAGCAATGGCTACTATTTCTGCGCCATCATTGCGATCATCGTCTTCTATATTTCTCTCAGAATCTTTCGGTCGCCCTTTGGCCTGATGCTGCGGGCGATCAAGACCAATCAAACGCGGATGAGCTATACCGGCCTTAATACGCGGCCCTATACGCTTGCTGCCTTCGTCATATCGGGCATGTATGCCGGTCTGGCTGGTGGTTTGCTGGCGGCGATGGATCCTCTTGCTGGTGCCGAGCGCATGCAATGGACCGCGTCCGGTGAAGTCGTTCTGATGACCATTCTGGGAGGGGCCGGAACCCTGATGGGGCCAGTCCTTGGCGCGGGCTTCATCAAATATTTCGAGAATATCTTCTCCAAGATCAACGACAACGTTCTGCATGGCTGGTTCGCGGTTCTTCCTGATGGCCTTGAAGACACCATTGTCTTTTTGATGCATCCCTTCATCGGCAAGGGCTGGCATCTGACACTGGGCTTGTTGTTCATGCTGGTGGTTATTTTCCTTCCCGGTGGATTGATCGAAGGTGGGCAACGGCTGCGCAACTGGATCAAGCGCGATAAGGAGCCGAAAGGTCCGTCCAAAGACACCGAGCATCACCCCAAACCGAAGCCCCACGTGGCCTGATGGAGACAACAAACATGGGCATTCTTGAAGTCAAAGATGTCAATAAACGCTTTGGTGGCCTACAGGCGCTTGGCAACGTCAACCTGTCAGTGGCAGAAAACTCGGTTCACGCGATTATCGGTCCCAACGGAGCGGGCAAATCGACCCTGCTTAATTGTCTGATCGGCAAGTTGGAGCCGGACACCGGGTCTGTCACCTTTCAGGGGCAGTCTGTGCTTGGCCGGACGCCCTATGAAATCAACCAGATGGGCATCAGTCGGGTTTTCCAGACGCCGGAGATCTTTACCGATCTGACGGTGATGGAAAATATGCTGATACCCTGCTTTGCCAAGCGGGACGGCGCATTTCGCATGCATGCGTTCGAGACTATTTCAAACGAGAAAGAGGTCATTGAGCGAGCCGAGCATATGCTGGAAGAAGTCAATATGACGGAGAAACTGCATATGGTTGCCGGGTCCATGTCGCGTGGTGACAAACGCAGGCTGGAAATGGCCATGTGTCTGGTGCAGGCTCCCAAGCTGCTTCTGCTGGATGAGCCGACCGCAGGCATGGCGCGAGCTGACACCAACAACACCATCGATCTGCTCAAGGAAATCCACGAAAAGCACGACATCACCATCGCCATTATCGAGCATGACATGCATGTGGTCTTTTCTCTTGCCGAGCGCATCACGGTGTTGGCTCAGGGCACGCCTCTGGTTGAAGACACGCCGGAAAATATCAAGGGCCATCCGAAGGTGAAAGAAGCCTATCTTGGAGAAGCAGCATGAGCGATCTCGCTATTGAAGCAACCAAACGCCCCGCAGAAGACCGACCCGATTTCACCAAACATGCCAATGTGGCCGCCACGGCTCCGGCCTTTTTGTCGGTGCATGATATTCACGCCTACTATGGTGAAAGCTATATCGTGCAGGGTGTCTCCTTCAATGTGCATGAAGGGGAAATTCTGGCGCTGTTGGGTCGAAACGGGGCGGGTAAGACATCGACCCTGCGCACCATCGCGCGGCTCGATAATCCGTCTCTCACCTATGGGGAAATCTGGCTGGATCACCAGCATTTGCACACCATGGCGAGCCATGAGGCCGCGAGGGCGGGCATGGTGCTGGTGCCGGAAGATCGGCGCATCATTCCCGGTCTGACGGTTGAGGAGAATATCCAGCTGGCACAGATCGTCGAGCCGGTCGGCTGGAGCATTGATCGTCTTTATGATCTGTTCCCGAGGCTTGGTGAAAGACGCAATCAGGAAGGGGTGACGCTTTCGGGGGGCGAGCAGCAGATGCTGGCGATTGCCCGTGCTTTGGCGCGGGACATCAAGGTGCTGTTGCTTGATGAACCCTATGAGGGGCTGGCGCCTGTGATTGTTGACGAAATCGAAAAGACCCTCGAAATCATCAAGATGCAGGGCATTACCACGATTCTGGTGGAACAGAATGCGATTCGGGCACTGGAGCTGGCTGACCGGTCTGTCATTCTTGATACCGGGAGTGTCGTATTTGATGGCACTGCCAAGGAAGTGCTTGATAATAAAGAACTGCGCGAGAATTATCTCGCCATCTGATGGCTGCTCTTACTGGCTTTATGCTGCCGCTTTTATGCTCCCGGATATGCTTCAGGAGCAAAGCGGCAGCTAATGCCCTGTATCGGGCTGCCATTTGTCACACTGCCACTCCCCACAGGTGAATATCTTTTTTCGCACGCATTCCATGCGGCTACCATGGGGTTCCGTTACGTTCTTCAGCGCAGGAATACAGGCGTGCGTCATGCATGCTTATTGCGGTAAAAAGGGCACAAATGAGCCTTTTGCCAAGGCACAGGCTTGTGCTCCCAGATCAGATTTGATAGGCACCTCATCGAAACATGGTGGGGAGCGTTTTTTTGGCGCTGCTCAGGCTTATTTCCCTTGAAAAATGTAGTAGGTCGGTTCTCGCGTGCAAAGGTTGGTGCCTTGTCTTGCGGTTATCCTCATCGAGATGTCATGATGTGACCTCTTTTCGGATGTCTGGTCCCCTTTTTCTTCTCGAATCTGTTCAATAGTAGTCCCATGATGAATTCGCAATCCAAGTCCGTGATCTGTCGCACAGAGTTGCCGACATCCTTGTCTGTGCTGGTTGATCGCTTCAAGCAGGCGCCCTACAAGGGGGCGGCGATTGACATCTGGGTTTTCGATAGTCCTGAGCGGCGTAAGGCTGCCGAACGCGAGATTGCGCGGGGCGGGGCGGATGTGCATATCTATTCTGCCTTCAAACCGTTGCTCCATGCGCTGTTGGAAGACATCAATTTGACCCATATCGAGGATTTGGTGATCCATTATCCGGTGATTGAAGGCGTCTCTGATATCCGCTTTATGCTAGAGGCTTATCCGGTGCAAGATCTGTTTGGTGAAGGGCAATGCCGCTTCGAGCCCATGCCGCAGCAGGATGAGAAACCCTATTACCAGCTTGATATGACCATGTCATCCAGCCGCAAGGATAGCGTACGCATTTTCGCGCCGAACCGGAGCCGGACTGATCATGCGGGCATGGAGATTCTGGCCAATTGTGGCTGGGTACGGGTCGTTGGTGCCGAGGATCAAGAGCTTGATTGTGATGCGCCGTTCGAGACGGATCTGGAACAGTCCTTTGAATGGGTGCTCAATAGCCTCAAGGCGCAAGAGTGGGGCAACAAAAGTCCTTTGTTCGATCGGCTTGAAATGCGTCTGGAAGCGCCATTCTACGAGACCGGATTGCCGCACTCCAAAGAGGTGATCAGCTCGGCAGAACTGATGCATGAGGAGCTCTATTTTGCAGCCCTTGAGACACTCAAGGTGCAAAATGGGTACAAGGAAGATGACCGAACCTTCGCACCGGGGCAGTTGGTTCCTTATCTGGGGCCTCGCTTCGACGAGACAGTTCTGGTTGAGCTGGCGCTTGCGTCTGATCCTTATCTGGCGATTGATTGCGCCAGCGAGACCATGCCGATCCTACACAGCCGTGTTGAAGGCTGGCGTGTGCCCAAAGACGAAGATCCGCTCAAGAGCCTAGAACATGTAGACCACTGGCTTTCGCCCGATACGGTACGCGCCGGGCTTGAGGCTCTGGGCGGGGAGAAGCTGATTTCCTGTTCCCGTCGAGGCCGACCTGTATGGGGGCGCTATTTGAAGGGAGAAGGGCCAGGGCTGGTGATCAGCTCCGGGCAACATGCCAATGAGACGAGCGGACCGGTTGGTGCCTTGCGTGCGGCTGCGCGCTTGCGCGATGATGCCCATAACAATTTCGCCATTGCGCCTCTTATCAATCCTGACGGTTTTGCCTTGATGCGGGAATTTTGTAAGGATTTTCCCAATCATATGAACCATGCAGCGCGTTTTACTGCAGGTGGAAATGATCTGGAATATGTCGAGCGCGGCTATGAGAATGATATTCTGCATGAAGTCAAAGCGTTGACGGATGCCAAGCTGCATTTGAATTTGCATGGCTATCCCTCGCATGAATTTGCGCGGCCTCTTTCTGGCTATGTGCCACGTGGACAGGAAATTTGGACATTGCCCAAGGGCTTTATGCTGATCTTGCGCTATTTGCCCGGCTGGCAGGGGATTGGGGAAGCCATATTGCAGACGATGATCAGCGTGTTGCAAGAATATGAGCCGATTATCGCCCTCAATCGCGCCCAGCTGGCACGGTTCAGCCAATATAGTTCTGATGACGTGGGCTTTAGCGTCACCAAGGATATCGCGCATTTCACGCAGGAATTCCCGGACTCTCTGTTTCCGGTGACCATCATCACCGAAGCTCCGGATGAGACTGTCTATGGCGAGGACTTTCAGATATTGCATGAAGCACAAATGCGCTGTGTTATCGCTGGAGCACGCGTGTTGCGCGATCTGATCCGCTAGTGTGCCGATCCGGTACATTCTCGCCCAATTATCTCGATAGACTTTATCTCCTTGCAAGCAAACCTTATGTGCCTGCGAAAGGGGGGGCGCCGCTAACGGGGCTGCGAGATGTGGGGCTGTAGCATTTTATCCCACAGACTTTGAAAGCAATCTCGTTCTGTAAATGAAAAATATTTTCTTATATTACAAAAATTAGAAATATTAGTAAAATCTGAAACGTTTCACTTCCAACTTTCTGTCTCTTATGGTAGTGAGTGGCCAACTGGAGGACAGGAGCCTTCTATCTCTTTTGCGGCCTGAAATGCATGATTGACGGATACGCTGCTCTTTGTCCCTTACTGACATTTGATAGGTGCTCACTATGAAATATGGATATTTTGACGATCAGGCTCGTGAGTATGTGATTACCCGTCCTGATACGCCTGCGCCCTGGATCAACTATATTGGCTGTCAGAGTTACTTTGGCATTCTTTCTGCCACCGCTGGCGGCTATTCCTATTATCGCGATGCCCGTTTGCGCCGCCTGACGCGTGGACGCTACAATAATGTGCCGACTGATTTCGGTGGGCGTTATGTCTATGTACGCGACAATGAAACCGGCGACTGCTGGACACCTTCCTGGATGCCGATGCAGACGGAGCTGGAGGATTATTCCTGCCGTCATGGCATGGGCTATTCTGTTATCTCTTCCAAAAAGGATGGCATTCGCACCGCAACCCGCTATTTCGTGCCGTTGGATGAAACGCTGGAAATCTGGCAGGTGACGGTCAGCAACGAACGCCTTGTGCCTGCGGATGTTTCGCTCTTTTCCTCGGTGGAATTCTGTCTCTGGGATGCGCTGGATGACCAGAGCAATTTCCAGCGCAATCTCTCCACCGGTCAGGTGGAAGTGGATGAGGGGGTGATCTATCACAAGACGGAATATCGCGAGCGCCGCAACCATTTCGCCTTCTTTGCCTGTTCGGAAGAGATTGCCGGTTTTGATACCCAGCGCGAGGACTTTCTTGGTCCATGGCGCGGCTGGGATAAGCCGGTTGCCGTGATGGAAGGTAAATCACGGGATTCCATTGCCCATGGCTGGTCGCCGATGGGATCGCATCACGTGAAGTTGCGCCTTGAGCCGGGCGAGACCCGGCAGGTCGTGTTTGTGCTCGGTTATCATGAGAATGACAAGGATGACAAGTTCGATCCGCCAAGCTCTCAGATCCTGAACAAGAAGACGGTTAAACCGATTATCGACAAATATTGCGATCTTGAGACCGTCGATGGCGCTTTTGATGCGCTGACCAAGCATTGGGATGCGCTGTTGGGCGTCTATCAGGTGTCTTCGCCTGATCAGCACACCAACCGTATGGTCAATATCTGGAACGCCTATCAATGTATGGCGACCTTCAACATGTCTCGCTCGGCTTCCTCGTTTGAGTCTGGCATCGGGCGCGGGCTTGGCTTCCGCGATTCCAATCAGGACCTGCTGGGCTTCGTACATATGGTGCCCTCGCGAGCCCGGGAACGCATACTGGATATTGCTGCTACACAACTTTCCTCGGGCGGCGCCTATCACCAGTATCAGCCGCTGACGAAGAAGGGCAACAATGATATCGGGGGCGATTTCAATGACGACCCACATTGGTTGATCATCGGGGTGGCGGCCTATCTCAAGGAAACCGGCGATTTTTCCATTCTGGATGAACCGGTGATGTTTGATTGTCAGCCGGGCACGGAAGAGCCGCTCTATGAGCATCTCAAGCGCTCGATCCAATATGCCGAGGATCGGATGGGGCCGCATGGCTTGCCTCTGATCGGGCGGGCTGACTGGAACGATTGCCTCAATCTCAACTGCTTTTCAGATACGCCGGGAGAAAGCTTCCAGACCACGACCAGCAAGGAAGGCACGGTGGCTGAATCCGTGTTTATCGCCGGATTGATGGTGCTGTCTGCCAAGGAACTGTCCGATATCGCCAAGGTCATCGGCAAGGATGGGGATGCTGCCTATTATGCTCGAATTTCTGCGGATATGGGCGCCACGATCAGCGAGCATGGCTGGGATGGCGAATGGTTCCTCAGGGCCTATGATGATTTCGGTAACAAGCTGGGCACGCATGAGCAGGCCGAAGGCAAGATCTTCATCGAGCCGCAGGGCTTTTGTGTTCTGGCGGGTGTCGGTGTGGAAGATGGCAAGGCTCGGCAGGCGTTGGATTCGGTTGCGAAACATCTGGCAACCCCGCATGGTATCGTGCTGCAGCAGCCAGCCTATTCGCGCTACTATATCGAATATGGTGAAATCTCCACCTATCCTCCGGGCTACAAGGAAAATGCCGGTATTTTCTGCCACAATAACCCGTGGGTGGCTATTGCCGAAGCTGTCATGGGCAATGGGGATGCTGCCTTTGACTATTATAGTCGGATCAGCCCGTCTGTGCGGGAAGGTATTTCCGACGTGCATCGGTTGGAGCCCTATGTCTATGCGCAGATGATCGCCGGTCGTGATGCGCCGAGCCACGGGGAGGCCAAGAATTCCTGGCTGACTGGCACTGCTGCCTGGAACTATTACACCATTACGCAATGGATTTTGGGTATCCGTCCCGATTATGACGGCCTCAAGATCGCCCCGGTCATACCCGAGCGTTGGGATGACTTCCGGGTGCAGCGCCTGTTTCGGGGTGTCTCCTATGATATTTCTGTGGTGCGCAAAGGGTCGGGTAACGTGGTCTCGCTGAGTGTGGATGGCAAGCCGATTGCGGGAGATATCGTGCCGCCTCCCTCTGATGGAGTGACGAAGGTGATCGTTGAGGCGATCGTCGGATAAAAGGCCACTGTAGGATTCTTATCATCGGATTTCGATGGCCGAATTTTGGCATGAAAAAGCGCTGTCTGTTGTTGCAGGCTGCGCTTTCTTTTTATGCTCTGGGACTGATGATCCGCAGTTTCTGATACAGATCTGGCGGGCTTTTAAGCCGTGGCAGAGTGAGGTTTGATCGCTTGGAATTGGGCATATTTTCATTGCAGATGGCATTTGATGAGAGTCTTTGCCGTTCCGGCTACCGTTTGAATGACTAAGAATTTCAGAATGTTATCAAACTTATAGACCAATGTTGTGTGGCTAATTTAGTCGTCTCATCCCAATGGCTGGTACAAAGCTGTTGCACTCTGGAGTATCTTCGTCATAATGTGAACGAACGGTCGGTTAATTAATAAGGGCCGGTAAGTAGTCTCATTGGGGGGAGTTTTTGAATGTCGGAGGCATTCGTTTGCGATGCTGTGCGCACGCCTATCGGGCGCTATGGGGGCGCCTTGTCTTCCGTTCGGGCGGACGATCTGGCCGCCGTGCCGCTGCGGGCACTGCTGGAACGCAATCCACAACTTGATTGGGAGCAGGTGGATGACGTGATCCTTGGCTGTGCCAATCAGGCTGGCGAGGACAATCGTAATGTTGCCCGCATGGCGGTTTTGTTGTCCGGTCTGCCTGTTGGAGTGCCGGGGACGACGGTCAATCGGCTCTGTGGTTCGGGAATGGACGCCATTGGGCTGGCTGCTCGCACTATACGCGCCGGAGATGGCGACATGTTGGTTGCCGGCGGCGTGGAGAGCATGAGCCGGGCGCCCTTTGTGGTGGCCAAGGCTGGCAGTGCCTTTTCCCGTAATGCTGAAATGTATGACACGACGATTGGCTGGCGTTTCAAGAATACGGCGCTAGATAAGGCGCACGGCACGCACAGCATGCCGGAAACGGCCGATAATGTGGCCGAGGATTATGACATCGCGCGCGAAGATCAGGACCGCTTCGCCGCTGAAAGTCAGCGTCGTTGGGAAGAGGCCCAGAAAGCGGGGCGTTTTGCCGAGGAAATCGTACCTGTCACCATTCCCCAGCGCAAGGGAGACCCGCTTGTTGTCGATACTGATGAGCATCCGCGCCCGGGAACGAGCGTCGAAACCCTTGCCAAGTTGCGTGGGGTAAATGGACCTGATCTGACGGTGACGGCGGGCAATGCCTCGGGTGTCAATGATGGCGCTGCGGGGCTGATTGTTGCCTCTGAAACTGCTGCCAAGACCAATGGACTGACACCAAAGGCCCGCATAGTCGCCATGGCTGCTGCCGGAGTGCCGCCGCGTGTGATGGGTATCGGACCCGTCCCAGCAACCCGTCGGGTTCTGGAGAGGGCTGGTCTTACATTGGGGCAGATGGATGTTATCGAGCTCAATGAAGCCTTTGCAGCGCAGTCGCTTGCCGTTCTGCGCGACCTCGGGCTACCCGAGGATGCCTCATATATCAACGCTAATGGCGGCGCGATCGCCATGGGCCATCCGCTGGGGATGTCCGGGGCGCGGCTTGTGCTGCACGCCACCTATCAGCTTCAACGCACCGGCGGGCGCTACGCGCTCTGCACCATGTGCGTCGGGGTCGGGCAGGGCATCGCTCTTATTCTGGAACGCGTCTGAAGAGGAGGTCGGACATGTATGCACAGATGGTGAAGTCGGAAGGAATGAAGTCTCGGGACGAAATGACGTCTGAAGAACAGGCGTTTCAGGACAGGATCGATCGGGGAGAAAAGATCGAGCCCAAGGAATGGATGCCCGAAGGGTACCGCAAGACGCTGATCCGGCAGATCGGACAGCATGCCCATTCGGAGATTGTCGGACAGTTGCCCGAGGGGAACTGGATTACCCGAGCGCCAACTCTTGAGCGCAAGGCCATTTTGTTGGCCAAGGTGCAGGATGAAGCCGGACACGGGCTGTATCTTTATTCTGCAGCGGAAACGCTTGGTGTCAGCCGCGATGAGCTTACAGAGAAGCTTCATTCCGGCGCCATGAAATATAGCTCGATCTTCAATTATCCCACCCTGACTTGGGCAGATATGGGGGCTGTTGGCTGGCTGGTTGATGGCGCGGCCATCATGAATCAGGTGCCTCTGCAGCGCACGTCCTATGGTCCTTACAGCCGGGCAATGATCCGGATCTGCAAGGAGGAGAGTTTCCACCAGCGGCAGGGCTACGCCATCATGATGAAGATGGCAGAAGGTACTCCGGCACAGAAGGAAATGGCGCAGGATGCGCTCAATCGCTTCTGGTATCCATCGCTTATGATGTTCGGCCCGTCGGATGCTGAGTCGGTTCATTCTGCCCAGTCCATGGCCTGGAAAATCAAGATCAATACCAATGACGAGCTGCGCCAGAAATTTGTCGATCAGACGGTGCCTCAGGCTGAATATTTGGGCCTGTCCATTCCCGACGACAATCTCAAATGGAACGAGGAGAAGGGCGGCTACGACTTCAGCGAGCCGAACTGGTCTGAGTTTTTCGAGGTCATCAAGGGCAACGGGCCGTGCAATCGCGAGAGGATGAATGCGCGGGTCAAGGCCTGGGATGATGGCGCATGGTTCCGCGAAGGACTGTACGCCCATGCAGAAAAGGCCGCGCATCGTCGGGCTGCGGTAACCACTGCCGCTGAATGAGGCCGCAAATTTTTGGGGGGAGAAATGATCATGTCTAGAAAA
Organism: uncultured Cohaesibacter sp.; assembly: GCF_963678225.1. Classification (NCBI taxonomy): domain Bacteria; kingdom Pseudomonadati; phylum Pseudomonadota; class Alphaproteobacteria; order Hyphomicrobiales; family Cohaesibacteraceae; genus Cohaesibacter; species uncultured Cohaesibacter sp. Next base: position 775,504 of record NZ_OY782763.1, on the reverse strand, counting down.
GAATGGCCGCTTTGGGAAGTGTTTATCAGAGGGCAGCACGGACTCAACCATCGCCATGTTGGCAGCTTGCACGCATCTGACGCCGAGATGGCAATCCATCACGCGCGCGATGTTTATACGCGCCGCAAGGAGGGCGTATCGATCTGGGTGGTGAAATCCAACGACATCACCGCATCGAGCCCGTCGGAGAAAGGGCCGCTGTTCGATCCGGCCGAGAGCAAGGCTTATCGCCATCCGACCTTCTTTGATATCCCTGATGAAGTGGGGCATATGTGATGAGTGTGGGAGCTATGGAAAAGGCTGCGACCGGGGCCGTGCTGAACCCGGTCGAGGACCGGTTTGTCAGCGATGATGCGCTGGCGCCCGCCTTCTTTGAATGTCTATGTCGCATGGGGGATAGTGCTCTGGTGTTGGGGCACAGGGTGTCTGAATGGTGCGGGCATGCCCCTGCACTTGAAGAAGACATCGCCATGGCCAATACGGCGCTGGACCTGATTGGCCACACCCAGATGTGGTTGGGGCTTGCTGGCGAGGTCGAAGGCAAGGGGCGAGATGCGGATGCGCTGGCCTATCTGCGCGATGCGCTGCAATTCCGCAATCTGCTGCTCTGTGAGCTGCCCAATGGCGACATGGGCGTGACGATCATGCGTCAGTTCCTGTTTGATGCTCGTCACTATGCCCTGTTGATGCGGCTTACCAGTTCGGCCAGTCCAAGGGTTGCCGAGATTGCGGCCAAGGCCGTCAAGGAAGCCAGTTATCATCTGGAACGCTCCTCGGATCTGGTTGTCCGGCTGGGGGATGGCACGGACGAGAGCCATCGTCGTATGCAGGCTGCCCTTGATCAACTCTGGCCTTATGTGGACGAGATGTTTGTTACCGATGCGGTGGACAAAGCCATGGCCAAAGCGGGCATAGCGCCGGAGCCTTCGGAGCTGAAGGCCGAATGGGAGGAAACTGTGCGCTCGGTGTTGGCGGAGGCCATGCTTGATATGCCGGGGCCAGCAGGCTTTGCCCAAACCGGTGGCGTCATTGGGCGTCATACGGAGCATCTGGGCTATATTCTGGCTGAAATGCAGTTTCTGCAGCGGGCCTATCCGGGCGCACGTTGGTAGAGCCATGGTCACTCAGCAAAACCTATCCGCTTCTATTGTGCAGCCCTCGGTCGATATCGTCTGGAGCTGGTTAGCTGATGTACCGGATCCGGAAATTCCGGTCGTTTCAGTCACCGAGCTAGGGATTGTTCGAGAGGTCCGCTATGAGGGCGAAACGCTTGTTGTCGCCGTCACACCGACCTATTCGGGATGTCCGGCAACAGCGGTGATCGATCTCGCCATCGAGGAAAAGCTGCGTGAAAAGGGCATTAATCAACTGCGTCTTGAACGGCGTCTGTCGCCCCCATGGACCAGTGACTGGATAGCTCGGGATGCGCGCGACAAGCTGCGTGCCTTCGGGATCGCTCCGCCGATCGATGGCACTGCGTCCAGTGGTGTTATGGCCGCACGAGCGCGCCGCATGAGCGGCAAGAGCAATCTGGTGGTGGAGTGCCCGCGCTGCGCTTCGACCAACACGGAGCGTGTCAGCCAGTTCGGGTCCACTCCTTGCAAAGCCTCGTGGCGCTGTAAGGACTGTCTGGAACCCTTTGACTATTTCAAATGCATCTAAGCCTTGGAGGAGAGGCTTGCCATGTCACGATTTTCATCACTTGAAGTGACCGATGTGCGTCGCGAAACCCGCGATGCCGTGGTTCTGACGTTAAAACCCGACCCTGCAGATGCGGAGGCTTTCGCCTTTACGCAAGGGCAATATCTCACCTTTCGCCGGATGTTTGATCAGGAAGAGCTAAGGCGGTCCTATTCCATCTGTGCGGGCCTTGATGAGGGGTGCCTGAAGGTTGGGATCAAGCGCGTTGAGGGGGGCGCTTTTTCTACCTGGGCCAATGAAGAGCTGAAGGTGGGCGACCATATAGACGCCATGCCACCGGCGGGTCGCTTCTTCACGCAGATTGATCCGGCTGCGGAAAAAAACTACCTCGCCTTTGCTGGAGGATCGGGTATTACGCCGGTTCTCTCGATCATCAAGACAGTCCTGGCTCGCGAACCGAAATCCAACGTCACGCTGGTTTATGCCAATCGGCAGATGAGTTCGATCATGTTCCGCGAGGAACTGGAAGACCTCAAGAATATGTATCTGGGGCGGTTGTCCGTGATCCATATTCTCAAGAGTGAGGGGCAGGAAATCGATCTCTTCACCGGCCGCATTGATGACGAGAAACTGGACGCTCTGTTCAATCTCTGGATTGAGGCCGACAGTGTGGATACCGCCTTCATCTGCGGTCCGGAGCCCATGATGCTGACCATTGCGGAAAATCTGCGCAAGCATGGTATTTCTGATGAGCAGATCAAGTTCGAGCTTTTTGCCACGTCTCAGCCGGGCCGGGCTCGCAAGCAGGTCGTTTCCAAAAAAGCGTCGGTCACGCGCAACAGCTGCGCGGTATCGGTCACCCTTGATGGCGCAACACGCAGCTTCACGATGCCCAAGGATGGCAATTCCATTCTCGAAGCGGCGATCACCAATAACATGGATGCTCCGTTTTCCTGCAAGGCCGGTGTTTGCTCCACCTGTCGGGCCCGTGTGCTGGAGGGCGAGGTCGAGATGGCTGTGAATCATGCGCTGGAAGATTATGAGGTGAAGGCTGGCTATGTGCTGTCGTGCCAGTGTGCGCCGGTATCGGATAAGGTGGTGTTGAGCTATGACGAGTGATGCAGGGCTGATGCCGATTGATGAGTATCTCGCGCAAGGGGGGAAGCTCACCTCGCCGGAGAATGTATCCCCACGCTATCGTGCCGAGCTTTTGAAGCTGATGTCGTCCTTTGTCGACAGCGAATTGGCTGGCTCTGCCGGTTTTGCTAACGCCATCAATTGGGCTCCGGGTATCGCGCAGCGGATAGCGGCCTGCCGGATCACTCTTGAGAAGGCAGCCAGCGCGGAAAAGGTGCTCGATCTCATGGAAGATTTCGGCACTGATAAGGCACTCTATAATCGTGCCCATGATTGGGCGGCCCGCATGCCGCGTGACGCTGCCATAGACCCTTGCCGCCAAGGGGGCGACATGCGCCTGTCGGTTTTTCATGCGCCGCTTGTTAGCTGGACGGATGCCTGTGTGATGAACCTGCTGATGGGGCTGGCAACGGGCATCCAGCTTGGAGAGTTGGCTCAGGTTTCCTACAGCCCGCTCGCCGAAGCGATCCGGGAGATTGCCCCTGTCGAAGCGCGCCACAAGGAGATGGGGCGTGTTGCGCTGGAGGATATCTGCTCCACCGCCGAAGGTCGGTCTGAGGCCGCAGCCTCAATTGATTATTGGTATCCACGTGTGGCGGCGACCTTCGGTGTGATTGGCTCGGAACGGTTCGAGCGGTTGCATCGGAAAGGGTTGCGCCACAGCACCAACGAAGTGCTTCTGGACGCATGGAAAAAAGCTTCCAACGGCGAGATTGCAGCGCTCGGGCTGAGCTAAGCTAATCCAAGTAGAAAGGAACAATCATGAAGGACGAGACCCTGTCTCCGCGCCGTCTGGAAAGTTATGTTATCGGCGCCTGGCGCGCGGGTGAAGGCGAGGGCGAACCTGTTGCCAATGCCGCCACAGGCGCGGTGCATGCCTTGATAGGAACGAAGGGGCTTGATTTTCGTGCGGCTCTTGCATGGGGGCGTGCGGTGGGAGGTCCCGCTTTGCGAGCCATGACGATCCACCAACGCGCCCTGATGCTCAAGGCGCTTGGCCTGAAACTGATGGAGCTGAAGGAAGAATTCTATCAGGAAAGCTTTGCCACTGGGGCCACGCGCAGCGATGCTTGGCCCGATATCGAGGGCGGTATTGGAACCATGCTTACCTTTGCGTCCAAGGCGCGAAGGGAATTTCCCAATGCACGGGTGCTCACGGAAGGCCCTGTTGAGACTCTGGCACGGGATGCCTCCTTCATGGGGCAGCATATTCTGACGCCGATGGAAGGCGTGGCCATCCACATCAATGCCTATAATTTTCCGGTTTGGGGCATGTTGGAGAAAATCGCTCCCTCGTTGATTGCGGGTATGCCGTGTCTTGTCAAACCAGCCAGTCAGACGGCCTATCTTACAGAACTGGTGGTGCGGCGCATGCTGGAAACCGGTCTGCTTCCCGATGGTGCCTTGCAGATTGTTACCGGTGATCCGGGCGATCTGCTGGATCATGTGACCGAGCAGGATGTGGTGACCTTCACCGGTTCGGCCTCTACTGGCCAGATGCTGCGGAGCAAACCGGCCATCATTGCCAATTCGGTTCGCTTCACCATGGAGGCCGACAGTCTGAATGCATCTGTGCTTGGTGCGGATGCTGGGCCCGGGACACCGGAATTTGATCTGTTCGTGCGTGAGGTAGCGCGTGAAATGACCGCCAAGGCGGGGCAGAAATGCACGGCTATTCGCCGCATCATGGTGCCAAGATCTTATGAGACTGCTTTTGTGGAGGCACTCACCGCCCGGCTTGGGAAGGTGCCGATCGGGTTGCCAACGGACCCGTCCGTGCGTATGGGCGCGCTTGTTTCCCTCAAGGATCGCGAAACCGTTCGTACGCGCATCGCCGAATTGACGACCGAAGCAGAACTTGTGGTTGGTGATCCTGAAACCTGCCCGTTGGTCTCGGGCGATGGGGAAAAAGGCGCCTTCATGGCACCGGTTCTGTTGCGCTCTGCCAATCCGCAGGAAGGGGAGGCGGTGCATGGTATCGAGGCCTTTGGGCCTGTTGCAACGCTGATGCCTTATGATGATCCAGAAGAGGCCATCGCTCTTTGTCGCAAGGGGCGCGGGTCGCTTGTCTCCTCTGTCTTCACGGATGATGGAGCGCTGGCTGCAAAAATGGTAGCGGGGCTTGCATCATTCCATGGACGCGTAATGATCGGCAATCGTGCTTCGGCCAAAAGCTCGACGGGCCATGGCTCTCCGCTTGCGCCTCTGGTGCATGGTGGGCCGGGCCGGGCCGGCGGTGGCGAGGAAATGGGGGGGATGCGTGGTGTGAAGCATTTCATGCAGCGCACCGCCATTCAGGGCGCGCCAGCGATGCTATCGGCTGTCACGGGACAGTGGGTGGATGGCGCACCGGTGCAACATGATGTGCATCCGTTTCGCAAATCCCTTGCCGAACTTGAGATCGGGGATCAAATCCTCACGGATGCCCGCCCGGTTACGCAGGCTGATGTGGAGCATTTCGCCGAATTTACCGGTGACACCTTCTATGCGCACATGGATAGCGCTGCGGCCAAGGCAAATCCGTTTTTTGAGGATCGCGTCGCCCATGGATATCTCATCGCCTCCTTTGCGGCAGGTCTGTTCGTTGATCCCGAGCCGGGGCCTGTGCTGGCCAACTATGGTGTCGATGCTATGCGCTTCGTGATGCCGGTCTATTTTGGCGATAGCCTGCGGGTGCGCCTTACCTGCAAGGAGATCAATCCCCGCGAAAATGCCGAGCATGGCGAGGTGCGTTGGGACTGTCAGGTGGTCAATCAGAAGGACGAGATCGTGGCGCACTATGACGTGTTGACCATGGTGGCCAAAAACTGGCCCCTGTCCTTGTCTGACGCTGCGGAATAGTTGGCGGAAGGGGCCGGAACCGGCATTGAAGCTGGTTCCGGCCCCGTTATTGGCTTTTTCTATGTGTTTTTGCCGTTTTGAGCGCATTGGAGCCGCACGGCATCCGGCCGGATTGCTGACGCTCGGGGCTTTCACTGTGGTTGTTTCAATGCAGCTTGGGAAAGGTGGCGCCTACCCTAGCGGACGGCCTTTACCCCTTCCAGAATGAGCACGGTTGCCAAACGGGCATAATCCTCGCGGGAAATGGGGCCATCTTCCTTGAACCACATATAGACCCAATTCATCATGCCGAACAAAGACATGGTGACAGGCATCAGCAATGGGCGGTCGGGATCATCCAGAATCGGGTGGATCTCGCGTAGCGTGTTGGAAAAGCGTTTGACGACGCGGCGCTCCACTTTGACGATTTCGGCGCGCTGCTCCGCTGAGAGTGCTTGGCTGGCGTTAAGCTGCACCTTGTGTTGATCGTCTGCGCCGCGATAGGCCTCTATGACCGTCTTGACCAGCTTTTCAAGTCTTTCTTCAGGCGGCAGGGACGGATCGTCTGCGTCCGTCAGGGCCTGATCCAGCTCTTCGAGATGAGAATGTACGATCTCGAAAATCAGCGCATCTTTGGATGGGTAATAGTGATAGAGCAGAGACTTGGACACGCCAGCAGCGGATGCGATCTGTGACATGGAAGCTTTTTCCATGCCTTGCGTTGCGAAGACTCGTGCCGCATCCAGCAGCAAACTATGTTGTTTTTCTTCGAAATCGTTTGCGCGTGTTCTGGCCATGGACACAGTTCTCCAAAATGCTGAAGACGAAAGTAGGGGGCTATTATGCCCCCTATACACCAAATTTGCTATAGTTGACCATACGGTCGGTTAAATTTTTGGCCGATTGTCGACAACGCGCTTGGCCTTGCCTTCGGATCTGGCAAGTTCCTGTGGATCGCGTACATCGATCCTGACCGTTACACCAACCACGGATTTGATGTGGTGGGAAAGCTCTACTGCGGAGGCCTTGCGCGCATCCTCTGAGACATGATCGGTGGAGGCTTCAACATGAACAACCATGGTGTCCTTGTGATCCTTGCGCGACAATTCAATTTGGAAGTGTGGCGTCAGGCCATCGCATTTGAGGATCTGCTCTTCGATCTGGGTTGGGAACACATTGACCCCGCGCAGGATGATCATGTCATCGGAGCGACCGGTGATTTTTTCAATCCGGCGCATGGATCGTGCCGTTCCGGGCAAGAGGCGGGTCAGGTCTCTGGTGCGATAGCGCACCATCGGCAATCCCTCTTTGGTCAGAGTGGTGAAGACCAGCTCGCCCATTTCGCCATCTGGCAGCACTTCGCCAGTGGCAGGGTCAATGATCTCGGGATAGAAGTGGTCTTCCCAGATATGCAAGCCGTCTTTCGTCTCCACGCATTCATTGGCAACACCGGGGCCCATCACTTCGGAGAGGCCATAGATATCGACGGCGTGCATGTTGAAGGCCTGCTCGATCTCTTCGCGCATGCTGTTGGTCCATGGCTCGGCACCAAATATGCCGACCTTGAGCGAACTTTCACGCGGGTCTAGGCCCTGACGGCGAAATTCATCGAGAATCGAGAGCATGTAGGATGGCGTGACCATGATGATCGATGGTTTGAAATCCTGAATGAGCGTCACTTGCCGTTCTGTCATGCCGCCGGAAATGGGTACCACAGTGCAGCCCAGTCGTTCCGCGCCATAGTGGGCGCCCAGACCGCCGGTAAAGAGCCCGTAGCCATAGGCAACATGCACGATATCGCCGGGGCGTCCGCCGGATGCGCGGATCGAACGGGCGACCAGATCGGCCCAAACGTCGATATCCTTGCGTGTATAGCCGACGACTGTGGGTTTGCCCGTGGTACCGGATGAGCCATGAATTCGCACCAGCTTTTCGCGCGGAACAGCAAACATGCCGAAGGGATAGGTGTCTCTTAGGTCGGTCTTCTGAGTGAAGGGGAACTTGGACAGGTCCGCAAGGGTTTTGAGGTCAGAAGGATGGACCCCATGCTCATCGAAACGTTTGCGATAGAAGGGGGAATTCTCATAGGCGTGGGCTAGAGACCGACGCATACGGTGATATTGAAGAGCCGAAATCTCGTCGCGCGAGGCGACTTCGATCGGATCAAGAAGGTTTTTTGTTGGTGTCAGATCGTTCATTGTTTCCTCCCCAGGATCAGACGTCATCGCGCTTGGCGACGGTTTGGGACGACAGCAGTGTCCCTTTTACGGTGCGGGCATGGCCGCGAAATTCTGCAATGATGGTTCCGTCTTCACGTACCACCTGCACGTCATAAAGACCGGAACGGCCCGAGCGGGATCGTTCATGGGCGGAGGCCGTCAGGCGATCGCCAAGGGTGCCCGGTGCAAGAAAGGTGATGGTGCAATTCTGCGCGACGGTGATTTGGTTGTATGTGTTGCAGGCAAAGGCAAAGGCGCTGTCTGCAAGGGTAAAGAGATAGCCGCCGTGCGCATTGCCGTGACCATTTGTCATGGCTTCGGAGACCGTCATGGACAGAACGGCCTCACCGGGCGCCACATGCTCCAGTTTCATGCCGAGCTTTTGAGAGGTGGAATCCCCGTCCCACATGGCCTGAGCGCAGGCGTCGGCCAGCTCTTGCGGGGTCATGGTTGCCATCTGGTCCATATCAGCACCCCTTGAAGTTGGCTGGGCGCTTTTCCAGAAAGGCTGCGACCCCTTCGGCATAGTCGTCGGTCTCGCCAGCGGTGCGCTGGCAGTCGCGTTCCATGTCCAAATGTGTGTCCAAGGGCTGATCGGAAGCAGACTGGATGAGGCGTTTGCTAAGGCCCAGACCAACGGTAGGGCCAGCGGCAAGCTGCTCGGCCATGGCCCCCGCCTCGTCCATCAACGCTTTATCATCCACAGCCTTCCAGATCAGGCCCCAGTCGGCGGCTTGCTCCGCAGGAAGAGGAGTTGCCAGCATCGCCAGCGCCTTGGCCCTCGGTTCGCCCAGAATGCGGGTGAGAGACCAGCTTCCACCGGCATCGGGAATAAGGCCAATCTTGGAAAAAGCCTGAATGAATTTTGCCGATTTCGCAGCCAGAACGATGTCACAGGCCAGAGCAATGTTGGCTCCTGCGCCAGCGGCAACGCCATTGACTGCGCAGAGCACGGGCTTTTCCAGCGAGCGGATCAGGCGCAGGGTTGGATTGTAATATGTTTCAAGCGTTTGTCCGAGATCCGGCTTGGCTCCTCCCTTGCGTGGATCGCGGTCTCCCAGATCCTGGCCGGCGCAAAAGCCGCGTCCGGCGCCTGTTAGCAGAACGGCGCGGATTTCTGCATCCGAGTGGGCACGTTCCATTTGTGCCCGCAAGGCAAGATGCATCTCTTCGTTGAATGAGTTCAGTTTGTCCGGTCTGTTGAGCGTGAGCTTGAGCACGCCATTTTTCAGATCCGACAGCACGGTCTCGGATATGTTCATTTGTTCTCCCCCAAGGCCCACTTTTGTAGAGCCAACGAAAGACTTGTTGCATAAACCGTCCGGACGGTCAATTATACGCTTGAATAAATCGTCCGGACGGTCAATTATATGCCGGATACTGAATGTGGGGGTCCAATGACTAATTTTTACAATCGCCATCATGCGTTGCTGACTGACGCTGTTTCTGCACTGAAATCGCGGGAATTCTGGACTCCGTTTCCGGAAATCCCCAGCGGCCGTTTTTATGGGGAGAGCGCTCGCGAAGATGGTCAGGCGGCCTTTGATAGACTAATTGGTCATCGTTTTGCTCTGCCCGACCATCCGGAAACCAACAGGGTCGGCATGGAAGAATCTCCGTGGGGATTGCCGCTCAAGATCAATTATCCCACGGCTGAAGTGTCGGACCTGATCGCGGCGTCAAAGGCCTCTGCGGGTGAATGGGCCGAAGCCAGCCCGGAGGTGCGGGTCGGGGTTCTGCTCGAGGCGCTGGTGCGGCTGAATGCCATGAGCTTCCTGATGGGGCATGCGGTGATGCATACTACCGGGCAGGCATTTCCGATGGCCTTTCAGGCTGGCGGTCCGCATTCACAGGATCGCGGGCTGGAGGCGGTTGCCGCTGCGTGGGTTGAGATGAACGCGACCGTGCGCGAGGCGACATGGGAGAAGCCGCAGGGCAAGCAGGCCTCCATCATTCTGGAAAAACGCTGGAAACTGGTGCCGCGCGGACTGGCGCTGGTCATTGGCTGCAACACCTTCCCCACCTGGAATGGCTATCCGGGGATTTTTGCCAGTCTGGCTACGGGTAATACGGTCATTGTCAAGCCGCATCCGGCGGCAATTCTGCCCCTAGCCCTTACCGTCAGAGTTTTACGCGAAGTGCTGGTGGAAGCCGAGCTTCCGGCCGATGTGGTTCTGCTTGCTGCCGATGAGCCGGGGCAGGAGATGACGCAAGAGCTCGTGGAAAGCGGCGCCTTTTCCCTGATTGATTATACCGGTTCCTCGGTTTTTGGCGCTTGGCTGCGCAAGCATGCGGGCAAGGCGCAGGTCTTTAGTGAGGAGACTGGTGTCAACTCCATTACGATCACCGGGTGTAGCGATTTCAAGGGCATGTGCAACAACATCGCCTTTTCGCTGGCGCTTTATTCAGGACAGATGTGCACTTCGCCGCAGAATATCTACATCCCGTCAGCTGGCATAGACAGTGATGAGGGCCCCAAGAGCTTTGATGACGTGGCCAAGGGTATCGCCTTCGCTGTCGACAAATTGCTGTCTGATGGGGAAAGAGCTTCGGGGATATGCGGCACCATTGCCAATCCGGCGACCTTGGCGCGGGTGGCTGTGTCTCGCGGGATCGGGCGTATTGTTCGCGATAGTGGCGAGACGGGAATTGGACGCAGCGCAACGCCGCTATTGTTGGCTCTTGACGGGGAAGAAGAGGGGGCGGAGCAGGAGGAGTGCTTCGGGCCAGTGTCATTCTTCATACCATGTGACAGCGCATCCGATGCCATCACGCGCGCATCCACCATAGCCCGGCAGAAAGGGGCGATTACCGCTGCTCTGTATGCCACGGATCAGGATTTGATCGCAACTGCCGAGGATTCATTCGGGCATGCCGGTGTCAATCTGTCCGTCAATCTGACCGGCAATATCTTCGTTAATCAATCGGCGGCTTTTTCCGACTTTCACGTTACTGGCGCCAATCCCTCGGGCAATGCCTGCCTGACGGATACAGCCTTTGTCGCGTCGCGTTTCCGGCGCGTCATGATCCGTTGGCCCAAGGTCGCTTAAGCGTCACTGAGCCAATTTCATCAACTGGATATCTAGGGAGGACTATCCATGAAACCTGTAATCACAACTGCCATGACGACACTTGTCGCGCTTGGCGCTATCAGCCTTGCCGCTCCGGCTTCTGCTGAAATCCGTCTGGGGGCGAGTGTCTCAGCCACGGGGCCTGCAGCCTTTTTGGGGGACCCTGAGGCTAAAACCATCGAAATGCTCGTTGAGCAGGTCAATGAGGCTGGCGGCATCAATGGCGAAAAGATCGAGCTATTCCTTTATGATGATGGTGGCGATCCCAACAAGGCCCGCACCTTTGCCACCCGTCTGGTGGAAGATGACGAAGTGGTTGCCATCATTGGTGGCTCAACGACGGGCACCACCATGTCGATCACCTCGGTGGCGGAAGACGAGGAAATTCCGTTCATCTCGCTGGCGGGCGCTATCCAGATCATTGATCCGGTACGTGACTATGTGTTCAAGACGCCGCATACGGACAGAATGGCATGCGCCAAGATTTTTACGGATATGGCGGCGCGAGGGCTCACCAAAATCGGCATGATTTCCGGTACGGACGGGTTTGGCGCATCCATGCAGGCGCAGTGCCACGATATCGCTGCGGAGCACGGTATCGAGGTGATAGCGGATGAAACCTATGGGCCGCAGGATGCGGACATGACACCGCAGCTCACCAAAATTTCCAAGACCGAAGGCGTTCAGGCGATCCTCAACCCCGGTTTTGGTCAGGGACCAGCAATCGTGACGCGCAACAAGGCCCAGCTTGGGATCGACCTGCCTTTGTATCAAAGCCATGGTGTGGCTTCTGACGGCTTTATCAAGTTGGCCGGAGCCGAGGCATCCGAGGGCGTCAGACTGCCCGGAACGGCTTTGTTGATCGCAGATATTCTGCCCGATGGAGACCCGCAGAAGGATGTCGTGACGTCCTACAAATCCGCTTTCGAGGGCAAGTATGAGCAGAAGGTGTCCACCTTTGGTGGCTATGCCAATGATGCCTTTTTGCTGATGACAAGCGCCATGGCCAAAGCTGGTTCTGATGCTGAAGCGATCCGCAATGCTCTGGAGGAGACATCCGGTCTGGTTGGAACAACCGGGACCTACAGCTTCTCTGCAGAGGACCATCTCGGTCTGGATCTCAGCGCTTTTCGCATGCTCGAAATTCGTGATGGTGGTTGGGCCCTTGCAGAATAAATGCGCATCGGGCGGGGCTGTTGCCCCGCCTCAATCGACTCTATCTTACAGGGAGAGCCGCTCATGGATGCCTTGATGCAGTTTCTTTTGTCCGGAATGACCGTTGGCGCAGTTTATGCGCTCGTCGCTCTGGGCTTTACAATTATCTATAACGCTTCCGATGTGGTGAATTTCGCGCAGGGCGAATTCGTCATGCTGGGCGGAATGACGACCGTTTTTGCTCACGCCGCCGGGTTGCCTCTGCCCCTGGCTGCGGTCGTTGCCATTGCGCTCACCGCTCTTGTCGGGGTGGCGCTCAACAAGCTGGCGATTGAACCGGCCCGTGGTGCGCCGGTGGTCTCATTGATCATTATCACCATCGGGGCGTCGATTTTCATCCGGGGTGCGGCGCAGCTGGTTTTTGACAAACAGCTACACCGTTTTCCCTCCTTCTCGGGCGATGAGCCCATCCGCCTGCTCGGGGCCGCGATTTTGCCGCAGAGCTTGTGGGTTGTCGGTGGGGCCTTTGCCATCTTCTTCGGCCTCTGGGCCTTCTTTACCAAAACCCTGACAGGCAAGGCCGTGTTGGCGACAGCCAATAACAGACTGGCTGCACAGCTGGTGGGCATCAATACTGGTTGGGTGATGACGCTTTCCTTCTCGCTGTCCGCAGCCATTGGGGCGCTGGCCGGAGTTCTGGTTACTCCTATCACGCTGGTTGCTTATGACGTTGGGGTCGGGCTGGCGCTCAAGGGTTTTGCTGCTGCCATGCTGGGCGGCATGGGCAACCCGAAAGGAGCGCTTGTCGGTGGCATCCTTCTAGGTCTTCTCGAAGCGATGACGGCTGGCTACCTGAGTTCACAATATAAAGATGCGGTGGCCTTCATCGTCATTCTGGCCGTGCTGTTTGCCATGCCGCAGGGCCTGTTCGGCGCCAAGCACACCGAGAGGGTCTGATCCATGAAATCAAATCTGAAATGGATACAGCTGGCGATCGTGTTTGTGCTGATCATCGCGTTGCCCGTGTTCTTCCCCTCCGGCTATTATTATCGTGTCGGAGCGCTGATCTTTGTCAACGCCCTCAGCGTCGTCGGTCTGGTGATTCTGATCGGCTATGCGGGCCAGATCAGTCTTGGCCATGCCGGGTTTGCGGGAATAGGGGCCTATGCCTGTGCTCTGGGGCCTGACTATCTCGGGCTGTACCCGGCTTTATCCGTCATTCTGGGGGCAGCTGTTTCTGCTGGTTTGGCAGCGCTGATCGGCAAGCCGATCTTGCGCCTCAAAGGCTATTATCTCGCGGTTGCCACCCTGGGGTTCGGCATTCTGGTCTCCATGGTTCTGACCAATGAGCGGGCGCTGACAGGCGGTCCGGATGGAACTGCTGTCGCGAAGCTGGGGCTGAGAAGCTGGCTCAAGGATGCGGGCATCAAGCTGTCCAGTGGAGAATTCTGGTATCTGGTCTGTGGGGCCGTCTTGCTGATTGGGGTCTGGATTGCGCTCAATCTGTTCCATAGCGCTACCGGACGGGCCATGCGGGCACTGCACGGCTCGGAAGTCGCCGCGCGTACCGTCGGCATCGATGTTGCGCAGGTCAAACTGCAAGCTTTCGTGATTTCTGCTGTTTATGCGTCGGTGGCCGGGTCTCTTCTGGCTTTGCAGAACAAGTTCATCACACCTGATGTTGCCGGCTTCATGCATTCCATCGAGATGGTGACCATGGCCGTTCTGGGCGGCGTCAACTCCGTCTTGGGGGCCACATTGGGGGCGGCGATCCTAACATTGCTGCCGCAGGTTCTCACGATATTCGCCGAATATGAGCAGTTGGTTATGGGGCTTGTGATGATCCTTGTGATGATCTTCCTGCCCAAAGGGCTGTTGCCTTCCATCGCTGCCCGGTTGAGAGGGAGGGGAGAATGACGCTTTTACAAATTGAAGGACTGGGAATAAGCTTTGGCGGCCTGCGGGCGGTCAATGATGTGGGCTTTTCTGCCAATCCGGGGGAAGTTGTCTCGGTTATCGGGCCAAATGGCGCAGGTAAGACGACGCTCTTCAACATGATTTCCGGCGTCTATCTGCCCGATACGGGGCGGGTTATGCTCGATGGGCAGGATGTCACACGGTTCGAGTCGCATCGGTTGGCACGCAAGGGCCTGACGCGCACATTCCAGAATCTGCAGATTTTTCAGGATATGACTGTGCTTGAGAATGTCATTGTCGGCTTTCATCTGGCTGAGCGGGGCCATCTGCTTGCCGACATTCTCTCCCTGCCGAGCACAAAACGGCGGGCGCGGGATGTGCGGACGAAAGCCATGAATCTGCTAAAGCGTGTGCGCCTTGACAAGGCCGCTGATCAGGTGGCGGGCAATCTGTCCTACGGGTCGCTCAAGCGGCTGGAAATCGTGCGGGCTCTGGCGATGGAGCCCCGGGTTCTGTTGCTTGATGAACCGGCCGCTGGCTGCAATGCGGTCGAGACCGAAGAAATCGATTCTTTCATTGCGGAGCTTGCTGCCTCTGGCATCGCCATTCTGCTCGTAGAGCATGACATGAAGATGGTAATGCGGATTTCCAATCATATCGTCGTTCTGGATCACGGCGAGAAAATCGCCGAAGGCTGCCCGGAAGAGGTCTCAAAAAATCCCGATGTGATTTCGGCCTATCTGGGCACTGAGGCAGGGCAGGGAACCCCTGACGAAGAAAGGGAGGTTGCCAATGCTGACTGTTGAGAAACTGCATTCGGCCTATGGGCGCATTGAGGTGCTGCACGGGATCGATCTGCAGGTCAAGTCTGGTGAAATCGTCACCGTGGTGGGGGCCAATGGGGCTGGCAAAACAACGCTTCTCAAATGCCTGTCCGGTACGCAGCCCGTTACTTCTGGGCAGATCGATTTTCGTGGAGAGGTGATTACTGCGGTGCCAGCCTTCAAGCGGCTGGAGCGTGGGTTGGCGCAGTCGCCGGAGGGGCGGCAAATCTTCACCAATCTGTCGGTGGAGGAGAATCTGCGCCTTGGGGCCTTTCTCTTCAGCGATGATCGGGTGGATGCGGATATGCAGGATGCTTTCACCATGTTCCCGATCCTCAAGGAAAAGCGCAACCTTATGGCGGGTGGGCTTTCCGGCGGGCAGCAGCAGATGCTCGCTATTGCACGAGCCCTGATGGGGCGTCCGCATTGCCTTTTGCTGGATGAACCGTCGATGGGGCTGGCTCCTTTGCTGGTGGCACAAATATTTGAAGTGGTTGAGAGCCTTAAGGCGCGTGATGTGACGGTTTTGCTGGTGGAACAGAATGCCTTCGGAGCGCTCAAAATCGCTGATCGTGGCTATGTGATGGAAACAGGACAGGTGACCATGAGCGGCCCTGCGTCTGAATTGATTGCAGATCCACGCATTCGTGAAGCCTATTTGGGGATTTGATATGGACGCGAAAAATTCATCTGTCGTCAGTCTGCGCCATGAGGGCGATATTGCCATCGTCACGGTTGACAATCCGCCGGTCAATGCGCTCTCGGCGGCTCTGCGTCAAGGGCTGCTGGATGTTGTTGAGGATTGCGAGGCTGATGAAGCTGTGCGGGCAGTGGTGCTGCTCTGCGCGGGGCGCACCTTTATTGCCGGTGCGGATGTGCGTGAGTTCGGCAAGCCACCTCAACCGCCCCACTTGCCCGATGTGGTCGCGCGCATCGAAGGGGCAAGAAAGCCTTGGATTGCTGCGATCCATGGGGCCGCTCTTGGGGGCGGTTTTGAGGTGGCCATGGGCTGCCGTTTTCGCGTTGCCGCACCAGACGCCAAGGTCGGTCTACCTGAGGTGACGTTGGGCATCGTGCCGGGGGCTTCTGGCACCGTACGCACCGCGCGTCTTGCCGGGTTAGCCTCAGCGGTGGAACTTGTTACCAGCGGGCGGCCATGGAAGGCAGACAAGGCGTTGTCCGCAGGCCTTTTAGACGGCATCGTCGCCGGGGATCTGGAAGAAGAGGCGATAGCCTTTGCGCGCGCCGCCTTGGACAGCCCGTTGCCTGAAGTGGCTTCCAAGCGTCCTGTGGAGCCGATGCCCGAAGCCTTTTGGCAAGAGGCAAAGAAGGTTGCGGCTAAAGCAGGGCATCAGGCCCCCCTGAAGGCCTTGGAGTTGATAAGACTGGGATCTGAACTGCCCTTCTCGGAGGCGATGTCGAAGGAGCGCGAAGCGTTTCTCACATTGCGCCAGTCAGACGAGGCAGCAGCCTTGCGCTATGTGTTTTTCGCAGAAAGGGCGGCCGGTCGACCTGAAGCGCTTCGCTCCGTTGCGCCCCGGCAAATGAAGACTGTCGGGGTGATTGGTGGTGGTACCATGGGGGCGGGCATTGTCGCTGCCCTAAGACAGACAGACCTGCCCGTTGTGCTAATCGAGCGGGATCAAGCCGCTTTGGATCGGGGGATGGACACCCTGTCCGCCTTGTTCGATGGCGCTGTTAACCGTGGCAAACTGGATGCCAAAGGCAAATCCGAGCGGATGGGCGGCGTCACTGGTAGCCTGGACTATAGCGCCTTGGCGGACTGTGACCTTGTCATTGAGGCCGTTTTTGAGGAAATTGGCGTGAAGCGGACTGTCTTTGCAAAGCTTGCGCAGCATTGTCGACCTGATGCCATTCTTGCAACCAATACCTCCTATCTCGATCCGCGCGCAATTGCTGAGGGGCTTCCCAATAAGGAGCGGTTCATCGGGCTACATTTCTTCAGTCCTGCCCACATAATGAAGCTTTTGGAGATTGTGCCCGTGCCGAAAACTGCTGAGGAGGTGCTGGCGTCAGCCTTTGCATTGGCGCGGCAGTTGGGCAAGATACCGGTCAAGGCAGGTATTTGCGAAGGTTTCATCGGCAATCGCATTCTCAAACGCTATCGGGCCGAGGCGGAGGCGCTTCTGCTCGACGGCGTAGCCATTGCCGATATAGATCAAGCGATGCGGGCTTTCGGTTTCCGGATGGGGCCATTCGAGGCACAGGATCTGGGTGGGCTTGATATTGCCTATTTACAGCGTGAAGGCGCGCGCGCCGCAGGCGAAGACGTGCCCGAAACGCTGGGAGACATTCTGGTCAAAGCGGGACGCAAGGGGCAGAAGACTGGCGGTGGCTGGTATGACTATAGCAAAGGAGACCGCTCTCCTCGCCCTTCGGACGCAGTTGCCCAGTTGCTCAAGGGAAAAATGAGGGCTCAAAAGCCAATGCCTCTGGATGCAATCGCAAGCCATTTGATCTCTGCGATGGCAAAAGAGGGTCAGGCTCTTCTTAAAGAAGGGATCGCCGGGCAGGCTTCTGACATCGATCTGGTCGAGATCCATGGATATGGGTTCCCGCGCTGGAAAGGGGGGCCGATGTTCTGGGCCGAGCGGATGGGCCTAATAAATCTCGCAGAATAAGAGCCAAGAGAAAAGCGCAGCCTGATGATAGAGGCTGCGCTTTGTTTTTGGTCACGAATTTGGTCCTTGAGTAGATGGTCAGTCTACTCTTATTCTGCGATGGCCGGAGCCGGAGCACGTTTCATTTGATAGAGTTTGAGAAGTGGCTGACCCAAGGCGGCAATCAGAATGAGGCTGCCGCCTATGAAGGTTGCCTCACTAGGAACTTCTCCGAACAGAGCCCAGATGATCACCGGCGCGATGACAATCTTGATCTGCGCGATGAGGCTGACTTCCGGAGCGGAGATAAGGCGGGTGGCCATGGCATTCAGCATGCGGCCGACGGGGGCGGTAAACAGGCCCATGACCATCATGATCAGCACGCCATACATATCGAAGTCGCCCACCTCGATGAAGGGAACCGCAAACAGGCCAATGAACAAGCCGCCGGCGCCGACCACCAGAGAGCGGTTGAGCTGGCTGAATTTGCGCCAGACGACGAAATTCAGCGATACGGCCAGCGATGCGGTGAGCGCGATCAGGTCGCCAGCGATACCACCGGATGCCAGAGAGCCTCGCACGATGATATACATGCCAGCCATGGAGAGGAGGATGGCAAAGAAGGTCTGCTTCTGCAGGCGCTCCTTAAGGAATATCCAGCTGAAGATGGCCGAGAGAATGGGCGTTACGCTCATGATGAGCAGAACATTGGCGACGGTTGTCTTTTGCACCGCAAGGGTAAAGGCTGTTCCGCTGACGCCCATGATGGCGCCAGAGACAAACAGCATGAAGCCACCGGCCTTGATGACGGGAAGCAGATGGCCTTCCCGGATGCGGGTCAGCAGCGTCATCGAGATCAGCGAGAAGACGCCGAACAGGAAAGACGGAGCAAAGCCATGCAGGCCGGAGAGGCGAATAAAGACCGCATCCAAACTCATGAGAGCAGCGGCGACCAGAAGATAGGTTAGACCTTTTTCGTGATGTGTCATTGATGATTAATCCTGACTTGTATTTTCAAGAATTTGAACATAATACTGGTTAGTATGATTTGCAAGCTCTGTTGGTGTTCTTATGAAAGTTGCCGAGAAAATCCGTTTGAAACAAAAAACCATCGTAGAGGCTGCCGAACGGCTGTTTCTGGCCAATGGCTATAGTGGCACCACCATGGATGCCGTGGCGCTGGAGGCTGGGGTCACCAAGCAGACGGTTTATCGCTACTTCCCGTCCAAAGTGTCACTGTTTACTGCGCTTATCGGCCATTTCGATGAAGATGAAACAGAATTTTTCTTTACTGAAGGGGCCGCTCTGAGTGATGAGTTGCAGCGCTATGGTGTGGCCTTTCTGTCTCGCCACATGCAGCCGCGTCATATGGCTTTGTTTCGCTTGATGCTATCGGAAAGCAGGGAAAGTAGCGAGCTTGGCGATTTGTTTCGCTCGCACGCACAGCCCTATTGGTTGGGCAAGCTGACGCTTTTTCTGAGCCGATATTTGTCTGAGACGGACGCAAGGGCCTATGCGCATATGTATAACGCCATGCTGCTTTCCGAGCGGACGCCGTTGCTGATGCGCAGGGAGGAGGGTATGACGGCTGAGCAGATTCGCAATCATGTAGACTTCAGCCTTCAGCTCTTTCTTCATGGCCTGCCGCTTGACCGATGACCATTCGCGATAGGGATGTTGCCAATGAAGGGACAAGAGAGAGGGAGAGGGCCTTTCTCTTTCTGTCCCATGCATATTATCTGTGACTTTCTTCCCGATTGGCGCGAAGGCCTGTGTGCGTCACAATAAAAGCACATAAACTCTACAACCTGTTTGTTGGTATTGGAGCGAAAATCGTCCTGAGGAGATGCTGTTGGCTTGCACTCGCTCGGTCTTTGCTCGCATTGCGGGGCTGGTTGTCTGTTTGATGCCTATTTCGCCCGTGTTTTCAATGAAGTGTCTATTTTAATCCAAGGAGCGCTTGATTATGTCCACACTCTCACTTTCCCGTCGTCGCTTTCTGGCAGGTGCTGCTGGTGCAGGTGCGCTGATTGCTTTGCATCCTTTTTCCGCCTTTGCAAAGGCTGGTCAGGCCCATTTGCGTCTGATGGAGACGACCGACATTCACGTCGCGATTTTTCCTTATGATTATTACGGTGACAAGCCAACGGATTCGGCCGGTCTTGCGCGCACAGCAGCGCTGATCAATGACATTCGTGCCGAAGCGTCCAATTCCATGTTGCTGGATAACGGGGATCTTATTCAGGGCAATCCGATGGGGGATTATGTTGCCTATGAACGCGGGTTTGAGGGGGATCAGCTGCATCCAATGATGGCGGCCATGAATACCCTTGGCTATGACATGGCAACCCTTGGCAACCATGAATTCAACTATGGCCTCGATTTTCTCAAGAAGGCGCTCGCCGGGGCGAACTTCCCCTTTGTTTGCGCCAATATCGCCATGGGTGATACGCTCGGAGCTGACCCCACCAAGGACAAAACCCTGATCAAGCCTTATGAAATTCTTGAAAAGACGATCAAGGATGGTGATGGCAACGAGCATGCCATCAAGCTTGGCTTTATTGGCTTTGTGCCGCCGCAGATCATGACATGGGATATGGCCAATCTGGAAGGCAAGGTCATGACGCGCGATATCGTCAAGACAGCCGAAGCCTATGTGCCGCAAATGAAGGAAGAGGGTGCCGAGCTGATTATCGCTCTATGCCATTCGGGCATTGCCGGTGGTGGTTATTCCGAAGGGATGGAAAACGCCGCTCTCTATCTGGCTGGCGTCAAGGATATTGACGTTGTCTTTACCGGCCATCATCACCGTGTCTTTCCTGGCAACTATGCCGACATCAAGGGCGTCGACAACGAGAAAGGCACCTTGATGGACAAACCGGCTGTTATGGCTGGTTTCTGGGGCTCGCATCTGGGGCTGATCGATCTGCTGCTTGAGAAGAATGAAGTTGGCAAATGGGCCATCGCTTCGCATGTTTCCGAGGCCCGTCCGATCTACAAGCGCGAAAAACGTAAATATATTCCGCTGGTGGAAAGTGTGGCGTCGGTTCTGGCCCCTGTCCAGAAAACCCATGAGGAAACTCTTGATTATATCCGCCGTCCGGTGGGGGAAGCTGCTTCGGCGCTTTATTCCTATTTCGCGCTGGTCGCTGATGATCCATCCGTGCAGATCGTCTCCAATGCGCAGCTCTGGTACACCGCGCAGATGCTGAAGGGGTCCGAGTTTGAAGGGCTGCCGCTGCTTTCCGCTGCTGCTCCGTTCAAGTGCGGCGGTCGTGGTGGACCTGATTATTACACCGATGTGCCAGCCGGCCCGGTCGCCATCAAGAATGTGGCTGACCTCTATCTCTATCCCAACACCGCACGGGCGGTGAAAGTCACCGGTCAGCAGGTCAAGGATTGGCTTGAGCGTTCCGCCGGGATCTTCAATCAGGTGGAAGCCGGTGGCAAGGATCAGACCCTGCTCAATCCAGACTTCCCATCCTACAATTTTGATGTGATCGACGGAGTGACCTACAAGATCGATATTTCCCAGCCGTCAAAATATTCTTCTGACGGAAAGGAAGAAATCAATCCCGATGCCAACCGTATCGTCGATCTGATGTATGACGGCAAACCAGTTGACCCTGAAGCGGAGTTCATTGTGGCAACCAACAACTATCGCGCTGGCGGTGGCGGCCACTTCCCGGGCTGTGATGGTTCCACCATCATTCTGACCGCGCCGGATACCAACCGCGATGTGATTGTGCGCTACATTGTCGAGAAGGGGACTGTAAACCCGACTGCAGATTCCAACTGGTCTTTGGCTCCTCTGGCAGACACGACGGTTCTGTTTGAAACAGGGCCGAAAGCGGCTGCTTTCGTCGAGGATGTAGAAGCGGTTTCCATTGAAGCAACCGGCGAGACCAGCGAAGCCGGCTTCGGGGTTTATCGTATCTCTCTGTAAACTGGCCTGTTCCATTGGAAATGAAAATACCCGCAAGGCTTTCAGCTTGCGGGTGTTTTTATGTCTCGTCTTCTGCGGATTTTAACTCAGGAATGTATCATAGTCGGAGACGAGCAGATGGCGTGGTGCTTCGTCTTCTTCGATGGAGGAGAAGCGACCGATATCCATTTCGAACCAGTTGTCGGTCTTGTCGTCATTGACGGTAGATACCTCTCCGATCAGCACATCGTCGCCTTCTCCCCAGAAGGAATGCCAGACGCCCGGCATCAGCGTGATGCTCTCACCTGGATCCAGCTTGAGGTGGCTGCCCGCCTTGAGGGTCTTCATACGGCCGTCAATGGGAACCACGACATCTTTTTCGCGATCGATTGTCCCTTCTTCATTCGGCGCCCAAAGTTCGAGCACCAGCTTGCCGCCGCCGCGGTTGATGATGTCTTCGGCCTTCAGATAATGGCGATGCATCGGGGAAAGCTGGTCTTTGCGGCTGATCATGATCTTCTCCGCATAGAGCATGCCTTTGCCGCGTTTGAGGTCGTCTGCAATGCCGTTGCGCACGGTGAACAGAAACAGGCCAAGCTCGTCGAACTTCCCAAGTCCGTAATCGGTGATATCCCATCCCATGGCGCGCTCGACATAGAGGCTATGGTCGGTGGCCTTCATCTCTTCGGGAGAGAGATAGGCAAAGGGCGGTAGAATGTAGCCGAAGGATCGAATGAAGCTGTCGGCCTCTTTCAGGATTTCATTGACATGGGAACGTTTCATCAAAGCTGCTCTCTGAATTCGCTGTTAGAAAATTGACTGCAACGCTGCAATTGAAGGTAGTATAGGGCAAATCGAGAGAATTTTATATCGTTACAATAGCTAGGTTGGATAAATCTCTAACTGTTTGTAATTGGGAAAAAAATAGCATAGTCTTCATTCTTGATCAAAAAAGTTACGTATTAAATTTTGCCATTCAGGCTGAATAGCGCGCGCCATTGAAGGGATTTCATGCAGCAAGGGTCTACCAAGCCGACGCAAAAGACGATTGCGCAAATCATGGGGCTGGCGGTTACCACCGTTTCTCGTGCCCTTAAGGGGGACCCCAAGATCGCCGAGGCGACGCGACAGCAGGTGGCCAAGGTTGCCGAGGAAATCGGCTATGTGCCAGACCGTGCAGCCCAGCGGCTCAGAACCGGAAAGACGCGCGTCATCGGCCTGATGTTGAGCCCACATGACGAGATTTTCGGGTTTGGCAACAGCATGATCGAGGGGTTGACCCGCTCTCTGGAGGGATCTGGCTATCATTTGATCATAACACCCACATTTTCTGGTGGAGATGATATCGCTCCAATCAAATATGTGGTGCGCAACGGTTTGGCGGATGGACTGGTGCTGACGCGGACGCGCAATTTCGATGAACGTATCCGCTATTTGCTTGAGAAGAAGTTCCCTTTTGTTTCGCATGGGCGCACGGATTTCTCGCAGAAGCATAGTTTCATTGACTTCAACAATGAGGATTTTGCCTTTCAGGCTGCCAACAGATTGGCAGATCTTGGCTGTAACCGTCTTTCCATGATCCTGCCGCAGGAGGGCTTCACCTTCCACCAACATCTGCGTTACGGCTTCATGCGGGCCGTGCGGCAGGCGGGACTGGACTATGTTATTCCGGACACGGTCACGCTGGATTCCAATCTTGAAGCCATCCGCTCATGGGCGGTGGAGCTGTTGTCTGATCGCAAGGAAGGCGATGTCTTCGGCTTCATTTGCCCCGGCGAGACCAGCTATCTGGCGCTGAATGCAGGGTTGCGCAATATCGGCCTCAAACGTGGCGTCGACTATCAGGCGGTGGTGAAAACAAACAGTCCCATTCTGGAGCAGATCTCGCCGACGCTCGATCGGGTGTATGAGGATATAGAGAATGCGGGCGTGCTGATGGGCAAAACGCTGCTATCCATATTGGACGGGAGCAGTGAGGGCGTTTCACAAATTGTACAGGAGCCGATCTTCAGTTTTCAGAATGTCTGAGCGAAGCAAGAGGCTGGGCTGAACCGGTTTATCAGGGAGGATTTAAACAGTGACCAACGGGCCGAGAATCATATGCTGCGGAGAAGCGTTGATTGACATGATACCCACCAAGAGTGTGGAGGGAACGCTGACCTATGAGCCCTGCTCGGGAGGGGCCGTCTTCAACACTGCGATTGCCTTGGGGCGCTTGGGGGTACCTGCTGAATTCCTGACTGGTCTATCGTCTGATCTGTTCGGAGAGCAAATCCGGGATTCTCTGGAGCAGAGCGGTGTCGGGGCAAGCCTGAGTGAGGTGAGTAAGCGACCGACGACCTTGGCTTTTGTCAAGCTGGTTGATGGACACGCGACCTATCATTTCTACGACGAGAATTCCGCCGGTCGCATGCTGTCGATCGAGAATGTGGGGGCCGTGCCTGCATCCATCGACGCCCTGTTTTTTGGCGGTATCAGCCTCGCTGTCGAACCTTGCGCGCGCACTTATGAGGCAATAGCTCTTAGGGAAGCGGAAGACCATGTCATCATGATGGACCCGAATGTGAGGCCGGGCTTCATCGAGGATGCCGATGTCTATCGTACGCGCATCTGCTCCATGATGGCGCATAGTGACATCGTGAAGCTTTCGGATGAAGACATTGCCTGGTTCTTTCCAGATCTTCATACGCTGGATGAGCAGGTAGCCGAAGTTAAGAAGCTGGGGCCGACGATCATTCTGATCACCAAAGGCGCGGAGGGTGCCACTGCCTATCTTGCTGATGGGCGAACGATCTCTGCGCCATCCGAGCGGGTCACTGTTGTTGATACCGTTGGGGCCGGTGACACCTTCAATGCCGGTATTCTGGCCAAACTGGATGAAATGGGCCTGTTGAGCAAAGAAGCTCTCAAGGGCGTTTCCGATGATCAGATCGGTGAGGCTATGGCTTTTGCTGCGCGGGTGGCGGCGGTTACCGTTTCCCGCAAAGGCGCTAATCCGCCTTGGGCAAAAGAAATTTAGGCCGCCTTTGTGCGGCCGTTTGGTCGCGGAAAGATCGAAAATCCTCATTCAAAAGCATGCGGACCAATCTGCATGCTTTTCTTTTTTTAAGCGGCTTTTTTACAAATGCTGGTTGGTTTGCCAATTGACAACAATTGGAAAAGTGTCAAATCGTATGATGTTTTTGTCAAAATTATCATACTTGAAACATAAAGTACGGTGCTGTATCTAAAAGGCGGGTGTTCGGGTCAGCAGGAAGCTTTGCTGTTTCTATTAAGGTGGAGGGGCATTTGACTGAGAAGAAAAAAAGGCGTCGAGGGGAAGCTCTCGAGCGAGCAATTCTGGATGCTGCATGGGAAGAAGTGCTGGTTTATGGATTCCAGCAATATACCGTAGAAGGTGTCGTGAAGCGCGCCAAGACAAGCCGCTCGGTTGTCTATCGTCGGTGGTCCAACAAGGTCGAACTTTTTGAAGCGGCTCTTTTGCACTATTTCCAGCAGAACAAACCCACTGTGCCCGACAGAGGGTCTCTACGCGATGATCTGATTGCGCTTTTGAATCAGGTTTGTGAAATGAGGGGCCATTTGATGATGGTTTTGACCTCTCAGCTGATGGAGTATTACAGAGAGACATCTGTTAAACCCATGGAACTGAGAGAGAAAATTGTTATTGCCAGCAATTCGGTGCTCGATGCGGTTCTGCTGAATGCCATTCAGCGTGGCGAAATCAGCGTGTTGCCGATCCCAGATCGCATCAAGCATTTGCCTTTTGATCTGATGCGCAGCGAGTTTTTCATGACCCTGCAACAGCCCAATCTCAATAGCATTATAGAGATTGTTGATTTGATCGTGTTGCCCGCAATCCATTTTCATCAGAAGCAATATGCTCATGTCAGCGGACAGGGAGCGGCCGCCCAATAAGGGGCGCTTACCGACCAGAAGGGTGCTCGATTTCGGGCATCCTATGATCTCCATATGCTTCAATCCGGATGGCACTCGGTCCGTCGATTGATCGTCCAACTGATTGCTTTTTGGGCATGAATTTCATTTTGTTGGATAAAGTCCAATAATTGGTCAAAATATCATTGTTAAATGTACTAGTTCTGTTGACCTTTTTTCTGTAATCTCCCTTTCTAGAATTGTTGTTAAAGACTTGCCGACCTTCGATATGGTGCCATGGCGTTATGGGACGAGTGTATTTTCCTATGTCTTTCAAAGCGTCTTAGACCCAAAATGTGCCCGGCGTTTTGGCGCTGGCAAGGCTTGATGGGCTTTTTCTAAACTGGTTTTGAGTTCCCGTGGGGGGGACTGGAGATGGGGTGTTTCTCTTTCGCTTTGACATTTTGTTCAAGGCGTGGGGCGCACCCCATCGAGTTTGTTCTGAAAGTCGTCTCAGCCCTTGATAAAAATACCATGCTTTCGCTGATTGTCCGGTGTTATACCTGCAATTTTTCTTTGTCGCACAGATGGTTAACACCTTGTCAAAGAATTCGGTAGCAAACTTCGGCGCATAAATTTCTAGATAGCAGGGTCTTGGGAGGCTTTCGATGTTCGGGCTACGTAAAGAAAAGGCAACTGAAGGGTCTTCGTTGAATGATCTTGTCGCTGCAGCAATGGACGGATCTCCGTCTGGTGTATTTATCAACTGTCTGGCGCCGGGACGCGAAGGCATCGTCTATGTCAACAAAGCTTTTCTGAAGGCGTCGGGTTACCCATCCCTGCAATCGGTGCAAAGTCGCCCGGTCGCTGAGCTTCTGGCAAAGGAGCAGTATGGCGGCATTCGGGTGGATGACTATGTCAAAAATGTTGAAGACACCATACAGAAGTCCGGCAGCTGGTCGGGCAAGATTATTTATAACAAATATGATGGTGGCAACTTTGGTTCACTGGTGGACATATCGGTTGCTGTGATTGATGACGTGCCATATGCCTGTGCTGTCCTTCAGGATGCGGTGAATAGTGAAGCGGCTTTTGCCAGAAACCGCAGCTTCCAGACGCTTTCCAGCAGCTTTCAGGATAGTGTTGGCAGTGTTGCCCAGACCATTCAGGATGCCGCTGGTGACTTGCAGGCAACCGCGCAGCAGATGATTGGCGGGGCGCAGCGCACCAGCAGTGAAACCTCGGCTTTGTTTGGCCTAACAAATCAGACGGTTGACAATATGCGCTCTGTGCAGGCTGCAACCGAAGAGCTGTCCGCCTCGATTGAGGAAATCGGTCGGCAGGTAACAACCTCGACCGAAGTGGTGCATGAAGCCTCCGGTCAGGCCGAGGCCACGACCAATGTTGTCAGCGAACTGGCCACATCGGCGAGCCGCATTGGCGATGTCATTCGTCTTATTCAGGAAATCGCCGAGCAGACCAATCTGCTTGCTCTAAATGCTACGATTGAAGCAGCGCGTGCGGGCGAAGCCGGGCGCGGCTTTGCTGTTGTTGCCGCCGAAGTGAAGGATCTGGCCAACCAGACAGCCAAGGCAACCGAGGAAATTTCCGGGCAGGTTTCTGGCATTCAGACCTCTACGAGTGAGACTGTCGCAGCTATTGAAAAAATTGCGGGCACGATTTCACATATCAACGAGATTTCCTCTTCTATTGCCACGGCTGTAGAGCAGCAGGCATCGGCTGCCAAGGAAATTACTGATAATGTGACGCAAGCCTCTGGCGGTGCAGAGCAGATCAATGCGGCGCTGGGAAGCGTGGAAGAGGCTGCCAAGGAAACTGAAGTTGCGGCCAAGAGCGTCGCCGAACGGTCAGAGCATTTGTCCGGTCAGTCGAAAGAGTTGAGCGACCATGCCAGCACGTTTCTCGGGGCGCTGGATGAGACCTATCAGGCTCTCTAGTCAGTCTGGCTTTGGCTCAGATCAGTTCCAATGAAATAGCAAAGGGGCCGTATCGGCCCCTTTGCTTTGCTTAATGAAATCGGCCTAAATACCTGCGCCGGATTGGTTGTAGCCGCCAGCGCCTTCAAGGAATTCCGCCACGAATGGTGAGGATGGCTTCTTGATCAGATTGGCCGGTGTATCAAACTGCTCGATCTTGCCATCTGCCATGACGGCAATGCGGTCCGCCAGTTCGAATGCTTCTTCCTGATCGTGGGTAACCAGAATGGCTCCGACGCCGACTTTCTGTTGCAGGCTGCGCAGGGAAGAACGTAGATCCTTGCGCACCCTCGTATCGAGTGCGCTGAAGGGTTCATCAAGAAGCAACAGCCTTGGCTCGATGGCGAGCGCCCGGGTAAGGGCCACCCGCTGACGTTGTCCACCGGAAAGCTGGCTTGGGAAGCGCTCTGCCAGATGGCCAATCTGGGCCATGTCGAGCAGTTCAACGACGCGGCGACTGATGTCCTTTGCCGAAGGGCGGGCGCTACGCTCGCGCATTTTGAGGCCGAAGGCCACATTTTGGGCAACGCTCATATGTTCGAACAGGGCGTAGTTCTGAAACACCATGCCGAAGCGCCGCTTGCGGGCATCAAGGCCGGTAATGTCTTCTCCGTCAAAGGACAGTGTGCCCCCTTCGGCAAACTGCAGACCGGCAATGGTGCGCAGCAGCGTGGTCTTGCCCGAGCCGGACGGCCCCAGAAGGGCGATGAATTCCCCCGGCTCGATATCAAGGCTAACCGCGTCAAGCACCAGATTAGCGCCGTAATATTTGCTGATATTCTGAATCTGTAGTGACATGATTGCTTTCCTAGGCATGCTCGTGCGGATGGCGCGCTTCGATGGTTGAGCGCAGAACAAGGGTGATGACGGCGATGACCGTCAGGACTGTTGCGGCAGCAAAAGCGCCAGTGGCGTTATAGTCGTTGTAAAGCAGCTGCACCTGTAGTGGCAGGGTCATGGTTTCACCCCTGATATTGCCGGACACGACGCTCACTGCGCCGAACTCTCCAATCACCCTGGCGTTGGCCAGAATGGCACCGTAGAGAAGGGCCCATTTGATTTTGGGCAGCGTGACATGGAGGAAGGTCTGCCAACCGGTGGCCCCAAGCGTCAAGGCGGCTTCTTCCTGATCCTGCCCGGAGATTTCCATCAGCGGGATCAGCTCGCGCGCCACGAAGGGGCAGGTGACAAACAGGGAGACCAGCACGATGCCGAAGAGGTTGAACATCAACTGGATATCCCAGCCATCCAGCCAACTGCCTACAACGCCGGTGGCGCCATAAATCAGCAGGTAGCAGAGGCCGGCAACGATGGGTGAGATGGAGAAAGGCAGTTCGATGATAATCTGTAGTGCCCGTCTGCCGGGGAAGCGATAATGCACAATGGCCCAGGAAACCGCGATGCCGTAGATGAGGTTGATCGGCAGCACGATGAGCGCCGTGAGCACCGTCAGCCAAATGGCGTGCAGGGTATCCGGCGTCGTGATATTGGCACTGTAGACTTCAAACCCTTCCTGAAAGGCGCGGGCGAAGATTGCAATGACCGGTAACGCCATCACTAGGGCGGCAAACAGGAGTGCCACGACGATCAAAGCTGCCCGTTTGCGCGCCTTCTGACGCAGCAACGCCAGCACCTGAGGGTTGGTGATGGGCGGTCTGGAAGATGGAGCCGTCATGATCAGGAACTCCCTTTGTGCAAATGCCGGGTGGCGCGGGATTGAGCGATATTGGCTGCCACAAGAACGAAGAGGGCAATCAAGAGGATAGTTCCAGCAATGGCGCTGGCTGCCGGATAGTCATATTCTTCAAGCCGGATCATGATCAGCAGCGAGGCGATCTCGGTCTTGAAGGGCATGTTGCCAGCGATGAAAATCACCGCGCCGAACTCGCCGAGGGAGCGGGCAAAGGCCAGTGAGGCGCCAGTGATGAAGCTGGGCCAGACCTGCGGAAACACCACATGGCGAAAAACCTGCCAGTCGCGCGCACCAAGGGTTCGGGCCGCTTCTTCTGCGTCCGGTTTGAGGCTTTCGAGCACGGGTTGGACCGTGCGAACGCCAAAGGGCACCGAGGTGAACATCATGGCCAGTACAATGCCCCACCATGTATAGGCCACCTTCAAGCCGACCGCAGAAAGCAGTGTGCCCATCCAGCCATTCTTGTCATAAAGGGCGACCAGCGCGATGCCGGCAACAGCCGTTGGCAAGGCAAAGGGTAGATCCACCAGCGCGTCGAGCAGACGTTTGCCGGGGAACTTGTAACGCACCAGCACATAGGCGAGCAGCAAGCCGAAGACTGCGTTAAAGAGCGTTGCAAAAGCCGCTGCGCTGATCGTTACGCGGAAAGAGGCCAAGGTGCGCTCGGAGGAGATGATGCGCCAATAGTCCGCAAGGCCCAACTGGCTCATTTGCCAGAAGAGACCACTGAGCGGCAGCAGGATGATCAGGCAGACAAACAGCAGACTT
This sequence comes from uncultured Cohaesibacter sp., assembly GCF_963678225.1. Lineage (NCBI taxonomy): Bacteria > Pseudomonadati > Pseudomonadota > Alphaproteobacteria > Hyphomicrobiales > Cohaesibacteraceae > Cohaesibacter > uncultured Cohaesibacter sp. The sequence goes on along the minus strand of NZ_OY782763.1, from coordinate 745,840 downwards.
GTGCCCAGCGTCAGTGAGAAGCCGGGCATGATATGACGTTTGAGCCGAAAGGAACTGAGGAAGGTGCGGGGAGGCGCTGCATCTAGGTGTGTCATCTCACTGGCCTGTCTTGAGGGGAAGTAACAACAGCGGCCCGAAGCGTGGGGTGCCTCGAGCCGCGTTTGTCATTCTTTGGGCGGGATCAATTGCCGGTGAAAACCTGATCAAGCACACCGCCTTCGGCGAAGTGGGTCTCGTTGGCTTTGTCCCAGCTGCCGAACACGTCTTCTACGCGGATCAGACGGACTTCAGGGAAGTTCTCGGCATATTTCGCTTTCACGGTTTCGTTGTGAACGCGGTTGTTGAAGGAGGCAATGATGTCCTGTGCTTCTTCGCTGTAGAGGTAATCCAGGTAGGCTTTGGAGACGTCAACGCTGCCGCGCTTTTCGGCTACCTTCTTTACGAGTGCCACAGGGAACTCGGCCAGAAGCGAGATGGACGGCACAACGCGCTGATATTCATCTTCGCCATATTTGGCGCGGATATTTTCCACTTCGGCTTCGAAGGTGATCAGCACATCGCCGATTTCTCGTTCAACGAAGCTGGTGGTAGCGCCACGACCGCCGGTATCGAATACGGCAACATTGCTGAGCAGCTTGCCGACAAATTCGCGTGCTTGGCATCATCGCCACCATTCTGCTCAAGAGCATAGGCATAGGCTGCCAGATAGGTGTAACGGGCGTTGCCGGAGGTTTTGGGGTTCGGGAAGACCAGCTTTACATCATCGCGCACCAGATCGCTCCAGTCCTTGATACCCTTCGGGTTGCCTTCACGCACAAGGAAGGCAGGGAGGGAATAGTAAGGGCTGGCGTTGTTTGGCAGATCCTGCTGCCAGCTTTTGGAAACAAAGCCGCCACGGTCTGCCAGAACCTGCACATCGAGCACCTGGTTGAAGGTTACGATATCGGCCTTGAGACCCTGCATGATGGCGCGGGCCTGTTTGGAGGAGCCAGCGTGGGACTGTTTGATATCGATGTCCTGACCAGTTTTGTCTTTCCAATAGGCCTGGAACTTGGGGTTGATCGCAGCATAGAGCTCACGAGCAATGTCGTAGGAGACGTTTAGGATCTCTTTTGGAGCGTTCTCGCTTGCGGACGCGGGGGCCGTGAGGAGGAAAGCGGCGCCAACAGCGGCTAGAAGTGTTTTTCTCATGAGGTCTTGTGCCCTTCAAATTGTGGTGTTCGTTGATAGCCAAAATAGGGTGAAGGGCACTTTTCTCTCAAGATATCGTTGTTTGTTGTTGGTCTTGGAATTAAAAAATTTTGCGCACTATGACGCTAAATGCGCAAAGTCTTTGTTTTCCTATTTTCATTGCAGTCCAATATGGGGAAATATTTTCGTCTGTGTGGGTATGCGGTCTCTCTGAACGCACCATCTTGGGTCGTGTTCTTGTCACTGGTTTCGCGCGCTGGCCTGATCAATGTGCGAAATTTCATGGGCAAAGGCATGCGCTGCTGTGATAGACAGGAAAGCGAACGCTGCTTCTTTCTTTCCTTCTATGGTTTGCCGGGTGAAATCATGACCGATCCGCGATCTCTTTCTGACTCAGACCTCATGTCCCAAGCCGGTAGTGGCGCGAGGGGAAGCGCTGTTGGTGATCTCAAACGACAGTTTGCAAGCGGTGGATGCGACTATTATTCCCATCGGGATCTGGAAACTGCGGTGGTTCCAAAAGAGAAAGCCTATATCTCCATCGCTACGCCAGTAGGCAAGCTCATGCTTCAAAGAGACGCGCGGGGGACGGCAGCCATGTCCCGCATGGGGGCGAAGTGGGCCCCTTTTGGTGAGCCCTATCCGCATCATTTTGGGGCGCTGAGTGACAACCGGCATGATGACACGCGCGCGCTCAATGCCTGGCTTGTTTATCTCAGACAGAATGAACTGATGGGGCGTTTGCCAGCGGGCAATTACCGCACCACAGACACGCTTGATCTGTCTGGTGGCGCCTTGCAGACGCGCTGGGGCTTTGCTGGGGATGGCAAGCGGGTGACACGCATCCGGCCCGATTTTTCCGATGCATCCAGAAGCGTTATGGCCTTGCTGCAGAATAAGGCCAGTGTGCAATTTTCAGGCTTTTCCATTCAGCCGCATGATAATCAGCCTGATGATGCAATTAGTCCGGTGGGCATGCATTTTGGCCGATTGGGAAACAGCTTTTTGACCGATGTTGGCTTTTACCGGCTCAACAACAGCATTTTGCGCACAGCGCGTCTGGCCAATGTGCGGGTGCAGGATCTGGAAAGCTGGAGTTGTGGGGTCGATTTTAAATACAAGGACACGTCCGGTATCCTGTTCACCCTGTCGGGGACCACGCTCACCGCAGATGCCGACATATTCGATCCTGAAGATGTGGGAAAACACTTTGTTCTAAATAGCGCAGGCTATTTGGGGCGCCGCGGTGTTTTTAAAGCGCAACAGCGGCAGCGGGTTCTGGCAAAATATGCAATCGCAGGATTTGGTGATGCTCGGCGCGTGCGTGTTTCTGCCGATTTTTTGCAGGATGCGAAGGATGTCTCAGGCTATTTCGCTGCGCCACGCATTGCATCTGGACGAGGCAAGACGCTTGTTGCCGATCGAGCCTGCTTTTCTCCCGCCCATGTGGGACTGCGTATCTGGGTGGCCAACCCGTCCTCTGCGGACAAAGTGGATATCGTTACGATCAGGTCTGTGCGCGATCCATACAGGATCGAAATTGACCACGCCATTGCGGGGGAGATTGTAGATCAGGAATTTGCGGTCTGTGTTGTTGATATCAGCGATCCGGATATGCGGGTAGGGGGGAACGACTATCTGTTCCGCAATGCACATATCGAGCATTATGCGGGCGTTGCTGTCGGGGTGCATCGGCACACGCTCGGGCGCTTTTCCGAATGCAAGTTGCATGGCGAAGTTTATAGCAATGAAGGCGTCAGCATCGCCCATATGTGGCACTCGGTTTCTGGCGGCCAGTGGGAGAGCTCCGGCTTTTTGGACCGCTCCCCGGTGGGGGAGGCGCAACTGCGTTTCTTTGATCAAAGAGGGCAGGACTGGTATTTTGACCGGCTGATCTCGACCTATATTCTCAATCAGACTGTTTTCAAATTGGGGACGTTCACAACGGCCGGAGGCTTGCTGGGGCATGTAACCGCCGGGTCGGCCTATTTTCGGTCTAATTACAAAAAGGAAAATCTGCTTGCTGATCTGGTGCAGGATGCCAATGATCCGTCACGTCTGGATTTCATGGGGACGATTACGACACAGCAAGGGGAAGAAGATCCGGCGGCAACATTGCCTGAGACAGTGCAATTCGGCCTTGGTGGGGACTTGTTCAGCTATCAGGAAGGTGCTTTTGTTCCGTCCTTCTCCGATGAAAGCGGCCACACGGTGGCAATTTCTGATAAGGCGATCCAGTGGCGCAAGGTGGGTGATCAGGTGACGGTGTATTTCAACTTCACCAACGATATCAATCTGTCCAGTCTGGTGGCTGCAGACACCTTGCGGATCAATCTACCCTTTCCCGTTGCCGTGCACGCTTTTGCGCAAGCTCTTTTCACGGATGGTCCTGTGGGGGCCTTCATCATGTGGGCCTGGATGGGGAAGAATTATGCCGTCTTCAAAGATCCGTCTGACGCCAGCACCATGTCCGTTTCAGACTTTTCCTCGGGCACGGTTGATCTGGTTGGATGCACCTTGACCTACACCACCAACAATTAGTGTGACTGGAGCGTAAGTTGATCGGGATATCGCGCTGATTGGCGAGCTTATCTGGGCCCTTCGACTATTCAATCTGTTTGGAGTAGTGGCGCGGCTGTCGCTGACTTTGAAATCCAAGCGGCGGTAGAATTGGGATATTGCCCCCGCTTTACACGATACCTGACACGCCATCTTCAGACACAGCGGCTATTGCTATCGACTTTCTCGGGTCTAGTACGTAGGTTGTTGTCTCAGTAGCGGCTTCTCTTGACCATTCCTCGGTCCATGGAGGGGCCCATAAGCCTTGATGAGAACCTGTCGGGGCGTGCGAAATTCCAGACGCGCGTCCTACGCATGCCGAAGCATCTCTACATTATCGTCAAATTATTTTATATTTGGCTCTCAACAGAGCACAGCCGGAGAAGAACGATGTCTCAACCAACAACTCTTGGTATCGATCACTTGGGTCTGAGTGTAAGGGATCTTGATGCCAGCAAGGCCTTTTTTGAAAAGGCGCTAGGATGGACCCAGTTTGGCGGCAATCCAGATTATCCGTCTGTTTACATAACCGACGGCACCTCCAAAATCACGCTTTGGCAGTGCAAAGGCGATGTGCTCACTGAATTTGACCGGCATAAGAATGTTGGTCTTCACCATCTTGCTCTCAAGGTTCCAACGGCTGACGCTTTGCGCGCCGTTTATGAAACTGTACGCTCTTGGCCTGGTGTAGAAATCGAATTTGCTCCGGAGTTTTCTGGCAACGGGCCAAAGGAACATTTCATTATTTATGAGCCCGGTGGAACGCGGCTTGAGGTAAGTTTTGATCCTCGCTGACGGTTAAAAGGCCATTGGTGTCTTTTGGTGATGCGGCGACGCGTTCTGTCAGGCAGGGGCGTGATTGCGTGCTAGGCGCAGTCTCATCTATTCCGCTTTCATATGCTTCGTAAATGCATCACTATCGAGCACAAACAAACTAGATTCGGAAGATGATTTTGATCGAAGAAATGTCCATTCCCTCTCTGATAGCCAGCGAGATCGGCTGTCAGGCAAAACAGGTCATCGCGGCAGTCGAACTCATAGACAATGGCGACACCATTCCATTCATAGCCCGCTACCGTAAGGAAGTGACTGGCGGACTGGACGACATCCAGCTGCGCAAACTCGATGAGCGGCTCATTTACCTTCGCGATTTCTCCAAACGGCGCGAAGCGGTCAAAAATGCGATCGAGGCTCAAGGCAAGCTCACCGATGAAATTCTTGACCGTCTTGGCAAGGCGACGACAAAGGCCGAGCTTGAAGACATTCATGCGCCCTTCCGTGTCAAGATGAAGACCCGAGCTCAAAAAGCGATTGATAAAGGCCTGCTGCCGCTCGCGGACGCTATTCTGGCTGAACCCCAGCGGGCTCCTGAAAAGTTGGCAGAGCCGTTTGTTGGCGAGGAAGTCGCCGACGTCAAAGCCGCTCTGGATGGTGTACGGGACATCCTTTCGGAAAGATTCTCCCTCCATCCTGATACGGCTGCAAAAATCCGCCCTGTTGTGAAGCGATCCGCCCGGCTAAAGGCCAGTGTCGTATCCGGCAAGGAAGAAGAAGGCCGGAAATTCGCGGACTATTTTGATCATACGGAAAACTGGGCCAAGGCCCCCGGCCACAGGGTTCTGGCCATGTTGCGCGGTCAGGACGCAGAGGTGCTGTCCATTGATATCGAATGCGATGACGAGGCGATTGCCTTTTCCAAGTCAGCGATAGCCAACGATAATGACGTGCCACAGGGCAACGCCTTCCTCGACAAGGTCATCGACTGGACATGGAAGGTCAAGTTTACGACGCGCCTTACTCTGGAAATGACGTCCGAGATGCGCGAGCGGGCCGAGAAAGAAGCAATCGACGTCTTTGTTACCAATCTGAAAGCTCTTTTGATGGCTGCCCCTGCGGGGATGAAGACCACAATGGGGCTGGACCCCGGCATCCGCACCGGCGTAAAGGTGGCGGTTGTGGATGCCACGGGCAAGCTTCTGGCGACAAGTACCGTCTACCCTTATGCGCCACGCAACGACAAGCGCGGCACATTGGCCGAGCTTGGTGCCCTCATCAAGAGATTTGGCGTGGAGCTGATCGCCATCGGCAATGGCACAGCCTCCCGAGAGACCGACGCGCTGGTGGCCGAATTGCTATCTGACATCGAGGGCAAGAAGCCGACGAAGGTCGTCGTCAGCGAGGCTGGCGCATCGGTTTATTCGGCGTCCGAATTTGCTTCTCGCGAGTTTCCCGATCTGGATGTATCGTTGCGGGGAGCTGTGTCTATCGCCCGCCGTTTGCAGGACCCGCTCGCCGAATTGGTGAAAATCGATCCCAAAGCGATCGGAGTCGGACAATATCAGCATGATGTCGACCAAACGCGGCTGGCAAGGGCGCTGGCTGCTGCCGTGGAAGATGTGGTGAATGCGGTTGGTGTTGACGTCAACACCGCGTCGCCAGCGCTATTGTCTTATGTCGCAGGCGTGGGGCCATCTCTTGCCGAAGCCATTGTCAGCCATCGCGACAATAACGGCATCTTCACAAAACGGGCCGAATTGAAATCGGTGCCGCGGCTTGGCGCTCGCACCTTCTCCCAATGCGCCGGTTTTCTGCGCGTGAATGGAGGATCCGAGCCGCTTGATGCATCAGCCGTCCACCCGGAAGCCTACAAGGTCGCCAAGCGTATTGTCGCGGATTGCGGTCGGGATCTCAGGGACATCATGGGCGACGCCAATAGCCTTCAAAATGTCGACCCGGGCAAATTTGTAACCGGAGACTTCGGGCTTCCCACCATTCGGGATATCATCGAGGAGCTCAAGAAGCCCGGACGCGACCCGCGCCCGCAGTTCAAGACAGCCACCTTCAAGGAAGGGATCAACGAAATTTCCGACCTGCTTCCCGGCATGCGGCTGGAAGGCACAGTGACGAATGTTGCAGCCTTTGGTGCCTTCGTTGACATAGGCGTTCATCAGGATGGGCTGGTCCATATCTCTCAGCTATCGGATAGCTTTGTCACCGACCCTTCGAAAGTCGTCAAGGCGGGGCAAGTCGTGAAGGTTGTGGTTACCTCCGTCGATGAGAAGGCCAAGCGCATTGGCCTGTCCATGAAGTCGGCACCAGACATCGGCGAACCGGTGCGAGGAAGAAAGCCTGCGCCCAAGTCTCGCGATAAAAAGGCAGACAACAGGCGGGGCAAAGGCGAGGGGATGGGACAATTGGGAGAGGCTCTCTCAAAGGCGTTTCGCAAATAGAGATGGGTCTCTGTTTTCTGATGGCGTCTCGGCCAGGCAAAGCCAGATAAGGGGATGGGCTCCAAAAGCCCATTCGCCTGATCATTCTGCATGCTGTGCTGGCAAAGTTGCTTGCCGCTTCCCATCAATTCAGACGCAGTTAGGTTAGGCTTCTTGTCACAACATGGATGTCATACCCATGTATATCTCGATAAAGTGGCTATTTGGGGTAGGGAGGATATCCGGCCCTCCGAAGAGGAGTGATGGTGCCGGCAGCAGGATTCGAACCCGCGACCCCCTGATTACAAATCAGGTGCTCTACCAACTGAGCTATACCGGCATATCGATTGAAAAAGCTTTTATCATCAAGCTATTGGCTAGACTATCAATCATCAGAATTTTTTGACTTTTTCCACCGGTTTACAGCCGGTTTACAGTTTTTGTTCTGAAGACGTTCTTTTTCAACTTTACGGATGATGGCTGCTAACACAGCTTCCTTATTGATGTAAAGCTTAATTATCTTTTCCACATCGGCTTTTTTCCATCCAACGATGTCGGCGATCTCATTGTCATCGAGCCCGGCCATTTTGTAGTGCGTGACAGCGGTGCCGCGCAAATCGTGCATTGTTTTTTCGATGCCATGCTTGGCGGCGTGCTTTCTAAAGCTGGCTGATAGCCCCATGCCGGTCCACGGCTTGCCACGTGAGTTGCAAAGCAGTGTGGTGCTGTGGATTCCGTTTTCGGATTTGTGGACCTTGATTGCATCGATTACTGCGCGAAGCTCTCCAACGATAGGCACAAGAATGGTGGTGCGGCGTCCGCTCTTGCTGGTGCGCCATTCAAGATGGCTGCTCTTGTCGGCGTTGGCTGGAATGGTGACGAGATCCTCGCGGCGCAGGCCTGTCATGGTGGCGATATCGATCACCCATTTAAGGTGCTCTGGCGCGTCCGATTTAAACGCTTCGATATCTTCCTTCTCCCAAATGATATAGGACCGGTCGGATTTATGCAGGCGCTTTATCTTGTTGAGTACGTGTCCGGTTATCTCGCCCTCATCAACTGCATAGTTTAGCAGGTAAACAAGTGTGCCGAGCATCTTGTCGGCTTGGCGTGGGGTCTCGCGCCACTGGTTGCGCCATGTTTTCACATCCTTGCGCATTGAACGATCTTCAAAGGCAGCGATGTCATCCTCGCCAAATTCTTCAAAAATGGCGGGGAAGGCTTCCTGATAATAGGCTTTTGTTGCTTTGGCTAGTTTCTTGAAATCCGGAGTTTGCTGTAGGCGCAGAATGAGATGGGCAATGGTGTCCTTCTCGGCGATGGGGGCTTTAAACCATGCGGCACGTGCTTCCATATAGGCGCCAACAAAGGCCGTGCACAGCGGCTCTCGTTCTGGCAAATGATCCTTGGTCCAAAAAACGGGTGCGCCCTTTTCGCGAGAAACTTTGTAGTAATAGCGCATAGTGCCATCGGATAGCTTTTTCTGATAGCGATGGATGCCTTTAATATCACCGTTGACCATTGGCCCGCGCCTGTTTTCTTGCCTGCCGTTTCTCATATGCTGTCGAGGATTGGCTTTCACTAGATGTCAGTTTGCTGAGGTTGTCCAGTGCCAAATCAATAGCCTTGCGGTCAAAGCGACGCGTATTGGCAACTGGGCCGGGCACTAGTCCCTGTCGGACGTAGCTGTCCAGAGTGGCAACGCAGACGCCACAATAGGCAGCTGCGTCCTGTTTTGATAGGAGGCGTGGGGTCATGGTAAAGTTCTCCTCAAAACGCGTTGATCAGTGCTTGGCTGGCAAAATAGAAGCCAAGGCCGATGGTGCCGAGTGTTAGAATGATTGCTGGGATAAGGCGTTTCATTTTGCTCTCCTCAATATCCGGCATATTGGGTTTCGTCTGGGCCCGGCGGCATGTCGCCATAAGCTCCGGGCTCGGCTGGTGGAGGCCCTCCGGATCCCTTGCTGTCAAGCATGGTGAGGCTGGCGTTAAAGCCCTGCAGGACGATCTCGGTCGTGTAGCGATCGATGCCGCTATTGTCGGTCCATTTGCGGGTTGCCAGTTCGCCCTCCAGATAGGCCCTGGAGCCTTTCTTGAGATATTGCTGGGCGAGCTTTGCGAGATTCTCGTTGAAGATCACCACGCGGTGCCATTCGGTGCGCTCGCGGCGTTGGCCGGTGCCTTGGTCCTTCCAGCTTTTGGAAGTGGCCAGAGAAAAGCTGGCGATGGTGCGGCCTCGATCCGTGGTCCGGATATCAGGATCCGCGCCCAGATGGCCTATGAGAATGACTTTGTTGATTGAGCCTGCCATTGTTCCCTCCTATCCCGCACTTGCTGTTGGGTGGGCTAGCTGCGCTTCCATGGCTTCGGCCCATTGCCATGCGGCAGCCTCGGGCGGAAGGGGTTTTACCTTGCTCTTGATTGGTAGCTGCGCTGCGTGCGGGTTGCCGAACTGGCTGAGATGCTGGGCCAGTGTGTTGGTTGTCGCATCCACCAGCTCGCCGATCTCGGCATTCATCTCGGCGAACTGGCTGGGCAGGAGATAGAGGAAATCGGGGAAGGTGTTTTGCGCGCCGACTGTGCTGGCCGCTTTGTTCTCATGCACAATGGCCAGTAGCGGGTCACAAACGGCCTCGGCTGCCTTATGCATCAGGCAGATCTGCTTGAGCTTCTGGGGCGCATGCTCTGCCATCAGGCAGTTGAACTGCGCCAAGCTGATGGGCTGGTCTGTGAGGTTGGTCAGAATCGTGCGGCGGGCCATAAGATGAGCCAGCGCGCGCACTGGCAGCTTTGGCTTTGCTGTGGCTGCGCAAGGGAGCGCGGGCGCGCCTGGCAGGGGGAATTGCTTTGTCATGATGCCTGCTCCTCGCTTGGCGCCATGCCGAGCGCATTGAGATAAAGATCAAGCAGGGCGTCCATCTCCTGTCGTTCGTTGCTATCCTGCTTGCGCATACGCACGATCTGCCGCATCACCTTGACGTCATAGCCATTTCCCTTGGCTTCGGCGTAAACGTCCTTGATATCGTCAGCGATGGACTTCTTTTCTTCTTCGAGACGCTCAATGCGCTCGACGAAGGCCCGCAATTGATCGGCTGCGACACCGCCTGCGTTGGTCATGATGCCGCTCCGAAAAATGCAATCATGGTGAGGACAATGCTTGCTGCGCCAATGAGGGTGCCTACAGCGCGAAAGGCTTGTTCGGCGAGATAGGGCAGCGTCTGGGCCAAGGTCTGAGAAAGCGTCCGCATTTGGATGGGGGGCGGGAGATAGAGGGCGGTCATGAATGGTGCTCCTAAAAGTGCAAGTATTGAAATTTTGCTTGGCATTTTTTAAAACAGCAAAATTGCAGTTATTAAAGCTGCAAAATAGCCGTTAAGTCAACTGCCAATTTGCAGCTTTTGATAAGTTGTTGTTCTGACTCGCGTTATTTGACTTGGTGGGTTGTAGGAAGCACGATACTCTCGTTAAAGGTGGGGTGTTTTGATCGGGAGGGGAACGTTATGGAGTTTAGGCTGCAGACTCAATCAAATCCAGAATGCAATGAGGGTTGCTAAAGCGACTGCGGATAGGAAGTTTCTGGAGAGTTTGTCATAACGAGATGCTACGCGTTGGAAGTCTTTGAGGAGACAGAAGGAATTTTCGATAAGGTGGCGATCTCCGTAACGCCGCTCATCATAGAGGATTGAACGCTTGCGATTTGAGCGGCCAGGAATGACCGAGCCGATGGCCGACTGACGCAAGTGCTTTCGCAGACTGTTTGCGCCATAACCTTTGTTTGCGAGCAAGTATCTCGCACCTTTCAAACTGTTCAGCAATGCAGGTGCAATTGGACTATCTGCAGCGTTGCCAACAGCCAACTTGCACGCAAAAGGGCGTCCAATGACATCGTTCAGAACGTGGATTTTGGTGGTTTGTCCACCCCGCGACGGCCTGATCGCCTGATTTTTCGCCCCTCTTTACCGCCATAGGCTGCACGGTGAGCCTTGACATAGGTGCTATCGATAGTTGTGCTTTTGGTCACGGCACGTGAAGTTGCTAGAGTCTCAACGAGATCAACCCAGAACCGTTTGTGCGACCACCTGTTGAACCGGTTATAGATCGTTGTTGAGAGGCCATAGTCTGCAGGGCAGTTACATCAGCGGTAGTCCACTTTCAAAACATGGGTGATGCCAGAGATGACTCGGAGATCATCGGCACGGCGGACTCCTCCCTTGTTATTCGGCAAAAGAGGCTTGATAGGAGACAAACGAAAGGTTTATAGCTTAATTCTGGATACAACGTTTGTTTATTGGAATTAAAAATTGTTTAATGCAGAATTGATTGAGAAGGTAAGGTCTTTCCCGCAAGTCCACGCTGTTGGACGAGATTTTTTGTCTTTGTATATGACGCAGGATGTTGTTGATTTATTCAAATCTCTAAATATTTATTTTGGTCGTAAAGACAACAGATTTAGACCAGACCATCGCGTTCATTTTAAAGATTTTCTTAAAGTTGAACCCTACGCGTGCTTTCCTCAAGCAACTTGGCTTCATGATATGGGGTCTTTTTCCTACTCAGAAACGAATTTGCCCAATATAGCAAATATTGGGAGATATTGCTCCATTGCGATCGGGCTCAGCTTTTTCGGTTTACGTCACCCCATGGAATGGGTAACGACTTCGTCTATTCTATATGATGTAAAAGAAGCCAATGGCTATCGATCTTTCTTAGAAGCACGCCGCAGATTTGCATGTGATGATTTAGAGGTGGTTTGGCCTGATGACTTAAATCAGCCAGCACCAGTTATTGAACATGATGTATGGATTGGAAAAGATGCAACATTAGCTCGCAATATTACAATAGGCACAGGATCGATCGTCGGAGCAAACGCAGTAGTTACAAAAGACGTTCCTCCATACGCAATCGTCGCGGGAAACCCGGCAAAAATTCTACGCTATCGTTTTAGTGAGGATGTAATTGAGCGCTTACTCAAGTCTCAATGGTGGCACTATTCACCTGAAATATTCAAACTTGGTGACTTCAGGTGTCCTGAAGAGTTTCTTGATGCTTTTGAGAGCCAAGATAGGCCAGAGGTATATAGCCCTGAGCCAATCACTGGGGATGACTTATTTAATGCAGTATATAACAGGTTTTGTTGATACTTTTACTGACAAAGCTTAAAAACTTCGCCGCATTTTCCTCGACCAATGGTTGTCGATGTATTGACCCATTGAAACTCTGCTCATGCTATAGATAAGGAAAATAGCGATGAGTACGACCATGGACGACAAGATCAAACGCTGGACCGATAAGTGGAAATCCGCATTATGCTGCAGGCTCAATCAAATCCAGAATGCAATGAGGGTTGCCAAAGCGACTGCGGGTAGGAAGTTTCTGGAGAGTTTGCCATAACGAGTTGATACGCGTCGGAAGTCTTTGAGGCGACAGAAGGCGTTTTCGATAAGGTGGCGTTTTCGATAAGGTGGCGATCTCTGTAACGCCGCTCATCATAGTGGATTGAACGCTTGCGATTTGAGCGACTAGGAATGACCGGGACGATGGCCAGCTGACGCAAATGCTTTCGCCATAACCTTTGTCTGTGAGCAAGTATCTCGCACCTTTTAAACTGTTCAGCAATACAGGCGCAATTGGACTATCTGCAGCGTTGCCACCAGCCAACTTGAATGCAAAAGGGCGTCCAATGACATCGGTCAGAACGTGGATTTTGGTGGTTTGTCCACCCCGCGACGGCCCGATCGCCTGATTTTTTGCTCCTCTTTACCGCCATGGGCAGAACGGTGAGCCTTGACATAGGTGCTATCGATAGCGGTGCTTTTGGCCACGGCACCTGAAGTTGCCAGAGCATCAATGAGATCAACCCAGAACCGTTTGTGCGACCATCTGTTGAACCGGTTATAGATCGTTGTTGGGGGGGGGCATAGTCTGCAGGGCAGTTACACCAGCGGTAGTCCACTTTCAAAACATGGATGATGTCAGAGATGACCTGGCGATCATCGGCACGGCGGGATCCTCCCTTGCTATTCGGCAAAAGAGGCTCAATCACAGCCCATTGCGCGTCCGACAACCAAAAAAAATTCCAAAAAGCCTCCAATCCTTAATTGGCTCTTAAAAACCGTGTAGCTCATTGACGGTTAGAACCTTGTGGACCTGGGTTGCATAAGTTGCCGTGCTGTCGTTGCTATACGGGTCGCCGTTTGGGCGTGTGTAGGAAATTTCCAAATGCGGATTGTGTTGATAGCAAACGACTTGGTGGCTGTTCATTGAAATGAGTCGTTTGATGAATGCTTCCCGGGTGTCTGTTGCAGCATTGTATGTTTGGATTATTACGCTATCGCCAGGTCTCGCTGGTCGATGGGGATGAATAATCCTTAGGTCGCCTGGGTTGTGTTCAGGGACCATGCTTTCGCCTACAACATATATGCCGTAGATATCCTTAATACCGGCAAGCGCAGGAGGTCGGCGCACGTGGTCTATTACTTCGGAGCCGATTTCAAATGCGCCAAGGGCAGAGCCAGCTGCGGTACCCAAGACGGGTATGGTGCGTGGGTCTGAGAAATAGTCTGAAAAGAATGAGCGCTCAATGGCTGTTGTTTCAATTTCGCTAGGATCCGGTTGCTGACTATCGCTAAGCGTAACTCTCGCGCCTTTTATGTACTCTTTTTCATACAATGCAATTTGTTCGGGCGTTGCTTGATTGCTTTTAACGTGCTGTGCGACGGCTTCGTCCAGTTTCATCATGGATCTTGTTGAGGGGACAGACGTTGCCTTCCCGCTGAGCAGTCGCGAAAGTGTCGTTCCTGCCATTCCTGCAGAGCGAGCAAGAGGGGTTGCGTCTAGTCCTGTAATTCTCATCGCGAGTTTAATGCGCGCAATGGCGATTTCTTCTGGTTTTGTCATGATGTCTGGCTCCTGTCTGCAATTATGCAGTAAATTGAGGGCAAAATCTTGCTGCAATATTGCTTGACAAGCTGCAAAATAGCTGTTTTTCTATACTGCAAATTCGCAGTTATGGAGAAGCCATATGCATCCTGCAACGAAACACCCTTTGGCATCATATATTGATAGACAAGCGATTAGCTCCAAAGAAGCTGGGCGGCGGTTTGGCTGTGCTGACACGACTATACTACGAATAATCAATCAGGACCGCCCACCTAGCCCCAAAGTCATGCAGCGCATGATTGATGTGAGCGGCGGCGAGCTGTTGCCGAATGATTTTTACACGCTCCCCCAAACTTCCAATCCCACCGCTGCTTGAGGTTCCCATGCATACGCCTGTCCTCTCATTGCATTTATCTGCCAGACGCGGTGCGGTTTCCCTTCGTAACCCCAAACGCGTCTGGCCTAGTGTTGGGCCTGCCGTACCCTCCCTTGGCAGTGCCCGACCTTTTGTTGGCAAGCCGCGCCCCGATGCGCTGCGCGCGCTCGATGCTGACAAGGCTGGCGCGGATTTGCCTGCGCTTTCTTTTGCTGAATTTTCCGAGCGCCTTTTGGGTTGCATGACTGAGCGGGAAAGGCTTCGTTTCCATGACATTTGCTCCCGGTTCGTTTGCTCGACCAGTCTGCAAGACTGGTCGGCTGTTGTCAGCGAGAAAGGGGAGGAAAGTTTCTCATGACCTGTGCTCGCCAATATAGCGCTGATTTTTACCTGCGCATTCGCGGTCGCTGTCGTGAGGCGACAAAAAAGGCAGGCGGGGTGGAATGTGCTGCAGGGGTTACCCGCGTTAGTACTGCACAGATGGCTCGCTATGGCCAGCCTCAGGGTTGTGACTGGATGCCGGTGGATGTGGTTGCTGATGTTGAAAAGGATATCGGCGAGCCGGTGGTTAGCCGCGCTCTGGTGCGGGAGCTGGGCTATGAGCTGGTCAAGTTGCCTGAGGGGCGTTGGGAGGGCGATATCAATCAGCAGCTCGCTGCGATGCTCAAGGAAATGGGCGATGTCGTCCAGAAGATCGGGCAGGCATTGGCCGATGATGGCTGCATATCACAAGACGAAGCGCGGCAACTCTGTTTGCGCAAAGAGATCGCAGACCTGCTTCAGGTCGGCGTTGGCATGGACATGGCGATCAAGCAAATCGAGGAGGGCGAGTAGATGCTTTTGAGTGAAAAGGAACGGGCAAATATTCGCCACAGGCTGCGGATCGGCAATAGCGTCAAGGTCATCGCGCTCAACTATACCGGCCTCAAGGGCATCCGCGAGGAAATTGAAGATATTCAAGCTGAGATGCAGCGTGAAAAGCTGCAAGCCGGTCGGTGTGTCATGCGGGTGCCGTCATTCATTGAGATGGAGCGGCGGCAAAGCCGCGAAAAGCCAACGGATGAGTGCGAGATCTGGTTCAGGAGACTGGATCTGTCTCTGCAGCGGCTGGTGCGCGAAGCTTGCGATTATCATGATATCGCACTCAGCCAGTTCATGCGGGCCAAGAATGGCCGCCAAGCACGCAAGATGGTGGCTCACGCCATGCGCTTCCGTTGGGCCATGACATACGAACAAATCGCCGAGCAGCTCTGCTGTTCTTATTTCACGGCTCAGAGCTTGTGTCGCGAATGGAAAGGTAAATCAGCAGTGTCCACACCGGACATGCCAGAAATGCCACGGCAGATTGCGGCTATGGTGCGCGCTGCTGCCGGAGAATATGGCACGACGGAATGGGCCATCATGAAAGGCATTGGCTTGCACAATGTCGGTGATCAGGCGCGCAAATCCATCGCTTTCAAGCTCTATTGCTCAAAGGGCTGCCTGAAAGCCCAGATCAAGGGTTGGATCGCGTGCGATAAAGCGACCGTGACCTCGATGATTAAGGCGCATGCCAAAGCCAAGGGTGTCTCTCTGACCGAGGTTGAGAATATGCACGCTGAAGCCCTTGAACAGCGGCGCCCAACGCGCCGTCTGATTGAGGCGGAGTAACCCTAATGAAAAAGCGACCATCAGGGGTGGCGTCGTTCCGCCCACCAATCGAAGTGCGCCCTTGGGCAGACCCAGTCAGCGGCAATCGGCTGTTTATCGTCAATGGGCCAATGCAGGTTTCCAACCCCGGCACGCGGATGCTGTCTCCGACTGAAGCTCTGGACTCGGCAAACAAGCTTCTCGCTGCCGTTGGCGTAGACAAAGAAGTGAATGCGGCATGAAGGGCAAGTACGCAAATCGGACGCCGCCGAAGATAGCACCAGATTTTTGGGAAACGATACTTAAGGTCGGGGGCGAACTAGAGCACTTCTGGCATTTGAGAGGGACATCATTGCTCGATATTACTGTCATTTTTTGCTTTGATTTCGGCCGTTGCGCTAGCTTTAATCTTGTCGCTCTCATATTGAATTTTCATCGCCCAATAATGCCCTACTGCGCGAATGATCTCAGCGCCAGCTTCAGCAGTTGCTGCGCTGACCGTCCCAATACTTGTTCCTACAGATGGGCCTGCACACACGAATGCGATACTACAGCCTGCGACGAAGGCTGCTACCAATGTTTGTTTGGGGCCAAGTTTGCTTGTAAAAAGAACTATTTTTTGAACGCTTTTGAACCTCTTTGTTTTCAAAGATTCAATGCTTCCGAAGTAAACTATAGCGTTCTGCTCGTCTATTGCTTTGAGAATAGCTTGCTGTGCCGGAAACACATTGCGGCCCGCCCAATTGCGTACCATGTGATTTATAAGATCAGGAAACTCTTCTCCTCGGAACTCGTTGATGATTGTGATGTTATCATCATCGAAAAAGGAATTGATCGCCAAGTCAAACAATTCTGGAAGACAATTGTTTTGGCGCCGGAAGGGGATGGCAAGGGCCTGCAGTTCAAAATTGATCTGTTTCTCGCCTTGTGTGTTGAGCGTTACTGGGGTGATTGTCAGCAACGTTTGAGGTTTAAAGATGAGAGGAGATGCTTCGACCTGTGTCGAATGCCGCGTATTTTGTTGAGGGGCAGGTTCCATTGCTGGATCAGTTCTCTCAGAACCGATGTGTTTATCATAATCTTCATCGAACTCAGAAACCCCATTTTCGTCATCAACGAGTTGAGTATTATCAAGAATTGGCTGACCGAATGTCGTCTTAAGATGGTGCTGTTTAAAGTGTGCTTGGCTGAGATTTGCTTTATGAAGCGAAGCTCCGTCCAAGTCGGTCTTATCGAGATTTGTTCTTGTAAGATTTGCCTGTTCGAAGTTTGCTTTATTGAGTTTAGCTCCTTCGAAATTAGCTTCGCAAAGATTGGCGCCTTCAAAATTAGCTCGTTCGAGTTGGGTTTTTTTAAAGTTGATTCGAAAAAGATCGGCTCGAACAAACTGAGCATCATCAAGAATGGCTTCTTCAAAGTTTGCTTCCGAAAGTCGCGCCCCAATGAGATCTGCCCCCGAAAGATTCGCATTCTTGAATTTTGTTTGATGGAGGCTTGCTCCTCGAAAGTAAACTCCTCTGAGATCCGCGTCGTTGAGATTAGCTCCATCGAGAAACGCTCCTCCAAATTCTATTCTATCAAATATAGCGCACCTAAGATCCGCTCCCTCAAGTTGAGCATTGTTGAAATTTGCTTCCGTGAGGTTTGCAAAAGCGAGTTTAGAGTCATTGAGGTTTGCACTTCTGAACTGTGCTCCATTCAGCATTGCTCGTTCGAAGTTGCTTCGTTTCAAATTTGCGCCACTGAAATCCATGTTTACAAGATCCCAGCCACTAAATTCAGCGCCAACAAGGGTTGCGTTTTGAAAGCTAGCTCTTTTGATATTTATGCCGTGAAAGTCAATCCCTACCAAATCAGCTCGACTGAAGTCTGTGCCTTGAACATCTGCTTTTTCGAGAGCCGCTCCTTTGAGATTGGCGCCTTGGAAGTTAGCGCCATTGAGGCAGGCTCCCGAGAGAATAGCGCCCGAGAGATTGGCCCCCGAGAGATTGGCTTCTATGAGATCGGCACCCGAGAGATTGGCTTCTGTGAGATCAGCACCCGAGAGATTAGCTTTTGTGAGATCGGCACCCGAGAGGTTTGCGTACGAGAGATTGGCTTTTATGAGTCTTGCCGCTACGAGTTTCGCCCTCGAGAGATTGGCGTTTTTGAGCTTTGCCGCTATGAGAATGGCGTTCGAGAGCTTTGCTTTTGTCAGCTCTGCCCCTGTGAGATCTGCTGTCCAATATTTTTCTTTTTCAAATTTACGACTTACGTAGGTATTCCAGTATTCACTACCCTTTTTAATCGCCTCGAGGTCTTCAGGGGTGCCTTTAAAATCTTCGTCGCTCATCTCGCCAGCCTTGCCTTTGAATATCTTCGATTGCATTCCTGCTCAGTTTCGACAACTGGTGGCAGGGGCGTCAACTGTTATCATTTGACAATTCCCACAAATAGCAGCGCCGTACTCGCTTGCTGGCTTGGAAACGATCCCTTTTACATTGCGGAAGAGCTTTTCGATCTTCGCAAAAGCTACGTGAGGCCGAGCGATGCTTAAGCTTGATTATTCAACTGCGCCTCCGACGCTTGATGGAAACGCTCATTTCGAGCATTGGTGCATGGCCGAGCGCCTGCCACTGCCAGTCAAAGATGAACCGGAGCAGGGAGGGGTGTTTTTATTGGTTGCTTTAGTACAGCAGACTTTCTCTTTTTTCGTTGAGCTCTATGCGTTTGTTAAGAAATCGGGTTTTCTGGTTGTTTATATAGTCTCTAACCTCAGGTTCTGCTTCAGCCAAAACCTTGCGCAGGTCTGTTTGAGTGTGAAGACAGTTCTTCCAATCGTGTCCAAGCAATTGGCTGCAGTATCTCTCGATAATAGGGAGAGTTTTGCAGGCTTTCTCATTTCTTACCTGCATATCGCGAGGGTAGTTGTAAAAGGCGTAAAGAAAACCTTTGTCAATGTATTCTCCGATCCTCAGAACATTCTGAATGCGATAGCACGCCTCTTTGTTGCCTCCTTCAGTCAATGTGAATTCTGGGTTGCTAAAAGAGGACTTAGAGTAACTAATCGCTTTGGACAGACCGTCAAGTACAAGGTCTACTTCTTGGATTTCACGTTCGAGAATAAACAGCCTGAATTGAGTGGATGCTATAGCCGCGGATTTGAATGCGAAATATGTCGCGCCGATAGCTGCGATCATACTGATCAAATTTATAAATTCTGTCTGAAAGCCGTACAGCCAGCCTCCGGTGATTCCCGCACCGAGCAAAAGCCCAATAGCGATGGCTGCGGTGTCCGCAAGTGTCCATTTGAGCCTAAAACTCAATTTTCGTTCTCCCTCCGGTTGAGCACTCCTTTTTCTATCACCGCCATTCGTAACAGCACAATGGCTTCTTTGGCGAGGAGAGCAGCATGAACATCCAACGCAAAACCATGCTTGATTATGCTCTGGCCTATGCACGGCGGGGCTATGCTGTTTTCCCTTGTCATCCCGGCTTGCCGGACGAGGACGCATTGCCGAAGAGTAAGCGCAAGGCAAAACGCCCCCTCAACACCTCGGACGTAAGAGGCCAAGGCGGATTCCATGAAGCCACAACAGACGAGGCTCAGATCCGCTTTTGGTGGGAAAAATGGCCGGATGCGCTGATCGGCTGTCCGCCAGCCTCCAAGGGAATGCTGGTGGTCGATGTGGATCCTGCAGAAGGAGAGGCTTGCGAGTGGGTTGTCAGTGAGCTGGAAAAAGATCTCGGCGAGCCTCTGCCTGATGCACCTATCGTCATCACCCAGAGCGGTGGCTGGCATATCTGGCTGAGGCGTGCGGAAGGCGTCGAGCTGGGCAACCGTAAACTATGCAAGCGCGATATGGTCGATGAGCATGGTGAAGTCAAAAAGGTCGGGCGGGTCGATGCGCGCTGCGACAATGGCTATGTCATCCTGCCGCCTTCAAGGCTAACCAACGGTAACACCTACACATGGCGCGATGGGGCGGATTTTGAGCCGCCTGTGATGCCGCAAAGTCTGGTGGATGCTATTGCCAAGAAAGAGGCTGTGAAGCCGGTCATGCCTGCGCCGAGCCATAATCTGGCATGGTCGGAAGATGCGGGCGACAAGGCGATCCGGCGCTATGCCAGAGGGGCGCTTGATAATGCTTGTGCTGAAATGGCGCGGACGGGAACGGGCGGGCGTGGATCTGCGCTCAATGCCCACGCCTACAGCCTCGGCAAGCTGGTAGGTGCCGGTGCGCTCGATGAGGGAGAGGTGCGGCATGGGCTTGAAATGGCGTCCGACGCCTGCGGACTGACTGCAACGGATGGCGCGCGAGAACGCGATGCCAAAATCACGCGCGGGCTGGAAGCTGGCAAGGGTGCCTGTGGTGATGTTCAATTGCGCCTCAAGGAAATCGCAGAAGAGGCAAGGCAA
The DNA here is from genome assembly GCF_963678225.1 of uncultured Cohaesibacter sp. NCBI lineage: Bacteria > Pseudomonadati > Pseudomonadota > Alphaproteobacteria > Hyphomicrobiales > Cohaesibacteraceae > Cohaesibacter > uncultured Cohaesibacter sp. Next base: position 725,598 of record NZ_OY782763.1, on the reverse strand, counting down.
AAGGCCGCCCGATATCAGGGCCACACGCGCAGGGATAGCCCGCCGCCCCATGGCGGGCCAGACGCGCCACCACCGGCCAGCCCTGATGATTATGAGGGTGGTTTCGATGATGGCGCAACTGGGGACCAAGCGCCTGAAAACGGCAAAATAAGCGGGGGCGTTAGCTCTCAGTCATCACAGGGTGATGACTTGGCGCATGCCAACGGCGGGCAAGCCGCCTTGCCTCAGAAAGTCGCTCACTGTGCGACCCTCGATCAGAATGACACCGGCAATGCACAGCGCTTGATCATACATTTTGGAGATGAGGTGATGGTGGTGCGCGAGCATGGTGTTTTCCGCTGGGTTGGCTCTCATTGGGATCTGACGGGTGGGGAAGAGCAAATCACCATTTACGCTCAAAAAACCGCCAAGCTGATTGAGCTTGAAACAGAGCATATCCAGATGAGCCGCAAAGAGTGGGCGGCGATCGAGGCGGCTTCTGGCCTGCAGGTCACCGACGACATGAGCGAGGAAGAGCGCAAGGCCGCCAGTGCGCTGATTGCTGATGCGGCTGTTGCGCAAAAGGCCTTTGAGGCGCGTAAGAATAACCGTCGCAAATATGCGGTCAGCTCGGGCAATAACGGCAAGATCAATGGCATGATCAAGCAGGCCGAACCGCACATTACCGTGGCTCCGGAAGAGCTGGACGCCGATCTGGAGGCGTTTAATTGCCTCAATGGCACCTTGCTATTTCGGCGCGTCGATGATGAGGATGACCCCTCTGATGGTCCGCCGCGCAAACGTCTGCAGGTGGAGTTCGTGCCCCATGATCGGGCCATGAAGATCTCAAAATGTGCGCCGGTCACCTATGATCCCAAGGCCAAGTCGCAGAAACTCAGGGAGTTTCTAGACTATTTTCAGCCAGACCTTGAGATACAACGCTTTTTGCAGGTCTATTTCGCCTATTGCCTTACAGGGCTCACTGGCGAGCAGAAGTTGGCCTTTTTCTATGGTTCCGGCTCGAACGGCAAATCGACCCTGACAGAGGCCATCGCCGAAATGATGGGGCCATATGCGGGCCAGCTCAATCCGGAATCGGTCACCGGCAAACATCAGGCGCGGGGCGATCAGGCCACGCCGGATCTCGCCGACCTGGTCGGCCAGCGCATGGTGCGTGTGGAAGAGCTGCCGCGCGGTGAGGGGATCAAGGAAAACCTGATCAAGGCCCTGACGGGTGGCGCGCCAAGGCGGGTGCGGCGGCTCAATGAGGGCTTCTTTGACCTCATACCGCGCTTCAAGGCCATCATGTCGGGCAACGACAAGCCATTCATCACCGGTAATGACTTCGGCATCTGGCGGCGCGTTGTGATCGTTCCGTGGGATGTGACCATCCCGGATGACAAGCGGCGCACCTTCGAGGAGGTCATGGCCGAATTTGCCAAGGAGCGGTCGGGCCTTCTCAACTGGCTCTTGGAGGGGCTGGCGATCTATTACGCCGAGGGCCTACGCGTGCCACAGCGCATTTCGGAGTTCACGTCTGATTACCGCGATGAGATGGACCCGCTGCAGAGCTTTGCCGATCAATGCGTCACATTGGAAGAGCCAAACGAGGATGGCTCGCCTTCTTGCTACATCACCGGCGCGGACTTCTATGCGCGTTATTGCGATTGGCAGTCGCAAAACCCCGAGAAGCACAAATCAACCAATGCCTATTTTGGCAGGCATATCTGCTCGAAGGTGCCGGGGCTGAAGAAAGAGAAGATCAACAAGGTGATTACCTATCTCAACATCACGGTCGAGGTGCCCGATCGCTACCAACCTCCCGTACCCACCAGCTTTGACGGGGGCTAGATATGGGGTCTCAAACTCTCTCTATGCACTAGAAGGGAGAGGGTTCGGAGAAGCTTGGGAGATAGTTTGTGCAAATTCCTCTCCGCATAATAATAGCGGCTATTCAATGGGTTATCCGTACTGGGAGAGGGTAGAGAGGCTTTGGCTTCGCGTCTACACATAAGAAGGGGTACGGGGCCATGAATAAAGGAATTTTTCACATGCACTATAAGCTAATAAACCCTCTCTACCTTCTCCAAAGTTTCTAACTATCTGGTGTTGTTTATCAAATTATGGGGGAGGGTTTATTTTGACCCTTCTCCAAACCCTCTAAAGCCTCTCCGAGAGGCAAATCAACCGCAGAAAGGGCAAGAGCATGGCAATCGGATTGGCGCAGAGCAGGACCTACAATCTTTCCATCAAGTTTGACCGCGACGAAAAGGACGTGGCTAAAGTAGGCTCGCTGTTCGACCTGCTCGAATGGACCTACCGCATCCAGCGCGTTTATCAGGATGGCGACACCATTGACGATCGACGCTATCTGGTCGGAGGTAACCCGCTGGCCGCGCTTGAGCGCCTGTATCTGCTTGGCTGTCAGGTGGATGGCGGTGGCCATTCCATCAGCGATCCGCACCCGGACGCGCTTGCCGTGCATGATCTGGTCTGTGATCTGGCTTCCCTCAGTCTTGATGGGCAAGTGGCTGCTGGCCTGATTGTCGAACATGCCCGCAATGGTCGCGTGCCAGAGCGGCCAGAGTTTGAGGGCGGATCGGTCGCGCCGGTCTATGGTCGCGGCGGCGCGGTGCGGATGGTTTATCACGATTGGCAGACCGGCGAACGGCTGGCCAAACGGTCTGGCCGGAAGGTACGCGGCACTGATGGACGTGTCTGTCATGTAGGGCAGGCGTGCGAGCTGACTTACAGCCAGGCATGCGAGTTGAACCTCTATTTGATAGAACATTTCGACCTTTGGGCCATGGGGCTGAGCTATGTTGCTGGCAATCTCCACAGGGTAAAGAGTTGGAAAGTGCAATCCTATCAATGTCCTGCCGATGCTAGCCACACCAAACCAGCCGCCAGATTGAAAAAGCTTATTGACTTGGAGCTGGCTATTTGACAAGCTGCCAGTGAAGCGAAGTATGCACCGAGATAAGAAAGCCGCCCCGATGGATAACCCCGTCGAGGGCGGTTTTCTTTTGGCTACCTTTCAGGTGAGTGTGATGGCGTCTGCAAATTTCCAAATCAAAGGCGATCTGTCCGATCTAAGCCAGTTGGACGCAGCCCTCAAGCTGATGAACAAGAAGGTCAGCGCCAAGGCAATTGCCCGCGTCACCCGCAAGGCCCTAAAACAGGGCGTTGATGTCGTTATTGACGAATCCGCAGATCATTTGTCCGATGTTGGCCTGTCCCGCTCTAAAGTCAAACGGGCTGTGTCGGTTGCCTATTTCAACGGTGGAGGCTCGACGGCTGATGCACTCATGTCTGCTGGCTGGTTCCGGCTGGCCGATCATGGCCTCGGGCGCAAGGGTGGCGGTGGGATCACCAACCGGCTCGGCTTTTATCGCGGGGCTTTCAAGGCCTCCATGAGTAGCGGCCATCGTGGTATCTATACCCGCGTCGGCTCGGCGCGCAAACCTATCCGTGAGCTTTGGGGGCTAAACCCCATGCGCGAAATCGAACGCGAAAACACCGACGCGCTTGAGCACGGCGGCGACGAAGCCGCTCGCGCCTTGGCTGACTTCGCCCACACGCTGCTCGCTGCCGCTTGATCGATCGCGGGTCCTTTGGCCGCCCCCAGCACCCCCAGCGGGCGAACGTGGCGGCGGGGGATGGCGGGATTTTGGGTTTAAAAAAAGCCTTAAAAGCTTAAGTGGTTGCTTAAAAAGGGAGTTAAGGGCCTGAAAAATCCTTAAAGAGGTGATGCCGACAATCATAAGCAAATCAGAATTTGCCAAAAGGATTGGCGTGTCGCCTGCAAGGGTTAGCCAGATGATCAAAGAGGGCAAGATCGACCAGCACGCTTTGGTCGGGTCCGGTCGCTCTGCGAAAATCAATCTGGAGAAGGCAAGAGAGCAGGTGCGGCTGCGCACCGATCTGGGGCAGGCGCAAGGCAACGGATTTGATACGCTCCTGAGTGACCCGGAAGACGGCAAAGCCGATAGCCTGGATTTTGGTGCTGCTGCTGGTGGCACTGACCAGTCTTCTGATGAAAGCTCATCTCCCCGCGCCCCGCTTAAAAGCCGCGAGCAGGACTATCGCGAAGAACGCGAGTTGCTGAGGCTCAAGGCTGATCGACGCAAGGATGCGCGGGAACAGGAAGACGAACTGCTGCGGCAGGGCATCCTGATGAAAACGGACGATGCCGTTTCCGAAATGCAGGCAATTGTCGGGCAGATCTATGATGTTCTGAGTGGCCATCCTGACCGGCTTGGTGACTTGCTGGCGGCGGAGTTCGAGATAACGGACAAGCGGCGCTTGATCTTCTTTCTTCGCAATACCTACCGCGATTTGAAACAGCATATCAGCGAGGAACTGGAAAGACGGGCCGAGAATGAGCCCGACCATGTTTCCGCCGATCTCTTGACAAGTGGACCTGATGACGATGCGGAAATGGGCCAACGCGACCAGATGGCTGTCCCGAGCAGCGTCGAGGACCATCAAGCCGAAACCGAAAGTGAACCTCAATCAATGGGCGCGTGAAAATATTGTCTTCGGTCCGGAAGAGCCTTTTCCCGGTCCTTACAATGATGAGAAATTCCCCTATTTCCCGCCCATCCTTGATGCACTGTCTGATGACGATCCCTGTCAGGTGGTAACCATCATGAAATCGGCGCAGCTCGGCGGAACGATTATCATCGTGATTTTTGTTGCGGTGTCGATGATCACCGGGCCGATCCATTTCATGTATGTGCAGGCTACGGAAAGCGCGGCAACGAAGTGGTTGGCAGAAAAGATGGGGCCGGTTCTGAAGTCGGTTCCGGCGCTGCGCAAGATGTTCCCTGCTAACAGTAGGCTGGCGAAAAACACCGATCAGGAAAAGGGCACAGAAGACGGGCGCGGTAAGATCGAAGCCTTGAGCGCCCAGTCAAAAGACGATCTGGCGCAGGTCTCGCGACCGAAGCAGGCACAGGATGACCTTTCCAAATGGGATGAGAATGCTGCGGGCGATCCTGAAGAGCAGGCCGATGACCGATCGCGCGCCTATGAATTCCGCAAGATTCTAAAAGTTTCCACGCCGCTCATCTGGCCCGGCTGCAAGATCACGCGCAACTATCGCGCTGGCAGTCAGGAAGAGTGGGAAGTGCCTTGCCCGCATTGTGGTGAATATCAGGCTCTGGAATGGGAGAATTTCAAGGCCAATATTGATGAGGAAAATCCGGATCGATCGCATTTCACATGCATCCATTGTGGTTGTGAGATCCATGATTATCACCGGCCAAAGATTATGCCGCTGGGCCGGTTCGTGGCGCGCAATCCTAAGGCCATGGCGATCCATCGCAGTTTCTATCTCTGGACGGCACATTCGCCACTGCAGAGCTTTGGTGCGCTGGCCCGCAAGTGGATCCGCGTTCGCGGCATCCCGAGTGCCGAACAGGTGTTCATGAATAACGATGTTGGCCTTGCCTATGAGGTGATCGGCGACGGGGCCAAGACTGAGGATATTCGCAAGCGAAGCGAGGAATCCCACTATGATCTCGGGCAGGTGCCTGCCGGTTATTATGTTTTGGTGCTTGGCATTGACTGTCAGGATAACAGGGTGGAATGGACGCTGGTGGCCTATGGCCGCAATGTTCGCCGCGCGGTGATCCAGACCGGAATTATCCAGCATCATATTTCCGAGGATGCGGCCAAGGATGAGCTGGATGTTCTGATCAAACGGAAATGGCGCAACTTTGCGGGCCATTATCTGCCAATCAGTTGCACCGGCATTGACGCCAACTACTCGCGCGATGATGTCGGCGAATGGGCCAAGCGCCATCCGAAATCAAAAGTCATCATGGTACGCGGTGTTGGCAAGGATGATCTGGCACCCCTGATCGAAGTACGGCACGAATGGACCAAGGACGGCAAACGCAAGCCAAACCGCTGGCGTGGTCGCTTTTTCCATTTCAATGCCAACAGTTACAAGATGGCGCTGTATCGCTCCATTCGAAAGGTAACGGATCCGCTGGAGCGATCGCATATCGCTTTCCCGCGCGGGCTTAGCGATGACTATTGTGAGCAGGTCTGCGCGGAAAAGCGCGTGTCGAAAGTCAGCAAGACGGGGTTCAAGAAGTTTCTCTGGGAGAAAGATCCGAACCAGGCCAACGAAGCGCTCGACATGCTCAATCAGGCAGAAGCGGCTGCACGGCGTTGTGGTGTCTTTTCTGTTTCCGACGAATATTGGGACGATATGGAAAAGAAATTTGGGCTGGCGACTCCGGATGCCCAGCTTGATCTTGAAGATCTTCTGACACTTGGTGACAGCCGGAAAGCGCCTGAAACGCCTTCGATCGATGATCCGGGCGGCGAGCCAGCCAAGGAACAGCCAAAAGTATCGACCGCTATAAAGGCAGTTATAGAAGGGCGGGCGGATCAGGTAGCGCCCATCGAGGCTGCATTGGCCTTGCATGATGAGCGCGAAAGCGACAGTCCGACCTTGAAGAAATTACGGGAAATGAGAGAGGCCAGACAAAAGGGCAGGCGGGCTTAGGCTTTCCTGCCCTTTTGCTGCTGGTTGGCAAAGGACAGGAACAGACGACCATGGCCGATACAGAAACGCTAGAGGCGCGATTGGCTGAGGCCGAGGAGACCCTGCACAAATTGCAGACCGGCCAGCTTGAAAAGGAAATGGCTCAAGCTGGCAAATCAGTCAGTTTCAGCATACCGAATGAGAAAAAGCTGCGCGCTTACATCAATAGTTTGAAGGCTCAACTCGGACTGCCGATTGACGGGCCGCATCGGAACAGTCGTGTCTATTTTTGATAGGGGTTTGTCATGCAGTCAAAATTCTTGATTGATAGGCATGGCGCACCGCTCTCGATGTCGGCGCGGCGTGTCTCTGCTTATGGTAGTCGCGGCGCTTATGAGGCAGCGTCTCTGAGCAGCCAAAGCCATGGCAATTGGCGTCCCAATCGGTATGCGCCGCAATCGGCTCTGTCAGCCGATCGCAACATGATGGTGGCGCGCACCGAAGATATGGGACGGAATAACCCATGGGCCAGTGCTGCCCTTCAGCGCAAGCTGGAAATGGTGATCGGCAAGGGCTGGAAATTTACCAGCCAGCCCAATGCTCGCCGCCTGGGGATCACGAAAAAGCAGGCCAAGAAGCTTGGCGACCAGATTGAGGATTGGTGGAATGCCTATTGCGCGGATACGGAACTGCGCAACGACACCACCCAGCGCGAATCCGTTGCCATGCAGATGGGGTCCGCTTTTCGCCATTGCTTGCTGGATGGGGATGCTTTCGGGCGGCTGCATTATTTGGAGCGCGGGGCGGAAGTGAACACCGCGCTTGAGCTGATTCATTCAGCCCGTTGCAGGCAGCCGGTTGGCAAACCAGATGAAGACCGCTTCCGCGACGGGATCGAACTCGGGCGCCACAATGAAGCGATCGCCTATTGGTTCACGGTTGCGCACCCCAATGATACGCAGGCGCTTTTTAGGCAGCAGCAGTCGGTGCGTATTGCCAAGTATGACGCGGATCGCACACGCCGCATTCTGCATTATTTTACACCACAGGAGCCAGGTGAATTTCGCGGACGCTCTTTGCTGGCTCCGATCGTCAAGAAGCTGCGTCAGCTTAGCCAGTTTGATGAGGCGGAACTGCAGGCCGCAACGTTGAATGCCATTCTGGCCGCCTTCGTCGAAACCGATGCGGATCACAATGTGATCGAACGTTTGATCGGTGAAGCGGACACGCCAGCAGATGCTGATGCGAATGTGGCCGCTTATCTGGACGGAGTGGAAGCGCAGCGGCTAGTGCATTGGGAAAAGAACCGACCAAGCCTTGAAGGCGTGCGGTTCATGCAAACCGGGATTGGCGAGAAAATCAATTTCACCAATCCGGCACGGCCCTCTGCCGGTTATGACAAGTTCGAGATGGCGGCGCTTCGCAATATCGCGTCGGCCTTCAACATCAGCCTTGAAATGCTGACGGCGGATTACTCCAAGCTTTCCTATTCAGGCTGGCGCGGGGCAATCACCAATGTCTGGCGTGGGGTGACTTGCGAGCGCTCCGGGTTCGAAGCGACGTGGGTCAAACCTTGGCATCGTGTGGTCATCGAAGAGGGGATCGCTCGGGGCAAGATCCAAGTCCCTCGTGGGGCTCCTTCCTTCTGGGACATGCCGAGCGCCTATCTCAATGGCACATGGCTTGGACCGGGACGCGGCACGGCGGATCCGTACAAAGAAGCGCGGGCCGATGAGGTTGAGCTGTCGCTGGGAACCAAGACCAAGCGCAAGATCCTTGCCGAGCGGGGCGAGGATTATGACGAGCATATGGAAAGCCTTGAATCCGAAATCGTGGATCATCGCAGACGGGGCATGAGGCATCCATCCGAGGCCGATGTGCCAGACATTGATCCGGCTTTGATGGCAGATGATCCAAATTCAAACCAAGGTGGAAGCGATGAGCAGACTACTGATTGACGGTGAGCTGGTGCTCTATGGCGAAGTCGGTGACGGCTGGTGGGGGGACTATTTCACCGCAAGTGAGGTGCTGGAAGCGTTGGCCGAGCATGGCAGCGAGAATGACTTGCCGGTCAGACTGAATTCGCCAGGTGGCGATGCTTTTGCGGGGATCGCTATTTTCAATGCGCTCAAGGCCCATCAGGGGACTGTTACGATCTATGTAGACAGCATGGCCATGTCCGCTGCCTCTGTCATTGCCATGGCTGGCGATGAGGTTGTCATGCGCGAGGGTGCGCTGCTGATGATCCATGATCCAATGACCATGGCTTGGGGTAACGCCTCGGAGATGGGCAAGGTCATCGACAGCCTTGATAAGATAGCCGAGCAGATGGCCGGTATCTATGCCCGCGCCAGCGGCAAGGATAAAGCTGCCTGCCGGTCGATCATGAAAGAGGAAACCTATCTTGACGGTGAGGAAGCTGTCGAGGCCGGTTTTGCTCATCGGACGGATGCTGAAGTGGCGGTTGATGTGATCGCCTTTGACTATCGCAGCTATGACAAGGCTCCGGAGCATTTGAAGCTTGTCGCCAAGCAGAATGGCTGGACCTTCCGTCCTCCCAATATTTCCCAGTCTGCGGCCTCCGCCGCGAAACCCAGTCAGAAAAAGGAGATTTCCATGTCTGGCAAACCACAGGCGGCGGATACCAATGCCGTTGATCTGGATAAAGTCAAAGCTGATGCGAGGGCTGAAGCGATCAAGGCAGAACGAGACCGGCGTGAGGCTGTAACGTCCTGCGAGCATTATGGCCCCAATCAGGACCTCGCAGAGCATCTGCTCAATCGCACTGACCTCAGCGCCGAAGATATTGTCGCCAGCCTCAAACATGGGGCCAAGGCTGCTGCGGGCAAGGATGAAGACGAACACAAGCCCGGTGATCTGGCCAATGATGGCCCCGGCCAATATGCGGCTTCACGCCGACAGGCCGAAAGTCAGCAGCCTGATCTTGGAGCCGGTCCTTCTGGTGGTGACAAAAAGGATGGCCGCCTGTTGGCGCGTGCCCAGAAAATGTATGGAGGCTCTAAATGACCCTTGCGAGCTTTACTGAACAAGGATCCTTCAGCAGCGTTATTCTGCATGGTCCCAATGTTAAAACTGCCGTTTTCCCGCTCTTTGCGGGGACTTACAAGCGCGGTGATGTGTTGGAATGGGATGCGGCAAACAGCCGATACATTCCGTTGGCGACGGCGGCCAATGCGGACGCGGTGATCATGCATGACATGACGCTGGCGGCTGACCAGAGCGTACCGGTCATTGTCGAGGTTGATGACCTCAATGAGGATCAGATCAACATCGGCGAACTTGATTTGATGTCGGTTAAGCGGGCTCTGCGCGCTGTCGGCATCTATTGCCGCACTTACACTCCAGCATGAGGTGATCAGATATGGATCTTTATACTCTTTATGAACTGATCGCCGTTATCGACACGATCATCGTTCCAAAGACGCACTTTCTTGATAAATATTTCAAGATTGAACACCGTTCGGATAAGCCGGAAATCTTCTTTGATGAGGTCTTCAAGGGGCAAGTTATGCTGGCCCCGTTTGTCATTCCCACTGCAGCCGGAAAGCCGCAGAATCGTGAAGGCTACAAGACGAAATCTTTTACTCCGTCTTACCTGAAGCCACTCGACAACATCCGCCCAGGTGATGTGCAGACACGCAGAGCTGGTGAGCCGTTTGGCGGTGTGCTCACCGCCATGGACCGAATGGAGCTGGCAGTTATGGATGCTCTGGCTCGTCAAAAATTGCAGATTACCCAGCGCTGGGAGTGGTTGGCCCAGATGGCTTTGATTGATGGTGCCGTGACCATTGTTGGCGAGGACTATCCTTCCACTCTGGTGGACTTCGGACGCAACGCTGACAATACCGTTGTTATTTCTCTGGGCACTGAGAAGTGGTCTGATGTTGACCATGACATCAAAGGTGATCTTGAAGAATGGTCTGGTGTCGGGGCCGAGCAATGCGGCACGCCTTTGACAGATGTTTATATGTCTCGCGAAATCTGGCCCTATTTCAAGAAGAACAATTCGATCAAAGAAGAGTTGGATCTGACCGTGCGCAATGTGAGTACGATCAATACATCACCAACGGCTGACGATCCGACCAACCCGGTTGTCTTCAAGGGCTATGTTGGCGAGTTCGCGATCTATGTTCACAACGGAACCTATCGTGATCCGGTCGATACTCTCACCAAACGCTATCTGGCCTCTGATGAGGTGCTGATGGTTGCACCGGTTGGAGTGACTGGAACGGAAGGCGTTTACGGTGTTCGCGGCTTCGGCATGATCGAAGACAAGAAGGCGGAGCTTCAGGCCCTTCCTATGTTCCCTCGGGTCTATGAACAGGCTAACCCGTCCATGGATGTTGCCATGACCCAATCGGCGCCACTGATGATTCCGGGGCGTCCGAATGGCACTATGAAAATCACAGGGGTGATCTGATGACCAAAGCGACAATTCATGTGGCTAAATTCGCTCTCAAGACCTCGGCTGGCCGCATTGCGGCTGGCGCCGAGATCTTGCCGGAAACGCATAAGAAGCTGTTTACCGAAAAGGGCAATCCGACCAAAGAGCTGAAGGCTCTTGTCGAGGATTACGGGGCGGTCACGACCAAAGAGGTCACGGTGCTTGAAACAGCATCGGCCACAAAAGCCGTTCAGGCCGAGACTGTTGGCCAAGCATCAGAAGACAGTTCTGATCTCTTGACGGGCGACGACAAGACAAGCTGATGTCGCGCTCGGCATTTGGCGAGCGGTTTGCCGTTCGCAGCAAGGGGCTTGCCGGATATTTTGGCAAGCCCTTTGATTTTATCGGCGTCAATGGTGCTGGCTGGTCGTCTCTTGCTGGCCGCGATGCGGATGATGATCCGGTGCAGATTTTTGCAGATCTGGTTACGACCGAAAGTCTGGACGATACGGATTTGCAAGGGTCGGATGAGCATATGCGCGCCATGCTCGCCAATCATGATGTCGTCATATCCATTCATGTTGATGAGGCTTCTTTGCCTCGCCTGCCGCGAGACAGGGACAAGCTGAAAGATGGTGCTTCAGGGCCTGTCTATATCATCGAACGGGTGCTTGATGAGGGAAATGGCTGGCTGATTTGTGGTTGTGGGATTGAGGCACTTGAGGAGTGAGCCATGCTTGCCAAAACACTTTTGCGCATGCTGACCATTCAGGTTTTGATGGAAGTGCCAAGCCTTCGGCAGAATGTCGAAGACAGTCTGATTGTGCCGCTCGATGAAGGCAAGGATACGGATTGGCCGGAGATTGCCGCTATTGTCTACACAGAAGTTTTGGAACGGCAATTTGATAACAGCAAAAAGCCGCATGTCGATCTGATTATTGATCTTCTGGCCGGTGTAGAAGGCGTTTTCAATCTGGCTGATGGCGAGCAGGTTATCATTCCGCAGGTGATGAATGCCAAGGCAGAGCTGCATTGTGATTTGGTGGAAGATGATATCACGGCAGCGCTGAAGGACACATCCAACGATTGGGCCGAGATTTGGCGGCGGTTCGCAACGGTCAACGGGACGGTCAAGAGCTATTGCGGATCCGATGCCAAGGGCAAGAAACGCGCTCTGCGTCGGGTCGTCTTGCCGGTTGATGTCTTTCCATCGCCCTCACGCGGCAAGGCTTTGACCGGTGCTTGGGCTGATGCAATTACCAAGCTCGAAGCTGATGGGCTGGACCATTATAAGTCGGTCGCGGCGTTGATCCGCAAGGTGGTTGAAGGGCAGGGCGATGTCTCCGAGTGGGTTGCCTCTGTTGAGCAGACACCGCTTGATCGCACCTCGGCTCATATTCTGGGCCTCACGATTGGCGAGACAGAAAGCCGGACTTCTGTTGCTTCGATCCATCCGGAATTTACCGTCAATGATGTTGCCTCTTCTGACATGGAGCTTGATTGATGAGCGATCCATTCACGCAGATCTATCGCGAGCTAAAAGAGCTGCGCCGTGCGATGGAACGCATGGTGCGGCCTGTCGAAGTGAAGGAATGGGATCCGGACAAAAACACGGTCAAGGTTTCTGTAGGGGATGGAGACCCAGTCGAGGCGCGTGTTGCGTCTCTGTCTTCTGGGGCTCTCAAAGTTCGGATGACGCCAAGCGTCGGGCAGGCCATGCTGATGATTTGCCCGAACGGGGATGCGCGTCAGGCGGTCGTTATCCCCGGAGATTGGACAGGGCAGAATGCCAGCCCGTCCAATGAGACTAGCGAATGCCATATCACGCGTGGCAACGCGACCTTCACGCTGGCTGATGGCAAGATTGTTTTGTCAGTTGGTGATGCCTCCCTGACCGTAACGGCTGGCGGTATCGAAACGCAAGGCGATATCGATCTCAATGGTGGCTATGTCAAATCGGATGGCAAGGTCATCGACCACACACACAGGCATAAAGATGTTGTTGCTGGTTTTGACCCGACAGGCGTGCCGGTTTGATCTCACTTTCGGACAGTGCGTTGCGTTGCAATTGGCTGTCACCAACGGCGCAGCGCGCCTTGCCTAAAAGGAGTTGAACAATGAGCGAATTGAAAAGCTATAAAGTCACTGAGAAGGCAGGCCCTCGGATGAATGGCAAGCCTGTGAAGTCTGGCGACACTGTCCAGATGACCGAGAAGCAGGCCAAGGCCTATCTGCGGACTGGCCAGATTGTTGCTATAACCTCGAAAGCAGCGACAAAGGCGACCAAGGCATCGAGCGCTGCGGCGGCTTCTGATGGGAACGCTTGATATTGACACCGGCGAATGGATTGAGGGCTGGCCTGTTGTCAAGCAGGCCATTTCCAAAATCCTGTTTCCCACCCGTCTTGGTTCCCGTTTGATGCGAGAGGAATTCGGCTCGCTCATTCCAGAATTGCTGGTGCGGGAAAATTACACAAACAAGACCATCCATATCCTTTTCTGGTGCCGGGCCCTGGTCATCGACCTTTGGGAGCCACGCTACAAGATGACCGGATACAAGGTGCTAGATAGCGCCGAAGCGCGACGGGCGGGTGAGCATAAGGCGCTTATTACCGGTCAGTATATGCCGCGTGGTCATCTTGGTGACGACACAGTCGACGACAGCGTCGACGCCTCTCTCACTGTTTAGAAAATGCGAGGGCTGTCATGTCCAAATTCATTGCGCCGGACTTAGCAGCGTTGGGCGATCTACCGACTGTTGATCTCGATATTGAGAGCGCCAAAGAAGACCGCGAGGCTTTGCTCGCAGCGGCTTTTGAGGCGCATGATCTTGATTGGGATCCTGCGGATCTGGAAAGCGACCCGGTGCGCATCATGATTGGTGAGGCGGGTGGCTATAGCGATGTCAATTTGCATGACCGGATAAATCAGGCCATGCAACAGCTTTCAATTACCACAACAGACGAAGATGCTCTCGAACATATCGCAGCGACATATTATGGCATTTCGCGGCTGGCCTCGACGGATGAGGATGGAAACGAAGTAAAGGAAGACCTTGAAGTTTTTCGCGATCGCATTCTCTTGGCTCCGGAGGCTTTTTCAACGGCAGGTCCTGAAGGTGCTTATGCCTTTCATGCGTTGGAGCTGGATGGCGTGGCTGACCTTTCCGATGTGGCTGTCTATAGCGCAGAGGACGGGGCGACCTATTCGGCGGATGTGCTTTTGGCTGATGCCTATACGGCGGGGGATAGGGCAACTGAATTTGCGGATCGCGATACTGGTGATCCGGTGGAGCCAGCCGAGGTGTTGATTGTTCCCTTGCCAACGGTTGATTATGGAGATTGTGACCAGTCGCTGCTTGATCGCGTTTATGCAGCTGTTACGTCCAAAGATGTGAGGCCGATTGGTGATTGCGTGCGCATCGAAGAGCCGGAGATCGCCAATTATCAGGTTTCCATGACGGTTTACTACGCGCCTGGTGCGGATCCGGAGCCATTGATAGAAGCGGCGACTGCAGCGCTTGAAACCTACACGGCAAAACGACGGCGGGTTGGTGTGGTGGCTGAGCTTTTCGGCATTGCGGGCTGTGGCTATATCAGCGGCGTTGAATCCGTTGAGCTTGCATCGCCAACTGCCAATGTTGGTGGTGGCCGCAAGCAGGTGCCGCATTGCACTGATATTGCCGTGACCGCTGTACAGACAGAGGGCCGGTGGGATGACTGATTTGACCGATGCTGAGCGCGTTGCGATCGCGAAGCCGATCGCTGCTGCGCTTCTGCGCGATACCGGCCATTCTGTCCTGATGAATGTCATATTGACCGCTGAGCTGGCGGCTCTATTGCGGCATGAACCTGAAGTGATCGCGACAATTTGGGATCCGGCCTCTTGCCCGACCCCGCTCCTCTCTTGGTTAGCCTATGCGCTGAGCGTTGATGTCTGGGATAGCACATGGCCTCAGGAACGCAAGCGGGCGGTGATTGCAGCCAGTCCGATGGTACATCGGCTCAAGGGTACATTGTCGGCGGTGATCGCTGCCTTGGAAGCCCTTGGCATGCGGCCGCATATTACGGAATGGTGGGAAACGGACCCGATCGGCCAGCGCGGAACCTTTGACATTACAGTCTATGTCAATGAGTGGCTCGAACAAGATGAATCCATCTTGAGTGCAAGAGCGCAGCAGGAAGCGCAAACCTCTGTGACCCGCACAAAGCCGAAAAGTCGCACATTTTCTTTCCAGCTCGGTGTTGGTCTTGAGACCGAGATTGGTCTTGCATCCTCTGGGCGGGCTGTGGGGCTTGCCAAGGGTGAAGGCGAGATGAAGCTGCCCACGATGGGCAGTGCGGCTGGGCTGGGCGTTTCCGGACGTGCCCTTGGCTTTGTTGCACGTGATGGTGAAGCGAAGCTGCCGTCCATGGGGGCTGGGTTTGCTCTTGGCGCTCAAAGCCGCGCGATCATGTATCTGCAAATCAGTGGAGAATTACAATGACGGAAATGACCGCCATCAATGTCACGCTAACCGTGGCAGGCCTTAGAGCTGTTTTTGCTGCGGCCAATGATGGATTGAGTGCCAAGATCACGCATGTTGCGCTTGGCACTAGCAAATATACGCCGACCGGAGCCGAGACCGCTTTGAAGGCAGAGCAAGCGCGTATTGACGTGGCAGGGGGGCGTTATATCGATGATTATAACATCGAGATTTCGGCGCTGCTGGATACCGCCACCGGCTTCACTGTCGCCGAAATCGGGTTGATCCTTGAGGATGGCACCCTGCTTGGTGTCTGGTCTGATGCGGATACACCTCTGGCAACTTACACAGCCGGGGTGCCAATTGCCTTTGGCTGCCGCCTGGCTATCAGTCAGCTACCTGCTGATGGCCTCAGTTTCTCCGGCGATGTCGATCTGCAACTCTTTTTCGACGGTGACTTTGCCAAGCTGGCGTCGATGATCATTGCCAACGCTCGGCATCATCAGGAAGCGCTGGACCGAATTCGTGATCTGGAAGTATTGCCAGACCGCTTGGCACTTCAGGCGGCGCGCATCGACGGTCTGCTTGATCAGATTAAGGGGCTGCAAGCCCAAATTAGCGAATTGTCAGCGGTATAAGGAGATTAGCTGTGAGCTTGACAGACAATATTACTGATTTAGTCGATGAGTCACGAGCGCTCATTGAGACATTCAATGCCAAGAAGGATGATATCGATGCAGCGGTGGCCCGGCTGGAAGCCGCTGAGACGATGGTCACGAAATGGGTGTATGTGGATTCCGTCAATGGCGATGACGAGGGGCTGGGCACTGCAGAAGAGCCTTATCTGACCGTCGAAAAAGCAATTGACGCAACAAAGGATAATATCCGTGTGCTGGTCCTGTTGCTCAATGATGCGGTCATGACCGATCGTGTCACGACTGGTGCGCGGGCCTTGCTGTTTCAGGGCCGCAATGCGGCTGGTGAAACCGTACGCCGGACTTTGTCCTTTGCAGCAGAGGCCGTCACCTCACCCCGCTGGAGCGGGCAGAGGCAGTGCGCGGGCATTGAATTTAGCGCGTCAGGCATGGTGACGTTCACTTCGATAGACATTGTCATTCCGGATTGTGGTGAAGAAATCACTTTCCCGTATTTGGTCCATGGCGGGCAGAGCGGAGAGTTAATCTTGCGTGATTGCGACGTGTCAATCGCGGCTGCGGGTGGCGTCGCGCTGTTGCTGTCGACTTACTATCCCGCTCCTGCGGCCCTATGGGCCAGCAATGTGGTGTTGGGCACTGGTGTCGAGGGACACTTGATGCGGGGAGTTGCAGCTGGAGTTGATCCTAATACGGATACGTCCAATCGGTTCCGCTCAAACCTGACGTCAGTTTAAGCTTAAGGAGCTTTGAAAATGGATCAATTTACACTGACCTATGACGGCAAACGCTACGTTGCCATGACAGAGGCTGAGCTGCTGACACGCGGCGTGCCGCAGGCCACGATCTTGGAAGCCACAACAGCGGCACGGCTGGCAACAATCAAGACAGTCTGCCAGCGCCGGATCTACGACGTTCTTTCTGCCGAAACTCAGGCCAATATCGCCTCAGCAGCAGCAGTCATCGGCTCGGTTGCGGAAGCTGATCGAACAACGGAGCAGACCGCCATGCTGGCCGCTGCCAGCGAGATGGTTGACTGGATCGCATCTATGCGCGCTGCCGTGCAGACGCTGGCGGCAGATGCCGGGGCCGACTATACGCAGTACGCCGCTTGGCCTGAATGCCCGGCGACCGTGATTGCGCTGGCCGCTGATTATTAAGCCAAACTCTTAATCGGCCCAACAGAGGCCCTCTATGCCCCGCCCGGCTTGCCGTGAGCGGGATTTTTTATGCACGGCTTCGGCGCATGCGCGCCTTGCCTTGAAAGGAGATAATCATGGCAAGCACTGTCACGGTTGGTATGTCCGGCAGTTGGGATCTATCCGGTGAGATCCGCCCGACAAAGGAAGCCAGCTTTTCAACCCTCGGCCTGATCGGCACATCGCCGCTCAAATCTGCCGATATCGAATATAACCGCTGTTACACGGTCACGACTGATGACAGCGATCTCGCCACCAAATTTGGCGAGGGGGATATTCTCGACGCGCTCAATGATATGGCGCTTTGTGTTGAGGATGGCCAGTATGCGCTGAGCGTTACGGTGGTGGTGGTCGAAGAGGGCGCAGACGACGCCGGGACGATCACCAACCTAGCGGGCACGTCTGCTAATGGTACTGGTGTTTTTGCCTTCAAGCTGGCAACCATGCATCAGGCCGAACTGCCGCGCCTGCTGGTAATTGCCGGTGGTTATGACATGATCCTCGGTGCTGGTGACACTGCCAACCAGGCAGTGCAGAATCTGGCTTCTGTTTCCAGCTCTATTCTGGGCATGACCTTCTTTAATGGCCCATCGACGACCAAGGCAGATGCTATCACGCATCGTGAGCTATACAGCTCCAAGCGTCTTGTGATGACTGATGGTGGCGTTGTTGTGGATGGCGTGACCAAGCCTGCGGCCCATTTTGTGGCGGCTTTGCAGGCGGCGGTTGATCTCACCCATGACGGCATCCCAAGCCACTGCGCAGGCATGCGCGCGCTTAATGTCGGTGGACCTGGTCGAGAGATCGACTTCACGCTCAACAATCCGGCTTGTGAAGGGCAGGACCTGCTCAGCTACCAGATCGGCATTATCGTGGTCGGGGATGCTGGCGCTGACTTCTCGGTCGGGGATGGCGGCACCTATTATGTGGGGGCGCATACGCTCTCGGATGATACGCTTGAGCAGTTCATCAACGTGGTGCGCATGCAGGATTATGTGCTGCTCAATATCCTGCGGACTCAGCGGCAGTTTCTGGTCAAATACAATATCTCGGTGACTGTGGCCCGCAATATCATTGCCACCGCGCAGAGCTTCCTTTCCAAGCTGGCCTCCAAGGATGCGATTTACCCCAATCCTTCCGTCAAGTTTGTGGGCAATGCATCTAGCCCGGAAGATTGGCGCGAGGGCAAGCTGGAAATTTCGGCCTTTGCCGAGCCTCATGCACCGCTGATGACGATCGACACGACCCTCTATCGCGATCGGGACGCCATCGAATATTCCATTGCCGAGCTTGAAGCCTATTCGGCAGCATAAGGGAGGGCCTCAAACATGGCTGAAACTTTCGACATTCTCAAAGATGTGTCCGTCACCTGTTCTTATCTTGGCGATGTACTCTTCAAGCTGACGCTGGAAGAGCTGGCGCTGCCGAAAATCGAAATGGGGATGGAGGACTTTTCCTCTGCTGGTGGCGGCGGGCATGGTATCGACATCTCGACCGGCGAATTGCTGAAGCTGGAATCCTCTTTCAAGCTGCTGGGTGAGCATCCGGTCCTGACGCAGGCATTCGGGATCCGCACCAACTGGCTATACAATGGCGTACTGGAAAATGATCAGACCAGTGAGATTAAAGGTACTTATGGCACTATGACCTGTACGCTTGGGCGGCTGGAGCCGGAAGCGAAAAACCGCTCCGGCTTGCATCACCATGATTATGGGCTGATGGACTTCCGGGCCTTTACGCGCAAGCAGGATGACCTCGATTATACCCTCTATGAGTGGGACTATTACAACGATGTGTTGATCATCGGGGGCAATGATCTGCGTGCTTCGCGTCGGGCTATTACCGGCTAATCTGCCATCGTTTTGGCGATTGGCTGACATGAATTGAACGGGCGGGGCAGCTTGCGGGCTGGCCTGCTTTTCTTTTGGGATTTTGCATGGGGATGAACCATGAATGAGAAAACTGAAGGCAAGGCAGATAGCGCAGATAATGCGAAGGACTATTGGAAGAAAACAACCGTCCCGTTGCCAATCGGTTTTGAACGAGACGGGCAAAAACTGAGTTCAATAACACTCACACCACCAAAAGCAAAAGATGGACGTTGGTTTCGCAAAAATATCATCGGGTGGACTGGTGAGCCGAGCTATAAGTCTCCAGATGGGTTGTCGATGGATGACATTCAATTCGAGTCTGTTGTGAGGCTTTCCGGTTTATCGGTGGAAGAGGTGGATGCGCTTGAAGACATCGACTATAAAGAACTTGTTGAGGCTGCTTGGGATTTTTTTACAGCGCCGAACGGGCTGGAGCGTTTTCAGCAGGAGGCAGAGACGCAATCGAGCTAATTGCTCTGGCTTATCCCGGATTGTTTTCAATTCGGGATTTCGATGAATTGCCCCTGAACGAGCTGATGGATTGGGCGGATAGGGCGAAATCAGCGATCAAGCTTAGGCTTCAGATGGCAGGCCTTAACTGTCAGTAGGGCGGCAGGCGTTGGCGATTCCAAGGAATATGAGAAAGCCAATGAAACCGACAATTCCGACAATGACCGTGACGATCACATCAAACCATGTGGCATAGATGACGAAGCCAGCGACAACCAATGGAAGAAAAGAGGCCAATGACATGGCCCGCCACATGAAAGTGCGCCATGTTCTCCAGAGATCTTGTGCAGGTGTTCTATCTTCCATTCCGTTCGTCATTTTGAAAATCCGTAGTGTTTGGCTGTACGCCTGATCTGGGTGCAAAATGCTGTTTTGCGGGAGCCTGACATCTCATTAAGCTGATCAGAGGAAAGGCGGATACTGGTGTCTAGGTAGTTTGCGAATTCAAGGTCATCAGCAGGGACTTTTTGCTCGATAAAGGAAACGATAGCGTCTTGGTTGTAGGAGAGGTCGCAGAATTCTTCTGCTGCAATTAGGTTTCCTAGGCTTTCTGCAAGATCATAATTGGTGTCAGCCAATACCGAGCCAGTTAGAGACAGGCTTATGAACGAAAAAGCGAAGCCGAGAACTGATAAGCGAGTATTCATATAAGCACCTGCATATGTAAGTGATCGAAACAATCATAAACATTAGGTGCGAATGTTTGCAATATCCAGTTGTAGAATAAAAATATGTTCAGTTGAATAGTGCAAAATTGTCGCGCTAGTCCCGAGCGAAACTCACTTATCAGCCCTTTTGAGATGAATTTACCAGCCTGCATGGCCAAGCCATGCGGGGCCGCTGGCGCACGCGTAAAGGAACAGGTCCATGGCATCGAAAACTGTAGAGGTGAAGCTTTCTGTCGGCGCGATTATGAATCTGCAAGGTCCGTTGCGTCGCGGCGTTAAAGAGGCGGGCAAATTTCAGCAGGATATGCAGCGCCATTTTGAAAAGCTTGAAAATATTAAAAGCGTAACAGCTCTTATTGATAATTTTGAAAAGTTGAACAAAAAGCGGCAGGATTTTTCGAAACGGATCGATAAGCAGCGTCAAGAGCTTAAAAAATTTGAGGACCGGGTGAAGAGCGGCGCTGAGGTGTCGCAGACGCTTGCTGAAAAATATAAGCGCCAGTCCGAAAAAGTGCAGGGCCTTGAGGCTGAACAGCGCACTTTGAATAATGCTGTCGCTGAAGCGGCAAAGGAAATGAATAACTATGGTGTTTCCATAGGGGATGTTTCGAGCGCAAAAGAGCGACTCAAAGGTGAGTTGCAGGATACGGCAACAGCCCTTGATAAAGAGGGCGAGGCATGGAAACGCCATGAAGAGCGGATGACCAAGATCAAGGGTTATCGCGAAGATATGGACAAGGCCTTTGGGAAGGCGCAAAGCCGATATGTTGCCTCATACGGCATGATCCAAACGGGAAAACAGATCGGCCGGTCGCTTTGGAACCCTGTCAACACAGCTATGAGCGCCGAAGAGGCCTTTGCAGAAGTTCGAAAGGTTGTCGATTTTGATGGCAAGGATGAGAGCGCGGCTTTTCAGAAGCAGATCGTCAATCTGTCGAAAACGGTTCCTATGGCAATTGCAGATCTTTACCAGATCGTTGCGGCGGCTGGTCAGGCCGGAATACCAAAAGACAAATTGATTGATTTTGCACAGTTGGCTTCTCGCGTAGGAACTGCCTTTGATATCACCTCTGATGAAGCTGGTAGCAGTCTCGCAGGTATTCGCACCGCTCTTGGACTGAATTTGGATCAGGTCGAGCTTTATGCCGATGCGATCAACCATCTTTCCAACAAGATGGCGGCTACGGCTCCGGACCTTCTAAACTTCACTTCTCGCGTTATTGGCGACTTTCAGGATTTTGGACTGGCGAAAGAGGAGGCCACTGCAGTTGGTGCTGCAATGTTGGCTGTTAAGGTGCCTGTTGATGTGGCGGCTACATCATTCAGGAATATGGGTAAAGCCTTGGCTAAAGGAGAAAGCGCAACCAAGCGGCAGAAAAACGGTTTTAAAGCTCTTGGCCTATCTGCTGAACAGGTGGCTAAAGACCTGCAGCTTGATGCAAAAGGCACGATTATGGACGTGTTCGAGCGGCTTGAGAAGTTGCCGGAGTATCAGCGCGCTTCTGTTCGTAGTCAGATTTTTGGCGACGAGGCAAGGGGTCTTGGGCCATTGATCAAAAATCTGAGTGTTCTAAAGGAGGCGTGGGGGCTCATTGATGATGCGGGCAATTACAAAGGCTCGGCGATGGGAGAATATAACAACCGGATTAATACCAGCGCTGCAAAGTTCCAAATTTTCCAGAACCAGTTGGAGGCGTTGAAGGTCAATCTCGGTAATACGCTTCTGCCGCTTTTCAACGAGATGCTGGAAAAGCTGGGTAAGCTTGTTAATTGGATGTCTGACATGGCTGAGGAGTATCCTGGCTTGGCCAAGTCTCTCGGTGTTGCTGTTGCGGCTGTCGCTGCACTGACGGCGGGTGCTGGTGCAGTTACTGCCGTATTTGCAACGGCAGGATTGGCGGCTGCTCTTTCCAAGGGTGGATGGGGCATAATGGCAACAACAATCGAGGGGATTGCTGATAATTTGGGGTTGATTGGAGACAATGCCAAATCCGCCAAATCGGCTATGAACGGTTTTGGCGGTGTAAAAGGCGGAAAGGCACCGATGGTAAAAGGGCTGGTCGGCAAGGCTGGTCTGCTCAATGCGGTCACGCTTGGATTCGCTGCCTATGAAACTGGGCAGGCCTTCAGCGAGATGAAGCGCCTTGACGAGATGTCGCCAGAAGAAAAGGCGGCATCTAAGAAGAAGCTTGATGACAAGCTGGCGTTGCAGAACAAGGCGGCTGAAAACCTGCCCGGTATTGGCTGGCTTTATAAAAAGACCACGTCTGCCCACAAGGCAATGTTTGGTGATGGGGAGCCTAAAACGGATCTCGCTGCCAAGCGGGATGATCTGGCCGAACTCGACCGGCGCATTGCGGCACTCAAGCGCACAGCGATTGGGCCACAAGCTGGCGAGATGCTCACCGGTCCTTTGCAGCAGCAACGGGTCGAGCTGGTGGCCGAGATCGACCGCCTCTCGCAAAGCATGGCCACAGCTGGTCTTGACGAGGCAACCAGACTGCAGGCGGATGGCGTGCGGGCCTCAGGATTGCCTGAGGCCATGAAGCAGACGGCAGACCAGATCAGGGGCATGGCGCTTGCTGCCTCTTCTGGCGGGGCTGCCAAGATGCCAAAGCGGGCGCTTGGTGGCGCGGTCAAGGCTGGGCAGACCTATCATGTCAACGAGCATGGGCGAGGGGAAATGCTGGTCTCTGATTTGTCTGGTCGGATCTTGTCACACACGGAATCCATGCGATCCGTGCGTGCAGCTGCGCAAGGGGCATCGGAGACTTCTGGTTCCGGCGCGGCTGGTAGGCACTCTGCAGCTCCCTCTGTAGGGGCTTTGGCGGGTGGAACGCCTCAGGTGCATATGCATCTCAGTGTGTCGCCTCAGGTCTCTGTTGATGCCTCTGGCGGTGCGATCGATGAGGCCAGTCTGGTCCGATTGATGGAGCGGGAAATGGCGCAATTTGCCAACTCGCCACAAATGGCCGGAGCAATGCGCGCCATGCTCACCCGGCTCTGGCGTGAGACGCAGTTGACCAGTTATCAAAACGGGGCTTTGGTCTGATGGCTATTCTCTATGTGATCGGCGGCGTGGTCATTGAGGGGCTTGTTTTTGGCAACATGACGGTGAGCGAAAGCGCCTCGCCGAAAGTAGCCAGAAAAACAGTGCTCGGGGCCGGGCCACGACATGAAAAAACGGGGCAGGGGGAGGAACGGCTCTCCCTGTCCTGCAAGCTTGCGCCGGAAGAATTTGGCGGGCTTGGCTCTACGGATAGTCTCTATGAAGCGGCGGTCAATGCAACGCCGGTTTATGTGACGCGGGCCGATGGGGCGGTTTTGGGCTGGTATCTAGTCAGCAACACCAACCTTACTCACCGGCATCTGGCCCGATCGGGCACGGGGAATCTGGCCGACTTTACGCTGGAACTGGAGCGGACGGAAAGCCCGTCCATCGGTTCTATCATTGGCAGTCTGATCAATATCTTTAAAGGTCTGTTGGCATGAGCGACACGGAAGTCATCACGGTTTCGCGGCAGGGGCTCACTCTTTCCAGTTTGCTCTGGCGAAAGAATAAAATGCGGATCGAGGGGCTGGTGGAGCGGTGCCTCGCGCTCAACCCCGGCTTATCTAATATTGCTATCCTGCCGGTTGGCACCGAGGTGACCATGCCTATTTTGAGCGCCGAGGAAAAGCAGGCGGGGCAGGAAGTGGAAATCATCCAGCTTTTCAATTGATCGGGCGGTCTGATGCGCAGTTTTTATTTCTCGGTGATGGTTGGCGGCACTGTGGTGCTGTCTGGCTCCAGCCTTAACGGGCTCAATTCGATCTCCATCAATGACAATGACGGTGAGACTGCCGACACGGCCACCATGACGCTGGATGATACGGACGGTCGCAATCGCTTGCCGCAAAAGAATGATGATGTTGTCATCATGATAGGGCGATCGGCTGCGGCTGTGGTGAAGAAATTCACTGGCAAGGTGACGGGTGTGCAATCGGTTGGCGGCTCTGGCGGGCGGACGATTACGGTCAATTGCGACAGTGCCGACATGTCCGGCAAGGGCAAGGAGCCGTTGCAGAAGAGCTGGAAGGGCAAGACGGTCAAGGAGATTTTGACCGATGCCGCCAATGAGGCTGGCTATCAGGCACCCAAGATTGACGATAGCATCGGCAGCAAAACGCGGGAAAAAGAGGTTGCGGACGGTGAGAGCTTTCTGGAAATCGCGCGGCGGGTTGCTGGCGAGGTTGGCGGGCGCTTCAAGATGTTTGGCGACCAGCCTGTCATGGTTGACGCAAAGGGCGGCACGTCAGCCAGCGGGGCAAGCCTTGCCGCGTTGGCGGTGACGTGGGGCGACAATCTGATCAGTTGGTCTATTTCTCCGCGCGACAATCGGTCGGACCATTCCGAATATCAGAGCAAATATTTTGACCTTGAGCAGGGCAAGTGGGTGACTGTCTCGGAAAGCGGGAAGAGCGAGGCCAAGGCAAAAGCGAAGAATGCCAAGCCTGCTGCGACCAAGTCAGAGGCCGAGAGCCAAGCCAAGGCTGACAAGGACGCTGGCGACAGGGGAGCAGGAGCGGGCTCTGTATCGCTTGATGGTGACGCTTCGCTGATCGCTGGAGGCACGATTGCCCTTGTTGGCGCTCGCCCTGGTATTGATGGCACCTACACGGTTTCGAGCTGCACGCACACGCTCGATACGGGCGGCTATAACTGCAGCGCTCAGCTTGAGCACCCGCGAGGGGATGCGGGCACGGATGGGCGGTGAATATTGAAGTTAGTGTAGTTTCGAAGAGACTGGCTCTATTTTGATTTGGCCAGATAGATTCTGGGCTTCTGATCTCGCGTTCTCCAGAAGATAGCGCAGCACGGCGGTGTCTTCATTTTCTCCACAAATTATAAGAGCTCGATTGATCAGTGTGGTGATTTTCCGATAGTCGGTTTTGGCCGTCATTGGCGCCTCCCTTACAAGTTGTATCAGTTTTAGTTCTTTATAATTAGAACCGCAAGTTTAGAGAGGTAATCATGCGCGGATTGGAATTTGAGAGTTTCTTCAAGAGCCATGAATTTGCTCATTTTTCAGCAAATGAATTATTGTATAAGGGGGCTGCTCACTCTGACCCTACGCATAAGGGGTTTGGGCTCAACACGGATCCCCCGCCAGAGCTTTGGCCCTACATTATTAAAACCGTGAAAGTATTGGAATGGCTTCGTCAGGACATTGGCGAGGCCATTTTCATTACCAACGCATATCGTTCACCGGCTTACAACAAGGCGGTGGGCGGCGCGCCAGACAGTCAGCATATGCATTTTTGTGCTTGCGACGTCCATGCAGAGAACAAATCCCATGAAATTCTCTACCATCGCCTCCAATGGGCAAGGGCAGAGGGGATGTTTAAAGGTGGCCTCGGCCTTTATGGCTGGGGTGTACATATCGACACGCGCGGTATCAATAGGGACTGGTAGAAGTCTCTCTTTGGTAGAGAGTAGACACTACCAAGGTCTTTCCCTTGCTTGAAGTCTTGCTTCCAATTCGTCTTCGCCCAGAATGAGTATCGCAGTTTTTCTCGCCACCTGATCCGTAAGAAAGTCGGGTGAAATTGATGCGGTGATTACTGTTTTGCAGTGAGGACAGCACCCAAGGATTGTTGGGTATTTGGGTCCTGAAACGGATTCTCCCCAATGAGTATCCTTGATTTCCAAATGCGTGACGTCTTTCTCGCATTTGGGGCATTTCCCGTCTCCGTACAGCATTTGTAACTCCTCTAAGATGCCTGCAGCATCAACCTAAGGAAGAATAGTTTCGAATGCAATCAACTACATTTTTTCTCTCACAATAGGAAACAATTCAATGCGAAAATCGCTTCTTGTGATGGTAGGCCCGCGCATAAGCGCGGTGGCCTGCCTGTTTCTTGCGGGGGTGGCCGTGGTGCTTGCCCCCTCTCTCGCTCTGGCTGCTGATGGGTCGACATACGCGATTGATACAGGGCCGCTGATATCGGCGGCGGTGCCGTTTCTTGAAGCGGCGTTGATGGCGGTGGTGACCGCTGCGACGGCTTGGCTCTCGCGCAAGGCGCATCAGTATTTCGGGGTGCAGATCGAGGCCAAGCATCGCGAGGCCCTCAACGAGGTGATCCTGTCGCGGATCAATCAGCTGTCGGTTGTTGCGTCTGCTCGATCTCCGACCCTCTACACGCGCCGAGCGGTGCTCGCTGCTATTGCCAATTATGTCATCGAGAAAGCGCCGGATGCGGTCAAGTATTTCGGGCTCGATGAAGAGGGCGTCCGGGCGATGGTGCTGGGGCGGATCGCAGACCAGATCGATAAATTGACGGGTGATGACAATGGCGACTTTGCAAGCGCTTCTGCTGCAGTTCCTTCGGGCTATCCTTCCGCTCCTGTTGACCTCTCTCAGGCGGTGGCTGGAATCGCGTCAGCTCCGCAAGCGGGCGGCTGAGGCAGACAGGGTAAAGACTGAGCGCGGGCTGGAAGAGCGGGCGCGAGACGCGGAGGGCAGGGCCAATGAAATCGCCATTAATGATCCTGGTGCTGATGACTTGCTTGAGCGGCTGCGCAACGAGGGGCTCTAGCCTTTCGGTCACTTCTGATGCCTTTGGCTCCGACTGGACCAACTGGCCGTTGCCAACTCTCAAAACCTATGACAAACGGTTCGTCGGTCGTCTGATTGGCGAGCTGCAGGCCACATCGCCGGACAGCGCGCTGCGCGTTTGTGTGGCGGATTTGAAACTCTTGCGGCAACAGATCTGTGCGATCAATGATGGGCAGACGGCTTGCCAACTTATGAGGCAGGAAAAATGATGCGAAAACTCATGCTGGCGTGCTTGGGCGTTGCTTTGGCGGCGCTGTGTTTTCAGGGCTATGTGAATGCGGCCACACAGGCGGATCGTGAGCGATTGCTCAAAGCAAAAGGGCAGGTGCCGGCCGAGGTGGTGCGGGTGATCGATGCTGACACGGTGGTGGTCAATGCCGAGCCATGGCCGGATGTGATCATCAGCAATATTTCGGTGCGGATCAGCGGGGTGGATACGCCGGAAAAAAGCGGCTCCGGCTGCACAATGCACTACAAGGCTCTGGGGCAGGAGGTGCCCGAAGCGATCAAGCTACAGGAAAACCGACTTGGTTGTGCTGCCACGGCCTTTGTGGCTGGAACCGACAAGCTCAAGCGCTCCAAATGCAAGGCGCTGCGCGACAATGGCGAGATCAGCAAGCAGCGCGGTTTGCTGCATGCCGGCGATTGGGTTGTGTTGCGCGGGCTGAAGGCGGGCAAATATGCCCAGCGGGTGGTGGCTACGCTTTCCTATCCGGTGGTTGGCGATGGCGGCATCATCGAGATGGAATCACTCGGTGACCGGCTGATCAGGGAAAATCTCGCGGTGCCCTATGAAGGTGGCACAAAGGATGCCTGGTGGTGCGCTCCGATTGAGGGAGGCAAGCGTGCAGGAATTTCTCGATAGCCTTTCAAGCAAATATCTGGCTATGGCTGCGGGCGCTCTGATGAGCGCCCTTTTTGCGTCCGACCTCTCCAAGCTGCAGCGGCTGCTTGCCTTCGGCTCAGGCCTGTTTGTGGCAGCCGTCTGCACGGATCCGCTGCTCTCCTATCTTGAGCTTGGGGCAGGGTGGGTTAATGTGGTGGCCGGTGGGCTGGCGCTCTCTGGTAACAATCTGGTCAAGTGGGTGTTGCGCATCAGCAAAGACCCCGGCCAGATCCTCGCGCGCTTCAAGGGCGCAGGGAAATAGAAGGTGTGCCCGCTGGAGCAATCTGGCGGGCGATTTTTTTGTGAGTTGCCTTACAAAGCTGATTTTTTCCTATTCTCGAATGTGTTTCGAGGTGAGTTTATCAATTAGACATTTATATCTGGCAGATAGGACGCCATATTGCACAATTCACACGTTTGATATACTAGTGCTTTGAACGAGTCGATTTGGATTTTGACATGCATAAGCGAACGATTTTTGAGCGTATTTCCCGTGCTACGCACTACATTGACGGGTCAGATTTAGTATATATCGAAAACCCGAAGGTGGCATGTTCAAACATTAAATGGTCTCTAATTCGAGAGTATAGGCCAGAAGTTTTGGAAAGCATAAACCGGATTCATGATCGAAGAGAGACGCCTTTCGTTCGTCAATATTCTGATATTGTAAAGCTTTTAAAAAAACCGGCTAAAAACACTTTTTCTGTTGTTAGGCACCCTCGCAAACGCTTTGTCTCCGCGTATTTTGACAAAATGTTTGAAGGAAGAGATCAATCTGTATGGAACCTAATTTCTGATTTTTTAAGTTTAGATCCGAACAAAGTGTATGAACCTAAACCTATCTTGGAAAGACTCGTTAACTCTTCAAAACAGGACTTGGATCCGCATGTGGCTTGCCAACATACAAATCTATTTTGGGGGGCGCTTCCATTTACAAAAGTATTTCATCTGGAGAGTCTAGATAGGAATGATACTAAATTGAGTTTTTCAGATTTCACGCTCTCGGTGGTGGATCGTCAGAGCCACTCAACGTCAGCTAAGGTTAATGCTGCTTTGTTTGATGATGAAGCATTTGGCATGATCGATCTGCTATACGAACAGGACTATGATTTTTTCAATTATAGCCCGGAATCAGAAAAACCGATCAAAGAAATCAGTGTGCCAGAATGCCGAAGTTTCTTTCTGGACTTTTTGGATGATGGCAGACCTATTCAATATCTAAAAGATTTTTTTGAGGAAGGACCTCAAAAGCTAACACCACTGGAAACTGAAGCTGTAATAGATAGAATTAGCCGGCAATCATTGTGGAATAAAATGCCTCATAGATTGATCGATTTCATTATCGTACGTAATGCAATACAACAAAGAGATAATATTGATCGCTTTAATTATTATTATAAAGAATTTCCTTCTTAACGATGTTGGCTTGAGCTGCTCGTGCTGATAGGGCGGATCTGATTACAAGAGTAGAATTATGAATGCATGGTATTTTACATTTGAGTATCCGCCAGAATTTGGTGGGGGGTTAAGCACGTATATGAGGATCGTCACGGAAGGCTATGCAGATCGTCCGAATGACGAACTAATTGTCTTTTGTCTGTCGACATCACAGTCAGGTCTTATGACACGTCGATATCTTCATAAAAATGTACAGCTTATTACTCTCAACCCTCTTCGCTTCGCGGAAACCAAAGATATCGGCTACTGGGTCGGTGTATCCAGAATGTTTGAGAGATTCGCTGACCTAATTATGATGCAAATCAATACTGGTGCTATCGATTCTCAAAAACCTGATTATGTTGAATTTTGTGATGGCTTTGGTATTGGGGCTTTAACTATTCAACAAAAGCTAGCATTGAACTCTTCTTTGGCAGACGTGCCCATTCTTGTCACAGCACATACACCTACGCGTTTGATCGATATGTGGAACTTGTTGCCAAACTTCATTTTGCCAAACTATTGGAGTGGGCAAATGGAGTTTCAGGCTCTTGCTGGTGCGGACATCGTTATAGGTTGTTCGCAAGCTATCTTAGAAGTTATTCAACGCGAACTTGCAGTAACCGGAGCACAACTCGCTCCACACCATGTGGTTCATAATCCTTATCCTGTATCTAACATACCGATGCCAGATGCGGATATGCCGCGTGACCATTTCTACATGGCGTCACGCCTTACGCATTGGAAGGGTGCGGAAAATGCGATTAAGGCGTTTAAGGTTCTTTGGGATAGTGGTTGTGATGTGTCCTTCCATATTTTCGGAGACGACACCATTCATGGAGCAACAGGGGATGATTACTCCAAATACCTAAAAAAACGCTACGCAAAATACTTTGATCTTGGTTTGATTAAACTTATGGGAAAGCAACCGCGTGAAGTTATCGCGGAGAGCGCTCGGACAGCATATGCACAAGTCCATCCATCTTTATTTGATAACTTTCCCTACAGCTTGCTGGAAGCCATGAGTGATGGAATTGTTTGTGTCGCCGGGCAGAATGGGGGGATCAAAGAGATTGCCGAGCATGGACGGGAAATCCTCCTGACTGATGTGCAAAATCCGAACGAATTTGCAGAAGTGCTTAAGCAAGCTATGGAACTCTCTGCAGAAGAGCGTGCAGATATGTCCGGTAATGCCCGTGCTAAAATCGTCGAGGCTTGTGACGTTGGCGAGTTTTTTGCGAAGAAAGAGCAAATTGTTCGAGAGTGGAAATCTCGAGATGAGACAGAAGCACGCTCCTACCCATTTCTTTCTCCTCCTGAAACGGATTGTGTCTTTAAGGCGGAAGCCCGAGAACATGGCCAGCCAGAGCTTTCTGTCGTAATCCCATATTTTAATATGGGGGCATTCATCGATGAAACTCTGGTCAGTGTTAAGAACTCGACTGTTAAAGACATTGAGATCGTTTTAGTCAATGATGGTTCAACGGATCCTCTTTCTGTCTCTAAGCTCGAAACTCTAAACCAGGACCATGGTTTAGATGAAAGCCAACTGCGCATCGTTACCATTCCTAATGGGGGAGTGGCAAATGCCCGTAATACTGGTGTCAGGGAAGCAAAAGGTCGTTACGTTTCTTTGTTGGATGCTGATGATCTCATTCGTTCTTGTTATTATGAAAAAGCACTTCGGGTTCTTGAAACGTACGACAATGTTTCCTTCTGCGGAGCTTGGATTGAAGACTACAATACACATGGTCGCATTCGGCACTGGGCAACTTGGAATGCGGAACCCCCTATTCAGTTGATCATGAATCAGACCAATTGTCAGTCTCTCGTCTATAAACGCGCTGCGTTTGAGCGTGATGGATGGCATGATCCAGATTTGCGTATGTTTTTGGACGACTGGGCTGGTGTTATATCGCTTCTGGCAGGGGGGCATCGTGGCATTATGATACCTGAACCGCTGTTTCAATATCGCATCCGTCCTAATTCCATATTTCGATCGACCGGAGGGATTTGGGATATCAATTATGAAATGATTACGAGAAAGCATCGCGAGCTTTACGGTCGTTGGGGAGCTGAGATTGCTGCTTTCCTTAACGTCAATGGCCCAAATAATTTTTACCATGTAGCAGGCAAAGAAAGCGCCTTCCGAAAATAGCAATTCGGTTCTGTTTTCCATCCGCAACCAGACAAAAAAGATTGAGCTAATGTTGAGATCTATAGGAAGCTTTCAAATCGACCCTAAAACTCCGGAGTTTTCCGATATCTGCAGAACTCCTAGAAAATATGATCGTTCGTTTAGGATTGATAACAATCTTCTTATCAATTTCGATCCATCGAGTGGTGGTGGCGTCGAACTTAGCGCGGTGAACCCTATCGTAGGGTCTCCTCATTATGTTCTGAAGCCTTTTTCTTTAGGTGGCGCGAGGTGGTACTCGATAGAGTGTCCAATTAATTGCGCGGATATTGAAAAACTTGGTCAGGTGGTGCCTTATCTTGACATTGCAAGTCCACAATCTGTGAGCTGCCATGCAAATTTGCGGCTATTCTATCAGGATGGGCGAAGCGAAGATATTAGTTCGCTTCAAATAGAAATCAAACGCAACCGTGTGAGACAGACTTTTCCAATCTCGTTAGCTGATATCCGTTCTACTGGGCTAGAATCTATCGATCGGGCGGTCGTTATCTTTTTTATTGAGGCACGGGATGTTAAACTCGAACTATACGGTTATAGCATTTCAGGGCTCGATAGGCAGGAAGTCATATACAACGCTGCAGATTTAATGACATTGCGCGAAGCTACCCAGAAAGAAGGCAGTCTTGTAAAACACAATTATGCAATTCTTTCTGGCAAAACTGATGTTGTGGAGAAGCGAATTACTCACCATGAGATGATTTCTGATGGGGTTTTTGTTGATTTTGAAACGGCTGATGATCGTTCTGTCAACGTGCAGAAAACCGCGTTAGAACTCGAATTTACTTTCGAGAATATGCAAGAAGCTGAATGGCGAAACTTCGAGTTTAGATTCGAAGATATCACAAATACCGGCAGTATATTAGCAATAGTTAGGATGGAAGGAAGTACGCTCTTCTCCAAAAATATTAAAGAAGCAAGTGCATTGTTGGTTTTGCGTGAATATGATGAGAATTTTGAATGGAACGACACCATTTTACGCGAGCCTTTGAATTTGCAAACGAAACCCGATGAACAAACTGTAATGCTCGATCTTTCTCCAATTTTGGCCGATGACAGGTTAAAACACACATTCGGATTGTTGTTGTTCCTGCCTGAAGACGTCATTAGCGTCAACGTTTCTGAAATGGAAGCTTTTGTTTTTGACCGAAGAGCTTGACTTGTAAATGCGCGTCAGCTCTAGTTTTTTAATGTGCAGATGTTCAGATGCCAATTAAAATAGTGTCCGAAATTTTATGTTGGTAATTCCGAATGAAATCTTGAATAAGATTTTAAGCATAAGGTCTTCATCTTTAAAAGTAACAAGAAAAAGGGCATAAAGGCGCTTAGTCATGGATGCATTATCTATTTACATGGATGAGCGGTCATCTATTACTGCTTTTTTTGCTGACAAACATACTAAATCGAGTGTTTGTTTCGTTATTTTCTCATCTTGGAGTGGGAGGGCATTGAATTCTAAAATAGGTGGCACAGATCCTCTGCTTCGAGAGGGCTTTGATGTTGTATGCGTTCAAACTAACTGTGATGATTGGCATCAGAATATTTACCCAATTGGGCTGGAAAAATTAAAAAAATACTTAGATGAAAATTACTCGGTTGTAAAAGGTTATGGATCCTCTATGGGGGGATTTGGTGCTATACTATATGCTGAAATTTTGAATTTCAAATCGGTACTTGCGCTGAGTCCACAGTATACAATAAGTGAACATTTCGATAGACGGTGGAAATATTGCGACAACAAGATTGTATGGAAATATACAATGGATTCCTCCTGCCAATTTGATGGAGAGATACATGTATTCTATGATCCATATGATTTAGACGCTAGGCACTTTCAGTTAATTTACAATAATTTTAAAAATTCTAAAGTGTATGGGCACAAAGTTAACTTTGGCTCACACCCAACTACCTACTATTTCAATGACGCTGGTAAGCTTAAAGAACTACTTGTCTCATTTGCACATGACAGATGCGCTATCCCGACTATAGATAAGCGCAATAATATAACTTATATCAAAACACTTGCCGCTGAGGCAATGAAAAGAAATAAAAAGAAATTGGCTAAAACCCTCGTTTTGAAAG
The DNA here is from genome assembly GCF_963678225.1 of uncultured Cohaesibacter sp. NCBI lineage: Bacteria > Pseudomonadati > Pseudomonadota > Alphaproteobacteria > Hyphomicrobiales > Cohaesibacteraceae > Cohaesibacter > uncultured Cohaesibacter sp. Next base: position 692,149 of record NZ_OY782763.1, on the reverse strand, counting down.
CAATAGACCTGGGTGACGAACGGCATTCGACATATCGTCAAGCAAGTAATATACATAGCTACTTCGGAGAATTTGACAGTGCTGTACGATATGCGTTGAAAGCAGTTGAGGCCAACGATAATAATGCTATAAGCCTTAGCAACCACATGGAGCACCTCGCAAATATGTTGAGGTTGACAGGTGATTTGAAGGCTGCGCTTGAGAAGATTGATAGTGTATTGGATCAGAACCCTGATCGCTTTACTGCTTATATTATAAAAGCCAATATTTTATTGGCAATGCAAAATTTGAAAAAGGCCAAAAGCTTGGTTCTGGAAGCCATTGAGTATGGTGATGATCGTCATTCAACTTACCGTCTAGCTAGTAATTTATGTAGCCGCATGCGTGATTTTGAAGGTTCTGTCGTATATGCGAAGAAGGCACTTGAGGCCAAAGACAACACCGATATAAGCCGTATCAGCCACCTAGAGCATTTAGCGAATATGCTGGGGCGGACGGGTGATTTAGACATCGCTCTTGAAAAAGTCGACAGTGTTTTGTTTCTGGCTCCAGATCGGTTTTCCGCCCACATCATTAAGGCTAATATCTTATTGGCGCGTCAGAAAGTAGAAGAAGCAAAAAATCTGGTTTTGAGAGCCATTGAACTTGGTGATGATCGCCATTCAACTTTCCGTCAAGCAAGCAATATTTGCAAGCGTCTGGGTGATACGAAAAGCTCTGTTTTTTTTGCAAAGAAGGCCATTGAGGCGAAGAATAATACTGAAGAGAGTCGAAAAAATCACACTGAGCATCTAGCGAACTTATTGTCAGAGAGCGGAGAGTATAATGCTGCTCTTAGGGTTATTGAAGAAGTGCTATTCCAAGATGAAAATCGGTCTAGTGCTTGCCTAGTTAAGGCTAATATTTTGTTAGGAATGGGAGCCTTGGAGGAGGATGCGTTGTGGCTAGTTGAAAAAGCTATTTTCAGTGGAGACCGGCGACCTTCAACATATCGCAAAGCAAGTGAATTGTGTCGTAGAATAGATGACGACGAAGGCGCTGAGATGTTTGCTAAAAAAGCCATTGAAGCACAAGATAATAATGGCGAAAGGGTCTACTAGGGAATTTGGAGCGTCTTTACCTCATTGAAAGAGATCGGAGGTCTGGAGGCTGCTTTTAGCGGAATTGATGAAGTGTTATTCCACGATGGAAATCAGTCTAGTGCTCGATTGGTGAAGGCGAACATCTTGTTAGAAATGGGCGAACTTGAAAAAGCTAAGTTGCAAATTGTTAAGGCTATTGCTCTAGGTGATCACCGGAATTCAACGTATCTGCAAGCAAGTGAAGTGACCTAGTTGTTTGCGCGATTTCGAAGATGCGGTTACCTATGCAAAGAGAGCTTTTGATGCGAAGAATAACGATTCTGCGAGTCATAACAATCACTCGGAGCATTTGGTAAATATGATGATAGCGATTTGGGACAGCCACCGGAGTGTGCGAGATTAAATTGGTCGGATAATTAACTTGTATTAAGCTAATTTTCAGATTCTTCGGCAGAATAAAGGGCTAGCAAAGCGGTTATCGTATAAGACTGTAAGTACTTGAAATGATTGGTGTTGGTTTGGAGGTGGTTGGCAGTTAACCGATTGAATTTCTTTGATTTTTTTGTGATTACAAATCAGGTGCTCTACCAACTGAGCTATACCGGCGCTGTGTTGAAAGAGATAAGATGTTCAATGCGTTATTGCAAATCTTATTTGTCGGTTTTCACAGCGTGAAGGGACTGGTTTCCAGTCGGTTCACATCCACTGTTCAGCTGACATCCCATTTCAACTTTACGGATGATGGCTGCTAGCACGACTTCGTTGTTCATGTAAAGCCTAATCAGCTTTTCCACATCGGCCTTTCGGCGTTAATTCGGGCATGCAATAGATGAGATTTGTGTGGGGAAGCAAATCACTCTGACAGCTGATTTAATATGAATTGGTTCTATCTGGTTGTGTTGGGACGTGGGCGCCGTTCTTTCATTAGGGTATCTATACGATATCCTTCATGAGGGTAGTGTTCGGTAAGTCGTTCCGAGCGCCTTGGAAGCATTCCTTCGATATTCTTGATGGCCTCCCAAACTATGTCCTGAGTAGCAATATAGTCGGGGTGGTTTTCTACGTTTTCTCTTGAAAACTTAGGATGGAGTGCCGGTAAATCGTCATTGAGTTTTAGTTGGTCAAGAGTACTGATGACTGGCATTTTGCAACCGAGATTTTCTGCAAGATCGAGCATCATCTGAGCTCGTACTCTTACAGGTAATGGGTAGATATTAAAACGTGGGTAAAAGAAGCTATCTCCCATCAATGTTGGCGGAAAAAGCACCGATGCGAACACGTTTGAAAAGCCAAAATCTTTTAGGAATTTGTATAAACAATAGATTCCTGCGTCCGCTTCATCGAGGAAGCTGCGGAAGTCGTAAAAGCCTGCTTTGCTTGCTTTGAAACCAGTCGAGATATCAATGTCTGATACACCGTAGTTAAGGATGATGTTGCTATTCAAAGGGAGCTTTGAAACGAGAGGGAGTATGTATTCAAATGTTCTTGCTCTCGAAAGTCCTCTGGCAGTCCACCCAGAAGCCCAATATGGAAAATATTTGGTATTTTTTCCGAATATATAGTCGTATATTTCAGAATTGGAGGATCCTAAAATGATGAGGTCTTTCATTCTATTTCTTCTTTAAAATGTGGCAAACATATGTTTTGATGAAAAATCCTGCATAATAAATTTTTTCATTTATTAATATTTTTTCTTGGTAAATGCTTGATATTTCATCTTTTTTGTTGATGAAAAACAGTATTCCGTCTTTGTATTGCCAATTATTTTCATTTTCGCTTTGTATATTTATTATTTTATTATTTTCTTTCAAAAATCCGCTTCCGATCCTATCGCCAAAAATCTTCAGATAATCGAATGACAGGTTTGTAATTTCTTTAGCAGGGATTGTATTTAGCTCGATGTTGTTGTCTAGGATTCCATTGATAATTTCAGACGAATGATATTGTGCTACCATTTCTGTGCTTCTTTTTAAGTAGCTGCTTATCTCTCCTTTTCCAAAAATGCTTGCACAAAATGCGTAGTTGAATAGCTCGCGACGAAGTTGAGGGTGTGCCATATTTCCGAGGAGTGCGTAGTAGCAAATCTCTTCGACATCATCATATTGCTTTTCTTTCAAAAAATATTTCGCAATTTCAGTGGGATAGAGAATCTGGCAATTGAACCTTTCAGGAAAAAGATTCCCGTTAAACGTGACTTGCATTTGCTTTCATGCGCCTCGAAATATCGGTCAATGATTGTTTTGCGGTCTAGTGAGCGGGGCTGAGGGACGACCCTACGCCATCGACGGTATGTTGGATGGTGATAAATTGGCTGGCGATGTTTTCGGCGTTGAATTTGTTTAGCCGTAGGCCTGCTCCGGAAACGTCCATTGTCAGCCATCCACCCAGCTTGCTGCGCAGAAGGTAGCCGCTGCTTTCTGCGTCATAATAGATGAACCAACTGGTATCCTTGGTTGACCAGTTGCTGAAGATTCTGCCCAAAGCGACATCGGGTGCGCGATTGGTCAGCGCGGCATTCTCAAGCCCTTGGTTGAGCAACGCCCAGGTTCCGTCTCCCAACCAGCGCAATCTCCAGATCAGCCCTGTCATGAAGGGGGCGATATTTTCTTTTTGAACGATGGTGAGAGATTGCTCCGCTACCACGCCATCAATGTAATTGTCCGGATTTTGGCAGCCCAGTCCGATGGAAATGAATGCATCATGCGCAATGACATCTGGCTGCATGCCGGGAAGGATGAGCTTGACATTGGGGGCGGTGTTTCGTTTGAAGATTTTCTTCACGCCAATATTGAGCATTGCAGTCTATCTCCTCAATTGTTGTGGGCGAGCGTGGCAGGGGTGTCATGCATCGACAATTCCTTGTCCCAAAATTCAGCGGTGCTGGATCGATTGACGCGGCTGATATAGTGCAGGCGCAGCTCTTCATACCGATTGGAGAATTCATTGATCAGCGCATAGAGCTCAGACAGTATCTGCGATACTTCCTTCGTCCGCTCGATGTCATCAAACGGGTAGATAAAGTAGCTTTTGCTGTGTGGGTTATGCAGAATTACCGTTCGGATATTGGGTCTGTTCTCGATGTTGGGATAGAGAAATGGATGCTCTGCCAGAGCGCCCATCTGGTCGCTGTGAGAGGCGCGCAAATCGCTGATGATTTCATGGGTGAGCTGGCGAAAGCCAGCATCAAAATCCTTAAAGAATTTGAGTTTTTCGATGTAGTGCGTGGCAAACCCATTTTCCAGAAAAACGGATTTTGACATCAGGTCACGCAGGATTTCCACATAGAGCTTGAGGGCGTTGATATCCCTGATGGAGGCATGACGCAGTGCCTGATTGAGGAAGAATTCGACCAGTGCGTTCGGCTTTTCCTGCTCATAGCACATATTGATGATGACGCCGTGGCAGATGGACATATATTCCTGCGCATATGAATGGGCCGGTTCATGCCAGGCTAGGAGATTGGGGTTCGACATGATTTTCGAACCGGTCATCGCATAGCTGCGCAAGCTATACTCGATATCGTCGCCCCGCAGGAAGATTGCCAACGGGTAGCCTATGCTTTGAAAGAGCTTCCAGGGCAAGCTGAAGAAGATGAAGGTGCAATATTCGGGATAGTTGGGTTCAGCCAGAGAATCCAGATTGTCAAACATATTGAAAACCAGCCCGTGGCGCAGAAGGCGCGGGGCAACATGGGTGCGATCCGAACCGTGCTTGCTATCAATGAAGCGCCCCCAGAAGGCCCCATCTTCCCACATCCTGCGCGGTTCTGTTTTCATGAAAACCGGCAAGGTGAAGATTGTCGTATCTGTACGGAACAATGTAGCGGCCCAATGGCGATACAAGGCTTCAAGAGAAATGCTCAAGTCGTCATCGAGCAGGAGAAATTCCTGAGGTTCAACCCCACTATCCACGCTCGCTTCATTGACCAGTCTCATGAGCTGACTCATGTTGCCGCCGCCGCCCAGATTGGCGCCTCTTACAACTTGGTAGTTGAGATTGTCATATTGTGAGAGCTGTTCGTATGAGGTTTCATCAACCCCGTTGGTTGTATCAAGAACGAAGAAGAATGTGTTTTTCAGCATCTGGTCATAATGCTCATTCGTCTCGGCATGCGTGGCGAAGTTTTCCAGCAGGTTGATGATGTCTGCCGTGCGGCCGAATGTCCGCATTGCAACAAGCATTTTTCCTTCGACGGTTTTGGGGGCAGAAGCGCACCACGACACCTCGTGAATTTGAACGCCGTCTTCAAGGGCGCGGAGCCGCCAGAATAGACGTGCGCTGCGCGCAACTTCCTTGCCGAGAACAAATGGGACTTCGGCGATATAGGGGGTGTTTACATCATGATTCTTGGGAGGCGACAGTTGCTTTTCGCATATGACGCCCACCTTTTCACCCACTCTGGATTTACTAAGCTGTACGACGCAGCGCCCAGTGACCTTGATCCGCAAAAAGCAGCGCTGAATATCGGTATGGGACAGGAAAGGAGCGATGTAAAAGGAGTTGCGCAATGTCCCGGAATCCACCACCTCATAGGCCTGCAGTTCGTTCGATGCCTTCTCCGATAGTGACACATGTCCTGGCAAATTTGCAAAGAACAGATCGTCAATCGTTTTGTCAGTGTTGCTGTGGTCTAATCCCGACAAGGTAATTTTCGTTTTCTTGGAGATGGCAGAACATCCATGGCTCCACGATGCCAGTGCATTTGATAAATCTTTGACGGTTGAATTTTCGGTGCTCAGCATTTCGTTCTCTAGCCTTGTAAAAGGACATCATGGGCGGGGTGTAAAAGGTTGTGGTGTTGAAATATAAATCTATAGGTTGTGGTTTGGTATATCCACGCCAAAAGGTAGATGCAATGTGCTGTCGCCACTTTTGAACAAAATTGAGTAATAGAAATTCCAATCTGAGCTCTTTCTCGGGGAAAAAGAGGAAAGAGAATTGTTAAAATTGCTTATGTAATTGTTGTTATTGTGCGGATTAACGCAGTGGATTGGCCACGTTGCTACGTCTTAAACTGCGGAAAGGGGCCTTGTGGTCTTGGGAGAGGCTTGAGTCGTGCCGTTCAGAGCGAGCCATTGGTTGGCTTCATTGTCACCACAGCTTTGCTGAAGCAACAAAGATCATTGCTGCGGTGTGTGGTCAGATGATCAGGCTGTCTCAAGCGTCTTTTTTCTGGGTCGCGGGTCTTGGCCGACTACAAACGAGACCATGTCTGGCTTTCGCAGAGCAGGCCTCCGGCCAAGCAGCCACTGACCTTGAGCTTGTCACCCTGCAGTTTCATCTTGGAGGAATAGGTGCCGCCGCGATCCGGTGGCCATATCTTGCCGCCGGTGTAGGAGCCATCTGCTTTCGCTTTCATGTCCCATATGATGACTTTGCCTATGATATCCGCTTCTATCCCGACCACTTTTGTGATTTTGCCGCAAATCTTGCTGCCGCAGGGCTCAAAACGTACGTGCAGATAATGGCCGGCATATTTCTCCATGGCGCTGCTCTGGGTTTTCCACTCACCGAAAACCGGATCGGCCAAGGCCGGAGCCGCCACAAGCAATGCAAATATGGTCGCGATCGATCTCATTTCATCCGCTCTCGCATTGATGGGCTGGATAGGTTGAGATTACCACAAGAATGATGCTTTTACATCATGTCTGCGCCAAAGCTGGCTGCGGCCGTGAGGGAAAAAACTATAGCGTCATTCCGATGTGCCTATTCGTAAGGTCGGTTGTCCGGTGCAGGCGATGAGTGAAGAGCGCTCTTTTGCTTTTTCTCAGCTTCCTGCATGACAAAGGCGATAACTGTGGCAACGGCAGCGTAGAGTTTTTCGGGAATGACTTCGTTCAGCTCCACATTTGCAAGCGCTTGGGTGAGGGCTGGATTCCCTTCGACAACCACGCCATGTTCTTTGGCAAGCTCAATAATCCGTTCAGCGGTTTTTCCTCGGCCTTTTGCCGTTACGCGCGGCGCTTCATCTGCGCCCTCTTCATAATGTAGGGCAACGGCGAGTTTGGATGATGCGTCTTCCTGCTCTGTTTCTGTTAAGGTGTCGTCGGACGTGCTGGGGCGTTTGTTCATAGTTTGCGATCCAGGCGCAGGTGATGTTTGCCGATGCTGTCGACTGCAAACGCCGATTCTGTCTTCTCTTTTCTAACAAATGAGAGGCCCTCAAGTGTCAGTCCTTCTTGCTCCAACATGGTCTGGAGCATTGGGGCTGCTTGTTGGAAGAGTACCACGGTTTGCTCACGCTCGGCGGCGAGGGTAACGAGAAGGTTTTGTTGATGGAGCTTGAGCGATACATCAACGGGGCCGATTGCATCGGCATCAATGGCAAACTGGACTGTCCATCCACCACGTTGCCTTTTTGCTTCCTCGCTGTCCTTTTGTTCTGTTTCGTCACCTTCGGGTGTTTCAGGGTCATGCTCCACGACCATCTGAACAATCGCCGTGCCGTTGGCCAGCATGACAGGGATTTCGACATGAAGCGCTTGCATGGAGTGGCTTCCCGCAGAAGAGCCGGAAGAAAAGGCCGACCGGGCAGACGCGATCTGGCTCAATGTCAAACGCGCCAACGCAGCTTCGACATCCCCCTTGATGCGGGCGAGGGCAAGGCTGTTTGAGTCAGTTGGAGAAATGTTGGAAAGCCTCGGGCTTTGACCGTGCAAGGGGGTATTTGGCAAAGGAGGATGATCGCGCTGTGTCCCCATTGCCGGTGGGGGCGTCGGGTTGGTCTCCATGGGCAAAAGGGCTTGCAGTAAGGTCAGCGAGGCTTTGAGATTGGAACTGAATTTCTCAGTCGCTTGTCCGGTTGTTAGCTGTCCCAGAGATCCAAGAGACGTCATGATGTCTTTAAGGGCTGCTTTGGCATTCGTGGCTCCGGGCTGCTGTTTTGGCGTGAGCTGGAAGCCTAGCAACCAGCGCATTGCTGTTTCTATGTCTTGCGCGACGGGTGGGCGTTGGCCCGTTTCGATCTGTTGTATGAAGCCTGCAAGATTGGCGAACAAGTCTGCAAGAGAACGCTGTTGGCTGAGGGCCTGCCGCTGCAAGGCAATGAGCGCCTCTTGTGGGGGGGCGTTGCCAGACGCTGATAGCGTTGACGCAACAGATGGCGCGGAAACCTGTGCTGCACCGTAGGGACCTTGTTGCGTGTTCGGGGCAGAGCTTTGCGAGGTGGTTGTTGCTGGGCGCATCACTAAGGCAGGCTCTGCGCCTGATTTGGCTACTGGTTGTTGGGCTGGTTGCGTATTGGAGGAGGGCGGCGTTGGATTGGTTAGGCTGTCTTTTGCGGAAGCTGCCGGTTTATTTTGCGCTGACGCTTCGGGGGAAAGTTGACTGATCGCCAGGCGTGGGCCATCCGGGGTCTGGATTGTTTGCAACAGGACTGTGGTGCCTGGTTTCACCTGCGTCGCGGCCTGAGAATCAATCTTGAGATCCAGTGTTTGACCGCTTGCGCTGAGTTTGATTTGTGTTTCCCCGGAAGGTAGTTTTAAGGCTGACTGAACGCGGGCTTGTTGCGGCTGGTTATTGCTCAGAATTTTGAGCAGGGATTGTTCGGCACTTTTTTGCGCAAGGAAAGCCGTGGGGACAATTTCCATAGCCATGAAACAATGCCTCTAGGGATGAACAACACTATTTATAAAGGTAGCAGATCCAGGCCAGAGCGCAAATGCTTGGAAGGTCACGGGCTCGCATCTCGCCAAAAGCTTTTGGCGCCATAATTGTCCGGACTTGAGTGATCCAAGTCCGGACTGGTTTTATTTCTTGTGTCTAAAGCACGAAATCGCCTTCCACCAGCGAGGATGTATTGACCATCTGGATCTCGAAATCAGCCACGGCATCGCCATTCACATCGGCAAAGACCAGCAGATCCGATCCGTCATTTTCCAACCAGATAGAATGAGCCGCAGCGGTCGTACCTGCAAAGGCGAAGGACTGATCGCCATTTGCTGTGCTGTTGGCATCGATCCCGGAGAGATCAAGCACATCTTCGCCGCTATCGAACTGGGCGATCTTGTCATGTACCGCGCCAGCCTTGCTGTCGTTGATAGAATTGAAAAAGAAGCGATCAACGGCATTGTCAGCGCCAGCAAACATGGCGTCGGCTCCGAGACCTCCCGTGAAACTGTCCGCTCCAGCGCCACCAAAAAGCTTGTCCCAGCCGAGGGCGCCAATGAGAGTGTCGTTACCGCCATGACCGTTGAGGATATCGTTGCCACCCCCACCGTTCAGGATGTCGTTGCCAAGGCCGCCATTGAGACTGTCCGCGCCTTGATGTCCGTTCAGTTTGTCATTGCCATTGGAGGCATAGAGCTTGTCATTGCCCTTGCCACCATTAAGGATATCGTCGCCAAAACCACCATTGAGAATGTCATTGCCGAAGCCGCCATTCAGCGTGTCGTTGCCGCCGCGCCCTGTCAGCGTATCATTGCCGAACAGGCCGTTCAGCACATTGTCTTTCATGTTGCCGGTGATGGCATTGCCCAAGCCATTGCCCGTACCGTCAATGGCCTGATTGCCCAGAAGGGTCAGGGCTTCGATATTCTGACTATGAGCTTTCAAGGAGAAGCTGACCGTGCTTTTGACCAGATCAATGCCCTGGCCCGCCGCCTCACTGACCTTGTCTCCCACATTGTCAACGATATAGGTATCGTTGCCCTGGTTGCCCGCCATGGTGTCGGCACCAATGCCGCCATTGAGCAAGTCATTGCCAAGACCACCAATCAGCGTGTCACCATGCTGGTTACCAAACAGACGGTCATTGCCTGCACCGCCATTCAGCACATCCGCACCAAGGCCGCCGAAGAGTTTGTCATCTCCAGCCTGACCCAAGAGGCGATCAAGCCCGGCGCCGCCATACAAGGAATCTCCACCATTGTTCCCATATAGGATGTCATTGCCACGATCTCCAAATATAGTATTGGCTGTTTCTGTGCCATGAACCGTATCGTTGCCCCCCAAGGCATGCCACGTAATATTGGCATTGATCACCGTTACAAGGTCATCGACATATGAAAAACGAGGTTGAGCGACATCCGTTACTGTTGAGTCGTCAAGGACAGAAAGATACTGGTTTGTGTTGCTTAGCAGGGATACCCAATCGGGCTCCAAAGCTGCAATGTCTGTTTGATTGAACTGGTAGGTGATGTTGGGTTGGACCGAGCCGATATACATAATTTCAATGCTGGTATCTGCGTCGATCAATATCGTTGTCTTGTAATAGCCCCAGCCAGCTACGACTTGTATCCGTCCTTCGAGGTCACTTGCCGAGTTGATATCGGAAACACCGTTGAACTCGATGATGTCTCCGGACGGGTCAATGCCATCAATTGTGATGTCTCCTTTAAAATCTCCGTTGATTATGAAACGATCTGTTTCACCATCCTCCCAAGCTCCAGTAGCCCCTGACGCTCTGGCAGAGCCGTTGAAAATGATTGTATCGCTGCCAGACCCGGCATCGATATCATAGCCGTCGGAGAATTCGTATACGAATATGGTGTCGTCACCATTTCCAGCATCGACCGAACCATAGGAGTAGATTATGTCGTCCCCAGCACCGGCATCTACATCGGTATATTCATTCAACGAAGAAACAATAATGTCATTTCCATCTCCGCCGTCGATCTTGTCTGAGCTCTCCTCGAGAGAGTAGCTATAATTGTTTTGCCGAAAGTTAGCGATGATGCTATCGCTGTGTACATGGTTGTCACCCAGTATGATGTCGTTTCCAGTGCCGCCGATGATTTCATCGTTACCGGCTCCTCCGATCAGCAAATCATTGCCACTACTGCCGGTCAGGGTATCGTCACCATCCAATCCATACAGGGCATCGTTACCAGATGTTCCAATCAATAAATCATCAAAGTTTGTGCCTAATTTTTTCATATTAATTCTGCTCTCAGGTAAAAGTAAATCTGTTGACAGCACCATGATTTCACAAGGAAATATCTCAGTGAGTCATGCTTTGGACAAGTATCAATACTTGTTAATATGTCTATAGATTTCGATCTAGAAATGTTTGGGATGCGTGACAAAATGCCGCCCTTAGGTTGATGGACTTCTATGTGCAATCGAGAATTTGTTTGCGGCTAACGCGCTGTCAGCCTTCTGCAAAGCCAATTGACTTGAATTAGGTATATTTGCGTATTGTAAATTGGCTAAATGTTAACGAAGTGCTAAAGTAGGCCGGTAACGAAGCCTGATATTTTGGGCACTATAACATTCGGACATTTTTCAATTAGGGGAGTTCAATATGAAAGCATCTGTAAGATTGTTGACAACACATGCGGCAGCGGCTGTGGCGCTGTTGATGGTGGCTCCTCTGGCGGAGGCCAATTCCGGCTATGGCGGCTCCTATGCTCCGCCGAGTTATGGCAGCGGGCTCCCGGTGGTGTCTGTGGTGCCAGATGCCAATGGCAAGGTCTATCTCGAAGCGACCTATGATCCTGCGATCGGTGCCTATGTCTATCCCGAGCGGATTGAAGTGCAGGGCAGCGCCTATAGGCCCCCTATGATTTATCGTGCCAAGCGCATTTATTACGAGGGCTACACGCCCGTGGTTCCTACACGATAAGCGCAGCTGAGCAAACAGGTTCTGCATTTGAGCCGCTTTACATGAAAAAAAGAGCCCCGGATGGGGCTCTTCTTGTTTCTTGTCAGGATGTTTGGGATGCCTTTTCTGAAGCTTTCCTCTTATTTCAGCAAACCTTGTCGCACGAGCTTTATCGCGTAGAGGGTCATTGCCACTGCGTTGGATACGTTCAGGCTCTTGATCGGGCCGGGCATATCGAGGCGGGCGAGGGATGTGCATTTCTCGCGCGTCAACCGACGCATGCCTTTTCCTTCAGAGCCGAACACCAGAGCCAGAGGGCGACTAGAGTCCTGTTCTGCGATGATGGTCTCGAACGGTTCGCTTTCCTCGGAATCAAATCCCACCACGTCAAAACCATTATCTGCCAGATCGTCCAACGCTCGGGCCAGATTGGGGACGGAGACCATGGAGATAAGGTCAAGGCCGCCGGAGGCAGTCTTGGCCAGAATGCCGCTCTCTTCGGGGCTATGCCGTCCTGTCATGACCAAAGCTTCGGCCCCCAAAGCGACCGATGAACGGATGATGGCGCCGACATTATGTGGATCGGTCACCTGATCGAGAATCACGACCAGTTTGCAATCATATATGTCGGAGATGTCGAGGGCAGGCAGGTTGCGCGTGACCAGAAGAGCGCCCTGATGCACGGCGTCGCGCGCCAGAGCGTCGATATCCTTGGGGGAAGATGTTTCTACCAATCCGTCCAGTCGGGACGGGTCGCCGCCAATCTTGCGAATCTCGTCAACCAGACGGCTCTGGGCGTTCTGAGTCGCATAAAGGCGCGTCAGTTCGCGGCGCGGATTGGCTACGGCGCTGGCTACAGCGTGGATGCCAAAGAGGCGCACTGTGTCGTCCTGGGCCCTGCGGCCACGAGAGCCCTGATCGCTCGCAGCGATCTGACGGGCTTTTTTCTGTTTTTGTGATCTGTTTTTTGCCATGGGCCGATTTAGATGCAAAGCCGGGGGGAGGGCAAGCATTATCGTTCAGCTTTAGACCATTTCGTATGGCTTATGCGCCGGAAATGTGTTCGTTGGCCATGACAGAGAGCCAATATGGTGCTGAGCGCTTTCCCGATTGGCGTTCTGACCAAAAAGTTTTGTCGAAAGATGCGATTCTTGTTTTCTTTCGAGACTTCTCCACCGCCTTCGTGGCGCAAAAGCTGCGAATATCCCCAGACTGTTATTGGATTTTCGCGATACCCACAAAAATGATAAAAACCGTGTTGACTTCGGCCACGCGGTTTTGCATAAAGCCGCTCACGAACTGACCGCGACTTGGCGGGCAATTCGAGACCATCCTGTTCGCAGGGACAGGAAGGCGAAGCTTGGAGGAGTGTCCGAGTGGTTAAAGGAGACGGACTGTAAATCCGTTCGCTTAGCGTACGCTGGTTCGAATCCAGCCTCCTCCACCATCTTCGCTTTGATGTCTCGCGCGGGTGTAGCTCAATGGTAGAGCAACAGCCTTCCAAGCTGATGACGAGGGTTCGATTCCCTTCACCCGCTCCATCATTGAATTTCCTACATCTTAGAACATTGTATGGTCCGAGGCTCAAGGGGAGCACGGTCTTTTTGTATTAACCGGGTTTGCGGCTTCTTGGATAAAGAGTTGCGGCCTTTTTGCGCTGGAGTGAGCCAACCACGTTGGCCCAACGATGACGAGAGCTGTTTCCATGGCTAAGGAAAAGTTTGAACGTAATAAGCCGCATTGTAACATCGGCACGATTGGTCACGTTGACCATGGTAAAACCACGCTTACCGCTGCAATCACCATGACCCTTGCGGAATCTGGTGGGGCAACTGCGAAAGCATATGACGAGATTGACGGTGCGCCTGAAGAAAAAGCACGTGGCATCACGATTTCTACCGCTCACGTTGAGTATGAAACCGAGAACCGTCACTATGCGCACGTTGACTGCCCAGGTCACGCTGACTATGTGAAAAACATGATCACCGGTGCGGCTCAGATGGACGGCGCAATTCTGGTTTGCTCAGCAGCAGACGGCCCGATGCCACAGACCCGCGAGCACATTCTTCTTGCTCGTCAGGTTGGTGTTCCTGCGCTTGTTGTTTACCTCAACAAAGTTGACCAGGTTGACGACGAAGAGCTTCTCGAGCTGGTTGAAATGGAAGTTCGTGAACTTCTGGACAGCTATGAGTTCCCAGGCGATGAAATCCCCATCGTTAAAGGTTCCGCTCTCGCTGCTGTTGAAAACCGTGATCCTGAAATCGGCCGTGATTCCATCAAAGCTCTGATGGCAGCTGTTGATGATTACATCCCGACTCCAGAGCGTCCAGTTGACCTTCCGTTCCTGCTTCCGATCGAAGACGTATTCTCGATCTCTGGTCGTGGTACGGTTGTTACCGGTCGTGTTGAGCGTGGCGTGATCAAGGTTGGTGAAGAAATCGAAATCGTCGGTATCAAACCAACTCAGAAAACCACCTGCACCGGTGTTGAAATGTTCCGCAAGCTGCTTGATAGCGGTGAAGCAGGCGACAACGTTGGTGTTCTTCTGCGTGGTACCAAGCGTGAAGACGTTGAGCGTGGTCAGGTTCTCTGCAAGCCAGGTTCCGTTACCCCGCACACGAAATTCAAGGCAGAAGCCTACATTCTGACGAAAGAAGAAGGTGGTCGTCATACCCCGTTCTTCACCAACTATCGTCCTCAGTTCTACTTCCGCACGACCGACGTTACGGGTGTTGTTACCCTTGACGAAGGTGTGGAAATGGTGATGCCAGGCGATAACGTCAACATGAATGTTGAACTGATTGTGCCAATCGCCATGGAAGAAAAACTGCGCTTCGCTATCCGCGAAGGTGGTCGTACCGTCGGCGCTGGTATCGTCGGCGCAATCGTCGAGTAATTTTCACTCGCGATTTTTCAAAAGTTTTGCGAAGCCCCGGTCAAACAATGGCCGGGGCTTTTTGTTTTGGCAGGGAGGCTTACTGCTGGGAAAGGGAGGGCTGAGGGGAGGGGCTAGTTGATCTGGCGCAGAATGATATTGGAATTGGATGAGGAGATCAGCTTGTTGGCTCCGATCCGATCATTCAATCTGGAAAGGCTCTCAACATCCGGAACAGCGCATTTGACGATGGCGTCTATTTCACCCGAAAGGGAAAGGACTTCCTGAACACCCTCCTGTTGAGCCAGCCAGTTTAAGGCTTCGTCGCAAGGGCGTACGGAAATTGTAACAAACAGGATAGCGCGTATCAGTTCATTGTGGGTGCTGGCAATGCGGGCGCCGTAGCTGATAATTGTGCCTTCTGCTTCGAGCCGTGTCATTCGGTCCTGTACAGCGGTTCTGGACAGGCCGATCTGTCGACCCAATTCAGCTGCGCTTATGCGACCATTGCGCTCCAATATGGCCAATATGCGTTTATCAGTCTTATCCACCCTCAATTCCTTCGAATGGTTGGCCTCTTACGTCGGAGCGCAAGTGGTTTTGCTTGCCGCAAATAGTCTATTCTGAATTTCAAGACTATTAAACTGTTTCAGACTATCGAGAGTAGACTATGAGAAAAATAACTGCAGGTTCTTTTGTTGGGAAGAAGGCATGGGATGCGCTTGATATCGAGCATATTGAAGATGCTTCCATAAGATTGCATTGGACTGATTCTCCATATCGTTGGCATGTCAATGATGGAGCTGAAGTGTTTGTTGTTCTTGATGGTAAGGTTGATATGCATGTTCGCAACAACGGTCATGAAGAGATTCTTGAACTTGTTGTCGGGGATATTTTTCATGCTGCTTGTGGTGATGAGCATGTGGCCCATCCGCAAGGTGTGGTGCGGGTTCTGGTGATAGAAAAATCCGGAAGTGTCTAGTTGCCGGGCTTTGTAGCGGCGTTCTTCTGAAAGCGTGTTCACTGTCGACTGCCGAGACGCTCAGTCTTGCGTTCCCTTCTGCGAAATTGAACCGATCTCACCTGTTGATTTGTCACAAATATTTTAACTTCCCTCTTGCGCTGGGTGGCGAAAGTCAATAGGTAGACACCAACTTGGTTTTCACTAGGTACCACGGATTTAGGGGTGTAGCTCAGCTGGTAGAGCATCGGTCTCCAAAACCGAGGGTCGGGGGTTCGAGTCCCTCCGCCCCTGCCAATTCGTGCTTGATCTTTGTGCAAAAGATAATATATATGGTGAGAATCTCAGAACGCGCGGAACTTGTTTCGCGCGTTATTATATGTGAGCGGATTGATGGCCAAGACAAACCCTTTTACCTTTTTGCAGCAAGTCCGATCCGAGGCAGCCAAGATTACCTGGCCGACTCGTAAGGAAACAGCAATTACGACGCTAATGGTGTTTGTGATGGTGGTGCTGGCTTCGACTTTCTTCCTGCTCGCCGACCAGATCATGAGTCTCGGTGTGAGCTATATCATCAACCTGGGAGGATAGGGCACAATGACGACGAAGCCAAAACGCTGGTACATCGTGCACGCCTACTCGAATTTCGAAAAGAAGGTTGCTGAGGATATTCGCCAGAAAGCCGATCAAACCGGTCTTGGAGATCTGTTTGATGATATTCTGGTGCCGACCGAGAAATTTGTTGAAGTGCGGCGCGGACGCAAGATCGAATCTGAGCGTAAATTTTTCCCAGGCTATGTGCTTGTGAAAATGGCGATGACCGACGACGCCTATCACCTGATCAAGAATACGCCCAAGGTTACAGGCTTCCTTGGTGCAGATAACAAACCGATGCCGATTTCGAACGCTGAAGCTGAGCGTTTGATGTCGCAGGTTGAAGAAGGTGTCCAGAAGCCGACACCGACCGTGAGTTACGAAGTGGGCGAACAGGTTCGGGTTTCCGATGGTCCGTTTGCTTCCTTTAACGGGCTTGTTGAAGAGGTGGACGAAGAACGCGCACGCCTCAAGGTTACCGTGTCTATCTTTGGACGCGCGACCCCTGTCGAGCTCGAATATAATCAGGTTGAAAAACTCTGATTTTCCAAGGTGCTTTTAATCGCAGGTCTGGAGATCGGTGATTGGTAAAGTGCCTTTTTCAGGTTTGGCATTTCATGAAATTTAATGAGATGCCTTCATTCGTGCGGGAGATTGGTTCGCTTGCCAGGTGAACGGGAGATCTGACCGCGCGACTTTCGTGTGTCTAACAGTGCTCTTATGAGCGTTAGGGAAAGAAAATGGCAAAGAAAATTCAAGGCTACCTGAAGCTTCAGGTGCCGGCAGGGGCCGCTAACCCGTCTCCTCCGATTGGTCCCGCTCTCGGTCAGCGCGGCCTCAACATCATGGAATTCTGTAAGGCATTTAATGCCAAGACGCAGGAAATGGAAAAGAACTCACCGATTCCGGTGATCATTACCATTTACCAGGACAAGTCTTTCACTTTCGAAATGAAGACTCCTCCTGCATCTTACCTGCTGAAGAAAGCTGCGAACGTGCAGAAGGGTTCTTCTGCTCCAGGTCGCGATGTTGGTGGCAAGGTTACCAAGGATCAGGTCAAGGAAATTGCGGAAGCAAAAATGAAAGACCTGAACGCCAACGACATCGAAGCAGCGATGCTTCAGATTGAGGGTACCGCCCGTGCAATGGGCTTTGAGGTAGTGGGGTAACGACACATGGCTAAAGTCGGAAAACGTATTCGCGCCGCGCGTGAAAAAGTTGATGCCACTGCAACCTACTCTCTCGAGGAAGCAGTTAAGCTGATCAAGGAAGCCTCCAAGACCAAATTCGACGAAACCGTTGAAATTGCTCTGAACCTGGGTGTTGATCCTCGCCATGCCGACCAGATGGTCCGCGGCGTTTGTCAGCTGCCAGCAGGTACTGGTAAATCCGTTCGTGTTGCTGTGTTCGCTCGTGGCGACAAGGCTGAGGAAGCCAAGGCAGCCGGCGCTGACATTGTTGGTGCTGAAGATCTGGTTGAGATCGTTCAGGGCGGTAAGATTGACTTTGATCGCTGCATTGCGTCTCCGGACATGATGCCTCTGGTTGGTCGTCTTGGTAAGGTTCTCGGCCCTCGCGGCATGATGCCAAACCCGAAAGTGGGCACCGTAACACCTGACGTCGCTCAGGCTGTTAAGGACTCCAAAGGTGGTTCGGTTGAATTTCGTGTTGAAAAAGCCGGTATCGTTCATGCTGGCGTTGGCAAGGTGAGCTTTGAAGAAGCTGCCCTTGTGGAAAACGTAAAAGCCTTTGTTTCTGCCGTTTCCAAAGCGAAACCAGCAGGTGCCAAAGGTACATACATGCAGAAAGTGTCCCTTTCGTCCACGATGGGCCCGGGGCTGACTGTAGATCTTGCTTCTGTCGAATAAACCGATTAGAAGTCAAAAGTGATTCCTCCCGATTCTTGTCGGGGGGATGTCTGACTGTGGTCAGACACCTGTCCAAGACTGCAGGGGTTTGGTGTTCCGTATGCTGAACTTAATTTTCCTGCACAGATGGGGTGGGCTAATTTGACATTTCAAACATGTCAGTTTGGTTCGAACCTATGCTTGCCAGTTCTTTGCTTAGCAGGGGCGGCAAGGAGGACAGGTCCCTTCGCGCCAGGACTCCTTGCTCACTAAAGGTAAGAAGATCTGGTCAAGTGTAACCTCCGGTTTCTTCCCCCAAGGATGGAGCCGGTAACTGGAGAGAAGGCATTGGATAGAGCGGAAAAGCAAGAGCTTGTATCGTCCCTTCACGAAACGCTGAATAGCGCGGAAGTCGTGGTCGTTGCTCACTATGCTGGCCTCACTGTTGCTGAAATGACCGAACTTCGTAGCAAAATGCGCGAAGCCGGAGCATCGGTGCAGGTTGCCAAGAACCGTCTTGTCAAGCTCGCTCTTCAAGGCACGGACGCTGAGCCGATTTCTGATCTTTTCAAAGGTCAGACCGTCATTGCTACTTCCAATGACCCGGTTGCAGCACCGAAGGTGGCCTCTGAATTCGCCAAGAAAAACGACAAGCTCGTCATTCTTGGCGGTGTCATGGGCACCACTGTACTCGATACCGCGGGCGTGAATGCACTAGCAACCATGCCGTCGCTTGATGAACTGCGTGGCAAGATTGTTGGTGTCCTTCAGGCACCTGCAACCAAGGTTGCTCAGGTTCTGCAGGCACCGGGCGGACAGCTCGCACGGGTATTCGGCGCATATGCCAAGAAGGACGAAGCGGCGTAAGGCCGTTCTCACATAACTAGAATTTTAGGTTCGTACCAACAGGAAACAATACGATGGCTGATCTTGAAAAGCTCGTAGAAGAACTTTCTACCCTGACCGTTATGGAAGCTGCTGAGCTTTCCACCATGCTTGAAGAAAAATGGGGCGTTTCTGCTGCTGCTCCTGTCGCAATGGCTGCTATGCCTGGCGCTGCTGCCGGTGGCGAAGCTGCTGAAGAAAAAACCGAATTTGATGTTGTTCTGACCGCTGCTGGCGACAAGAAAATCAACGTCATCAAGGAAGTTCGCGGCATCACCGGTCTTGGCCTGAAAGAAGCTAAAGAGCTCGTAGAAGGTGCTCCGAAGCCGGTCAAAGAAGGTGTTGACAAAGCGGAAGCAGAAGAGCTGAAAGCTAAGCTCGAAGCTGCTGGCGCTTCTGTAGAATTGAAATAACGTTTAATCCTTGTGTAGAATTTCGGGGGAGCGATTCCCCGAAATTCGCTTCAAAACCAGGTGCCCTTTAATTAGGGCGTTTTTCTCAAGAGCCTGCACAATCCTGTGACGGGCTTTTTGGTCAACCGCCCATGAGCGAGACGAGGAGCGACGATGGCTCAGACGTTTTCCGGTCGCAAACGTTTAAGAAAATACTTCGGTCATATTAAAGAAGTGGCAGAAATGCCAAACCTCATTGAGGTTCAGAAGGCTTCTTATGATCAATTCCTGCAAGTGGAAGAACCCGCCTCTGGACGCTTTGATGAAGGCCTCCAAGCGGTATTTTCTTCTGTATTCCCGATCACGGATTTTTCCGGCACTTCGCAGCTGGAGTTCGTGCGGTACGAATTTGAGGCTCCGAAATATGACACTGAAGAGTGTCGTATGCGCGGAATGACTTATTCTGCTCCGCTCAAACTGACCCTGCGTCTGATTGTGTTTGAGGTGGACGAAGATACTGGCGCAAAGTCAGTCAAGGACATCAAGGAACAGGATGTCTACATGGGCGATATGCCGCTCATGACGGATAAAGGTACCTTCATCGTCAACGGTACCGAGCGTGTCATCGTATCCCAGATGCACCGTTCTCCTGGTGTGTTCTTCGATCATGATAAAGGCAAAAGCCATTCTTCGGGCAAACTGCTGTTTGCTGCGCGCATCATTCCTTATCGCGGCTCTTGGCTCGATATCGAATTTGATGCCAAAGATGTTGTCTATGCCCGTATCGACCGCCGCCGCAAGATCCCTGTTTCCAGTCTGCTGCTTGCACTGGGGCTGGATACGGAAGAGATTCTCGATACCTATTACAACAAGGTTGAGTATTCTCGTGTAGGCGATGCATGGCAGGTGGCGTTTGATGGGGACTCCCTGAAGGGCACCAAGCCTGACACGGATCTCATTGATGCGCAGACCGGTGAGGTTGTGTTTGAGGCTGGCAAGAAACTGACTGCTCGTCAGATCAAGAAGCTTGTCGAAGGCGGACTGAAATTCCTCAAGGTAGCGGACGAGGATCTTTACGGCAAATATCTTGCCGAGGATGCCGTCAGCTATACCACGGGTGAAATCTACGCAGAAGCCGGTGAAGAGCTTGACGAGAAGGTGCTTGCCCTTCTGAAAGACAATGGCTTTGAAGAGATTTCCGTTCTCAACATCGACCACGTGACCGTTGGACCGTATATTCGCAACACGCTGGCCGTTGACAAGAACTCCGATCGTGAAGCCGCTCTGTTCGATATCTACCGCGTGATGCGTCCAGGCGAGCCGCCGACCATCGAAACGGCAGAAGCAATGCTGCAGTCTCTGTTCTTTGATCCTGAGCGCTATGATCTTTCCGCAGTTGGCCGCGTGAAGATGAATATGCGTATGGATCTGGACGTTGCCGACACGGTTCGCATTCTGCGTAAGGAAGACATCGTTGAAGTGATCCGCACCTTGCTTGATCTGCGTGATGGCAAAGGCGAGATTGACGATATCGATAACTTGGGTAACCGTCGTGTGCGCTCTGTTGGCGAGCTGATGGAAAACCAGTATCGCATCGGTCTTCTGCGTATGGAGCGCGCAATCAAGGAGCGTATGTCCTCGATTGAAATCGACACGGTGATGCCGCAGGATCTGATCAACGCGAAGCCGGCAGCCGCTGCTGTGCGCGAGTTCTTCGGCTCTTCGCAGCTTTCGCAGTTCATGGACCAGAACAACCCGCTGTCCGAAATTACGCATAAGCGTCGACTTTCGGCGTTGGGCCCAGGTGGTTTGACCCGCGAACGCGCTGGCTTTGAAGTGCGAGACGTGCATCCGACCCACTATGGTCGTATCTGCCCGATTGAAACGCCTGAAGGCCCGAACATCGGTCTGATCAACTCTCTGGCGACCTTCGCACGTGTCAACAAATATGGCTTCATCGAAGCGCCTTATCGCAAGGTGTTTGATGGCAAGGTAACCAACGAAGTTGTTTATCTTTCCGCGATGGAAGAAGCCAAACACTATGTTGCACAGGCAAACGTCGAGCTTACCAATGATGGCGCTTTCGTAGAGGACTCCGTTATTTGTCGTCACGCTGGTGAAGTGATGATCACGCCAATCGAGCGCGTTGACTTCATGGACGTGTCGCCGAAACAGCTCGTGTCTGTTGCCGCAGCGCTTATTCCGTTCCTTGAGAACGATGACGCCAACCGAGCACTGATGGGTTCGAACATGCAGCGTCAGGCTGTGCCTCTGGTTCGGGCTGAAGCACCATTCGTTGGTACGGGTATGGAGCCTATTGTGGCTCGTGACTCCGGTGCTGCGATTGCTGCATCCCGCACGGGTATTGTCGATCAGGTTGACTCCACGCGTATCGTTATTCGGGCAACCGAAGATATTGATCCGCGTCGGTCCGGTGTTGACATCTATCGTCTGAGCAAGTTCCAGCGTTCGAACCAGTCGACCTGTATCAACCAGCGTCCGCTTGTTTCTGTTGGCGACTTCGTTCAGAAGGGCGAGATCATCGCTGACGGTCCGTCTACGGATCTGGGCGATCTGGCTCTTGGTCGTAACGTGCTCGTCGCCTTCATGCCTTGGAACGGCTACAACTTCGAAGACTCCATTCTGCTCTCCGAGCGGATTGTGAAAGAAGATATCTTCACCTCGATTCATCTCGAGGAATTCGAAGTTATGGCCCGTGATACCAAGCTTGGCCCTGAAGAAATAACGCGCGATATTCCGAACGTGTCGGAAGAATCGCTCAAGAATCTCGACGAGGCTGGCATCACCTATATCGGCGCTGAAGTGAAGCCTGGCGATATTCTCGTCGGCAAGATCACGCCGAAGGGCGAGAGCCCGATGACACCGGAAGAAAAGCTTCTGCGTGCCATCTTCGGTGAAAAGGCTTCTGACGTGCGCGACACCTCGCTTCGCATGCCTCCGGGAACCTTCGGTACCGTTGTTGAAGTGCGTGTCTTCAACCGTCATGGCATCGAAAAAGACGAACGCGCGATGTCAATCGAGCGCGAAGAAATCGAGCGTCTGGCAAAAGACCGTGATGACGAGCAGGCCATTCTGGACCGCAACGTTTATGGTCGCCTCGCAGACATGCTCAACGGCCATGTCGGCACCGCAGGCCCTAAAGGCTTCAGGAAAGACAGTGAGATCACGCATACCGAGATCTCCGAGTTTCCACGTAGCCAGTGGTGGTTGTTCGCGGTTGACGACGAAAAGCTGATGGGTGAAATCGAAGCGCTTCGCAACCAGTATGACGAAAGCCGCAAGCGTCTCGAGCAGCGGTTCATCGACAAGGTCGAGAAACTGCAGCGCGGTGACGAATTGCCACCAGGGGTCATGAAAATGGCCAAGGTCTTCATCGCTATCAAGCGTAAGATCCAGCCGGGTGACAAAATGGCTGGCCGTCACGGTAACAAGGGGGTGGTATCCAAGATCAACCCGATCGAAGATATGCCATATCTGGAAGACGGTACCCATGTGGACATTGTTCTGAACCCGCTGGGCGTGCCTTCGCGTATGAATATCGGGCAGATCCTCGAGACGCACCTTGGTTGGGCCTGTGCTGGCATGGGCCACAAGATCGGCAAGATGTATGATGAATACAGACGGTCGGGCAATCTTGAGCCTCTACGGCTGGAGCTGAAGGACGTCTATCACGATAACGGCAAAAACCTTGACGTTACCGAGTATGATGACGAGAGCGTCGTCAAGATGGCCGAACAGCTGCGCAAGGGTGTTTCCATTGCGACTCCGGTTTTCGATGGTGCGCGTGAGCCAGACGTGAACGATATGCTGGTACAGGCTGGTCTTGACCGGTCTGGTCAGTCCCGTTTGTTCGATGGCCGTACAGGTGAGATGTTCGATCGCCAGGTAACTGTTGGGTATATTTATATGCTCAAACTGCACCATCTGGTCGACGAGAAGATCCACGGTCGTTCGATTGGGCCATACTCGCTCGTTACCCAGCAGCCGCTGGGTGGTAAGGCGCAGTTTGGTGGTCAGCGCTTCGGTGAGATGGAGGTCTGGGCTCTGGAAGCTTATGGCGCAGCCTACACCTTGCAGGAAATGCTCACCGTCAAGTCGGATGACGTTGCCGGACGTACCAAGGTCTATGAAGCGATTGTTCGTGGGGATGATACCTTCGAAGCGGGCATTCCGGAAAGCTTCAACGTCCTTGTGAAGGAAATTCGGTCCCTGGGTCTGAACATGGAGCTGGAAGACAGTCAGCGCCTGATCGATCTGGAACCCAACGATACGCCGCCTGCGGACGCTGCTGAATAAGCAGCGCCCGAGTTAAACGAAACTAGGCATTTTTTCGGAACGGGTCGCGGGGTAAAGCCTTGCGATCCGTCAAACCGTAAGAGGAGACACCATGAACCAAGAGGTCATGAATCTTTTCAGTCCGCAGGCTCAGGCCCAGACTTTTGACCAGATCCGCGTTTCAATCGCGAGCCCGGAAAAAATTCTTTCCTGGTCCTTTGGTGAGATCAAAAAGCCTGAAACGATCAACTATCGTACGTTCAAGCCTGAGCGTGATGGTCTTTTCTGTGCGCGTATTTTTGGTCCAATCAAGGATTATGAATGCTTGTGCGGCAAGTACAAGCGCATGAAATACAAAGGCATCATTTGTGAAAAATGTGGTGTGGAAGTTACGTTGTCTCGCGTGCGTCGTGAACGCATGGGGCATATCGAACTTGCTGCGCCGGTTGCTCACATTTGGTTCCTGAAATCCCTTCCAAGCCGCATCGGTCAGCTGCTTGACATGACGCTCAAGGATCTTGAGCGCGTTCTCTATTTTGAGAACTACATTGTTGTCGAGCCGGGCCTGACGCCGCTTAAGGAATATCAGCTCCTCAGTGAAGAGGAGTATATGATTGCTCAGGATGAGTATGGCGAGGATACCTTCACCGCCATGATCGGTGCTGAGGCGATACGCGAAATTCTTGCCTCTCTTGATCTGGAACAGATCTCGGAGAAGCTGCGCAAGGAAATCGCAGAAAGCACGTCTTCCCTGAAGCCGATCAAGCTGGCCAAGCGTCTGAAGATCGTTGAAGCTTTTATCGAATCCGGCAACCGTCCGGAATGGATGATCATGACGGTCGTTCCCGTGATCCCACCGGACCTGCGTCCGCTGGTGCCGCTTGATGGTGGCCGTTTTGCGACGTCTGACCTCAACGATCTCTATCGTCGTGTGATCAACCGTAACAACCGTCTGAAGCGTCTGATGGAGCTGCGTGCACCGGATATCATCATCCGGAACGAAAAACGCATGCTGCAGGAATCTGTTGATGCCCTGTTCGATAACGGCCGTCGTGGTCGCGTCATCACGGGTGCCAACAAGCGTCCGCTGAAATCTCTGTCCGATATGCTCAAGGGCAAGCACGGTCGTTTCCGTCAGAACCTGCTGGGTAAACGCGTCGACTATTCCGGTCGTTCCGTTATTACTGTGGGGCCTGAGCTGAAACTGCATCAGTGCGGTCTGCCGAAGAAAATGGCGCTTGAGCTGTTCAAGCCGTTCATCTACTCGCGTCTCGACGCCAAGGGCTATTCGACGACTGTGAAACAGGCCAAGAAGCTGGTTGAAAAGGGCAAGCCTGAAGTTTGGGATATCCTTGAAGAGGTTATTCGTGAGCATCCGGTCATGCTCAACCGTGCGCCTACGCTTCACCGTCTTGGTATTCAGGCTTTTGAGCCGCATCTGGTTGAAGGTAAAGCCATTCAGCTGCATCCGCTCGTCTGTTCGGCCTTCAACGCCGACTTTGACGGTGACCAGATGGCTGTTCACGTTCCGCTTTCTCTGGAAGCGCAGCTGGAAGCCCGCGTGCTGATGATGTCCACGAACAACATTCTGCATCCGGCAAACGGCGAACCAATCATCGTGCCGTCACAGGATATCGTTCTGGGTCTTTACTATCTCTCGATCATGAATGAAAACGAACCGGGTGAGGGGATGCTCTTCTCCGATATCGGCGAGTTGCATCATGCTCTGGAAACGAAGGCCGTTACCCTGCATGCAAAAGTCAAAGGTCGTTTCAAGACCATTGACGAAGAAGGCAATCAGGTTTCTGAAATTTATGAAACCACGCCGGGCCGCATGCTGATCGGTGAGCTTCTGCCGCGTCATCCGCAGGTGTCTTATGAAGCTTGTAACAAGCTGATGACCAAAAAAGAAATTTCCAAGATGATCCACTTTGTCTATCGGGCATGCGGTCAGAAGGAAACGGTCATCTTCTGCGACAAGATCATGGGTCTTGGCTTTAACCGTGCGTTCCGTGCCGGTATTTCCTTCGGTAAGGACGACATGGTTATTCCTGACACCAAAGCTGGTCTCATTGAAGAAACCAGCACGATGGCGATGGAATTTGAAAGCCAGTATAACGATGGTCTCATCACGCAGGGCGAGAAATACAACAAGGTTGTTGACGCCTGGGCGAAATGTACGGACCGCGTTGCTGACGAGATGATGAAACGCATTCAGGCTGTCGAGTTCGACGAAGAAACCAAGCGTCAGAAGCCGATGAACTCGGTTTACATGATGGCGCACTCTGGTGCTCGTGGTTCACCGGCACAGATGAAACAGCTGGCAGGTATGCGTGGTCTTATGGCCAAGCCTTCGGGCGAGATTATCGAAACGCCGATTATCTCGAACTTTAAAGAAGGCCTCACCGTGATGGAATACTTCAACTCCACACATGGTGCGCGTAAAGGTCTGGCTGACACGGCTCTGAAAACGGCCAACTCGGGTTACTTGACCCGTCGTCTGGTGGACGTTGCACAGGACTGCATCATCACCGAAGTCGATTGTGGCTCTGAAGAAGGTCTAGAAGTGCGTGCGATTGTTGACTCCGGTCAGGTCGTTGCGACGCTTGGTACCCGTACCAAAGGCCGTACCGCTGCTCAGGATGTTATCAATCCGAAGACTGGCGACGTGATCGTTCCAAAAGGGCAGGTCATCTCGGAAGAGCATCTCGAGGAAATCGAAACCTGTGGCTTGCAGTCCATTATTGTTCGTTCGGTTCTGACCTGTAATTCCCGCAATGGTGTTTGTGCTGCTTGTTACGGCCGTGACCTTGCTCGTGGCACTGAAGTGAATATTGGTGAAGCTGTTGGCGTTATTGCTGCTCAGTCGATTGGTGAGCCCGGCACGCAGTTGACCATGCGTACGTTCCATATCGGTGGTACGGCACAGGTGGTTGACAGCTCCTTCATCGAGTCCAACTTCGAAGGCACGATCGAGATCCGCAACCGTAACGTTGCTCGCAACTCCGAAGGCAAGCTGATCACTCTTGGCCGGAACGTTTCCATTGCAATCATTGATGATGAAGGCAACGAGCGCTCCACCAACAAAGTGACCTACGGCACGATCCTTCATGTTGATGAGGGTGATCGTGTCAAGCTTGGCCAGCGTTTGGCCGAGTGGGATCCGTATACCCGTCCAATTCTCGCAGAATCCGATGGCGTCATCGACTTTGAAGATGTTGCTGAAGGTCTTTCTGTTAGCGAAGCGACGGACGAGTCAACCGGTATCACCAAGCGTGTCGTTATCGATTGGCGTGGCAACCCTCGTTCGGCTGATATGAAGCCGGCGATTACGATCAAGGATGCAAGCGGAGCAATCAAGACGCTTCCGCGCGGCGGTGATGCTCGTTACCTGCTACAGGTAGACGCCATCCTGTCGGTTCAGCCGGGTACCAAGGTCTCTGCTGGTGACGTTCTTGCGCGTAACCCGATGGAAAGCGCCAAGACCAAAGACATTACCGGTGGTCTTCCTCGTGTGGCTGAATTGTTCGAGGCCCGTCGTCCAAAGGATCATGCTGTTATCGCTGATGTCGATGGCACCATCCGCTTTGGTCGCGACTATAAGAACAAACGCCGTATCGTTCTGGAACCTGCTGACGAGACGATGGAGCCGATTGAATATCTCATCCCGAAAGGACGTCCTTTCCACCTTCAGGAAGGCGACTTTATCGAGAAGGGTGAGTATATTCTGGATGGTAACCCAGCGCCGCATGATATTCTGGCCGTTAAGGGCGTTGCCGCTCTGGCTGATTATCTCGTCAACGAGATTCAGGATGTTTACCGTCTGCAGGGTGTGGGCATTAACGACAAGCATATCGAAGTGATTGTGCGTCAGATGCTTCAGAAGATCGAGATTGAAGATCAGGGCGATAGCTACTTCCTGCATGGTGAACATATTGACCGTCTGGAATTCGCAGAAGAAAATGAACGTCTTGTTGCAGAAGGTAAGGATCCGGCCAAAGGCAAGCCGGTTCTGCTTGGTATTACCAAGGCCAGCTTGCAGACACGGTCCTTCATTTCTGCCGCATCGTTCCAGGAAACCACGCGCGTGCTTACCGAGGCGTCTGTACAGGGCAAGATCGATACCCTTGAAGGCCTCAAAGAGAACGTCATCGTTGGTCGCCTGATCCCGGCCGGTACCGGTCGTGTGATGTCTGGTCTGCGTCGTGTGGCTACCCATCGCGACGATCTGATCCTGGAAGAAAAGCAGCGGACACAGTCCCTGACTTCCACGCCGCAGATCCGCGATATGTCTGGCCAGCCACCTGTGGAACCAGCCGAGTAAGCGAGAGCTTCACTTATTGATATTGCAAAGGCCGCCTTGTTCTTCAGGGCGGCCTTTTCTTTTCTGTGTCTCGTTTTTCAAAGCCCCACTTTCAACATATTCAGCCAGATACATGCTCTCGAGTAAGAGAGTAAATCTATGATTGAATTTGGTCAGCTAATCGAATACGGGCGTTTGCACTCTTTTGCTTTGGTGCTTGTCGGGGGTGTCGTCATGACAACAGGTGCTTTTGCCGAGTGTCAGGAGCCATCCGGGCATGGTTTTCAACTAAGAGGTGATGTTGCATTCCAAATCGGCAAAGGTCTGGAGTGGCAACGCTGCGCTCTTGGTATGGGGTGGAATGCGAAACAGGGCACCTGCACTGGTGATCCTATGGGGCTCGGATTGGAGGAGGCGAAGGGGGAAGCCCAAAAGCTGGGCAATGGGTGGCGGTTGCCCACAGCAGAAGAGTTTGACTCAATCTATTTGGAAAGCTGTGAGGGGCTGAAGATCGATACGATAGTCTTTCCTGCGATCGCCGCCTCTGACTTTGGTGATGGTGCGGAGTTCTGGACAAATACTCCGATTTCCCTTTCTGGTATGTATTACTATTTCAATGTCACTCATGGGTATGTCGATGCGCATAGTGCCGGTTTTTCACTCTCCGGGCTGCTAGTCCGGAATCACGAGTAGCGTGGTTAAAGATTCTCAAAGAATCTGTTGCAACTAAGCGTATCCGAAGAGGCTCAGATTAGGCGCGATTCCAGAGGCCAATTGGGGAAGAATCGGCAGATTTTCAACGGGTTGCCATCGGTGGGTCTAAATGTTGCGGATTTGGTCTAAAATGGGTAATAAAAATACACTTGAATGGCGCAAATGCAGGGGTTCTGGGAATCTTCACCAAGGGGGTTGACGGAATGCAATCTTCAGAGTAGTTTCGCGCCACTTCTCGGACATGCCGTAAGTGCTCAATGATCGAAAGCGCCACGTTTTCGACGCAAGACCATTTAAACGATGTTCGTCTTAATGAAGCTGAGATTGACTGGCTCATGATTGCGGTTCGCCGTAATCCTCTGGTTTTCACAGCGCCGTTCGCGGCAAGGGTCGCGCGATGGTGCGCTTTTGCGCGTGCGGACGGTGCAATATGTAATTATTCAGAGAGATCTGAAAGGCACACGTTAATGCCAACCATTAACCAGCTTATTCGTAAACCGCGCAAAGCGCCGGTGAAGCGAAACAAAGTTCCGGCCATGGAGGCCTGCCCTCAGAAGCGGGGCGTTTGTACGCGCGTCTACACCACTACGCCTAAGAAGCCTAACTCGGCTCTGCGTAAGGTTGCTAAGGTTCGCTTGACCAACGGTTTTGAAGTAATTGGCTACATCCCTGGTGAGGGCCATAACCTTCAGGAACACTCCGTTGTCATGATCCGCGGCGGTCGCGTGAAAGACTTGCCTGGTGTTCGTTATCACATCCTTCGCGGTGTTCTCGATACACAAGGTGTTAAAGACCGTAAACAGCGCCGTTCTAAATATGGTGCGAAGCGGCCGAAATAAGCCGCTATTGGAGTTCTGGTCACATGTCACGTCGCCATAGTGCAGAAAAACGCGTTATCAACCCGGATCCTAAATTCGGTGATATCGTTATTTCAAAATTCATGAACAGCATCATGCTGGACGGCAAAAAGTCCGTTTCAGAAAGCATCGTTTACGGTGCACTTGATTCTGTTGAAGGAAAATTGAAGCAGGACCCAGTAGAAGTGTTTCACACTGCTCTGGAAAACGTCATGCCTCAAGTGGAAGTTCGCTCCCGCCGTGTCGGTGGTGCGACTTACCAGGTCCCTGTTGATGTTCGTGCAGAACGCAAGCAGGCCCTGGCTATCCGTTGGATCATTGCAGCAGCCCGCAATCGCAACGAGCGCACCATGATCGATCGCCTTTCCGGCGAGCTTCTGGATGCGTTCAACAACCGCGGTTCTGCAGTCAAAAAACGCGAGGACACGCACCGTATGGCGGAAGCCAACCGTGCCTTCTCGCATTATCGCTGGTAAACCATTAGGGGCGAAGTCATGGCACGCAGCCACAAGATTGAGGATTATCGTAACTTCGGCATCATGGCCCACATTGATGCTGGTAAGACGACCACTACTGAGCGGATCCTCTATTACACAGGTAAAAGCCATAAGATTGGCGAAGTTCATGATGGTGCCGCCACCATGGACTGGATGGAACAAGAGCAGGAACGTGGTATTACCATTACGTCCGCTGCAACCACTTGTTTTTGGCGTGAAAAGCGTCTGAACATCATCGACACCCCAGGTCACGTTGACTTCACCATTGAAGTTGAGCGTTCTCTGCGTGTGCTTGACGGCGCTGTGTGCTGCCTGGATGCGAACGCTGGTGTTGAGCCTCAGACTGAAACCGTTTGGCGTCAGGCTGACAAATACTCCGTTCCTCGGATGATCTTCGTCAACAAGATGGATAAACTCGGTGCTGATTTCTACCGCTGCGTAGAAATGATCGAGAGCCGCCTTGGTGCTAACCCGCTCTGCCTTCAGTTGCCAGTTGGTGCTGAAAGCGAATTCAAGGGCGTGATCGATCTGCTCAACATGAAGCAGATTATCTGGCACGAAGAGCACCTCGGTGCTGAGTTCGAAACCAACGACATTCCGGAAGCTGACCTTGCTCAGGCTCAGGAATATCGCGAGAAGCTTATTGAAGCTGTCGTCGAAATCGACGAAGAAGCAATGGAAGCTTATCTGGAAGGTGAAGAGCCAAGCAACGAAAAGATCATGGAACTGATCCGTAAAGGCACCATTGCCAACGAATTCGTTCCGATCCTTTGTGGTACTGCCTTCAAGAACAAAGGCGTTCAGCCTCTGCTCGATGCTGTTGTCGATTATCTGCCTAGCCCGATTGACATTGAATCCATTAGGGGTGTCGATGCCAAGACGGAAGAGCCAATCGAACGTCATGCAGACGATGAAGAGCCATTTTCCATGCTGGCGTTCAAAATTGCGAACGACCCGTTTGTTGGCTCTCTGACTTTCTGCCGCATTTATTCCGGCAAGTTGATTGCGGGGTCTTCCGTTCTCAACACCGTTAAGGAAAAACGCGAGCGTGTAGGTCGTATGCTTCAGATGCACTCCAACTCTCGTGAGGACATCAAGGAAGCATTCGCTGGCGACATCGTTGCTATCGCAGGTCTCAAAGATACCACTACTGGTGATACCCTTTGTGATCCGCTGAAGCCGGTTATTCTTGAGCGTATGGAATTCCCAGAGCCGGTTATCGAGATTGCAGTTGAGCCGAAGACCAAAGCTGACCAGGAAAAGATGGGCCTTGCGCTCAACCGTCTGGCTGCTGAGGATCCTTCTTTCCGCGTCAAAACGGATGAAGAATCCGGTCAGACCATTATGGCTGGCATGGGCGAACTTCACCTCGACATTCTCGTTGATCGTATGAAGCGTGAATTCAAGGTTGAAGCTCAGATTGGCGCACCTCAGGTTGCTTATCGTGAGACCATCACGAAAGAAGAAACCGTAGATTACACCCACAAGAAACAGTCGGGTGGTACCGGTCAGTTCGGTCGCGTCAAAATGATTATTGGCCCGAATGAGCCTGGTGCTGGTTTCGAGTTCAAATCTTCCATCGTTGGTGGTGCTATTCCGAAAGAATACATCCCTGGCGTTGAAAAAGGTGTCCAGTCTGTCATGACCGCAGGTCCTCTGGCTGGCTTCCCAATGGTAGACATCAAAGTTGAGCTTATCGACGGTGCCTTCCATGATGTTGACTCTTCCGTTCTTGCCTTTGAGATCGCATCTCGTGCAGGCTTCCGTGAAGGTTGTCAAAAAGCTGGTCCGAAACTGCTCGAACCAATGATGAAAGTCGAAGTTGTGACCCCTGAAGAATATATGGGTGACATCATCGGCGACATTAACTCCCGTCGCGGTCAGATCTCAGGAACTGAAGCCCGCGGTGTTGTAACTGTCATTAGCTCCATGGTGCCTCTGGCGAACATGTTTGGCTATGTGAACACTCTTCGTTCCATGTCACAGGGTCGCGCACAGTTTTCCATGGTGTTTGATCACTACGCACAGGTGCCACAGGCAGTCGCAGATGAGGTTCAGGCCAAATACGCCTAAATCAAATCGATTGGTCGATCGGCTCATTGTTTCGGCAGTGAGCTGATCTAGCCGCCGCACTTAATGTAATTTTGAGAATGGAGACTTTCCTATGGCTAAGGAAAAGTTTGAACGTAATAAGCCGCATTGTAACATCGGCACGATTGGTCACGTTGACCATGGTAAAACCACGCTTACCGCTGCAATCACCATGACCCTTGCGGAATCTGGTGGGGCAACTGCGAAAGCATATGACGAGATTGACGGTGCGCCTGAAGAAAAAGCACGCGGCATCACGATTTCTACCGCTCACGTTGAGTATGAAACCGAGAACCGTCACTATGCGCACGTTGACTGCCCGGGCCACGCTGACTATGTGAAAAACATGATCACCGGTGCGGCTCAGATGGACGGTGCAATTCTGGTTTGCTCAGCAGCAGACGGCCCGATGCCACAGACCCGCGAGCACATTCTTCTTGCTCGTCAGGTTGGTGTTCCTGCGCTTGTTGTTTACCTCAACAAAGTTGACCAGGTTGACGACGAAGAGCTTCTCGAGCTGGTTGAAATGGAAGTTCGTGAACTTCTGGACAGCTATGAGTTCCCAGGCGATGAAATCCCCATCGTTAAAGGTTCCGCTCTCGCTGCTGTTGAAAACCGTGATCCTGAAATCGGCCGTGATTCCATCAAAGCTCTGATGGCAGCTGTTGATGATTACATCCCGACTCCAGAGCGTCCAGTTGACCTGCCGTTCCTGCTGCCGATCGAAGACGTGTTCTCGATCTCTGGTCGTGGTACGGTTGTTACCGGTCGTGTTGAGCGTGGCATCATCAAGGTTGGTGAAGAAATCGAAATCGTCGGTATCAAACCAACTCAGAAAACCACCTGCACCGGTGTTGAAATGTTCCGCAAGCTGCTTGATAGCGGTGAAGCAGGCGATAACGTTGGTGTTCTTCTGCGTGGTACCAAGCGTGAAGACGTTGAGCGTGGTCAGGTTCTCTGCAAGCCAGGTTCCGTTACCCCGCACACGAAATTCAAGGCAGAAGCCTACATTCTGACGAAAGAAGAAGGTGGTCGTCATACCCCGTTCTTCACCAACTATCGTCCTCAGTTCTACTTCCGCACGACCGACGTTACGGGTGTTGTTACCCTTGACGAAGGTGTGGAAATGGTGATGCCAGGCGATAACGTCAACATGAATGTTGAACTGATTGTGCCAATCGCCATGGAAGAAAAACTGCGCTTCGCTATCCGCGAAGGTGGTCGTACCGTCGGCGCTGGTATCGTCGGCGCAATCGTCGAATAGTCACTAGGGCAGGGGTGTTGTGGGTGCTCCCAAAGCACCCCAGTCTTTTGAGGTTGAAAATATGAACGGTCAGAATATTCGAATTCGCCTTAAGGCATTCGACCATCGCATTCTCGATACGTCAGCAAAGGAAATCGTGTCCACAGCTAAGCGCACTGGCGCAAATGTTCGTGGTCCAGTTCCTCTTCCGACCCATATCGAGAAGTTCACTGTCAACCGTTCGCCGCATGTTAACAAGAAAAGCCGTGAGCAGTTCGAGATCCGTACGCACAAGCGTCTCCTCGACATCATCGACCCGACCCCTCAGACGGTTGATGCACTCATGAAGCTAGATCTTGCGGCCGGTGTGGACGTTGAAATTAAGCTCTAACGTGAGCGAGAGGCAAGAGTAGCCATGCGTTCTGGTGTGATCGCACAGAAGTTGGGAATGACCCGCATTTATACCGAAGCCGGAGAACATGTTCCGGTTACGGTTCTCAAAGTTGAGAATTGCCAGGTTGTTGCTCAGCGTACTGTAGAGAAAAACGGCTATACCGCACTTCAGTTGGGTGTAGGCAAAGCCAAAGTAAAAAATGTTTCGAAGCCAATGCGCGGCCACTTCGCCGTAGCAAAGGTTGAACCGAAGCGTAAACTTGCTGAATTCCGCGTAAGCGAAGAAAACCTCATCGAGGTTGGTTCTGAGTTGACTGCGGATCACTATATTGCTGGTCAGCATGTGGATGTTGTTGGTACGTCAATTGGTAAAGGCTTCGCCGGCGCCATGAAACGTCACAATTTCGGTGGTGGACGTGCAACGCACGGTAACTCCATTTCTCACCGTTCCCACGGCTCTACCGGTCAGTGTCAGGATCCAGGCAAGGTCTTCAAAGGCAAAAAGATGGCTGGTCACATGGGGTCTACCCGCGTGACGACGCAGAATCTGAAGGTTGTTAAAACCGATGCCGACCGTGGTCTGGTTCTGGTTCAGGGTGCTGTTCCTGGTTCCAAGGGCGGTTGGATTCTCATTAAGGATGCTGTCAAGAAGGCACGTCCTGAAGGGGTTCCACTTCCTGGTGCTATCCGTAGCGCAGACGCTCCAGCAGCTGAAGCGCCAGCAGCGGAGGGTGAAGAATAATGGAACTTAAAGTTAAAACCCTTGATGGCGGTGATGCAGGTTCCGTAGCTGTTTCCGACACTGTATTTGGTCTCGAACCACGCGCGGACATCATTGCCCGCATGGTTCGCTACCAGCAGATGAAGAAAATGGCTGGTACGCACAAAACCAAGACCCGTGCTGAAGTGATCGGCACTACCAAGAAGTACCTTCGTCAGAAGGGTTCTGGTGGCGCTCGTCACGGCAACAAGAAGGTTCCACAGTTCCGTGGTGGTGGTCGTGCGTTTGGTCCGGTTGTTCGTGACCATGCAATCGAACTGCCTAAAAAGGTTCGTGCGCTTGCGCTCAAACATGCGCTGTCTACCAAAGTGAAGAATGACAATCTAATCATTCTTGATGATGCGAAGGCAGAAGCACCAAAGACCGCAGCCGTAAAGAAACAGATTTCCGGTCTGGGCATCGAAAGCGCTCTGATCATTTCCGGTAAGGAAGTGGATGAGAACTTCGCAAAAGCTGCCCGCAATATCGTCGGTATCGATGTGTTGCCGGTACAGGGCATCAACGTTCTTGATGTTCTGCGTCGCGACACTCTGGTTCTGACCAAGGCCGCAGTCGATGCTCTGGAGGAACGGTTCAAATGACCACCCTTCGTCATTACGATATCATCCGCAGCCCGGTGATCACCGAGAAGGCAACCATTCATTCCGAACAGGACAAGGTTGTTTTCAACGTATCCAAGGATGCGACTAAAACTGAAATCAAGGCCGCCGTAGAGGCACTGTTTTCCGTCAAGGTCAAAAGCGTCAACACTCTGGTCCGCAAGGGCAAGGTTAAACGCTTCAAAGGCATTATCGGCAAGCAGGTCGACGTGAAAAAAGCGATTGTTACCCTCGAAGAGGGCCAATCGATTGACGTCACGACTGGTCTTTAAGCAACGCGGGGATAGGCTTTAAGTCATGGCACTCAAGACCTTTAAACCGACAAGCCCAGGCACGCGTCAGCTGGTGATCGTAGACCGCTCCGATCTTTGGAAGGGGAAACCGGTCAAAACGCTCACCGAAGGCTTGACCAAGTCTGGCGGTCGTAACAACCATGGTCGCGTGACATCACGTCGTCGTGGTGGCGGTCATAAGCGTACCTATCGCATCATCGACTTCAAACGTCGTAAGTTTGACGTTGTTGGTACGGTAGAGCGTCTGGAATATGATCCAAACCGTACGGCATATATTGCTCTGGTTAATTATGAAGACGGCGAACAGGCATACATCCTGGCTCCTCAGCGCCTTAAAGCTGGTGACAAGGTTGTAGCTGCTAGTAAAGCTGCCGACATCAAACCGGGCAACGCTATGCCTCTGGCCAACATGCCAGTTGGCACGATCATCTACAACGTAGAGATCAAGCCAGGCAAAGGCGGTCAGATTGCTCGCTCTGCCGGTGCTTACGCTCAGCTTGTTGGTCGTGATAGCGGTTATGCAATCATTCGTTTGAATTCGGGTGAAACCCGTCTGGTGCTTGGTACTTGCATGGCAAGCGTCGGTGCAGTTTCCAACCCGGAACATTCAAACATCAATCATGGTAAAGCTGGTCGTAGCCGTTGGCTCGGTAAACGTCCAGAAGTGCGCGGTGTCGTTATGAACCCGGTAGATCACCCACATGGTGGTGGTGAAGGCCGGACCTCTGGTGGTCGTCACCCTGTGTCTCCATGGGGCAAGCCTACCAAAGGCAAGCGTACTCGCTCTAACAAGTCGACCGACAAGTTTATTGTTCGTAGTCGTCATCAGCGCAAGAAATAAGGGTTAACCGATGGCACGTTCTGTTTGGAAAGGTCCGTTTGTAGACGGATACCTTCTGAAGAAGGCAGACAAGGTTCGCTCTTCTGGTCGTCACGAAGTGATCAAGACCTGGAGCCGTCGCTCCACGATCTTGCCTCACTTCGTCGGGCTCACCTTTGGTGTGTATAATGGTCAGAAGCATGTACCGGTTCTCGTCTCTGAGGAGATGGTCGGTCACAAGTTGGGCGAATTTTCTCCGACCCGTAACTATTACGGTCACGGGGCCGACAAGAAGGCTAGGAGGAAATAATGGGTAAGGCAAAACGCGCACGCGTCTTGAAAGACAACGAGGCTAAAGCGGTAAGCCGCATGCTTCGCACGTCTCCGCAGAAGCTGAACCTTGTCGCAACGATGATTCGGGGGAAAAAGGTTGATACAGCTCTGGCTGACCTAACCTTCTCCTCCAAACGCATCGCGAAAGATGTAAAGAAATGTTTGGAATCTGCGATCGCAAACGCTGAAAACAACCATGAACTGGATGTTGACAGCCTGATCGTGGCAGAAGCTTATGTTGGTAAGGCACTTGTGATGAAACGCTGGCAGCCACGTGCTCGTGGTCGTGTTGGCAAGATCCTCAAGCCTTTCTCCAACCTGACGATTGTTGTTCGTGAAGTTGAGGAGACAGCCTGATGGGTCACAAGGTTAATCCAATTGGTCTTCGTCTTGGGATCAACCGCACTTGGGATTCTCGCTGGTATGCTGACAAAGGCGAATATGGCGATCTTCTTCATGAAGATTTTGCAATTCGCAGCATGCTGGAGAAAGAACTCAAGCAGGCAGCCGTTTCCAAGATCGTTATCGAGCGTCCGCACAAAAAGTGCCGTGTGACCATTCACTCTGCACGTCCGGGCATCGTAATCGGCAAAAAAGGCGCCGATATCGAAAAACTTCGTGCGAAAGTTGGCAAGCTGACAACTTCCGATGTACATATCAACATTGTTGAGGTACGTAAGCCGGAAACAGATGCTAACCTCGTTGCTCAGTCCATCGCTCAGCAGCTGGAACGCCGTGTTGCTTTCCGTCGCGCGATGAAACGGGCCGTTCAGTCCGCTATGCGGATGGGCGCCGAAGGCATTCGTATCAACTGTGCAGGCCGTCTGGGTGGTGCCGAGATCGCGCGTACCGAATGGTATCGTGAAGGTCGCGTTCCGCTTCATACTCTGCGCGCTGACATTGACTATGGTACTGCTGAAGCACTGACTGCTTATGGCATCTCTGGTATCAAAGTGTGGATCTACAAAGGTGAGATCATGGAACATGATCCAATGGCCTCTGAACGTCGCGCTTCTGAAAACCAGGATCAGGGCAATAACAGCAACCAGCGCCGTCGTAGCAATAAACCTGCTGCTTAATGTCGGTTACAAACTGAGTTAAGAGAGAAACACAATGCTGCAACCAAAGCGCACAAAATATCGCAAGCAGCACAAGGGCCGCATTCACGGCAACGCCAAAGGGGGCTTTGAGCTCAACTTTGGTGCCTACGGCCTGAAGGCTCAGGAGCCTGCGCGTATCACCGCTCGTCAGATCGAGGCTGCGCGTCGTGCTATGACCCGTCACATGAAGCGTGCCGGTCGTGTGTGGATCCGTGTGTTCCCGGACCTGCCAGTATCCAAGAAACCTACCGAAGTCCGCATGGGTAAAGGTAAAGGTTCTCCTGAATATTGGGCAGCTCGTGTAGCACCGGGCCGTATTATGTTTGAAATCGATGGTGTACCTGAGGATATTGCTCGGGAAGCCATGCGGCTTGCCGCTGCGAAGTTGCCTATCAAGACACGCTTCGTACAGCGCATCGCCGACTAACGGTGTGAAGGGATAACCCGATGAAAGCATCAGATGTCCGCGCGATGACAGCGGATCAAATTGCTGATGAGTTGGAAAAGCTGAAGAAAGAGCAGTTCAACCTGCGCTTTCAGAAGGCAACTGGTCAGTTGGAAAATACCGTGCGTGTTCGCGAAGTTCGTCGTGATATTGCACGCCTGATGACCATCGCGCAGCAAAAGCGCGTTGAGTCAGCAGAATAGGAGAGACGGGATGCCAAAGAGAATTTTGCAAGGCCTCGTCGTCAGCGACAAGCAGGACAAGACTGTCGTTGTGAAGGTTGAACGCCGTTTCACGCACCCGCTTCTCAAGAAGACTGTGCGTCGTTCCAAGCGTTATCAAGCTCATGACGAGGGGAATTCCTTCAAAGTAGGTGATCAGATTTTCATTCAGGAGTCCGCACCTATTTCTAAATCGAAACGTTGGGTTGTAGTAGGTACGGAACTTCCTACCTCTTAATCCGGCTTGGCAATTGGACGTAAACCCTGCGCAGTGATGCGTTAGGGGAGAATAAAAAAGGCGGCCAGTCATGATTCAGATGCAAACAAACCTTGACGTCGCGGATAACTCCGGCGCACGTCGTGTCATGTGCATCAAAGTGCTCGGCGGCTCCAAACGGAAATACGCAGGGATCGGCGATATCATCGTCGTATCTGTCAAGGAAGCGATTCCGCGTGGACGTGTTAAGAAGGGCGATGTGATGAAGGCAGTTGTGGTTCGTACCGCAAAAGCTATTCGTCGTCCGGACGGCAGCGTCATCCGTTTTGACCGCAGTGCAGCTGTTCTGGTGAACAACAACAAGGAACCAATCGGTACCCGTATCTTCGGCCCGGTTCCTCGTGAGCTGCGTGCTCATAACCATATGAAAATCATTTCCCTTGCTCCGGAGGTGCTGTAATGGCTGCGAAACTCAAAAAGGGTGATCGCGTCATTGTTCTTGCCGGGAAAGACAAGGGCAAGAGCGGTGAAATTGTGCAAGTGATGCCTGCTGAAGAGCGGGCTATCGTGCGCGGTATCAACATGGTCAAACGCCATCAGCGTCAGAACCAGATGCAGGAAGCGGGCATCGTCAATAAAGAAGCCCCGATTCATCTGTCCAACCTGGCACTGGCTGATCCTAAAGACAACAAACCGACCCGCGTTGGTTTCACTGTCAAGGACGGTAACAAAGTGCGTGTAGCCAAGCGTTCGGGAGATGTGATCGATGGCTGAGGCTGCTTACACCCCGCGTCTCAAGACGCTGTATGAAGATGTCATCCGCGCCAAAATGCAGGAACAGTTCAACTTCTCCAATCCTCACCGGATGCCGAAGCTTGAAAAAGTCGTTCTGAACATGGGCGTTGGTGAAGCGGTTAACGATTCCAAGAAAGTTAAGTCTGCCTTGGAAGATCTGCAGGCAATTGCCGGTCAGCAGCCGGTAGTGACCAAAGCGCGCAAATCCATCGCGACCTTCAAGGTTCGTGAAGGCATGCCGATTGGTGTAAAAGTTACTCTGCGCGGCGACCGTATGTATGAATTTCTCGATCGTCTGATCACAATCGCGCTGCCTCGCGTACGCGACTTCCGTGGTCTTAACGGGAAGAGCTTTGACGGCAACGGCAACTATGCCATGGGCCTGAAAGAGCATATCGTCTTTCCAGAGATCGATTATGACAAAGTTGACCAGATCTGGGGCATGGACATTATCGTTTGCACGAGCACGAGCAACGATGATGAAGCACGCGCCCTTCTGACAGAATTCAACTTCCCGTTCAACCGTTAAGGTCCCGCGGAAAGTACGAGGAATATGTAATGGCTAAAAAGAGCGCTGTCGAAAAGAACAAAGCTCGCGCACGGCTGGCAGATAAATATTCTGCAAAGCGTGCAAAGCTGAAAGCCCTGGCAAAGGATGAGTCCCTGTCGCTTGAAGAGCGCTTCAAGGCTCGTTTGAAACTTGCTGAGCTTCCACGCAACTCCGCATCCATCCGCATCCGCAATCGTTGCGAAGTGACTGGCCGTCCACGCGGCTACTATCGCAAATTGAAGATGTCCCGTATTTCACTTCGCGAACTGGGCAACGAGGGTCAAATCCCTGGCCTGGTGAAGTCGAGCTGGTAAGGAGCGCGGTCCCATGGCAATGACTGATCCCCTTGGGGATATGTTGACCCGCATCCGCAATGCGCAGATGCGTAAAAAAACAAAGGTT
The DNA here is from genome assembly GCF_963678225.1 of uncultured Cohaesibacter sp. NCBI lineage: Bacteria > Pseudomonadati > Pseudomonadota > Alphaproteobacteria > Hyphomicrobiales > Cohaesibacteraceae > Cohaesibacter > uncultured Cohaesibacter sp. The sequence goes on along the minus strand of NZ_OY782763.1, from coordinate 652,020 downwards.
TCCACTCCTGCATCCAAATTGCGTCAGCGCGTGCTTGACGTTTTGGCTTCAGAAGGGTACATCCGCGGCTACACCACCGTCGAATTCGAAGGCGGCAAGTCAGAACTCGAGGTCGAGCTGAAATACTTCGATGGAGAGCCGGTGATCCGTGAAATCCAACGCGTGTCCAAGCCTGGTCGTCGCGTGTATGCATCGGTTAAGAATATTCCGATCATTCACAACGGTCTGGGCGTGTCGATCGTCTCCACTCCGAAAGGGGTTATGGCCGATCATGACGCTCGCGAGAACAACGTGGGTGGTGAGGTTCTCTGCCGCGTCTTCTGATGCGGTTTGAGCCTTGTTATCTCAGATCTAATTTCGGTCTATACGGTCGAAATTAGATCAACGGTTTTAAAGCGATCAGCTTAAGTGCTTATAAGGGCGGTAACCTTGGGCAGGCTGATCTCAGATCCGGACAGGTTAGTCTTATGTCACGTATTGGCAAAAAGCCTGTTGCAGTCCCTAGCGGTGTTACTGCGACAATTGATGGCAAGACCGTCAAAGCGAAGGGTCCGAAGGGTGAACTCTCTTTCGTACTCAACGAAGACGTCGATGCCAAAATGACGGATGATGGTATTCTGGTAGAACCACGCAACAAGTCCAAAACTGCGCGGTCTCTTTGGGGCATGTCCCGTACCCAGATTCTCAACATCCTGAATGGTGTTTCTGCAGGTTTCGAAAAGAAACTTGATATCAACGGTGTGGGTTACCGCGCGCAGATGAAGGGCAAAGACCTTCAGCTTGCTCTCGGCTTCTCTCACGATGTTGTCTATGAAGTTCCCGAAGGGGTCACGGTTGCTTGTCCAAAGCCAACCGAGATCGTCGTGACCGGCATTGACAAACAGGCCGTTGGTCAGGTTGCTGCAGAGATCCGTAAATATCGTAGTCCTGAGCCTTACAAGGGCAAAGGCGTGAAATATAGTGATGAATTTATCTTCCGCAAGGAAGGTAAGAAGAAGTAACGGAAACTTATTATGGCGAAGGCACTATCTCAGTTTGAGCGTCGTCGTGCACGTGTACGTCGCGCCCTGAAAAAGACTGCCAACGGCCGTCCGCGTTTAAGTGTTAACCGGTCTTCCAAGCATATTTACGCTCAGATCATTGACGATGAACAAGGTGTTACGCTCGTAGCAGCTTCTTCCATCGAAAAAGATCTGCGTGAAAAGCTGAAAACCGGCGCGGACACAGCCGCCGCTTCTGAAGTTGGCAAACTGATCGCTGAGCGAGCAGTTGCAGCCGGCCTGAAGGACGTGGTCTTTGATCGTGGTGGTTATATCTATCACGGACGTATCAAATCGCTCGCAGATGCTGCGCGCGAAGGCGGATTGAATTTCTAACGCGTCGGGCTACCGATTGCTCAGACGAGAGAAGAAAGCTCATGAACAAGAAACCTGATCGTAACGATCGTGAAGAGCGCGAAAGCGAATTCGTCGACCGCCTCGTCCACATCAACCGCGTTGCTAAAGTGGTTAAGGGTGGCCGCCGGTTCGGTTTCGCTGCGCTAGTCGTTATTGGTGACCAGAAGGGCCGTGTTGGCTTTGGTCACGGCAAGGCACGCGAAGTGCCAGAGGCCATTCGCAAGGCATCTGACGCAGCCAAACGGAATATGATCCGTGTACCACTCCGCGAGGGTCGCACCCTGCATCATGACGTTTATGGTCGCCACGGCGCCGGTAAAGTCACGCTGCGTGCAGCTCCTGCTGGTACTGGTATCATCGCGGGTGGTCCGATGCGTGCTGTGTTTGAAACACTGGGCGTGCAGGATGTGGTTGCCAAGTCTGTTGGTACTTCCAACCCGTACAACATGGTTCGTGCAACCTTTGACGCATTGAAAGCAGAAGACAGCCCTCGTGGCGTTGCTGCTCGTCGCGGTCTGAAGGTTTCCACGCTCCAGGCTCGTCGTCGTGTCTCTGATGGGGGACGCTCTGACAGCTAAGCTGGATGAGTGAACCTTTCATCTCTAGATAAAAGAGGAGCCGGACATGGCAACTAAGGAACAGGGCACCGTTACTGTAGAACAGATCGGCAGCCCTCTGCGTCGGCCAAAAGATCAGCAAGCTACGCTGATCGGTCTTGGCCTTAACAAATTGCATCGTCGTCGTACTCTGCAGGACACTCCTGAGGTTCGCGGCATGATCGCTAAAGTCTCTCACCTTGTCCGCGTAGTGGACCAGGACTAAGAGGCGGGAGAGTATTATGAAGCTCAACGAAATTCGCGATAACGACGGCGCTACGCATTCCCGCAAGCGCGTTGGTCGCGGCATCGGGTCTGGTCTGGGTAAAACCGGCGGACGTGGTGTCAAAGGTCAGAAGTCTCGCTCGGGTGTTGCTATCAAGGGCTTTGAAGGTGGTCAGATGCCATTGCATCGTCGTCTTCCAAAGCGCGGCTTTAACAACATCTTTGCAAAGGACTTCAATACCGTTTCCGTTGGACGTATTCAGCAGGCAATTGATGCTGGCAAACTGGATGCTTCGGCTCCGGTTACTGTAGCCACCCTCAAGGAAGCTGGTGTTGTGCGTCGTGTACGTGACGGTGTGCGCCTGCTTAGCGATGGCGAACTGTCTGCAAAAGTTTCCTTCGAAATCGAAGGTGCTTCCAAGGCAGCAATAGCCGCAGTGGAAAAAGCTGGTGGATCTGTAAAGATCATCGGTGCAGAAGAATAAGAAGGGGGCTCATTTGAGCCTTCTTTTGCTTTAAGGGTAGTGATGGGAAGTGATTCCCGTCACACCCTATACATTTGTTTTGGCGCCCTTATATTTGATCTATCGATTTTGAGTTTAAGTGAGCGCTTCAAGCGGAGTAGAGAATGGCTTCGGCAGCAGAACAACTCGCCGCCAATATTAACTTTGGCGCCTTTGCAAAGGCAGACGAACTGAAAAAACGCATCTGGTTTACGCTGGGTGCTTTGTTGGTTTATCGCCTTGGTACTTATATTCCGCTTCCAGGGATCAACCCTGAAGCCCTGGCTAATGCCTTCAATAGCCATCAGAACGGCATTCTTGGCCTGTTCAACATGTTCTCTGGCGGCGCGGTCGGTCGTATGGCCATCTTTGCGCTCGGGATCATGCCTTACATTTCCGCCTCCATTATCATTCAGTTGATGACCACGGTGTCTCCGACCCTGGAGCAGCTGAAAAAGGATGGGGCACGTGGTCAAAAGACCATCAACCAATATACCCGCTACGGTACCGTCATTCTTGCCACGCTGCAGGCATACGGGATCTCCGTCGGGCTTGAAGGGTCCAGCAATATCGTATTGGATCCGGGTCTGTTCTTCCGCTTCTCCACTGTGCTGACGCTTGTTGGCGGCACAATGTTCATGATGTGGCTGGGCGAGCAGATCACCGCACGCGGTATCGGCAACGGTATCTCCCTGATCATCTTCTCGGGTATTGTGGCCAACCTGCCAACAGCTGTTGCGCATACCCTTGAGCTGGGTCGTCAGGGCACGCTTTCCACCGCAGTTATTCTGGGTGTGATTGTCGTTGCTGCTCTCGTTATTGCTTTCATCGTCTTCATGGAACGTGCTCAGCGTCGTCTGATCATTCAGTATCCGAAGCGTCAGGTCGGCAACAAGATGTTCCAGGGCGATAGCTCGCATCTGCCACTGAAGCTGAACACGTCCGGCGTTATTCCGCCGATCTTTGCCTCATCTCTGCTGCTGTTGCCAACCACCGTGGTGAACTTTATTTCCCGCGACGGTTCCGGGCCTGATTGGCTCAACACGGTGACTGCGCTGCTGGGGCATGGTCAACCTCTGTATATGCTGCTATATGCTGCCTTGATTGTATTCTTCGTTTTCTTCTACACAGCGATTGTGTTCAATCCGCAAGACACTGCGGATAATCTGAAGAAGCATGGCGGCTTTATTCCGGGTATTCGTCCCGGGCAGCGGACGGCAGAGTATATTGACAAGATCCTGACCCGAATTTCTGTGATCGGTGCGATCTATCTGGTTCTCGTTTGTCTATTGCCCGAGTTTCTTATCTCCGCAACTGGCGTTCCATTCTACTTCGGGGGCACGTCCCTGTTGATTGTGGTCAGCGTAACCATGGATACGGTTTCTCAGATCCAGGGACATTTGCTGGCCCAACAATATGAAGGGCTGGTCAAGAAATCGAAGCTAAGAGGAAAACGTCGATGAGATTGATTCTGCTGGGACCACCGGGTGCGGGTAAGGGTACGCAGGCTGAACGACTGGTAAATGACTTTAGTATTTGCCAGCTATCTACCGGTGAAATGTTGCGCGCAGCTGTTGCTGCCAAGACGCCAGTAGGCCTGCAAGTGGAACAGATCCTGGAACGTGGTGAACTGGTTTCAGATGAGGTGGTCTGCGCGATCATTTCCGATCGTATCGACGAAGCTGATTGTGCCAATGGGTTCATTCTTGATGGCTTTCCGCGTACGATTGCCCAGGCTGAAGCCCTGGACAAGTTGCTTGAAGAAAAAAGTCTCAAGCTGAATGCTGTGGTCGAGATCAGCGTCGATGAAGGGATCCTTCTGTCTCGCATCGAAAAGCGTGCGTCCGAGACCGTGGGCGGTGCCCGTGCTGATGACAATGCTGAATCGCTGAAAAAGCGTCTGGCTGTCTATCGTGAGCAGACAGCTCCACTGATCGACTATTATGCCAAGACAGGTCTTCTGAAGACTGTTGATGGCATGCAGGACATCGAAGCTGTTGCGGCTTCCATCAAGAACGCCCTGTCATAATAATTTCAGAAGATCCGGCAATCCTATGGTCGTCGGGTCTTTTTCTTTGGTCGCGTGGGTAGGGTGGTGTTTTAGCCGTTTGCTTGTGCGCAAAGATGATAATTTTGAAAAAGTCAACTAATTTGTCGCATTTGCAGGTTTTGAGGTTGACTTACTTCAAGTGAATCCGGTACTAACCGGCGCTAATCACGTTTTGTTACGTGGCAGTGTTCGGAGGCCCGAAGCTTTCGAGCACATTTTTGCGTGCTGTTCTCAGGCGCATACATAGTTTGCTCTCCGGTCTTGTGACCAAATGGAGGTCAAACCAAAAATGAAGAAAACTGTCTCCTACCATTAAGCCCTCGGGCTAAGGATGGGGAGGGGATGTCCAACAGTCTGCAGCTAACTAGGTAACTGTTCGCTGTAACGAGGAGATTAGACGTGGCCCGTATTGCTGGCGTCAATATACCGACGAACAAGCGCGTCATCATCGCGCTTCAATATATCCATGGCATTGGCCCGAAGTTCGCCAAGGAAATTGTTGAACAAGTCAACATTGCTCCTGAGCGTCGTGTCAACGAACTGTCTGATGCTGAAGTCCTGAAAATCCGCGAAGTGATCGATGCCGGTTACACCGTGGAAGGTGATCTGCGTCGTCAGACGTCGATGAACATCAAGCGCCTCATGGATCTGGCTTGCTACCGTGGCCTGCGCCATCGTCGTGGCCTGCCTGTTCGCGGTCAGCGCACACACACCAACGCTCGTACCCGCAAGGGTCCTGCAAAAGCGATCGCTGGTAAAAAGAAATAATCCACGTCCGGTGGAGCCGCTGGTATCACGGCGGTGTAGAGATCGAGGTAAAATATGGCTAAAGATGCCTCGCGCGTTAAGCGTCGCGAACGTAAAAATATTACGTCTGGCGTAGCGCATGTGAATTCAACCTTCAACAACACCATGATCACCATCTCTGACGCTCAGGGGAATACTATCTCCTGGTCTTCAGCTGGTGCTATGGGGTTCAAGGGCTCTCGTAAGTCAACCCCGTTCGCCGCTCAGATGGCTGGTGAAGATGCAGGTAAAAAAGCTGCCGAACATGGCATGAAAACTCTCGAAGTTGAAGTTCGCGGTCCTGGTTCAGGGCGTGAATCCGCACTTCGTGCTTTGCAGGCAGCGGGCTTTACTATTACGTCCATCCGTGACGTGTCCCCAATCCCGCACAATGGTTGTCGTCCGCGCAAGCGTCGTCGCGTCTAATTGTAATTCAGGTTCCCTGCAAGTCCAATGCAGGATTTTGCGGGGTGTCGCCCCGAAACAAGAAAGGGTTGAGACGTGATTCAGAAAAACTGGCAGGAACTCATCAAGCCAACCAAACTCGAAATCACCCCTGGTGACGACGAATTGCGTGTCGCCAAAGTGGTTGCCGAGCCTCTGGAACGTGGCTTTGGCATGACTTTGGGCAATGCCCTGCGTCGTGTTCTGCTTTCATCCTTGCAGGGTGCAGCGGTAACCTCCATCCAGATTGATGGTGTGTTGCATGAATTCTCTTCTATTGCAGGTGTTCGCGAAGACGTAACGGATCTGATCCTGAACGTTAAAGAGATCTCTCTGCGCATGGAAGGGGAAGGTCCGAAACGCATGGTGCTTCGTAAAGAAGGTCCAGGTGTTGTTCGGGCTGGCGACATTCAGGTTGTCGGGGACGTCGAAATTCTGAACCCTGAGCTGCCACTTTGCACGCTTGACGTGGGTGCAGAATTGCGCATGGAATTTACCGTTGATAGCGGTAAGGGCTATGTGACTGCGACTCAGAACCGCCCAGATGATGCTCCTATCGGTCTTATTCCGGTGGACAGCCTCTATTCTCCGGTCAAACGCGTTGCTTACAATGTTGAGAATACCCGTCAGGGTCAGGACCTCGACTTTGATAAGTTGACGATGACGATCGAAACCGATGGCTCGGTCAAACCTGAAGACGCTGTGGCTTATGCTGCACGCATTCTGCAGGACCAGCTGTCTATCTTCGTCAATTTCGAAGAGCCAGAGAAGGAAGTTGTTCAGGAACAGACACAGGAGTTGGCTTTCAACCCGGCACTTCTCAAGAAAGTGGACGAGTTGGAACTGTCTGTCCGTTCTGCAAACTGCCTGAAAAACGACAACATTGTTTACATCGGCGATCTTATCCAGAAGACGGAAGCGGAAATGCTTCGCACTCCGAACTTTGGGCGCAAGTCGCTTAACGAGATCAAGGAAGTCCTTGCTCAGATGGGTCTGCATCTTGGCATGGAAGTTCAGGCTTGGCCGCCTGAAAATATCGACGATCTCGCAAAGCGCTACGAAGATCAGTATTAATCACCAGCGGTTTGTAACCGTCGGATAGAGTAAAGGAGAGGGCAATGCGCCACGGCAAATCAGGTCGCAAGCTCAATCGCACCGCTTCTCATCGCAAAGCAATGTTCGCCAACATGGCAGCAGCTTTGATCAAACATGAGCAAATTGTTACCACTCTGCCTAAGGCTAAAGAACTGAAGCCGATTGCAGACAAACTCATCACTCTAGCTAAACGTGGCGATCTTCATGCGCGTCGTCAGGCTATCTCTCAGATTCGCGACAAAGATATGGTTGCAAAGCTGTTTGAAACGCTTGGCCCACGCTACGAAGAACGCAAAGGTGGTTACACCCGCGTACTCAAAGCCGGTTTCCGTTATGGCGACAACGCTCCGATGGCTGTCATCGAGCTTGTTGACCGTGATCCGGAAGCACGCGGTAAGGATTCCGGTCCTACCGCTGAGGTCGATGTGGAAGACGCGGCGTAAGTCCTGCGTTGAACAATGACATTTAAAGGGGTAGTCTCAAGACTACCCCTTTTTTGTTTGGTAGATTAGATGTCCTATTTACAACTTTCAGCTTTTATTATTAGACTCTCTGGTATCTCTTTTCTTGTGTTCTTCTATCTAGAGCATGGTTCGTTTTTTTTGCTTCTGGTTCGCACTAGCTTAAATGATTTTGCTAGTTTGCCGACACTAGGCCTTGCTTTTGTTCTATCTGGTCTTAGCTTGATCATTGGATTTCTTTTTGTAATTTTTCCTTGTAAATGCGCAAAAGTGCTGATACCGGGCGAGGTTTCAGACGAAAAGGAAAGTCCATCGATCGCTTTAAGGAAGTTGTTTGTTATTGCCCTTCTGATGACCGGCATTAGCTTCGCTGCCATTGGTCTGTTGGACTTAATCAGCTCTATTGTTGCGTTGAGTTTGCGTGGTGTGCCTTACTTGTGGCGCGACGCAAATATGGCGTTGGCGAGCAGTTTGATCATCTGCCTTGTAAAAATTGGGTTTGGCTTATATCTGATCAGCGGAAAGAAACAGATACTGCGTTTCAGATGGTGAGGTCTGGCCTCTGTTCAGATGTTTCAGATGTCGTGAAGTCCTGTCGCAGTCTCACGAGTTTTGAAAGGGTGGCTTCGTGCCGCCCTTTTCTGGCCTGGCGAACTTCGCAATCTTTATGTCTCTCGTCTACAAGCTTAGGCGGTCGACAGCGTTTAGCACCCTATTTGATTAAATCTTGGCAATGGTTGAAAATGGGCGCAATCAGATCTTAATTCTGCCCGCTCATATGCCTATCTTTCGGGTAGAGATTTTTCCTTCAGCGATCTGAAGGACCTATTCCTTGAAAAAATGAGGTTTTATGATGATTTCGCGAAAAGGGATGGCAACACTCGCCGTTTTGCTCATCGCGGCAGGTGGGGGATATCTGGCGCGAGATTTCGTGCCATCGTCCAATGCCGCAGATAAGGTTGAGCCGCCAAAACTTACTCAGGTTGTTGATCGTGTTCCCGCCAGTAAGGCGGAAATGCAGCTTAGCTTTTCGCCTCTGGTCAAAGAGGCCGCGCCAGCGGTGGTCAACGTTTATGCTACGCGTAAGGTGGTGACCCGAAGCCGTTCGCCCTTCTTCAACGATCCATTCTTTGAACGATTTTTCGGGCAGGGCGGTTTCGGCGCACCACGCGAGCGGGTTGAGCGGTCGCTTGGCTCTGGCGTGATTGTGGACCATACGGGTGTCATTGTCACCAACCACCATGTCATTGATGGGGCAACCGAGGTGAAGGTGGCGCTGGCCGACCGCACCGAGTTTGAAGCCGATGTGGTGCTGGATGACGAAAAGACAGATCTGGCCATTCTGAAGGTCCGCGACCTGAAAGGCGATCTGCCTCATCTGGAATTTGCCGATTCGGATGATACCCAGGTTGGCGATCTGGTCTTGGCAATCGGTAACCCCTTTGGCGTGGGGCAGACTGTGACGAGCGGCATTGTCTCCGCGGTTGCGCGAACGCAGGTCGGTGCCTCCGATTATAGCTATTTCGTGCAGACTGACGCAGCCATCAACCCGGGCAACTCTGGCGGGGCTCTGGTCAACATGCAGGGGCAGTTGGTGGGCATCAACAGCTCAATCTATACCCGCTCGGGTGGGTCCAATGGGATCGGTTTCGCCATTCCTGCCAATATGGTCAAGTTGGTGGCCGATGCTGCTATTTCTGGCAAAGCAGTGCAGCGAGCCTGGTTCGGCGGTAGCTTGCAGCTGGTTAGCTCCGATATTGCGTCCGGTCTGGGCCTTGATCGTCCGCAAGGGGTGCTGGTCACCGAGATTTATGCGGATAGTCCGGCTGAAGCTGCCGGTCTGGAAGTCGGCGATCTGATTCTCAAGGTCAACGGCAAGGATGTCGATAGTCCGGATGCCTTTGGCTATCGATTTGCCACTGTGCCGCTTGGCTCTGATGTGTCGCTGGATGTCGTCCGGCAGGGTGGCGCCCGCACCATCGTGATGAAGGCTGCGGCTGCACCAGAGAAGCCACCCAGAGACGAGCGCTATATTGAGGGCTATTCGCCCTTCGATGGTGCTACGGTACTTAACCTTTCGCCCCTGGTTGCTCAGGAATTGGGAGTTGACAGCGGCCTTAAAGGTGTAGTCATTTCCGGTGTAAGAAATGGCACGACATCAGAGCGTCTTGGCCTTAAGATCGGGGACGTTATTCGAAAGGTCAACGGGCAGGTCGTCCGCAACACCAAGGATCTGGAAACGCTTTCCAATCAGGAGTTCCGCCTCTGGCGGCTCGAGATCCAACGCGACGGCAAGCTCATCAAGACGACAATCAGTTGAGATTGAAGTGAGCAATTTGTTTGAAAATGCAGGGCTGGAGGTTTCCAGCTCTGCCGGAAAAGGTGATGAGACCGGGGAGGGAGCTTCCCGGCCTCTTGCTGATTTGCTGCGTCCGAGGCAACTGGCAGACGTCGTTGGACAACAGCATCTGGTGGGGCCCGATGGCACCCTGACACGCATGCTGAAAAGCGGATCACTGGGATGCCTCATCCTGTGGGGACCACCGGGCACTGGCAAAACGACGGTCGCGCGGCTTCTGGCGGATGGGACGGATCTTCACTTCGAGCAGATCTCGGCGATTTTCTCTGGTGTTTCCGACCTCAAGAAAGTGTTTGAAGCCGCTCGTGACAGGCGCCGGATGGGCAAGACGACACTGTTGTTTGTCGACGAGATCCATCGCTTCAACAAGGCACAGCAGGATAGCTTTCTGCCTGTTATGGAAGACGGTACGGTGGTGCTGGTTGGTGCCACAACGGAGAATCCCTCCTTTGAGCTCAACGCCGCGCTTTTGTCGCGTTCTCAGGTTCTGACCTTTCAAAGTCTTGATGATGAAGCCATTGGTCAGTTGTTGTCTCGCGCCGAAGAGGCCTTGGGGCAGCGCCTACCGCTTGATGATGACGCCCGAACGGCTCTTATTCGCATGGCTGATGGCGATGGCCGCTCGTCCTTGACCTTGGCACAGGAAGTTTGGCGGGCGGCACAGGAAGATGAGATTTTCACACCTGAGCAATTGGGGCGCATCCTGCAGCGGCGTGCTCCGGTTTATGACAAGTCGGCAGAAGGCCATTACAACCTGATTTCCGCCTTTCACAAGTCTATCCGCGGCTCAGACCCGGATGCGGCGCTCTACTATATGTGCCGGATGCTTGATGCGGGGGAAGATCCGTTATATATCCTCAGGCGCATGACCGTCATGGCATCCGAAGACATCGGACTGGCTGACCCGAATGCGCTCGTGCAAGCACAGGCTGCCCGCGAGGCATTCCAACTGGTCGGAGCTCCCGAAGGCTATTACGCGCTCTCGCAATTGGCGATCTATCTCGCTACGGCACCAAAATCAAACAAGGGCTACATGGCCTTTGCGGCTGCGATGGATGCAGCCAAACGCGGAGGCTCCCTGCCTCCACCAAAGCATATTCTCAATGCCCCTACCAAGTTTATGGCAGAACAGGGCTATGGCGATGGCTATCGCTACGACCATGATGAACCGGATGCCTTTTCCGGACAGGACTATTTTCCTGAATCTATGGGGCGGAAAGTCTTTTATGAGCCGGTTGAACGCGGTTTTGAGCGAGAATTGCGCAAACGTCTGGACTATTGGTCCAGATTGAGAATGGAAAGAAACAAATGAGTCAATTTATCTTTGTGGCTATTGGCGGCGCTTGCGGGGCAAGTCTGCGGCATCTGGTTGGCTTGGCCGCGTTGCGCTCTTTTGGCAGCGGGCTGCCCTATGGCACGATGATTTGTAATATTGTCGGCTCCTTTTTTATGGGGCTACTTATTCATTTTCTTGCAGTTCGGTTCAGCGCCAGTACGGAAATTCGCCTGCTGCTGACGACGGGGCTTCTGGGGGGCTTTACCACCTTTTCCACCTTCTCCCTCGACATTGTGACAATGACCGAGCGGGGGCAGTCGGGTTTGGCGCTGTTTTATATTGCAATCTCGCTGGCGGGCGGTATTGTGGCGCTCTTTGCGGGGCTCTCGGCAGCCCGTGCGCTGGTGTGAACGAAGAGAGTTTGATCGAATGGCAACCATTCAGTTTCGTGAAGTGACAGGGGATGAAGACGGGCTGCGCCTGGACCGCTGGTTCAAGGAGCATTATCCGGGGCTTTCCTTTGGCCAATTGCAGAAATTGCTGCGCACGGGACAGGTGCGTGTTGATGGCAAGCGGGTGAAAACCAACGCGCGGCTGATGAAGGGGCAGGAAGTCCGCATTCCGCCTCTGGCGACTGATGAGAAATCCCAGAATGCTGCTCCCAAGCGCGCCATGCCACGCGAATCGGATGATGATGGGGAATTTCTCAAGTCGATCATGCTTTACGAAGACAAGGATCTGTTTGTCATCAACAAGCCGGCAGGCTTGGCGGTGCAGGGCGGCTCGGGCATGAGCCGTCATGTGGATGGCATGCTGGAAGCCTTGCGCGACCGCAATGGGCAGAAGCCACGCCTTGTGCATCGGCTCGACCGCGACACGTCGGGCGTGCTGGTTCTGGCGCGCAAGCGTTCCATCGCCATGGAACTGACCAAGGCTTTCCGCGAACGCTCAACCCAGAAAACCTATTGGGCGCTGGTGCGTGGTGTGCCAAAGCCGCATCAGGCTCGCATCTCCACCTATCTGGCCAAATATCAGGCCGAAGATGGCGACCGCATGCGTATTGCACGGCATGGGGATCAAGGGGCGCAGCATGCTGTTACCCATTATTCCGTTGTTGAAACTTCCGGCCAGAAGATGTCCTGGCTGGTACTCAAGCCGGTGACCGGTCGGACCCATCAGCTGCGTGTACATACGGCCTATATGGAATGCCCTATCGTCGGAGACCCCAAATATTTCAACGTCGAGAATTGGGAATTTCCGGGCGGTATCCAGAAAAAGCTTCATCTGCATGCGCGCCGCATCCGCATTCCGCATCCGAAGGGCGGCATACTGGATGTCAGTGCGCCGCTTCCTCCCCATATGCAACAGAGCTGGAATCTTCTGGGCTTTGACGAGTCTGCCTATGATCCAGAGATCGAGGATGAACTCGGCTCCGAAGACTGATTGCTCTGCCAAGATTCGCTCCGACATGTGTTTCCATTCAGCGTGAGGGCCCCTCTCATGAGCCTCAAACTCTTTATCTTTGATTGCGACGGTACTCTGGTGGATAGCCAGCATACGATTGTAGAGGGCATGGAACATGCATTCGGCGTGCATAGCCTAGAGCCGCCCACGGCTGACGCCACACGCTCTATTATCGGGTTGTCGCTGCCAGAAGCGATTGTCAAACTGGCACCAGACTTGAGCCTTGCGGCCAATGCGGCGATTGTTCAAAGCTACAAGGATTATGTCATCGCCAAGCGGGCCAGTGGAGATGCGGTTGAGTTGCTCTATGATGGTGCGAAAGAGGCTATTGAAGCACTGGCAAAGGAAGCGGATGTGCTTCTTGGTATTGCGACCGGCAAAGCCTATCGCGGCGTATTGCATCTGTTTGATTGCTACGACTGGCATGATCTGTTTGTGACGGTGCAAACAGCCGACCGGGCGCCTTCCAAACCGCATCCGGGCATGATTTTGCAGGCGATGGAACAGACAGGTGCGCGTCCGGAAGACACCTATATGATCGGCGATACCAGCTACGATATGGAAATGGCCATCAATGCCAAGGTGACCCCCATCGGCGTAAGCTGGGGCTATCATACTTCTGACGTGTTGAGAGACGCCGGGGCCGAGCATATTGTCGATGATTATCCGGCGCTGCATGCCTTGCTGGGGCGTCTTTGAAACTCCGAACCTGACGGGACAGTCTGATGGCAGAACAGGATAAGGATTCGCGCGAAACGTTCGGCGTGCTGTTTGGTGATTTTGCGCCGGGACAAAAGGACAGCACCGACAATCCCATGATGCTCTCGAAAGAAGCGGCAAAGGCTGCTTTGCCCAAGCGCTTCTACAAGGATGTTTCCGTTGGCACAGAAGAGGGCAGCGGTGAGGGTGTTGGGGGCCAAACGCTCTATTGCGTTTTGCTGGATGGTCGCAAGGTGAAAAGCCCGGCCAAGAAGACCGTGTGTGTGCCCACCCGTCAGCTTGCCGAAGCCCTTGTTGCCGAATGGGACGCGCAGGAGAAGGAAATCAATCCGGCCTTGATGCCGTTGACCCGTCTTCTCAATTCCACGGTAGATGGCGTTGAAGAGGCGCGCGAGGCGATCATCGAAGAAATCATCGCCTATCTCAATAATGACTTCATTTGCTATCCGGCGAGCCATCCGGAACGGTTGGTGCAGCGACAGAAGGAACATTGGCATCCCGTGCTGGATCGGGCCGAGGAAGCCCTTGGGGGCCGATTCGTGCAGGCCAGTGGCATTCTTGCTATCGAGCAGTCTCCGGTGATGGGAGAGCGTCTGAGGGCGCTCTGGGCCGATCTGGATGTCTATCAGCTTGGTGCGTTGCACAGCATGATGACATTGACCGGTTCAGCGCTGTTGCCTTTTGCCCTGTGGGATGGGTTTCTAGAGCCGGAAGCTGTGTGGAATGCGGCCATGGTGGATGAAGACTGGAATATCGAGCTTTGGGGCGAGGATGAAGAAGCCACCAAACGCCGTGTTTTCCGCCGGGCGGAGTTTGAAGCCGCCGTTCAGGTCATTACAGCCCTGCGTCCCTGATTTTCTGGTGCTCTCGTGCTTATAGCCTAAGACTATTCTCTCAGGCTTTCATCCGATCTGCCAGCTATTTGCTCCAAAATATATGTGTTAGCCCTTATGCAGGCAAAGGTCTGCGTGCTCGGGCCTTTGCCATATTGTTCGATATCTGCTTGCGCAGTGGTCGGTGATGCGACCTTGTGGGAAGAGCGTAAGCGGTGCGTAAACACTGTTGGTCTGGGGGCTCCTTATCATGAAAAATGTAATTGCTGAGCTGGAAAAGCGCCGTGAGCAGGCCCGGTTGGGGGGCGGCCAGCATCGCGTGGACGCGCAACACGAACGAGGCAAGCTGACAGCCCGCGAGCGGATAGAAGCCTTTCTGGATGAAGGCTCGTTTGAAGAATTCGACATGTATGTGCAGCATAAATGCACGGATTTCGGCATGGAAAAGGTCAAGATGCCGGGCGATGGTGTTGTGACCGGGTGGGGCACCGTCAATGGTCGGATCGTCTATATTTTTGCCAAGGATTTCACGGTGCTCGGGGGCTCTCTCTCCTGGACCCACGCCCAGAAGATCATCAAGATCCAGGATATGGCCCTGAAAAGCCGCGCGCCGATCATTGGCCTGTTCGATGCAGGCGGGGCGCGCATTCAGGAAGGGGTCGATGCACTGGGAGGCTATGGCGAGGTGTTCCAGCGCAATGTGATGTCTTCGGGTGTCATTCCGCAGATTTCCCTCATCATGGGGCCATGCGCGGGGGGCGATGTCTATTCGCCTGCAATGACCGACTTCATCTTCATGGTGCGGGATCGCTCCTATATGTTTGTGACAGGGCCGGAAGTGGTCAAGACGGTGACCAACGAGGAAGTCACCTCCGAACAACTGGGCGGGGCGTCGGTGCATACGACCAAGTCATCAATCGCGGACGGGGCTTATGATGACGATATTGAGGCCTTGTCGCAGATGCGGCGTCTGATCGATTTCCTGCCAGCCAATAACTTTTCCGATCCTCCCTTGCTCGACAATTTCGACCCATGGGACCGAGAAGAGCCTTCGCTGGATACATTGGTGCCGAACAATCCGAACAAGCCGTATGACATGAAGGAGCTGATCCTCAAACTGGTTGATGAGGGCGATTTCTTTGAAATTCAGGAGAGCTTTGCCCGCAACATCATCACCGGTTTTGGTCGCATGGAAGGGCGTACCATCGGCATCGTGGCCAACCAGCCGATGGTTCTGGCCGGTGTGCTGGATAGCGACTGTTCGCGCAAGGCTGCGCGTTTCGTGCGCTTTTGCGATGCCTTCGAGATCCCGGTGGTCACGTTGGTGGATGTGCCCGGGTTCCTGCCCGGCACAGATCAGGAATATGGCGGACTGATCAAACATGGCGCCAAGCTGCTGTTTGCCTATGCCGAGGCGACTGTGCCCAAAGTGACCGTGATCACGCGCAAGGCCTATGGTGGCGCCTATGATGTGATGGGATCGAAGCATTTGCGTGGTGACGTCAACTATGCATGGCCGAGCGCCCAGATTGCCGTGATGGGGGCGAAAGGTGCGGTAGAAATCATCTTCCGCAAGGATCTTGATGATCCCGAGAAGATCGCCGCTCATACCAAGGATTATGAAGACCGTTTCCTGTCGCCATTCGTTGCAGCTGAAAGGGGCTTCATTGATGAGGTTATCATGCCCTTCCGCACGCGCATGCGTGTTTCGCGCGCCTTGCGTATGCTGCGCAACAAACGGCTGGAGAATCCATGGAAGAAGCATGACAATATTCCGCTTTAACGCGTTATTTTGTCTGTTGAAATCCTTGGTTCGCCTCATCCGGTCGCGCTTCATTTACAGATGCGCGACATTTTCTTGTTACGCTACCTCAAAGAGCAAGATCCAGTATGAGGGGACAAGGCTATGCTGATCAGCCTTTTTGTGGGATGTCTGGTGATTACGGTCTGCGTGTTTGTGCAGATGCTGGGGCTTATCGAAGTCTTTAACCGTGTGCGTATTCTGGCGCATATCTGGTCGAATATCGCCATTCACTATCGCAAGATGTGGTTGATGGTGGTCACCGTGCTGGGGGTCTTTGTCATCCACTCGTTGCAGATCTGGGTGTGGGCCGTGACCTACTGGATGGTGGGGGCGTTGCCGGATTTTGATGAGTCGCTCTATTTCTCCACCGTGACCTTCTCCACGCTGGGCTATGGCGATATCATTCTCTCCGAGCATTGGCGCATTCTGGGGGCGCTGGAAGGGATTGCCGGCTTCATCTATATCGGATGGTCCACGGCTTACCTTATCGGGGCAAGCAAACGGTATGGACCGTTTGCTGCCAAGCATCATTTTTAGGAACTCTATTTTCTATCTGCGATTAGCGCAGGTCTGCCTGATCGAGGAAAGAACTGATCACGGTTTGCAGATGCTTCGTGGTGGCTTCATCTTCGAGCTTGCCGTTGGGGAATTTCTGAGCCGCGAAGGTGACCGCGATTTCCGGCAGGGGGAGCATCTTGCAAAGCATGCAGGAGAGTGTTTCGCGCATCTGTGCTTGCGCCCGCACGCCACCAAGAGGCCCCGGAGCAATAGTGGCAAACAGCACCGGCTTGTTGGTGAAGCAACTGGTAAAGGCCGGGCGGGACAGCCAGTCCAGCGCGTTTTTGAGAACACCGGGAATGCCGTGGTTGAATTCTGGCAAAGTGATCAGGACAGCATCGCTTTCCGCAATCAGGGAGCGGCTCTTAAAAACAGCCTCGGGGCCGTTTGCCGTGTCCATATCTTGATTATAGAGTGGGATCGAGGCGAGATCCACGCTATCGAATTCGGTGCCCTCAGGCAGCAAATCTGCCATGGCCGCCAACAGCGAACGGGAATAGGCCCCTTCGCGCAAGCTGCCGCAAATACCGGCAATTTTCAAAATTTTTGTCATGATCAAAATCCTTTGGGACAAATGAATGAGAAGGCCAGAGGTCTTGCGGCGCAAGGCATTCTGCGAGGTCGCTGAGGTGAAAAATCCTCTGGAAGAAAGGGAGGCTGCAAACGAGTGTTCACTGCGTGGTTTTACTTATGTTTATCAAGCAGGCTGATGCCTGTCACGTCCAGATTTTCCAGCATGGAATCAATCGATTGACCATTAAGAGAGAAGTCTGGCGCGAGATCGCGCAAGGGCACCAGTACAAAGGCGCGTTCGTTGATATAGGGATGGGGGATTTTCAGATTATCCTCATCAATCACATGGTCTCCATAGGTCAGCAGATCTATGTCGATAATGCGTGGTCCCCAATGGTCACCCCTGACGCGTCCCATGCTTTTTTCAACGGCAAGACAGACCGCGAGCAATTCTCTTGCGGGCAGGGTGGTCTTGATGAGGGCGCAGGCATTGATGAATTCGGCCTGATCGGTTTTGCCCCATGGTGGGGTGATATAATAAGGCGAGCGAGACATAACGCGCACGCCTTTCTGGGAGGAAAGGGTCGAAAGGGCGTCTTCTATGGTGATCGCCGGATCCCCAATATTGCCGCCCAGTGAGATATACACCTCAGTTTCCGGTGAAGTGCCGTTCATCATGCATAATCCTTGCGGTCTCTGGTAATTTCCACTGCTATGTCTTTGATGATCGCGGGGATGGGGGCTTCCGGTTTACGAACCTTGATCCGGACCTGTTGCAGTTGCGGAAACTGGGTCAACAGATCCTTGGCTACCGCTTCGGCCAGAGCTTCAATCAGCTTGAAGCGCTGGTTCTGGACGATGTCTGCCAGTCGCTTGACAATAAAATCATAGCGCACGGTCATTGTTTCATCGTCGCTTTGGCCGGCTGGGCGCATGTCCAGATAACAATCCAGATCGAAATAGAAACGCTGCCCGAGGGTGGCTTCTTCTTCAAAAACACCGTGATAGGCAAAGAATGCGAGATCTCGGAGGATGATGCGATCCATCGGGTCAGGTCCGTTGTTGGTCGTAAACGGCGTGTGCAACGGCGAGCGCATCTTTGTGTGCTGCGACGTCATGCACGCGGAAAATGGCGGCCCCCTTCATCAGGGCAATCACATTCGAGGCGACAGTGCCGAAGACCCGATCCCGTGGTTCCTCCCGACCGGTCAAGCTGCCGATAAATCTCTTGCGTGACGTGCCAATCAATATTGGATACCCCCAATCGCACAATTGTTCAAGTCGAGCCAAAATTTCGATATTTTCTGCGGCGTTCTTGGCAAAGCCAAAACCCGGGTCGAGAATGATCTCGCTTGGCTTGATCCCGGCCTTGAGGGCGATCTCGATGGAGCGGTCAAAGAATCGCTTCATCTGCTCCATGATGTCGATATCGCTCTGGCGCTCTTTCTCCCAGTGATTGATGATGACCGGTGCGTGATGGTCGGCTGCGGCTTTGGCGATGTCCGGCTCGCGCTGTAGGCCCCACACATCATTGACGATATGAGCTCCGGCCGCCAGCGCCTTGTCGGCAACGCGGGCCTTGTAGGTATCAATGGAGATGGCTCGACCAAGATTGGCTGCAGCGATGCTCCTGATGGCCGGAATGACGCGGTCCAGCTCTTCTTGCTCGACCACCAGATCTGCGCCGGGGCGCGTTGATTCCCCTCCGATATCGAGTATCTGTGCGCCTTCACTAGCCAACTGTCTGGCATGCTCCAGGGCATTTTGCTCGCCCAGAAAGTGTCCGCCATCGGAAAAACTATCCGGTGTCACATTGATAATGCCCATGATGAGCGGCGGTTGGGCCGGTGTCCAATGGATCGGGCCCAGTGTGAGTGGAGAAAGAGGGAGCGGAGAAGAAGTCTGTTTCATTGCCTTGGCGCCTTCGGTGTCACGCATTGTGATTTTATGCCATGCATAACAATATTCATGTTGTGAGGCAAAGCCATGCGAGTGGCTTCTGTTTATTCTATTTTTGCGCACTTGTGCAACTAAGAATCTTATCAAATAGTCTCATGATATTCGGGTAACTATCAGAAATATAACTAATTTTCTGCCATTCCTTCGATGGTCCGAATTGTCACTGCCACCAGCGCGATTTACAAAGTTCTACGTAGATGCATTCCGCCGGGTCGAGACCGACAGACAAGCTGTCAGGGAGTGATCCAATCCGAATGGTCCGAAGTGCCCGGCTTGAGGGCGCGCGGGGGGAAGAGGACAACAGCAGGATTGTCATGTTTGAAAAAATTCTGATTGCAAACCGCGGTGAAATTGCATGCCGTGTCATCAAGTCAGCCAAGAAAATGGGCATCAAGACCGTCGCCATTTATTCAGATGCGGACGAGGATGCCATGCATGTGCAAATGGCAGATGAGGCCGTGCATATAGGGCCTCCGCCCGCAACCCAATCCTATCTGCTGGGGGACAGGATCATTGAAGTCTGCAAGGAGGTCGGCGCAGAAGCGGTGCATCCCGGATATGGCTTTTTGTCGGAAAATGCCGCTTTTTGTAAAGCGTTGGAACAGGCCGGTATCGTGTTTATCGGTCCGCCTCCAGGAGCCATCGAGGCCATGGGGGACAAGATCGAATCCAAGAAATTCGCGCTGGAGGCCAAGGTGTCCACGGTGCCTGGTCATATGGGCGTCATCGAAGATGCCGACGAGGCGGTGAAAGTTGCGCGGGAGATCGGGTTTCCTGTGATGATCAAGGC
Organism: uncultured Cohaesibacter sp.; assembly: GCF_963678225.1. NCBI lineage: Bacteria > Pseudomonadati > Pseudomonadota > Alphaproteobacteria > Hyphomicrobiales > Cohaesibacteraceae > Cohaesibacter > uncultured Cohaesibacter sp. The sequence continues at coordinate 632,187 of NZ_OY782763.1, read as the reverse complement.
TTCAGCGGGCGGTGGCGGCAAGGGGATGCGCATCGCATGGGATGAAGCGGAAGCCGCGGAAGGCTTCGAACGGGCAAAATCCGAGGCAAAGTCTTCCTTTGGCGATGATCGCTGCTTTATCGAGAAATTCGTGGTCGGTCCGCGCCATATCGAGATTCAGGTGCTGGCAGACAAACATGGCAATGCCATATATCTCAACGAACGTGAATGCTCGATCCAGCGCCGGAACCAGAAGGTCATCGAAGAGGCACCGTCGGCCTTCCTAGATCCGGCGACCCGTAAGGCCATGGGCGAGCAGGCGGTGGCCTTGGCCAAGGCTGTTGGCTATCACTCTGCCGGAACAGTGGAATTTATTGTCGACAAGGACAAGAATTTCTATTTTCTTGAAATGAATACGCGCCTGCAGGTGGAGCATCCGGTGACCGAACTGATCACCGGCGTGGATCTTGTCGAGCAGATGATATACATCGCCAACGGCGAGCCACTGGCTTTGGCGCAGGAGGATGTGAAAATCAATGGCTGGGCGGTGGAAGCCCGCATTTATGCCGAAGATCCGCTTCGCAATTTCCTGCCCTCCATCGGACGTCTTGTGGACTATCGACCGCCGCTTGAAGGCACCGCAGATGGCTTGACCGTGCGCAATGATACGGGCGTGGAGGCGGGCTCGGAAATCACCATGTTCTATGATCCGATGATTGCCAAGCTCTGCACCCATGGGCCGGATCGGATATCCGCGATTGATCATATGTCACGGGCGCTGGACGCCTTTATCATTGATGGTATCGAGCATAATATTCCGTTCCTTACCGCACTGATGGAGCATCCCAAATGGCGTTCGGGCGACATCACGACCGGATTTATTGCCGAAGAATATCCCGATGGATTTGAAGGGGGGCAATGGGACGCCGAAACAGAATTGGCCCTTGCCTGTGTCGCAACCTCCATGGAGCTTGTGATGCATGATCGCCTGCATCGGTTCAAGGACAAGCGCAAACTGGATTCCATGCAGATGCATGAGCACTGGATTGCCGTATTTGACAAGCACAAGCGGATTCCCATTCGCTATCGTGGCGGCAACCCGACCACCCCGATTGATATGGATCTTGCCTTGCCGGATGGTCATGTCACCTCGGTGCTTTCCGATTGGGCGCCGGGTTGGAAGCTCTGGTGCGGGGTCATCGGTGGCAAAGAGTTGATTGTTCAGGTGCGCAGAGGGCTCAATTCCTACATTCTGATCCACAAGGGCGTGAAACAGGAGATCAAGGTGATGCGGCCGCATGTCGCCGAGCTGGATGCGATTTTGCCAAAGCGTATTCCGCCGGATACATCCAACCTGCTTCTTTGCCCAATGCCCGGGCTGGTGGTTTCGATCGCGGTAAAGGAGGGGCAGAAGGTTCAGGCGGGCGAAGCCCTTGCCACGGTGGAAGCCATGAAAATGGAAAATGTGTTGCGGGCCGAACGGGATCTCGTCGTTTCCGAGATTCTGGTTTCCGCAGGAGACAGCCTGGCAGTGGATACCGTGATGATGGAATTTGCATCTGCCAACAGCGATGCAGCCTGACGGGTCAAGATAAACAAGCTGCTGGTTTGAACAGGCCATGAAAAACCCGGCTTTGAGCCGGGTTTCTTTCTTTGCGATTGCTGCTGTGAAGGGAGCTCCCGGACTAGCGCACCGTAGGGCCGAAAAGCTGCTCAAATTCCTCTCTCAGCGTCATGTCGACATCAGGCATGGCAACGGGATAGCCCAGATCGACAAAGCTTGTAACTCCATGCTTGGCGATGCCACAAGGGACGATGCCACTATAGTGATCCAGATCCGGCTCGATATTGAGACTGATGCCGTGGAAGGTGACCCACTTGCGCACGCGAATACCGATGGCTGCGATCTTGTCCTCGACGTCGGAGCCTTTTTCCGGGCGTGCAACCCATACCCCGACGCGGTCCTTGCGGCGTTCGCCCTTGATATTATGCTCTGCCAGTGTGTTGATGATCCAGGCCTCAAGACTTTCGACAAACAAGCGGATGTCCTGACAACGGCGTTTCAAATCCAGCATCACATAGGCGATGCGCTGGCCCGGACCATGGTAGGTATATTGTCCACCACGCCCCGTGGTGAAAACATCAAAGCGATCCGGAGCAACCAGATCTGACGGATCGGCACTGGTGCCGGCGGTATAAAGCGGCGGGTGCTCCAAAAGCCAGACACATTCATTTGCCTCACCCTTCGCAATCGCGGCAATCCTGTTTTCCATGAACACCATTGCATCGGGATAGGGAATCAGTCGATCTGAAATAATCCAATCGACAGGATCGCCCGTGCTTGTCATCATTGGAGTTGAAAGACTGTTGGTCGGATCAATAGAATTGCTATCATTGATATTGCTTGTCATGGTCGTCTGATCTGTGGTCCGGTTTGGTCGGCTCTTGATTTGCGCTTCTTTGTTAATATTTCATTTACCAAAGGAGGTAACACTCTGTTAATGTCTTACATAGTCGGTCCGTGGGTAGCACGGAAGGGTACATCGTGGCCAATCTAGATTCCATATCGATTAATATATCTGTCGTGCTTGGCACAACGGAAATCCCGATTCATCAGCTCCTGCGCATGGGGCGTGGTGCCGTCATCGAACTTGACGCGCATGAAGAGGATGATTGCCTGATTTTGGCAAATGATATCCCGGTTGCTCATGGGCAGGTGATTCTGCGTGGTGAAAAGGTGGGTATTTCCATCACGCGTGTTTTGATGCGTAGCCCTGAATGGCGTCCACTTCGTGGCATCCATCGCGTGAACGGGTAGTTTTTTACCCTTTTTATGCGCTTGATTATGCGTAAAATTTCGCTGTCCAGCAAAATCTCCGCACTTTGTCATCAACTTTCCACATTTGTTGTTGATCTCCATCTTAAACGCTTGTGCGGGCAAATCTTATTTGATAGTTACACGCCACCAACAAGGAAATATCCTTGATCAAAACACGGTTTGCGGCCGTGGCGGAATTGGTAGACGCGCAGCGTTGAGGTCGCTGTGGGGTAACTCCCGTGGAAGTTCGAGTCTTCTCGGCCGCACCAAGTTTTCTCTTGGAAAACAGAATTTCCTTCTTGGAAACAAAAGGTTGCTTCGGCAGCCTTTTTTGTTGTTGGCCTACCTTTACGTTTGCGCTGCTTTGCGTGTCTGTTTGTGTGCGTACCTCATTGCGTCTTTTCGATAACCTGCCTCGAATAGAGATTATGACCAATATTCTTAGCATTACCCTGCCAATCTTCCTCCTTATTGGTGTGGGGTATCTGGCTGCCTATTTCAAATTTGTCAGTCCGACGGATATAGCAAGTATCGGGCGCTTTGTTCTCTATTTTCCCATGCCTGCCCTCATCATTGTAGCCTTTCAGAGTCATCCCATCGGGCAAATTCTCAATTGGAGCTATCTGATCGCTTATGGTGGCGGGTCTATTGCCTCCTTCTGGCTGACAACGCTTTGTGGGCGCTATGTGCTGAAGAAGGATTTCTCGACAAGCGCCATCTACGGCATGGGGACGAGTGTCTCCAACAGCGCCTATATAGGCTATCCGGTGGTGTCAGCTATCATCGGTCCTCTTGGCGCGATCTGTATGGCGCTGAATTTTCTGGTAGAAAATATCATCATTATTCCGATGTCGCTGATGTTGGCAGATGCTGGAAGTGAAAAAGGCACGCGCCTGTCGGGTATTGTGCGTCAGATTCTTTCTCGGTTGTTCCAGAACCCGATTATCATTGGCATCGTGCTGGGGCTGGCTATTTCTCTTTCCGGCGTGGTTTTGCCGGGACCGGTCGACAAGGCGCTGACGCTCCTTTCGGCTGTTGCGAGTCCGACTGCGCTTTTTGTGATTGGTGGATCACTGGTTGGACTCCGCCTCAAGGGGATGCGAGGCGATATTTCGCTCGTCTTTATTTTCAAGCTCGTTGTGCATCCCCTTATGGCCTTCATTTCAATTATGGTGTTTGTTCCGACAATCGAACCGGAATTTGCCATCGGAGCCATTCTGTTTGCCAGTGTGCCGATGATGAGCATCTATCCGATTTTCGCAGAGGCCTATCAGCTGGGCCAACGGGCGGCTGCTGCGGTGTTTGTTGCGACGATGCTCTCCTTCTTCACCATTCCTGTTGCTGTTACGCTGGTTCACGCGCTTTTCCCTCTGGGCTGAGTGGACTTGCCTCCATGCCTTTGTGGGGTCGAAGGGCTTTGGCTTTGACCGTGGTGCGTTTGAGGAATGCGATAGAAAATGCCCGACTCAGAATGTGAGACGGGCATTTGTTGCTGGGGCATTAAAATGGAGCAGTGGCCTTTAGAGTTGGGCAACCTTGAAGCTGTTTGACGGGGTTTCAAACTGCTTCTGGCCTGCAATGAGCTGAAGCTCCCATTGGCTGGACGCGGCGGTTTCTTGCAGAATGCCATAAACCGCATTGTTGCAATGTTCCAGTGCCTGCGGGGCTTCAAGGCCATTGATCAATCCGGCAAGGAAGGTTGCCGAGATCATGTCGCCGACGCCTACCGGTTCCCTCGGAAGCTCAGGTGAGGGCGCTGGGCCAGATAATTGCCTTGGCTCGATGCCATCAGCATGGAGAATTGATCGCCCTTTACGCCGTGCAGATGCTTGGCAAGCACGAGATTCGGGCCCAAAGCCAGCGCCTTCTCACAGGCCACTACCGCGTCTTCCATGCTGTGAATGTCCTGACCGGTAAAGCGGGTCAGTTCGAACTGGTTGGGCACCAGAATGTCGGCCATGGGCATAAGGGTGCCGACCAGGCTTTCTGCGACGCCATCACTGACGATGCAGCCTTTTTCCGGATCGCCCATCACCGGGTCACACAGATAAAGACAATCGGGATTGGCGGCCTTGGCCTTCTTGACAATGTTGGCGATTACATCGCAATGGGATGCATCGCCCAGATAGCCCGTGACGATTGCCCGGATATTCTCAAGGACGCCGATCTTTTCCAGCCCTTCGAATATCTCGGCAATGGCCTCTCCCGCGACAACGTTGCCGGTCCAGCCCTGATTATACTGGGTGTGATTGGAAAAATGGACCGTGTGGATTGGCCACACCTCGAGACCCATGCGCTGCATCGGAAAGACTGCGGCGCTATTGCCTGCATGGCCATAAGTCACATGGGACTGAATGGAAAGAACACCTTTCATGACGGATCTTCCTTTCTTGGAAAGAGGCAAGATTGGGTGAGCCTCCTTGCGGGCAGGTATCTTGCTTGGGGAAGGGGAGGGCTGGGAATGTCCGCTTATGTCTTGTATCAAACCCGGCTTGGGAAATAAAAAAATGAGGGTACCCCTCATCTCATCTCTTGGGATGAAGGGTACTCTCTTTCAGGGAGGATTCCAAAGTTACAATTGTGTAAGTAACGAGCGCGGCAGGCGGGGGAGAGATCGTGCCATTTGATGTCCGCGCTCGCCTTGTGTGTCAGATGGACGCGAATACGGACGGGTCGTCGCCCGGCTCCCATTCGATCGGGGTACCGTCCTTGGGGTTGTAAGGGGCCTTGATAAAGACAGCTTTCCAAGGGGTTTCTCCCTTGTTGATCACATAATGCGCCTCGCCTGGATCGCAACGGAGGAAATCCCCGACGCCGAGCTTGTGCAATTCGCCGTTCACATACATATGCACTTCGCCTTCGATCGTGAGGAAATTCTCCTCGATTACGCAATGCTTGTGAGTCGCGAAATGTTGGCCGGGCTGCAAGGTGACAACGCCGATGTCGGATCTTGGGCCTCGCTGAAGATATTTAGGCCCGTGATCTTCGAAACGGTATGAGTGATCGCCTTCTTTTGTTTTGAACATGGTTCCGCCTACGCCTATTTCAAATAGAAAACGTAGCCTCTTTCTTTGGCATTTATCCTGACCCACCAGATGGTCTCTCGTCAGGGAATGCGTTCGTGTTTTATTTGGCCACGTATTCTGGGCCGACTGAACTGGCATGACGGAGAAATCGGCAGCCGTCATGCCTTGTTTGGATCGCTGGATCGACAGACCTTGGAAGCTGAAGATCCTTAAGTGCGTGGTTATAGCCCCGGGGCCTTCCACATGGATTGCGTCACTTTGTTTTGAACCAGTGCGCGCTGAGGGGCATAAGCCTGACGCCAACGGTCTGCCAACTCGGTATAGAGGGAGTGCTTCTCGGTATCCGGTTCTATGCGGCGGGCCCAACGTACGGTGGCATCTGCCGCTTCGGGCAGCGAGCTGTAGACGCCAAGGCCGACCCATGCGGCCAGTCCACCCGCGAAGGCGGTTGCTTCTGTGACTTCCGGCACCTTGACCGGGAGACCAACCGCGTCTGCGAGGATCTGTCCCCAAAGTTTGCCCTTCGAGGCGCCACCAGCGAACACAAGTTCATCAAGCTGAACACCCGCCAAATTGGCTGCGAGATTGAGATTCTCGGAGGCAACAATGGCCGCGTTTTCTTGAATGGCCCGGAAGATTTCCGGCTTGCCGCATTTGCTGGCATCGAGAGATAGATTAAGCAGGGAAGGCGCGGCATGATACCAGGCACCCAAATTCATCACGTCGCTGAAGATGGGGATGATGCCATTGGCACCAACCGGCACTTTGGCCGAGGCTTCTTCCAGAAGCGCATAGGCATCTGTGCCCCGTTCCTTTGCGATGCGCATTTCTTCCTGACAGAAGGCGTCGCGGAACCAGCGGGTGGTCATGCCCACCATGAAGGCGATGCCTTCGGCCTGACTGACGCCCGGCACCACGTGAGGGTTGATGCGAATGCGCATGTCCGGATCGGCAATCGGCTCGGGGATGTTGACGACTTCCTGCCAGAAGGTGCCACCCAAGACGGCTGCATGGCCGGGGCGGGAAACCCCAAGCCCCAAGGCCCCCATCTGCACGTCACCACCACCCATGACAACAATCGTGCCTTCTGCAAGGCCGGTTTCTTCGGCTGCCTCAGCTGTTACCTTGCCAATGGGGGTGCCGGTTTCAACGACGGGTGGGAAGATATCATCCCGGATACCGGCGCGACGGGCGATCTCCAGATCCCATGTGCGGGTTTCCAGCGAGAATATGCCCGTTGTGCCCGCATTGGACGGGTCGGAAGAGATAACGCCGGACAGGCGCGCCAGAATCCAGTCTGACAACATCGACATGGTTGCCATATTGGCATAGACGTCTGGCAGATGCTTTTCGAGCCATTTCAGGCGCGGAATGGCGCCCAATGCGAAACTTTGTCCGCTGATGGAATAAGCATAGCGCTCAAGCTCCGGGCTTTTGGCCTGCAACTCGTGCACTTCTGCCGAAGCGCGGGAATCCACGTTGGCGCAGGCCCATAGCTCGCCGCCATCCTTGTCATAGGTGACGATGGCTTCGCGCATGCTGGTGGCGCTCACTGCGCGGATATCCGATCCTTTCAGACCGGCATTGGTCAGTGCTTCACGGACGCATTTGCTCAACAGTTTCCAGTTGGCTTTGCAGTCGAACTCCATGGAGCCGGGATATCTCGGATCGCTGAGATGGGTCCATTCCTCCTGACCCACTGCGATCTGATGGCCTGCGCTGTCAAAAATGACCGCTCGGCCGCTGCCGGTTCCGGCATCAATCGCCAGAACGTATCCCTCTTTCTGTGTCATGACTCTCTCCCTCAATTATGGCGAGAGCTGTCGGCTCATCGGTAATGAGCACATTAAAGTGCTTACCGCGGGCAGCAGCTCTAATGGCCTCGACCTTTGTTTGCCCGCAGGCTGCCGCGACAACATTGGGAATTTCCCGCAAGGCCTGGAGATCCAGACCAATAAGGTTGTCGTGAAAAGGCAAATCGAGAACATTGCCATCTTTGTCATAGAAAATTGCAATGAGGTCTCCCACCGCGCCCTGGCGCCGGAAAGCCTCAAACTGAGATCCGGTTGCATAACCGGAGGTGATCAATGTGGCCTGATTGGCGACGGAGCCGACACCAACAAGCGCATAATTGGCTGTTCTGGCCATGTCCATCACGTCGACAACATGGCGCTCGCTCCTCAGGCTTTGGGCCAGTTCCTGACTGGAAACCATCAAGGGAGCGGGAATCAGGTGGACATTCTGAGCCGTGCGGCCCGTCGCGACACCTTCTATATAGGCGGCGACACCACCGGTGAGACTGACCAGCGAGATATCTCTGTGAGACAGGGTTTGTGCCAGTCTTTGCAAGGCTCCCATAACTGTCGCCCCCCACCCAACAGCGAGGAGATCGGCATTGTTCAGTTTGCCCATGAGATATTGACTGGCGGCTTCTGCTATGCGTTCAGTTGAATGCTCACCATCGTCTGCAGGAATGACTCGGGCTTCTTGTAAGCCGAATAGTTGCTGCAAACGACCTTCTAGTTCGAAGCATCCGCCATAGCTGGAATTGATATGAATATGAATCAATCCCATCTTGCGACCCTTTTCCAGCATTCTGGAAATCTTGATGCGTGACAGATTGAGGATGTTTCCGATCTCACTCTGGGTCATTCCGTCATGATAATAATACCATGCCACGCGGCTCAGTAGTTCGGCATCATGATGTTCAAATTTGCTGTCGTCGCTCATTGTGATCACATGTCTGATGATTTGGTGAAGTGTGCGTTCATATGATCACATAACTGCATTGTGATCAACCCTTTCTTCGCGCATAAAAATTTTCTTTTATTTAGAATTGTACTAGAAAGTTATAAATATGTATATATTTCATAATGATAACTAAAGTTGTACGCAAAAGGTGGTATCGAAATTAATGATCATATGTCCACCTATGAAACATATGACGCCAAATTTGGGTTGACAGAACCCAGTTGCTGCGCTTAGCTTTTATGAGAATTTGATGGCGTTCTGTTCATGTGAACGCCTTGGGACACATTGAGATGGTGCCACCAAGCATCACCATGTCGACTTTAACACGGAGGAAATTCATGGCTGATATCGATGACATTAAAGAAGGCAAGGACTTCGGCGTTGATGTTCCAGTAGAAACCAAGCCATTCCCTGTAAGAGGGTCTAATGCACTTGACTGGGGTATGCAGGACCGTTTGGCTCGCATTTTCCAGAAAAAGAGCAACAATACGGTCATGTTGGCTTTTGACCATGGCTATTTTCAGGGGCCGGCTACCGGTCTGGAGCGTCTTGATCTGACGATCCGTCCGCTTGCTGAATATACAGACGTGCTGATGTGCACCCGTGGTGGCCTGCGTGCGACCATGCCGGCAGACATCCGCAAGCCTGTCGTGCTGCGCTGCTCGGGCGGTATGAGCGTGTTGACAGAACTGTCCCGTGAACTGGTTGCTGTTGATATTGAAGATGCCATTCGCCTCAACGCATCAGCAATTACCACCAACGTTTATGTCGGTGCTGAATATGAGCATCAGTCTCTGGCCAACCTGGTCAAGCTGATCGATACCGGCAACCGCTACGGCATTCCGACAATGGCTGTTACCGGCGTTGGTAAAGATATGGCCCGCGATCAGCGTTACTTCTCCCTTGCAACGCGTATCTGTGCCGAGCTCGGCGCCCATATCGTCAAATCCTACTTCATCGAAGAAGGCTTTGAAAAAGTCGTTGCCGGTTGCCCGGTTCCGATCGTGATTGCTGGCGGCAAGAAACTGCCTGAAATGGACGCACTGACAATGGCTTACAAGGCTATCGACCAGGGCGCACATGGTGTGGACATGGGACGTAATATCTTCCAGTCCGATAGCCCCGTCGGCATGATCAAGGCAATTCGTGCCATCGTTCACGATGGTGAAAAGCCAGAAAAGGCCTTCGAACTCTATGAAGCAGAAAAGGCATCTGCCTGATCTGCGAGCGTAAAACGCACTTGACTCTGCGACCTCCGGGACGAGGCCGCAGAGGGAGGAAGCGGCATGAAGCCGCACAAAATAGAGTGATTGAGGAGCGCTTCAGTTATGACGGATCCGAAGCCGTCTGGCCAACGCAAACAGCTCATTAAAGCAGATAGCATCTGGAAGTTTTTTGGGAATGTAACGGTTCTTAAAGGTGTTGATCTCGTTCTTGAGTCCGGCCAAATTCACGCCCTTCTGGGAGGCAACGGGGCGGGCAAATCTACGCTTATGCGCATCATTGCCGGTCTGCATGGCGTTGACCAGGGTGACCTATATATCAATGGTGAGCATGCCAACAAACTGACCCCGGTTTTGGCGCGCCAAATGGGCATCCATATGGTTCCCCAGGAACCATTGCTTTTTCCCAATCTCAGCATCGAAGAAAATGTTCTCATGAACATGAAAGGCAATCGTGTTGCCCTGCACGCGCGCCTAGTCGAGCTGGCCAAAGAGATTGGCACCAATATGGATCTGCAGTCTCCGGCAGGTCAGTTGGAAGTTGCCGACCAGCAAATGGTCGAAATTCTGCGCGGTTTGATCCGCGATGCACAAATTCTCATTCTGGACGAACCGACATCTGCGCTGACCCCCCGTGAAGTGAAGCTGCTGTTCGACCGTATGCGCGCTCTTGCTGCGCAAGGGGTGGGGATCTTCTTTATTAGTCACAAGCTGAATGAAATTCGCGAAATTGCGGATGTCGTGAGTATCTTGCGCGATGGCCGCGTTGTGATGGCCGGGCCTCCTAAATCCTATACCGATGCAGAAATCGTGCGGGCCATGACAAAAGTCGAGGGTGGCAGCGAGAATGTTCTGGGTGAGCGTCATCAGCAAACCCATCATGGCAAGGTTGTTCTCGAAGTGGACAATCTGTGCGGAGAAGGCTTCGCCAATCTGAGCTTCACGCTGCATGAAGGCGAGATTCTTGGTCTGGCTGGCGTTGTTGGCTCTGGACGCACAGAGATGGCCGAAACCATCTATGGTATTCGCAAGGCTGCGCGCGGCAAGGTTTTGATCGGAGGGCAGGATGCAACGCATACCGATCCTCAGGCCAGTCTTGATCTCGGGCTTGTCTATCTGCCTGAAGATCGCCAGACCAGTGGCCTTTTTGTCGATGCGCCTTTGAGCTGGAATGCATCTTCGCTTGTGTTGCACCGCGAGCCTTCGTGGCTGCAGCTGAAACAGGAAGAAGAGCGTTTCCAGAAATATGTGAAAGAACTCGGCATTGTCTGTGCGACGTCTTCACAAGCGGTACGCACGCTATCAGGTGGTAACCAGCAGAAAATCCTGCTGGCAAAATGCCTCGCCGCCAAGCCGCGCGTGCTTATTCTTGATGAACCGACCCGCGGCGTGGATGTGGCGGTTCGTGCCGATATTTACAGCATCATTGACGATCTGGCCAACAGTGGCGTCGCCATTCTGATGATTTCTTCCGACCATGACGAAATCCAGCGTTTGAGCCATCGTGTGTTGACTATGGCTCATGGCTACCCAACGGGCGAACTCGAAGGGGATGAGATCACGGTCGACGCCATAGCGCAGATGTCCTTTGGCGTGAGTGCAGAGGAGGCGAAAGCATCCTGATGATACGTTTTCTGCAAAATAACCGCGAGGCTTCGGTCGCCATCATTATCGTGATGCTTCTGGCCATTCTCGCCATTTCCGATCCGTCTTATCTCAGGATCGAAACGCTTCTGTCGATCTACAGCAACTCGCTCACATTGTTCGTGCTGGCAATCGGCGCGACCATGGTGATGGCCACCAGAGGGCTGGATGTTTCGGTCGGGTCCATCATGGGGCTGTCTGCGGCTATCGCAGGTGTCTGCATGAATGATGGCCTCGGTATCGTTCCTGCCATTGGCGTCGCCTTGTTTGTCGGGCTGCTTTGTGGCTTGTTCAATGGTTTCATGGTGGCCATTCTTCGGGTGCCTGCCATTGTGGCAACACTGGGTACGCTGGGTTTCTTCCGTGGCTGTGTGCATTTGACCACGGGCGGCAGCTGGATCGAAGGTCTGCCGGAAGCCTTCAAGGGATTGTCTCATGCCTGGTTCCTGGGCCTGTCCCCCTTTGCCTGGCTGGTTCTGTTCCTGTTGGCCGCTGCGCATATATTCCTGCGCTACACCGCTTTCGGACATGCAATCTTCGCTGTTGGTGACAACAGGGAAGGGGCCCGTCTGCTTGGTATCCGCGTCAACACCGTGCAGCTGACCGCTTATGCGATCAACGGCATCCTCTCAGCGCTGGCTGGCATCATCTTTGCTGCACAGATCGGCTTCATTCCGAATACCGCAGGTAACGGCATGGAAATGCGCGCCATTGCTTCTGGTGTTCTTGGTGGCGTCAGTCTGTTGGGCGGCACCGGCACGGTTATCGGTGCGGCGCTCGGTGCTTTCTTCATGACGGCGATCGACTCTGTTCTGGTCATGCTGCGCTTTGATGCCTACTGGAATGACATGATTGCCGGCGCAATCCTGCTGATTGTGCTCATCGGTGATGGACGCATCCGCGAAGCCATGGCGCAGTCCCTGCGCTACCAGAAATATCGCAAGTTCCTTGAGCCAGACGAAGCGTCCATCAGTGCTTCTGCTGCTCATGCGGTCAATGATGCACCCGTTTCAGGTGCCCGGGTCACCGGCACTGACGAGACGGCGGTTGCAGCCCATTCCAAGGAGTCAAGAGCATGAAATCCTTAGGCTTGTTCAAACGTTGGGAAGCTGTTCTGGCACTGATCCTGGTCGTGGAGATCCTGTTCTTTGGTGCGATCAATCCTGCTTTCCTCAATGTCAGTACGCTGCTCTATTCAACCAGTGACTTCATTCATGTGGGGATCGTGGCTTTGGCTCTGACCCTGGTCATCATCACCGGTGGTATCGATCTTTCCATCGGTGCTGTGATGGGCCTCTCGGCGATTACGCTTGGTCTGCTCTGGGTTGCGGGCGTGAATATCTGGGTTGCCTGCTTCTGCGCGCTGGGGGCTGGTGCCATTACGGGCATCATCAACTCTGTGGCCATCCAGATTGCACAGGTCAATCCGCTGGTTATCACGCTGGGGTCGAGCTTCCTGTTCTCCGGGGCATCGCTGGTTCTTTCCGGCCTTGGTGGAGCATCTGGCTATGAAGGCATCTCCGGCTTTGACGACAGCTTTGTCGAGCTTGCCAACCTTGAAGTCATGGGTATGCCGTTTCCGCTGGTGATTTTCCTCATCGCAACGGTTGTCTTCATGGTGTTGCTGCATCGGACACGCTTTGGTCGCTATATCTATCTGATTGGCCAGAACCCACGTGCAACGCGCTATGCCGGTATTCCACAGTTCCGCACGCTGACCATCGCTTATGCCCTGACCGGGATCATGGCAGCGCTTTCCGGTCTGGTTCTGGCATCCTATTTCGGCTCGGCCCGTTCGGACTTTGGTTCGGATGCTCTGATGCCGGCCATCACCGCCGTCGTTCTGGGAGGAACGAGTATCTATGGCGGTTCTGGCACCATCCTGGGTACGGCACTGGCTGTGCTTGTAGTCGGGTATTTTCAAACAGGCCTGCAAATCATCGGGGTTTCCAGTCACATCGCAAGCGCTCTTTCTGGAGCCCTGCTGGTGGTGGTTGTCGCGATGCGCAGCCTGAGCGAAATCGGACGCGCCTATTTCCAACTATGGCGTGTTCTCAACAGCACTGGCAAGCAAAAGGCCTGATCCAGTGCATTTCTAGGGAGGTTGTCGGCGGAGGTCTCTCATATCTCCGCTGGCGTAACGAGGATTAACTTGGGAGTAGAAATATGAAACATCTTGGAAAAATTTCCGCAGCATTGGCTTTCGGCGTTGCCGCAACCTGCATGATGACCCCATCCATGGCTGCTGATGCCAAAATCGCCTTCATTCCGAAAATGGTTGGCGTTGGCTTCTTCAACTCTGGTGGTCAGGGTGCTGTTGCTGCTGGTAAAGATCTCGGCATCACAGTTACTTATGACGGGCCGACCGAACCATCTGTTTCCGGTCAGGTTCAGTATATCAACACCTTTGTGAACCAGGGCTACGATGCCATCGCCATCGGTGCTACGTCTCCAGACGGCCTTTGCCCGGCTCTGAAACGCGCCATGAAACGCGGCGTGAAAGTGCTGACCTGGGATTCTGACACCAACCCGGAATGCCGCAGCATCTATATTAACCAGGGCACGCCTAATCAGTTGGGTGAAATGCTCGTGAAAATGGCTGCCGATCAGGTTACCAAAGAAAAAGCCAAAGTTGCTTTCTTCTATTCCAGCCCGACCGTTACCGACCAGAATGCCTGGGTGAAACGCGCCAAGGAAGTGCTCGCCGAAAAATATCCTGGCTGGGAAATCGTAACCACCCAGTATGGTTATAACGACGCTCAGAAATCCCTGCAGACCGCAGAAGGCATCCTTCAGGCTTATCCTGATCTGGACGTTATGCTTTGCCCAGATGCAAACGCACTGCCTGCAGCAGCTCAGGCTGCTGAAAACCTGAAACGCGCGGGTGATGTTACCATTGTTGGCTTCTCCACTCCGAACGTAATGCGCCCTTATGTCAAACGCGACACTGTTAAACAGTTCGGCCTTTGGGACGTGACGAAACAGGGTGCTCTGACCATCTATGCAGCTAACAAACTGGTTCAAGATGGCCCGATGAATGTAGGCGACAAACTCGAAGTTCCTGGCATGGGCACCGTTGAAGTAAGCCCGAACAGTGTTCAGGGTTACGACTATGAAGCAGACGGTAACGGCATCATGATCCTGCCAGAACGTCAGGTCTTCACCAAAGATAATATCGACGACTTCGACTTCTAATCGGTCCGATTAATTTTAAAAGTTATGAGCCAAAGGGGTACGCCCCTTTGGTTTCCCTTTGCCCTCTTTCTTCCCATCTTTACCCTGTGAGGACAGATCTATGCACGTAACGCTCGTAGAAATTCAGGTTAAACCCGATCGCGTTGATGACTTTTTGCGCGTCTTCCATCCCAATCATCTGGGCTCGATCAAGGAGCCGGGATGCATTCGCTTTGATGTGCTGCGCGATCCTGAAGATGAGACCAAATTCACTATCTATGAAGCCTATGAAGATGAAGAGGCGGTCAAGGCTCATAAGCAGACCCCGCATTATCTCAAGGTGAAAGCCGAGCTGGAAGACATCATGACCGGCCCGCGCACACACAAGGTTCTGACCGGCGTTTGGCTGCCCCGCTAAGGCTGTTAAGTTCCCGTACCATTCCGATTCAAGAGACTATTCAGGAGAGATAGATGCCAGATCTTTCGCAACAGGATCTCGCTTCCCGCGAAACCCTCGTCCAGTGGCTGCGCACGGATGGCCCGCATATCAGCGTGGGCCTTATGGCCGCCAACCCTATGGCCTATGGTGCCGCAATTTCAGAACTGGAAGAAGCTGGCGTTTCACTCTTGCATTTTGACATCATGGATGGCGTCTTTTGCCCGCAGATGACATCTGGGCCGGGGCTGGTCAAGGCCAGCAAGACCAAGATGCTCAAGGATGTGCATTTGATGGTGGCTGATCCTTTGGCCCAGATTCCAGCTCATCTGGCTGCCGGGGCTGACATTGTTCATGTGCATGCGGAGGGGATGACCCATTTGCATCGTGCCCTTGTCGCTCTTGATGGTCCGGTTGCTGGCTGTGAAAGTGGTCGCAAGGTGGTGCGGTCTGTCGCGCTTAATCCGGGCACGCCTGTTGCCATCCTCAAACCAGTGCTGCGGTCTCTGGAAATGGTGACGCTTATCGCGGTTGATCCGGGCTGGCCGGGTGGTGCTCCTGATCAGGTGATTGCCGACAAAATCGCCGAATTGAAGGTCATGGCCAAGGAGCAGGGCGTCGATCCGCTGATTGCGATTGACGGAGGCATCAATGCTTCCACTTACTCGATCGCGCGGGATATGGGCGCTGATATCATTGTGTCAGGCAGTGCAACCTTCAAGGCCGGTGCGACGGTAAAACAGAATCTGGACGCGATGACAAAAGGCTGATCGGCGTAGGTTCTGGCTGCTGATGCCAGTGTCGTTGCCACCAGTCGATGTGACGCAAGATGCTTGTTTCAAGCGGCGTTGAAGCTTGCCACTGTAACAGCACTTTTGCCAGAGATGCATCTGCATAGCTTCCCGCGACGTCACCGGGGCGTCGCGGGGCTTTTTTTGTCCTGATTTTCCTGCCCAGTGCCTTTTCTGCGGCCGCAATCAACTCTTTGACTGTCACTCCTTCTCCAGATCCCAGATTGATGGCTCGTGTGCGATGTGGGCCACCAAGCGTGGCTCTTTCATCGATCACCGTATCAAAGAGGCTGCATGCCTTTGCATGAGCCATGGCGAGATCGGTTACGTCCACATAGTCCCTGATGCCAGAGCCGTCTCGCGTGTCATAATCCGTGCCGGTTATCTGGAAAGGGGTATGGGATAGGATCGCTTTGGTCAGCTCATTAAGCAGGGAGCCGCTGTGCAAATCGCCAGGGCCACAATGGCCATCGGGGTGGGTTCCAATCGGATTGAAATAGCGCAGATTGATGATACGTAGCGGTTCTTGTTCAGCAGCCAAGCCGCCAATCTGTTCGCACAGCCACTTGGTTTCTGAATAGGTTGATTGCGGCGCTATGGTGCTCGTTTCCTTGAGGGCACCCCGCTGGTTGCCATATATGGATGCACTGGAGCTGAAAATCAGACGTTTACAATCTATGATGGAAAGATTTTCCAAAAGCTCGATAAATTCCGAGACATTGTTGGTGATGTATTTGATGGGATCGACTTCGGATTCGGGAACAGAAATGTAGGATGCACAATGAATTGTGACATCGATTTTCCCAATTTCTCTCTTTATGCGTGTATATATTGCTTTCTGGGAAATCCGTCCGTCGTAAAAGTGAGCGCTTGTAGGCGTATTTTGAATGGATCCCTTATCCAGACTATCGATTATTACAACTTTAAAGCCGGATGTGACCAAAATATGGGCGACTGTACTTCCAATATATCCCGCGCCACCAGTAATCAACACTGTTTTGGTCATTGTAAAACTCTATTCTTATGAAGAATTAAAGTATAATGACGATGATTGCTTCTAAATATTAAAATTTAATGATGTGTCTTTTAAACATTCTCCCTTTGATACATGGGGCTGTTGTGAGCACCGGAGAAGGTAAGGCATTACAGACGGCTGCGGCATAGATATGCACGCAAGCGGGATGACCACCATTGCACGGAGCTATGTCGCTGGATATTTGGTGTAGCAAAGGAGGGTAGCAGATAGCGCGGTTTTAGAAAAAGCGAGCGCGTTTAAACGTGCTTAAGCCTTGCGATGCTCCTTTCGAGACAATCGCCAAGGCAACTTTATAAGCTTGACCGCATCGAATGCTGGTCATCTTGGAATTAAATGAAGCTTGGTTACGGCTTTTCGTTGGTTTGAGCCAGTCGCTGCGCTTTGAGGCGAGCGTTTTTTTCTCTGACCTTTTTGGTCTTCAGCTCATAGTCACTCAGTTCACTATCTTGCGACTTATCACCCATGGAAAATAGTTTTTCGGCTGCGAGCCGGTCTTTTCTGTTCACGGTTTACCCCCGCTAAAAAGTTAAGGCCAGCATCGAACAATGCTGGCCTTAACTCAGAATTAGTCAACCAACTGCAGGTTTACAGCTGATTCTTTACCATTGCGGCCGGTTTCAAGTTCGAAAGAAACTTTCTGGCCTTCGGAAAGGGTGGAAAGACCGGATCTTTCAACAGCAGAGATGTGAACGAAAGCGTCTTTTCCGCCTTCTTCTGGCTCGATGAAGCCGTAACCTTTGGTGGTGTTGAAAAATTTAACGGTACCAGTAGACATGGAATTCTGTTCCTTGAAGTAGTATCATCGCCCGCGACATGCGGCGACACGGCAGTATCAACATCGAATGCTGGCCGGGTAGGAACAGTATTACGAAATCAATTAGCTGTCTTCTTTATAATGCTGAATGAGTCAAAAATCTAGTCTATTTTTTAAAAAGCCAAGATGCAAACCCCTGTTATATAGCTCTTTTCCTTTTTTTTCCTCAAGAAAAATTGTTGTGACAAGCTTTGGATAAAAAAATAGCAGCTCGAAGCTGCTATTTTCTTGATTTATATTGTTGCTATTCGTGTCAGGCATAAGCTGCTGACCGGGAGGCTGATTTTTTGCCTTGGCCGCGGCCTCTTTGCTTGTTGGACGCACCGTTGCGAGATCGGCTCATGTAGCCATCGGGTTTTGCGCTCCCGCGGGGCTTCTTTTTGCCGAAGGCCGGTTTCCCATCCCGCTTGTCTCCTTCAAGAGGTGACCAGGATTCGTTTGCCTTGATCTCGTTAGGTTTGCCCTTGCGTGTATTGCGACGCGGTTTTGCTTTCTGGCCCTGTTCAGCTGTCCTGTTCCGATTGTTATTCCGGTTTCGGTTCGCACTTTTAGGGGGCGTATCGGGAACTTCGATGTCGAGAGGAGAGTAGCTGTCGCTTTTCTCTGCATGCAATTTGGAACCGATCAGCTTTTCGATTTCTCTTAGAAGCTTGGCTTCTGAAGGATCGCAGAGCGAAATAGCAGTGCCGGTGCGACCGGCACGGGCTGTGCGTCCGATTCTGTGAACATAGGCTTCCGGCACTTCAGGCAGTTCGAAGTTGAAGACGTGGGATACGTCATCGATGTCGATACCGCGCGCCGCAATGTCCGTTGCAACCATAATGGTGATCTCGCCGGACTTGAAGCTTGCCAATGCCCGTACCCTTTGTCCCTGGCTCTTGTTGCCGTGGATTGCGGTGGCGGAAAGACCTGCCTTCTGCAGATGCTGGCTGACCCTGTCTGCGCCGCGTTTTGTGCGGGTAAAGACGATGGCGCGTTCAACATCCTTTTCGGAGAGCATCTTGGTAAGGGCTTGACGCTTGGATGCGTGATCCAGCAGATGGACGCTCTGGGTGATGCGCTCGATCGGACGGGAAACGGTTGCTACAGCCACTTCGGTCGGCTTGTTCTGGAAGTCTCTACCCAGTGCCTTGATCTGGGTTGGCATCGTGGCCGAGAAGAGCGACGTCTGACGCTTCTTGGGCAGCTGCTTCATGATCCGGCGAATGTCGGGGATGAAGCCCAGATCGAGCATATGGTCTGCTTCGTCCAGCACGACATAGCTTGTCTGGCTAAGTGAAACATAGCCATTGTTCATGTGATCAAGCAGACGGCCCGGGGTGGCAACAATGATATGGCTGCCGCTGGCCAGCTTGCGGATCTGAGGCCCAGGTTTGACGCCACCAACCACAATGGTGACTGATACGCGCATATGCTTGCTGTAGGCGCGGATATTTTCTGCGATCTGGGCAACCAGTTCGCGGGTCGGCGCGAGGATAAGGGCTTCGGTCGATTTCGGGGTCGGGCGTTTGTCGTTGCGTGCCAGACGGTCGAGGATAGGCAGCACGAAGGACGCGGTTTTGCCTGTGCCTGTCTGGGCGATCCCCAGAATGTCTTTGCCGGACATGGCTACGGGAATGCCCTGGGCCTGAATGGGAGTAGGGGTGGTGTAACCTTCGGCTTCAAGGGCACGAAGAAGAGGCTCGGCGAGGCCGAGGTCATTGAAATTTGTCAAAAAGATCTGTCCATATGCCATTGCTTGGTCGCGCATGAATGCAGCGAGCAATGGCGTTCGTCTTGTCAAAAGGGGGAAGCTTGCGCAGAAAAGCTGCCTATGGGGTCTGAACTTCAAAGAGTTCGTCCCGGCAACAATCATCACGATTGTTAGCAAGAAATCTTGCTCCGCTGATATTGCGACTATCGTCCACGCTCGGGCAAGAAAGGGCTGTGTACAGCAAAAGAAGCAAAGGATCAAGCGATTTCGTATCGCTGGCGTTTTTCGTTGCGGGCCGGTTTGTCAGGAATAGTGCCGGAGGGCTTCCACCACGACCCGGAATGCGGCGGTCTGTTGGCGGCGGCTGGGATAGTAGAGATGATAACCCGCGAAGGGTTCTGACCAATCCCGCAGCACTTCGACAAGTGCGCCGCTCTGTAGATGGGGCTCTACCTGGCAAAGTGGCATCTGGGCCAGTCCGTAGCCATCAAGGGTGGCCTGCAAAATTTGCCCCACGCTATTGAAAACCAATTGTCCCTCAACACGAATGCGAAATTCCTGACCATGTTCGCTGAATTCCCAGGCGAACAGCCCGCCATGGGTCGGCAGGCGCAGGTTGATGCAGATATGTTTGGTGAGATCGTGTGGATGGGTCGGCTTTTTATGGGTGTCCAGATAGCGCGGTGCGGCAACAACGGTCATGCGCATTTCCGGTGCTATGGGAACGGCAATCATGTCCGAGGCGATGAGCTCGCCCAGTCGCACACCAGCGTCAAACCGTTCGGCTACAATGTCTGTCAGGCCATAGTCGGTCATCAGTTCAACGGTGATTTCGGGATAGTCGTCGAGCACTTTTTTCAGCTTGGGCCAGAGTACCTGCTCGATGGCAATTTCATCGGCCGTGATGCGGACGGTGCCAGCCGGCTTTTCGCGCAAGGAGCTTACTTCCGCAAGCAGCATGTCCATTTCATCATACATGGGGGCGAGGCGCGCCAGAAGCTTGTCGCCAGCCTCCGTGCGGGTGACGCTGCGGGTGGAGCGGGTCAGGAGGCGCACTCCGAGCTGTTCCTCCAGCCCTCGTATCGTCTGGCTGACGGCGGAAGGCGATACGCCAAGTTTGGCAGCCGCGCGGGTGAAGTTTCCCTCCCGATCGACCGCGAGAAAAACGGACAGGTCGTCATAGCTTGGCTTGGTCATTAATTAGCTCCACTTAAAACTGAATTTCGTTTTTAACAGCTACAGCAAAAAATCGCTATCCCTTATATTGGCGGCAAGATTGGAAGGGCCGGTCGATGGCGCGCCTGTTTGCGCTGGGATTGCTTGGCCGTTTCTAGTGATTTGATTTCGAGACCCTGAAGGGAAAAAGATCATGGCAAAAGAAGAAGAGCTTTCTCCGGCCCGCAAGGCATTTGGTGATATTGCTCCTGCGCTGGCTGGATATTCTGATGATGTGCTGTTTGGTGATGTCTGGGAGCGGCCCGGACTTTCCCCGCGCGATCGCAGCCTGATTACAATTGCGAGCCTTATCTCCCTTTATCGCGTCAATGAGTTGCCGTTCCACCTCAACAAGGCAATGGAAAACGGTATCAGCAAAGAGGAGATCGTCGAGGTGATTACGCATCTGGCCTTCTATTCGGGCTGGCCGACTGCGAATACGGCCCTGCCGATCGCACGTAAGATCTTTGCAGACGCTAATAGCAAATAACAGATGACTGCCAGGCCTGATGCAAGGCGCTTGGGCCGGTTCTGAACAAATTCAATAAAGACAAGGAAAGACCGATGAAAATCTTTCGCGATGGTATTGATACCTTCAAAGGGCCTGCCGAGTGGTTCACGGGCGATGTATATGTTGACTTCATGGGGGCTCCAGATGGCACGCGTGTGAATGCTGCAAATGTACATTTCACACCGGGCGCACGCACCCACTGGCATAGCCACAATCTCGGTCAGTTGATCTATGTGACTGAAGGGGAAGGCCGCTGCCAGAAAGAAGGCGGTCCGGTTGAAGTCCTGTTGCCGGGGACCGCTGTTTTCTTTGAACCCCATGAATTGCATTGGCATGGAGCTGCACCTAACCGCTTCATGGTTCATGTGGCCATGCAGGCTCCTGATGAGTCGGCGGATGCCAATGTCTGGGGTGATCCTGTTACGGATGAGCAATATAAGGGCTAAGCCCGTTTGATATCGGGGCAAGCATATCAAACTGTGGCTGAAAGCCGGGAGCGTTCATCGCTTCCGGCTTTTTACTTATGTGCCTGATTTGTTATAAAAACAGAGGGAGTTAGTGGTAATTTCTACGCCGGTTATGCACCGCGAAATCAACGTTGATGACTATTGGAATTTTCAATAAATATTTGAAATTAAGAGATTTTATGATCAAATGTGATCGGCAATCACTTTTTGTGACTCCATTGCGTTGACGCAGCAATACTTTTTTTACATATTACGCCCCGAGACGAAGGTTCCGACGATCCATTCGGATGAAAAGGGAACACGGTGAGGCGATTTCGCCGAGACCGTGGCTGCCCCCGCAACTGTGAGCGGTAAGCTGATATTTGAAGATCCACTGACTGGCCTTGGCCGTTGGGAAGGGAAATATTCAGCGAAGACCCGCGTAGCCAGGAGACCTGCCCTTGTCTGTCACCCGACCTTTGATACGGGGTGTGTCAGGGTGCGGCCTTTCCGTTGAGGTGACATCACAAAAACCAAATCTGTTTGCCTGAGCCTTCATGGGCTGCTCGCGTGCATGCTGGAATGAAGGGCTGGTCGGCAGAAATAATATAGATACTCCAGACGCAAAATGTTGCGTTGGGGTGTTGTTGGGAGTTTATCAATGTCAGGAAAAGCGGGTGTCACCAGCCTGATTGCCTTGGGCTTGCTTGCGAGCACAAGCGCCTATGCGGAAGAAATCAATCTCGATGAAGTTGTGGTAACGGCAGGGTTGACTCCGGTTGACGAAGAAAAGGTCGGCCGGGCTTATACCGTCGTTACCGGTGAGCAGCTTGAACAAAACCAGACAAAGTATGTCGCCGATGCCCTGAGAAGCGTTCCGGGTGTGATCGTCAATCGAACCGGTTCTTATGGTGGGTTGACGAATATCCGTATCCGCGGATCGCAGACCAACCATGTGCTTGTTCTGATCGACGATATCGAAGCAACCGAGAATGCAAACGGGTCTTTTGATTTTGGTGGGCTGCAGGTTTCAGATATTGAGCGCATCGAAGTCCTGCGCGGACCGCAGAGCGCGCTTTATGGCTCCGATGCGATTGCCGGTGTGGTTCATATCATCACCAAGTCCGGCAGACGGGACGGCAACCATGCCTCTATCAAAACCGAAACCGGCACTGATGGCACGGCGCTTGTCGATCTGGGGCTTTCCGGTGGCCAGGAGCGCTTCGATTACGCCTTTTCCGGTGCCTTCAGAAGAACGGACGGGTTCAACGTTTCCGATGATGGCTCCGAAGATGATGGGGATCGCAACCTCACACTCAATGGACGCTTGAATGTCGATCTCACAGACGATCTGAACTTCAACGGCTCTATGCGCTACACGGATCGCAACTCTGACGTGGACAATACGAGCTACACCACAGGTAAAGCGACCGATGCTGCTGGCCTTTACAGCAAGACGCGCGAATTCTACACCGGTGGTGGTCTGACCCTGTCATCAATGGATGGCCAATTGGTGCAGAAGGTCAAGGCTGAATATACCAACGTGGAAAGCAAGCAGAATTCCGGCGGCCTGTATCTGGCAAAAACCGAACGGACCCATCTTGGCTATCAGGGCACCTACTTCTTTGACACGCCAAGCTTTGCCGCTGCCAAACACAGCGTTACCGGTGCTTCGGAATGGGAGTATGAAAGCTTTGAAGATGGCTATCTGAATAACGGTACCCAAGAGCGTAATCTTTATGGCTTCGTTGGTGAATATCAGGGCCAATATTGGGACAAACTATTCCTGAACGGGTCTGTCCGGTATGACGTCAATGATGATTTCGAAGATGCTGTCACCTACAGCGCCAGCGCTGCCTATCAGATTGATCAGACCAATACGCGCCTGCATGCGTCATTTGGCAAAGGTGTCAAGAACCCAAGCTTCTATGACCAGTTCGGTAGCTACTCAACCTTTGTCGGCAACCCCAATCTGAAGCCCGAGAGCAGCATTGGTTGGGATTTCGGCATCAAACAATCCATGTTTGATGATCGCTTCGCAGTTGACGTGACCTATTTTAGCCAGACCTTGACGGATGCGATCATCGGTTGTGGTGCAGGGGCTGTAACGAGCCTGTGCAACTCAAGCGACGAAACCGAAAAGCAGGGCATCGAAGTGGCTGCAGATTTTGCTGTGACGGATACCCTGCACGTGAAGGCCTCCTACACCTATCTTGATGTAGAATCGGGCGCAACGGTTGTTCGTGCTCCGGAGCATCAGGGATCGGTTCAGGTGACCAAGTCCTTCCTTGATGGCAAGGCGCATGTCTTTGCTGATGCGATCTTCAATGGCGAGATGACGGATAATGCGTGGACGATCAACCCATCAGGTTGGTACGTTTCCTCGCCGGTAACCCTTGCTGACTATGCTGTGGTCAATGTCGGGGCGGATTACCAGATCAACGATCATGCGCAGATCTATGGACGCGTCGAAAACCTGTTCGATGCGGACTATGAAGAAGCCTATGGCTATAACACGGCTGGTATCACCGGTTATGTTGGTTTGAAGGCTGATTTCTGATCCTGCTTTAACACAATAAAGGGGCACGCTAACGGGTGTGGCCCTTTTCCCATTTGAGGGATAAAGACTATATGGTTCGGACGCTGCTGGTTTCTGTGCTGCTTTTATTTGGCGGATTGGCGCCCGAGCCCGGTTTTGCCCATTTTCAGCCTCATCGGGTGGTTTCCATCAATCTTTGTACCGATCAGCTTGCCATGATGGTGGCGGAGCCGGGCCAATTGATCTCTGTGTCAAAACTGGCTTTTGATCCGAATACGTCAGTGATGGTTGATCAGGCCAAAAGATACCGCATGAATCATGCCCGCGCCGAGGAAATTATCCGGATGAAGCCGGATCTCGTTTTGGCTGGCATCTATACGTCCAAAAATACAATCAATCTTCTGCAGAGCTTCGGCGTGCGTGTCGAGCAATTTTCACCCGACAGTGGCTTCGATGCCATCCGCAAGAATATCCTGCGGATTGGAGATCTGTTGGGCCAACAAGAGCGCGCCAGCCGATTGCTCAGAGATTTTGACAACAAGCTTGCCGCCCTCAAGAAAAGCGCTCCCAAAGAGCAAAAGGTTCTGGCTTCCTATGAACCCAGCAGTTACACAGGCGGCGCTGGCACTCTGGCCAATGAAATGATCAAGGCTGCGGGCTTGCGTCATATGGGGGAGGACCTCGGTTTTCACGGAAGTTCGGTGAAATTGTCACTTGAGGCGCTTATTCGCGAAAACCCGGATTTTGTCATGTCCTGGTCCCAATGGACCGGTGGTCCTGCTCGCGCGACCCAGATTCTGCGCCACCCAGCGCTTGATGAATGGTTCGGTCCCGAGCGGCGTATAACCGTTGATACGCGCTACTGGATCTGTGGCGGGCCATTTACGGTGGATGCCGTCGGGGACTTGCAAAAGAAGATATTGCAACGAGAACGAGGAAATTAATTGATGGGGCGTCCTTCATTTCCAATTCTGACGATGACGCTATTGGGGCTCGTTGTGGCTCTTTTCCTGTTCTCGCTGGCCGTCGGGCAAGTGTGGATCAATCCTTTGAATGGCCTCTTTGGGGCAAGTGACGATGTGGCACGAGTGGATCAGATCATTCTGCTCCAGATCCGTTTGCCCCGCGCGATCCTCGGACTCGCTATTGGCGGCATTCTTGGTCTGTCCGGCGCTGTTTTGCAGGGGCTTTTGCGCAATCCGCTGGCTGAGCCGGGTGTCATGGGGATGTCTGCCTCCGCTTCGCTCGGGGCGGTCATCGCGATCTATACGGGGCTGACGGCAACCTTCGCCTATGCGCTGCCGATTGCGGCGCTGTTTGGCGCCCTGTTCGGGGTGCTGCTGCTGCTGCTGCTTGCTGGCAGAAGCGCGGACGTGCTCACGCTCATTCTGTCCGGCGTTGCCATTACATCTCTTGCAAGTGCCCTTACATCGCTGGCTCTGAACCTGTCGTCCAATCCATTCGCATCGCTGGAAATTGTGTTCTGGATGCTGGGGTCTCTGACAGATCGCAGCATGGTGCATGTCTGGCTGTCTGTTCCGTTGATTGTTGTGGGGAGCGTCATGCTGTTCTCGACGGCCCGTGCGCTGGATGCCCTGAGCCTGGGGCCAGATGTGGCGCGCTCTCTGGGGGTCGATATGCGCCGTACGCGCAGCATGGCAATTGTGGGAACGGCTGTCGGGGTTGGTGCTGCCACAGCCGTGAGCGGCACTATTGGCTTTGTGGGTCTGATCGTTCCGCATCTTTTGCGCCCTCTTGTCGGCTCCCGTCCGAGCCGCTTGTTGCCCGTGAGCGCCCTTGGAGGGGCAGCTTTCCTGTTGGCCGCGGATTTGTTCATTCGTCTTGTGATGCCTGACAAGGATCTCAAGCTTGGTGTGGTCACAGCCATCATCGGTGCGCCATTCTTCCTGTGGCTCTTGCGCAAGATCAGAAGGAGGGTCGTGTAATGTCCATTGAATGCACCGGCGTTGGCATAAAGCTTGGCAAATGCCAAGCCGTCAAACATGTGACCTTTGCTTCCGGCAAACCCGAGCTCATCGGTCTGATCGGCCCCAACGGGGCGGGCAAGTCTTCTTTGATGCGGGCTTTGGTAGGGCTCATCAATTTTTCGGGGCAAATTCTCATCGATGAGGTCCCCAGCTTTGAATTAAGCGCGATGGAATTGGCGCGGCGGGTTGCTTTTCTGCCGCAGGAGCGGGTCGTGCACTGGTCTTTGGCGGTGCGGGATGTCGTGATGTTGGGGCGCATGCCCCATCAGACCGGATTGGGGCGCCCTTCACCCGCCGATGAAGAGGCCGTTGATCGGGCTCTCGACCTCATGAGCCTTACGGGCCTGCAAATGCGGACATTTGATGAATTGTCCGGTGGTGAACAGGCGCGCGTTCTGATTGCGCGGTTGGTCGCGCAAGAGGCCAATACAATCATTGCCGATGAGCCGGTGAATGGTTTGGATCCTGCCCATCAGATCGGCCTGATGCGCCTGTTAAAACAATTGGTCGGGCAGGGCAAGACGGTGCTTGTGTCCTTGCATGATCTTTCACTGGCCAGCCAATGGTGCGATCGGATCCTTATTTTGAACAAAGGTGTGCTGCTTGATGATGGCACTCCCAAGAATGTCATGACCGAGCGGCGTATGCGGGAAGTTTACGGGGTCCGCATTCAGAACGTGGAAGTTGGCAAACAGTCTTTCATTATACCGACCGAGTTGGTAGGACGCGTCAACCCCATGAGCGGGTCTCCCGAAGGAGAAGAAGCCAATGGCCTTTAAGCAACATTTGTTTGAGCTCTGGTCGCTGTTGATCGATATGGGTGGATGGACCCTTGTCGCACTGGCGGCCCTTTCGATCTTGACGGTGGCGACCGCTCTGGTTTCCGTGGTGCAAATTGCGATGTTGCAGCCGCATTCCTATCGCAGTGGCGCAGCGCAGGATCTGCGCTATCATATTGAAAAGCGTAAGAAAGCAGGTGCGACACGAGAACAGATCGAGGAAAGTGCGACCATTGTTGTGCGCGGCTTTCTAAGGCAGGCACGTACGGGCTTTCGTCTGCTTGAGCTGATCGTAACGGCAGCTCCCCTGTTGGGGCTTCTGGGCACGGTGCTTGGCATGATCGATGCGTTTCAGGCCATGCAGGCTGCAGGCGATGCGGTTAATCCCTCCGATCTCGCCGGTGGTATCTGGGTGGCCCTCATCACTACCGCAGCAGGCATGGTGATCGCCCTGACAGCCATGATCATTCATGCCTTGCTTGACAGTCTGGTCGAGAGCCTGCGTTACCGTCTTGAATGCGTTGCGACCGATGCACTGTTTGGCAACGGGGCAGAGCGCTCCGACTATCGCGCCGAGGCTTCTGCCCAGAACGACATTCTGAACGTCGGAGCGGAGTAATGGCGTTTGATTTTTCAGAAGAAAGAAGGCGCCGACCTCGGGTTAGCCTCACATCGTTGATCGATGTGATCTTTATTCTGATTGTCTTTTTCATGCTTGTTTCATCCTTCAGTCAGTATCGCGTGATTGATCTGGTCAAGGGGCACAGCGGCAGCGGCGGGCAGTCCACCGCGTTGCGGCTGGTTTTGCGGGCTGATGGCGACCTTTTGACCAGCGCAGGAGAACCGGTGGATCAGGCCTTGGCGGATGCAGTGGTCAATCATCAGCCGGTGAGCATCTTTCTGGAAGCGTCTGTGCCAATCCAGCATGGCGTTGATGCCCTCGACCGGTTGAAGGCAATGGGCATATCTACGGTTTCTCTGGTGCCGGAGGCGAGCAATGCAGTTCAATGAACCAGAACGGCCCGCCTTTGGCGAAACCATCCTGCCGATGATCAACGTCGTGTTTCTGTTGCTCATCTTTCTGATGCTTATGGGACATATTTCTCAACGACCTGCCCTTGATATCGATCCGGCGGAGAGTGCGCTGAGTGAGGAAAAAGGCGCATCTCTGATGCTTTTTGTTGATGCGCAAGGGGCGGTTCAGTTCCAGTCTCATATGCAAAGAGACGAGGCGTTTGCAGCACTGAAGGCTGCGCTTCAAGAAGACACCGAAGCCCGAGATCTGGTGATCCGCGCCGATGCCGGAGCTGATTTTGCCAAAGTGCTCGATTTGGCGCAAATGTTCCAGCCCTATAGCAAGGGCGAAGTCAAGCTGGAGGTGCGGCAACGGTGACGCGACTGGCTTTATGGATTGTCTGCATTTGTGCTGGTGTTCTGGTGCACCTCGCGCTGGCTTTCGCCTATTGGGCGGAGCTTGATGGGGAATCCCGCTACGATATGGGCGGGGCCTTCATGGGCAATATGCAGGTGAGCATCATGCCGGATATGGGGCAGGGGATCGCCGGTGGTAACCGGGATACTATGGCAAATGGCGATGGCGAAGAGGCCGACAGCGAGCCCACGTCTGCACAGGTGCTTTCCGATGAGCCTTCCGAGATCGTCGCCGATGTTATGGCCGATCCGGCATCTACACAAGCGCAAGCGAACGAGGCCGAACTGAAAGAGCAATCTGAACCAGAAGTGGTTTCATCAGACGCAACAGAGCCAGAGCCGTCTGTCGAGCCCAATAATCCTGAAGCTATCGATGCGACAGAAACGGTCGCGCCCGATGATGAGACTGTATCCGCAGATAAAACCAAGATTGAAGCTGATCCTAACTCTGAGCCAGAGCCGCAAACAGACTCAACAGAGCCCGTTGTCGCAACCAAAGAGCCTGAGCCTCACTCGCTCAAGCCGGTAATGCCTCCAACCGCGGAGCCTGAATCAGGGCTACAAGCCGTGGATGAGCCAGTGCAGAGGCAAGAGCATAAGCAAGAAGAGGCTTTGGCTGAAGCATCAAGGCCTGAACCTGAAGCTCTCCCCGAAACAAAGCCGACAGAGCCTGATGAGTCTGTTGATCTCCAGCCCGAAGAGAGCTCGGATCTGATTGACCCTGTTTCCGAGCCCGAACCGGAGCCGCGCCTTGCGCCGACGCTAGTGGTTAAGCCTGAAACTGAACCGACACCAGACCCTGCGCCTCAGCCTGCGGTCGAGATGGCGGTAGAAGACAAGAGGACTGATCCTGCCCAGCCTGTGATGCTGCCGAAGTCTGCTCCTGTTGGCGTTGCTGAGACAGAAACAGAAGAGGATCTATCAAAAGATGAGGCCGAACCGGCTCAGCACGTTTCGCTGATAAAGGGCGGTGCACTGACCGCCTTGCCCGCGTCTGCCCCTCGAGCAAAGATCAAAGCGGCTCCCGCACCAAAACGCTTGCGAGTAGCAAAAGCCGAGGGACTTAAAGACGGTGGCGACAGCCAAACGACTCGCTCCTCTTCAAGTCGCAAGACGGCCGGGGCTCCCCGAAATGCCGGACATTCGCCCAAGGCATCTGTAAGAGGTGATGGGGGGACTTCCAACAAGGCCGGCGGAGCTGGTTCCGGCGGTGTCCGTGCCAGCTATGCGACCCAGTTGCGCCGCTGGATTGAGCGGCACAAGCGATATCCCCGTTCGGCCAAAATGCGTGGCGTTCAGGGGCAGGGCGTGGTACGCATTGTCATCAATCAGTCCGGGCGCGTTCTCAAGTCCACGCTCATCAAGAGTGCGGGGGATCGCTATCTGGATGATGAAATTCGTTCGCTTCCCATGCGGGCTTCTCCGGCGCCGAAACCGCCAAAGGAGTTTTCCGGGGCTCGACACACCTTGACCCTGCCTGTGAGATTTTCAAGATAGATGCCTTTTCCATGTTCGATCGTTCATGAAGCGCCCTGGCTTTGTGTTTCCTTTGCCCATCCGGTGCGTGTTGCCAGTTGGGCGGTGAATCGCCCCGGCCTTGTCACTGCGCAGCAATTGCTCTGGCGGGAAGTCAAGAACAAGGATCTTCCTATTGATGTTGACCCCGTGGCATGGCTGGAAAAGGAGCTTGAAGCGCGGGATGGACTGGATGCGGTAACGATGCTGACGTCATGTGATATCGGCAACTATTGCGTTGCTGATGCAGAGGTCGAGACTGTCCACGTCAAGGCTATTGTGACAGTGGGGCTGTCCAATGCCGAGCGGGTCGGTCGGCGCCTTGACTGGAGCAAAGAGGGATGGGGCACCATCAATCTTGCCGTCATCATTGATCAGGGGCTTGAGGACTGGGCACTTCTGGAAGCGATGTCTATCGCTACGGAGGCCCGCACTGCGGCTGTTTGTGATGCAGATATACAGATTGCCACGGGCCGGGCGACCGGAACGGGCACGGATTGTGTCGCTGTTGTCGCGCCTGAAGGCAAGGGCGCCTATGCGGGGTTGCATACGGCCTTGGGAGAAGCAATCGGCCACTCGGTCTATGCCTCGGTTTCTGAGGCTATTGGCAAATGGCGAAAAACCCGACCCGGCACAGCCTTCTCCAGTTGAGTCTGGCGCTGGCATTTTTAAACAGATGCAAAGCTTTCCGACAATGCTTATGCCTGTCGAAGGTCCATGACCGGGACACAGGCGGAACATCCTGAGGGGCGCCTAGTAGAAAAGTATAATGCCTTCTTTTGAACTTTTCGGGCGCTCAGGCATTATCGATACATATATAATTTGTTTATCAGGAAATCCGTGTTTGAAAAGAAACAAGGCTTGAAGTCTGATGGCGCTTTGCGGCAGAACAGGGTAGGTTCGTGTCGTATCGGGATGTGGTTCGCAATAAAGAGGTAGTCAGTGCAATTCGAAGAGATCAATCAGGATGGCGCCTCTGTATTGCAGCAGGTGCGCGATGAGAATGGGATGATTTCCCAAGAGCTTTTCCAGCTCATCGACGATGCCATCGAAGCGCGCAATTCCGATCTTCTCGTCAGTCTGACGCAGGATCTGCATGAGGCGGATCTTGGCGATATCATTGAAGCACTCAGTCCTAAAGACCGCTCCGATTTCATCGAGTTGCTGGGCGATTCCTTCGACTATACCGCGCTTGTCGAACTGGATGATTCCCTGCGTTCCAAGATTGTTGAATCCCTGCCGAACGAGTTGGTTGCCGAGGGTATCAGCGAGTTGGATTCGGATGATGCCATCGTCATTCTGGAAGATCTGGAAGAAGAGGATCAGGCCGAGATTCTGGCGGCTTTGCCAGCCATAGATAGGCTTCAACTCAAACGATCGTTGGATTATCCCGAAGATTCCGCCGGTCGTTTGATGCAGACGGATTTCATCGCGGTGGCACCCTTCTGGACCGTTGGTCAGACCATTGACTATCTGCGCGAAACCACTGATCTTCCTGATGATTTCTACCAGATTTTTGTTATTGATCCCGGCCACCGGTTGCTGGGCACCATATCTTTGGACACTTTGCTGCGCTCACGCAGGCCAACCCGCATCTCCGAAATTCAGAATGAAGAACGCCATTTTGTTATGGTGGATCAGGATCAGGAAGAGGTGTCCCGCCTGTTCGAACGTTATGACCTTCTGTCGACAGCTGTGCTCGATGAAGGAGAGCGACTGGTTGGTGTCATCACGATTGATGACGTCGTTGACGTGATCCATGAAGAAGCTGCAGAAGATATCAAGCGTCTGGGTGGTGTCGGTGACGAAGAGATCACGGATACGGTCGTCGCGACCGTGCGCTCTCGCATGCCATGGCTTATAGTCAATCTGGCAACGGCTGTTGTGGCTTCGCAAGTGATTGCGTGGTTTGATGGAACCATTGCGCAGATGGTTGCTTTGGCGGTGCTCATGCCGATTGTGGCGTCTATGGGCGGCAATGCTGCCACGCAGACAATGACCGTTGCCGTTCGAGCGCTTGCTACACAGGATCTCGACAAATTCAATATGCTGCGCGTTGTTTCCCGTGAGATTTTGGTGTCGATTTTCAACGGCATCGCATTTGCGATTATCCTGGGTATTATCGCAGCAATCTGGTTTTCCAACATCGAGCTGGGCTATGTCATGGGAGCGGCGCTGATCGTCAATCTGTTCTTTGCCGGGCTCTCGGGTATTCTCATTCCCGTTGGCTTGCAAAAAGCCGGGGTTGATCCTGCCATTGCCTCGTCGGTTTTCATAACGACGGTGACCGACGTTGTTGGTTTCTTTTCATTTCTCGGGCTCGCCGGCTGGTGGTTCGGCCTGATGTAAATCAGATTGCGAAGACAGATAACAGGGGGAAGAGGATGGCAACCAGAATTACAGGTATTCTGGAAACTCCGGTCTATGTGGATGATCTGGCAGTGGCCTATGATTTCTATCATGGCTTTCTGGGGCTTGAGCGCATGATTGAGGGCGATCGCATCCACGCCTATGACGTGGCTTCCGGACAAGTTTTGATTGTCTGTTTGCGCGGGGCGAGTGATGAAGATGCGCTGATAAACGGACAAAAGGTGCCCGGGCACAGCTCCCATGGACCATCGCATTTTGCTTTTAAAATCGAACAGGATGCGCTCGCGGACTGGACCGTAAAGGTGCAGGATGCAGGGGTGGACATCGAGAGCCGGGTGAGGTGGCCTCTTGGTGGCCAAAGCATCTATTTTCGCGATCCTTTCAACAATGTTCTCGAGTTGGCGACGGCGGGCGTTTGGCCCAATGATCCGATAAATAAGTGATTTCTTGGTTCTCGCGGTCCAAACGGTCTGGCCAGACGGGTCTTTCCTTCGCTACAGTCAGGGCATCCGCAAGGAACCGTGTCGCGATTAGAAAAGACGGAGAAAGCCATCATGAAACGTTCGATCAGACTTCTTTCCTGCACGTTGCTCCTTTGTGCTGGCGTCGCCGGAGCGCCATCATCCTCCATGGCAAACAAAGGCGCGCAGAGCCCGTATGACACGATTTATGTTGTGCTCAAGGATACCTATTTGCGAGCCGCACCAGAGGTCAATTCAGCGAAAAAATACCTGCTTGCCAAAGGCACCGAAGGGGTTGTGATGCGCTGGTGTCGCAATGAATTCAGCTTTCGCGATTGGGCCTATGGTTCGCTCTCTCAACGGCGCAAGATGCTTCAGAGCCGGGTTTGCGAAGTGCAGATCAATGGCAAGATCGGCTTTGTTGATGCGAAATATCTCGATCTGATGTGACGGAGTGAAGCGCCGGCTATCTCAGTCAGGTTTTGTCTCGTCTTTGGGGGCTGTGCGCGCCACCATAAGGCCAGAGAGAATGAGCACCAAGGCGATCCATGTGGTCAGGGCAACCTGTTCAGACAGCAACAGGGCGCCCAGAATAACGCCGAAGACAGGAATGAGATTCATACCCAGTGAGAAGAAGCTGGCGCCGATGGCCCAGATAAGGCGATAACGCAGGATGGTTGCCAAACCGGTTGGCAACAGGCCGAGAAACAATAGGCTCAACCATGCTTCGCTGGATATACTGGCCAGTTCGGGCACACCCTCCAGTAAGCCAAGTCCGATCAGTTCGATTGTCGCAAATCCGAGAATAAGGGTTGCCAGACGTGTCGGGGGAATATCCTTCACCTGTCGGATCATGGCTCCGGATATCGCGTAGCATAGCGACGCGCCCAGCACGGCGACCATGGACAGGACCGCTCCGGCGCCAACGGACTGCAGGGCCTCGTGTCCAACCACCAGCGCAACACCACTAAAGCCCAGAATGATGCCGACAACCTTGAACGTGTTGAATTTGTCATCATGAGTGGTCAGGTGGCTGAAGATGAGGGAAAGAAGAGGTCCTGTGCCTAGCAGCAGTGAGGCGATGCCCGCCGAAATGGTCAGTTCTGCCCATGAGATCAGCATGAAGGGAATGGAGACATTCAGCAGGGAGATGATCAGCAGGTTGGCAAGGCTCTTGGCTGATGTCGGAAAAATGACGCCTCTATAGAGTGTCCAGGGCAGCAGAACCAGAAAGCCGATGGCAACGCGCATGGCAGCCAGCCAAACTGGCCCGGTTTCTGGCACTGCGACCTTGATGGCGATGAAGGATGAAGCCCAGATCAGCGTCAGGAACAGCATCAGGGACAGATCAAGCGGTGTCGGTTTGCGGATCGAGTGAGGCGCCATCGGCAGTAAGCTCTGGAATGTTTGGACCAATTATGAGGCGGGATCATACCCGTTTGACCCAAATGATTGCAATATGCAACTGTCCGGGTCTGCTTGTCCCGTGCTTTCTCAGGTCAAACGAGAGGATTGGGCTAGCGGAGCGGCTGGCCGCACCTGTCTTTTAGCCTATCTGATTTCTTCTAGATGATATTTTTGGCAATCACCTGTGAGCGGGAGAAGAACTGACGTCGGGTGAGAACCAGGGCGACAAGTGTGGTGCCCGCAATCATCAGCCATGGGTTGATAAACCAGCCGAACACCGGTGCGGAAAAGAAAAAGCCGCGGAGTCCAAGTGTAAAGTGATGACCCGCAAGGGTGTTCATTTCGGCCGCTTGCTCGATGGCATGTTCGATTTCTTCTTCCGATGCATCTCCGGCATAAGGGAAGGCACCAATCAGAATGGAGGTGTAGTTGAACAGGCGGTAGGCCCAGCCAAATTTGAAAAAGGCGTATACGTAGATGGCAGTCAGGCACAGGGCCTTGATCTCCCAAAGCTCGGGAGAGGTCTCGACGGGCAGGGACAGATCATTTGTGACTTTCATGGCAATGTCGGTGGCATTCAGCATGGCAAAGCCTGCGCCAATGGCCAGAAGTGACGTAGAGGCAAAGAAAGCGGTTCCGTTTTGCAATCCGTTCAGGATACCGGTATCGATCATGCGAAATTCGCGCTTTGAAAGTGAGCGCATCCAGCGGCGCCTATGCGCAGCCATCGATACGGATATGTTGTGTTTCTTCAGCGGCGAATAATCGACGAGATAGGTGAAGCCAATCCAGATCGCGAGATACCAAACGAGGGCGACGATATCCAAAGTGGAAAATGGAATCATGGATGAGGTCCTGTCATTCTTGCTAAGCCTGCGGGTTGCCGGAATAATCGTCTAAACTGCGTCAGATTGAAACACGGATTTGCCACATTACGCACAAATTTATTAAATCCTAGGTGATTGTTTTTCTTAGAAATTTCTCCGCCGATTGCTGACTTGCAGCAAATGCATGCCTAAATGGTTGCGAATTTATTGCCGAGACGTTAACAAGGGGGCCTCCGCGCTCACAGCGTGAGTGTGCGGTATCATATAGTCAAGTGACAGCTGAGGTTACATGGACAACGAAGTCAACGTTTCTTGTTGGGGCGTCACAATGAAAGCGGTTTTGGCCCTCGGTGCCATTCTTGCCATTGTGTATTTCTTCGGAGCATTTGATACGGTAGCGATTGCTGCTGGTTAAGCGCACACTTAAGAGATGTGCGGAGAATGCGAAAAAAAAGCGTGGGTCGAGCCCACGCTTTTTTCATATTCAGAGTCTGCTTTTAAGCAAACCGCGGGTTTAGCGCCCGAACAGTTTTGATAGGCCGCTCTTGGTTGGCACGCCCATTCGGGAGAGGGCATAGACACCGCCGGTCAGCATGTAGGCATCACAATCGACGCAATCCGCCAGTTGGCGTGCATAGCCGTTGGTGCGGGCCCCTGAGGCACAAAAGAAAATGGCTGCCGGAGCACCATTGGTATCGATCGGGCCTTTCAGGGAAGAAAGGGGATGATGCAGGGCGGACGGAACCTCTTTCATCATCAGTTCCATTTTCTCGCGGACATCAATCAATATTGCGCCCTTGTCCAACAGGGTTTTGGCTTCGTCATGGTTGATCTGTTTGACGATCTGTTTTTTTGCCATTTGGCTTTCCTTTGAAATCACTCTGCTTTCGCCTGAGCCTCACCTGTGCTGTCGTTGGAACAGTAGAGGTCTTTCAGGACGCTGAGCAGCAACTCTGCATTTCCATCTGAAATGGAGTAATAAATGGTCTGGGCGTCGCGACGGCCAGCAATAAGACCGTCTTCGCGCATTTTGGCAAGATGTTGGGAAAGGGCGCTCTGGCTGATATGGAGGCGATCAGCAAGGCAATTTACCGACTTGTCGGCTCCATCTGTGAGTTGACAAAGGATTCGCAAGCGATTGCCATTGCCGAGCAGTTTGAGAAGTCTTGCAACTTCATCTGCCTGATCCGCCAAAGCCTCGATTGAAGAATCCTCTGCCATTCCCGGTCCTGCTTTGATCCTGATCGGGACAAGCAAGCTTTGGATTTGGGGGACCCTTGGTCAGCTCGCTCACTCTGATCAGTAGTATCATTAGATTTTGCTAATTTAGTATATTCGAATATTAAGTCAAGCGAAAATTCGGAATAAACGATATATAAAATGGTGGTATCGGGTGGGCAGCGTTAAGGGCACACCAAGGGGAAACGCTCAGGGTTGGCGCGTCTGCAAGCCAAAGGATGCTTGTCGCTTCCTTCGGCTACTTGTCTGGTGAATAAGCCGCTGAGGAGCGTGCCTACTAGCTGTCTGATTGGACGCTGTCTTGGACCATGGCTTCTATGGTGTCAAAGCGCGGAGACCAGCCAAGCTGGCTATGGGCTCGGTCCGACGACATGCGTTGGGATCGCGCATAGGCCGAAGCCCAGTTGCCATGCTTATCCTGTGCTTCCTCAATGGAAATGACCCGCGCCTGATAGGGCAGGCCGCAGGCTTGGGCAACCAGCTTGCCAACCTCTTCTGCGGTGGCGCTTTTGATGGCGCTGGCATTGAGCAGCAAGCCATCACCGCGATTGTCCACGGCGCTAACATAAAGCTGGGCGAGATCATCGGCATGTACGAAGGGGAAATGCGTGTCTTTAGCGCCCACGATGGTGATTTCGCCATCCTCCTTGAGGCCGCGCGCATAGTCGGCGATGAAACCGCGTCCCTTGTCTATGACGAGACCGGGATGGATAACCGTGAGGAGAAAGTTCGGGCAGGTGCCGAGCTGCTCGATGCTGTCGAGCATCCATTCGAATTCCGGCACCGGATCCAGCATGTGGCGCTCTGAAATCGGGATGACCGGTTCTTCGGGATAGAGCCAGCAGCCACCGGTATAAAGGAACGGGATCTGATGTTCCTCGGGGAGGCTTTTAGCAATCTCCAGAAGAGCGCGCACCAGATTGTGGTCGACGCTGCCCATGTCATTGTCAAAGGTTGCTGCGGCATGGATAAAGGCGTCATGCTCCAGCGCCAGCGAAACCCAGTCGCCCGGATCGGTCAGGCTGCCCCGGACCGGCGTTGCGCCGAGACCTTTTTGAATATCCGCACTTTTGTCAGATCGGGCGAGGGTGGTGACCTCATCTCCTCGCTTCAAGAAAGCTTTGACAATGGCGCTGCCCACCAGACCGGTGCCGCCTGTAACAAATATTCGCATCGAGTCTTTTCCTGTCTTTAGGTGCAAATTGCAAAAATTCGCGTTTTTATAACTTATAGCAAAATGTGCATAAATCCATGGCCAAGTTTTGGCGATCCGTTCTTATCTTTATAGCGTATGAACAGCGTGATAAGGAACCGGCATGACAGTTCATATTGTAAAATTGTGCGTTGGCGTCGACAGTGTCGATGATCTGGAACGGTGGATCGAACACAGGCGGTATTTGCAATCGCTTGCGGGCGAACCGGAAGAGCATATTCATACCACGCGCATGTCTCCCAAGCGGCGGGATGAAATTCTGGATGGAGGATCGCTCTACTGGGTGATCAAGGGCATGATACTCGCCCGGCAGCCGATTATCGATCTCAGGCAGATCGTTGGGGAGGACGGCATATCGCGCTGTCAGATCGTGATGGAGCCGACATTGATCCGCACCGAGTCCCAGCCCAAGCGCGCCTTTCAGGGGTGGCGTTATCTCAAGGATACCGAGGCCCCCAGAGACATTGATCCTTTACGCGAAGATGATGATTTACCCGCTGATTTTCGGCGAGAACTGGCGGATCTGGGGCTTCTATAGGCTGCTTTGATGGACCAAAGGTGCTCCGGAACCATTTGATTGGTTGGCTTTTTTCAATGCATGCCTAAATATTGGGGATGAATGGTCCTTAACGGACCACATCACACAATGCTCGGGAGGCCCAGATCGACATGGTCAAGAAGCAAGATCAGCTGGTTGAAAAATCGTCTCAGACCACGCCGGAAGTCCGCTCTGACAAAGGCGAGGTGGCGGCGTTTCTCTCCAGGGCGAAAATGGTGCGCAAAGCGCAAGAAGCCAAAGGGCTGAAACCTGCCAGCGGGAATCTTCTGTTTGCTCTGGATGCCACCATGTCGCGTCAGCCGACTTGGGATGTTGCCTGTTCACTGCAAAAGGAAATGTTCGAGGTTGCCGAGACTCATGGCGGCCTTGCCACCCAGCTTGTCTATTTTCGCGGTACGAGCGAATGTCGCGCCAGCCGCTGGACACGGTCGGCGGCGGACATGACCGGCTGGATGGAGCGGTTTGATTGCCGCGCTGGGCGCACGCAAATCGGCCGCATTTTGCAGCATGTGAAAAATGAAGTTCTGGAAACCAGGATCGACGCCGTTGTCTATGTCGGCGATTGTCTGGAAGAAGATCCCGATGTAATCGTCGGTCTGGCCGGTGATATTGCGCTCAAGGGCGTTCCGGTGTTCGTCTTTCAGGAAGGCAATGATGCGATGGCGGCCCATGTCTTCAAGGCAATTGCGCGATTGACCGGCGGCGCTTATGGTCAGTTCGATGCAGGGGCCAAGCTAAAGTTGGCCGACTATTTGAAGGGCATTGCAGCCTATGCTGCGTCTGGCAGGGATGTGACCCGTTTGCCGCGCGATTTGCAGAAGCAACTGCCCGGACCGACTTCCTCGCGATAAGGGATGAGCGAAACAAGATGATTTATCTACTGGCCGGATTTCTGTTTTTCGTCGGCATTGTTCTGTTGGTGCGCTGGGCTGCCTATGCGCCTGCTGGCGATGTATTGTCGCTGGTCTACAAGCTTGGGGGCGTGTTCTTCCTGATCCTGGCGGCCTTCTTCCTGTTTCGCAGGCAGTGGGTGGTGGCCATGCCGCTGGCGCTGTTTGCCTGGTCTCTGTTGAGGAAGAAATCCTATCTGGCCGGTGCCGACAAGGAGAGCGGCAGAGGATCGACTGTGCGGACAGCTGCGTTGGAAATGACGCTGGATCACGATACCGGCATCATCATCGGGCAGGTGTTGGCCGGTTCGTTCGAAGGGCGGGAGCTGGATAGTTTGCCAGAGGCTGAATTGAACAGCCTCTGGCAAGAAGTTGCTGGCGACAAGGAAAGTCGCGATCTACTTGAAGCGTATCTTGACGGCCGGCATCCCGACTGGCGAGAACGCTTCAATATTGACCCTGCAGCGAGGGAAGGAAGCACGACGGACTCTGGCCCCATGACCAAGGAGGAAGCCTATCAGGTGCTTGGGCTTGCGGCGGGTGCCAGCGATGTGGAAGTTGTTGAGGCGCACCGGCGCCTTATGAAGCGGCTCCACCCGGACCACGGGGGCTCCACCTTTCTTGCTTCCAAGATCAACGCTGCCAAGTCCGTTCTGCTCGGAAAACATGACTGATCTCCTACTACTCAATTACTCTTAAGGATTCAGTGCCAGACAGGCAAACTCTTGTTTCTTCAGTGTTTTACAGGCATCTCGTGCAGATGACTTGCTCGGGAAGCCAGCAAAACGTGCTCGATAAAGGGTGGTATTTCCTTTTTGAACTGTTTCCGTGTGGTTGACGCGGCCGTTCAGCATGCGTCCGTTGCTTGCTCTGGCCTTGTCGAGAATCTCGTTGGCTGCTTCAAGCGAAGGCGTTGCGCTGAGCTGAATCTGCCAGCCGGCCGGAACGCCGCCCCGGTTTGGCGCTGCCTCTGGAAGCGGGGCTTCATGGGTGGACAGATCGCCGATCGGGTCGTTGGCCGGACGCGGCAGGGGCGGAATGGCCAAGGCAGCCGTTGTCAGGCGAGGACGCGGTTTCGGCATGGATTGCGCTGTATCGGCGATAGCGCGACGTAGCGTAGATCCGGTCACCGCACTTGCTTGTGGCAGAGTGGAAACCTGAGCCGTATCAGCCATTACCAAATTCACTGGAGCCGGCTGAGGCGCAGCAGATGCAACGAGCATGGGCTGGGCTGGTGACAGGGTTTTGGCTTTTGGCAAACGAATGGTTTCAGCCAGTTCAATATAGCGTCTAGCAGCGGGAACGCCGACCATTGCTGTCATGCGGCGGCCGGTTTTGGCTTTTGGCAGATATTCCTTGATCAGCTTGCGCATCTGAGCGTCACGGCTTGCGCCCGTCCGTCCGCCCATGACCACGGCCACGATGTGGCGGTCACCGGTTTTGACGTTCGTGACAAGGTTGAAGCCGGAGGCGCGGGTATAGCCGGTTTTGATGCCGTCAACGCCCTTGACGCGGCCCAACAGCTTGTTGTGGTTGCCGTAGCGGGCTTTGCCATATTGGAACACGCGCGTGTTGAAATATTTGTAATAGGTAGGAAACCGATCCTGAAGGGCACGTCCGAGCAGGGCCATATCAGCTGCAGTGGTCTTCTGATATTTGTTGGGCAGGCCCGATGCGTTTCTGAAGGTTGTGCGCTTCATGCCAATGGAATGCGCCTTGTCTGTCATCATGCGCGCAAACTTGGATTCCGTTCCACCAATATTCTCGGCGATCACGGCAGCCACGTCGTTGGCTGATTTGGTAACGAGCGCGAGGATGGCATCCTTGACCTTGATAGTGCTGCCGGGTTTCAGGTTGAGCTTGGAAGGTGCCTGACCTGCTGCATGCCGGGAAACCTTGAGGCGGCTGTTAAGAGACAGCTTTCCCTCTTCAAGCCGTTCGAACACCATATAAAGCGTCATCATCTTCGTAAGAGAAGCAGGATAACGCGGTGAGTTCGCATGGTTTGAATAGAGAACCTTGCCGCTTTTCACGTCGATGACGTAGCCGGCATACTTGCTGTTGGCCGCCTGGGCGGAATGGGGGGAAGCCAGCGCGGCGATCGCCATGAATATGGCTGCGGCGATCATAATGGCTGGGCGCACAGGATTTGCACGCCATGTGGCTCTGAACGCTACTCTAAACACTTGACGTCCTTTGAATGTTTGTCATGACTGACGGATTTTTCCGCTTTGAGGTTTTGTTTCGAGTGCGACGCTTTGAAGGCGAGTATAGCCTGTCGCATCCTTTTTAAAAAGGGTATGGAAACTCGGTTAGGAAAAGGTAAAAAATGCGCAACTAGAAGCAATTTGCGAAAAATTTTAATTTTGTATTAGCTTGTTGAGAATGTTTAACTCGTTGAAATATATGACGGAAATTAATTTTTAGCCTGTGTTTGGCTATGAAAGCATATACCCTTACAATGAGAGGAGAGCATGCTTACATTATTTTGTGGCATCTGGGGTTTTTTGTATGTCAAACTCATACCTGTAGTGTCTCGATTCAAAATGCCTCATCCAAGCCTTGTGATTTGGGCTGGGGAAAAGCCTGAGATGCTCAAGAAGACCAACCCGGCATCCGGTCGGGAGAATTTGTGGAGACAATTCAAGCAATGAGTAAGGATATTCGTCGCCTGGATGAAGATGAAGACCTTGGGGTGACAACAAAGTCAAAACCTAAGACCAAGCGTCCTAATATGTATCGGGTCCTTCTGTTGAATGATGACTTCACGCCAATGGAGTTTGTTGTTCACGTTTTAGAAGCGTTTTTCAACAAGGGCCGAGAAGATGCGACCCGTATTATGCTGCATGTACACCACCACGGGGTGGGTGAGTGTGGCGTCTTTACCTATGAAGTGGCGGAAACCAAGGTGAGCCAAGTGATGGACTTTGCCCATCAGCACCAACATCCGCTGCAATGCATCATGGAAAAAAAGTGAGGATACCAAGTGCCATCATTTTCTAACAGTCTGGAAGCTGCCCTGCACAAAGCTCTGATGACCGCGAATGAGCGGTTTCAGGAGTTCGCTACACTTGAACATCTGCTGTTCGCGTTGATTGAAGATAGTGACGCGGCGGCGGTGATGCGTGCCTGTGGGGTGGATTTGGACCTGTTGGAAAAGAACTTGCTCGATTATATCGACAATGAGCTTTCCAATCTTGTGGTGGACAAGGGGCAGGATTCCAAGCCAACGGCAGGATTCCAGCGCGTTATTCAGCGGGCTGTCATTCATGTGCAGTCCTCGGGCCGCGAAGAAGTGACCGGAGCGAATGTTCTGGTTGCCATTTTTGCGGAACGGGAAAGCCATGCAGCCTACTTCCTGCATGATCAGGACATGACCCGCTATGACGCGGTCAATTATATTTCTCATGGCATCGCAAAGGCGCCGGGGATATCGGATGGTGTGCCGCCAACCGGTGCCGACGATGACATGGATGATGATTTCGATTTCGAGGAAGACGAGGAAGAGGGCGGTAACAAGGCCGAAGCACTCAAGGCCTATGCTGTCAATCTGAACGAAAAGGCGCGCGACGGGAAAATCGATATTCTCATCGGGCGTGATGCCGAGATCCATCGGACCATTCAGGTGCTCTGCCGTCGCTCCAAGAACAACCCGCTGTTTGTCGGTGACCCCGGAGTGGGCAAAACCGCGATTGCGGAAGGGCTTGCCAAGCGCATTGTCGACGATAAGGTGCCTGACGTTCTGAAAGGGGCGACCATCTTTTCGCTTGATATGGGCACCCT
Source organism: uncultured Cohaesibacter sp. (assembly GCF_963678225.1). Lineage (NCBI taxonomy): Bacteria > Pseudomonadati > Pseudomonadota > Alphaproteobacteria > Hyphomicrobiales > Cohaesibacteraceae > Cohaesibacter > uncultured Cohaesibacter sp. Next base: position 589,629 of record NZ_OY782763.1, on the reverse strand, counting down.
GCTGGCCGGGACACGTTATCGGGGCGACTTTGAAGAGCGCCTCAAACGCGTCATCAAGGAGATCGAAGAATATGAAGGGGCGATCCTTTTCATTGACGAGATCCATACGGTGATCGGTGCTGGCGCGACCTCTGGCGGGGCCATGGATGCATCCAACCTGCTCAAGCCATCGCTGGCTGCGGGCAATTTGCGCTGCATGGGCTCGACTACCTACAAGGAATATCGCCAGTTCTTCGAGAAGGACCGTGCTTTGGTGCGCCGGTTCCAGAAAATCGATGTCAATGAACCATCCCTGCCGGATGCCATCGACATTCTGAAAGGGCTGAAGCCTTATTTCGAGGATTATCACAGTGTGAAATTCACCAATGACGCCATCAAGTCTGCGGTGGAGCTTTCTGCTCGCTATATCCATGACAGGAAACTGCCGGACAAGGCCATTGATGTGATCGATGAAACAGGCGCTGCGCAGCAGCTGCTGCCGGTTTCGCGTCGCCGCAAGAGCATTTCGGCCAAGGAAGTGGAAGCCACCGTTGCCACGATGGCACGCATACCGCCGAAAACCGTTTCCAAGGATGACAGGGAAGTCCTGTCCAATCTTGAGGTGAACCTCAAGCGGATGGTGTATGGACAGGATCTGGCCATTGATGCACTGACAAGCCAGATCAAGCTGGCCCGTGCCGGATTGCGCGAGCCAGAAAAGCCGATCGGTAGTTATCTCTTCTCTGGCCCGACTGGGGTTGGTAAAACCGAGGTGACGCGTCAGCTGGCTGATCTGATGGGTGTGGAACTGCTGCGCTTCGACATGTCGGAATATATGGAGAAGCACACCATTTCGCGCCTGATCGGTGCGCCTCCGGGCTATGTCGGCTTTGATCAGGGTGGCCTTCTGACCGATGGCGTTGATCAGCATCCGCATTGTGTGCTGCTGCTTGACGAGATCGAGAAGGCCCATCCGGATCTTTACAACATACTGTTGCAGGTGATGGATCACGGCAAGCTGACCGATCATAACGGCAAGCAGGTGGATTTCCGCAATGTCATTCTGGTCATGACGACCAATGCCGGTGCGGCGGAAATGGACAAGCCGGCTATCGGCTTCACCCAGTCCGAGCGTTCCGGGGATGACGAGGAAGCGATCAACAAGCTGTTCACGCCGGAATTTCGCAACCGTCTGGATGCTGTCATTCCGTTTGCGGCTCTGCCGACGGAAGTCATCCATCAGGTCGTGCGCAAGTTCGTCATGCAGCTGGAAGCCCAGTTGGCAGATCGTGGTGTGACCTTCGAACTGACCGATGCGGCCACCGCATGGCTTGCCAAGAAGGGCTATGATCCGAAAATGGGCGCGCGTCCGTTGGGCCGTGTCATTCAGGAGCATATCAAGCGGCCTCTGGCTGAAGAGATCCTGTTTGGCAAATTGACCAAAGGCGGCACGGTGCGGGTTGATATCGATCTGGATAATATGGAAAAACTGTTCCTGTCCGTGATCGAAGAGGATGAGCCCAAGGCTGACAGCACAAAGAGCAAGAAAGCCGACGGCAAGGGCGAAGCCAAGGCCTCCAGCGCTGATGAAACGAAGAAGGGCTCTCGCCGGACTTCGTCCAAGAAAAAGGCGTCGGTGCCAAGCGTTGCCAAGGTCGACAAGAAATAGCAATAAGGAGCGCCAGCGGTAACGGTGGCGCTTTTTTCATCATGTTTCCTCACATGCCCGGATGGCTCAGGAGTTTGCTGCTGTTCTTTGCTTTTGCGCTTGTCTCCCTGATGAGCGCGAGTGCAATTATGCGGGCGGCGTTTCCCAACGGCATATTCGGAAGCCTGATCGATCCGGCCACGGGTCGGGCAGATGGCGTTGAGTTGCTCAAGAATATCCTGACGCTCGCCGCGGGCTTTCTGCTGGCGCTTTCCTTGCTCTATCAGCATTTCTTTGGTGGCGAATGATGTGCCAAACATCGCACCTTTCTCGATAGATGCTTGCATTGCGCGTGATTTGGCGATAAATGCTTGGATATGAAACAGATGTGCCACCAGTATCAGTCGATTATTCTCACCATTCTTTGAATGGTGGGCTTTCGTATGTGCATATCACTTACCGGAACCCGCCTGAGGCGGGTTTTTTTGTGCCGTCTCGTGGGTATTTTTCAAGGAGACGGACATGACCTCCCAAGCATTACACACTGTGATCGAGGCTGCCGATAAAGCGATCTCGGCTGAGGATTTCGACAGCCTGATGGATTTCTATGCCGAGGATGCGACGCTGGTCGTCAAACCCGGTCTGGCTGTTACAGGCAAGGACGCGATCAGAAAAGCTTTTGTCGCCATTGCCGAGCATTTCAAGCACAAGCTCACCGTAAGGCAAGGCCCTATGGAAGTGTTTGAAGGGGGCGACACGGCGCTGGTCGTGATGAAGACCTTTCTGGATACGGTTGATTCTGATGGCTGGGATCTGACGTTGGTGCGTCGGGCCAGTTATGTTTTCAAGCGCTCATCAGAGGGCCAATGGCTGTGCACGGTTGATAATTCCTATGGTACGGATCTGCTCGAGGCATAAGCCCGGGCAGATGCTCCTCTATGGAATGAATCTGAGAAGAGTGAAGTCTATCAAACACTTTGCAAGAGAAGCGATGCGGAGTAAACTCTGCTCCATTGTGCCCGCAAGCTATATAGTCTTGGTCGGCAATCACGATGCTTATGCTTGACCCGGAGTTCGTTTGGTGGATAAACAGTCCAGATGAGTCCGCAATAAAGAGGTGACCCCGTGCTTTCAGCACTCGGGATATTGATTGCCGCATTGGGCGGGATGATGTTTTTTCCCGCGCTTATCGATCTGGCATACCAAAGCACAGACTGGCACGCCTTTCTTGGCGGAGGCTCCATATCCATCGGATTTGGCGTGGCGCTCTTTCTGGCCATGCGTGGGCAGGAGGGGGAGTGGTCCATTCGCAGCTCCATTCTGTTTGTGAATGGTAGCTGGTTCGTGCTCAGTGCTTTTGCGGCGTTACCGCTTTATTTCTCCTCGCTTGGCATCAGCTATGCCGATGCCTATTTCGAATCCGCTTCCGGCTTTACTACAACGGGCTCCACCGTGCTCAGCGGCCTTGATACCATGGCGCCGGGGCTGCTCTTCTGGCGATCTCTGATGCAGTGGCTCGGTGGTTTGGGCATCGTCGCCATCGGCATCACCATTCTGCCGATGCTCGGTTCGGGTGGGCAAAAACTGTTTTTCCTTGAATCTTCCGAGCAGAGCGACAATCCCTATCCGCGTATTCGCGAATTCGCGGTCAAGATTGCCTTTGTCTACATGTTCCTGACGGCTTCATGTGCCTTTGCTTATTTTGCCTTAGGCATGACTTTCTTTGAGGCGGTCAACCACGCCATGACGACGCTGTCGACGGGTGGGTACTCAACCTCGGATGGCTCCATGGCGCATTTTGATAGTGTCGGGATCTATTTTGCCGGATCGCTGTTCATGTTTTTTGGCGGCTTGCCCTTTCTTTATATGATCCGCTTCTTCTCGGCGGATAGGGGGCGGGATCCGCAGATCGGGCTTTATCTCAAGGGTGTTCTGATTGCGGCGATCGGCATTTTCTTTGCCAAGCAATGGCTCTCCCCCGGTCCGGTTATCGAAGATTTCGCCATCTCGCTGTTTGATGTCATCTCCATTGTGACAACCACGGGCTATGGAGCGGGTGACTATCAGGAGTGGGGCGCACTGTTTGTCGTCATCTTCCTCATTCTCACCTTCTTTGGTGCCTGCTCGGGCTCGACGGCGGGCGGCATCAAGCAGTTCCGTTTTGTCATTGCCTGGCTGATCATCAAGAATGCCGTGGCCAAGCTGATCCACCCTAACCGAATTGTGCCGATGCGCTATGGAACGCAGGTGGTGGACGATGAAATGGCCGCCTCGACGCTGAGCTTCATATTCCTGTTCTTCGTCACCTTCATGGTGTTTGCCATTGTGCTGCAATTGTGTGGCCTCGACTTCGTGACCGCGATGAGTGCGTCAGCTACGGCGCTGGCCAATGTCGGCCCCGGACTGGGCGATATTATCGGGCCTGCGGGCAATTTCAGCAGCCTGCCGGATATTGCCAAATGGCTGTTGAGCATCGAGATGATTTTGGGGCGGCTAGAGATCCTTTCCGCACTCACCATTCTGATGCCAGCCTTCTGGCGCTGGTAGGATGCTTTATTGTAAGACTATCTCGCAATTCAATAGGCTTGCCTTGCTTGGTTGCTTGGTTGCTTGAATGGCGTAAATGAGTGTGCAAGAGTTGCAGCTCCTCCTGTCTCCTTCCTCCAAGGTTCGAATGTTATCAAATAAATTGCCTGATGCACCGCTTGCGGTTGCTCCCGATGAGCGCCAGTCCGGTTGGTACTGGTGTCGGCGTGGTATGCGCAATCTGCTTTCCACGCCTGCCATCGTACTCTATTTTTCCTATCTAGGTTTTGGCAGCTTCACCTATGAAAGTGGCGTGGATGTCTATCTGTCCATGTTTATGACCATCGTCACATGGGCCATTCCCAGCAATGTCATCCTGATCGGAGGCATCATGTCGGGATCAAGCCTGCTGGCCATCTTTGTGGCTGTCGCGCTGGCATCCGTGCGCATGATGCCGATGGTGGTCTCCATATTGCCGGAAATACGAGGTGAGGGCACCGCAACATGGAAGCTGGTGCTGCTGGCTCATTTCACCGCGATCACCTCCTGGGTTTTCGGCATGAAGGAGTTGCCCTCGCTGCCCCCTTATGCGCGGGCGCCCTTCTTTGGCGGCTTTGCTGTGTCTCTTGCCGTACTCAGCGCTGGTATCGTGGCGCTTGGGCATGGGGTTGCAGGGGCTGTGCCCCCGGAAATTGCTGCGGCTCTGTTTTTGATGACGCCGCTTTATTTCATCCTCACCTTGCCAAGTGCGGCACGGTTGCTTTCGGACAAGCTGGCGCTGGTCTTCGGTTTCATCCTTGGGCCTCTATTCGCTTTGGTGGTGCCTGAAATGGGGCTCGTGCTGACAGGGCTCGTTGGTGGCCTTGGTGCCTATGGGGTTGGCTATTACAGGAGGAAACACGCATGACGATCCTGTTTGACAGTTTTGATGCGTCCTGGTGGCCTTATCTGTTTGTCTTGCTCGGGGCGTCGTTGCCCACGAATATGTGGCGATGGCTGGGAGTGGGCTTTGCCGGGCGATTGAGAGACGACAGTGAATGGATCTTGCTGGCCCGCGCGATCGCCAATGCTCTGGTGGCCGGGGTCATCACGCGACTCATTCTGTTCCCGACCGGTGCCTTGACCTTTATTCCCGTATGGATGCGGCTTGTTGCCGTGGCGGTTGCCGTGGTCTTCTATTTCGGACTGATGCGCAATCTGTTTGTCGGTGTGCTTCTGGGCTCGGCGGCGCTGGTTGGTCTAACGTTTCTGTTCGGTGTTCCCATGACGTAAAAGGGGCGCTGGTGCGCCCCTATAAAATCTTCTGAAATCGTCTGGTTTCGATCAGAGACTTTCCAGTGCCTTGCGGTATTTGTCTGCATGGCCTGCGAGGATGTCATTGTCTGCCATCTCACCGGTCTGCGGGCGCAATTCAACGCCTTCATAGCGTGGGACCACATGGAAATGCAGATGGAACACCAGCTGCCCACCAGCGCCTTCGTTATTTTGCTGCACGGTAACACCATCGGCACCAAAGGCGGCCATCGCTGCATTGGCGATTTTCTGCGTGGTGGCGATCACGGCATTGAGGTCGCTTTCTGCGGTGTCGAAAATATTGCGTGACGGATTTTTCGGAAGCACCAGCGCGTGACCGTCAGACTTGGGCATGACATCGAGAAATGCGATGGTCAGCTCGTCTTCGTAGATTTTGTGGCTTGGAATTTCGCCACGCAGGATTTTCGCAAAAATATTGTCATTGTCATAGGCTGGCGTGCTCATGAGTCGAATCCATTGATTGGTTAAAAGTGTTGGTGGAGACTAGCAGCGCTGAAGCGCGAAAGCTATCCGTCCCCTTTCTTGAAAGGGGTCAGTGTTGTGAGGAACTCCTGCTCGGCCTCGGCCGCGCGGCGCTCCCTGTTCAAATAGTCTTCGATGGCTTCCCGGAAGGCGGGATGGTCTATCCAGTGGGCCGACCATGTGGTCTGGGGGACATAGCCTCGGGCGATCTTGTGTTCGCCCTGAGCGCCTGCTTCCACGCACATGAGATTATGTGCGATGGCCCATTCGATAGCCTGATGATAGCAAAGCTCGAAATGCAGGCAGGGATAGTCGCCTATTGTGCCCCAGTAGCGGCCATAAAGCGTATCGCCGCCAATGAAGTTGAGCGCACCCGCCACTGCCACATCGCCGTCATAGGCCAGAACCAGCAGGATCTTGTCGGCCATGGTCTCAGCGATCATGGAGAAGAATTCCCGGTTGAGATAAGGGCGGCCCCATTTGCGCGAACCGGTGTCCATGTAAAAGTCGAAAAAGGCGTCCCAGTCTGCTTCACTTATGGCGTCGCCGTGCTTTGGGCTAATGGTGAGGCCGTGGCTATGGGCGGTCTTGCGTTCCTTGCGGATATTTTTGCGTTTGCGCGAGGAGAGTTGGGCGAGGAAATCGTCAAAGCTCTCGTAATCTTCATTGATCCAGTGGAACTGCTGGTCACGACGGACGAGAAAACCTTGTGCCTCGAATTCGTCTTTCTGTGTTTCCGGCAGAAAGGTCAGATGGGCCGAGGAAATGGGATAGCGCTCGCAGAGCTGCTTCATGCCGCTGGCCATGGCGGCGGCGGCAACAGCTTCGTTGACGCCCTTGCGGGCCAGCACCTTGGGGGCGTTGACGGGCGTAAAGGGAATGGCGCTTTGCAGCTTGGGATAATATTGCCCGCCTGCGCGCTCCAGCGCGTCAGCCCAGCCATGGTCGAAGACATATTCGCCCTGACTGTGAGATTTGAGATAAAGGGGCAGGGCAGCCAACACAGAGCCTTCCCCATCCCTGAGGACCAGATGATGTGGCATCCAGCCGGTTTCCTCACAGGCGCAGCCTGCGCGCTCCAGCGCATCCAGAAAGGCGAAGGAAAGGAAGGGGTTTAATTTTCTGGGACTAAGTGTGTCCTCAAGACAGGCTGTCCACGCCGCCTCTCCGATCTCTCGCATGGAATGAACAACATGGAGCTGGTAATCGGATGTGTCAGACATAGTCTCAGCCATGGGCCTCTCTCAAAATAATCAAACTATCACTAAGATTTAAGAGACTATACCGAGATTGTAACCCTCAAAAGGCGAGGGGCTAAAAAATATTTATCGAAAAAATGACGTCTGATGTGGGTTTAAAAAAAGCGATGACAGACTTATCCGCCATCGCTGAGGGCATGAGCCCGAGAAATTAGTCTTCCAGCTCGACAATGGCTTCCACTTCAACGGCAACACCGAACGGAAGGGAGGCTGCGGAAACGGCTGAACGGGCATGGCGGCCCTTGTCACCAAAGACATCAACCATGAAGTTGGATGCGCCGTTGATGACGGCAGGCTGATCGCCGAATTCGAGGGTGGAGTTGACAAAGCCAACAAGCTTGACCACGCGGGCCACCTTGTCCAGATCGCCGGTTGCGGCTTTCATCTGGGCAATCAGGCTGATGGCGCAAAGCTTGGCAGCTTCCTGGCCGGCTTCGGTTTCCATGGTGTCACCCAGCTTGCCGATGACTTTTTCGCCAGCAGCGGTCTGCGGGATCTGGCCGGAAATGAAAAGCTGGTTGCCGCTTTTAACATAAGGAACATAGTTTGCTGCAGGGGCCGCTGCTTCCGGAAGGGTGATTCCGAGTTCTGCAAGTTTGGCTTCGATTGCACCTGACATTATAAACTCCATAGAAAGGTCTGTTTTGTTCTGGTCTCCGGCGCTGATGACAGTCTGGCTGCCTGTCGCCGAGAGGGTGTTCAACATTTAGGGGAGGCAAGCCTGCAATGGAAGCAAAAGCTTGTCTGGCACACGCATTTTCACGCATTCTCCAGACTATTTTTAAAACCGTTCTCTTATGGTGGTGAGGGGAACCCAAGCGGAAATTGCGCGCTTCTAGTCCAAGCCACTGTCTTTATCGGGCTTCTGGGCCGAATGGATGGCGCTCTTGCGGGCTCCGCCGCTCTTCTCTTCCGTGAGTTTTCCCTTCAGCGTCAGGCCCAGTTCCACCATCTTGCCTCCGAATTTGGTGCTGAGCAGATCCATGGCTTTCTCGGCGCTGGCGCGTTTGCTGGCTTGGGTGTCGACCAGATCGGGCGGATCTGCAAATTCGCTTGAGTGCAGCTCGCTGATGCCGATTCCCAGAAGGCGATAAGCGCTTTTGCGGCTGGCAAGCTCCTTGAGCAACAAGTCTTTTCCGATGCTGAAAATCTTGTCGGTCAGCTGGGTTGGGTCAGAAAGGGAACGGCTGCGGGTGATGCTTTTGAAATGATTGTCCTTGAGCTTCAGGGTAACGGTGCGGCCCGCTAGATCTCCCTTCTTGGCACGGGTGGAGGTGTCTTCACTCAGGCGTCTTAGGATGGGCAGAAGGTCGTCTGCGCTTGCGAGGTCTTTGCTGAAGGTCGTTTCGGCGCTGATGCTCTTGGTTTCAGAGTCAGGATTGACCGTGCGGGTGTCTTCGCCATGAGAAAGCTTGGCAAGGCGCAAGCCGAGCGCGCCATAGCGCTTTGCCAATTTGCTGGCATCTGCTGTCTGCAACTGACCGATGGTGTGGTAGCCATCCTGAGCGAGATTGCGCTGGGAAACCTTGCCGACACCCCAGATCATGGAGACCGGCTTGTCCTTGAGGAACTCTTTTGTTTCCGCTTTGCCAATGATGGAAAAGCCGCGTGGCTTCTCCAGATCTGATGCGATCTTGGCAAGGAATTTGTTGTGGCTGAGACCAACGGACACCGTTATGCCTATGCCGGTTTCAATCTCCTTGGCAAAGCGGGCCAACGTCATGGCCGGATAGGCATGATGCAATCGGTCTGTGCCTGAGAGATCCAGAAAGGCTTCGTCGATGGACAAGGGTTCCACAAGAGGCGTGAGGGCCTGCATCGCTGCGCGAACTTCCTTGCCTACAGCGCTGTATTTCTTCATGTTTGGCCGAATGATGACCGCCTCAGGGCAAAGCTTTCTGGCCTTGAACATCGGCATGGCGGATTTGACACCACGTATGCGTGCTATGTAGCAGGCGGTGGCGACCACGCCCCGATCGCCGCCGCCGATGATGACCGGTTTGTCCCTGATCTCCGGATTGTCTCTCTTTTCCACGGACGCATAGAAAGAATCGCAATCGATATGCGCCATGGAAAGCTGACGCAGCTCTGAATGACGCACAAGACGGGGGGAGCCGCAACGAGGGCATCGGCGCGGGGTTCCTTCGCCTTCTTCAAGGCAATCTCGACAGAGAAAAAGTGCGGTCTGTGTCATGTGAGCCAACAAGATTAAGTGGATAGAGGCTAAAGGGCGCCCGTGTTTGCCATGCTCATCGGATCAAGGCGCATCTTGGCGGTGACCACTTCTTCCGGTGCGATGGCGCTGTTGCTGGCGAAGGCCAATATCAGCGAATCGTCAGAAAGCAGAAAGTCGAGCACGGCGGCCAGGAATGAAGGCTCGGATGCGACGTCCCGAATGCTGCCGGCATCCAGTCCGGACAAGGCCAAAAAGCGCCCTAACAGCTCTGAATCGCTCGACAAAAATCCCAGCGCCTGAATGCCCACGGTCTCCGCTGCCTCGAGGCTGAGGCCAGATTGTTTTTTCTGCATGATATGGTGTTTGCCCTTTTGAAAGGTTTATTCTGTATATACGATAACTGAAATAATAACGCATCTGATACGGAAACCCAGATCTGATTGATCGGGGTGTCAGGTCTGTGCATCACATGCGAGCTGCGGACGGATTATGGCCAAAAAGATTCTCATCGTCGAAGACAATGAACTCAACATGAAATTGTTTCTCGACCTGCTGGAAGCCTATGGGTATGAGACGGTGGGCACCCGCAATGGGCTTGATGCCCTCAAGCTCGCTAGAGAGCATATGCCTGATCTGATCTTGATGGATATACAGTTGCCCGAAGTCTCCGGTCTGGAAGTCACCAAGTGGCTCAAGGAAGACGATGATTTGCGACCCATACCCGTTGTGGCTGTCACCGCATTTGCGATGAAGGGAGATGAGGAGCGGATTCGCCAAGGCGGATGCGAAGCATATCTTTCCAAACCTATTTCCGTGGCAAAATTTATTGAGACCGTGCGCACCTACGCTGGTGATGCTTAGACCGGAGTTGAAAGCAAATGTCTGCCCGCGTTCTAGTCGTTGATGATAATCCCGCCAACGTCAAGCTGCTTGATGCTCGCCTTTCCAAGGAATACTTCGATGTCCTTTGCGCCTATAGCGGCGCCGAGGCATTGGAGATCCTGTCCGGCAATATGGTCGATATCGTTTTGCTGGATGTGATGATGCCAGGCATGGATGGGTTCGAGGTCTGTCGCAGGATTAAATCCAATCCCCAGACCGTGCATATTCCGGTGATCATGGTGACGGCGCTAGATCAGGCGAGCGACCGGGTCGCTGGATTGAATGTGGGAGCGGACGATTTTCTCACCAAGCCGGTCAACGAGGTAGCGCTCATTGCTCGGGTCAAAAATCTCGTGCGTGTCAAAACGATGACGGATGAGCTGCGCTCGCGTGCCAATACCACCGAACAGTTGGGCTTTGACAGCAGCGATATCATGAAGCGTTTGATGCATCACGAGGGGGGGCAGATCCTTCTCGTCGACGATTCCCGAGCCAGTTCGGAACGTATTCGCAAGCAGGTGTTGGGGCAGTTTGATCTGTTTCTGGAGAATGACTATTCTTCTGCTCTCAAGCGCTGTACGGATCAGGAATTTGATTGTGTGATGATCAATCTGGATATGCACACATTCGATCCTCTGCGTTTGTGCGCGCAATTACGCTCGGTTGAGGCCTGTCGGCTTACGCCAATACTGCTATTGGCTCAAGAGGGCGATGAAGCGCGGATCATGCGTGCTTTTGAACTTGGCGTGAATGACTATATTTGTCATCCCGTGGAGCGGAACGAGCTATTGGCCCGTCTCCGTACGCAAGTGTTACGCAAGCGCTACACCGATGCGCTTCGGGATTCCATCCAGCATACGATGGAAATGGCCATCATGGACGGGCTGACCAAACTCTATAACCGCCGCTACATGACCAGTCATATGAAATCTCTTCTCGCTTCGGCTCGTGAGAAGGAGCGGCCCTTGTCCGTTCTGCTGATGGATATCGATTTCTTCAAATCGGTTAATGATACCCATGGGCATGACGCTGGCGATGAAGTGCTTGAGGAATTCTCCCGCCGAATGCGCAAAAATACGCGCGGTATCGATCTGGTCTGCCGCTATGGAGGCGAAGAGTTTGTCGTAATCATGCCGGACACCGATCATTCTCTAGCCATGGTGGTCGCTGAGCGTATTCGCAAGAAAGTGTCGGAGAAGCCTTTTATCATTCACAAGGGGCGGCAGATGATCGATGTGACTGTGTCCATCGGTCTTGCCTCAAGCTGCCGTGGCGAAGATGCTCAGGATGATCTGATGAAGAGGGCTGACGAGGCGCTTTATCAGGCCAAGCATGAAGGGCGCAATCGGGTCGTTGTCGCTCAAGTCAAAGAGGTTTCGTAAATATACTTATTATAGTTTACTTTTTGATTATTGCTCTATTGCTTTTCCTGGTGGTGCTTGAAACGCCAAGAAGCCATCCATTTTTGATGGGGAAGCGCTAGAAGCTATACGCTAGAATTGTGCGCCCTGTCCCGCCTAGCCTATTGGTATTACTTAGGTATCTCCCACAAGTGTTTCTCCTTGCGGAGTTTCCACCATTGACAAGAGCCTGCAAAGGGATCGCGCATTTTAGAGGTGCGAATCTATAGCAAATGGCCTGATCAAAGTGCCAAGAAACAAAAATCGAAGCCTTTGAGATGGTGTTAAAGAGCAATCTGACAGGTAATTTAGCTAAAAATCCTTGGGAATTTACCTTAATTCTTTATCAAACAACAAGATTTTATCGAATTTGGTAAACAATTCGTTGAAATTATCACTTATTTTGTTAGGCTTGGATCAGATGTAAAACGGAGTGGGGGACGCCGTTTGTTAGCTTGGCAGCTAGACTGCAGGCTGTGCTATGTCCACACACTTCCGTTTATGTATGTATTTTTCCCTACGGACATCCAGGTCCGCCGCATCTCCTGGGACCGTGGGGCTTTGGTCGGTTCAGTCGCAGCAAGAGTGGCCTCCTCAAGTGGTCTGCAACTGGACCGGCCATCCTTTATTTTCCACTCATCCTCAATATTTGATCCTGCTTCAGGACCATGCGCAGGTATTTTTGCTGTGCTTTCAGGCGGCTTCGATGCCGTTTTACTTTTTACGCGAGATGGATGAGACTGCAGGTAAAAGTTGGGGTGATGCTGAACGACCCCATTCCTCCTGTCTCGCCAAGAGGCCAATAAAAAACCCGCATGCCAGAGGCAAGCGGGTTTTTAAACTGTCGCCAGTAGAAAGATGCCTTACTTGATTTTGGCTTCTTTGAACTCGACATGTTTCTTAGCCACCGGATCGTATTTCCGCTTGACCATTTTTTCGGTCATGGTGCGGGAATTTTTCTTGGTGACGTAAAAGTAACCCGTGTCAGCGGTGCTGACCAGACGGATTTTGATTGTTGTTGCCTTAGCCATAAGTCTTTTCCGTCATTTGGGCCCGCGACAAACTGCCATTCAAACCGCATGCCACTAGTGCATTCTGTTCTCTTGGCTGCCGGGCCGAAGATGCGCTGAGCGGAAAAGCGACCGTCTCAGCAAAAAACCTGTTTCGAAGCGCCAAACTACGCAAAGTTGGCCTATTGTCAAGAGCGTGTATCGAATTATCGACGCCAAACTACCGAAATCCGGCTCACTTGTCGACAGGAAAGAGATGGAAATGGCAGTAATCTGCCATTCTTCTGGTTTGGGTTGCGGTTCAAATTTCTGCTCGGCACATGGATTTTCCCCGCATGAAAAAGAAGGGAGTAGGGCTCTGAGGCGCCAACTCCGGATCCATCTTCAGCCTTTCTTCCAGCTCATGGAGAATCTCTTTGGTGATGCGTGGCAATTCCAGATCATGCGCGTCGGAAATGGTGAGCCAATGCAGGTCTTCCAGCTCGCCTGAAGGACCGGTACCCTCGCTCAGGCGATCCGCTATGTGGCGGGCATCTATGGCAAAGAAGCGCGTATCAAATCGGCGCGTTCGGCCCGGTGGCGTTATAGCCCGACCAATAAGGCGCAAAGGTGAAAGTTTGGGAAGCAGTTTTCTATCTTTGAAAGCGTTCCAATCGTCACCCTTCAATTTTGCTGTGTCAGCTTTCGTTGCAATGAACAGTCCGGCTTCTTCATAGGTTTCGCGAATGGCGCAGACCGCCAGTCCTCGCATCCGCCTGTCGCTGGAGCCGTTTCTGGCCCCACAGCGCAGCTTTTCCATCACGCCAGTAGGCAGATCGTCGGCACAGGGGACATACCGGTCTGTGGCATCGAGACGCCCTCCGGGGAAGACGAACTTGCCGGGCATGAAACGATGGCGCATGTGGCGTCGCCCCATCAGGATTTTTGGAGTGCCGTGGTCATGATCGAGAATGATGAGCGTGGCTGCATCCTTGGGGCGCACTTTAGGCAAGGAGCCATCATAGAGCCGTTGCGCATTGGCGGTGAGGTCCGGGTGGACTTCGATATTGTCGATATGCCTCATCATGATCTCACCGTGTATTTTGTCTCTCTGGCTCTTATTAGCGTTTGCGTCCCTTCGTGACCCTCGGCTTGACGCTTCTAGGGCGGGTGGTGCCCGGCTTCTTGCGTCCTTTCGAGCTGAAGGAGCCTTTGCCACGCCCTTTGTTTCGGGTCAAATGGCCCGGAGCCTTGCCCTTGGGATGTCTGCGGCCTTCCGTGAGCATTTCAAAGCGCAGAGCGCCTGCCAATGGGGCCGCTTCAACGAGCTTCACATCGACGATATCGCCAAGGCGGAAAGTTTCTCCCGTTGCCTCGCCGATGAGCTGATGATTGGGCTCGTCATAATGATAATAGTCATAGCCCAAGGTGGAGGCCGGAATGAAGCCATCGGCGCCGGTATCGGAGAGCTGCACGAACAGGCCGACACGGGTGACACCGGAGATCTTGCCGGTAAAGCGCGCACCGACCTTGTCGGACAGGAATGCGGCAATCAGCCGGTCCTTTGTGTCCCGCTCGGCTGCCATGGCGCGGCGTTCTGTGGTTGAAATATGCCCCGCGATATCGGCGAGTTTGCCGTCAAAGCCTGCGGGCAGGCCGTCGTCTCCCAATTTCAGAGCCGCGATCAGGGCGCGATGCACAACAAGGTCGGCGTAGCGGCGGATCGGCGAAGTGAAATGGGCATATTTCAGCAGGTTCAGTCCGAAATGGCCGATATTCTCCGGATTATATTCCGCTTGTGCCTGCGAGCGCAAAACGACCTGGCTGACCAGAGGGGCTTGCTCGGTTTCCGCTGTGCGTCTGAGGATCGCGTTGAACATGGAAGGGCGTAGATTGCCGCCCTTGGGGAAGCTGAGATCCATGGATTGGAGGAATTCTCTCAGGCCTTCCAGCTTCTCGGGCGATGGATTGTCATGGATACGGTAGATCAGGCCCTGCTTGTGCTTTTCCAGCGTTTCCGCTGCAGCTACGTTGGCCTGAATCATGAATTCTTCCACGAGCTTGTGCGCATCCAGGCGGGGCGGAATGACAACCCGGTCAATGGTGCCGTCAGGCTTGAGCATCAATTTACGCTCGGGAATATCCAGTTCCAGTGGCTCGCGGGCATCGCGGCCCGTTTTCAATACCTCATAGCCAGCCCAGAGGGGCTTCAGGATCGATTCAAGGATCGGCCCCGTCACTTCATCCGTGGTGCCATCAATCGCGCTCTGTGCCTGATTGTAGGAGATGCCTGCGGCGACACGGATCATGACGCGGTGGAAGCTGTGGCGCTTTTTCTTGCCAGTTTTGTCGAACACCATGCGCACGGCCATAGAGGGGCGGTCTTCGCCTTCTCTCAGCGAACACAGGTCGTTTGATATCCGCTCGGGCAGCATCGGCACGACACGGTCCGGGAAATAGACCGAGTTGCCGCGCTTGATGGCCTCGCGATCAATATTGCCCCCCATGCGCACATGATAGGCAACATCCGCGATGGCCACATAGGCGATCACGCCGCCTTCGTTGGCCGGATCGTCGTCGGGTTCGGCATAGATGGCGTCGTCATGGTCCTTTGCGTCTGCCGGGTCGATGGTGATGAGTGGTATATCGCGCCAGTCTTCCCGTCCCTTGAGGTCAGGTTGGGTGGCGCGTTCGGCTTCTGTCAGCACAGCATCAGGGAAGATATAGGGAATGCCCAAGGCATGGATAGCGATCATGCTGACGGCCTGCTCGGAGGCCATGGGGCCGATCACTTCGCGCACATGGGCGCGCGGCGTCTTGGAACGGCCGGAGCGGGTGATGGACACAGCCACCAGATCGCCTTCAGAAGCGTCGCCCTTGGAAGCATCGTCGATGGAAAGCTCTTGTGTTTTCTTGTCGATGGGCACCAGCCGCCCGCCACCGTTGATCGGGTCGCGTCGGTATATGCCGAGGATGGAATCTTCGCGTTTGGGCAAAATCTTGATAACGCGTACAGCTTGACGGATGCCGGGGAGCTCGAATTGTTCGAGGTCTCTCTCGATCAGCTTGGCCAAGACACGATCCCCGATGCCGGGTACGGCCTTGGACTTCTTGTCCGGTTCGATCAAGAGGCGAGGCGGGGTCGCGTTTTCGTCGCTGCCTTCCCATTTGACGGGAACACCGATCAGGTCGCCCTGAGGGTCACGCTCGCTGACGCGATAGACGCCAACCGCCGGTAACTCTCCGGATTTGACAAGGCGCTTGCGGCTCTTCTCGATATGACCGTCTTCGGTCAGTTCTTTCAGGATGCGTTTGAGCCCGATGCGGGCACCGCCGGAAATGCCGAAGGCGCGCGCGATTTCGCGCTTGCCCGCCTTGCCGGGATTTTCAGCGATGAAGGCGAGGATTTCGTCTTTCGAGGGAAGGCCATCCTCCATTGTGGGTCTGCGTTTGCGTATCACTTAGGCGGTCCTTCTCATCATGGGCGATATGGTCGTGCGTTCGCGATGCGCGATGGAACGCGCATGCGAATGTTTACGAGCAGTATAGGCACGGTTTGGCCGAATGGTCAGCTGTCCTTATTCTTCATCGACAGCTTCTGCCTTGTCTTCGGCCTCAGCTTTTTTCTTTGCTGTTGACTTCTTGGCGGCGGCCTTTTTCGTCGTTGTTTTCTTGGCCGTCGTTTTCTTCGCAGTGGTCTTTTTCGCTGACGTTTTCTTGGCAGGGCTCTTCTCTGCTTTGGCGGCGATCAGTTCGAGCGCCTGCTCAAGGGTCACATCTTCCGGCTTCATGTCTTTTGGCAGGGTCGCATTGATCTTGCCATGGTTGACGTAAGGGCCGTAGCGTCCGGACTTGACGGTGATGGCGCCTCCACCATCTGGATGTTCGCCCAGTTCCTTGAGCGACTGCGCCGTGCGGCGACGGCCACCGTTGGCGCGCTTCTCGGCCAGCAGGCTTACCGCATGGTTGAGGCCGACAGAGAAGATGTCTTCCACGCTTGGCAGGTTTGCATAGGTGCCATCATGCAGCACGAACGGGCCGTAACGGCCAAGGCCTGCGGTGATCATCTTGCCATCTTCAGGATGCTCGCCCACCTCGCGTGGGAGGGAGAGCAGCTTGAGGGCCTTTTCCAGATCGATTGTCTCGATATCCCAGCCCTTTGGAATGGAGGAGCGCGGCGGCTTTTTCTCTTCGCCCAGCTGGACGTAGGGGCCAAAGCGGCCTGAGCGCAGGGTTACATCCTGTCCCGTTTCCGGGTCGGAGCCGAGCATCTTGGTGCCATTTTCGCCCACTTGCTGGGCGTCGCCATCTCCATCGGCTGACAGCTGGCGGGTATAGCCACATTCAGGATAGTTGGAACAGCCAACAAAAGCGCCATAGCGACTGGTTTTCAGGCTGAGGCGGCCATCGTCGCAGGATGGGCAAGCGCGCGGATCCTTGCCATCTTCGCGTGGCGGGAAGGCATAGGAGGCCAGCACTTCATTGAGTGTATCCAGAACCTGACTGACGCGCAGTTCCTTGGTGCCATCGACATGGGAGGAGAATTCCTTCCAGAAATCGCGCAGCACATCCTTCCATTCCAGTTCGCCTGCAGAGATACGGTCGAGCTTTTCTTCCAGATCCGCCGTGAAGTCATACTGCACGTAGCGCTCGAAGAAGTTTGAAAGGAAGCCGGTGACCAGACGGCCCTTGGATTCAGGGATCAGGCGCTTCTTGTCGAGCACCACATAGCCACGATCGCGCAGAACGGAAAGGGTTGCAGTGTAGGTGGACGGACGACCGATGCCCAATTCTTCCATGCGTTTGATGAGGGTGGCCTCGGTGTAGCGCGGGGGAGGCTCGGTGTGATGCTGGCTGGCATTGACCGCTTTTTGCTTGAGTGCTTCCCCTTCACTCATCGGTGGCAGGCGGTTGCCATCATCATCGTCGTCATCATCTTTGGATTCGGTATAAAGGGTCAGGAAACCATCAAAGCGGACCACCTGACCGGTGGCGCGCAGCTCGGCGTTGCGGGAGCCGTTGGTTGCGGTGATGTCGACCGTGGTGCGCTCAAGACGGGCCGATTCCATCTGGCTGGCCAGTGTGCGGCGCCAGATCAGCGTGTAAAGTTTGAGCTGTTCCTCATCGAGATACGGCGCCATTTCTTTTGGATGGCGGGTGATGTCGGTGGGGCGGATGGCCTCGTGGGCCTCCTGCGCATTCTTGGCCTTCACCGTATAGTGGCGCGGCTTGTCTGGCAGATAGCTCTTGCCATATTCCTGCTCGATCATACCACGGATCGGGGCAATGGCTTCGGGAGCGATTTCAACGCCGTCAGTACGCATATAGGTAATGAGGCCTGTCGTTTCTCCGCCTAGAGAGACGCCTTCATAGAGGCGCTGGGCAATCTGCATGGTGCGGGCTGCGGCAAACCCGAGTTTGCGCGAGGCTTCCTGCTGCAGGGTCGAGGTAGTGAAGGGCGCGAACGGATTGCGGCGTACCGGTTTGGCCTCAACCGAGCGAACCTTGAGGCTGGCCTGCTCGACCAACAGCTTGATATCAGCTGCTTCTGCTTCGGTCTTGATATCGAGGCGGGTCTTTTTCTCACCATCAACTGCCGTGATGCGCGCCTGGAAATCGGCACCGGCACCGGTTTGCAGGTCAGCCAGGATCGACCAGTATTCCTGCGGGATGAAGGCTTCAATTTCTTCTTCGCGCTGGCAGACAAGACGCAGGGCAACGGATTGTACGCGGCCCGCAGAACGGGCACCGGGCAATTTGCGCCAAAGCACCGGAGACAGGGTGAAGCCTACCAGATAATCAAGAGCCCGGCGCGCCAGATAGGCGTCGACCAGAGGCGTATCGATATCACGCGGATGTTCCATAGCATGGAGAATGGATTCTTTGGTGATGGCGTTAAAGACAACGCGCTGGACGGGTTGGTCCTTCAACACGCCGCGACGCTTTTTCAACACCTCCAACACATGCCAAGAGATCGCTTCACCCTCTCTATCAGGGTCAGTTGCGAGAATGAGACGGTCGGAATTCTTTACTGCTTCGGCGATTTCGGAGAGACGTTTTTTCGATTTCGTATCCGCTTCCCACGTCATGGAAAAATCGTCGTCCGGCAGTACAGAGCCATCTTTGGAGGGGAGGTCGCGAACATGCCCGTAAGAAGCCAAGACCTTGTAGTTCTTGCCTAAATACTTATTGATCGTTTTGGCTTTGGCTGGCGATTCTACGATTACGACGTCCATTTGAAATCCGTACTGTCCATTAGCGTTTAGGTCCATCAAGCAACTGGCAAGATGGAGCCGGTAGCTAGCATTTGGTTCTGATTCTTCTATTGTCAATGCTAGTCACATGACTGCTTCGACCTTTCCCGTCAAGTGCGGCGGCTGTCTAAAGCGGATATAATTTCTATTGCTCACATGCAAGCATATTGTGAAAATACAACCGAAGGTATATGGTGTGGTTGTATACAATCTAATATCTTGGTTGTATGATCGTCAAACGAGTAATCTTTTTGCCGCAATAGAATTGCAAATAACCAATGTGGAGAGCCAAGTGAGAGAAGACGCTCAATTGCTGGAAAGTGGATCGCCTGTCAAGACAGCCGACTATATATATGCGCATCTGCAAGACCTGACCCGGCTTGCCCGGCGTGACGAGTTGGCGATGCTGGTCTATCTGCTTGAGATGGCTCAGATCGAAGCCATGGAAGTATCCAAACAGATCCGGCCCGCCAAGTCACTTTGATGTTACCCCGGTTTCTATTTCCAAAAAGCGCGCTTCAAAGGTTCCATTCCGACGACTGCGCATCAGGCCTTTATCGAGACTGTCTGGTTGCCGTGGCGCTCAAGCCGCCCTGCGAGATCCAGCTCCAGCAACAATAATTGAACCTGACCCAGCGTCAGGTCGGATTGGCGGATCAGATCATCTATAGCTATCGGGGCGACACTCAAGCTGCGGATGAACCGGATCTTGTTGGATTCATCAGGCTCTGCGTTCCTCCCTTCTGGGGCTCCTTCACTCTCCTTTTCCATTAATGGCAGGCTTTGCTGTACGGGCGTGTAATTTTGTTGTGCGGCGAGGGCGTCCAGAATGTCCTGCGCTTCGCAAACCAGCGTGGCCCCCTGTTGGATCAGGTGGTTGGTGCCACTTGCGCGAGGATCAAGGGGTGACCCAGGAATGGCAAACACTTCGCGGCCCTGTTCCAGGGCGTAGCGCGCAGTGATGAGCGATCCGGATCGTTTGGCCGCTTCCACCACCAGTGTTCCCATGGCGATGCCCGAGATGATGCGGTTTCGGCGCGGGAAATCCTGTGATCGGGCCGGAGCATTCCAAGGCGTTTCCGAGATCAACATGCCCTGTTGTGCGATGCTTTTGGCCAGGTCGACATTCTGTCTCGGATAAAGTTGGTTGAGCCCTCCGGCGACGACGGCAATGGTGCCGAGCGCCAGAGAGGCCTTATGAGCGTGTGTATCAACGCCACGCGCCAACCCGGAGACGACCACGACGCCATTCTGGCCCAAGTCGCGGGCGATCATTTCTGTAAGCTTAGCCCCGCTAGCGGAACAATTGCGCGAGCCGACGATCGCGACTGCTGTTTTGCTCGCCAGCTCTGGTCCGCCCATGACTGTCAGCAAAGGGGGAGGCGCAGGAATATGGTTGAGGGCCTGCGGATAATCGGGCTCTCCGGTTGCTACAAGGCGGGCTCCGGCCTGATGAAGGGCTGTCCATTCAGCCTCAACTTCAGCTTCGGATGCCATGTGAAAGGCACGTCTTGCTCCACCCTTGCGAGAGAGAGCCGGTAGCGCATCGAGGGCTTTCTCGGCGCTGCCGAAGTGATTGATCAGATCGCGGAATGTTGCCGGGCCAACATTTTCGCAGCGAATGAGGCGCAACCAGTTAAAGCGCTGCCTGTCTGTGAGGCGAAAGGGATGATGGCTGATATAGCCGTCGCTGCCGGGTTCCGAGAGAGCCATTACATCTGTGCGTGCCATCACCGGAGTATCTTTTAAATTTTGGGATGGCACATCACTTGTCATTTGTCTGAACCTTCTGATGAGGTTTCATCAGTGGTGCTGTCTGAGGGCACTTCCTTCTTGCCGCCGATCTTGCCTTCTGTGCCATCCAGCAAGCGCTTGATATTCTCCTTGTGCTTGATCCAGAGCACGACCGTGAGAATCGCGAACAGTTCAGCCAAACCCAGCCTGCCGAACCCGAAAAGCACAAAGGGCATCAAAGCACTGGCAATGAGAGCGGACAGAGAGGAATAGCGGCTGAAATAGGCAGATGATAGCCAGATGAAGCCAAATGTGAGGAAAGCCGGAGGCGAAAGAGCCAGAAGCACGCCCAGATAGGTGGCAACGCCCTTGCCGCCACGAAATTTGAGCCAGAAGGGAAAGATATGGCCCAGAAAGGCTCCGGCACCTGCCAGACAGGAAATCAGGAGCACTTGGTCCGGTGAGAAGACAATGGCGCATTCCCGCGCAATGATAACGGACAGCGTGCCCTTGAGCAGATCACCAAGCAGGGTAAGAGCTGCCAGCTTCTTGTTGCCGGTGCGCAAGACATTGGTTGCGCCAATATTGCCCGAGCCGATTTTGCGCACATCTCCCATGCCGGCCATCCTGGTGAGCAACAGGCCGAAGGGGGTTGAGCCGAGGATATAGCCGAAGAGAACGGCGATAATGAGTTGGGGCAGGGTATGGCTCCAGCTGATAGGGTCGATCATGGGCTGTGATCCCTTGTCTTCATGCAGGAGCCACCAAGGGCTGGCGCCTGTCTATGGGCGCGGGTGGCCCAGACATTTTGCCTGACCACCCGACCGATTCTCTTGCGAGACTGTTCAGCTAGGATCGTAATGGTGAACCAGCTGTCCTTCAACGTAAGTTTGCAGAACTTTGCCCGAAAGCTGCGCCTTGTGGAAGGCGGTGTTCTTGGAACGCGACTGCAACATGTCCCGATGCATGACCCATGGTTGCTCGGGATCGAAGATGATGATGTCTGCCGGAGACCCCGGTTTCAGGCTGCCAGCGGAAAGGCCGAGCAGTTTGGCCGGTGTCGTGGAAAGGGCTTTGAAGGCCTGCATCATGGAGAGTTGGCCGCTATGGACCATGCGCATGGCGGCTGGCAACATGGTTTCCAGTCCGACTGCCCCATCCGCACATTCGGCAAATGGATGGCGTTTGGTGTCCACGTCCTGCGGATCATGGGCAGAGACGATCACATCGATGGTGCCATCGGCAACCCCTTCGATCATGGCGAGGCGTTCTTCTTCGCTTCTGAGCGGTGGCGACATCTTGTAGAAGGTGCGGTATAGGCCAATATCATTCTCATTTAGCGTGAGATGGTTGATCGAGACACCGCAGGTGACGTCATATCCCTTGTCCTTGGCCCGGCGGATGATGTCGAGGCTTTCAGCGCAGGAAATCTGGCTGGCGTGGTAACGGCAGCCTGTGAGCTGGGCGAGGCGCACGTCGCGCGCGACCATGATGGTTTCTGCTTCCGCCGGAATACCAGCAAGACCAAGACGGGTTGATGTTTCGCCCAGATTCATGACGCCATTGCCGACTAGATCCGGATCTTCGGGATGATGCACGATGAGGGCATCGAAGTCGCGCGCATAGGTCATCACGCGACGCATGATCTGGGCGTTGGTGACGGCCTTGCGGCCATTGGAAAGAGCCACGGCGCCAGCTTCGAGCATGAGGCCGATTTCGGTCATTTCCTTGCCGCCCAGACCGCGTGTCATGGCAGCATAGGGGTGGACATGTACCTTGGCTGTGTCACGCGCGCGCCGTTTGATGAAATCGACAAGGGCGATGTCATCGATCACAGGGTCCGTGTCCGGCATACAGGCGATGGTGGTGACCCCGCCAGCGGCTGCGGCACGGCTGGCGCTCTTGAGGGTTTCGCGATGTTCTGCGCCCGGTTCGCCTGTGGTGACATGCATGTCCACGAGGCCGGGGGCTGCAATCTTGCCTGCCCCATCCACACGCAGAATGTCGGATGGCAGCTGGCTGGCGACATTGGCGCCGATGGCCTTTACTTTACCATCCTCGATCAGGATCGCGCCCGGCTCATCCAACCCCGTTGCAGGGTCGAGCAATTTGACATTGGTGAGGGCGAAGGCTGCTTGTTGTCTTTCTGGCATGATCATCTCCCTCTTAGTCCAATTCCGCTGGCTGAATGTCGAGACTGTTCTTGGCCAGCAATTCAATGATTGCCATGCGTACAGCCACGCCCATTTCCACCTGCTCGTGAATGACCGAGCGACCGGAATCGGCAACCGAGCTGTCGATCTCGATGCCCCGGTTCATTGGCCCCGGATGCATGACAATGGCATCTTCGCGGGCATAGCCGAGTTTTTCTTCATCAAGGCCGTAGAAGTGGAAATATTCGCGAATGGACGGAACGAAGGCTCCGTTCATGCGCTCAAGCTGCAGCCGCAGCATCATGACCACATCGGCGCCATCAAGCCCTTTGCGCATGTCGCGGAAGCATTTGACGCCCATCGCCTCTACGCTATCAGGCAGCAGCGTGGAGGGCGCCACGAGGCGCACTTCGGCGCCCATGGCCGTTAGCAGCAGGATGTTGGAGCGAGCGACGCGGGAATGCATGATATCGCCGCAAATGGCGACAACCAGTCCTTCCAGCGTGCCCTTGTGCCGTCGGATGGTCAGGGCATCGAGCAGGGCCTGCGTGGGATGTTCATGCGCGCCATCGCCTGCGTTGATCACCGAGCAGCCAACCTTGCGGGCGAGCAACTGCGGTGCGCCAGCGGCATTGTGGCGAACAACCAGAATATCCGGATGCATGGCGTTGAGGGTGGTGGCCGTGTCAAGCAGGGTTTCACCTTTCGACACGGATGAGTTCTTCACGGACATATTCATCACGTCCGCGCCAAGGCGCTTGCCTGCAAGCTCGAAGGAACTTTGTGTGCGGGTGGAGGCCTCGAAAAACAGGTTGATCTGGGTCCGACCCTTGAGGGCTACCTTTTTCTTTTCAACCTGACGGGAAACATCGACGGCTTCTTCTGCAAGGTCGAGAAGAGCTGTGATTTCTGGGGGGGTCAGCCCGGCAATGCCGAGCAGATGGTGGTGCGCAAATGCCACGATCATTATCCTAGCGTTTTTGGGTTTTCGCTAGAAGTAAAGCTATAGGTGGAAAAGAGAGTCTCCGCAAGTGGGTGTTCGCACTCTGTATATATCTTGATGACTTTTCAGTCATCTTTTCCAATGATGCCTCAGCTGAGGTTTAATGAACGCACCAGAGCCAACCAAAGGGGAATGGCCAGCGCTGACAGGGGTGTTTGCCAGGTTACAATGGCTGCGATGAGGGGCGCATTGCCGCCCATCTTCTTGGCGAGCACATAACTGTTCATGGCGGTGGGGACGGCTGTGCTGATGATGACGACTTCCAACGGCTGGCCCGTGAGGCCAAACAGCATGGCAAAGCCAATAGCCATGGCAGGCATGCCGACAAGGCGCAAGATGCAGGCAAACCAAACATCCCGCACGGGCGGTAACGCATGTTTGAGCTTGATCCCCGCCCCAACCATAAGCAGTGCGCAGGCAAGACCAGCACGTCCGGTAATCTCGACGGTCGAAGCAATCGGATCCCAGATTGGCAGGCCGGAAAGATTGACAGCAAGACCCACCAAGGATGCGATAATGAAGGGGTTTTTGATGATATTGAGTAGGACATTGCCAAAGCTGGGGCGCCCGTTCGCGCCAAACACGGCCATGATGCCGACAATAATGATATTGATGACGGGAATCATAGAGGCCATAGACACCGCCACCAGCGCCATCGCATCATTGCCAAAGGCTTTTTGCACGATTGCCAATGCCATGAAACCATTCCAGCGCAACACCCCTTGATAGACTGAGGTATAGGAGGGATTGTCGATGGAAAAGAGCGAGCGGAAAACTGGGTAGAGGGCCAGCATCAACGCAGCCATGAGTATAATGGCCGAGACCAGCACAAAGGTCATGTCGCCCAGCGGCACATTCTTTAAGTCAGCCTTGAAAAGCGAATTGAAGATGAGGGCCGGGAAGAAAAGCCAATAGGCGATCGTCTCCAGACCGCCCCATTGATCTTCGGGCACAAGGCCGCTTCGGCGAATATAGAGCCCGAGGCCAACAAGAAAGAATGTTGGAATGATGGCTTCGACGATCACATACATTGGGGCAGCTTTCCGGCGGGGCTTTTGCTTGCTTTCTGGGAGATTTCAGAAAGGCGGTCTTAAATGCGAGACCTAATTAGTGACCGAAAGCGGAGCCAAGGTAAAGAGAGAGGCAGAGAATTCGGCTTGAATTAGACGGAATTCTCCTCATTTTGACCCCTGTTTATCTGCTTTACTGTGCGTTGTCGTCTTGAGTTGTGCCAGGGCTCCTCAACTGCAGGGCTAGAGCTTGAGCCGTTCCATCGGTGGCAGGCTTTCCTCTTTCTTTTTCAGCCTCTCCTCGGTTTTGACCATATAGTCGCGTTTGCTTGGCTTTGCGGCCTGCTTTTTGGCCAACTGGATCTGGAAAATGAACATGTTGTCCCATTCAAAGGCCATTTCAGAGCCTGCAAGATAAAAATCCCACATGCGGTAGAATGTCTCGTCATACAGGGCAATGGCTTCCTGTTTGCGGGCATTGAACCGCTTGCGCCATTCTCGGCAGGTATAGGCATAATGCATGTTGAGAATTTCTATGTCCCGTACGAGCAATCCGGCCTTTTCAATTGCTGGCAATACCTCAGACAGGGAGGGGATATAGCCGCCGGGGAAAATATATTTTGCAATGAAGGGATTGGTCACATTGTGGCCAGCCTGGGGGCGGCCGATGGAATGGAGCAGCATGACGCCGTCGTCATCAAGCAGCTGGGCGCATTTGCGGAAGAAATTGTCATAGCGACCTGTGCCCACATGCTCGAACATGCCGACCGATATGATGCGGTCAAACGGTTTTGTCTTCAGGTGGCGATAGTCCTTGAGCTCGAAGTGTACGCGATCTGCCAGATTGCGTTCCTCGGCGCGTCGGTTGGAAACAGCCAGTTGCTCGTGCGATAGCGTGATGCCGGTCATGTCGACGCCACTTGTCTCGGCCAGATAGAGCGCAAGACCGCCCCAGCCAGAGCCGATTTCAAGAACGCGATGATCCTTTTCCAGCTGCATTTTTGCCGCCAGATGCCGTTTCTTGGCCAGTTGGGCCTCATCCAGAGTGCTCTCTTCGCTTTCGAAATAACCGCAGGAATATTGCCAGTCGTCATCGAGAAACAGATCAAACAGGGCTGGCGTCAAATCGTAATGGTGCGAGACATTCTTGCGGTTCTGGTTGATCGGCAGGCGGGTTGCTGCCTGCGCCTTCAAAAGACGCCACAGGTGACGTGCGCGCATCAGGGGAGAAAAGGTGCTGTCTGGGGTGTTTTTTCTCACTAAGGAGAGAAAGTCATATATGTCTCCCTCTTCAACGACAAAGCGCCCTTGCATATACATTTCTCCCAGAGTGAGGGCAGGATCTTTTGCCAGCAGCTTTTCAGCCTCGGTGTCATTGACACGCACCCGCACAGAGGGCGCATCCTTCTGGCCATAGGATATGGTTTGGCCTGTGGCCCATGTGACAGATAGCTGTCCTGTTTTGAAAATGCGGGTAAGGAGCGTATGAAGCGGTTTGTTCATGAGGTCTCTCTGTTGCGTTGATAGGAACAACAGAGGCCGCGCGTTCTGGATTGCTGGTTGCTGTCACGCCGGGCGGCAAGAAAACGGGGCAAGTCAGGTCGATGCGGGGCAGGCATATCCTGAGTGTTTCTCTTGCGAGACAAGAAAAACCAAATGACGAAGAACGCAGCTTGGTCTCTGAGATATGGTCAAAAGATTGGCGCGAGGCCGGAGATGGGCGCACGCCTTGCTATCATTATGATACTTTTGTCTCGACTTGTGAAGCGGACCGCATGTTCACGGCTTCATGGAAACCATGTCACATCTTCATAGCTGAATATATTGGTTCGTGTCACCGCATGTTGCGGGCACGGTCCAGGGCTCCTTGCAAGATGAAAGAGGCTGCCATTTTGTCGACCACTTCACCGCGTCTGGCGCGAGAGGTGTCTGCATCGAGCAAAGTTCTGGTGACCGCGACAGTGGAAAGGCGTTCGTCCCAAAAGGTGACGGGAATGACAGGAAGCTCCCGTTCGCGCCAGAAATCGCGCATGGAGAGATAGAAATCTCGTGTTGCCTGTGCCCGTGGACCTTCGGAGCCATCCATATTGAGGGGCAGTCCGAGAACGAAGCCGCCAATTTCCTGTTCGGCGCAGATGGCAATCAAACGTTCGGCATCCTTGCCAAATTTGGTGCGCGGGATGGTTTCCAGAGGCGAGGCAATGGCTTTGCCTGTGTCGGAAATGGCCAGACCGATGGTTTTGGTACCCAGATCCAGCCCCAACAGCCTTTGGCTTGGCTTCAATAGAGCAAGCAGCTCGGCAAGGGGGATATCTATGGGCAGTTTCTTTTTCTTTTTGCGAACCATTGATCGGCCTTTTATGTAAGCGGGCTTGATTGCAGGATCTGTTTTCATTTGATCAGCAAAGCTTCCATATCATGCATTCACAACAATACCAATGATCTTGCGTCAAGGCGCGTATTTAACAGGTATTTATGGGCTGTCGTGCGCGCAAAGCTTTAGATGTCTGCGCATTCCAGTTTCTTTCTGGTTGTAATATGCCTGCTTGCGTTAGATTGCACTGGAAATCCTTGGAAACGATATTATTCCAAAAGAAAACAGTTATGAGAATATAATACATTTTTACATAGCTTGTTATTTGAATGTTATTAGGTAAAATTGGGAAAATGAAATAGTTTGTTTCTCATCTTCTTTAAATCGGTAAGGTATTTTTTACAACTGCCGCGCTAATTTCGCCTCGGGGACAGAGTGGGAGTTCTACATGAGACGGTTGGAAATTGGTGCTGACGAGGCGGTGGCGATTGCTTTAAGCATTGCAGAAGCCTCAAGCGAGCACGAGTTGTTCGTCTCCATGCTGAAAGCTGTTGAAGCCTTCCGGGGTGAGACGCGCTTTTGTGCCTATGTTGTCAAACATCAAAAAGCCGGAGTCCGGATTTCTGCCGATTTTGGATTTCCGCACCATGATTTGCCCTGCGAGCAGGTTGAAGACTGGTTGCTGCACGATGGCTCTAAGCCAGAGATTTGCCATGATTCAGGCGAGGGATGCCGGTCTGCTGGCGCCAAGCTTTTGGCGGGCGATGAAGTGCTCGGGGCTATCTTTATGGTCTTTCCGGACAAGGAGGATGGTTGCCAGGCCGACGAGGTGAATCAGAATCTCGTCGAGGATTTCGCCCGTTTGGGGGCATCTTCTCTGGTTGCCTTGAGAAAACGTCGTCTTTCGACGATGGTTCTTGAAGCCCTTGAGCAGAGTGAAGAAGCCATTGTCTTTTATGGGGAAGATGATGAAGGCGTTATCTTTAGCAACGATGCTTATCATCGCGTTTTTCCGCATTATCCATGTCGGCGAGAGCTGTTGGGAAAAAAGCATATCGATCTTTACAAATTGGATCTGGACGCTGGCGTGATTAATGATCCGCTGGCCCTATCCGAACCTGATTGCTATTTGAAAGAGCGTCAGGCGCTCGCTGCAAGGCTGGTTGATACCCAGCGGGAAATCCAGAAGCTTGGCAAGAAGACCTATATCTATACCCGCACCCGGTCGCAGGCCGGCGCTATCATGTCCCGGCGCATCGACATCACTGAACAGGCCGTGGCTGAGGCGCGTCTGCGCGAAAGAGAAAAGCAGCTGCAGTCTCTTGTTTATACGGATTCCCTTACGGGTCTTCATAACCGACCCTACTTTCTCGAATATATGGAAGATCTGGCCATCAGGATGAAGGATGGCGATCTGGAGGATGTTTCTGTCTTCTGGATTGATCTTAATGGTTTCAAGATCGTCAACGACACTTATGGTCACATTTATGGTGATAGCATTCTGCGAAAGATTGGCCGTCGTCTGCAAATGGGGGTGACCGAGGCTTCCGAAATGGTGCGTTATGGCGGTGATGAATTCGTCATGGTGTTTGAGAAAGCTGTTCTGGGTGAGCAGTTGGAAATTCTGGCGAACCGGATCCTGACCATTATAAGCGCTCCGATCAATCACGGCACAACGTCTATTCAGATCGGGGCCAGTGTGGGCATTGCGCGAACCTCCGGGACGGATGCGGATCTAACCCAGCTTTTGGGCAACGCCGATCTGGCGATGTATGAAGCCAAGAAGCAGTCTCTTTGTGCCTATAGGGTCTTCGATCCCCAGATGCGATCAAGCATGATAGAGCGCAATGCTCTGATTGACGATATTCGTGATGCCTTCGACAAGGAACAGTTCGAGCTTTACTTCCAGCCTCAGTTCAACACAAAAAAGGGATCTTTGGTGGGCTTTGAGGCGCTTGTGCGTTGGCAGCATCCTGTCCGGGGCAATGTCCCTCCCGATGTGTTCATTCCCATAATGGAAGAGAACAAGATGATCGAGGAACTGGGACGTTGGGTTCTTATGGGGGCATGCAAAGAAGCCAAATACTGGCCAGGAGATCTCTTCGTCGCGGTCAATGTGTCTCCGCTTCAATTGCGGAATCCGCATTTTGCGCTCACGATCGGGCGAGCCCTGGCGCAATCTGCCCTGAAGCCAGAACAGCTCGAGCTCGAAATCACCGAATCTGTTCTGCTGGACGAGAATGATGTTGAGCGCTCCCAAATCGAGACATGGAAGAAGCTGGGTGTTCAAGTTGCGCTGGATGATGTGGGCAAAGGCTATTCCAGCCTGAGCTATTTGAGCCAGTTCCCGTTTGACAAGATCAAGATTGATCGCAGTTTCCTTAAGGCTTTCGAAGCAGGGAAACCCAAGGACGCCTCAGCGGTCATTCTTCATGCCATTGTTGAACTGGGCAAGACCCTCGGCAAGACCGTGATTGCCGAAGGGGTAGAGACGGTCGACCAACTGGAATATCTGCGTTCTGTTGATTGTGATCAGGCGCAGGGCTTCTATTTGGGACGGCCCATGCCTGCCAAAGAGGCCCGCAAATTCATTCGCAAGTCGCGGTCGCTTTTGTGGCGACGGGCTAATATGTCTGGTGGGGCTTGAAGGCAAATGCCCAGAGGCGTCTGATGGGCTTTTGCCCTTGGAATTTTTCTTGGTGAATTGTCAGTATCCCCGTTTCTCGGGTGGAAGGGTGAAAAAAGGCACTCACTATGGGCTGATGTGGGAAAAATGCCCGACTTGGTCTGTTCCTGCTGCCCTTAGAGTTGCGTGTAAAAGTCCTGAGATGCTATAGCCGACTATGAGTAGGATAAGACTCGTAGGTGGTCCGGTATCGTGCGCTATCGTCAAGCGCTGTCCGGACCTTTATTTGGAAGGCTTGCATTCATGTCAATTGACAAGGATACGGTCAAGCGCGTGGCGCGTCTCGCCCGCCTGTCCGTTACAGAAGAAGAGGCGGAAAGCCTTAAGGGTGAATTGAACTCCATCCTGAACTGGGTTGAATTGCTCAACGAGGTTGATGTCGACGGGGTCGACCCGATGACTTCTGTTGTTACCCAGAAAATGAAGAAGCGGGATGATGTTGTCACGGACGGCAATTATGCTGATCGGGTTGTCAGCAATGCGCCTGCTTCTGAAGACAATTATTTCATGGTTCCAAAGGTCATCGAATAGACCCTTTTTGCTGGCGTCGACCTACTGTCGAGCCGCATCAGAACCCTTTTCTCAAGACCATCGGGATACGGGGATTTGTTCGCAAGTCCCAATCCTGCAAAATGTGAGGATAGCCACGTGACAGATCTCACGTCTCTGACTATTGCAGAGGCCCGCGAAGGGCTGGCAAAGAAAGAATTTACCGCGACCGAGCTGACGACCAGCTATATCACCGCGATTGATGGCGCCAGCGAGCTCAATGCCTATGTGACCAAGACGCCGGAAAAGGCTCTTGAAATGGCCAAGGCGTCTGACGAACGGATTGCCAAGGGCGAGGCCCGTCCATTGGAAGGCATTCCGCTGGGCATCAAGGATCTTTATTGCACCAAGGGCGTCGGCGCCTATGCCTGCTCTCATATTCTGGATGGCTTTACACCCGAATATGAAAGCACGGTAACGCAGAATCTCTGGGATGATGGGGCGGTTATGCTCGGCAAGCTGGCCATGGATGAGTTCGCAATGGGCTCGACCACAGAAACCAGTTATTTCGGTCCGGTCAAAAACCCTTGGCGCGCTGAAGGCGAAAGCATCGATCGTGTGCCTGGCGGGTCTTCAGGCGGGTCTGCTGCTGCGGTTGCCGCGCGCATTTGCGCTGGCGCAACAGCATCGGATACCGGTGGGTCCATTCGTCAGCCAGCAGCCTTTACCGGCACCGTTGGCATCAAGCCGACCTATGGCCGCTGCTCACGTTGGGGCATGATTGCCTTTGCTTCTTCGCTCGATCAGGCAGGACCGATCGCCCGCACGGTGCGTGATGCTGCCATCATGATGAAATCCATGGCCTCGGTTGACGTCAAGGACACCACCAGTGTTGATCTGCCTGTGCCCGATTATGAAGCGGCTCTGACGGGCGACATCAAAGGCATGAAGGTCGGTATCCCTAAGGAATATCGCGTTGATGGCATGCCTGAGGAAGTGGAAGCCAACTGGCAACAGGGCATCGACTGGCTGAAAGCTGCTGGTGCCGAGATCGTCGACATCTCCCTGCCAATGACCAAATATGCTTTGCCTGCCTATTATATCGTGGCTCCGGCTGAGGCCTCTTCCAACCTTGCCCGTTATGACGGCGTGAAATATGGCTTGCGTGTCAATGGCAACGATATCATCGACATGTATGAAAAGACCCGTGCGGCCGGTTTTGGCTCTGAGGTCAAGCGCCGTATTCTCATCGGCACTTATGTGCTCAGCGCTGGTTATTATGATGCCTACTATCTGCGCGCTCAGAAGATCCGTTCGCTAATCAAGCAGGATTTCGAAAAGGCGTTCCAGTCCGTTGATACCATTCTCACTCCGGCTACCCCTTCGGCCGCTTTCGAGCTGAACAAGGAAATCACCGATCCGGTCGAGATGTATCTCAATGATATTTTCACTGTCACCGTGAACATGGCCGGTTTGCCGGGCATTTCGGTTCCTTCGGGCAAGAATGGTCAGGGCCTGCCAATGGGCTTGCAGCTGATCGGCAAGGCCTTTGATGAAGAAACCCTGTTCCGCACCGCCGGTGTGTTGGAAGATGCTGCTGGCATCCTCGAAGCACCGACCAAATGGTGGTAATCAGACAGAGAAACGATAAGGTCAACACCAATGCGTAAACCTGAGGAATGCACAGAAAAGGCCCATATCCGCGAGGAAATAGACCGTATTGACCGTGCTCTGATCGCACTCTTTCGCGATCGCGATTCCTATGTGCGGCGCATGGCCGAGCTGAAAACGGACCCGTCTGAGGCGCGTGACGATGATCGCGTCAAGGCGGTTCTGGACAAGGTTCTGGCCGAGCTGGAAGACAAGGAGCTGGCTCCGGATCTTTATATGCAGTTCTGGGAAGACCTGATCGAGGTCAATATTGCTTATGAGGAGACGGCGATTGCCGCCCATCAGAGCGAAAAGAATGATGCATCTGGCGCGTGAGCTCACGCGCCGCCATTGTAATCAGGAGCTGCTGCATGCGCTCCGATATTGAAAGCTGAGGACGAGAATATGGCTGAAGCGTCCAGCAAATTGATCAAGGGGGCTACCGGCGACTGGGAAGTGGTCGTTGGCATGGAAATCCATGCTCAGGTCGCCTCTGAAGCAAAACTTTTCTCCGGCTCTTCCACCAAGTTCGGTGGTGAGGCCAACGACCATGTCAGCTTCGTTGATGCGGCTATGCCCGGCATGTTGCCCGTGATCAACGAGGAATGCGTGCGTCAGGCGATCCGCACCGGTCTTGGCCTGAAAGCCAAGATCAACAACCGCTCGCTGTTTGACCGCAAAAACTATTTCTATCCCGATCTGCCGCAGGGCTATCAGATTTCCCAGTATAAGGACCCGATCGTTGGGGAAGGGGAAGTTGTTCTGCATATGCTGGACGGCGAGGAAGTGCGCATCGGCGTTGAACGCTTGCATCTGGAGCAGGATGCGGGCAAGTCGATGCATGACCAGCATCCGACCATGTCCTTTGTGGATCTGAACCGGTCTGGCGTGGCGCTGATGGAGATCGTGTCCAAACCGGATATCCGCTCTTCGGAAGAAGCCAAGGCTTACATGACCAAGATGCGCACCATTGTGCGCTATCTGGGCACATCTGACGGCAACATGGAAGAAGGCTCCATGCGCGCAGACGTCAACGTCTCCGTGCGCCGCCCCGGCGAGCCTTATGGCACCCGTTGCGAGCTGAAAAACATGAATTCGATCCGCTTCATTGGTCAGGCCATTGAATATGAGGCCCGTCGTCAGATTGGTATTCTGGAAGATGGTGGGTCCATCGATCAGGAAACCCGCCTGTATGATGTCAAAAAAGGCGAGACCCGTTCCATGCGCTCCAAGGAAGAAGCGCATGACTATCGTTATTTCCCGGATCCAGATCTTCTGCCGCTCGAATTCGACGACGCCTATGTGGAGGCTCTGCGTGAGCATTTGCCGGAATTGCCAGATGACAAGCGCGATCGCTTCATCTCCGATCTGGGGCTGAAGCCTTATGATGCTTCCGTTCTGGTGGCTTCCAAGCGCCTTGCCGCCTTCTTCGAGCAGGTCTGCGAAGGGCGTGATGCACAGTTGTCTGCAAACTGGGTCATCAACGAATGGCTTGGTCGCATCAACAAGGAACAGCTGGATATCGATGACAGCCCGATCTCTGCTGACCAACTCGGTAAGATCGTGGATCTGATCAAGGCCGGTGATATCTCCGGCAAGATCGCCAAGGATCTGTTCGAGATCATCTGGACCGAAGGTGGTGACCCGGCCGAAGTCGTGGAAGCCAAGGGGATGAAGCAGGTAACGGATACGGGGGCTATTGAAGCCATCGTGGACGAAATCATTGCCAACAACCCTGATCAGGTCGAGAAGGTCAAGGACAAGCCGGGGCTTATCGGCTGGTTCGTCGGGCAGGTGATGAAAGCCAGCCAGGGCAAGGCCAACCCACAGGCGGTCAACCAGATCCTCAAAGACAAGCTGGGGCTGTAAGGCTCTCTGGCCCTTGGGGCCATCAAATGCATGTCATGATAAGGTGCGAAGGACGTCTTTCGCACCTTTTTTATTGCCGCTACGATAGCCTTTGCATCTTGTTGCTTTGCACATACGTGCTTTTCGGGGCTTGGCAGCCATAGGTGCTGCGCATATAGTTATTGCAATAACTAAACAGGGGCGCGTGCGAAGCGATGCTCCTGTCTGTTCAAAGGACCTGACAATGACCATGTTGATTTTTGGTGTTCTGCTGTGGGCAGTGGTGCATCTCTTTCCGATTTTTCTTCCAACGGCCCGCGCAAGGCTTCTGGGCCGTATGGGCGAGGGGCCTTACAAGGGGCTGTTTGCCCTGCTGATTATCCTGTCTCTGGTTTTGATCGTTTTCGGTTGGCGCGCTGCTGGTGAGGCTGGCTATATCGGTGATGTCTATGATGAGGACTGGACGCGTCATCTGACCCATCTGCTCATGCTCTTTTCAATCATCCTGTTTGGTGTCGCCAAGGCTCCGACGCGTATTCGCCGGTTTATCCGGAACCCGATGCTGACGGGTATGGTGCTATGGGCTATTGCGCATTTGCTCGTGAATAATGACCAGCGGTCGATGGTGCTGTTTGGCGGCATGTTGCTCTGGTCTGTTGTTTCCATTGTCGGCACCAATCGGCGTGACGGAGCCTATGTGCCGCCTGAGGTTGGTTCATGGGGAAGGGAGATCCGGATCATTCTGATTTCCGTGGTTGTTTATGCTGTTCTCATTGTCGCACATCCCTATTTTACGGGTATGGAAGCGATGGACTTAAGCTTCTTGTGGTAAGAGCCAAGAGGCCGATACAGAGGCGCATTCACATGCTGGCGCCGCCAAAGGCGGCTTGAGCGCACAGGCGATCAAGCGATCAAGCCCTCATCACGATTGTATGAGGCTGATTGCACCCGTGGGGCCTGTTTCCTACATTGGGTGCAACAGCCTTTCTGCATGAGCAAGGCTCACTTCTTTATTTGATCAGGATGATTTGCATGACCAAACAGACAAAACCGATTGACCTTTATTACTGGCCGACACCCAATGGTTGGAAAATCACCATCATGCTCGAAGAGCTGGGGGTGCCCTATACCATCCATAATATCAATATTGGTGCTGGCGATCAGTTCGAACCGGACTTTCTGGCGATCTCACCCAATAACAAGATGCCTGCCATTGTCGACCCTGAAGGGCCGGGTGGTGCGCCGATCTCGGTGTTTGAAACCGGTGCCATTCTGCTTTATCTGGCGCGCAAGTTCGGGCGCTTCCTGCCCGATGACGAGCGCGGGCGAGTGGAAGTGGAGCAATGGCTCATGTGGCAGATGGGCGGCTTTGGCCCGATGCTCGGGCAGAATCACCATTTTGGCACCTATGCGCCAGAGAAGATCGAGTATGCGATCAATCGGTATCGCAATGAGACCCACCGACTTTATGGCGTGCTGAACAAGGCGCTGGAAGGACGGGACTTTGTGGCCGGAGATTATTCCATTGCCGATATGGCGATTGTCGGCTGGGTCGTTCCGCATGAGCGGCAGGGAATTGATCTTGAGGAATTCCCCCATATCAAACGGTGGTTCGCTGCGCTGAATGCGCGAACGGCCGTGAAAACCGGTCTTGCCATAGGCAAGGAAGACAGAGCCAAGTTTGACCTATCAAAGGACAAGGACGCGCAATCGGTACTGTTCAACCAGCGCGCCCGATAAAGAAGGAACAGATGCACTTGAAGGCACCCTTCGGGGTGCCTTTTTTGTATTAGCGTGTTCAAATTTCTGCAGTGGATTCTCAACGGCTTGGGAGCAAATATCCTTAGGGAGGGCTTGTTGAAAAAGAATTCTATGGTTTCCAAAGCGTTATGGTCCTTATTCAGATTTTCTCTGAATTTTATCGGCTGTTGGCAGAAAAGCGCCAAAGCCAAGGTTGATCAAATGTAAACTTTACGCTCGTGTAACCTTTTGTTTTTATTGCGGTAACCAATTCCATTTACGTCGAATTGAGAGATTTCCACCACCATTGATCTCATCAAAACGGGCAAAATGCCTCATTCACAAAGGCCTTGATAAAGGGCCGGGACGCGTAAAACGGGGAATTGAAAATGGCACGGATGGAATTTAATGCAAGCGAACTGCATGGCTCTGGCAAGGAAGCAACTGGCGAGGTTTTCTTTCAGTTGGGCCTGTCCCACTCGATCGGCGATAATGGCGAGCCGGATCTGATTGCTGCGCACAAATGGTTCAACCTGGCTGCGATGAAGGGTGTCGTTGAAGCGGCAATCCGTCGTCAGGAACTGGCAGAAGAAATGTCATCTCTGGACGTTGCCAGAGCACAGCGCGAAGCGCGGGAGTGGATCCGTCTGCACTAGGTTTTTCGTTTGACCCGACAAGGACAATGCGACCGAGTTCTTGGCAAAGGGTGACATTCGAAAGATCGCGTGCAAACGGACAATCAAATGAATATTTCTATTTAGCGGGCCCCAGCATGCTGGAGCCCGTTTTTATTTGTCTGCTTTTAGTCGCCATAAGGCCAAAAGCTAGAGCGCCAGAGCGTTTTCGATTTGCGCCATGCCCGGGGCGCCGTGGCTGTAGCCATTGATGAAATGATGGGACGGCATCAGTTCGCCGATTTTGGCGCGCGCTTCTGCTGCGTCCATCTCGTCCTTCATAACAGAGCGGAAAATGCGCGCAACGCCGAGCATATCGCCTGTGTGGGGCGAAAGACGGAAGGCGTTGACACCTGCCGCAGCCAGAGCCGGAAGCTCTTCCAGCAGCAGCTGTGAGCCATAGGACATGGTCTGGATGCCATTGACTGCAAGGAAGGGCTGCCCCGTGAGACTTTTGACCTCACGACCATCGGGATCCTGATCACAAACGAAGCGACAGCTGTCCTTGTGCAGATTGTGCAGGCGGGCATGATAGCAACGGGCTGAAAGAGCCAAAGGAAGCCGGCCAAAGACCTGCATTTCATATTTTGGCTCGGGCGCGGCCTTGATCAACTGAGCGATCGTTTCGGCGGGCACCTCGGGGGGCATGACGAAGCGTTCGGCTCCGCGTTTTGCGAGCGAGGTTATCGTTGCTTCATTATAGATGTTGATATAGGGACCGATGACGAATTTTCGGTCTTTGAGAAAGGCCATGGCTGTCAGGTCGTTGGCCTCAACGGTCCACATGTCTTGTTCGCATTGTTCGCGCAGCACCTTGCGTTCAGGCTTGGTGGTGACAAGGGCCAGCGTCGATATGATGACTTTCTTGCCCGCCGCTTCCATGCGTTCGAGAATATCTGGCAGCACATTGTTGCGGAAGGGCAAGCGCTTGGAGCAGACGGCTTCGCCGATATAGATCAGATCGAAATCGGATTCATCTGCCATTTTGAAATAGAAATCGCGCCAGTCAGCCTCTGACCAGTTGAAGAGGCAGGGGCCAAGGGTGAGTTCAGTGTTTTTCATTGCTTTTCTCCCTTGAGCGTTAGCGCCATGTCTTCTGGTATGAGCCTTTGGTGCTCTTCTGGCCTTCGGTCATTGGCGCCAGCAGGGCATCAAGATCGATGCTTCGGCCTGCTGCCACCGCGTCCACGGCCTGACGGAAACTCTTGACCACCTGCGCCATATAGGCCTTGCCACGCTGGCGTCCCTCGATCTTGAGGGCCGTCACGCCAGCTTCCTGCAATTGCGGCAGGATCTGTGCTGCGTTGAGGCTGACAGGGTCTTCAAACACATAGCCGGTCTCGCCCAGAGACTCGAAACGCCCTTTGCACAGGGTCGGATAGGCTGCAGCTTCTCCCTTGGGATACTGGTTGATGGTGATGCCTTCCAGTGTGCTTTCCAGATGGGTGACATGGTCTTCATATTTCACCGAGCCCGGAGGCGAGCAGACGCCGTTGATGTTGGGCGATTTTCCGGTGCAATAGGATGAGAGGGAGCAGCGCCCTTCGGCCATGACGCAAAGGCCACCAAAGATGAAGACTTCCGTTTCGCAGGAGATCTCCTTGTTGATGGCCGCGATTTCCTGAACCGTCAGGACGCGCGGCAGAACAACCCGTTTGGCGCCGAATTCACTGGCATAATAATTGATCATGTCCGCATTGGCTGCAGCGGCCTGCACCGAAAGATGGACGCGCAAGTCCGGATGCTTGCTGGCGGCATAATCGAGCAGGCCGATGTCGGCCAGAATGATCGCATGGGCATCTGATGCAGCCACATCATCGATGGCCTTGTACCAGAGATCCATATTGCCAGCTTGGGCGAAGGTATTGACGGCAACCAGCACTTTCGATCCATTTTTCCCCGCATATTCAATGCCTTGCTGCATTTCCTTGCGAGAAAAGTTGAGGCCGGGGAAGTTGCGTGCGTTGGTTTGGTCGCGAAAACCGCAGTAAATAGTATCTGCACCCGCGTCCACTGCCGTACGCAGCGCCGCAGGGGTTCCGGCTGGGCAGACCAGCTCCATGGCTTTTTGTGACATAGGTTTCTATTCCAAAGCTTGCTGGGTGGTTCGATCAGGTCGGATATGGGCCTGGCATGCCATCCATTGTGGGGTGGCTTGTGGTTTCCTCTTGGGGACCGCGCATGAAGGCGCTCTTCTTGAGAGCTTCGATAAAGCGCTTGCCACCCGATTCCAGCGGGCGGCTCAATGGCCCGGCGATGGCGGAGCACTCATGCACGAAGTCGATTTCCGCATCGTCAAGCGCATTGCGCAGGGCGAGCACGGCTTCGGTGTCACCTTCAATGGTCAAATCACGCGAAAAGAAGAGGGCGTCGCCATCTTCTTCACCGTCAAGCAGGCTGACAAGCGACAGGAAGGGAGCTGTGACCGTAACATCCCGGTTGGGAAAGCTTTTCAACGATCGGGAGAGGCGCAGCTGTACCTTTTCGTTATGAAAGGTCATGCAGGCGCCCCAGTCGAGATCGGTGGGCACGATTACAAAGGACTTTTTCGCATAGTCATCGAGCCGGTCGAAAAATTCAGGATGCTGACCGGCGACTCGGTTTGCGACCTCGGCGATGAGGCGTTCCAGAGGCAGAAGAGGTAGATAGCGCGTGAAGCGTGCGACGATTGGCGGAAAACTGCGCACTGTTCCGTTTGACATTGGGTGTCTCCTCTGGGTGATTTTACTTGCTTGCAAATGAATGGGCAAACTATGGCGCCTCATGTGCCATGCGTGATCATTGTCTCGATCTATATGTTTCTTTTACTTGATAAAAATCATTTGGGCCTGTGCTAAAATGCCTCACGTATTTTCCCTTAGTTCAATCCTTTGTTGCATCAGGGAATTTGGCTTCGAGGCTGGCAAGCGGTAGAATAAAAATTGACAATTCTGGGTGGTGGTGTGTTTTTTTAGGCAAAAATAGGGGGCGTAATCATTGTAATTATTGCGCAATTGCTTTGGGACCTGCAAAAAGCTGCTGAGGGACAATTTTTCTTCTATGCAAGTCCCTTCAACCATGGTAGTGACCAGCGTCAACTTCTATCCTTTTGTTTCTGTCTGAAGTGTTCAGGCTCGTGGCTTTTTTGCGGGCAAGGCAGAGGCGTTTATCCTTTTGGCACCGCGTTCACGCTTCCATGAAGTGGCGTGGACCAAACTCAGAGGAGAGTTGGCATGGCCACCATCATTCATCCTTCCACCGGACAAGAGGCTTTGACCT
Organism: uncultured Cohaesibacter sp.; assembly: GCF_963678225.1. NCBI lineage: Bacteria > Pseudomonadati > Pseudomonadota > Alphaproteobacteria > Hyphomicrobiales > Cohaesibacteraceae > Cohaesibacter > uncultured Cohaesibacter sp. The sequence goes on along the minus strand of NZ_OY782763.1, from coordinate 550,181 downwards.
TTGACGATGTTCTGCTTCAGCCAGATCATTCGGTCGTCATGCCCGGTCAGGTTACCATCACCACCAATCTGACCAAAGAAATCGAGCTTAATCTGCCGTTGCTTTCTTCGGCCATGGACACCGTGACAGAAGCAAAAATGGCAATCGCTATGGCGCAGGCTGGCGGCATGGGTGTTATTCATAAGAACTTCACCAACGAAGAACAGGCCGAGCAGGTCCGCCAGGTGAAGAAATTCGAAAGCGGCATGGTCGTCAACCCGTTGACCATAACGCCAGACTATACCGTGGCTGAAGCCAAGGCCCTGACCAAGAAATACGGTTTCTCAGGTGTGCCTGTTGTTGAAGGCAGCAAGGAAAGCGGCTCGAAGGGCGGGCGTCTCGTCGGCATTCTGACCCACCGCGATTTGCGCTTTGCTTCTGATCCGGAGCAGCGTGTTTACGAGCTGATGACTCGCGACAATCTGGTAACCGTGACTGAACAGGTCAGCCAGGAAGAAGCCAAGCGTCTGCTGCATCAGCACCGCATTGAGAAACTGCTTGTTGTCGATGACAAATTCCATTGCGTTGGTCTGATCACCGTGAAGGATATCGAGAAGTCCCGACTCAACCCCAACGCCTGTAAAGATGCGCAGGGCCGTCTTCGCGCTGCTGCTGCCTGTTCTGTTGGCGATGACGGCTTTGAACGCGCCATGGCGCTGATCGATGCTGAAGTGGATGCATTGGTCATCGATACCGCGCATGGGCATAGTCAGGGCGTGCTTGATGCTGTGACCCGCATCAAGAAAGAGACCAACAATGTGCAGCTGATCGCAGGCAACGTGGCCACTGCTGATGCCACCAAGGCATTGATTGATGCCGGTGCGGATGCGGTCAAGGTTGGTATCGGGCCGGGCTCGATCTGTACGACCCGTATTGTTGCTGGTGTTGGCGTGCCTCAGTTGACCGCTGTCATGGACTGTTCAACGGCAGCGGCCGAGCAGGGCATTCCGACCATCGCTGATGGTGGCATCAAATTCTCCGGTGACTTCGCCAAGGCTCTGGCCGGTGGTGCTCAGGTTGCTATGGCCGGTTCGCTTCTGGCTGGTACGGACGAAAGCCCCGGAGAAGTTTATCTCTATCAGGGTCGTTCCTTCAAATCCTACCGCGGTATGGGCTCTGTCGGGGCCATGGCGCGCGGCTCGGCTGACCGCTACTTCCAGGCGGAAGTGCGTGATACCCTGAAGCTGGTTCCTGAAGGGGTTGAAGGTCAGGTGCCTTACAAAGGGTCCGCTTCGGCTGTGTTGCATCAGCTCGCCGGTGGCCTGAAGGCTGCCATGGGCTATACGGGCTCTGCTAATCTGGAAGAATTCCGCAACCGTGCGAAATTCGTTCGTATCTCTTCGGCCTCCTTGCGCGAAAGTCACGCGCATGACGTCACGATCACTCGTGAAAGCCCGAATTACGGCACGACGGTTTGACGCTTATATAGACTAGTAGAAAATGGCTGATTTGTGCGGGATTTGCAGTTCCTTGTGGTTTCTGTAAATCCCGCATTATTTTTATGTGGAGTGCTTAGGGGGTGCTTAGTTTTTGCGGGCGTGCTAGGGGGTGGTGCTTAGGTGCTTAATCTGGGGTTGCCGTATGACTGTACGCTTAACAAATTCCTTTGCCAAGTCCGTCAAATATTAGGGAAAGCTCCTTACGAAATTCTTCGTGAGAGGCTATAATTGAAACATGGATGTCTCAAAGCCCTTTAGAGCATTACAGGCGAGATGACCCGAAACCGCCCAGCTTCCCACCTAGGAAGATCTAAAGAAAGATGCCCGCTGGAGAAATCTGGCGGGCTTCTATTTTACACTAGGACCAATCTATAGATTAAAATCCGTTTCAACCACGGTACCAACATTCACCATCTGAACTTCAAAGTCAGCTACTGCATCTCCATTGGTGTCAGCAAAGATCATTAAATCAGCACCATGGTTTTCATACCAGACTGAGTTTGCCGCAGCACTCGCTCCGGAGAATTCAAAACTTTGACCGTTTGGCGCTTTTGTGTTGGCGTCTATTGCTGATAGATCAATCACGTCCTCGCCACTATCGAATAGATGAATTTTGTCGTGAATTGCTCCGGCTTTACTATCACTTATGCTGTTGAAGACAAAAACGTCCTTAGCCCTGTCATTTCCGGCAAACATGAGATCTCTGCCTAATCCCCCAACAAATCTGTCCGCCCCGGATCCTCCATAAAGCTTATCGAAGCCCGCGTTTCCTATCAGGCGATCATTCCCATTTTCTCCAAACAATACATCGTTGCCCAGCCCGCCTAAAAGGCTATCAGCCCCACCATTTCCGAAGAGCTTGTCGTGACCATTGTTGCCATGCAGAATGTCATTTCCTGCCCCTCCCTTAAGCGTGTCACTGCCGCCATATCCGAACAGCTCATCGTTGCCATTGAGGCCACTAAGCACGTTGATGGCTATGTTGCCTTTCATGGTATTGTCTTGCATATTGCCGATGCCATCAATTGCAGTTTTGCCCGTAAGGGTAAGGTTCTCGATATGCTGACTATTGGCTTTGAGATTGAAGCTAGCTGAGCTCTTGACGAGATCTATTCCTTGGTTGGCAAACTCGACTATCTTGTCATTTGAAACGTTGACGAAGTAAATATCATCTCCTTTGTTGCCGTACATTTTGTCGGCTCCCAAACCACCGTTTAGCTTGTCATCTCCTGTTCTTCCGAAGAGAATATCAAGCCCGGCAGAGCCGTACAGTTGGTCGTTCCCATCGGCCCCATTCAGCTGGTCGGCGCCATCTCCTCCAAAAATGATGTCGTCTCCATTCCCGCCATAGACAGTGTCATTGCCAATTCCAGCATACAACCTGTCATCACCATATCCACCATTTAGAGTGTCATTTCCGGCATTTCCAAACAGAGTGTCGTCGCCGTTGAGGCCATTGAGCATGTTATTTGCCGTATTGCCCTTCATGATATTGTCTTGCATATTGCCGACGCCATCAATTGCAATCTTGCCTGTTAGGGTAAGGTTCTCGATATGCTGACTATTGGCTTTGAGATTGAAGCTGACTGAGCTCTTGACGAGATCTATGCCTTGGTTTGCTAACTCAACGATCTTGTCCTCGGAGTGGTTGACAACATAGGTGTCATCTCCCTGGTTACCTTGCATCGTGTCTTCTCCGAGACCCCCATTGAGGATGTCATTTCCTTCACCGCCTATCAAGAAGTCATTTCCGGCGTTTCCGAGTAGTCTATCGTTTCCTTCGCCGCCGTTAAGCGTATCGATGCGGTTTCCTCCTACGAAATTATCGTCTCCGCTTCCGCCCAAAAGATTGACTTGTTCAATTTGATCTCCGAAAGCGAGCGTTTGCTTACTAGTTGATACAGCAATAGTCTTTTGTGATAATCTGCCAGCAAGTCCATCGGTTAGATTAGAAAAATCAAGGGTTATCGTATCAACGCCAGCTCCGCCTGAGAAACCAAATATTGCACCGTTGGGGTTTTGAATCTGAATGAAGCCCTGAATACTGTCTGAAGATACTATATCAATTGCTTTCTCGTCGAAAATATAGGAAATTTTATCATTTCCGCTTCCGAAATCGATGTGATGGATATTCTCTATATTTTGAATATCTATATTATTGCCAATTGAGAATCTGCTTCCCAGGCCTTGATTGAAAGTAAAATTAATATTTTCTGTTTTATTCGACAGATCAATTCTTAAAATATCAAATCCTGCTCCTCCGTCAATTTTTGGTGTTCTTACTTCACTATCAATATCAAAGAAGTCATCTCCGCTTCCGGAAATGATGCTGACACTCTCAAATCGTCCCATGATTGGTTGCATGTGACCACTTGTAGAATAAGAATTTAAGTCGTTGGGCCAAACATTATGGTTCAAATCAAAGCTTGTTTTCGAAAAATCTAGAACGACAGAATCTTCGCCTTCTTTTCCATCGAAATGATATGACGAAGCGGAAGAACCTGGTTTGCCGGAAGCGAGAGCCTCTTGATCAAAAACGTATGTAAGAGAGTCATCACCGCTTCCTCCATAAAAAACATTTATGCGCTCTATGCTTTCTATCTGGGTGCCGTCTGAAAGTAATAAGGAGTTTTCTTCTCCTTCAACTAATGTGATGTTGAAAGCAGAGCTAGCATCGTCCTTATCTAGTTGCACAGTGTCATAGCCTTTGCCACCATCAATCAAAGGTGTTTTTACTTCTACGCCAATCCGAAACTCATCGTTATCTTTGCTGCCGATAAAAGAGGTGAGCTCTGCATATGCTGAAATTTCATAAAGACTGTTTTGATACACTAGAGCATGAGAATTCCAAATATCAGTATTGATCGCGTTAGAAGATTTAGAAAAGTCCAACGTTACAGAATCTTCGCCTTCACCGCCAAATAAACGCAGTCCGTGGTTTACGCCGTAATCTAGCTGACTTGGGAAGTTGTCGTCCATGCAAGTAGGGTTAAACACGAAAGTAATATCATCGTTGCCGCTGCCGCCTTTGAATTCTTCGAGATTTTCAAAACCCTTTATAGTGCTTCCATCGGCAAGGGAAATTGCGTTGTAGGATCCTTGTATGAAGGTCAGCTTTAAATCTGATTTAAACTGTGTGCTATCCAGATTCAGGGTGTCAAAGCCTGCGCCTGTGTCCAGAAGAGGGAACGTTGAAATTCCAGTTTTGATTGAGAAAATATCGTCTCCACTGCCTGTTGTTATGGAGGCCTCTTCAAAATTTTCAGCAGTGATGTAGTTGCCACTTTCAAAATCGATGCTGAAGCTATAATAATCGGGATCGTTGGGACTTAAATAATAGCTTATGTCATGTGATGAGTTGTCGTTGGAGAGATCTATTGAAACAGAGTCGAACCCATCGCCGCCATGGACGTTATAGTATTCAACATAGTCTTCGATGAATAAGGGATAATTAAATTTATATGTTATGTTGTCGGTTTCAGGCCCACCCCAAAATTCTGTTAAATATTCAATACTATCAATTTTTGTTCCATCTGAAAGGTCAAGAAAATTACTTTCTCCTTGTTCAAATGTAAATCGAATGTCGGGCGTAGACCATGCGTAAAGCGTTAGCTTGTCGATGCCATCTCTGCCAAAAATCCATTCTCTAGAATGGCCTACTAAAAAGTCATTTCCAGAATCTCCGTCAATAATGGTTAGATAGTCTTCTTGAAGCACAGCCATGAACTCCACCTTATAAATTTGAAATAGTTAGTTGTGATTTTATGAGAATAAATTGCATGTGTTGGGCAATGTATTTCTGTGAAAATCTGGGTTCTTAAGTGGTATACGAAATACTTAACGCGAAACTATTAAGTGGTGCAACCATAAATTTATCAGCGCGCCGCTTGCAACATCAATCACAGGCTGCTTAAATCGCAAACACTGATGAGCTGAACCTACCAGCCAGAACCGCCAACACCAGCCCAAAGCATTCAACCACGGACAGATTTTGGACGAGTTTGAATTTAGGCGGTGCCTATATGGTGCTTAGAGATATCTTTTGTGTATTTAAATAATTATAAATATTATGTTTTTTGAAATAATGCGGTATAAGCCCGAATTATGGCACGACGGTGTAACCGCTCGCTTTTGCCTGATGGCACATGATTGTTTGATGCGGGATTTGCTGGACCTTTTTGGGTTTTAGCAAATCCCGCATTTCTGTTTTTGGGGTCAACTTGCTCAGGAGGTTGGAACAAGGTCGGGGCTGAGGCTGTCCGCGTCTTGATGTGCTTTTCCTGCGGCTTCTTCTTGGGGCAACTCCTTTGGACTGACCAATGTCCATTTTTCCACCAGCGCGTCATGCAGATCCACTATTGGCGGATTGATCCTGTCCGCAGGAACGGTGAAGCATGTGCTTGCGCCAACGCGGGAACTCCACCAGAGGATGATCGGTGCAAATGTAACGGGCAGGGCGACCGGCAGAAGCCAGTAAAGAATGCTAGGCGTCAACTGGTAGGCGACGAGCAGCCCGCATAGCCCAACCAGAGAAACCCAGCTCGATGCCGCAAAGCTTTCGCGCCAGCTCAATTGGCCATCCCCCCGGTTGTTGGTAGGCCATCCTCCATCCTTGCCCATCAAGACCTGATAGACCGAGCGGGTTGTAAAGAGCATGACGATCGGTGCGATCAGAGAAGAGAGCAGCACTTCCAAGAGGGTCGATACAAAGACCTTGCCAATGCCGCCGAATGCGTATGCCTGTCCGTTCAACGAGGCCTTTACAGCCACCAAGAGCTTGGGCAACAGCAGTAGGCCAAAGATTCCGACCAGCAAGCTGAGAGCCTCGAAAGTCATTGAGGGCGGGATATAGGGGATCGGCCAGTTGGCTTCTGGGAAATAATCGGGCTGAACGTCAAAATAGGGGGCCAGAATGGAAACCAGCAAAAAGGCCAGCCAGAATAGGGGCGCGATATAGGCCATGATGCCTTGCGCAAAGACAAAGCGCGACCATGCTTTGAGGCCCGGCGCTGCTATGATGCGGGCATGCTGCAGGTTGCCCTGACACCAACGTCGGTCGCGTTTGGCGTGGTCAATCACATTCTCGGGGCCTTCCTCAAAGGAGCCTTCCAGATCGTCATCGACACGCACAGTCCAGCCAGCGCGTGCCAGAAGAGCGGCTTCCACATAATCATGGCTCATGATATGGCCGCCAAAGGGGGGCGTACCTTGCAAGACTGGCAGGCCGCAGGACTTGACGAAGGCTTGCACACGCACAATGGCGTTATGCCCCCAGAATGGTCCGGTTTTGCCTTGCAGCATGGCGAGACCGCGGCAAAAGACGGGGGAATAGAAAGAGGCCGCGAATTGCATTGCCCGCCCGAAACGGGTTTCAGCCCGAATGATCTTGGGCAGGGTTTGCAGAAGTCCCAAACGCGGCTCCGCTTCCATGCGCCGGATCATTTCCAGAATGGTCTGCCCTTCCATCAGGCTATCAGCATCCAGAATGACGGCATAGTCATAGGCGCCACCCGATTGCTCGAAGAATTCCTCGACATTGCCAGCCTTCTTGCCAACATTCTGTGCTCTGCGGCGATAGAAGAAACGCCCTTGTCCGTTGCATTCTTCGACAAGTCGCACAAACAGGTCTTCCTCTTGTTGCGCAATGTCATTGTCGCGCGTATCCGAGAGGATCGCAAAATGAATATTGGCGTCAGCGCCGGCCTGTTTGATGGACTTGTCCATTGCGGCAAGGCGGGTGAAGGACATGAGCGGGTCTTCGTTATAGACCGGCATCAGTACGACCGTTCTGCCACTGATCCATCCGGCTCCATGCCGAGAGGAGCGTTTTGCAGAGGTGGTCAGACCGATAATGCCCTGCATCCCGCCCCAGGCCAACCAGATTGTGGAGACCAGAATGAGGAGGGAGAGAGCAATGTCGATCACATTGATGCCATTAACGGCAACCACCTGCAAAAAGGTGAAGAAGGCGATCACCCCGACGGCGAGACTCGCGGCAACGGTGCTGCCCCGCAACAGATAGAGCCCGAGTTTTTTCATCTTTCCAGTCTCACGCACCGGACAGTTTTACGGTGGTCCGCAGCAAGTGCCGGATGTTGACCATAAGCCTGTAGCGGCTCCGTTTGGGGCGTTCCAAAATCTGTGTTGGCATGACCATAGGGGCGCGCGGCAAAGCGCAGGGGCCAGAGGTTAGTTCATCAAATGTCATTGTCGTCACCTTGATTTACGATTGCAAAAGTTGGTTCTTCCAGAGACTTATTGATTGATCCATTGATACGCCCATGTCTCGGTCAGTCGTCGATCGAAACCGGACAGATGTGTCGTCATTTCCACGATGTTTCCGTCTGGAGCGGAAACATCCATGACGAGTCGCCAGACCCTTTCTTCCGGGATCGGGGTGAGGGTCTGAGTCTTGATTTCACCATGCATGATGTTGCTGTTAATCTTGATCTTATCCACTTCACTGGCTGGCAGATCGGCCAAAAGCCCATCCTTGAAGTCGATGACAAATTTGCGTGTGCCGTCCTTATTCTCAACACCGGACACTCCGCCTGCACCCGAACGGGTTTCAAGCACATAGGCGAGCCCTTCTGCTGCACTGGCGGGCAGATCTCCCCAATGCATCCAATAGGCATATTCATAATGTTCGCCTGCTTTGCCGCCCTTTTCAGGCACCCAGAATGCGACGATATTGTCGTTCACCTCAAGCTCGGACGGTATCTCGACCAATCTTACCGAGCCGTTGCCCCAATCCCCCTTTGGTTCTATGCGCAGCGACGGGCGGCGCTCATAGAGGGCTGAGACATCCTGAAAATGATCGAAACTACGATCACGCTGCAACAAGGCAAAGCTCTTGGGGGACTGTTCGGCAAAGAAACTTGAGGCCAGCATTGGCGGGTTGGATAGCGGACGCCAGACACGCTCGCCATTCTGCTTGATGATCTCAAGGCCATCGCTGTCATGTACATTGGGGCGATAGTCATTAAACGCATCGCGATTGCGCTCAGCAAACAGGAACATGGAGGTCAGCGGCGCCAGCCCTAGCTGAGGAATGTCTTCACGCAGATAGAGGCGGGCGGTCGTATCAATGACCGTATTGTCTCCCGGGGTTATTTCAAAGCGGAAGGCTCCTGTGACAGACGGGCTCTCAAGTGCTGCGTAGATCTTGATTTTCTGTTCTGCCGATTTGGGGCGCTCGACATAAAAGCGGGTAAAGACCGGAAATTCTTCCGGCTCCGAGCCTCCGGTATTAATGGCCAGACCGCGCGCGGACAAGCCATAGACCGAGCCTTTGCCCAGTGCCCGAAAATAGGAGGCGCCCTGAAAGGCAATCAGTTCGTCAAACACATCGGGTCGGTTCAGTGGATAATGCAGGCGGAAACCGGCAATGCCGGGCAAGGTCACATGCTCGGGCACCATGTCTCTGACCTGACGTTCATAGATGAAATCATCGGTGCTGAAACTGACCGGTGTTGCCTTGCCATCAGAGACCTCATAGAGGGCAACCGGTGTCTTGAACAGCCAGCCCATATGGAAGGCATGCAGGCGAAAAGCCGACTTTTCGATATCTGCCAGTTTGGCCTTCTCGGGGTTGTAGCGGATCAGGCGATAGGCATCATAGGTCAGATCGTTGAGATAGGCCTCGTCAGAGGCCTGTGGGGCAACATAGTCCTTTGATGCCAGTATCTCCATTTCGGCCGATAGGCTGTCAAAGCTGAAATCCGCAGCAGGCGTTGTTGGCTGCGCTGCTTCTTCATCGGTGCCTGCGGCTTGTGCGATTTGGCTTAACGATACCAGAGTGGTTGCCGCGGTAGCAGCCAGAAATGAACGACGAGATAGAGACATCGGGATACGCATCCATGTAGATTAGGTTAGTCGAAAAACACAACGTTCTTAGGTTCGAAAAAGTTCCCGGTCGGTTCAACCAAACCTTGCTTTTGTGCAACCGGGGCAATTGCGGTAAAGGATTATGTCTCTATCAGGCACAATTATGGCGGAGCTTTTGTTTGTCCGCATTGTTGCTCTGAGGTGGGTTTAAATATTTGTTTTGTATATAAAAATTTGCAATTTGCAAACTTTGTGTTTGATTGAATAGGAGGGCGCGCCCGGTGAAAATTTTCTCAACCAGAAATGAAACAGACGCTGCTGAAAGAGAGGGAGGCGGCCGGAATTCCTTCTTGAACGGCCCGTTTTGATAAAGTGTTTGTGATCTCGGTTTTACCGCGAATCGAAAACCAACGGTTTCTTGGCTCCGTATCTCCCCTTATCCGCAATATAGCGGACAACAAACCAATGGGAGAGACAACATGACCTTTTCACGCACAATGACTCTTGCTGCCGCAACCGCAATGGCTGTGGCTTTCGGAAGCGGTGCAGCCTTTGCTGATCATCATGCCAAGATGGTTGGCGGCGCACCCATGTATGAAAACAAGACGATTGTCGAAAATGCCGTGAATTCTCAAGACCATGAAACACTTGTTGCCGCAGTGAAAGCTGCTGGACTTGTTGAAACCTTGCAAGGGGATGGCCCCTTCACAGTGTTTGCTCCAACCGATGATGCGTTCGCCGCATTGCCTGAAGGAACCGTTGCGAGCCTGCTCAAACCGGAAAACAAAGATCAACTGACCAAGATCCTCACATGCCATGTGGTGGCTGCTGACGCCATGTCTGACGCAATTATGAAGATGGTTGATGACGATAAAGGCGCTCATCCTGTTAAAACTGTTGGGGGCTGCACTTTTACCGCCATGTATGATGACGGCACGGTGATGCTCAAAGATGGTCAGGGCAATGTGGCCAATGTCACCATTGCTGACGTGAAGCAATCCAATGGTGTGATCCATGTGATCGACTCCGTTCTGCTGCCTGCGTCGTAAGGGCTTGATCCCTGCTGGCCGGAGCGCACTTGCGCTCTCGGCCGGTTTTGCTCTGGCGCCCAAGATTGATTTAATGAGGAAAGGCTTATTCGCTATGGAAAGACGTCGATTTCTACTCTCTGGTGCTGCGGCACTCGTTGTGGTTGCCGGTACGCTCTTTGAAAGACGCTCGCACGCGACCGAGCCGGAGTCGTTTCCCTTGCAACTGAGTGAAGCAGAATGGCGCGAAAGACTAACGAAAGAGCAGTTTGAGGTACTTCGCAAGGAAGGAACAGAACGGGCCTTTACCAGTCCGCTCAATGATGAAAAGCGTTCTGGTATCTTTCACTGTGCCGGATGTGATCAGGCGCTCTATTCGTCAGAAGCCAAATATGACAGTGGAACCGGTTGGCCGAGCTTTTACGAAGCGTTGCCCGGAGCCGTCGGTACGAAAGAGGACCGAAGTTTTTTCATGACCCGGACAGAGGTGCATTGTAGCAACTGTGGTGGGCATCAGGGGCACATTTTCGATGATGGCCCTCAACCAACCGGAAAGCGTCATTGCATCAACGGTGTCGCCATGACGTTCAAGCCCGCTTGAGAGGCTGAGCGATCAAAGTCATTTCCTCAGTCATCCCCGGCTCTTGATGAAAATGTAAGACACAAGGGTTAAGGTGGAAACATGTTGAATCGGTTTGAGGAAAGACTGCATGTCAGATCACGTTTTGCGGGCTTATCTGCTGGATGGGCAAGGGGGCGCCTCGGCCTTGCCTGCAGATCATATCTCCAAGGCAGACAGGGCTGACGGGCTCGTCTGGATTCATCTTGATGGAAATGATCCGTCCGCAATGCGTTGTCTTGAAGATGAAATTTCGTCTCTTGATCCTTTCATTATAGGCGCTCTTCTGGATGAAGAGAGCCGCCCGCGCATGACGCAAATCGGGCACGGAGCATTGCTGGTGTTGCGCGGCGTCAATCTCAATGAGAATGCAGACCCCGAAGATATGGTGTCCATCTGTCTTTGGGTCGAAGAGACAAGGATCGTCATGGTTAGCCGTACCCGTATCCGGGCTGCGGGTGATATTGAGGCGCGGCTTTTGGCAGGCAATGGGCCGCGCGATACGGGGCATTTTCTATCCATGCTTTGCGAGCGGCTTTTTGCTCGCATGGAACCTATCCTGACGGCTCTTGATGATAGGGCCGATGATATCGAGGAAAAGGTGCTTGAGCAGAGCAATCCTGACTTGAGGGGCGCGATCACCGATGTGCGCATTCAGGCGATCATGTTCCGGCGTTATATGGCGCCTCAGCGGGAAGCCATAGATCATCTGCGCATGGCGGATTTCGAGTGGCTAAACAATACCCATCGGCGCCATTTGCAGGAGGTTTATAACCACCTGACGCGCTATGTAGAAGATCTGGATGCCATTCGTGAGCGCGCGCAGATCGTCAAGGATGAAATCGCGCATGTGCAGGCCGACAGGCTTAACAAACATATGTATATCCTTTCCATGATTGCTGCCATTTTCATGCCTTTGGGGTTTTTGACGGGGCTCTTGGGGATCAATGTGGCTGGCATTCCCGGTGCGGATTCTGGCTATGCCTTCTGGATCTTTGTGGGCATGCTTACGATGATCGTGGCACTTCAGCTGCTGCTCTTCAAATGGCTCAAATGGTTTTGAGGGCGGGGTAACGCTTCTATCCGTCCGATCGTAGTTTCCTGCCCAGAAGAGAATAGTCCTTCAGGCTGAATTGTTTGCCATTGAAGGCAAAGCTTAGAAGTTTGCTCTTCTTGATCACAAAAATATGGATCGCATAGCAAAGCGCATAGGTGATGGCGATCAGAAGAGCATATTCAGGCAGGGCGCCCAGATGTGTGTGCTGGAATACGGTCTTGTAAAGCAACACAAATATCGGCAGGTGAAACAGATAGATCGTGTAGCTGGAATCGGAAAAGCTTCTCACGATTTTGCTTTCCCTGTTTCCCATAACAATCAAGAAGGACAGCGTGAGAAGGATCATCGGGCCACGCAAAAGGGCGTAAATGACCTTTGAGATAAATGTCAGCCCGTAGATAGCCAGCACTTCTCTGGTGGCAATCATGGCAGCTGCTATTACCAGCGCGATCGCAAAACTCTGCATGTTGAGAAGCTTCGTGAACTCGGCTCGGTTGTAAAAACAGACCATGCCGAGGCAGTAGTAGGGCAGGTAGTCAAATATCGATTCAGGTGCAATGAAAAGAAATTTTTCCGGGAAAATGCGGTTGGCGGCAAAGTTCATGCAGGCTGCTACAAACGGCACGATAAAGGCCACAGTAACGAATAGCTGTGTTCTGGTTACACGGATATTCTTGCGAATATATCTGCAAATAGGAATGGAAATGAGGATGTAGATAGTCAGGTTTCCAAGAAACCACAAATGGGACAGCCATTCGCCTTTAACAATATAATCTTTGGTAATGACATAGTCATAACCATAGACAGTATAATGCATAACTGGATTGATGAGCGCTCCGCAGACGAATAGAGGGATTGCAATACGTACAAGACGATCTCTTAAAAAATTTGGACGTTGCTTCTCCATCACCAACGCAAAGAAAAAACCTGCAATCAGGTAGAATGCTTCCATACGAAAGCTATGGATGAGAAAGTTGAAACCGTTGACGATGGGTGTTGTTTCATCGGAAATGATGAGCCAGTCGTTTCCTGTTCCGTAGAAGCTCCCGGCATGGAAAAACAGCCCAAGGATCATCAACACTGCGCGCGCAAAATCCATCCCGTTCCACCGGGCAGACTGGGCAGAAGATTCCATCTGATTTATGCTTTCAAATAAGACTATTTCCAGAAAAAGGTCCGGCTATTTCGCCATCGCGTTGGTGTATGCTTGTTTAAAGCAATTCTCAATTCTCGCGCTTATGCACATTATTTTGTTGTGTGAGTTGTGTCTAGTTGTGTTTCAGCTTGGGCCGTGGTGTGTATTTCTTGTGACTGGGTTTGGGGCACGGAAGGTGCAGGTGGATTGTTGTGCTTTGCGTCAAATGAAAAGACGGCAACCGTTTCAATTGAAATATTCCTGATTATAACTGCCTGTGCAGGCCAAAAACTGGCAAAAGCAGGCTTGGACTCTGGCGCTCTATCGTTTACACCCAATTCTCCAAAGGTGGAGCATTCCGCCGATAGACTGATTTAGGATGGTGTGACATGAAACTGGGTGGTCGTCTGCAAGCCGCAATTGAGGTGCTCGAAGAAGTGGAGGGCCGCAAGCGTCCTGTCGCCGAAGCGCTCAAGGACTGGGGGCGGACGCACCGGTTTGCCGGATCGGGTGATCGATCCGCGATTGGTAATATCGTCTATGATGCTCTTCGAAAAAGGGCGTCTCATGCATGGCGCATGGGGGAGGATACGCCGCGCGCGCTGGGGCTTGCTGCGCTGGCGTTTGACTGGAACCATACCGCCGATCAATTGGCGGGTTTGATTGCCGAAGACAGTCATGCACCCGAAGCTCTGACGCAAAGCGAAGTGGCAGCCATTGAAGCCAAGTCGCTCAAGGATGCGCCCTTCTGGGTGAAGGGAGATATCCCCGAATGGCTTGAAGGCACCTTTATGGAGACCTTCGAGGATGAAGCGTTGTTGGAGGCCAAGGCTTTCGCGCGCCGCCCACCGGTTGATATTCGCGTCAATCGTCTCAAGGCCGATATAGGCAAGGTGGAGAAGGAGCTTTCGCGCTTCAACCCCAAGCGCACCAAGCTGAGCGCCGATTGCCTGCGTTTTGCGCCCAAGGCTGGGGACTATCGCCAGCCGAACATTCAGGGCGATCCGGCCTTCCGTAAGGGCTTTTATGAAATTCAGGATGAGGGCAGCCAGATTGTCTCCAGTCTGATCTTTCCCAAGAAATCCGATCAGGTGTTGGACTATTGCGCTGGTGGCGGTGGCAAGACGCTCTCCATGGCCGCGCAGATGGAGAATAAGGGGCAGATCTATGCCTTTGATATCGATGCCTCCCGTCTGGCCCCGATTGTTGATCGGCTAACCCGTGCAGGCGTGCGCAATGTCCAAACCCGTACCCCCAACGAGGGTGCGCTTGATGATCTTATCGGGCGTATGGACCGGGTTGTCGTGGATGCGCCATGTACGGGCACCGGCACCTGGCGTCGCAGGCCGGAAACCAAATGGAAACTGACAGAAGAGCAACTGGATAAGCGCGTCGAGGAGCAGCAGATTGCTCTGGCGCAGGCGCGCCAGTTCGTGCGTCCGGGCGGCTTTCTGGTCTACATTACCTGCTCGGTTCTGGCGGCAGAAAATGAGGAGCAGATCTATCACTTCATTGCCAACAATCCAGACTTCGAGCTGGTCTCGGCCGGTGAGGTCTGGCAGGACATGTTTGGCTTTGATGCGCCCAAGCCATGGTCTTCGGATATGATGAGCGTGACCTTGACGCCGCAATCGACCGAGACAGATGGCTTCTTCTTCTCTGTGATGGAATATCGTCCCGACTGATTCTATTCGTTCGGCGAATTCAGATGCTTGTTGGAATTTCATATCCAGTGAATTGAAGCTTTGTTGGGGCTGGTGTATGAAAATGTGATATATTCGAGAATCATAACGAGTGAAATGAAGTATGTCCAAATCTGGTGATGCCATTCAGGTTTCCATGTTCGACAGCTTGCCGGATCTGGCCCCTCAGAAAACCCAGCTCAAGCCGGGAGAGGATGAGGCCAGCGCCAAGCCTGCCAAATTGAGAAAGAAGGTGTCGCCAGCCACGGCGCTTGCCAACGAAGAGGCGTTCACACTCGAGAATTTTCTCCCCTATCGCATTCTTGAAGTGGCCCAGGGCATTTCCCGTCGCATTAGCCGCGTGCTGCATGATGAGTGGGATATGAGCATAGCCGAATGGCAGGTGCTTGCTAGTCTGGCACGGGATGGCGCTGTTTCCGTGCGCGAGATCGAGCCGCGCACCTTGCTAGATACCGTCGCCGTTTCCCGTGCGGCCAAGCGTTTGACGGATCGCAAATTTATCAAGCGCGACGTGAACAAGCAGGACAAGCGGTTGGTGGTTCTCAAGACCACGAAGAAGGGGCGCGATATTGCGTCTGAAATTGGTCACTATGTGATGGACATGGAGATCGAGTTTCTGAAAGGCATGAATGTGCAGGACCGTATTCGTCTTTCCCAGCTGCTGAAATCCTTGCGCTAAGGTGTCTCCCTTCTTTGGCCTTTTTTGCGTTGTTTCTTCTGAGTTGATGGTGGTCTGAGGTTCGGCTGGAGTTCCTGCGCGTGTTGATGCTGTTTTCCCTATTGCTCCTCTTTTTGCGCTTGAGTTTGTGGCTCCTGATCCTTGGTGCAAATATTCTGATCCTGATGGTCTTTTTGTCGATTGCGAAGGGCGGCTGAAGGGCGAAGGATCGGTTTGGGGCGGATTTGCATGCTCTTTGGCTGAGTGAGACGCTTCTGCACTTGGAAAAAACGGCATTTTTGGCCGCGCACCCCTGCAAAAAGCCGTATGAGAGATTGCCTTTGGCATGGCTTCAGCATAAGAGGGGGGAATAATTTTACTAAGGCTGTTTTGGCCAGCTTTTAGGCTTTAGGGAAAGGGACGCATGACGGACAAGATTCTCATTATCGACTTTGGATCTCAGGTCACTCAGCTTATTGCCCGACGGGTACGCGAAGCAGGGGTCTATTCCGAGATTGTGCCATTTCAGAGCGCGGAACAGGCTTTCAACGAGATCAAGCCGGACGGTATCATTCTCTCGGGAGGGCCAGCGTCAACCGTTGACATCGGGTCTCCTCGAGCGCCTCAGGCAATCTTTAGCGCAGGCATTCCCATTCTGGGCATTTGCTATGGCGAGCAGGCTATGTGTCTGCAGCTTGGCGGCACGGTTGAAAGCCCTGATCACCGCGAATATGGGCGCGCCTTTGTTACCGTGAAGGAAAAGAGCCCGCTGTTTGATGGTGTTTGGGATCTTGGCACCAGCCATCAGGTCTGGATGAGCCACGGTGACCGGGTTGACGGTCTGCCTGCTGGCTTTGAGGTTGTCGCAACATCTGAAGGGGCCCCATTTGCTGCGATTGCAGACGAAGAGCGCCGTTTCTATGGTGTGCAGTTCCATCCGGAAGTGGTGCATACGCCAGATGGCGCGCAGCTGCTCTCCAACTTCGTGCATAAGATCTGTGGCTGTGAAGCGGATTGGTCCATGGCTCAGTTCCGCGCTGCTGCTATCAAGCGCATTCAGGATCAGGTTGGTGACAAGAAAGTCATCTGTGGCCTCTCTGGTGGCGTCGATTCATCTGTCACGGCTGTGTTGATTCATGAAGCAATCGGCGATCAACTGACTTGTATCTATGTGGACTCGGGCCTGATGCGCCAGAATGAGAGCGAACAGGTGGTCGGCCTGTTCCGCGAACATTACAACATTCCATTGGTGCATGTGGATGCCTCTGAAATCTTCATTTCCGCTCTTGAAGGGCAGACGGATCCAGAGCGTAAACGCAAGATTATCGGTGGTCTGTTCATCGATGTGTTTGAAGATGAAGCCAATCGCATCGGTGGGGCGGATTTTCTGGCCCAGGGCACGCTCTATCCGGATGTAATTGAATCCGTGTCCTTTACCGGCGGACCTTCGGTGACCATCAAGTCGCACCACAATGTGGGCGGTTTGCCAGAACGCATGAATATGGAATTGGTCGAGCCTCTGCGTGAGTTGTTCAAGGACGAGGTTCGGGCTCTAGGGAAAGAACTCGGGTTGCCTGCAAGTTTTGTCGGGCGCCATCCATTCCCGGGGCCGGGGCTTGCCATTCGCTGCCCAGGCGGTATCTCACGTGAGAAGCTGGAAATCCTGCGTCAGGCCGATGCCATCTATCTCGATGAGATCCGCAAGGCTGGTCTCTATGATGCCATCTGGCAGGCCTTTGCGGTTCTGCTTCCGGTTCAGACCGTGGGCGTCATGGGCGATGGTCGCACCTACGAATTCGTATGTGCCTTGCGCGCGGTCACCTCGGTTGATGGCATGACCGCTGACTTCTACCATTTTGATATGGATTTCCTTTCCAAGGCAGCAACCCGCATCATCAACGAGGTGAAGGGCATCAACCGCGTGGTCTATGATGTGACTTCCAAGCCTCCAGGAACCATTGAGTGGGAATAACGCCTTATCGAGGTGGTTTTTAAAATTCAAGTATGACAAGGGCGCTATGATGCGCCCTTTTTCTTTGCCTATTGGATGCGACAATGTCTTGTCTAGCTTTGGAATTGTAGGTGATGTATAGGGCTATCCAGTTTCGTGTAATGTACGGTTCTGGATGGCCCATTCTTGGGGAGGGGCGGCATTTGAGCCGTGCCGAAGTCGAGAAAAATTGCCATTTTGCTTATTCAGCTGGACCATTTAATCTCGATACTCTAGCTGTATGTGCAAATTATTGGTCTTGGGGGAAATGGTGTCGCAAAACTCAACATGGCTTAGGCTCAAAAGAAGGGCCAAGAAGCTGCTGGCAAAACCTGGGAAGCTCTATCGTCGTCATATTCGCAAGGATGCATTTACCCGAGAAGTAGACCGTTGGTTTGCTGATCATGGTGATGAGACCCTCAGGTTGGATTATCCCGATCTCACCAAGAATTCGGTTGTTTTTGATTTGGGCGGTTATGTCGGAGACTTTGCTGCGGCTATCAATGATAAATATGGTTGCAAGGTTTATCTCTTCGAACCTCATCCGGACTTCTACAAGAAGTGTGTGGAGCGCTTCAAAGATAACAATCAGATCGTTTCTCTCAATTACGGCGTGTCTGATGTCGATGGCAGTTTTGAATTGTCTGATAGTGTTGATGGCTCTTCTTTCTTGAACTGTGAGCATGAAGGCAAGCAGACCGTTCGCTGCGAAGTGCGCGCGTTCGACCACGTTATTCAAGATCTTGGAGTGGATGAAATTGATCTCATGAAGATCAATATTGAAGGAGGGGAATTTCCTCTGCTCGAGTATCTGGCAAAGCATGAGATGCTTTCGATTGCCAAGGACTATCAAATCCAGTTTCATGCCTTCATCAAAGGCGCCAAAAGCAAGCGTGACGGCATCATTGATGCTTTGTCAAAGACACACGAGAGAAGCTGGTGTTACACGTTCGTTTGGGAAAACTGGCATAGAAAATAGGTCCGGCTGGCTGATTATGGAAAAGGGCGGTTCACTGCCCTTTTCACCCCTTTTCAACTCGTGACGGCTCACTTGTTTTACTGTCCCAGCGGATAGCCATCGAAGGGTTTGATCTCTCGCAGCACCATGGACGACTGCATTTCCTTGATGCGGGGCAGGCGGCGAATTTCGTCCATGGCGAAATCTGCGTAATGATCAAGATCCTTGGCGACCACCTGCAAGAGAAAATCGGCATCCCCTGCCAGGCTATAGCAGGCAACCACGCTTTCAAGCGTTTGCACCTGACGGGCGAATAGCTCGGATTCTTCCTCGCTGTGGCTGTCGATTTTTACGCGGATGAAAGCAAGCACGCCCAAGCCAATGGCGCGACGGTTGATGCGGGCTGAATAGCCCTCAATGACGCCGCTGTCTTCCAACTGCCGAACCTTGCGCCAGCAGGGGGATGTAGAGAGGCCAACCTCTTCGGCGAGGGCCTGGTTGGTCAGCCTGCCATCTTCTTGCAAGGCTTTGAGGATGCGTGTGTCGGCAGGAGAATGGGGCACGGTAAGTTCTCTCTATATTATTTTAATAGCAGGTAGGATCTACCGTATCTTGGCACGAAATTGCAATTAAAGGCAGGAAATTTCTGGGTTGCACGGGTAGACTTGGCCAAAAGTCAAAGGAGGCTTATTGACCATGAAGAGTGATTTACGTGTTGCCATCATCATCAATCCAGACATGCCTGTCGGTCTGATTGCCAATACCGCCAGTGCCATTGCAATCGGGCTGGGTAGCAATCAACCTATTTTGGCTGCGCGCAGCCTTACCGACAATGTTGGACGGACGATTGATGTCAGTTCTCGTTTGCCCGTCCCCATTTTGCAGGCTTCGCAAGAGACTATCGGAGGTTTGTTGCTGAAGGCTCTTGAGAAAAGGCATGAGGATGCGCATGTCGTTCCTTTTCCGGCCTTCGCCCGGTCGCTGCACGCCTATGCCGACTATGAGGCCTCTTTTCCAGATCGCAATCTCGCCGAAGAGGAAATTGACGGGCTCGGCTTGGTCGGGCCATCGAAATGGATCAGATCGCTGACCGGTTCGCTCAAGCTTTTGCGATAGGAAGGGCGGACTGGGGTGATTGGGTAAAAAGAAAGCGCGGCCTTTGGGAGGAATCGCAGGTCGCGCTTCTTAATGTCTCCTTGAGGAGGAAGCCCCGGGAGGAGGAGGGGCTGGAGACATGTCTAGTTGGAAATGACCACCTTGGCTGATTTCATGCCGCCAGCCGCCTTGATCAGTTTGAAGAGGATCTTCGCATTGTCAGGGTGCAGGCGGACACAGCCGTGGGAGGCTGGGCGCCCGAGGCGCGCAATGGAGGTCGTGCCGTGAATGGCCCAGCCCTTGTGAAAGAAAACGGCATAAGGCATTGGCGCATTGTTGTATTTTCTTGAGCGCCACATGGTGTGCATACGGTAGGGTGCATATTCGCCCCTTGGGGTGTAGTAGCCTTGGCGTGCCGTGGAGACCTTCCAGCTGTGCGTGATTAGTCCGTTGACATAGACATTCATGCGCTGTTCGGAAATGTCGATTTTTGCGATGATGGGCTTTTCTGGCGGGGTCTTTTTCTCGGAGGCGGTTTCTCCAAGCAAGCGTAACTCGCCGGTGATCGGCTGGCTCTTTGGGGCAGCGATGATGGTTGTCTCTTGAGGCGTAGCAGATGATGTGGTTGCCAGTGCTTGACTGCCAAAGAGCGTCAAATAAGCCAGGCTAATCATTACTCGTCGCAGCATCATGGTCCCAATCCCGTCATGAGAAGTATCGCGTTACTTCCAGTTTTGATGCCAGATCTTAAAATTCTTTTAGCTGACGGATTGGGAGACCGGATTTGAATTAAATTTTAGGTATTAAGGTAAAGGATTGGTTTCGACTATTGCTCCGCCGCCTTGCTACAGTGCTTGTCAGGCGGCGGGGATGCTTGGAGTTACCTTGGTCAGTGAATATATACGCGAGTGTTTTTCTTGCCGTTTGCGTCTACCAGCTCGAAAAGTTCCTTGGCATTGTCCGGATGCAGCCGGATGCAGCCGTGAGAGGCTGGTGTGCCCAGTGATTTTACTGCCGAAGTGCCATGAATGGCAAAGCCGCGGTAAAAGAAGATGGAGTAGGGCATCGGTGCATTATTATATTCTTTTGACCGATAGGTTTCATACATCCGAGTCGGGCGATAAAGCCCTTCAGGGGTATCAAAGCCCTCGCGTGCAGAAGAGATTGGCCACGTGTATTTTTTCCAACCATTGACCGAAACGAACATTTTCTGTTTGGCAAGATCAACACGTATCTGGATCTCGTCGTTGACTGTTGCAAAGCTGGGAGTGGCTCCCAAAAGAGCGGTCAGAATCAACCCCAAGGCAGCTGTCTTGCTCAATGGAGCGATAATTTTGGTCTTGAGGTAAGAAATCAACGAATGGCCCCGCGCCAGCATGATGATGCCCCTTTTTAGGAAAACTGAAATCTTCAATGAAACCTGTGTTTGCGCCTGAAAAAGGAATCAATTGAAGGACTCGAGGCGGCAAACCCGATAAATTCGAGCGAAGATTACCTATTTCCTGCGGAATAAGAAGATCCCTTGGTGCGGTATAAGGGTTTTACCCAAGAAAAAATTGGAAAGTGTATCTTTTGCGTCTCACTGGTTGCGCTTGTGATTGGCGCTTGAGTGCGAGGTCTACGTCCTTGCCTATTTTTTCTCCTTTTCCTTCTTGGCGGCGCATTCAACGCAAAGAGTTGCGGTCGGGTCGATTTCCAGACGCTTGAGGGGGATCTCGGCGTCGCACTCTATGCAATAGCCAAAGTCGCCGCTTTCAAGACGTTCAAAAGCCAGTTCTATTTTCTGAAGCGCCAGCGCGCGCCGGCGCTCTGTTTCTTGGGCCATGGCCTGACTTTGCAGGGCATCCATGCGCGAAAGGCGACCAACGCTCTGTTGGTCGAGGGCCACCACATCTCTGGACCCTTTTGACAAGTCGCTCAATGCTGCGATTTCGATGCGCTTTCCTTCCAATAGCTCCATCGCTGTCTTGGGAGAAATAGGCATAGGTCGCTCCTTTTGTTGCGGCAACGCATATCGATGCCGTCGGTAACAAAATTTCCCTTAGAAAGCTGGCTTGATGAAATCCTGCGCAAAGAGAGGCCTCTCAAGCGCGAAAATTTCACAACGGGAGCGTGCGGCAGTTATCAGCCAAGGTCAATGCTTTTATTGTAGCCTCTATTCTATAGAATGACTGTACAACCTGCATGAAGGACACAAGGTCGCAGTTGGGGGCTATCATTCCTTATTTTGTTCTGTACTTACCGTGCTTCCCATCAGTGTTTGACTTTTATTATGGGGCACGGTACCGCTGATCTGATTTAAGTGGTTTCCCGTAAGTGGGGCGCCGGTTTTTATTGTGTCGCGCATTTTTCAGGAGTTGAGTGGACGTATGGTTTTATTGCTGGTGGGGATTGCCCTTTTTCTTGTCATCCATTTGGTGCCTCAGAAAACCGAACTGAAAGACGGTTTGACCCTTCGCTTTGGGGTGATGGGATATCGTATCTTTCACGGCGTGATCGCGCTTGTTGCTGTCGGGCTGATCTATGTCGGATATTTTGCGGCCAAAGGAACCTTTATTCTCTGGTATCCGCCGATCTGGACAAGGCACCTTGCTGCGACGCTGATGTTGATCGCTTCCATTCTGGCTTTCTCGGGTGCTTTTTCGGGCAAGATAAAGCAGAAGCTTACGTCTCCCTTCTCGATTGCCATCAAGACTTGGGCTTTTGCTCACTTGCTGGCGAACGGCTCTCTTTCTGATCTGATTCTGTTTGGATTCTTCCTCTTCTTTGGCGTGAGCTATCGCATTTCCCTCAAGCGCCGCATCGCGGCTGGGCGAGTTACCATTCCGGAAGGCAGAGTTAGTCAGGATATTTTGGCCATTTTGCTCGGGCTTGCCTTCTATGCAGCCATGATTTTCGGTGTGCATGAATGGCTCTTTGGCGTCAGTCCGCTGTTTTGATGCGGATAGCACGGCTTTCTTTGGCCAAAAGATCGCCCTGATCCAAATGCAGCCATGATTGGTGGGCAAAGAAAGAATCCTGTCAGCTTGCGAGCACTTTTGTCGGGAAAACCGGGGTAATATCAGGTTGTTTGCCTTAACTCTGGGGGTTTTTCCGGTTTTTCCCGCTTGCGAGGGGGCTTGCGCCGCATTGCATGATTGCGTCATGTGTTGGGACCGGCTAATGTCCCGCAACAGAAACGGAATATTGGTCTGCCTTTCGGGCAGTCGAAGAGAAAGTCTGCCGGCCCGATTGTCCGGCGCAAGCGAGGAATAATGTCTGAGTCCGATTTTATCCGTGAAGTCGATGAAGAGCTGCGCCATGAGCAGATCAAGAGCATGTGGGACAAGTTCGGCCCCTATGTGATCGGCTTTGCTCTTCTGATCGTTTTGGGAACTGCCGCGGACAAGGGCTATGAATATTGGCGCCAGACACAGGCTGCCAAGGCCGGAGATGCTTTCATCGAGGCGATCAACCTTTCTGAAGATGGTAAAACAGACGAAGCGCTCGCTGCGCTGGAGCAGATCAAGGCCGAAGGGTCGGGGGGCTATCCGTTGCTTGCTGAGATGCGCATTGCCTCTGAAAAGGCTGCCAGTGGCGATGTCGACGAGGCGATTGCTCTTTTCAAGGATGCAGCCAACAATCCAGACGTTCAGCCGGTCATCCAGAGCCTTGCGCGAATCCGCGCCAATGTTCTGATGCTCAATCAGGGTAAGGCCGATGAAGTGATCAATGAACTGACCGGCTTGATGGATAACAATGGTTTCCGTCATTCCGCCAGAGAGCTGGTGATGCTGGCCTATCTGGAAAAGCAGGATTACTCTCAGGCTATGCCGATCGCAGAGCGGATTTCTCAGGACGCGGAAACGCCGCCTGAAATGCGTCAGCGCGCTGAAGTTTATGTAAATTATATCCGCTCTCAATTTGAAGAAGGCGGCGAAAGCACTGCCAAGGAGGCTGCTGAATGAGACCTGCATCAGGTGTGAAAACCGAAACGCGTTCTCTGGCCTATGCCGGCAAGGCTGCAATGGTGGCACTTGTACTCGGTTTGGCAGGTTGTTCCAGCGTGACTGACTTTGCAAGCGACGTGAACCCATTCAAGACCCCGGAAGAAGTCTTGCCGGGCGAGCGGCAGTCGCTGTTTGACACCGCTGCTGTTGCCAAGGTGGAAGACACCTCGCCGGTATCCATCCCGGGGGCTGTCGATTTCTCTTCTTGGTCTCAGGCCGGTGGTCCGACGACCAACAATCCGCCGAACGTCTCCTTTAGCGGGCAGGGCGCCCGCGTATGGAGCGCCAATGCAGCCATTCGCGGCGGCGATTCTGATGAGCGTGCTGCGGCACGGCCAGTGTCTGTTGGCGGACGGGTTGCTGTTTACAGTCCTGACGGAGCTGTCTCTCTCTATAATGCCTCCAATGGCGGCCGTATCTGGAATGTTTCTGTAAGACCCCAGAATGAAAATGGCGTTTCCATTGGTGGTGCGGTGACCATGGATAGCGCCCGCGTTTTTGCTGCGACCGGCTTTAGTGAGCTCGTTGCGCTGGATGCTGGCAGTGGTCGTCGTCTCTGGACCTTCCAGCTTGATGCGCCTGCGCGTGGTGCTCCGGTTGTTGTCGGCAATACGGTCCTTGCCGTTTCGGCCACGAATTCTCTGTTCGCTGTCAATGTTTCTGATGGCGGTGAGCTCTGGACCTTTGAGGGTATTCCTCAGGGAACCGGTCTTATGGGATCTGGTGCGCCCGCGGTCAGTGGCAACACGGTTCTGTTTTCCGGCACATCCGGCGAGCTCGTGGCGCTGGATATCAAGTCGGGTGAAATGCGGTGGTCTGACACCATCGTTCAGGGCACCCGCCGCTATGCGATCTCGGGTATTTCGGCTATCGCCGGTGGTCCGGTCGTCTCTGATGGTCTTGTCTATGCGTCGAGCGTGAGCGGTAATACGATTGCCCTGCGGGTGCGCGATGGCGAGCGGATTTGGGACAGGTCTTTGGGCTCGGTGCATGCGCCCGTTGTTGCGGGCAACAGCATATTTGTTGTCGATCTGGATGATCGGATTGTGGCTCTTAACAAGAAGACCGGTAAAATTCGCTGGTCAAGTCAGCTGCCTTCGGTTAGAAGCAAGAAGAAAAGTACGAGTTGGGCCGGTCCGGTGTTGGCAGGCAGTCGCCTTTGGGTGACATCCAACGACGGAAAACTGGCCGCTGTGGACCCGAAAAACGGGAGCATAGTGCTGACCAGAGACATCAAGGATCCCGTCTTTATCGCCCCAATTGCCGTGAGTGGTCGTCTGATCATGCTGAGCGGATCGGGTCGTCTATCCGCTTATAACTAGAGGCTCTCTCTTTTTTAGCGGTTGGGAAACCTTAGGAATTCATTGGTAACCCCGGAGTTGCTTTGCGGCTCCGGGGTGCCGTGCTATTTAGAGGATAGGGCTTCGCAGCATCTTTTGCGCAGCCAGCCTCATTCGATCTGTTTGGACGAAGTGAAATGAAACTGAATGTAGCCATTGTGGGCCGCCCCAATGTTGGCAAATCCACGCTGTTCAACCGTTTGGTTGGCAAGAAGCTGGCGCTCGTTGACGACCGGCCGGGTGTTACCCGTGACCGGCGCGAGAGCGAGGTGCAGCTGGGCGACCTGCATATCAACATCATCGATACTGCCGGTTTGGAAGTGGCTGAAGAGGATGCGCTGGAAACGCGCATGCGCCTGCAGACCGAAGAAGCCATCGGTATGGCCGATGTGGTGCTTTTCATGATGGATGCGCGCGCTGGCACAACTCCGATGGACGAGCATTTTGCCGCCATGGTGCGCAAGGCTGGCAAACCGACCATCTTGCTAGCTAACAAGTCCGAAGGTAGAGCCTCTGACGCCGGATATTACGAAGCCTTTTCGCTTGGCCTGGGAGAGCCTATGCCGCTCTCGGCTGAGCACGGCATTGGCATGGCGGATCTTTATGAAGAACTCGTCAAATATGATGAGGAAAAGAGAGCCAAACTCGGCAGTGATGAAGCCGATGCCATTGAGGCAGCTCTTGCCGAGGATGATGGTCCTCTGGTTGATGTTGATATCGAGGATGATGAGTCCGAGACCCCGCTTTACGATCCGACCAAACCCCTGCGGGTGGCCATTGTCGGGCGTCCGAACGCGGGCAAGTCTACGCTCATCAACAATCTCATCGGCGAAGATCGCCTGTTGACCGGACCGGAAGCGGGTATTACGCGCGATTCCATCTCGGTGAATTGGGAATTCCGGGATCGCAAGTTCAAGCTGTTTGATACCGCTGGCATGCGGCGCAAGGCGCGTGTGCAGGAAAAGCTCGAGAAGCTTTCCGTATCTGATGCGCTGCGCTCGATCCAGTTTGCCGAAGTGGTGATTGTGACGCTGGACGTGACCAAGCCATTTGAGAAGCAGGATCTACAGATTGCCGATCTTGTTGGTCGGGAGGGGCGCGCCATCGTGATTGCCCTTAACAAGTGGGATCTTGTCGAGAAACCGCAAGAGATGATGGCCGAGCTGCGCGAGAAGGCAACCCGCCTTCTGCCGCAGATGCGCGATGTGCCGCTTGTTCCGGTTTCCGGTCTGACAGGCAAGAATCTGGATCGGTTGATGAAGTCGGTGCTTGATATCTATGAGGTCTGGAACCGGCGCGTTTCCACGTCACGTCTCAACCGTTGGCTCAATGGTGCAACGCAAGGCCATCCACCACCGGCTGTTGGTGGTCGTCGTATCAAGGTGCGTTATGTTACCCAGATCAAGACGCGCCCACCGACCTTTGTGGTCATGTGCTCCCGTCCGGAAGACCTGCCAGACAGCTATCAGCGCTATTTGCTCAATGATTTGCGTGATACGTTCGATATTCCTGCTGTACCGGTGCGTATGTTGATGCGTAAGGGAGATAACCCCTATGCAGCAAAAGCAGCCAAACGGAAGATTTACTAGCAGTTATTTCGGTTTTTTGTCCGAAATGATCCTGCTTTTGTAATATCTATGAATTTCGTTCAGTCAGTTTGTCATTTTGTGACCAATTGATGACGCATTTTTCCATAGATTTGCGCAAACTTCTGTGGCATCGCTCTGCCTTGATGTGTATAACACCTTCGCCGACCCCTTTGTTTACGATCCTCTCGTGAGATCAGTGGGGTCGGTTTATTTTACAGGCCTGTGTTACAGGCGATCAGCAGAGTGAAAAGAGGACAAAATGAGCAAGACCTGGACACCGGACAGCTGGAGATCAATGCCGATCCAGCAGGTGCCGGATTATCCCGATGCCGAAGCAGTAGCCGCTGTTGAAGGCACGCTTGCCACTTATCCGCCTTTGGTCTTTGCTGGCGAGGCGCGCAAATTGCGTAAGCAGTTGGCGCGAGTTGCTGAAGGTGAAGGGTTCCTGCTTCAGGGCGGCGATTGCGCTGAAGCGTTCGTGGAACATCATCCTGACAATATTCGCGATTTTTTCCGTGTGTTCCTGCAAATGGCAGCCGTGCTGACTTTTGCCGCCGCTTCTCCGGTGGTCAAGGTTGGCCGTATTGCTGGTCAGTTCGCCAAGCCGCGTTCCTCGCCGACAGAGACTGTTGACGGTGTGGAACTGCCAAGCTATCGAGGCGACATCATCAACGAGACCGGTTTTAGCAGCGACTCCCGTGTGCCCGATCCGCAGCGCATGATCATGGCTTATCGCCAGTCGGCGGCAACGCTGAACCTACTGCGTGCCTTTGCGCAGGGTGGCTATGCCAATCTGGACCATGTGCATCAGTGGACGATGGATTTCCTCAAGGATAGCCCACAAGGCCCTCGCTATCGCGAGTTGGCCGACCGCATCACCGAGGCTATGGGCTTCATGCGTGCCTGCGGCGTCGAGCCTTCCAAGACGGAAGCCCTGCGGTCTACGGATTTCTTTACCAGCCATGAGGCCCTTCTGCTTGGCTATGAGCAGGCCTTCACGCGCGTCGATTCGACCACCGGTCTGCACTATGCCACCTCTGGCCATATGCTCTGGATTGGTGACCGCACGCGCCAGATCGATCATGCGCATGTTGAATTCTTCCGCGGCATTGAAAACCCGATTGGTTTGAAATGCGGTCCGAGCATGACGCCTGACGAGCTGCTTCGTTTGATCGAAGTGCTCAACCCGGACAATGAAGCGGGCCGGCTGACGCTGATCACGCGTTTTGGCGCCGACAAGGTCTTTGATCATCTGCCAAATCTTGTCAAAGCCGTCAAACGGGAAGGGCACAAGGTGCTGTGGTCCTGCGACCCGATGCATGGCAACGTGGTCAAGGCAGCCAACGGTTACAAGACCCGCCCGTTCGAGCGCATCCTGAAAGAGGTTGAGAGCTTCTTTGCTGTTCACCGCTCCGAGGGCACTTATCCCGGTGGTGTGCATGTTGAGATGACCGGCAAGAATGTGACGGAATGCACCGGTGGTGCCCATGCCATTTCAGAAGATGACCTGTCTGATCGTTACCATACGGTCTGCGACCCGCGCCTCAATGCGGATCAGTCTCTTGAACTGGCTTTCCTGATTGCCGACAATATCAAGAAGCACCGCGCCAGCCTCGAAGCGAGCGAAATTGCGCCTTACTAAGATCGCTTCCTGATTCCATTCATGAAAGCCCGGCACTCAGTCGGGCTTTTCTTTTGCCGCAGTTGTTTGTGGGTGGCCTTGAAAACTGGAATGCGTCAAATAGGATAGCTGCTCTGGTCACTTTACATTGGATTATCGCATTCTCTGGCTTTATATCTTTAGTCGAGAGTTTGTAAGCTCCCCGCTTCAATAACACTATTGCAATACAGGATCGCGCCGTGACCGAAAGACTTGTTTTCAGCCTTGCTCAACTCAATCCCCATCTGGGGGATATTGCGGGTAACGCCGAAATGGCCCGCGCTGCTCACAAGGTCGCTGCCGAACAGGGCGCGGATTGTCTGGTGCTCAGTGAGTTGTTCATCTCGGGCTATCCGCCTGAGGATCTCGTTCTGAAGCCAGCTTTTCAGGCGGCCTGCCGTGAGCAGGTGGAGAAGCTTGCCGAATTGACTGAAGGCGACGCTCCGGCGATCCTGATTGGCTCGCCATGGGTGGACGGAGAGCGGCTTTATAACGCTGTTTGTCTTCTGGATAATGGCGAAGTGCAGGCCGTGCGCTATAAGGCCGATCTACCGAACTATGGTGTGTTTGACGAAAAGCGCGTGTTCGCCGCAGGCCCGATGCCGGGGCCGATCAATTTGCGCGGTGTGGCTGTTGGTGTGCCCATTTGCGAAGATATCTGGGATATCGAAGTGTGCGAATGTCTGGCCGAAACAGGGGCAGAGCTTCTGGTGGTACCCAATGGGTCCCCATTCAACCTCGATAAATGGGAAGTGCGTCAGCAGGTTGCCATCCAGCGCGTGATCGAAACGGAGCTGCCGCTGGTCTATCTCAATCAGGTTGGCGGACAGGATGAACTGGTGTTTGACGGCGCTTCCTTTGCGCTGAATGGCGACCGTTCGCTGGCCATGCAGATGGTCGGTTTTGCCGAGGATCAACAGGTTCTCGTTGCCGAGCGCATCGAAGGCAAATGGATGCTTTCCGGCCCAATCGAACCTGTGATGGACCGCGATGCAAGCGCTTGGTCTGCCTGCATGCTGGGGCTGCGCGATTATGTCAACAAGAACCGTTTCCCCGGCGTTGTGCTGGGGCTTTCAGGCGGTATCGATTCGGCAATCTGTGCGGCGTTGGCCGTGGATGCTCTTGGTGCGGATCGCGTGCATTGCGTGATGCTGCCTTATCGCTATACATCCGATGAGAGTCTCAAAGATGCTGCCGATTGCGCCAAGGCGCTTGGTGTGCGCTATGATGTCGTTGATATCGTCAAGCCGGTTGAAGGCTTCTCGGAAGCCCTGTCTGGCCTGTTTGAGGGCACAGACGAGGGCGTGACAGAAGAAAACCTTCAGTCCCGTGCGCGTGGCACCATTCTGATGGCCGTATCGAACAAGTTCGGCAACATGGTTGTGACCACGGGCAACAAGTCTGAAATGTCTGTTGGCTATGCCACGCTTTATGGCGACATGAATGGCGGTTTCAACCCGATCAAAGATCTCTACAAGATGGCGGTCTACCATCTTTCTGCATGGCGTAACCAGCACAAGCCCGACGGGGCTTTGGGGCCGGCAGGG
This sequence comes from uncultured Cohaesibacter sp., assembly GCF_963678225.1. NCBI lineage: Bacteria > Pseudomonadati > Pseudomonadota > Alphaproteobacteria > Hyphomicrobiales > Cohaesibacteraceae > Cohaesibacter > uncultured Cohaesibacter sp. The sequence goes on along the minus strand of NZ_OY782763.1, from coordinate 520,508 downwards.
GAGGTCATTCCGGCTAATATCATTTCGAAGGCACCGACGGCGGAATTGCGTGAGAACCAGACCGATCAGGACAGCTTGCCTGAATATCCGGTTCTGGACGACATTCTGGAATGCCTCGTCGAGAAGGAAATGGGCGTCGAAGAAATCGTCGAACGTGGCCATGCACCAGATTTGGTGCGCCGCATCGAACATCTGCTTTATATCGCCGAATATAAGCGCCGCCAGTCTGCGCCGGGCGTCAAGCTCAGCGAGAAGAATTTCGGTCGCGACCGGCGCTATCCAATCACCAACGGGTTCCGTGACAGAGGCTGATAGCGCCCGTCAAACCCGCAATATCAATTTAAGGAAGTCTGCCTGATGGCTGAAATCGTTCGTTTCGCTCCGTCTCCGACGGGAAATATTCATATTGGCAATGCGCGTCCGGCGCTGATCAACTGGCTGGTAGCGATGAAGACCGGCGGTCAATTCATCCTGCGCTATGATGACACCGATCAGGAACGGTCCCGAAAAGAATATGCAGACAATATCGCGGAGGATCTGGCTTGGCTTGGCGTGAAGCCGGATCGGGTCGAACGTCAGTCCGAGCGCATGGGCGTTTATGACACGGTGGCCAAGAAGCTCAGGGATATGGGCCGGCTTTACGCTTGCTATGAAACGCCTGATGAGTTGGACAGGAAACGCAAGCGTCAGCGCGCGCGTGGCCTGCCACCGGTATATGATCGCTCAGCGCTGAAGCTGACTGAAGAGCAGATTGCCGCGTATGAAGCCGAAGGGCGCAAGCCCCACTGGCGCTTTTTGCTCGATCAGAAGACCATCAGTTGGGAAGATGGCATTCGCGGCTCACAGAGTATTGAGTGCGACAGTGTGTCTGACCCGGTTCTGATCCGCGCTGATGGGACCTATCTTTACACGCTGCCCTCGGTCATCGATGACATCGATATGGGCGTATCCATGATCATTCGCGGGGATGACCATGTGACCAACACGGCGGTTCAGATCCAGCTGTTCGAGATCTTGTCTGGCAAGAGCCCGAAATTTGCCCATCACAATCTGATTATCAATGCCAGCGGTGAGGGGCTGTCCAAGCGGCTCGGATCTCTCTCCATCCGGCAGATGCGGGAAGAAGGCTATGAGCCGCTGTCTGTTGCGATTTTTGCCGTTCTGAATGGTACTTCTGAGTCGGTGCAGCCGCTGGCAGATATGGAAGCTCTGGCTGACTTGTTCGCGCTCGACAAGGTGTCGCGCTCTTCATCCAAGTTCGATATGGCCGATCTTAATCATCTCAATGCGCGCATTCTGCATGAGACTGATTATTCTGCGGTTTCTGATCGTTTGTCCGCCCTCGGTGTCGAGGGAGGCGAAGCCTTCTGGCAGGCTGTGCGCGGTAATATCGAGCGGTTGCCTGATGCTAAAGACTGGTGGTCCATCGCTCATGACGGTTTGCCAGACGATGCGGTTGAAAAATCGGACGAAGACGCCGAATTCTATGCCAAGGCGCTTGAGCTTCTGCCGTCCGAGCCTTGGGACGCAACCACATGGAAAAGCTGGACGTCTGCGCTAAAGGCGGAAAGTGGCAGAAAAGGGAAGTCCCTCTTCATGCCGTTGCGCGTGGCTTTGACCGGTCGCTCGCATGGGCCGGAGCTGGCGTCATTCCTGCCGATTATTGGTTACCAAAGAAGCGTGGACCGACTATCCTGATCGAACGCCCATCAGCGGTGCGGACCGAATTGGCGTCCGCACTGACTTCAGGTGGCTGATAAGGTTCGAATTTCATGCCATAGCGTGCCAGAGCCTGTGTATCCGGGTCGACCATTGCGGTTTGCTTGGGCGAAGGCAGTGGCACCAGAGGGGCGGCTGGTGCACTCTGGCGTGGTGCTGCTGGCGTAAATTGTGGCGTCATGGCCTCAGTGCGTGGCTGATCGCTGTTGGAGATAGAGGCCATCTGACTTGCCGGAGCCTGACAGGAGCAGCCCGGCACATATTCCTGCTTGTACAGATAGGCTGTTTCCAGAGCCTGATAAGGCTGGCCAGAGAGGGACACCATGTCGTCAGGGCTCTCGCCGGGATTGTGATAGACAAACAATTCCGCATCCGTGCCCGGGCAGCTGGATTGGCACATCTGGGCATCCCGCTGGAAGCCATTCTGGGTGGTGGAGAAGCTGATGGGGAAGAAGAAACCATCACAGGCTCGCACACACACCGTGCGGAAGGTGCCAACCTGCGGAATATCATAGTCCCTCAGATTATACTCGCGCACGGAGCCGCCATTGCCAAACAGAGACCCAAACAGGCCGCGCCGTTGTTGGCGCACGGGCTGTGCAAATTGCTGATACTGTTCACCGCAACCAGCTCGGGCCAACTGTGTGAGAATCTGCGCTTTCCTCTGGCCTGTATTGTCGGGAGGAGGGGCATAGCGATTGCGTTTCTGCTCTAGCGCGGCCAGATTGCGCTTCATCTTGTCAATGCGTTTGACCAGCGCTGGACAGGAGGCCTTGGGCGTTCTGCGGAATAGGAAGATGTTGCCACCAAAGCAGGCATCGCGCTTGGCGCGCGCCTGGGCATTGTCCAGCTCAGCCTGCTGTTTGTGAACCGCAGCGTCGAGCTTTTGATAGTTTCTTGATGAGGTCAAGCCGCCCCCGCGCTGGAGTCGTGCGAGGTCTCCCTCCAGCTGCGCACAAATCTGATCGTTTGACGACCAGGAGGTTTGGGCCTCTACAGGGAGCGTTGCACAGAATGTAGCAACAAACAGTCCGGCTAAACTCACGCGCCTTTTCATCTTTGGTCCCAAATTTATGGCCTCTGACAGATCGATTAAATGGGGCCGCCACACCAAACGCATCATGTGCAGGCGGATCATTCGGGGGAAGCAAAATTCCACATTTCTGCTCCAGAATCACCTCCGATTGAGGCGAAATTATAGTCATTTTTTCGGGCATGTCCTTTGGCAACAAAGGAATTCTCGCAAAATTTGCAATTGATTATGACTCTCGCGACAAAATGCCAAGCGGTTTCATCGCCAGGGTGCCGGAATTCGGCGGTTTTCCCTTGTCCTGCTATGGGAAACTACGGTAAGAGACCGGTGGAAATTGAAGGGCTCTGAGCAGGCAGCGAGCCGTTCCGTCTTTTATGGTTTTGTTTGGATAGGTTCATGATTGAAGCAAATGAGTTTCGGAAGGCGCTTGGGCGCTTTGCGACCGGGATTGCCATCGTTACGACAATGGATGACAAGGACGCGCCAATGGGGCTGACGGTCAACAGTTTCAATTCCGTTTCGCTTGATCCGCCTCTGGTGCTTTGGTCGCTGGACAAGAGCTCCAACCAAATGGATGCCTTCTGCAATAGCGGCTTTTATGGTGTGAGCATTCTGGCGCACGATCAGCAAATGGCTTCCAATCTTTTTGCTGCCATGGCCGAGGATCGTTTCGAGAAGGTCGAATGGAGCGCAGGGCAAACCGGCGCGCCTCTGATTGACGGCGCTCTGGCACGGATCGACTGCAAGACGGAGCAAATCATTGAAGGGGGCGATCACGTCATTCTGCTTGGTCGGGTGATTGATGTTGCTGTGTCCGAGGGAGACCCGCTTCTTTATTATGGCGGCGGCTATCGCACGCTTGCCTGATCTCTTGATAGGGCCTGATAGAAATTAAAAAACTCCCGGAAAGACGCGCTTTCCGGGAGTTTTCTTTTGGTTTGAAACTGGCGGTGAAGCCTAGCTTTGCGGCTGTGGTTCCGGCTTCTTGCCAAACATTTCTGCGTAATCTACGGCAACCTCATAATGAGGGTCTTCGATTACGGAGACTTCAACGAACTTGTCTGCTTTATGCAGCAGATCCTTGCAGTCCGTCGAGAGATGGCGCAGATGCAGCTTTTTGCCCTGTTCTTCATATTTGGTGGCCAGTGAGTCAATGGCCTGAAGCGCCGAGTGGTCCCAAACGCGCGCACCCATGAATTCGATTACCACATCTTCGGGATCGGATTTCGGGTCGAACTGTTCATTGAAGCTGGCGATTGAGCCAAAGAAGAGCGGGCCGCGCAACTCATAGACCTTCCAGCCATGTTCTTCGGTACTAACGCTCACATCTATGCGTTTGGCTGCCTGCCAGGCAAAGACGAGCGCCGAGACGATGACACCAACGATCACGGCAACGGCAAGGTCGGAATAGACCGTAACGGCGGTGACCAGCAGAATGACAAAGGCATCATGACGCGGGATCTTGGTCATGATCTGCAGGCTGCGCCAGGCGAAGGTGCCGATGACCACCATGAACATGACGCCAACCAATGCTGCTAGCGGGATCTGCTCAATGAGGCCTGAGGCAAACAGGATGAAGGCCAGCAGGAACAGCGCCGCCGAGATGCCAGACCAACGCGTTCGTCCGCCGGACTTCACATTGATCATCGACTGGCCGATCATGGCGCAGCCGCCCATGCCGCCGAAGAAGCCGGTGACGATGTTTGCTGTGCCCTGAGCAACGCATTCCTTGGAGGCACCACCGTGTGTGTCGGTCATCTCAGAGACGAGATTGAGCGTCAGCAGGCTTTCGATGAGGCCGACAGCTGCCAGAATGGCCGCATAGGGGATGATGATCTGCAGGGTTTCCAGATTGATCGGCACCATCGGAATATGGAACTCCGGCAGACCACCTGCGATCTGGGCCATGTCACCGACACGAGGGATATCAAGATTGAAGCTGATCACGATCAATGAAACCGCAACAATGGCCATCAGGGGGGCCGGGATTGCCTTGGTGACTTTGGGGGCCAGCCAGATGATTGCCATGGTAACAACAACGAGGCCAAGCATGGTGTAAAGCGGGGGGCCGGACATCCAGGTAAGGGAGCCGGAAGCATCCCTGACCTTGAACTGGCTGAGCTGGGCAAGGCCGATGACAATGGCAAGGCCGTTTACGAAGCCGAGCATCACCGGATGGGGCACCATGCGAATGAATTTACCCCAGCGCAACACGCCGGCAAGGATCTGGAAGATTCCCATCAGAATGACGGTAGCAAAGAGATATTCAACGCCGTGGGTGACAACCAGAGAGATCATGACAACGGCAAGGGCGCCGGTCGCACCGGAGATCATTCCTGGGCGGCCGCCCAGAACGGCAGTGATAAGGCCAACGATAAAGGCTGCATAAAGTCCGACGAGTGGATGGACTTGCGCCACGAAGGCAAAGGCAACGGCTTCTGGCACGAGCGCCAGGGCGACGGTCAGGCCGGAGAGAGTGTCTGTTTTGAGCTGCTTGGGAGACAAATCAAAACGGAAACGTTCGCGCAGGCCATCCGCAGAGGAGGTCTGTGTGTTCATGGTTCTTTCCTAGCGGGGATTGAGGAGAAGGACCCAAAAGGTGCTTCGAAAATACGTATTAGTTCTAATAATTCGAGCGTTTTTAACGTATACGTCCTGAAATGGCAAGCAAAGGCGCCTCATTTTCGCCTGCATAGCAGGCTTGCGCCTCGATTTTTCCAAGATGCTTCCCTATATCAGCTTCAGTGTCTCGTAGAGGTAGCGATGTGCATTGGCATCTACCAAGCGAGCAGGCCACAATGGTCGCAAACTGATTCTAAAACGGGATTTTATTATGCTTCGCATATTGATGGGTGTCGGTCTAGCTGTTGTCATGAGCGTTTCGGCTGCGTTCGCTGCCGAGGAGCCGGAATTGATTTTCAAGAAGTCAACGGTCTGGAAGCTTCTCACGCCTGACCACAAACTGGCGACCTACGCGATTGACGATCCGCTGGTGGAGGGGGTGGCCTGCCACTATACTGTTCCTGAAAAGGGGGGCGTGTCGGGCATGCTTGGTGTTGCCGAAGAGGTGTCGGATATCTCGTTGGCCTGCCGTCAGGTGGGGCCGATTTCCTTCAAGGAGAAGTTCGAGCAGGGCGAGGAAATGTTCGAGCAGCGCCGGTCGCTTTTCTTCAAGAAGATGCGTATCGTGCGTGGCTGTGACAAAACCCGCAATGTGCTGGTTTATCTGAGCTACTCAGACAAACTGATTGAGGGCAGCCCGAAAAACTCGACCTCTACTGTGCCTATCATGCCATGGGGGGATCATGAAGCCCCGCGGTGTGAAGACTGGCTGGATGATTGAGCTGGTGTGAGTGGGCTTGAGGCCCTAAAGGGTAACGCCGCTGCGCTTGGCGACATGGTCTCTCATGTGCGTTTGCAGTTGTGAGATGGGATCGTCGGGCGCGGCAGTATAAGCGTGATCATCCCATGCGGTGACCCGACGAATGAAGCGAAGGCTGTTGGTCATGATGAGGCCATCAGCCTTTTTTATGTCCTCAGCAGAGAGAGAGGCTTCTGTTGCCTCAAAGCCCCATTGCGGAGCCAGTGTCAGCAGCTGCTGGCGCACAATGCCGGGTAGGACACCGTCGGAGACGGGCGGTGTCGTCAGGCGGTTGCCATGAAGGGAGAAGAGGTTGCCGATGGTGGTGCAGGCAATCTTGCCCTCCGTGTTGAGCAAAAGCGCATCGCTGGCCCCGGCCTGCTCGGCCTGTTGAGCGGCGGCGATATTATCGAGATAATTGTTGCTCTTGATGCTGGCGGTGAGGGACTGTGCGTTGCGTCGGATGGTGCTGGTGGCAAGGCTCATGTCTTGAAAGGCAAGACCATCAGGCAAGGACGCCAGCGTCGCCAATAGGGTTGGGCGAGCCTTCACCGGGGGCAGGAGCCCGCGTCCGCCACTGCCACGGGAGACGGCAATCCGCAAAATGGCATTGGCCTCCGGAGACAAGGCTGCAAGCTGGCTTACTGTGTGCTCCAGCATGACAGGGTCCAAGGACATCCCCAGACGGTTGGCGCTTTGGGTAAGGCGCGCACTGTGCTCTTGCCACCAAAGCGGCGCCCCATGCAAGACAGGCAAGGTTTCAAACAGGCCATCCCCGAGCAGAAAGCCGCGATCTGATGCAGAAAGCGAGACGTCGTCACAGTCCTCATCAATATAGAGGGTGCCGTTCAGCATTGTCGCTTTCATGATGAAGCGCCTTTCCTTTGGTTGCCATATCTGCATTCAAGCATGAGCATCGTCCAGAAAATTCTTAAGCAGGGTGTGCCCATAGTCGGTCAGGATCGACTCGGGATGAAACTGCAATCCGATTGTCGGGTGGGTTGCGTGTTTAAGGGCCATGATCTCGCCTTCCTCAGACCATGCCGTCACGATAAGATCGGAAGGGACAGCCTGCGGCGAGACGACCAGTGAATGGTAGCGGGCAACCTTGAGCGGAGACGATATGGTACGAAATATGCCGGTCTCATCGTGGCTGATCTGGCTTGCGCGTCCATGCATAGGCTGTTTGGCCCGTATGACTTCCGCACCAAAGGCATGACCGATGGCCTGATGGCCAAGGCAGATGCCAAGGATCGGAATGCGGCCGGAAAAATGGCGTATCAGATCGATCATGATGCCGGCATCTTCTGGCCGTCCGGGGCCGGGAGAAAGCAAAATGGCATCCGGGTCGAGGCGGGCAATGTCAGCGATGTCCAGCGCGTCATTGCGATAGACGGTAACGGCTTCACCCAATTCCTCACAATAGCGGGCAAGATTGAAGACAAAGGAATCGTAGTTGTCGAGAATGAGGATCACGGCTGCTCCCCGCCTTTTGTTGCGGGAGAATGCTCCAGTGTTGCGCGCTCGTCTTCAATCGACGTGCCGAAGGCCGTCAAGAGCGCTGAGGCCTTGTGCAGGCATTCTTCATATTCCTTAGCCGGATCGGACAGAATGGTTATGCCGCCGCCGACATTGAAATGCGCCATGCCATCTTTGAATGTAACTGTGCGAATGGCGATGTTCGTGTCCATGGTGCCATTGAAGCCGATATATCCGATACAGCCGCAATAGACGCCGCGGGGCAGGTCTTCCAGCTCGGTGATGATTTCCATGGAGCGGATCTTGGGCGCGCCGGTGATGGAGCCGCCCGGAAAGGAAGCACCGAGCAAGGCGACAGCGCCGTTGGTCGCTTTTAGTCTGCCTTGCACAGTGGATACCAGATGATGCACGCGGGCGTAGCTTTCCAGCGCGCAGAGATGGGGCACCTCGATGCTGCCCGGCTCGCAGACGCGGGAGAGATCGTTGCGCATGAGATCAGTGATCATGATATTCTCGGCGCGATCCTTCTCGCTGTTGAGCAAGAGTTCCGCATTGGCCTTGTCCCGCTCCGGGTTGGCAAGATCACGCGGCGCAGTGCCCTTGATCGGGCGGGTCTCCACATTGCCCGATGCATCGAGCGTGATGAAGCGCTCGGGCGAGCTGGAGGCAATCACATGGTCGGGATAGGCCAGATAGGCCGCAAAGGGGGCCGTATTATGCGCACGCATTGCGCCGTAATAGGCCAGCGGCGTCGCGTTGGTAGCCTTTGGCATGGGCGCAGAAAACCGCTGGGTGATGTTGGCCTGAAAGATGTCGCCCTGCCGGATATAGTGGCGCGTCTTGGAGATGGATCTCTCAAAGTCGGAGCGGGAAACATCAGATCTCCAGCCGCAAATGGGGGGCGGCGAGGTCTGGCTTGCCTGCAGGGCAGGCTGGGCCTTGCTTGCTGCGCTGAGCTGAGCGCAAAACCAATCGAGACGCTCCGCGGCATGGTGTTCGCGCGCATGTCCTTGGTGCGGCCAGCCGGAAGAGAAGACATAGGCGCGTTCTGTGGCGCGTTCTGTCGTACGTTGAGTGGTGCTTTCGGTCAGGGGTTTGTCTTGCCCTTTCCCAGGGGCAAAATGGTCGATTGCCAGCACAAGATCATAAAAGGGCAGGAGAATTTCGTCGAGCGCTTCGTCTTCTCGCGAAGTGCGCGGCAGGACTTCCAGCAGCCTTCCTGCTTCATAGGAGAAATAGCCCAATGCTCCGCCCTGAAAAGGGGGCAAGCCATCCCCAGCAGGCTGCAGGGCAAACTCTTGCAGTTTCCTGTTTAGCGCGATCATAGGAGGATCGGTAAGCGGGCTGGCATTCCAGTAGGCCCTGCCGTCGGACACCCTGAAAATGGCAAAAGGCGAGAAACAGAGGAAGGAGTAGCGGCCAAGGGCGGGGGGCCGGGCCGCACTATCCAGATACGCCAGAAAAGGCTGGCTGCTCAATGCGGGGAGCAAGCTGGCCGGATCGGTAAAGGGGACCTCCCGAACGAGCGGAACCGGGAACTTCTCATCGAAAGTGCCGACCATGTCTATTCTCGGGAGCCTCTTGAGAGAGGGAGCCGTTCGAAGTCAGGCTCCGCAGAAATTCTTGTGCAAGACAGCGAGCACTTCTTCCACGATCGGGCTGGCGAGCGAATAATAGATCGTAGTGCCATCGCGGCGGGTGGAGACGATATTCTGCGCGCGCATCAGTGCCATATGCTGGGAAACAGTCGTCATACGCAGACCGGTTTTCTCGGCCAGCGTTCCGACATTCTGCTCACCATCGATCAATTGACAAAGAATGAGCAGGCGCGGCCCTGATGCCAGAAGTTTCAGGAAGCTCGCTGCTTCTTCAGAATTTTGTTCTAGTTCTTGTATTTTCATTGTCTGTAGCCAGTTGATTTTTTGTCCGAAGCTTTCATCAAGCCGGGCCCTTATCTTCGAGGGGCTATAGCATATCGGACGCCGTCTTGTGAAATCCGATCAGGAAAGCTTTTGATCAGCACGCGGAGTGTTTGGAAAGGCACTATAGCGATTGTTGAACGAGAGTGAAGCATTTTCGCGTTTTATAAAAGTGCTTTCAGATAGAATTTGCAATTCGTTGGCATTCTTGAAGAGGCTTTCTGCTGATCAGGGGGCAAAATCTGGCCGATGCGAAGACGCGGCAAAAGTGACGCGGAGTTGAAAGATCTTACCTGCGGGATTGCCAAAGGGATGCTTTGCTTGTTGTTTGCGTCGGAAAGTCGCTTATAAAACCACATAAATTGATAAAAAGAGCGGTTGACGTGGCAGGGCAATTTGGCCATTGTGGCCGCATGAAAACGGACCGTCTGACCAACTGCTGCATTATTGGTTTGATTATTATCCACTAGCACCTTTGCTGGCTGGAGCCGTTTCGCTCATCCCTTGAAAATATGAAACGATTTCCGGCCAACGGCGAGTGTGCGGTTGCGCGACGGTTTGGGCCCTTTCTGTGGAATGGTTGTCCTCGCGTTTTGTGTTTTGATTGGCTGCCGGAGGCGGCAATAAAATTGGGAATGGGTCAATGACCGAACATGCTGAACAAACTCAGTTGATGCTTTACAACACGCTCACCAAACAGAAAGAGGCGTTCTCGCCACTCGATCCTGATAATGTTCGCATGTATGTCTGCGGGCCGACCGTTTATGATACGGCGCATATCGGCAACGCGCGCCCGGTTGTGGTGTTCGACATGCTGTTTAGGTTGCTGCGCCATGTCTATGGGGCTGATCATGTGACCTATGTGCGCAACATCACCGATGTGGATGACAAGATCAACGCGCGTGCAGCCGATAGGGGCATCTCCATTCGTGAGCTGACGGATGAAACGACCGCGCTTTATCACGTAGATATGGATGCTCTTGGTGCCATGCGCCCGACCATCGAGCCGCGTGCCACCGAGCATATTGAAGATATGCTGCGCATGATCGGCACCCTGATTGAAAAGGGCCATGCCTATGCAGCGGAAGGGCACGTTCTCTTCGCGGTGGACAGCATGGATGAATATGGCCTGCTATCCGGCCGTTCGGTGGATGACATGATCGCCGGGGCGCGCGTCGAGGTGGCTCCCTATAAACGCAATCCGATGGATTTCGTGCTCTGGAAGCCTTCCAAGGAAGGGGAACCAAGCTGGCCGAGCCCATGGGGCGAGGGGCGTCCGGGCTGGCATATCGAATGCTCGGCCATGAGTGAGAAGCATCTGGGCGAGGTGTTTGACATCCATGGTGGTGGTATCGACCTGACCTTCCCGCATCATGAAAACGAGATTGCCCAATCGCGCTGCGCCCATGGCAACGAGGCGATGGCAAAGGTTTGGATGCATAACGGGTTTGTGCAGGTTGAGGGCGAGAAGATGTCCAAATCTCTGGGCAACTTCACCACGGTGCATGACTTGATCGACAAATATCCCGGAGAGGCGATTCGTCTTTCTCTGCTAACAACCCATTACACCAAGCCATTCAACTGGACCGCCGATGGCGTGAAGGAAGCCAAACGCATGCTGGACCAGTGGTATGCCCTGACGGCTGACGTTGAGGCCAGTGAACCTGATGCGGCCGTTGTGGCGGCTCTTGCCGATGATCTCAATACGCCAAAGGCCATTGCCGAGTTGCATGGCTTGCGCTCCAAGGCTGCTCAGGGTGACAAGGCTGCGGCTGCGTCTTTGAAGGCAACGTTGCAGCAATTGATCGGTGTTCTGGGGCAGGACCCGAAAGCATGGGCGGATTGGCGTCCGGCGGCCGCTGGTGACGTCGATGAGGCCGCCATTCAGGCAATTGTTGATGAACGCCTTGAAGCACGCAACAACAAGGACTTTGCCAAGTCCGACGAATTGCGTGACAAGCTGGCAGCCATGGGCGTCGCGCTCAAGGATAGCAAGAACAAGGAAACGGGTGCGTTTGAAACCACTTGGAGCCTTGAAGGCTAAATGAAACATGGCGGGGCTCCATCAGCCGCGCTTTTTTAGACCGGGCAAGCAAGCGCCCAAATCCATTCTCTTCATTCAGGACCAGACACATGACCAAAGACCGTCTTTATCTGTTCGATACCACCTTGCGCGACGGCGCGCAGACCAACGGCCTCGATTTCAGCGTAGAAGACAAAATTCTCATTGCTGGCATTCTGGATGATCTGGGCATTGACTATGTCGAAGGGGGCTATCCGGGGGCCAATCCGACCGATGATGCCTTCTTTAAGGAAAAACGCACCAAGAAGGCCACATTCACTGCATTCGGGATGACCAAACGGGCAGGGCGCTCGGTGGAGAATGACCCTGGCGTTCAGGCTTTGCTCAATGCCGCTTCCGATGCAATCTGCTTTGTTGCTAAATCCTGGGATTACCATGTGGATGTGGCGCTTGGCTGCACCAACGAAGAAAATCTAGAAGGAATCGCCGAGTCCGTGAATGCCACCAATGCGGCTGGCAAGGTGGCCATGGTCGATTGCGAGCATTTCTTTGATGGTTACAAGGCCAATCGCGCTTATGCGCTGGATTGCGTCAAGACTGCCTATGAAGCCGGCGCGCGCTGGGTGGTTCTGTGTGACACCAATGGCGGAACGCTCCCCCATGAAATCACCGAAATCGTCAAGGATGTGCTGACATTGGTGCCCGGCACACATGTCGGTATCCATGCGCATAATGACACCGAACAGGCTGTCGCCAATTCATTGGCGGCGGTGCGAGCTGGTGTGAGGCAAATTCAGGGCACGCTCAATGGCATTGGCGAACGTTGCGGCAACGCCAACCTGATCACGCTGATCCCGACGCTGAAGCTGAAAGAGGAATTCGCCGATCAGTTCGAGATCGGCGTGCCCGATGAGAAGCTCGCCGAACTGACGAGCATTTCGCGTGGTTTCGACGAATTGCTGAACAAGGCTCCGGATCGTCATAGCCCCTATGTCGGGGCCAGTGCCTTTGCGACCAAGGCGGGCATTCATGCCTCGGCCATTTTGAAAGATCCGCAGACTTATGAGCATGTGGATCCGGCGCTGGTGGGCAACCATCGCAAGGTGCTGGTTTCCAATCAGGCAGGCATGTCCAACCTGATCGACGAGCTCAAACGTATGGGTATCGTGGTTGAGAAGTCCGATCCGCGCCTTGTGGACCTTCTTTCCATCGTCAAGGAACGCGAAGCACATGGCTATGCCTATGAAGGCGCGAGTGCGTCGCTTGAGTTGTTGGCGCGGCGCCATCTGGGCTCGGTGCCTGAATATTTCAAGATCGACAGCTTCCGTGTCATGGTTGAGCGGCGCCATAATGCCAATGGCGATCTGGTGACGCTTTCCGAAGCAGTGGTCAAGATCTGGCTGGATGGCGAGAAACTGATGTCGGTGGCCGAGGCAACGGGTCCGGTCAATGCGCTTGACCTTGCCTTGCGCAAGGATCTGGGGCGCTTGCAGGGCAAGATCGATGACCTTGAGTTGGTGGACTATAAGGTGCGTATCCTCAATGGCGGTACAGACGCCATAACCCGCGTTCTGATCGAAAGCCGTGATGGAGCTGGTCACAGGTGGTTTACAGTTGGTGTTTCGGAGAATATTGTAGACGCTTCCTTCCAGGCCTTGTTGGATTCCATTACCTTCAAGCTTCTCAAATATTCCTGATAATGCGCCCCGGCAGCAGATGGTTGCTCTTTGGGCACGGAAATTGAGGCCCTATGAGCCAGATGCGCGATAAAGCCGGGGGCATTGCGCCCGCTTCCGATGGGACATTGTCCTCTGAGACAGCCAGCAAAGACACCCAGATCGGGCTTTTGATGGCGCTGGGGGCCTATGGCTCGTGGGGTATCTTTCCGCTCTATTTCTCGATGCTGGCTCATGTGCCGGCCATTGAGGTTGTGGCGCATCGCATTACTTGGTCACTGGTTCTGATGGCTGTGTGGTTTCTCTTGCGCAGACGTTGGAGCGAAGTTTGGCCGGTGTTGAAGCAACCGCGTGTTTTCGGTTTGCTCATTGCGACCGGTCTGCTCGTCAGCAGCAACTGGCTCACCTATGTCTGGGCTGTGGGCCATGGGCAGGCGACAGAGGCCAGCCTTGGCTATTTCATTGTGCCCATGGTCAATGTGGCAACCGGGTATCTGCTCTTGTCAGAGCGTCTTTCCCGTTTGCAGATTGTCGCGATTTGCCTTGCCATATTGTCCATTCTGCTGCAGATGCTTCTCTTGGGGACTGTGCCGATTGTATCGCTTTTGTTGGCGCTGACATTTGGGGCCTATGGCTATTTGCGCAAGATCGTACCTGTTGGTCCCAATCTGGGCTTGCTGGTGGAGTTGATCGCGATTACGCCCATCGCATTTGGTTATATTCTATATTTGCAAGCCAGCGGGGTGGGGCATTTTGTGTTGTCCGACAAGCCGACAATGTTGTTGCTCATCTTTACCGGTCTGCTTACATCCATGCCACTGATCTGGTTCTCTGGCGCGGCCAAGCGTCTGAATATGACGACCATCGGGATCATGCAGTATCTCAATCCATCCATTCAGTTCATGATCGCCATTTTCGTGCTCAAGGAAAGCATCTCCATGAGCAAGCTGGCGACATTTATGCTGATCTGGCTTTCAGTTGCGGTCTATTCCTATGATGCGCTTTCCAAGCGGCGGCAGAATCGCGCAAAGTCAAAGGCGGCCTGAGTCTGCGGGCTAGTCTTTGCCAGGGGTGATGAGCAGCCAGATTGCGGCTGCAAAAAGTGTAAGGCCCGCAATCCGGCGCCAATCAATCGGCGTAGCCGATTGTCCGGTGACGCCCAGATAGTCGGCGAGCAGGGCAACGCCCATTTGTCCAAACACAATAAGCGCTACGGCGGCGGCCGGGTTGACCTTGGCAAAGGCGAAGGCAGAGCCGGTGACGATGATAACGCCAGCAAGGCCGCCAAGCAGCATTTGCAAGATGCGTTGCCAGCCCAGAGGGGCGAGCGTCAATTGCCCTGTATATGTGAAAAGCGCTAGCAGGGAAATGGCGATCAGCCCACCTGCAACATACATGACCAGTCCGGTGCTGGCTGCATTATCAGCCAGACTGATGCGGGCCGCCAGAATGGCCTGAAAGGAAATGACTGCGCCGACGATCAGGGCGGCCAGAGCCCCCAAGGTTGCAGGTTGATTCATGAAACCATCCGGGCAGACTGGACTGCCAATATTTGTTTAAGCCGAATTTTGCGCGCGGATCGTATGGTATCGGTGCTGTTATGGCAACGTGAAGTGTGGATAGAATCCGGTTTGCAGCGCGCAGCTAAAGAGCGTCGAGGCTGCTGTTTCGTTGTGACCCGTCCATCTCCTCTTCGGGGATGCTGGCCACTGCTTTGCTCAGCATGGGGACGATCTCATTGATGGATCTGGCGGTCAAAAAGGAAATGCCCATTCCCTGACGGAAGAAGGCCTCGTCTTCCATATGATCGAACAATCGGGCTAGAGGATCCCAGAAGCCATTAATATTGGCCAATAAAATCGGTTTCTTATGCTGCCCCAATTGCGCCCAGGTGAGCATTTCGACAACTTCTTCCAAGGTTCCGATACCACCGGGAAGCGCTACAAAGGCTTGAGCTGCATCGAACATTTTCCTTTTTCTTTGATGCATGTCCTTGGTGACGATCAAGTCTTGGACTGTGTCGAGCATGACTTCGCGTTCCTGAAGAAACTCTGGAATGATTCCGGTGACATTGCCCCCGTTGTCGAGTACACTCTTGGCAAGAATGCCCATGAGGCCAACTGCTCCGCCACCATAGACAAGCCGTATATCCGCTTTGGCCAATTGTTCGCCAAGCGCGCGCGCAGCATCGGCATAGACGGGCGATTTACCGATTCCGGAGCCGCAGTAAACGCAAATATTCTGTAATTTAGACATGGATGTTGTGTTGCATTGATGTCTTGTCCGGTCAAGCAGGTTGTTGCAAATAGTGCGCTAGTCTTGTCCGGGTGTTAAAAAAGGGTTAGGAATTGGCTTGAAGGTTCAAGACTCTATCATTTTCGGATGACTCGTTGAACATTCGGGTGCTTTATGCCTTTTCTGCCCATGTAGGGAAGGCGCTGGACGGCGTTGGAATTGTCGAGCCGATGTCCGTTTTGGTGTTAATTGTGGCATTGCCGCTGATCGGCACAACTGAAGTGTGATTGTAGGATGAAATCTGCTGCTCCTTTTGTCGCAATAGTTTGCGGTGTTTTTGTTGCTCTCGTTGTTGGCATCGCCGCTTTCGGAGACCGGATCGGTCTGGGGAATCTGGCGGATGGCATCAATGGCAGCCTGTCGTCTGTTACCTCGCTGGTATTGCCTGAGAAAGAGCAGCCAAAGCCTGCGGTTGAAGCGGCCAAGGAAGAGACCGCTTCCAAGCCGGATAGCGCGCTTGACACCAAAGAGCCTCAACAAACCGCGCAAGCGGAACAAACAGGATCAGATGCGGATTCCGCAGGGTCCGATCTTGCGCCGACCTTTGACATTGTGCGTGTCGAGCCTGATGGCAATACGCTGGTTGCGGGTAGGGCACAGCCGGGCTGGACTGTAGAGCTTAAAAACGGATCGGCTATTCTGTCAAAAGCCGTCGCTAACACCAATGGTGAGTGGGTCATGATCTTGAATGATCCGCTCGGGGAAGGCGTGTCAGATCTTTCCCTCTCGGCCCAGTCAGAAGATGGCGGCGAGGCGATCGCGTCCCAAAGTTCGGTGACGGTTGCCCGTTCAGCGGAAAAGGACGGGGAATTGCTGGTCGTTGAGACCGAGCCAGGCAAGGCCTCCAAGATTTTGGCCAGCATCGCTAAGCCAAATGCAACTGAAGCGTCTCAAGAGGCGACCGAACCTGTGGAGGAGACAGAGACTGCCTCCGCTGAGACTGCCAGAGATACTCCAGCCCAAGTGGCCAGCCTTGACAATTCTTCCGCTGAGACACCAGTTGCAGAGCCTTCTGCCAATGCGGCTGCGACGCAAGAAGATACGAGCACGAAAGAGGGTGGCTCCGAGCCAATGGTTGTTGCCAGCAAGGATACGGGCACGGATGCGTTGGCTGACCGCACTCAAGATACAAGCCCTGCGCAGACTGCCGTTGCGCAGGAAAGTGCTTCCGAACAGGTTGTTCCGGCTCAGGCAGCGCTTGAAAAGCCAGCCGATGAGGCCGGTGCTGCCCAACAGTCCATCTCGATTGAGGCTGTTGAGATTGAAGGCGATATGCTTTTCGTGGCAGGCGCTGCGGAGCCATCTGGTTCGATGTTGCGGCTCTATATCGACAATGGCGAGGTCGCAAGCGGGCGCAGTGGCGAAAGAGGCCGTTTCCTGTTCGACAATAATGTTTCTCTTGATACCGGCTCTCATGTTGCCCGTGTGGATCTGCTCGACGGAAGCAATGGCGACGTGTTGACACGTGCCGAGGTGACCTTCACCAAGCAGGCTGGTGGGCTCCAGATCGTCAGTGCGGAAGGCACTTTGGGAGATAAGGTTCAACGCGGTGTGAGCGCTTCGGCTGAATCCGGTGCTGTTGAAACCAAGAAGGTGATCATCCGCCGTGGTGATAACCTCTGGACGATTGCCCGCCGTGTTTATGGCGCTGGCATTCGCTATTCCACCATTTACGACACCAACAATGACCAGATTCGCGATCCTCACTGGATCTATCCCGGTCAGGTGTTTGAATTGCCCAAGGGGCAGGATGGTTGGGATAACAACTTCGATGCGGTTGAGACGCCCGATTTGGGGCAGAATGTTGCGCCTTCGGCTGATGCCGTTGCGGGCTGACACTGCTTCACTTGATTTTGTGAAATGGCCAGAAGCTCGCGCTTCGGGCCATTTTGCGTTTTGGCCGTCGATTATGTGGTTTCAGGACAGGGGGGCGTGATCTGAACCATATTTCTTATCGTAAATATGCGATGAAGCCTTGTTTTTGCCGGCGGGTTTCTCTATTAATCGCAATTATGCGATGAATGAGTTAGCCATTTCTGATGGCTCCTAACGTGACATGGAGAAGGAAGTGGCCGAACAGGAAGAGAATGCAGAGCGAGGGCTTTGCGGCGATGCAAAGACTGACGACTGTTGCTGCGAAGTTGATCTGGAGCTTGCCCGCGCTTTCAAGGCGCTTGGCCATCCGGCCCGGCTCATGATCCTTTCCAAGCTTGGCTCTCATCAGCATTGTTGCAGGGATATCTGCTCTTCCTTGCCGCTGGCCCAGTCCACTGTGTCGCAGCACCTCAAGGTGCTCAGGGAATGTGGCTTTATCGAATGGCAAACGGCGGGCCCGCAATCGCACTACCGAGTAAATTCGGAAAAGGTTTCCTGGTTTCTTGCCCGTAGCGAAGCATTTTTCGCAGGGGTGACAAGCTCGTTATCCAATATTGACTAAAGCGCAGAGTTCAATGCGCTTTGCCTCCTCTCGGCGCAAGCCGACAATTGCAGGACCAAATTCTTATGACCAAACCACCTTCCATCTCCAAACCGGAGAGTGAAAGTGCTCAGGATATTGATGCAGAAGCGTCTGCATTTTCGACCCTACGCAAATTGTGGCCTTATATCTGGCCCGCAGATAGAAGCGATCTGAAAAAGCGCGTTGCTTTGGCTGTTGTCGCCTTGGCATTGGGCAAGATTGTCAATGTGCTCACGCCCTATTTTTTCAAATGGGCGACCGATGCCCTGACTGACAGCAGCGCGCCGGATGGCGTGGGCGCTGTCGGGTGGCTCAGCATTCCGGTGATGTTGGTTGCTTCCTATGGTCTGGCGCGCATAACCAATGTTGGTTTTGACCAGATGCGCGACGCATTGTTTGCCCGCGTTGGCCAACATGCCGTGCGGAATCTGTCCTTCAAGACCTTTGAGCATATGCACAAGCTGTCCTTGCGCTATCATTTGCAACGACACACCGGTGGACTCTCGCGCATCATTGAACGTGGTACGCACGCCATTGAAGGAGTGGTGCGCCACACCATTCTGCATGCCGTGCCGACATTCTTGCAGTTTATCTTCATGGCTGCCGTGATCGCTTATCAGTTCGACATCATTTATGTTCTTGTTGTTGTTGGGATGATTGCGCTCTATGTCGCCTTCACCATTCGGGTGACCTCTTGGCGCATCGATATCCGGCGCCGGATGAATGAATCCGACAATGAGGCCAACTCAAAGGCTGTCGACAGTTTGCTCAACTATGAAACGGTCAAATATTTCGGCAATGAAGAGATGGAGAGCACGCGCTATGATAGCTCGCTTGGGGTCTACCAGAAAGCCGCTATCAGTACATGGGTGTCACTTGCCTGGCTCAACTTTGGCCAGACTGTGATCTTTTCCATCGGCATGGCGACCTGTATGGGCCTGTCTGCCTATGGGGTCATGCAGGGCACCCAGAGCGTTGGCGACTTCGTTTTGATCAATGCGCTGTTGATGCAGCTGTCCATTCCGCTCAACTTCTTCGGCTCCATGCATCGCGAGATCAAACAGGGGCTGGTGGATCTGGAAGCGATGTTCAGCCTGATGCGCGAGGCGCCAGAAGTGACGGACAAACCCACTGCCGCAAAGCTCGCTGTTGATGGCGGCTCTGTTCGGTTCGATAATGTTCTGTTTCACTATGATGAAGAGCGCCCCATTCTCAAAGGCGTTAGCTTTGAAGTGCCAGCGGGCAAGACCGTGGCCATCGTCGGGCCATCGGGGGCAGGCAAGTCGACCATCTCGCGTCTGCTGTTCCGCTTTTATGATGTCAGCGGTGGTGCGATCACCGTTGACGGGCAGGATATTCGCGATGTGCAGCAGCTGAGCTTGCGGCAGAATATCGGCATGGTGCCGCAGGATACGGTGCTGTTCAACGATACGCTGCTTTACAATATCGGCTATGGCCGTCCGTCCGCGAGCCGGGAAGAGATCGAAGATGCCGCCCGTATGGCTCAGATTTCCGATTTCGTTAAGAGCCTGCCCCATGGCTTTGACACGGAAGTGGGCGAGCGAGGGCTCAAGCTCTCCGGCGGTGAGAAGCAGCGCGTGGCCATTGCCCGCACCATTCTCAAGGCTCCTCCGATTCTGGTGCTCGATGAGGCCACCTCAGCGCTGGATAGCCACACGGAGCAGGAGATTCAGGCCGCTCTGGATCAGGTCTCGCAGAACCGGACCACACTGGTCATTGCGCACCGTCTGTCCACGGTGATCGGGGCAGACGAGATTATCGTGCTCGAAGCGGGCAAGATCAAGGAACGTGGCCGCCATGTGGACCTTCTGGCTCAGGGTGGGCTCTATGCTTCCATGTGGGATCGTCAGCGCGAAGCCAGTGAAGCTGAAGAGCGTTTGCGCAAGGCGGTTGAGGGGGACAATCAGGGCTATCTGCCAAGCCATGAGCTGCAGCCAGCGGAATGATCTGATTCCCGATTATGGAACCAAAAAATAAAAAATCCCGGCAACTCAACTGGTTGTCGGGGATTTCTGTGAAATCGATTCGGGTTCGATCCGATTGAGACTTTGATTCAGCTTTTGGCGCTAACGCCTTGAATTTGGATTCAAATCCGATGCTGGGAATCAGTCGTCGTAAACCGGTGAACCATACGTCTTCCAGCTTGCTGAGCGGAAATCATACATGCGACCCTGTTCCACGCAGTCCGGCACGAGACAGTTCACGATGTGAGGAACCAGCTCGGTTGGATGTGGCAATGTCATCGGATCTTCCCCGGGAACAGCCTTGGCGCGCATGCCTGTTCTGGTGGGGCCGGGGTTGAAGCAATTGGCCTTCACATTGGTTTGCTGGATTTCGCCAGCATAGGTGCGGACCATGGCTTCCAAGCCTGCCTTTGAGATTGAATAGATGCCCCAATAGGGATTGCATTTATGGGGCGATCCGGACGTCACAAAGAGAGCACGGCCCGCATCAGATTGGCGCAGCAGTGGATCGAGGGAGCGGATCAGGCGCCAGTTGGCGGTCAGATTCACACCCATGACCTTTTCCCAATCCTTAACCGGGTCCAGATGAGTGATGGGCGTCACGGCACCCAGCAGACCGGCATTGCCAAACAGGATGTCGAGCTTGCCCCAACGTTCATAGATCGCACCGCCGAGGCGGTCGATGGCGTCATAATCCATCAGGTCGAGCGGTACCAGCGTTGTGGATCCGCCAAGGGCCTGAATTTCATCGTCCAGCTCTTCCAGAGCGCCGACCGTTTTGGCAACCGCGATGATATGAGCACCTTCCTTGGCGAGCGCCAGCGAGGTGTGCCAGCCGATGCCACGAGACGCGCCCGTAACGACGGCTATGCGATCTTTGAGACGTTGTTCAGTCATCGCTCAAATCCTCTTCTAGTCGACCAGCAGGCCAAGGGCTCTGTGATTTTCCGATGCTTCAAGATCTTTCAGGCGTGTTGGATAGTCGCCTGTGAAGCAGTGGTCGGTGAATTGCGGGTTTTTGTTGTCCCGGCCTTCATAGCCACAGGCACGGTAGATTCCGTCAATGGAGATGAAACCGAGGGAATCGGCGCCGATATATTTGCGCATGCCTTCCAGATCATATTGGGCGGCAAGCAGCTTTTCGCGGTCTGGCGTGTCGATGCCATAATAATCGGAGTGAGTGATCGGCGGGCTGGCGAGCAGCATATGCACCTCGGTTGCGCCTGCATCACGCATCATCTGCACAATTTTGGATGAGGTGGTACCACGCACAAGGCTGTCATCCACCAGAACGATGCGTTTGCCCTGAACCTGAGATCGGTTGGCCGAATGCTTGAGACGTACACCAAGCGCGCGAATCTGTTGGGTTGGCTCGATGAAGGTCCGGCCCACATAGTGGTTTCGCACAATCCCCAGTTCGAACGGAATGTCCGCCTCCTGCGCATAGCCCAGAGCGGCCGGAACGCCGGAATCGGGAACCGGCACCACAACATCCACGTCCAGAGGATGTTCCTTGGCCAGCTCGCGGCCCATCAGCTTGCGCACTTCATAAACAGATCGGCCTGCGATAAAGGAATCCGGACGGGAGAAGTAGATATATTCGAAAATATCGAGGCGGGCAGGCTGTTCGGGGAAGGGATGATAGCTCTCGATGCCATCATCGGTGCAGACGACCACTTCGCCATTCTTGATTTCGCGAACGAAATTGGCGCCGATCATGTCGAGAGCGCAGGTTTCCGAAGCCAGAACCGGGGAGCCATTCAGGTCACCCAGAACCAGCGGGCGAATACCGAGCGGGTCGCGTGCGCCGATGAGTTTCTTGCGGGTGAGGGCCACCAGAGCGTAGCCGCCTTCCATCTGGCGAATGCCATCAATGAAGCGGTCGATGATGTTGGATTCACGGCTCTTGGCGATCAACTGCAGCACAACTTCGGAATCCGAGGTGGACTGGAAAATAGCGCCACGCTGGATGAGTGAGCGACGCAGGGACATGGCGTTGGTGAACTGGCCATTGTGAGCGACCGCGATGCCGCCGCCTTCCAGCTCGGCAAACAGGGGTTGGACGTTGCGCAGCGCAGCGCCGCCTGCGGTGGAATAGCGGTTGTGGCCGATAGCATTGTTGCCGGGCAGCTTTGCCATTGTGGCCGCGTCGGAGTAATTGTCCCCAACCAAACCGAAACGGCGCTCCAGATGGAAATGCTTGCCGTCATAGGTGGCGATGCCTGCCGCTTCCTGTCCACGATGCTGCAGGGCATGCAGGCCGAGGGCCGCGAGCGCTGCTGCGTCTTCAAAATTATGGATGCCAAACACGCCGCATTCTTCATGCAGGGTATCGCCTTCGCAGGACCAGTCATCTTGAGCTGCATCCAGGCAGCCTGCGGGGAGGCTGGATGATTGCTCGCTCGAAGCCGGAATGTTCCGGTCAATAGAGGAGAGGGAGAGAGACGCAGGAGAAAATCCCTTTACCGACATGATCGTGAGATCCTTTCAAGTGAAACGCAAATGGTTTCAAGTCTTTGTTTGAAAGCAAATCGCTTTTGGCACATGCGCTGCCGAAAGGTGCGAAATGCGAGCAGGCCCCACAACAGGAAGGCCCGGAGAAACTGTTGTTCTGATGTCTAGAGCAATATGCACCTGAGTGACCTCAAAAGGGATGCAGTGGCTCCAGAATGCAGAATGGCGGGATGTCCCCGCCAATCATGTTGCTGCCATGTCTATCACAGCGCACTCATTTCGTCATCTATGCTTTGGTCATTCCGTGGTCTTTTACCAATTCGAAAATGGAATGACTGCATATCTATTGGTCCTGTGCCTGCGCTTCCTGATTGAGCTGCAAGGTTTCCTTGATACGGACTTCAGGATCATCTGGCAGAAGATTGATCAAGCGATCACCAACCGTGTTGAGCAATGGTTTGGCCTTGGCCTGTGCGATCCAGTCGGGCTGTTTGTCGCTGGGAACGAACCAGTTGAAGAACACCATCGCAACGGCCATCAGAACTGCGCCACGTACAGCGCCGAAAACGAAGCCGAGGGTTCTGTCCAACGCTCCGATGGAGCTGTCGAGCACGAAATCGGAAATCTTGATGGTGATGAAGGACACCACAATCAACGTGACGAGAAAGATGCCAAGTGCCGTGGCCGCTTGCGCCAGAATGGGTTCAGGCAAGTAGCTTTTCACATAGGGCAACAGATCCCCGGTGAATTTAAGCGTCGTAAAAGCGGCTGCCAGCCAAGCGGCAATCGAAAGGACTTCACGCACGAAGCCACGGATCATGGCCAAAAAAGCTGAGATCAGCAAGACGATAATAAAAATCCCGTCAAGGAGTGTGATGGGCATTGTTAAGTCATCCTGTGTTTGGCCGAGCACGGGCTGGATGGTGATCAGGCATCGGCGAAATTGCGTTCGTGCCCTTCTATAGGGCTAAGAAAGGGGCAAGAGCAAGGCTTTTCGGGTAACTTCTTATGGCTCTTGTGTGTCCTGTGTCAGGATTTCGGTTCCCGAAGCAATGCGAGCCACCAGATCCGTCAAGGTTGAGAGGTTCGAAAGCTCCAGTTCCGCCGATTTGATCGATTTTTGCGAGGCTTCCGGAACCACGGCTTTGGCAAAGCCCAGTTTGGCCGATTCCTTGATTCGCGATGCTGTGTGCGACACCGGACGCACGGCGCCGGACAGACTGACCTCGCCGAAATAGACGCAATCGGATGGAAGCGCTATGCCTGCCAGCGAGGAGACCAGCGCGGCTGCCACCGCAAGATCTGCTGCCGGTTCACTGATTTTCATGCCGCCTGCGACATTGAGATAAACATCGTGGCTGGAAAGACGCACGCCGCAATGGGCATCCAGAACCGCAAGGATCATGGACAGGCGGCTTGAATCCCAGCCGACAACGGCGCGGCGCGGGGTGCCGAGCGGAGACTGGGCCACCAGAGCCTGAATTTCCACGAGCAAGGGTCGGGAGCCTTCCATGCCAGCCAGAACGGCAGCGCCGGGCGTTGAGGTGTTGCGTTCGCCAAGGAACATGGCCGAAGGGTTGGCCACTTGTGTGAGGCCACCTCCGGTCATTTCAAACACGCCGATTTCGTCAGTTGGGCCGAAACGGTTCTTGATGGCGCGCAGTATGCGGAACTGGTGGCCGGAATCCCCTTCAAAATGCAGAACGCCATCCACCATATGTTCCACAACGCGCGGGCCTGCGATCTGGCCATCCTTGGTGACGTGACCAACGAGGATGACGGCTGCTCCGGTCTGTTTGGCATAGCGGATCATGGCCTGTGCAGATGCGCGCACCTGCGTCACAGTGCCCGGAGCGCTGTCTGCGGCTTCTGTCCAGAGGGTCTGGATCGAATCGATCACGACCATTTGGGGCGGAGGGCCAGAGGTGAGGGTGGCCAGAATGTCTTCCACGCTGGTTTCGGCAGCCAGCTGCACGGTTGCCTCGGCAAGGCCGAGACGAGCCGCCCGCATACGCACCTGATCAATCGCCTCCTCACCGGAAATATAGACCACGCTGTGTCCATGGTGGGTGAGGGCGGCGGAGGCCTGAATCAGCAGGGTGGATTTTCCGATGCCTGGATCGCCACCAAGCAACAGCACCGAGCCTTTGACGAAGCCGCCGCCAGTGACGCGATCCAGCTCGCCAACACCCGTTTCGATGCGCGGAGCGGGCTTGTCTTCGCCTGAAAGCGGCACCAGCTCCACAACCCTGCCGGATTTACCCCGGATGGTTTTGGGAGAGCTGCCGATGCCTGCGCTTTCGACCTCTTCGATGATGGAGTTCCATTCACCGCAGGATTCGCAGCGTCCCGCCCAGCGGTTTGTTACCGCGCCGCATGACTGGCAGACAAATGTCGATTTCTTGCGTGCCATGGTGTGTTCTTTCTCCGAATCCCTGTCGCTTTTCTTTCGAGCGCTTATAAATAGCTGCGAAGGGCGCGCAAGCCAAGGCTTGTCAGAAGTTCATAACTGATGGTGCCTGCCGCCTCGGCCACATCGTCGACGGGGATCTGGCTGCCGAAAAATTCGGCCCAGTCGCCGCGCTTGACCTGCTCCTGAGGAATGCCCGTCACATCAACGATAATCAGATCCATAGTCACCCGACCAATGATGGGCGCCTGATGGCGATTGATGGCGACCTTTGCGCCTTTTTTGAGGTCGCTGCTGCTGGCCGTGCGCAGATAGCCATCGGCGTAGCCAAGGCAGAGTATGGCAAGCCGGCTGTTGCGTTTGGTGGTCTCTGTCGCGCCGTAGCTGACCGATTGTCCTTCGGGCACGTCACGAGTGGAAAGCACGCGGCTTTTGAGCGTTGCGACGACCTTCATCGGGCTTTTTTCGCCCTCACAAACCGCTCCGCCATAAAGCGCAATGCCCGGGCGGCAGAGATCAAAATGATAGTCTGGCCCAAGGAACACGCCACCAGAATTGGCCAGAGAGGCCTTCACATCCGGGAACAGGGCGCGCACGGCACGGAATTTTTCCAGCTGGTCCTGATTTTTCGGGTGTTTGGGTTCGTCGGCGCACACCAGATGACTGATGATCAGCTCGAGCGCAAAGGACGGTTTGGCTGTCTTCCATTGCATTGAGAGGGCTTCGGCATCTGCAAAGCTCAAGCCAAGGCGGTTCATTCCGGTGTCGAAATGAATGGCGCAGGGAAGGGCCTCTTCTCTGTTGGCGCAATAATCCTGCCAGAGGGAAACTTCCTCTCGACAACCGAGCACAGGGCGCAGCTGATGGGCGCGATAATAGTCAAAACCGTCTTTGCTGTCGTCTCCCACCAGGCCATTGAGCACATATATAACCGCATCGGGCAGCAGGGTGCGTGCCTTGGCGCCTTCCTGCGGATGAGCCACGAAGAACGTGCGCGCACCAGCCTGCCAAAGGGTTTCTGCGGCGGGTTCAAGGCCCGTTCCATACGCGTCAGCCTTGATAACGGCGGCGCATTCTGCGGAGCCTGTCTTCTGCGCCAGCATACGGTAATTGTCGGCAAGGGCCTTGAGATCGATGGTCAGGTGACTGCCCGCAAGGCTCGGGTCGGGCGCGGTGAGATGGGAAATGTGGGGGAGGGAAATATCGGGCATGATGCACCTTTTCTGCGCCTTTAGCAGAGGCGGTCGGTCTTCAAAGGGGGAGGGAAAACCGTTTTTCTTGTTTTTGGTAGGGTGGAGCGTCGGGCTCCATGAGTTGGGCGCAGTTTAGTCTGCGCTCCTGAGTAGGTGCAAGCCCAAAAGTCAGTTGCGGGCGCGCTCGGCGAGATGCTTCTTGCGACCGATGGCCAGATAATGAAATTCTCTAACCACGCGCAATGTCGGTTTGACACCAAAGAAAATGGAGCCGATCAGAAAGCACCATGTGCCGGGGATCTGCCAGCTTTCATAAAAGAACATAACCGAGCCAATGACAAACAGAAGAGCCGCGGAAAAGTCGACCAGCGTATAGGCGATCTCATAAGCCGCATAGATATCTTTGTGGGCCTGCGATTTTCGGCTGTTATGCTCTTGAAACATTTTCATTTGGAATGCATGCCCCTTTTCCTTGGTCGCAATTAATGGATGGCGTAAGGAGCGGGCGCTCCTTTGTTTGCTTTTGGTCCTTTTATCAAAGCAAAGGCTATGCAGCTTTGTCCGGTCTCGCCTTGGTTACCCGAAGATGGAAATAGGCATTGACGCGATAAACCCATGAAGGGAATGATCAAAGATGCGCCCAATCGCGAAGAAACGCCCGAAGGCGTTTCTCTGATCTCATATCTTTGGTCCGTACTCTTATTCGTAAGCCTCGGGGATATATTCGTCGCGCGCCAAATCGGAGAAGCGCGTGAATTCGCCCTGGAAGGCGAGAGGCACGATGCCGGTAGGGCCGTGACGCTGCTTGGCGATGATGACTTCCGCCTTGCCCATGCAGCGCTCCATTTCGGACTGCCAGGTGAAATGCTCTTCCGTGCCGGGCTTGGGCTCTTCGCGCATCTTGTAATATTCCTCGCGATAGATGAAGAGTACGACGTCGGCGTCCTGCTCGATGGAGCCGGATTCACGAAGGTCAGCGAGCTGCGGGCGTTTATCGTCTCGGGCTTCCACCTGACGAGAAAGCTGGGAGAGGGCGATGACCGGAACGCTCAACTCCTTGGCGAGAGCCTTGAGGTTGGTCGTGATTTCGGTGATTTCCTGCACGCGACCCTGGGAGGCCTTGGAGGCGGAACCGGAAAGCAGCTGAAGATAGTCGACGATCAGCAGATCAAGGCCCTTCTGGCGCTTGAGGCGGCGAGCACGCGCGGCCAGCTGGGCGATGGAAATACCACCGGTCGGGTCGATATGCAGCGGCGTGATCTGCATTTCCTGTGCTTTTTGCGCAATGCGGGCAAATTCGTCCTGATCGACCTTGCCTCGGCGGATCTTTTCCGAAGAGACCATTGCCTGCTCGGCGATAACACGGGTGGCCAGCTGTTCAGCGCTCATTTCTAGCGAGAAGAAGCCAACTACGCCTCCGTTTATGGTTTTCAACGAGCCATCGGGTTGTTCTTCAGCCCGGTAAGCACTTGCGATGTTGTAGGCGATGTTGGTCACCAGCGAGGTTTTACCCATCGCGGGACGAGCAGCAAGAATGATCAAGTCCGAATGCTGCAGGCCACCCATTTTTTGATCGAGGTCGGTAAGCCCCGTGGAGATGCCCGATAGCTGTCCATCACGCTTGTAGGCTGCTTCGGCCATCTCGATGGCTTCCGTTGCAGCTGTAGCAAAGGACTGGAAACCGCCCTTTTCGCCGCCGGTTTCAGCCAGTTCAAACAGGCGCTTTTCTGCATCTTCGATCTGGATGCGCGGTGGCGTATCAATGGGAGCATCATAGGCAACATTGACCACATCGGTGCCGATCTCGATGAGATTGCGCCGGGTGGCAAGGTCCATGATCAAGAGGCCATAATCTTCGGCATTGATGATAGAGGTTGCCTGAGACGCCAAACGCAACAAATAGACATCGATTGGCATGTCGGCGATGACATAGTCTGCCGGGAAAAAGGTTTTCAAGGTAACCGGGGAAGCGATCTTGCCGGACCGGATTAGCTTGGACATCTTTTCAAAGATGTCTTGCAGATTCGGATCGAAGAAATGATGTGGCTTCAGAAAAGCCTCTACACGGTCGTAAGTCTGGTTGTTGACCAGAATTGCACCTAGTAGCTGCTGCTCGGCTTCCAGATTGTGTGGCGCCTGACGAGATGTGATGTCATCGGCTTTTTCGAGCTTTGCAGCGGTTTCCATGGTCTTACCTCATCCTTGCTGTGAGATGATCTAAATAGCCACAGAGGGCATGCAATTTGAAGCGCTCTGTTTGCTATTCACGGCAATCAACAGCGGAAAAATTTTCCTTCGAATTTCGCTGGACTCTGATGGGCTTTCGAGTCCGTTCGAGAATCGACTCAGACGATCTTTTCCGACCCAAGTTGTACCTCGAAACCTATCCAATTGGTTTATATTTTAAGCAATTCAGCAGAGTGACAGGCGAATTGTCACAATCGATCTTGTGATTGCCTTCTTTGCCCATTATTCTTTTTGATGAAGGTTTTTCGATTTCAAGGACAGTCGCAAAAGCCACTCTCAATGTTCGCTGTGTTGATCGGCCAAGATCAAGAGATGTCCGTTTCGACATCTTTGATGCAGCATTCCAGATACTTGACCTTTTCGGGGCAAGTGCTTGCTAGGTAAGTACTTTATGGCACAGGAAGCTCAAACAGTTTCATCATCGGGTGACGTTTTCTCCGCTGTTCGCGAGATGGCGATAGAGTTTCGCTTCATGCCTGGGGCCAAGATCAATGAGACCGATCTGGCGCATGAGCTCGGGGTTAGCCGGACACCGGTTCGCGAAGCGCTCAACCGTCTTGTGACCGAAGACCTGATTGACTTCAGGAAGAATTATGGTTTCTTCTGCCGCACGCTTGATTTGCAGGATGTGTTGCATTTGGCTGAAGCCTACAAGACCTTTCATCTCTCCATTTTGCCACATGTTTTCGAGCGTGCTGAGAAATCAGAAGTGGAGGCATTGCTCACTTCCTGTCAGCAGATGGTTGAACATGGCAATGAGATGCCGCCTTGCGAGATGGCGCGGGCTGATCAGGCTTTTCTTCATGATGTCACCATGCTGACCAAGAATCCGGTGATGGCGCAGATCAACAATAATATTTCTGCCCGAATCCGCTTCCTGCGTAAGGTGATGCTGGAGGGCTATGTTTGCAAACGGGCCTATTTCAGCAAACAGCAGTCCATTCTGGAGCATATTCTGGAGAGACGGGAAGCCGAGGCCAAAGAGGTCTTTGATGACTATCTGACCATTGATCCTTCAGAGGCGGAAAAGGCGCTGACACGCGGGCTGGGACGGATCTATCTTCAAGGAGCGCATTGACGCTCAAGTCGTAGTTCCTGCTTTCTCTTGAAATTGCGGTATCGAATGAAAAAAAAAACGGGCTAAAAGCCCGCTTTTTGTTTTTTGTGCTCTTGATGAGCGGTAGCTCTTACTTGGCTTTGGTTGGCCACAGGAAGAAGTTGCGGCCATATTCTGCGCGTTCCTGACGCCATGCTTCCCATGCAATGATGAAGGACACGAAACCAAGCAAGAAGATATATTCAACACCCCCCTTGTTCCAGGTCCACACGAATTCTCCTTTGGTGAAGAGCGTGGTGTAGGCGGCAATCGCCATGGTGCCGGTTGATGCGAGACCAAGCCATTTTGGCAGAATGTTGAAGGTCAGGCCGATGACAACAGCGGTTTCGGTCACAATTGCCAGAAGCACAAAGAAGATGGCTGGCTGAAGGCCGACTTTGGCAAAATAGCCAAGCAACATATCAAACGCCTGAAACTTGAACAGAACGTGAGGGATGTAGATGAGGCCGGTGACGATGCGCAGCAATGCGAAAGGGGGCAGAGTGAATGCTGGTTTCATTTCGATATCCATCAAGCTGGTTGCTTTTGATTTTGAAGTCTGGATGAATGATCACAAGGATTATTCAGATTTGTATGCAGTATATTATACAATAGAATATTCTATTTGATTTGAGTCATCCACTAGCGTTATTCCCCAGTCAGATACAAAAAACCCGGCACAGAGGCCGGGTTTTCAAAAGACTTTTCTGCATGAGCAGATGTTGTCGATGGGAATAAGAAGCTCTTATTCTTCTTCAGCAGCTTCTTCGGCAACTTCTTCAGAAGCTTCGGCTTCTTCTTCGCCTTCGATTTCTTCGAGCAGCTCTTCGTCGAGTTCCAGATCTTCTTCAAACTCGAATGCTTCGTCGCGCTCGGTCAGGGACAGGTCTTCGCCAGCGGCCTGACGTTCAGCTTCGTCCTGAGAACGGGCAACGTTGGCGGTGACAACCAGTTCGACTTCAGGATGCAGGATCACGGTAACGGAGTGCATGCCGATGGTTTTGATCGGACGGTCCAAAGAGACCTGGTTGCGAGACAGGGAAACACCATCATCAGACAGGGCGTCAGCAAGGTCGCGGGTGGAAACGGAGCCGTAAAGCTGGCCGGTTTCGGAAGCGGCGCGGATAACGATAACGGTTTTGGCGCCGATGCGTTCTTTAAGAGCTTCTGCTTCACTCTTGGCTTCTAGGTTGCGAGCTTCGAGCTGTGCGCGTTCAGCTTCAAAGCGTTTCTTGTTGGCTTCAGAAGCGCGGAGGGCTTTGCCCTGAGGCAGAAGGAAGTTACGTGCATAGCCGCTACGTACGGTGACGATGTCGCCCATCTGGCCGAGCTTTGCGACGCGTTCAAGCAGGATCAGTTCCATTTTAGTCTCCATTTTATCATCCCTGAAGGATGATTGTTCTTAGTGTTTTTCTTTATTGGTTCAATTGGGCCGGTAAGGCCCGTATCAGCTTTGTCCGTTTCCCTCATCTTTGTCTTGGTCGTTTGGTCCCAAAGGACCTCGCGGCAATCGGGAGCGGACATTGAAGAAGATTTCTGCACCTCCCAACAGAACCAGCACGATGCCGATCCATTGGAAAATGGCGAGAAGAAAATAGGTCGTCCATAGAATGACCAGACGCGCCGGTGATTGGCGGGTCAGGTAATGCAGGACGGAAAGGCCAACCAGAAGCACGGCCGTGCCAAAGGCAGTGGCTACGATTTGCGCCAGAATCTGGGGCAGGCCACTCAGGATGAACATGAGGGCGAGACCAACCAAAAAGATGAATACGGCAACGGGCGATAGGGTTAGCTGGTGAAGATTTGGCCAGGGACGCTGCAATTTTCCCGATTTCTGAACGACCTTGCCAGCCAGATAGAGATTGACCACCGAACTGAAGGTCACCATCAGAACAGAGGCCATGGGTGCCATCCAGGTGATCATCGAGACGATGTCGTCAATGGTCAGGGCTGTTCCCTCGGGAAGCGATAGTTGCTGGGCCTTGTATACCTCGTTCATCATGGCCGAGATCGTGTCGCGATATTGATCGAGACTGAAACCGAACGGGATGAACATGGCGACGCTGGTGATGCAGGCGATGGACGCGATCCACATCAGCAGACGGTCCATCGGATACCAGATGGTTTCGCCGGTTTCGCTGTTGGTCTGGCTAAGGGTTGCCAGTCGCGCCAGCCACCAGGGGGGAACACTGTTCACCACCATGAAAAGAAGGCCTGCGAGAGGACTAATCAGAAGCGAAAGAGCCACACCAGAGCTGACGACGGCGATGAGACCGGTAAAGGAGCCCCAGCCGAGGGATGCAATCATCAGGGGAAGAGGGGAGAGAATAATGAGAATGATGCCAAGGCCGAACATCCCGCCGACATAGCCGGAGAGGTTCAGAAGCGCGGTACAAAGACCGGCAATAATGCCTATGATCAGATAGTTACTCATTCTCTTGGCTGTCCCGCTTGCCCTAAGGGGCGTTTGCTGGCGGTTAGAGGCAGGTCGCATTCGCCTGTCCCAACGGTCGATAGTTGATTTCCCGAAAGTTTGGGAAGGGAAAAGGGCGCTTGATCGCCCTTTTCCAAATCTTGATGCCACTCAGCGCTTAGCTGATGACGTATGGCAGAAGGCCCAGGAAGCGAGCGCGTTTGATGGCACGAGCCAGTTCGCGCTGTTTCTTGGCAGAAACTGCCGTGATACGGGATGGTACGATCTTGCCGCGTTCGGAAACGTAACGCTGCAGAAGGCGAACATCCTTGTAATCAATCTTCGGTGCATTATCGCCGGAGAAAGGGCAAGTTTTGCGACGACGGAAAAATGGACGACGTGCTCCAGACATGATTCTTGCTCCTCTTACTCAGCTGCTTTGTCAGAATTGTTGTCACGATCTTCGCGACGTGGACGGCGGTCACCACGGTCACCGCGCGGGCCACGATCATTGCGATCGCCACGGCCACCACGACGGTCGTCGCGGTCGCGCTTCTGCATCATTGCAGACTGTTCTTCTTCGTGCTCTTCAACGCGGATGGTCATGAAGCGCATGACATCTTCGTTGATGCGCATCTGACGTTCCATTTCAACGATTGCATCGGAAGGAGCATCGATGTTCATCAGAACATAATGGGCCTTGCGGTTCTTGTTGATGCGGTAGGCGATGGTTTTCAGACCCCAGAATTCGACTTTGCCGACGGAGCCTTCATATTCACCGATAAGGGTTTTGTATTGCTCAACCAGAGCCTCAACCTGCTGCTGAGAGATATCCTGGCGAGCAAGGAAAACGTGCTCGTAAAGCGCCATTGTTCCTGCCTTGTCTCTTGAGTTTCAACATATCAGCTCGACCGGCGCTAAGCCTCCAAAAAGCCTTAGATGACAAGGCTCTTTTGAGAATTTATTGCTTTAAAGAGCGAGGACACAGGAAGGCGGAAATCTCTCTTTCCTACCGTTGTCCTGATCGTGCTGATGTGCAAAATCCAGACAATAGTCTTCCGTTCAGCCCTCGGCCTCGCCTAGCTGATCCGCGCTTTATAGCCGAATTTTCCTGATGTGCAAGGCCAAATTCAGGAGAAATGCCTAAAAATCGCTTCTTTGTCCTGTTTGGGTGCCTTCCTCTTCCGGTCGCCGCTTTGGGCGGTTTTGGCCATTTGGCGGGCTTTCAGAGTGAATAAGCCTAGGTTGAATGCGCGTTTTCTCGAAAAAAGCGCACCTTTTCGCTTTGTTTCACACTGCAAGTCTTGACTTCGGGGAGCAATAAATACAATAGCGAACGATGAACTTCATAAAGCTGTCAAAAATGGCCCGATTGAGCGTTTTCGCCCGGTCCTCAGATGGCTTGTCGTTAGACCGCGCAGTTTGCGCAAGGCACAAGAGACGCAAGCGAGAAGTTGCGTCCTATAAATCAAACAAGGTTGAAACGTTATGAGTGTTGCTTTTACTTTTCCCGGCCAAGGCAGTCAGGCAGTTGGCATGGGTAAGGCGCTGGCCGACGAATTTTCTGTTGCGCGCGCTGTCTATGAAGAAGTGAATGATGCGCTGGGTGAAAAGCTCTCAGATATCATGTGGAACGGTCCGGCTGATGTGCTGACCCTTACGCGCAATGCGCAGCCTGCTCTTATGGCTGCATCCATTGCGGCTTTGCGCGTGATGAAGGAAAAGGGGCTCGATCTGGCAGACAAGGTTTCCTATGTTGCAGGTCACTCACTGGGTGAATATTCCGCACTGGCGGCTTCCGGGGCGCTGAGCCTTGGTGATACGGCGCGTCTTCTTCGCATTCGTGGCGATGCCATGCAGAAGGCTGTTCCTGTGGGTGAGGGCGCCATGGCGGCCATCCTCGGGCTTTCCATGGATGATGTCAAAGCGGTAACCAAAGAAGCGGCTGAAGGCGAAGTCTGTCAGGTTGCCAATGACAATGCGACCGGTCAGGTCGTTATTTCCGGTGCCAAGAGTGCCATTGAGCGGGCTGCTGCTCTGGCCAAAGAGAAAGGCGCAAAGCGCGCGCTGCTGCTGCCGGTGAGCGCACCTTTCCATTGCGCGCTGATGGCGCCTGCAGCCGATGCCATGGCTGAAGCCCTTTCTAAGGTCACCATTCACAAGCCAGCCGTTCCGCTCGTTGCCAACGTTCTGGCCAATGCGATTGATGATCCGGAAGCTATCCGCAAGCATCTTGTCGAGCAGGTGACCGGCATGGTGCGTTGGTCCGAATCCGTTTCCTGGCTTTCCCACAATGGTGTTGATTGCCTTTATGAGATCGGTACGGGCAAGGTCTTGTCTGGTCTGGCCAAGCGTATTGTCAAGGGAATCAGCACGGTAAATGTTGGTGAACCGGGCGATATTGACGCAGCCATGGCGAAATTGGCCTGATAAGCATTTGCAAAGACGCCTCCGGTTCGTATATCCAAGTGCTGACAATGGCTCAGGCGAAGAGGGCGACCGTTGCTTTTACAATGGCGTCTTTGGCTTGCGTTGACTGAAACAATAAGCTGGTCACTTTCTAATTGGAAAGTGATTGGCTGTTGGAGGTAGATGATATGTTTGATTTGAGCGGAAAGTGCGCTCTGGTAACCGGCGCAAGCGGCGGTATCGGCGAATCCATCGCGATGGCGTTGCATGCACAGGGCGCCAAGGTGGCCATTTCTGGCACGCGAGTGGAAGCGCTCGAGGCCCTTGCAGAAAAGCTCGGCGGTGACCGTGTATTTGTAACGCCTGCAAACCTGTCGGAGGCCGAATCCATTGCGTCTCTGGCTGGCGATGCGGAATCCGCCATGGGGCAGCTCGATATTCTGGTGAACAACGCTGGCATCACGCGCGATGGTCTTTTCATGCGCATGAAGGATGAAGACTGGGAGCAGGTGCTTACGGTCAATCTGACTTCAGCGATGCGCCTTTCCCGTGCTGTCCTGCGCGGCATGATGAAGCGGCGTCATGGTCGCATTATTTCCATCAGCTCTGTGGTCGGTGTCACCGGTAACCCGGGGCAGGGTAATTATGCTGCAGCCAAGGCTGGCATGATCGGCATGACCAAGTCTCTGGCACAGGAAGTGGCCAACCGCGGTATCACCGCAAACTGCATCGCGCCGGGCTTTATCAAGACGGCGATGACGGACAAGCTGAACGAAAAACAGCAGGAAGCCATCAATTCCGCGATTCCTGCAGCGCGCATGGGGTTGCCCGAAGAGGTGGCCAGTGCTGCGGTTTATCTGGCAAGCGACGAAGCTGCCTATGTCACCGGACAGACATTGCATGTCAACGGTGGCATGGCGATGATCTAACAAGATCAAATCTGCATTTGAGGGTTGAAAATCTTCAAATGCACCTTTAATTGCTTGGATAAGAACGGGAAGAAGGAAACATTTGCTTTTCTGGCTCATTCCTGATCTTCTCAAGCGCAAGAAAGTGTGTTACGAACCGCGCGAATTCCGGTGAAAGCCATCTGAGATTGGCTGATTTGGAAGCGGTTTAACAGCCAGGTTCACTGTATAGGATTCTTTGGAGTCTGGTGGGCCAATTGGCAGTGTGCAAAATCGGGAAAGAGATTTGTTCGGCAATTGGCCAAAACAAGCTGTTTTTCCAAACTTGATCGAACGCTAATTTTGAGGAAAGAAAATGAGCGATATCGCTGAACGCGTAAAAAAAATCGTGATCGAACATCTCGGCGTTGACGCTGAAAAAGTAACCGAATCTGCAAGCTTCATTGATGATCTGGGCGCAGACAGCCTTGACACCGTTGAGCTGGTTATGGCTTTCGAGGAAGAATTCGGCACCGAGATCCCTGATGACGCTGCTGAAACCATTCAGACGGTCGGCGACGCTGTCTCCTTCCTGACCAAAGCTGCCAACTAATCTGTTAGCGGCGGACCTCAGCAATGCGGTCTAAATGGTGAAAACAAAACCGGAAGGGGCTCAGCTCCTTCCGGTTTTTTTGTTTCAGCCGCTTAGTGCTTGTTCTTGCTTGAACTGGCGTCATAAGTCTGAAATGAATAACTCCTGAAAAAAGCTTACGTGAAACAGCTTTTACGGGTAATAAATATGAAGACGCACTTGCCCCCGGGTAAGACCGGTAGAGGCGAGGTTACAAACAAGACTATTTGGAGACTGAGGATGAGACGAGTTGTCGTAACCGGTATGGGTATGGTCAGCCCGCTTGGCAATGGAGTTGAGACGACCTGGTCGAATATTCTGGCTGGCAAGAGTGGAGCCAAGAACCCGACCGGATTCGAAACGGAAGACCTGGCCTGTCGCGTTGCTTGTCAGTTGCCGTTTGGTGATGGCACGAATGGCACCTTCAATCCCGATGATGTGCTGCCGGTCAAAGAGCAGCGCAAGGTTGATCCCTTTATCGTTTATGCAATTGCGGCCGCTGATGAAGCGTTGGCAGATGCAAACTGGAAGCCGGAAAGCTATGAAGACCAGATCTCCAGCGGTGTGATGATCGGGTCTGGCATTGGTGGCCTTCTGGGTATCGAAAAGGCGGCTTATGATTTGCAGGCGAAAGGGCCTCGTCGTATCAGCCCGTTCTTTATCCCCGGCCGTCTTA
The DNA here is from genome assembly GCF_963678225.1 of uncultured Cohaesibacter sp. Taxonomy (NCBI): domain Bacteria; kingdom Pseudomonadati; phylum Pseudomonadota; class Alphaproteobacteria; order Hyphomicrobiales; family Cohaesibacteraceae; genus Cohaesibacter; species uncultured Cohaesibacter sp. The sequence goes on along the minus strand of NZ_OY782763.1, from coordinate 484,144 downwards.
TCAACCTGGCTTCCGGGTATGTTTCCATTCGTCACGGCCTGAAGGGTCCCAACCACGCTGTTGTTACGGCCTGCTCTACAGGCGCACACGCGATTGGCGATGCAGCCCGTCTGGTTGCTCTGGGGGATGCAGACGTGATGGTTGCCGGTGGTACTGAATCTCCGATTGGGCGCCTGGCCCTGGCCGGTTTCGCTGCCTGTCGCGCGCTCTCAACCAACTTCAACGATGAGCCTGAAAAGGCCTCCCGTCCTTATGACAAGGATCGTGATGGCTTTGTCATGGGTGAAGGTGCTGGTGTGGTTGTGCTGGAAGAATATGAGCATGCCAAGGCACGTGGCGCAAAGATTTACGCTGAAGTCATTGGCTATGGCATGTCTGGCGATGCCTATCACATTACGGCACCATCTGAAGACGGTGACGGGGCATTCCGTTGCATGTCCGCTGCGATGAAGCGCGCAGACATCACGCCTGCCAATATCGATTATGTCAACGCGCATGGCACCTCAACACCGCTGGGTGACGAGATCGAGCTCAGAGCCATTGAGCGTCTGGTTGGTGATGCCGCTGAAGGGTTGACCATGTCTTCCACGAAATCGGCTGTAGGGCATCTTCTGGGCGCGGCTGGCGCTGTTGAAGCGATCTTCTCGACACTGGCCATTCGCGATCAGGTGGCGCCTCCGACATTGAACCTTGAGAATCCATCTGTTGATACCAAGATCGATCTGGTTCCCAAAATACCGAAGAAAATGGATATCAAGGTTGTATTGTCCAACTCCTTTGGCTTTGGCGGTACCAACGCATCCCTGATCTTGCGCGCGGTCGACTGATTGGTTCCAACGCCAAAGATTGGGGCGCTGCCAGTCTTGTTCAGACAGGCGGATTGTGCGGCGGATCAAATAGATATAAGAGAATGAGGCGGCTCCGGAGCCGTCTCTTTTTCGCCATGAAGACTACGTAAAGCGTCTGATCAATTGATTTGTCTTTTGATGAATCTTGGGCGTTGAAATGCGTAAGACGCTTATCCGGAGTTTTTCGGAAATTAGAAATGTTGACGAGGCTTTGAGCCACGAAATGCAGCGGCCCAGATGCCGGGCTTTCGCAATTGATGACCCATCTTGACTTGAGGCGGACATGGTAGACGGTAAAGACGACAAGGACAAACTGCAGGAAGAGCAGAAGGGCGAGTCTGAGGTGACACAAGACACTGGAAAGACAGCTGAAAAGTCCTCCGAAACTAAGCCTTCAGATGAGACGGATAAAGATAACGCAGCGTCATCAGACGATGACGCATCCAAGAAGGACAGCTCGGACAAGGAAGCCGAGACGGCTTCTGAAGAGGAGGCGTCTTCAGCCAAGTCTGCCAAAGAGGAAGAGACGGTTTCTTCTAGGGAAGATACCTCTGCCAATGACAAGGCAGCGGAAGCTAAGGTTGAACCGACCTCTACCATGGTGTCCGATACCGGCGAAGTCAAAACCCCAAAGAGTGCTCGTCAGGCTATAGAGCCCGAAACGCCGCCGCCGCCGCCGACACGGTCAAAAGCGGTGCGCCATCCGATCGTTGTTTTCATGAATTTCGTGATCACGGTCGTGCTTCTTGCGGTGATCGGGATTGGCGGTGTTCTCTATTACGGCAAACAGACCTTCATTGAAGAGGGCCCCCTCAAGCAGGAAAAAACAATTCTTGTAAGCGGCGGCACCGGTCTTGGCACGATCGCAGAAATTCTGGAACGCCAGAATGTGATTAGCGACCAGACGATCTTCAACTACGGCGTCCAGATCTATCGTCAGGATACCAAGCTGAAAGCTGGTGAATATCTGTTCAGCCCGGGTGTCTCGATGATGCAGGTGATGCAGATTCTGACCTCTGGCAAATCCATTCTGCATTCGGTTACGGTGCCGGAGGGGTATACCTCCTATCAGATCCATCAGGTTCTGATGGACAATGATATTCTAATGGGCCCGCTGGATGAGATTCCGGCGGAAGGGACGCTGCTGCCAGAGACCTATAAATTCGCGCGTGGCACAACACGCAAGGAAATGGTCAAGCGGATGGCTGATGCCCATGATCGTGCTGTAGCGGAAATCTGGGACCGACGGGCGGCCGATTTGCCTTTAAAAACCCCTGAAGAGCTTGTCACGCTGGCGTCCATCGTGGAAAAGGAAACCGGAAAGGCCTCCGAGCGCACGCGCGTCGCCGGCGTCTTCATCAACCGGCTCAATCAGGGCATCAGGCTACAGTCTGACCCAACGGTCATCTACGGTATTTTCGGCGGCAAAGGGAAACCGAAAGACCGTCCCATCTTCCGCTCTGATCTGGACAAGAAGACTGATTACAACACCTATCAGATTCCGGGGCTGACGCCGGGGCCGATAGCCAATCCGGGGCGAGCGTCTCTGGAAGCGGTTGCCAATCCGAGCCGCACCAAGGAGCTGTTCTTTGTGGCTGATGGCACTGGTGGTCACGTCTTCTCGGAAACGCTCAAGCAGCATAACGACAATGTCCGGCGCTGGCGTGAGATCGAAAAACAGCGGATCGAAGCGGCCAAGCAGAAGGAAACAGAGGCCAGCGAAGGCGGCGAAGAAGAGCAGCCTGCCGAATAGGGCTTCCTTTCTGAGGAAAAGATTGATGGCGGTCGAGAGTTTGACTCTTGGCCGCCATTTTGATTCTGGGCGCGGGCGCAGGGATCTTTTTCTAGTGAAGCTCGCTATTGTCTTTGCTGAATTCTCTTTCTGCCAGCGCTATGGCCGCTGAAATATGATCGGGTTTGTCGATGGACAAGGGGATGGATGCAATCTGATGCGGGGGCTCGCCTGAGTGCAGTGCTATTTCTTCGATGTCGATCTTGTAACGGATGGCGATCATGTCAGCATGGGAGCTGCGTAAGGCAACTTTTGTGCTCCCTTTTGTGTGCGATATGATAAAGGCGGTTTCGAAATCCCACCCCAAATCAACGCCTTGCTGCGTGCGAGAAACAACGCCATCCATCGATTCGGAAAGCTCAGGCTCTGCTGTTATCTGCAATCGGGCCTTGTCGATATAGATGAGAGCAAAGACAGCCGACAGGCACGCCTTGGTCGACCCGGAGCGGGTCGCTGCCAGCAGCGTGGCAATGGCCTCTTCATGCGGCTTGGGGCTGGCCAGTCGTTTGCTTTTGGATTGTGCGGCTTTGTTGCTTCTATCAGACATTGATTTTTGCTTGGTAAAGTGAGCTTGTCGTTCATTCTCGCCTTTTAAAGTGTGTCAGGCAAGATGCTAGACTTGACAGGTCGCCAGCTGTTTCTGATTGTATGCGCGCAGGACAGGATGGCATGCATCACTGCTTGCTCAGGAATTTAGGGACACAGGATCATGACGCTTGTTAGCATGACAGGTTTCACCCGCTTGGGTGGAAGCTTCGGGAGATATAACTGGACTTGGGAGATCAAGACCGTCAATGGCAAGGGGCTGGATTTGCGCCTGCGCTTGCCGCCAGGGTTTGACGAACTGGATCGCCCCGTTCGCGCCATCATGAGTGAGCGCCTTGCAAGGGGATCTTGCTATGTGTCGCTGACGGTTCAGCATGAAGCTCCGAGCCAGTCACTTCAGGTCAATCAGCAGGTTCTTGACTCTGTGCTGGATGCTCTTGCCCTGATCAAGGATCGCGTTGATGCCAAGAAGCCCAGTCTGGATGGGATTCTGTCTATCAAGGGCGTTATGGAGCAGGTCGAAGAAAGTGAAAGCGAAGAGGTGCAGGCCCAATTGATCGAAGCGATGCTGGCCAACTTCAAAGATGCGATGACCGACCTGCAAAGCATGCGCAAGAGCGAGGGAGACGCGCTTGAGAAAGTCGTCATGCAGCGCGTCGAAGAGCTCGAGGCGCTGACAAAACAGGCGGAAGAGTGCCCGGCGCGCAGTGCCGATGCCATTCGGGCCAAGCTGCGCCAGCAAATAGAGCGCATTCTTGAAGCCGATTCCTCTCTTGATGAGGACCGGCTCTATCAGGAGGCCGTTCTTCTGGCGGGCAAGGCGGATGTGCGCGAAGAATTAGACCGGCTTTATGCACATTGTGCTGCGGTGCGGGCATTGGTCGCAGAAGACCGCCCCGTTGGTCGCAAGCTGGATTTTCTGGCCCAGGAATTCAACCGTGAAGCCAATACCCTTTGTTCCAAATCCAATGATACCAGCCTGACCGCGATTGGTCTTGACCTTAAGGCGACGATTGAGCAGCTGCGTGAACAAATTCAGAATGTCGAGTAAAAATATGACGGAAAATTCCATGATCAGACGCGGTTTGATGCTCGTACTCTCGTCTCCATCAGGCGCGGGCAAATCGACCATCAGCCGCCATTTGCTGGATAGTGATCGCAATCTGCAGCTTTCTGTTTCGGCGACAACAAGGGCCAAGCGCGGCAGCGAAATTGACGGCGTCCATTACCATTTTGTGCCAGAGCGCCAGTTCCACGCGATGCGTGAACGCGGGGATCTTCTCGAATGGGCCGAGGTGCATTCCAATTTTTATGGCACCCCGCGCGATCCGGTGGAAGAAGCGCTCTCCAAGGGGCGTGATGTGCTGTTTGACATCGACTGGCAGGGCACGCTGCAGCTGAAAAAGGCCGCTCGCAAGGATGTTGTCTCGGTTTTCATTTTGCCACCATCCATGGACGAGTTGAAGCAACGCCTCGTTCGCCGTGCTGAAGACAAGCAGGATGTCATTGAGGCTCGGTTGCAAAATGCCCGCGTAGAGATCGGCCATTGGGATGAATATGACTATGTCATCGTCAATGATGATCTGGAGAAGGCTTTTGCCGCTGTTCGTTCGATTGTTGAAGCAGAACGCCACAAGCGCGAGCGGGTGATCGGCGCGCGCAGCTTTGTCGAAGGCATGCTGAACAGCTGAGCGCTCACGAAGTTCGAGTAGAGTTAAGAGCAGAAAGGCCTGACACCGCGTGTGGTGCAGGCCTTTTATTTTCATCTGTTTTGCGAGCCTGTGAGACTTAGATCCCCCGCATCGCGTCTAGGCCGTTGGCCATGGCTACAAAGCCTTCTACGGACACGGTTTCTGCGCGTTGGGTCGGCTCAAGACCGGCCTCTTCGATCAAGTGAAGATGATCAACACCAAGGCTCTTGAGGCTCTGGCGCAGCATCTTGCGACGTTGTCCGAAGGCGGCGGCGGTGACTTGCTCCAATGTGCGCAATCTGCATGGCAGGGGATCGGCTTTGGGAACGAGATGCACGATGGATGATGTGACTTTCGGCGGCGGGCTGAAGCATTCCTTGGCCACATCAAAAAGCTTATCGGCATGTGTACGCCAGCCTGCAATGACGCCGAGGCGCCCATAGGCCTTGTCTTCCTCTGTGGCGATGATGCGTTCGGCCACTTCCTTCTGGAACATGAGGGTGAGCGACTCGTAAAATGGTGGCCACGGATCGGCTTCCAGCCAGTTGAGAAGCAGCTGGGTTCCCACATTGTAAGGCAGATTGGCAACGATGCGCGCCGGGCCTTCGGGGACAAGACTGGCCATGTCGACCTTGAGCGCATCGCCCTCAATGACCTCTAATCGGCCGGGATAATGCGCCCCTATTTCCTCAAGTGCCCCCAGAGCACGGGGGTCCATTTCGATGGCGATGACCCGTTTTGCGCCTTCATGCAGCAAGGCGCGTGTCAGGCCTCCGGGGCCGGGGCCAACCTCGATGATCGTGTGGTTGGACAGATCGCCTGCCGATCGTGCAATGCGGCAGGTGAGGTTGAGATCAAGCAGGAAATTCTGGCCCAGACTTTTCTTGGCGCGCAAGTCATGCCGTTCGATTACGTCTCTGAGGGGCGGCAAGTCATCTATCTGGGCCATTGGATCTTTCTTTCAAACGTGCCGAAGCAATGAGATTTGCACTCAGTATCAAATCTTTACTTCATTGGCCAGCTTGAGAGCTGCCAAGAGGCTTGATGGATTGGCGATGCCTTTTGTGGCGATATCCAATGCTGTGCCATGGTCGGGCGAGGTGCGCATGAATGGCAGGCCGAGCGTGACGTTGACCGTTTCGTCAAAGGCGATGGTCTTGACCGGTATGAGGGCCTGATCATGATACATGGCCAAAGCCACGTCATACTTTTCACGCGCATTCTTGTTGAACATCGTATCAGCCGGGTGAGGGCCGGTCACCGCAAAGCCTTCATCCTGAAGTTTCTTGACAACTGGTGCGATGATGGCCGCGTCTTCCTTACCCATGGCGCCATTTTCGCCGGCGTGGGGGTTGAGCCCCGCAATGGCGATTTTCGGCTTGTCGATACCGAAACGGGTCTCCAGGTCATGAATCGTAATGCGAGCGATGCTCTCGACCAATTCCGGCGTAATGGCCGGGGCAACCTGATTGATCGCAATATGGCCGGTGACAGGGATGGTGCGCAGCTCGGGGCCTGCGAGCATCATGACCGGTTGAATCTTTTCGCCGGTATGCTTTTCAGAAAGAGCGCCAAGAAACTCGGTATGACCGGGATGCTCGAAGCCATACTCATACAGATTGTGCTTTTGAATCGGCAGCGTAACGAGAGCCTTTGCCTGCCCTGTGAGGACGGCCTCTGTTGCCTTTTCAATCGATTCGATCACGCCGGGTGCGTTGCAGACTTCCAGCTCGCCGGGATTGTCGCTGAGTTTATTCTCTATTGGAATAACGGGCAGAGTCATGGGAAAGGCGTCAAAGACTTCCTCGGGCTTGCAGGTACGAATGGGAACGGTCAAGCCGAACAGGCGCGCGCGGCGCTCCAGAAGAGCGGGGTCGCCGAAAACGACAAAAGGATTGATTCCTTCCTTTTCGCTGCTCAGCCACGCCTTGAGGATGATTTCAGGGCCGATCCCTGCGGGTTCGCCGATGGAAACGGCAAGAATATCGCGTTTGGAAGCCATTGTTTTTTCCGGATATCAATGTTTTTAAACGAATTAGTCTCTGCCGCTTTGGGCGACAGAGACATATTTATAGACACATCTATGAGTATTATACCATACAACAGCAGTTGGATAGGGAAGAGGTCTAGCGCTTGTCGATAACGGCGTTAGAGCGCAGCTCCGAGAGATAGCGCCGCTCAAGCATCTTGCTTTGCTCGTTGCGCAGCTTGGACTGGATCTCCGTGCGCAATGTTTCCTGCTTGCCAAGGTCTTTCTTATCGCAAACGGCGACCATCTCGTAGCCTTCGCTAACCTTGATGGGGGAGGTTAGCTTGTTAACCGGCGTATCTCTGAGGCGCTCTTCCAGTGGACCAGGCAGTTCTGTGGTGGATTTGCGTCCAACACGTTCAACGGCAACGTCGGTGAGGGTACGCGCTGCCTCCAGATCCTTGCTGCAGGAAGAGAAGCGTGCACGAAAGCGCTTGGCTTCTTTAAGGCGCTGGTTTCTCTCACCATTGGATGCCTTCGAGCGGACGACAAAAACGACACGCGTCAGGTCGAATTGGATCGCTTCCTTGACCTTGTCGTCCTTCTTTGTCTGATCACTCAACAGCTGGTAGATTTCCGCTTCATCAACATGGACCTGAGAGTTGGAGCGGGCTGCGACAAGATCACGCCAGGAAAGCTGGACTTTTAGCCAGTCTTTCAGGGTTTCTGGGTTGATGCCAGATTGCTTGATGATGGAAAGCAGGCGCTTCTTACTCAGTTTTGCGTTGGCCGCCATATTCGAAACGGCACCATCAATCTCACGATCAGAGGCGGTCATGTTGCGATTGCGCGCTTCAAAGAGCTTGAGCTTGTCGTCAATCAGTTCATTGAGAGCCGCTGTCCTGCTCAGATTTTTTCGATTGCCCGAAAGGAGCTTTTCCAGACGCTGACGCTGAGCAATATCAAAATCGGTAATCACAGCACCATTGACGACTGCTTTGATCGTGCTGGCCAAAGCCTGCTTTGTCTGCGCGCTTGAAAACAGCACAAACAGGGCCAGAGCGAGAATAGACAAGGTCTTGTTCAGTTGATCGTGCTTCATGAAACGGGCTCGTCATCGTGCTTGTAAAAATAGGACCGGAAGAAAGGAGAACCGATCAATCAGGGTATTCCTTTTCTATCCAGTTTTTCAGAGTCAAATGCAAGTATGCAGTCAAATACGGCTAACTGAAGACGTTCTCCGCGTTTTCCTAGTCAGATTCTTCAGAATAACTAAGCTGTCCATCTGCCAGTGATTTGAAATCGAACTGAAGCATGACTGTTTTGTCACTTGTTGTGTCTGAATAGGATTCGCGTGTTTGCGAATATTGCAGGCTTACAGCAAAGCACTCATCTTCGTATTTGAGTTTCAAGGCACCACTTACGAGACCGCCTCTGGCGATGTCATACTGGCTGCTGCCGCCGACCGACCAGAAGTCAGCAAACTTGATGGAAGCAGCGGTGGTGATTTCCTGCCGCACCTGATTGATGCCTGCGGACGGGCGCTTGTCGGTATAGGCATAGCCCACGGAGCCCGTATAGCGATCATAGCTGCCAGAGGCAGACAGGGAGGCATATTTCAGATCCGCTGTGTCGGAATCAAACCGCCCGCGCGCAATCGCCGCGATGCCTTTGTTGCTGTTGACGCCCACACGCGCGACATAGTCAGAGCGCGTCTTGTCCAGCCCGCTGTCCAGTCCGGTGCTTGTCAAATCATTCTTGGCAAAGGAGTTGCGACCAGCCAGTTGGAACGAACGACCAGCCAGCGCGTTGACAGACCAGCCACTGGCCATTTGTGCGCGATACTGGAAGCCGATATTGGCGCGTGTGCCGCCTTCAACACGGTCATATCCAGAGAATTTGTTCGGGTCGAAGAGAATGGTGTCGTCAAAGATCAGGCTCTGCGAGTCATCATTGGGCAATTCGCCGATCTGTGCTTCGTTTGGACGCGCAATCACCTGAGCGATCGGTTCAATGATGTGGGACGTGCTGCCTGTGGTGACCAGAACCGGCAGTCGATAATCGACACCGACAGTTGGCATGCCGCGCAAGGCCAGATTTTCGTCGACCAGAGCAGCAGGAGCACCCGACTTGCTCGGCATCCAGTAAAGATCACCGCGCAGGGATGTGAATGGGGTAATGACCTGACCACCGGGAGCGACGAACTTGCGTTTCCAGCTCGCGTCAACGCTGGTTCGGTTATAGGTGCCGCTGACGCCATCGGTACGGGTTACGCCGCCAATGGTTGTCTGGCGTTCATCATCGCGTGTGATTGAGGTCGAGTTGACCTGCAGCCGTCCTTCGCCGCCGAAAAGGGGCGTTTTGGAGTAGGCGCTATAATCAATAGACGGATGCACAACGGCCTGTTCGGACTGGTTCAGGCTGTCGGTCATGATGTTGTAATAGTTTGCGCGAGCGTCGAAATAGTTCCGCTCGCCCTGACCGACCAGATATATGGAGGAGCGCTTGCTCTCGTCTTCGTTGGTCAGGTCATAGTCGCGCAGAAAGAGTTTGTCCGAAAGCAGGGACACGTCCCAGCCGAATTTCCACTTGCTGGAGAGGTTCAACTGGCCGGAGCTCTCAATTGCACCGCGGAAGGTCTTGTCACCGCTGGTGCCAGAAAAAGCGTCTTTATCCTGCTGCGAAATGCCAGCCACCCGCACATTGTATGTGCCAATGCCTACATGCTGGCGCCAGGTGGCGTTGCCCAGCAATCCCTGCTTGGAATAATAGGTCGGCGAGAAGGTGACGTCATAGCTTTCCGACGGCGCCCAATAGTAACGGGGGGTTACATAGGTGCCCAGCTCGCTGTTGTAGCCGCCGCGCGGAGCGAGCAGACCGGAGCTGCGCTTGCGTGATGGGTCGGGATGAGCCAGATAGGGCGTATAAAGCAGGGGAACGCCCATGAATTCGAACTTGGCAGCCTTGTAATAGACCATCTTGTCTTTGGAATTATAGATGATCCTAGAGGCTTTGATCTGCCAGAGCGGGGATTTCTTCGGATTTTCGCGGCATGGTTCGCAGGTGGTATAGACCCCCTTGTCGAACACGGTGATGTCGTCGTCGCGCCGTTCGGCCTTGTCGGCTGCGAAGCGCGCCTTTTCAGGTGTCTGTACACGCAAGGAACGGACAAAGCCGGTGCGGAAATCTTCGGTGATATCGATATAGTTGGCGGTCATCACATTGCCGCCGGGTTCGGTGATGCGCACACTGCCGTCTGCAATCAGGCGTGCGGACTTCTGATCATAGGTGACTTTGTTGGCCTGAAGCGTGTAGTCGCCATAGTAGATTTCCACATGGCCAACTGCCGATACGCGCTCATTGTCATAGTCATAGACCATTTGGTCAGCTTCGACCAACATACGGGCGTTATCATCGGGACGCTGAAGCTTGACGTTGGAAACGATATCCTGTGCTGCTGCAGAGTTCATTGAAGAAGGGACAAAAACAAGCACAGAGGCGAGCAAAGCCGCGCGCAGACCGGTGGTTACGGTCGCGTGTGAAACAGTGTCATTCCAATATGCGGACTGGACGGTACGACGCATACTTATCCGTCCTCCTGATACAACAAAATAGAAAAACCCATCAAGGAAGCCACAATCGCTGGAAGCCAAGCTGACAGAATTGGGTTAACCAACCCTGTATTTCCTAAATCTTTAGCTAATTCTGTGACTACATAAAGCACGAAGCCAGCGATAACGCCACCCAGAATCATCTTTCCCACATTGCCGAACCGAAAAATTTTTAGTGATACGGTTGCTGCGATCAGCACCATTGCCGCCAAAAGCAGGGGTTTGGCCAAAAGAGTTTGAAATCGCAAACGATATTTATATGCAGGAAGGCCTGCTCGGCTGGCCTGTTCGATCACGTCGGGTAGGTTCCAGAAAGGTACAGAATCAGGGTTGGCGATGGTCTCAGATGCCTCCTGAGGAGTCAGGTGGGTGCTGACCAGATAAGTTTGATAGTGGCGCGGAGCCGCAGAGGCTGAACTGACCAACACATCGCTCAAAAGCCAATAGCCATTTTCCAATATGCCTGATTTCGCATCGACCCTCTCTACGAACTGCCCTTCTGAATCGTAGGAAAATACCGTTACACCGCCCAATTGACGGCCATTGTCAAAGGTGGTTCTCGCCTTGAGAATGGAATCTCCATCTTCGCCCTTTTGTTGCACCCAGCCCTGACTGGCTGGCTGACCGCTGGTAGTGAAGCTGGCACCAAAGATGCGGGCGTCGATTTCGAGTGACTTTTCCTTGAGATAGGCGACACCGGGATTATAGACGGTGGTTGCGAAAACACCCAGAGCGATGGCTACGAAAAGGGCCGGGGCGACGAACTGCCAGGCTGACATGCCAGACGCGCGCACGATGACCAGTTCGAGACGGCGGGACAGATTGAGAAATGCCGCAATGGCCCCGAACAGGGTCGCAAAGGGCAGAATGCGTTCTGCGAGCTCTGGAACCCGATAAAGCGACATCAGGAAAAGACTGAGGGCGTCGGCATTCTCCTTATTGCTGCCACGCCGGATCAGCTCGACATAGTCGACCAGAAGGATGAGTAGAAAGCAGCCAAAGAAAATCGTCAATATTGACCAGAGAAACCGTGTGGCAAAATAGCGGAAAATGATATTTGGCAGCATGCTACGACTCTAAAAATCGCTTTTCTGGTTTTGGTTTCCTGAATAATCCTTTGACCTTATGCAATATGGTGTCGTTAAACAACTCCATTATGCGGATCAGATTGTCCATGGCGGTCAAGCGACGTCCGCTGAGCACCATCCACAGACCCAGTATGATGGAAATAATCGGCAAGGCATACATGAAGGGAACCACGAGCGGCGTGCGAATCGCCAGACTGGTGATCCCGAAGCCGGCCAACCGGATCGCCGCTACGAGAATGACCGCCACAAAAATCGCGCTGCCTCTTCGCTCTCTTGTGGTGCGCACTTGGGCAAGGAATGCAGCGACGATCGTTGCGAATACCAGATTGTAGAGCGGGTTGGTGAAACGGTCATGCAGCTCAGAACGGGCAACTCCGGGCTCGCGCTTGATGGTCGGGTTGTCTTTGGGAGGATTGAGCAGGGTTATCGTGGTCAGTTCGCGTGGCTTGTAATATTGGACGCTGCCCTCACTGACCCCTGTGAATTTAGATAGATCGATGGCGTAAGAATCAAAATTGATAATATTCACCGTCGTGAAATCCGGATTTGTTTCATCCAGTTCGCCATCCTCTGCAGCCTTGATCTGTTGCTGCTGGATCGTGCCTTGCTCCATGCGCAGGAAGGTGCCTTGCGGCGTTTCGACGATTTGGGCAAATTCCGAAGAATAGACAATGTGCTTCTTGGGGTCGCGCTCATCGGAGAGGAACAGACCGCGCATGATGCCGTTTGGTTCCCGCTTCTGGATATGGAAGGTCATGCCATCTTCAATCTCGGAAAAGATGCCTTCCTTGACGATGTTGGCAACCAGATCGGCACGCACCTGAGTGATGAAGCCACGCAGGGATGTAAGCGCTTGTGGCGCAGCATAAAGGCTGAGGAAGCCGCCGGTAAGCGTGGCCACCAGCCCCAGAACGATGATGGGCTTGACCACCACCCAAGGCGGCGCGCTCGTGGCATTGATTACGACCAGTTCGCTATCGGCATTCAGGTTGTTAAGCGTAACGGCGACAGCGATCAGCACGGCAAAGGGGGCGATAACCATGACCAGTGTCGGCAGGACCAGAGAGGTCATGGAGATAAAGATCAGAATTGTCTGCCCTTTGGCCGTTACCAAATCCATATCGCGCAGAGCCTGCGTTAACCAGACGATGGCAGTCAGTATGGTGACTGTCATGAGAAAGGCGGTCGCGGCGCGCATGAATATGTATCGCTCGATCAGCTTCATGATCTCTTCGTCGTGATCCTATGTTTGGTTTTCTGTATGCAAGGATTATGGTTGGTTTATGGCTGTCTCCCCTCCGGCTGGCAAGCATTTTAGTTGGGGAGTTGGGGGCTCGGGAAAAAATATCCCGCGAAAATGGCCTGTTTCGAAAGAGGATGATGCTATTTTGCCAACAAATGGTGGCGGGGGCTCCTTTCGAGCGGCATTTCTTGAAAGGCTTTTTGCATGGGCCGTTTGAGAGTGGTCTTGAACTCGAGCGCCAATACACCCACAATAGTGTGAACTAGATATATTCCATTTTCCACTCCTGTCTGGCTCCTTGGGGGCGACCCCGGAGCGGACCTCCAGACAAAAGACCTCCTAACAAAAAGAAAGACATCGTCCTTTATGGCTACTCTCCCTTTTATTCAGTTTGAAGCTTTGGGCACACCGGAAACCGGTGCTGCCGTGTTGTTTGTTGACAAGTCCCTCGCTCTGGGAGCGACGGGGAAGGCGCTTGATGAAAAGTGCGATGGCGCAATCGAACGGGCGATCAAGGCAGCAGATTTCAAAGGCGGCTTCTGCAAGAGCGTGCAGATTCTGGCCCCCGCTGGAGTGGCGCTGGATCGCATCATTCTCATCGGCCTTGGTGATTCTCCATTGTCCGAGCGTGACTTCGCAGCTCTTGGCGGCGCTGCCATGGGGGCTGCCAAGGGCGCAGAGCTCATCCATGTTGTGGTTGAAGCTGACGACAAGGAAATCGGCGCAGCAAAAGCGTCCCTGATTGCGATGGGCATGAAGCTCAGAGCCTATGACTTCGATCTTTACAAGACCGAGAAGGGCAAACCAAAAGAAGCAAAAGAGGCAGCCAAGGTCACCATTCTGTGCGCGGATGCCAAAGAGGCAGCCAAGGTGTGGGAAAGTGATGCGGTTGTCTCTGATGGCACTCTGCTCGCCCGAGATCTGGTCAACGAACCGGCCAATGTGCTTGGACCGGAGGAATTTGCAGCCAAGGCCAAGGCGCTGGAAGCGCTGGGGGCAGAGGTGGAAATTCTCGAACAGGCTGATCTTGAAAAGCTGGGCATGAATGCGTTGCTTGGCGTGGCGCAGGGCTCTGTGCGCAAGCCTCGCGTTGCTATCATGAAATGGATGGGTGGCAAAAAGGATGAAGCGCCGGTTGTCTTCGTGGGCAAGGGCGTGGTGTTTGATACTGGCGGTATTTCCATCAAGCCAGCTGGCGGCATGGAAGACATGAAAGGCGATATGGGCGGGGCTGCCGCTGTGACAGGCCTTATGCATGCGCTCTCAGGCCGCAAAGCCAAGGTGAATGCCATCGGCATCATCGGTCTTGTTGAAAATATGCCCGATGGCAACGCCCAGCGTCCGGGCGATATTGTCACCTCCATGTCTGGACAGACCATCGAGGTCATCAATACGGACGCCGAAGGTCGTCTGGTGTTGGCTGATCTGTTGCATTACTCCAAGGAGACCTTTGCGCCACGCTTCATGATTGATCTGGCGACATTGACCGGTGCAGTTATTGTCGCGCTTGGGGCTCATAATGCCGGCATCTTCTCCAATTCCGATGATCTGTGCGCGCAGCTGTCAAAATCCGGAACGACCACGGGCGAAACAGTCTGGCGTCTGCCGTTGGCCAAGGAATATGACAAGATGATCGACAGCAAGTTCGCCGACATGAAGAATACCGGTGGCCGCTGGGCTGGTTCCATTACGGCGGCGCAGTTCCTCAAGCGTTTTGTTGGCGACGTGGATTGGGTGCATATCGATGTCGCAGGCACAGCGATGGACGCCCCTAAAAACGAGATCAGTCAGGGCTGGGCATCCGGCTTCGGGGTCCGTTTGCTTGATCGCCTTGTGAAAGACAATTACGAAGGCTGATGGCCTAGGACAAGGTGCCGATCTTTGGCGCTTTTCAAATGAATGCAGAGGGCCTGGCCATGTCAGGCCCTTTTTCGTGTTTGCCTTTTTGTTATCTGGCTGTTGCTTGATGGGGTGTCCATGCTAGACAGGAAATAACGCTTCTGTTTGGAAATGAATGATGCCAGCCGAGATTTTCTTCTACCATCTGCAAATGCAGCCTCTTGAGGCGACGTTGCCTGTGTTGCTTGAGAAGTGTCTCGAGAAGGGCTGGCGCGCATTTGTCCAGACGGGCAGTGAAGAAAGAGCCCATGTGCTCGATACGCACCTGTGGACCTGGCGGGAAGACAGTTTCCTAGCCCATGGCTTGCATGGCTCAGCACATGCGGAGCGGCAGCCGATTCTCATTGCGCCGCAGGGTGTACCTGCCGCTAACGAGGCGCATGTGCGCTTTTTCGTCGATGGGGCAAGGCCGGATGAAAAGCTCACCTTGCTGGACGGGCTGGAGCGGGCGATTCTGATGTTTGACGGCTCCAGCAATGAAGCCTTGCAGGCTGCCCGTGTCAGCTGGAAAGCCCTTAAGGAAGCGGGATATCCTGTCACCTACTGGCAACAGACACCAAGAGGCGGCTGGGAAAAGAAAGCTTGATAATTCAGCAGGAAAGCGGAACTTTTGCCACGCTTGAGACGTTGAAAAAGAGCGCTCCCGTGCGTGCGTGCCTGTGCGCGATGCGAGGCAAATGGTCTAACGCATAAGTGACCCGATCCCTTTGGCAGAGTGGCCGTATGTGCGCTAGTATCATGGTGGACGAACCCTTATTCAGGAGGCATGCATGAAGGTTGGAATTGTTGGTGCAGGTATGGTTGGCTCGGCAGCGGGCTATGCAATAGCCTTGCGGGGCACGGCCAGTCAGGTGGTTTTTGTCGATTACAAACCCGAATTTGCCATAGCGCAGGCGCAGGATATTGCGCATGCGACGCCTTTTGTCTCTTCAACGGTGGTTACGGCGGGCGATTATGATGCTCTTGAAGGGGCTGACATCGTGATCCTGTCTGCTGGCGTCGGTCAGAAACCCGGAGAAAGCCGCATTGATCTTCTGGCGCGCAATGCCGAGGTGTTCAAACAGATCATTGGCAAGGTGCTGGCTGTGGCGCCAGATGCCATTCTGCTGGTTGCCTCAAACCCGGTTGACATCATGACCCAGGTCGCAACGCGGCTGTCCGGTTTGCCACCGCATCGTGTGATCGGTTCGGGCACCATGCTGGATACGGCGCGCTTCCGCCATCTGATCGGGCATCATCTGGGCATTTCGCCTCAGTCTGTCCATGCCTATGTGCTGGGCGAGCATGGGGATAGTGAGATACTGGCCTGGTCGTCTGCGCGGGCAGGGGCTTTGTCCGTGGAAGAGTTCGCAGCCAATATCAAGTTTCCGCTTACCGCCTCCGTCAAGGACAGGATCGATGATAGTGTGCGCAATGCTGCCTACACTATTATCAACGGCAAGGGGGCGACGTGGTATGGCATCGGCGCCGGGCTTGAACGCATTGTGAGGGCGATCGCCAAGGATGAGAAAGCGGTGCTTTCGCTTTCGATCGTGACTCCGAATGTGGAAGGGGTGCGCCATGTTGCGCTCTCAGTTCCCCGTGTGATCGGACGCAACGGCATTGAGCTGGATCTTTTGCCCGAGCTTGATGAAGCCGAACATGAAGCCTTGCGCAAATCGGCCAGCATGCTCAAGGAGACGGTCGAAGCTGTCAAATTCCACAGCTGAGGTAAAATCAGAGACCAGAGCAGACAAAAGGGGCGTTGAGCCCCTTTTTCATTGTTTGCACTATTCAGCCTATACAAGTCTATGCAGCTTATAAAATCGCCAGTGAAGTCGCTCTGGTTGGCGGTGGGAAGAGACGATCCAGCTCGGAAAGCGTCTCATCATTAAGGTCGATTTCGAGCGTGCGGGCGTTTTCTTCCACATGAGCCACTGTTCCTGCCTTCGGTATGGCGACAATCCCGGATTCGCGAATAACCCAAGCCAGAGCCAGTTGAGCAGGTGTGAGATCCAGATCCGAGGCGAGTGATTTAAGCTCCGGCTTTGACAACAGTCGGGCCTGCTCAATGGGCGAATAGGCCATGATGGGCAGACCATCTTCTTGTGATTGGGGGAGCAGATCCCATTCGATACCGCGGCGGGTGAGATTATAGAGCACCTGATTGGTCGCCACCTGTTCGCCGCCTTGCGTACTCATCAGTTCGGTCATGTCATTGGGATCGAAGTTTGAAACACCCCAATGGCGGATCTTGCCTGCCTGCTGAAGCTCTTCGAAGGCCGCGATGGTTTCTTCCAGCGGGTGAGGGCCGGGCCAATGGAGCAAATAGAGATCCAGTCGGTCTGTTCCCAGGCGGGAGAGGGAAGCTTCGCATGCTTGGAGTGTGCCTTCATGGCTGGCATTGAAGGGCAAAACCTTGGAGACGAGAAACACATCATCGCGAATGGGGGCTATGGCTTCCCCAACCACACTTTCCGACTTGCCCGATCCATACATTTCCGCTGTATCGATGAGCGTCATGCCCAACTCGACCCCGCGGCGCAAGGAGGCGACTTCGTCAGCTTTGCGGGATGGATCGTCGCCCATATACCAAGTGCCTTGCCCCAATGCGGGCACAACGTCCTGATGTGCGAATGTGACTGTTTTCATGATGGTTCTCTCCCTCCGGCGCTTATGGGATGCGATCAGATCGTTGGGAGAATGTCACCACAAGTCTGCGATTATTGCAAATGGTGGTTTAGTGGGGCGTGGAATATTCAACCAGATCCCAGAGGTTGCCATAAAGGTCTTCAAAGACCGCAACAGTGCCATAGTCTGCTTCCAGAGGCGGTCTTATGAAGGAGATGCCCCGCTCCTGATAAAGAGCATAGTCGCGCCAGAAATCGTCTGTCTCAAGGAAGAGGAACACACGGCCTCCTGCCTGATCGCCGATATAGCCTGCTTCGTGCTCATTTTTGGCGCGGGCCAGCAACAGAGATGTTTTGCCTTCTCCCTTGGGGCGTACCACGACCCAGCGTTTGTCCTGCGCGGGCTGGTATGTGTCATCAATCAACTCGAAGCCGAGCTTTTCGGTATAAAAGGCAATTGCCTCGTCATAGTCACGCACGACAATGGCAATAAGGGACATGGATTGAGACATCATATTCGCCTTTCCTAGATCATTCCTCGATCTCTTCGGACATTTCCAGCCATTTTTCTTCCAGCTTGTCCAACAGGGTGGCGAGGTCGGAGCGGTCCTTGGAGAGTTTGGCGCCTTTTTCAGGAAATTTGGCGAAAAGGTCCGGATCGGCGAGCATGTCATCGATCTTGCCCATGCGGTCGCGTATCTTGTCCATGTCGCGCTCTGCGGCTTGAATCTTGCGGCGCAAGGGGGCCTGTTCCTTGCGCTTTTCAGCGGCGGAGCGGCGTTTTTCTTGTGCCTGATTAGCCTCGGTCGCTGCCGCTTTTTCCTTTTGCGTGCTGTCGGGGCTATTGCGAGAGCTGAGCAACAGGCGGCGATAGTCTTCCAGATCGCCATCATAGGGCTTGCAGGTGCCATCATGCACCAGCCACAGGCGATCCACGCAGGCTTCCAGCAGGTGCCGGTCATGGGAGATCAGCAACACGGCGCCTTCATAGTCATTGATGGCATGGACCAGCGCTTCGCGGCTGTCGATATCAAGATGGTTGGTCGGTTCGTCAAGGATGAGCAAATGCGGGCCATCGAAGGTGGCCAGCCCCAGCAAAAGGCGGGCCTTTTCACCTCCTGAAAGGCTCTTGGCTGCAATATCCATCTTTTCTGTGCCAAGGCCCATTTGGGCGACGCGTGCCCGCACCTTGGGTTCGGTGGCATCCGGCATCAGGGTTCGCACATGGTCATAGGCGCTGTCATTGGGGCGCAGTTCATCCAGCTGATGCTGGGCAAAGAAGGCGATCTTGAGCTTGCCCGCGCGGAAAATGGTGCCGTCCTGAACGTCCAAACGGTCTGAAATCAGCTTGGCAAAGGTGGATTTGCCGTTGCCGTTGGCCCCCAGAAGCGCCAGCCGATCATCTGGGTCAATGCGCAAGTTCATATTCCTGAGGATCGGTTTGCTGTCTTCATAGCCGACAGACGCCTTCTCCAACCGAATGATCGGTGGGGCAAGGCCTTTTTCCGGATTGGGAAAATGAATCGGCTTGACGTGATCTTCCATCACCGCTGCGATGGGAGACATTTTCTCCAGCGCTTTCAGGCGGCTCTGCGCTTGCTTGGCCTTTGAGGCTTTGTAGCGGAAGCGTTCTACGAATGCTTCCATATGTTTGCGCTGCTCTATCTGCTTGGTGCGCATCTTCTGCTGCAACTCAAGCTGCTCCCGACGGGTGCGCTCAAAATTGTCATAGCCGCCGCGATAGGCAGTCAGTTTCAATTGATCGAGATGGGCGATATGGTCCACGGCCTTGTTGAGCAGGTCGCGGTCATGGCTGATGATCATCACCGTGTAGGGATAGCGGGAGATGTAATTTTCCAGCCACAGGGTGCCCTCAAGGTCGAGATAGTTGGTCGGCTCGTCAAGCAGCAGCAAATCCGGCTCGGAAAAGAGAATGGCTGCAAGCGCCACGCGCATGCGCCAGCCGCCGGAAAAATCGGCTGTGGGGCGGGCCTGCGCCTCTGCATCAAACCCCAGTCCATGCAGAATGGTTGCCGCGCGTGCTTCGGCGGAATGGGCGCCGATATCGGCAAGGCGCAGCTGAATTTCCGCAATCCGTTCGGGATCGGTTGCCGTCTCGGATTCTGCGAGCAGACGGGCGCGCTCCAGATCAGCCTTCAGGACGAATTCAAGCAGGCTTTCGTCAGACGCGGGCGCTTCCTGCGCAACCTGACCGACGCGCGCGCCTCTGCGAATCGTGGCCGTGCCACTTTCGGGCGCGATGTCTCCGACCAGTAGCTTGAACAGGGTGGATTTGCCCGTGCCATTGCGCCCGACGAGGCCCATCTTACAGCCTTCGGGAACAACGAGCGTGGCATCTTCCAGCAGGGTTCGGCCAGCGATGCGATAGGTGAGGTTATTGATATGCAGCATAATGGGTGCCTTTTGCCTTATTTCATCGCCGATGGCAATCGCTGCCGATGCAATCTCTTGGCTTGATCCTTTTTTGCAACAGTGAATACAACTGTTTCGCGTGCCTTGAGGACAAAGAGCAAGTGTTTTGCAACTTGTGCTGGCCAATCTGGCTCGCTCCCTGCATTATGCGCAGCCCCGAAACCCTTTGAGGAATGTATGATGAAAATCAAGCTATATGATTTGTGTACCGCAGACAGGGCCCTTCGTTTTTCACCGGCCTGTTGGCGTACCCGCATGGCTCTGGCTCACAAGGGACTTGAGGTGGAAACAGTCGCAACGCTGTTTACCGAGATCAAGTCCATTGAGGGAGGTGGGCAGACCACTGTTCCTGTAATTGCTGATGGTGACACTGTCGTTCGGGATTCTTTTGCCATCGCCCTCTATCTTGAAGACACATATCCAGACCTGCCCTCGCTGTTTGACGGAGAAGGCGGGCAGAAGATGGCGCACTTCATTGATCGCTGGGCCAATGCCGTTGTCGACAAGCAACTGGTTCGCTTTTGTCTGCTGGATATTTACAATCGGTTGGATGAGAAGGATCAGCCCTATTTCCGCACCACCCGCGAGAAACGCTTCGGCTGTGCGCTCGAAGAGGTGCCGGATCGTTCTCCAGACCGCCTTGACGCTTTTCGAGAAAGTCTTCTGCCCATGCGCCTTGCATTGCGCGATCAGGCATTTCTCGGTGGCGAGGCTCCTCTCTATGCAGACTACAGTATTTTCGGTTCATTCCAATGGGCGCGTATGGTCTCTGATTTTGTTCTGTTAGAAGAAGATGATCCAGTTGCACAGTGGTTTGATCGTTGTTTGGATCTGTATGATGGATTGGCGCGTAGTGCTAAAGTATAATTCACTTGTGTAGTTCTGATTTTCTTTGTGCCCAAATGAATATAAATCAGAGTCTATTTGGTTTCGTTCGCATTTTGGCGGGTTTTTTCTTGCGGGTGCTTTGGGAGCAGGCTATACAGCGGCGCAATGCAACCTGCTGACGCAGGGAAGAGGTGCGTCGGCTATGGTGAAGCAAAGTCAAGAGGGGAGATACCATGGCTATCGAACGCACTTTTTCCATTATCAAACCAGATGCAACAAAGCGCAATCTGACCGGCAAGATCACAGCGAAGCTGGAAGAGGCTGGATTGCGCGTTGTTGCCTCCAAGCGCATCCGTATGAGCAAAGAGCAGGCCGAAGGCTTTTATGCCGAGCATCAGGGCAAGCCATTCTTTGCGGGGCTCGTGAATTTCATGATTTCTGAGCCGGTCATCGTGCAGGTTCTTGAAGGTGAGAATGCCATTCTTCTTAACCGGGAAGTGATGGGCAAAACCAATCCTGAAGAGGCCGATGAGGGAACCATCCGTAAGGAATTCGCCCTTTCCATGAGCGAGAACTCGGTCCACGGATCTGATTCACCGGAAAGCGCTGCGCGGGAAATTCAGTTCTTCTTTTCCGATGATGAGATCGTCGGATAAGCCAGACCATCTGGTTCGCTGATTCAAGCCTCCGAGCCTTGAGGGTCGGGGGCTTTTCTATATTCAGATCTGCCATTTGATGACAATTGTTTGATTTGGGCCGTAAAATTGGCCTGCCGGATTGCTCTCATCAATGGAATCAGTAAATTGGCGGCATCGGTTTTACTTTTTGAGGGAATATTCATGTTCAGATTTGGAAGCGGTTACTCTGTTTTGGCTGCGGCTGCGATCTCCTTGACGATGCTTGGCGCTCCGGCCAAGGCGGATGGGTTGACCAAAGATCTTTATCGCGCGCGCGTCGTGGATTTCTGCCTGTATGATCGTTGGCCCAAGGCCAAGGATGGCGAGACGGATGGCATTCTCTCTGCTTGCAAATGTGCTGCCAAAGAGTTCGTGGATAGTCTTGAGGGCAAGGATCTGGAACGCGCTCTTAAGAGCGGCAAGCCGGGCTGGGGCCAGAAGCGTACCATTCTGAGTAACTATGCGTCCTGTAACAAATAGTTCCAAGTTGCTGATTTGAGAAATGAAAAGCCGATGAATGGATATTTCATTCATCGGCTTTTTGTTTGATCTGGGCAGGCTTGGTGCCCTAGTGGAAGAGAAAGCGGGATGAGGGCTGCTTGTCGCCTTCGTCTTCTTTTATGATCACGCGCATGCCCTCAACGCGAGTCCGGTCGGCTGCGACCAGTGCCAGCGCTCGCGGATAGACCTTGTGCTCCATAACAAGGATACGTGCGGCAAGGCTGTCTTCGTCGTCATCATCCAGAACCGGTACGGCGGCCTGCGTGATGATGGGGCCAGAATCCATGTCCGCGCGAACGAAATGCACGGTGCAGCCAGCAAGGCGGCAGCCTGTATCGATGGCACGCTGATGGGTATGCAGACCCTTGAAGGATGGAAGCAGCGAGGGGTGGATGTTTAGCATACGATCATGCCATTTCTCCACGAAGCCCGGCGTCAGAATACGCATGAAACCGGCGAGCACTACAAGCTCAATGTCATTGGCTTCCAGCACGGACTGGATTTCCGCATCAAAGGCCTCGCGGTTGCCCTTGAAGGGGCGATGATCGACAACGGCCGTTGCAATGCCTTCGCTCGCGGCGGTTTCAAGGCCTTTTGCGTCGGCATTGTTGGCCAGCACCAGGGCTATGTCTGCGGGATAGTCTTCTGCTCTTGCGGCTTCGAGAATCGCGGTCATGTTGCTACCGCGCCCTGAAATCAGGATCGCGGTGCGCTTTTTTGCTTTGGACATGACAGCTTAGCTCCCGAAATTGATCATGCTGTCATAGACGACCGCGTCGTCTTCGCGGTCAGCCAGCGTGCCTAGCTTGAAGGGAGCTTCGCCTGCTTCACCAAGAGTGGCGATCACGGCATCTGCCTTGTCCGGTTCGGCGACGATGATCATGCCGACGCCACAGTTGAAGGTGCGCAGCATTTCCTTGTCGGCAACACCACCCAGTTTCTGCAACCAGCCAAAGACTGGCGGAGGCGTAACAGCGGCCAGATCAAGATGGGCAGCCAGACCGTCTGGCAGGACGCGCGGGATATTTTCAGGGAAGCCGCCACCGGTGATGTGAGCCAGTGCCTTGACGCCGCCTGTTTCGCGAATGGCCTTGAGTGTGGAGCGCACATAAATGCGCGTCGGCTCCAGCAAAGCTTCGCCAATGGACTTGCCATCAGCAAAGGACGCCGGGCTGTCAAAGGTCAACTGGTTGGCTTCCAGAATGCGGCGCACCAGCGAGAAGCCATTGGAATGCACGCCCGATGAGGCCAGCCCGATGAGGACATCGCCTGCTTTGACATCCTTGGGCAACAGCGTGCCGCGTTCGGCAGCCCCTACGGCAAAGCCTGCCAGATCATAATCGTCCTTGGCATACATGCCGGGCATTTCGGCGGTTTCGCCACCAATCAAAGCGCAGTTGGCTTGCTTGCAGCCCTCGGCAATGCCTGCGATGACATCGGTCGCCGCTTCGACCTCAAGTTTGCCTGTGGCAAAATAGTCAAGGAAGAACAAAGGTTCGGCGCCCTGTACCACAAGGTCGTTTACGCACATCGCAACCAGATCGATGCCGACGGTGTCATGCTTGCCGGTTTCGATTGCGACTTTCAGCTTTGTGCCTACACCATCGTTGGCCGCCACCAGCACCGGGTCGGAGAAGCCTGCCGCCTTCAGGTCGAACAAGCCACCGAAGCCACCAATTTCGGTGTCCGATCCTGACCGAGCCGTGGCCTTGACGATGGGTTTGATGGCCTTGACCAGGGCGTTGCCCGCATCAATATCCACGCCGGCATCTGCGTAGGTTAGGTTGTTTGGGGCGGAGGATTTAGATTCTTGGGTCTGATCGGACATAGTGGATCCCTGACACAATTTACGACGCGTTTTCTTTGCCCCTGAGACACACGAATTTCGCCGCAATTGCAAGCCCTCTTGCGGCTTTATGAGCGCAAAAAGAGCGGATTTGCGATTCTGTAGCGTCATTTACGCACGTGGATGCTTGCAAGCTGCAGGCCAAAGGGGAGAAGTTGATTGCCTGCTCCTGGATGAACAGGCATGCTGAAAGCCTGTGGCTGAGCATTGGATAGGCTGTTCAATTTGTTTTTGTCATCAAAGGAACATATCCATATGCCCTTGGGTTTTGATATAAGGAGCCCGATATCTTAATGGTTTGAGTGGGCGTTGAGGGCTGCATGGTCCGCGGCTTGGAGTCAAACGGCTTGGGGAATGAATATGACGTTGCAAAAACAGTTTATCGTCTGGATGTGTGCTCTTGCCGCCTTCGTCCTGTGCATTTACGTGTTTAGCGGGATCTTGCTGCCCTTTGTTGCCGGAATGGCGCTTGCCTATCTCCTCGACCCTGTAGCCGATGCCTTTGAGCGCCTTGGCATGAACCGGCTGTGGGCGACCATTTCGGTGCTGATGATTTTTGTGCTGATCTTTATTCTTCTACTGGTGCTGATTGTGCCTGCTTTGGCGCATCAGATGGCCGGTTTCAGCCAAAAAATGCCTGAATATGTTGCCTCCTTGCAGTCCATGATCAGCAATAGCACATCGGACTATATGCCCAAATTTCTCTCCAACTTTGATGCGGAGAGCCTGCAGAATAATATCAAGGATATTGTCGGGCAGGGGGCCTCATGGGCCGGTCAGTTGCTCAAGTCTGTATGGAATGGCGGGCAGGCCGTTTTGAACATGTTGGCACTGCTGGTCATTACGCCGGTGGTTGCGTTTTATCTGCTGCATGACTGGGACCGCATGGTGAATACCATCGACGGCTTTCTGCCGCGCGATCACAGGGAAACGATTCGCGGTCTGTTCGATCAGATTGATGAGAGCGTTTCAGGCTTTGTGCGTGGGCAGATCCTGGTGGGGCTCATTCTGGGGACATTCTATGCCATCTGCCTGTCGCTGGTGGGCCTTAATTTCGGCCTGTTGATTGGTTTGATTGCCGGTATCATCAGTTTTGTGCCTTATGCGGGGGCAACTATCGGGCTGATCCTGTCGGGAGGCGTTGCCATTGTGCAATTCTGGCCTGATCCGATTCCCATCGGGTTGACCTTGGGTGTGTTCGCCGTCGGGCAGTTTCTTGAAGGCAACATCTTGCAGCCGCGGCTTGTTGGCGAGCGGGTGGGGCTGCATCCGGTGTGGCTGATGTTTGCATTGTTGGCGTTCGGATCCCTGTTCGGGTTTGTGGGCATGTTGATCGCTGTGCCGGCAGCTGCGGCGATAGGCGTTATCGTGCGCTATATCCTTGACCAATACGTGCATTCTCAGCTCTATCGTGGTCATCACCATGAAGCTGCTGATGGCAATGGGGCTGGCGATGAAGCCAAACCGGAATAACAATAACAACAAGACGGGCTCCGTATCTGCGACAAGAACGGATGTCTGAAATGAAGGCTGGCGTGAGGAAATTCGATGGGTTCAGCAAAAATAAGTGATCAGATGCCCTTACGGCTCCCTCATGAAGCGGCGATGGGACGGGAAGACTTTTTGCGAGGTCCGTCTAACAGGGCCGCGTTTGACATGATCGATCTGTGGCCGAACTGGCCGGCGAGCTGGTTGTTGCTGGCAGGGCCTGTTGGGGCGGGCAAGTCGCATCTTGCCAATATCTGGCAAGAGCGCAGCAATGCAATGATCGTGAATGTCGCGGATCTGAATGATGCGGACCCCACAGAGCTGGTGCAAAGCGGAGCTATCGTGGTTGAGGATGCGGACAGTCCGGAGCGGGACGATACCGCCCTGTTCCATTTGCTCAATGCTGCGCGTGAAGCACGGGCTTATGTGCTGATTACCGCCCGAAACTGGCCTGAAAGCTGGGGGGTCGGTTTGCCCGATCTCATGTCCCGGTTGCGCCTGACGACACCGGTCGAGATTTACGAGCCCGATGACGAGCTGTTACGCAGCGTGCTTGTCAAGCTGTTCGCGGATCGTCAGCTCTCTCCGGACCCGAGTGTGATTGAATATATTCTCATGCGCATGGAACGTTCTATTGGCGCGGCACTGGTGATTGTGGAGGCCATTGACCAGCAGGCTTTGGCGCAGCATCGCACCATAACGCGGCCGTTCGTGTCTTTGATTCTCAAGGAACTCTCAGACAAGGCTGACGGGCTAGTGCCCTAAATGGTCGGTGGCTCAAGGTCGGGTGCTCAGGGAGGATTGCTTCTCGCAGGCCTCAAACCCTCAAGCTTCCATGTTGATATCTGATTGGGCACAATATCCGCATTGTGACAA
This sequence comes from uncultured Cohaesibacter sp., assembly GCF_963678225.1. Taxonomy (NCBI): domain Bacteria; kingdom Pseudomonadati; phylum Pseudomonadota; class Alphaproteobacteria; order Hyphomicrobiales; family Cohaesibacteraceae; genus Cohaesibacter; species uncultured Cohaesibacter sp. Next base: position 458,199 of record NZ_OY782763.1, on the reverse strand, counting down.
GCGTCACATAACTGCTAAGGTGTTTCTATATTCGCTGGTTCAGTGCGCCCTGAATGTCGATGCCTGATTGTTTCAGCTGTTTGACAATGGGCGCGGAGTGTTTTCGTTTTCTCCTTGATTCCATGGCCTTGCATGAAGAAGGGGGAGACGGTAACGGCAGAACAGAAGCCGCACCCCTTGACGATGGGGCGATGCAGCTTCCTCATTCAAGAGTGACGGACGGACCTCTATGTCTGATATCAATGAAACGCATCCATATTCATCACCAGAACCTGTTGGCGCGTCTGACGCCGGTGTGCCTGTTGTTGCCGACGAACCGAGCGTGGAAATGCGTCCCAGCCAGGAAGAAATCGAAGCCTTGATGGCCAGTCCGGGGCGGTTCGTGAACCGGGAGCTTTCATGGCTCGGCTTCAACAGTCGCGTGCTGGAAGAAACCGAGAATGCGAACCATCCTTTGCTGGAGCGCCTGCGCTTTCTTTCCATTTCAGCCAGCAACCTTGACGAATTTTTCATGGTGCGTGTGGCTGGTCTGAAAGGCCAAAAGCGAGCTGGTATCACATCAATCAGCGCGGATGGTCTGGATGCCGGGCAGCAACTGGTCAAGATCAATGCAGCAGTGAATGAGCTGGTGGATCGTCAGCAGGCTTGCTTCAAAGATTTGCGCCTGTTGCTTGAGGAGGAAAAGATCCTTCTGATCGAGCCGAAGGATCTGACCGATCAGGATATGCAGGTTCTGGAAAAGGTCTTCCTTGAAGATATCTTCCCGGTCTTGACCCCGCTTGCGGTCGACCCGGCCCATCCGTTCCCCTTCATTCCCAATCTGGGCTTCTCGCTGGCTCTCAATCTCAAGGGCGGGCATGGTCATGGTGATCTGACGGCTATTGTCCGCATGCCCAATGCCTTGAAACGCTTTGTGACGCTGCCAAGCGTTGCCGAGGCGGAGGATAGCTATCGCTGCATTCTGCTCGAGCAGGTCGTCTCGCTGTTTATCGATCGCATTTTCCCCGGCTATGAAGTGATCAATATCGGCTCTTTCCGGGTCATTCGCGATTCGGATCTGGAAATCGAGGAAGAAGCCGAAGATCTGGTACGGCATTTTGAAAGCGCGCTGAAGCGTCGTCGCAGAGGGTCGATCATCCGTCTGGAAATGGAAACCTCGACAGATGAAGACCTGCGCAATTTCGTTGCGCATGCTGTTGATGTGGATGATGATGAAGTCGTTGATATCGATGGGCCGCTGGGCCTGAGTGATCTGTCCGAACTGGTCAAGCTGGATCGTCCAGAGCTCAAGTTCAAAAGCTACAATGCGCGCTTCCCTGAGCGGATTCGCGAGCATAACGGCGATTGCTTCGCTGCTATCAAGGAAAAGGACATTGTAGTCCATCATCCCTATGAGAGCTTTGATGTGGTGGCGCAGTATTTGCTGCAGGCAGCTCTGGACCCTGACGTTGTTGCCATCAAGCAGACGCTTTATCGAACATCCAAGAATTCTCCCATCATTCGTGCCCTGATTGAGGCTGCAGAAGCGGGCAAGTCGGTGACGGCGCTTGTCGAGCTGAAGGCCCGCTTTGACGAAGAGGCCAATATCGGTTGGGCGCGTGATCTGGAGCGCGCAGGTGTGCAGGTGGTGTTCGGCTTTATCGAGCTGAAAACCCACGCCAAATTGTCGATGGTGGTGCGTCGTGAAGAGGGCAAGCTGGTCACCTATTGCCATATTGGCACGGGCAACTATCACCCGATCACGGCCAAGATCTACACGGATCTCAGCTTCTTCACCGCCGACGAGGAAATCGCGATGGATGTGGCCCGTGTGTTCAACTTCATCACGGGTTATGCCGAACCGGACCATCTCAGGAAGTTGCTCGTTTCTCCTTACACCATGCGCAAGTCCTTGCTTGAGCATATTGAGAATGAAATCGCGCATGTGCGGGCCGGGCGTCCGGGGCGCATTTGGGCCAAGGCCAATTCGCTTGTCGATCCGACTCTGATCGATGCGCTCTATCGTGCCAGCCAGGAAGGCGTAAAGATCGATCTTGTGATCCGCGGGATCTGTTGTCTCAGGCCGCAATTCCCGGGTCTGTCCGATAATATCCGGGTCAAATCGATCGTTGGACGGTTCCTTGAGCATTCGCGTATCATTTGTTTCGGCAACGGCGAGGAATTGCCAAACAAGGAAGCCATCATCTATTTCGGGTCTGCCGACCTGATGCCGCGTAATCTGGACCGCCGGTGTGAAACCTATGTTCCGGTTACCAACCCTACGATCCATGCTCAGGTTCTTGATCAGATCATGGTCGCCAATATAATGGACAATCAGCAAAGCTGGGAAATTCTGCCTGATGGATCATCGCGCCGAATTCAAGCTGCGGAGGGCGAACAGCCTTTCAATGCGCATAGCTTCTTCATGACCAACCCAAGTCTTTCAGGGCGAGGTGACTCACTAGAAAATGACTCTCCAAGGGCATTCACAGATCGAATCCAGCGATAACAATCTGGACAAACTCACCATGCAGGGACGGATCAGCGGATCTGTTCCTGTCGCCGTGGTTGACATCGGTTCAAACTCGGTGCGTCTCGTGATGTATGAGCGCGAGGCGCGTGCGCCGGTGCCGATGTATAATGAAAAGCATCTGTGCGGTCTGGGGCGCGGCGTTGGCGTAACCGGAAAACTTGAGGAAAAGGCGGTGAGTGCCGCTTTGGCGGCTTTGCGCCGGTTTCGTTTCCTCATGGACACTGCTGGCGTGAAAAAGAAATATGTTCTTGCAACAGCCGCTGCCAGAGATGCCAGCAACGGACCGGATTTTCTGCGACAGGTGGAAGAGATTTGCGGCATTGAAGCTCTGGTGCTTTCCGGAGAGGATGAGGCGCGCAAGTCGGCTCTTGGTGTTGTTTCTGCAATGCTGGACCCTTGTGGCGTGGTTGGAGATCTGGGGGGCGGCAGCCTTGAACTTGTGACTGTTGATGGCCAGACGCTGGGTGTCGGTGCGACGCATCCGCTGGGTGGTCTGCGCTTGCAGGACATGTCTGAGGGCTCGGTTAAGCAGGCCCAGAAAATCGCCAAGAATGAATTGTCTCAGTCAGAGCAGCTGAAGGCACTTGAGGGCAAGACCTTTTATGCCATCGGTGGCACCTGGCGTGCCTTGGGCAAGTTGCATATGGCCTCGGTCGGCTATCCGCTGCATGTTATGCATCACTATGAAATTGATGGTGAAGAAGCGCTGGAATTTTGCCATCAGTGCATTCGGGATGACATTGAGGATTTCTCCGGCATCAGTGCCGTTTCCAAATCCCGACGCAATCTGCTTCCCTATGGTGCCGCGGTGCTTCATGAAGTGATCAAGAAGGGAAAGCCCAAACGGATTGTATTCTCTTCTCTGGGGGTGCGTGAGGGGCACCTTTATGAATTGCTGCCAACCGAGATACAGCAAGAGGACCCGTTGCTTTCTGCCTGCGAGGACCTTTGTGTGTTGCGCTCCCGCTCGCCACAATATGCCCATGAGCTGGCCGATTGGCTCGACAAGGTGTATGAGGCGCTCGAAGTTTCGGAAACCGACTATGAAAAGCGTTTGCGGCGGGCTGCCTGTCTGTTGACGGATATGGGCTGGCGGGCGCATCCGGATTATCGGGGCACGCAAAGCCTCAATGTCATCGCCCATGGAACCTTCATTGGTATCGACCATCCCGGTCGGGCCTATCTGGCGATGTCCAACTATTTCCGCCATGAAGGCCTGTCTGGGTCCAAGCTTTCCGGGCGCATGCGGGAAATGAGCAATTTGCATCTGCGCACCATGGCGCAGATCACCGGGGCTGCCCAGCGGCTGGCCCATGCTGCCGTTGGCGATTTGCCGGGCGTGCTTGATCGTCTGGATATCCGTCTGGCGGATGACACTGCGGTTTTGACGCTGCCTGACGACCTCAAGATGCTACGCCATAACAAGCTGGAACGGCGCTTTACCAGCTTCGTCAGATTGCTAGGCTATGATGCGCAAATTGTTTGAACTCGGAGCTGATCGGGGAATGGAGTCTGTCGCTCAATGAAGGAACAAGTGGATCAAGATGCTCACTGGATTGTCGTCCATGGCGTAATGGAAGAAGGGGGCGCTATTCAGCCGGTCTCCGTGGAGGCCTGCTATCGAGACAGAGCGCCTTATGGGGAATATGTGTTGTTTGCTGCCAGTGATCCCGAAGCCATAGAAGAGGGCAAGATCTCGATCGTCGATTATGCCTATCTGGCCGAGGTCCGCGTTACCTTCGAGGACGATCTGGTTGGTGAGGGGGCGAACAATATCGACTGGTGCTTTGATGATTTCGCCGAGCAGGGAGACCGCTTTGCAAAAGAAGTTTGGCCTAGCTGGCAAGAGGTTCGGCTGGTCGATATCTCCGATAGCATCTTCCCGCCCGGAGCGGATTTCGTCATGGCAAAGAGTGTTCTTTCCGTTGAGGAAAATTCCGCGACATGGGTGGAAGTGACCCGCATCGAGGCCGAGCAGCCTGCCGAGTTGGCCTTGACCTTCTCGAAGGTTGAGCGCAACCGGTTGTTGGAGGTTAAGGCTGTTCTGAAAGAGGATCAGTTGCCTGTGGCTGTTGTCTCTGCGCTTTGGGAACAACTGGTCGCGCGCTTTCGAGATTTGCCCTATCAGCAACTGATAGGGGCCGAGCGCGTTGAACCGGAAGAAGACGACGATTTTGTCATCGATTCCATCGGAGAGGTTGCCGGCGAAGCTTGATCAAGGCTGGCTAATCTCGATATAGATTGGCGGAGCGCTCTTTGGTTGCCTCAGAGCTGGTCATCAGGCGTGAGCATGACTGGCTGATTACGCATCTTGCTTTGTGAAAAGTGGTAAAGAGCGACCATGGCCGCAGCAAAGCCTGCAAAGGCACCAACCCCGAGTGCCCATCTAGGCCCCAGATTATCTGCAACCCATCCCACAATGGGAGCGCCAATCGGGGTGCCTCCCATTGTGATGGCAAAGCGCAGGGCCATCACACGCCCTCTCATTTCCGGATCAGTAGAAAGCAGCATCAGCGCGTTTGATGTGTTCAGGAAGGTCATGGCCGACAGACCAACCAGAATAAGCGTTATGGCAAACCACCAGTAGCCCGGCGTCATGGCAGCGATCAGGCAGCCAAAGCCGAACATGGCTGTGCCGATAAACAAGGTTTCAAAACGCGGGCTTTCTCGTCCCGCCGCCATCAAGGCACCCATCAGCGTGCCGATGGCGGAGAAGGTGGTCAGCAGGCCATAGCCTTGCGCATCGGCATGAAACAGCTTCACACCCATGGTGGAAATATAGATCGGGAAATTCATGCCGAAGGTGCCTATGAGAAACAGCATGATCAGCATGACGCTCAAGTCTCTACGCCCGAAGGCATAGCGGAAACCATCCATAATGCCCTTGGTTGACCGGCGGGCATAGACGCTCGGCTGCAGCTCGGATTTGCGCAGCAGCAGGAGCGAAAGAAGCACGGCGCCGAAAGACAAACCATTGATGATAAAGGCCGGGCCCGTATCAAAGGCGGCAATCAGAAGCCCTGCTACGGCAGGGCCGATCATGCGGGCACTGTTGAAGGAGGTCGAATTGAGGGCGACCGCGTTGGAGATATCCTTTTTGGCCACAAGCTCGCTGACGAAGGTCTGGCGGGTGGGGGCATCAAAGGCGGCTGCGCATCCGAACAAGAATGCCAGCAGATAGACATGCCATAGCTCTACAAGACCGGTGATGACAAGGACGCCTAGGATCAGGGACAATGTGCCCATGATGGTCTGGGTCGCTATCATCAGTTTGCGCCGATCAAACATATCGGCTACCAGTCCGGTAATCGGGAAGAGTAGCAGCTGGGGGCCAAACTGGAAGGCCATGGTCATGCCCACGGCCGAGGCGCTATGGTCGGTCAATTCGGTCAGGACCAGCCAGTCCTGCGCGGTGCGTTGCATCCATGTGCCGATGTTGGAAATCAGGGCACCCGCGAACCAGAGGCGGTAGTTGTAAGTACTCAAAGAGCGGAAGACCGCTCGGAAATTCAAAGTCATACAAAAATTCCAGCAACGCTTGGCACAGTCGACCAAGACTTGCAATAATGAGGCATTTCCCAGATTTCGAGACAAGTGATAGCCTCTGAAAGGACGGCGTTTGCCACCGCATCAAGGACAGAATGAGGTTTGTATGATGGAACGCAAACGTTGCGTCTCGAAAGCATCCGGGACAAAACAGAGAGTTTGCCCAAGATCCTGATCCCGTCTTTAAGAAAGTGGGACTTATCAAGAGCTCTGTCTTAAAAGGATTGGCGGACTTTGTCTAGCATGCGGGAGCCAGTGAGCGCAGATATGCGCTCACATTATGATGATGTCTCTGGCTGCTTTGCCTTGCGGCTCTTGCCGGAGCGCTTGCCATTTTTGCTCTGGGCTGGCAATTCGGGTGGATCGCATTCAATCGTACCAACACGCTTGCCTTCAAGGCGCAGGGCCATTTCGCCGCGTTTGATACGCAGGGCATATTGCCCGAACAGTTCCTTGCGCCAGCCTTTGAGCGCAGCAACATCGGCATCGTCATCACAGGCGATCTTTTCAAGATCATCGACAGTGGCAATGACCTTGGCGGCAACGCCATGACGCTCGGACACCAGCTTGAGCAACACCTTCATCAGGTCAACAGCTGCGCCTGAGCCTTCCGGCTGGTTCTTGCCCTTGGGTACATCTGGCAACTCGGTTGCCGGAATGTCAGCCACTTCATGCATCAGTTGCAAAAGGTCCTGACCGGCCTTGGACCGCTCATAGCCCTTGGAGATGGAGCGCAGCGCGGTGAGAGCTTCCGGTGTTTTAGGCTGATGGATGGCCAATTCGAAAATGGCTTCATCCTTCAGGATGCGGTTGCGGGGCACATCGCGCGATTGTGCTTCGGATTCCCGCCATGCGGCCAGCATTTTCAGGGCGGCAAATTCGCGCGGCTTGCGGATGCGCAGCTTCATGCGCTTCCATGCGTTGACAGGCGCGGTGTAATAAGTGTCCGGAGAGGTGAGAATCTTCATCTCTTCCTGCACCCATTCGCTGCGGTTCTGTTCTTCCAGGTTGGCATGTAGGGCGTGATAGACGTCGCGCAGATGTGTTACGTCTGCCAGAGCATATGTTAGCTGCTTTTCGGTGAGCGGACGGCGCGACCAATCGGTATAACGATGGGATTTATCCAGACGATTGCCGGTGAGGCGCTGGACAAGCTGGTCGTAGGAAATGGAATCACCAAAGCCGCACACCATGGCTGCGACCTGACTGTCAAACATGGGCGATGGAATAAGATTGCCCATATGATAGATGATTTCTATGTCCTGTCGGCCTGCATGGAAAACTTTCGTTACGTTTTCATCGGCCATCAATTCAAAGAATGGCGCAAGATCAAGCCCTTCTGCGAGCGGATCTATCAGAAACGCATCATCAGGGGAGGCCATCTGGATGAGGCAAAGTTTCGGCCAATAGGTCGTTTCACGCAGAAATTCCGTATCTACGGTTACGTAGGGATGCTCTGCGCATTTTTTGCAAGCGTCTGCCAGCTCGGCAGTAGTCGTGATCGTCTTCATTGGGCTCGCTTATATCGAACATTTCGTCTTTTGTCGCCAATTCTTTGCAAGGACTCGGCTGGCAATGGGGATTATTGCAGTGTGTTGCTGCAAAAAGCCACCGCTATTGGGAAAAATTGCCAATTTTCTTAACGGCATAGACCGTCACTCTTTTGTTGCATAGCTATTGGGAGAGCTTTTGTTTGGATCTTTTCCATGATTTACTTTTGGGGACGATTGGTCATCGTCATTTCCCGAAATTGCCTCTTTGTCGGATTGCATCATGGAAATAAGAAAAGAAACGGCCGCGGATTTCGACGCGATCATGAATGTAACGCTGGCTGCTGCCAGACAGCATCAGCTTGGAAAACAGAATGGCTATTTCACATTGAATGAATTGCGCAAGTCTGGACTCGTAACCCTGTCGCTTGTTGCCGAGATTGACGGGACCATCGTTGGCCATGTCGCTTTTTGTCCGGTGCGTGTGTCCGGGGGTGATAAAGGTTGGTATGCGCTGGGGCCGGTTTCGGTGCTGCCTGAGTGCCTTAGCCAGGGCATCCGCAAGGCGATGATCGCGGAGGGGCTGGAGATGCTCCGGCAGATGCATGGCAAGGGCGTCGCGCTTGTCGGAGATCCGGACTATTTCAAACCGCTCGGCTTCATGAATGCACCGGACATGGCCAGCGTGAAGGATATGGCCGATGAATTCCTGATTATGTCTTTTGATAACCGGATGCCCTATGGGCGGATGGAGTTTCCCGAAGGCTTTTTCGCTGCTCAATAGGGAGCTTTTAGCCGGACTTTGGTCGGAGTGGAGCAAACCCCCAAGCTTTTTTCGAAAAAGCCATCGGTTTTGGGCTGTTTGGCTTGACACCTTGCGCGCGGAGATGCAGGGTCCGGCCAGATTTTTAACATAGGGCGTAGGTTCTGCGCCCTTTTTGCGTTGAAACCGAGAGAATTGCGCTTTATGAAAGGCGGGACGATTTATCGGTTGAAGTTTCAATTCGAGATGTGAGCCTTGCCATTTGATGCAAATCGCGGGCGCCATCTCAAGCATCAGGGTTTATTCATGCATCCTTATCGCAGCCATACCTGTGGCGATCTCAGAGAGAGCCATGTGGGCGAAACCGTTCGCTTGTCCGGTTGGGTACACCGTGTCCGTGACCATGGCGGTCTTCTTTTTATCGATTTGCGCGACCAGTATGGTCTCACCCAGGTCGTGGCCGATCCGGATTCTCCAGCCTTCACCGACGCTGAGAAAGTGCGCGGCGAATGGTGTATCCGCATCGAAGGCGAGGTCAAGGCCCGCTCTGAAGACACGATCAATGACCAGCTGCCGACCGGCCAGATCGAAATCTTCATCTCCAAGCTGGATGTTCTTGGCGCTTCCAAAGAGCTGCCGATGCCGGTCTTTGGTGAGCCGGACTATCCCGAAGATACCCGCCTCAAATTTCGCTTCCTGGATTTGCGTCGTGAAACCTTGCACGCCAACATCCTCAAGCGCTCTGCTATTATCGCTTCTGCGCGTCGCCGCATGAACGAAATCGGCTTCAACGAATTCCAGACCCCGATCCTGACGGCTTCTTCGCCAGAAGGTGCGCGTGACTTCCTTGTTCCTTCGCGTATCCATCCGGGCAAATTCTACGCATTGCCGCAGGCTCCGCAGCAGTTCAAGCAGTTGCTGATGATGTCCGGCTTTGACAAATATTTCCAGATCGCTCCTTGCTTCCGCGATGAAGATCCGCGTGCAGACCGACTGCCGGGTGAATTCTATCAGCTCGATATGGAAATGAGCTTCGTTGAACAGGAAGACGTGATCACCACGATGGAACCGGTCATTCGCGGCCTGTTCGAAGAATTTGCTGAAGGCAAGCCTGTAACGCAGGATTTCCCGCGTATTCCTTACAAGGAAGCGCTGCGCAAATATGGCTCTGATAAGCCTGACCTGCGTATTCCGATCGTTATGGAAGAAGTCTCCGAGCATTTCCGTGGCTCCGGCTTCAAGATTTTTGCGCGCATGCTCGAAGACAGCGCCAACGAAGTTTGGGGCATTCCGGCCAAAACCGGTGGCGCTCGTACTTTCTGTGACCGCATGAACAGCTGGGCACAGGGCGAAGGCCAGGCTGGCCTTGGTTACATCTTCTGGCGCAAGGGCGAAGACGGATCTCTGGAAGGGGCAGGGCCTCTTGCCAAGAATATTGGTCCGGAACGCACTGAAGCCATCCGCATCCAGCTCGGTCTGGATGCCGGGGATGCCTGCTTCTTTGTTGCCGGTGATCCGAAGAAATTCTACGACTTTGCCGGTCGCGCCCGTAACCGCGTGGGCGAAGAGCTGGATCTCATCGATCGCGACCGCTACGATCTGTGCTGGATCGTTGACTTCCCGATGTATGAGTGGAACGAAGACGAAGAGAAAGTGGATTTCTGCCACAACCCGTTCTCCATGCCGAAGGGCGCGTTGGAAGGTCTGGAAAACACTGATCCGCTCGAACTCGACGCCTATCAGTATGACATCGTCTGCAACGGTTACGAAATTGGCTCTGGCGCCATCCGTAACCACCAGACTGAGGTCATGAAGAAGGCCTTCGAGATCGCTGGTTACAGCGAAGAGGTTCTGCAGGAACGCTTCGGCGGCATGTATCGTGCCTTCCAGTATGGCGCCCCTCCGCATGGTGGCATGGCTGCCGGTATGGACCGCATCATCATGCTGCTGTGTGGTACACCGAACCTGCGCGAGATCTCTCTGTTCCCGATGAACCAGCAGGCTGAAGATCTGATGATGGGCGCTCCGAGCGACCCGACCAATCAGCAGCTTCGCGAGTTGCATCTGCGACTTAATCTTCCAGAATAAGAAACCTCTGGAATCTTTTGATTTACAAAGAAAAGGCGGCTTTTAAAGCCGCCTTTTCTATTTCTGTCTTCTGCACTGATTAACGAAGATGCTGTTAATTGTCGTTGGCGATCACACCGATTGCCAGCAGATATGGGATCTGCTGCGGCGCGGTGGCAGCGACACCCAGAAGCTGCGCGACAGGCACCGGATTGGATGGGTTGAGGCTAACCATCAGGCTTTGCGGATCTTTCAGGAACATGTCGACTTCTTTCACTATGGACACATAGAAAGCTGCTTCAGTGAAACTGCTCAACACAGCACGAAGCTGCATCGATGCCATTTCGCGTGTCTGGTCCGGCCCCATGCCCATGGTAACGCCTGCCAGCTTGATCAAATCATCCAGTCCGCCCAGATCCTTAAGCGTCAGAGATGACGGAAGCACTGAGGCGGTTGCCATGGCTGCCTGCGCCGTTTCCGGGTTCTCGAGATATTCGCGCATGATGCCGCCAGCGCCAAGAGAGCCGGAAAGGGAGACGATATTCGGCAATTCCAACTTGATTGGATTGATTTCGAAGGTCTGGTTCTCATCGTCCCACGTCATGGCCAGCTCTTCATTGATCGTCACGCTATCAAGTCCGAGTTGATCAAGAAGGACACCGGCAAGGGGATGCTGCAGCATGGACTTGGCAATCGTGAGATTGTCGATTTTTGTGATGATTTCCGCCGGAATAGCTAATCCCATCCGGTCATAATGCAGATTTATTTCGTTGGCAGAGAGCGCGCTGCCCTTGCTGTCTTCATAGGCGAGGTCTTTAAGGGCAAGGGTGAGTGCATTCGGGCCAAGCTTGACGGCTTCGCTACCCTGCGGTGGGGTGCTCTTCATGGAATTGAATATCGCCTGCTTGATCAGTTGGTAATCGGCAAATTCGAGATCCTCAATGGCGAGACGGCCAAGTTTGAAATTCATTGCGGGTGGGCCGGCGTAAGACACACCGGAAATGGACGATTCCTCAATACCATAGCTGCTGAAACCTGCCTGCCGGATCGAGTCGAAGCCAAGCGTGGCTTTCTGGCCAAGGTAAGGGCCACTGGGAAGCGTGATGCTTGCCTCGGTCTTGCCAATTTCCGTAAGGCCCATGGCGAAACTTCTGGCCAGATCGAAGCCGGCTTCAATTAATGCCTGCTGGTCCTCTTCAGACAAATCATCCGGATTGAGATCTTCGGCAATCATTTTGTCGAGGAGTGGCACCAGATAGGTTGCCGGCTGTTTGACTGTGATGCCTGTCTGGCTGGCCGGGCCGATTTTTATCTCGGCGAGATTCGGAACAGAAACATCGACACCCGCCATTTCGCTCTTTTCCAGAACGGACTTGGTACCTTCGATAGGGGCTGCATTGGGGTCGATGGCGCTCAACAGAGCGCCGATGTCATAGCCTTCGTAACGGGTCTTGTTGATGGTGTAGGTGATTTGGGCTGGCTTGCCCTGAGCCAGATCTGATTCTGGGGGGAAACTGTTCTTACCATCGAAGACCATGTCAGTTTTCTGATAGGCAACTTCATAGCTGCCGATCCTGCCATTTTTGACATCCGATACCTGCATTGGCCCCGTTTCTGTGGTCTGCACCGCGTCCTGATAGGCATCCACATATTGCTTGGCGATCATCCCTTCGACGGAAGTGTTTTCATATCGCGTCTGCATGAGTAGCGGGCGGATATAGTCCATCACGCTGCCGATCGGCCGCGATGGAGCAATCTTGAACTCGCCAAGGAAGGGGGAATAGGCCGCTGTTATGGTGCTTTTTCCCGTGGTTTCCAGTTTCAGGTGGGTGTCGTCAGCTGTTCCCGGAGCATCAATATCGAATGAGCCGGTCATTGTATCAATTGTCATGCTGTCATAGGCGTAACCAGCCTCTTCAAGACGAAGCCCGGTGTAGACAGCGGTCGGCAAAGCAATCTTGAGGGCGATTTTTAGCTCGCTTTTGCTCTTGCCCTCTTTTGATACGCCATCAGCCGCCGTGTCGTCGTTTTCCTTGCTGAAGGTGCGCTTTGTAGGAACTGGCAGGGAAAAGTCGGTCTTGAAGACAAGATTTTGAACGGTCAGGCTATCAGTTGCCTCGTTATAATGAACGGAACCGATTGTTGCTGTCAGTAATCCGGACTGATTCATGTCTTTGAAAATCGCGTCCCAAGCTGTTTCCGCATCGCTTTGGGCATGCACCAGAGCGGTGGAGACAAGAAGGAAGCCGAGGGTAAGACTTGTACGTTTCATAGAAAATGAGCCTCATTTACAAGAAGAAGGTCAGCGAAAATGATTGATAACAAATGCTCGGAAACAAATGTTTGCGCTGGTTTTTTATGGTCTTGGCATGGTTTGCCGCATGCCGGATTGCTCCTGTCGATGGATAAGGGAGTCGGTTACGAAATGTCTAGGATCGATTCTAACACCCCTTGAGTTTCAACGCTTCTATTTTGAGAATGTGTTGGACTAATGTCGCCCAAATTTCATAACGGCAATTTACGCAACTGTATCGCGCTTTGATTATGGTTAATCCTCTGTTAGCCGCAGCGGATTATTCTCTTTGCCAGAGAAGGGAAGTGCGCCTTGAAGAATCGGTTTCGGTCCATAATTTTGCTATTTCTTGGCGTGGTCCTGGGAGTTTTCCCGGTGTTTGCCGCCCATATAGCCATGCGCGACTACCTGATGGGCCGGGGAGAGCGTTTCTTGGATCAGACAGCGCAGCGTACACTGGTGCGAGCAGAGACTTTTGTGCAAGAAGCCATTGATGTTTTCTCGGCTTTGCCCCATTTCCGCGTTCCCGTTTGCGACAACGCGCTTCAGGAGCGTTTCCGCGGAATGATGCTGCGCCACTCGGTGCTTCATGATGTCGGCCTCATCTACAATGGCGAATATATGTATTGCTCTTCTATCAAGGAGAGCACCAGCTTCCAGCCTACGTCATCGCAGGTGACCGGCGCAGTCGATCATTTGAGCTATCGGGCGGTGCGCGATAGCTTGACAGGCAAGGAAGGCTTGCTCGTTCAGTGGCATATCACTGAGTTTGTCTCGATTGGCGGCTTCATTCTTGTGGAGAATTTCGTTCCGCAGGGCATGCAGACGGATTATGTCGATTTCTACCGCATTTCGATGAAGCTGAAAAATAACGAGATTATCACCGAAAGCACGCCGGTCAGTCGACTGCGCCAAAGGGCGCCCTTCTATTCATTCGAGCCGGATCCGAATTGGGTCAAGGATCTGATCACCCACGAGGTCAATTCTTCGCGCTATCCGCTAACGGTTTCTGTTGCTCTGCCTTTTTCGGCGGTGTGGGACTCCTTTGGCGGCGTGATGCGGGTTGTTGATGGTCTTGGTATTCTGACCGGTGCTTTGATCATGTTCTTCTTTGTCCGCATGGGGCTGCGCAAGCCGGATCCATATGTCAGTCTGGAGCAGGCGATCAAGCGTAAGGAATTTGTGCCCTACTATCAGCCCATTCTTGATATTCAGAGCGGCAGGCTGGCTGGCTGTGAGGTTCTTGTCAGATGGCGCAAGCCGGATGGGACGATCCTTTCTCCCGGCCATTTTATCGATGTGGCTGAAGCCTCGGGCCTGGCCCTGCCGATGACGGCACTGCTGATGGAGCAGGTGGCTGAAGATCTCTCCGAGAGCTACGCCAAGCATCCGAACCTGAAGGTTGCGATCAATCTGTTCAACAAGCATTTTGAGGATCTGGCCATCGTGCGCGAAGTGGAGCAGGTCTTTGGAAATTCCGGTGTGCGGTTTGAGCAGCTTGTTCTGGAAGTGACCGAGCGGTTGCCGTTGGAGAATCTGGACCGGGCGCGGGCCATCATTGCAAGGTTGCAGGAACTTGGCATTCGGGTGGCGCTTGACGATGCCGGCACAGGCCATGGTGGTTTTGCCTATCTGCAAAAGCTGGGCATGGATATCATCAAAATCGACAAACTGTTTGTGGACACCATCACGGCAGAGACTGAAACGGTTCCGATCATCGACTCTCTAAGCCAGATGGCCAAGGGTATGGATATGGTCGTCGTTGCTGAAGGCGTAGAGACCGATGAGCAGCTCGACTATCTGCGGCGCTCGGGCATCGACGAAGCACAAGGCTTTCTCTTCTCTCCGGCTCTGCCCGCTTCGGCCTATCTGCAACTGGTCGGTGCGTTGGGCGGAAAAAATCAGAAGAAGAAGCAAATTTCTGCTGCCGTCAAGGGCAATGCGAAAACCGTCTCCTGATGCGCTGAGCCGGATCGGAGTGTGTATTTGTGCTTCCGACATCTCCTGGGTACTAGGTACTACAAGAGCTGACCAGAAGGCGCGAAATCGCGCGTTTCCGCTGCGCGTCGATGTTTCTTGGTATGTTTCCAAAAATCAACTGAATTTTCACTGATTTATGCTCAAATTAGCGCAATTGTTTGGGCGAGGCTCTATGATCAGAAATGCCAAGAAAATTGCGGGATACTCGTTACTGGCGACGGTAAGCGCTGGCTTGTTGACCATCGGCATGCAATTTGCCATGCGTTGGCAGGTTGAAAAGGAGATCAAGGAAGACCTGCAGATCTCGGCTGACGTCATGCTGGAGCGAGCGAGCGACGCCGCTCAAACTGCGATCAATGTTCTCAATACGCTTGCGCAATCACCGGGCCTGTCCTGTACGACGGACCATCGCTATCGCTATAGTGATGCGGCGCGATCCACGGCCTGGATCGATACCATCGGTCTGGTGGATCGAAATGGCAATCTGGTCTGTACGGATCTGGGGCAGTCTGCACGTCAAACCGGTTTGTTGCCTGCCTATCAGCTCGGTGACAAGGCTGTGACCCTGTCACTATCGGCCGGTGCCGGTCAATTCGACATGCCATCCTTGCTGGTTGTTCGCCATGTTGCCAATGGCCGCCGTCTGGTAGCGCGTGTTCCCGGTGAGCTGGTACGTATCGACCCGGTACGCAATGATTTGCGGCGGTTCCGTTATGCCATGCTCTCTATGGGCAGCGGTACGCACTGGTTCATTCTTGAACCGGAAACTGCTGGCGGCGAGATCATTGATCGGGTGTCAGTGCATTCCGATGTGCTGCCCTTTGAAGTGCAAATGTCTATTACCGAAGCCGCGCTTGATGCTGTGACGGCTGATGAACGCGAGTTCATCAATCTATTGGGGATTTTCTTCGGTCTGATCATGGTTGGTATCGGATGGTATTTTGGCCGCTATAAGCCCTCCGATGGAGACATCATTCTTGATGCGCTCGATAATGGCGAAATCGTGCCTTACATGCAGCCGATTATTGATCTCGATAGCGGCGCCATAACCGGATGCGAAGTGCTTGCCCGTTGGCTTAAGCCCGACGGCAGCGTTGTGCCGCCTCATGAATTCATTCCGCTCGCTCAGAATTACAGGCTCACTCGCGAGGTGACGTGCCGGATCATGCAGGATAGCTGTCGGCTACTGGACCCTGTGGTGCGCGAGGGGCAGGTCTTCAAGGTTGCGCTCAATCTGTTTTCCCATCAGATGATCGACGATTCCATCGTGACGGATATCGAAGATGTGTTTAAAGACAGCAAGCTGGGCTTCAAGAATCTGATCTTCGAGATTTCTGATCGGGTGCCGCTTCAGGAGATGGATCTGGCCAAAGATGTCATTAGTCAGAT
Source organism: uncultured Cohaesibacter sp. (assembly GCF_963678225.1). Lineage (NCBI taxonomy): Bacteria > Pseudomonadati > Pseudomonadota > Alphaproteobacteria > Hyphomicrobiales > Cohaesibacteraceae > Cohaesibacter > uncultured Cohaesibacter sp. The sequence goes on along the minus strand of NZ_OY782763.1, from coordinate 442,159 downwards.
TCGGGCTCTGGGCGCTGAAATCGCTCTGGATGACGTGGGCTCGGGCCATAGCGGTCTTTATAACCTGTCATCTATCAGTGTGGATATTCTAAAGCTGGACAAGTTGTTGGTTGATGCGCTGGATGGGGGCTTTGCTGGACCCGAACTGGTTCAGGGGCTGATCTCGCTGGCCGAGAACCTCAATATCGGTGTCATCGCTGAAGGGGTGGAAACCGAGGAGCAGGTTATCCAACTGCGTAAAATGGGCGTTTCCGCTGCGCAAGGATATCTCTTCGCTCCACCATTGCCAGCCTCTTCCTTCTGCGAGTTGATGAAGGTTGCTCGTAAGCGCCAGACCGCCAGCGACGAGCTTCTTGATGCGGAAGAGGCAACGGAAGCAGGGGCAGAAGAGGCCGCATAATGCGGCACTTCTTCTTGTATTCTTTCTCAGATATACTCTGCGTGGCGTGCTGCCTATTGGAAGGCTGTTTCGGCAAAGCTGCGCAATTTACGAGAATGAAGCCGTTCGATTGGCATGCCTCTTAACGTTTCCATCGCCTTGATGCCGATCTTGAGATGCTGGCGAACCTGCTGGGTGTAGAAGTCGCTGGCCATGCCGGGCAATTTCAATTCCCCATGCAAGGGTTTGTCTGACACACAGAGCAGGGTGCCGTAAGGCACGCGGAAGCGGAAGCCGTTTGCCGCGATGGCTGCTGATTCCATATCAAGGCCAATGGCGCGGGATTGAGACAGCCGCTCGACCGGTTCCTTATGGTCGCGCAATTCCCAGTTGCGGTTGTCTATGGAGGCAACGGTGCCGGTTCGCATGATGCGCTTGAGCTCGTAATTCTTGAGGCCCGTAATGTCTGCCACTGCATCTTCCAATGCCACCTGAATTTCCGCGAGTGCCGGAATGGGCACCCATGTGGGTAGGTCTGCATCCAGAACATGATCTTCACGAACATAGCCGTGAGCCAGAACATAGTCACCTAGGCGCTGGGTGTTGCGCAGGCCAGCGCAGTGGCCAAGCATGAGCCATGCGTGAGGGCGTAGGACGGCGATATGGTCCGTAATGGTTTTTGCGTTCGAAGGACCAACGCCGATATTGACCAGGGTTATACCATTCTGATCTTTGCGCTTCAGGTGATAGGCGGGCATTTGGGGCAGGCGCGGCGGTGCTTCGCCCTCAACAGGCTCGGTTGCACCCGAAGGGGTTACCTGATTGCCGACTTCGACAAATTCCACATAGTCCTCGGAGCCATTTGCCATCTGTTCCCTGGCCCAGTTTACAAACTCGTCGATATAGAACTGGTAGTTGGTGAACAGGATGAAATTCTGGAAATGCTCCGGTTTTGTGGCAGTGTAATGGGCCAGTCGATGCAGAGAATAGTCGATGCGCGGGCCGGTAAAGGGCGCCAGCGGGACGACTTCATCGGGGCCATAATGTTGTGTGCCGTTGACTATGGCATCATCGGTGATGGCCAAATCAGGCACATCGAAGACGTCGCGCAAGGGACGAGACCATGTTTCGGGCAGGGCGCCTTCCACATTCATGCCATTTGGCCAGGCAAAGTGAATGGGGATCGGGGTCATGGAAGGCCCCACTTCAATGGCGACGTTATGATTGGACAATAGCAGTTCGATCTGTTGCTTGAGATAATGGCTGAACAGATCCGGACGAGAGATGGTGGTGGAATAAGTGCCCGGACCAGGAACATGACCAAATGACAAGCGGGAGTCTATCTGGGCATGGGTGTCCGTTGTCATGCGGATTTCAGGATAGGTCGCACGATAACGCCCGGTCGATGGCACATCATTTTGTGCGACGCGGGTGAAGGCGTCTCTGAGGAATTCAGTATGAACTTGATAAATATCCAGTAGTCGCTGAATGGCGGCTTCTGCATCACGAAATGTTTCATGGCTGAAGCGATCCGGAGCGATCGTGGAAAAGGCTGTCTTCATTTATTCATTCTCCTTTTCCTCTGGCCTTTTCAGGTGTTTTGACAAAAAGGTCAAGCGGAAATGTTTTATCGGCAGCAATGATGGCTTTGGTGTTGCAATTATGTGTGCATCCTTGCGAAATCAAGAACGACAAAAGATTGGACTGATCTACTAACCTCTTTGAGAATAGTATTAATATTTTAAATGACAGTCTTTTTCGAAATTTTTACAAAAGTGATTTATAGTATTTTTGGAGAAAGATGTATTAAATCAGAATTCTGCATCATTTCAAATAAAATTGCCGTGCCGAAAGGGATGTTCTTATGAGAAGAAACTTTTTGTTCGCCGGTGTCGGGGCGATTTTTGCTTATACCGTTTTGGCGTTTCCTTTGAGCGTGCCAGCATGGGCTGCTTGTCTTGAAAATGGAGCCGATCAAACACTCTATATACTGTTGAAGAGCAAGAGTGGGCAGATTGAGCGCAATTTGCCCGTTGGTGACGTGATTTGTCTGAATGTTAGCGAGAATACCGAGGTGAAGGCCAATATCCAGCCCTTTGGTGGCGCGCGATTTGGCTGCCGGTTTGAGTTTTATGGCAAGGAAAGCTATCTCATCACGCACTTTCAGACGATCGATAACTGCAAATTCAAGGATATCGGCAGGTGATACGCTTTTGAGGCTGTAATAGCGGCAGCATTGGCAATTCCAGTTTTGGTGGTATGCTATCGGGTCGCTTCACCAAATGGATTGCCGATTGCCATGACCATTGAATTTCTTCTCACTTCGCTTTTCATCGTGATCACGCCGGGGACGGGCATGATCTATACGCTCGTTGTGACCTTGCGCAGAGGCTTGCGCATGGGCTTGCTGGCCGCTCTGGGGGGTACACTCTCGATTATCTCTCATATCACTGCAGCGGTGCTCGGGCTTGCTGCTCTGCTGCATGCCAGTGCAATGGCCTTTCAAATGGTCAAATTTGCAGGCGTCGCCTATCTTCTGTTCATGGCCTACAAGATGTTGAAGGACAAGGAGCAGTTTGATGCTGATCGTCTGGATGATGCGCCCATGCATGGGCCTTCAGCTCTGGGCATTGTGCGGGACGGGATTCTGCTCAATCTGCTTAACCCGAAACTGTCGATCTTCTTTCTCGCTTTTCTGCCGCAATTCATCGATGTGAACACAGCAAGTCCGATGCTCGATATGGTGGAATTGGGGAGCATCTTCATGGTGATGACGCTTTTTGTTTTCGCTCTTGTTGGTGTTGCGGCCGCCTCTGTAAGGGATAAGCTGCTGTCTCGTCCGGTTGTGATGGCGTGGTTGAAGCGTGGCTTTGCCGCGACCTTTGTGGCGCTCGGTGCGAAGCTTGCTCTGACGCAACGCTGAAAGGACTTAGCTCTCTTTTTACAAAATGAAAAAGCCCCGCTCGATGTGAACGGGGCTTTCTATTGTTCTTAGTATTGAGTGCTTGGCACTCAATGGCTGACTGATGATCAGGAGCAGCCGCTCGTTGCACCACAGGTGTCGCATTTCAGACAGGTGCCGTTGCGCACCATGGTGAAATTGCCACATTCAGAGCAGTTTTCACCTTCGTAGCCCTTCATGCGAGCCAACGCGATCTGGTCTGCCTTGCTTTCGGTTTTGCCAACAGCCGGTGCAGCAGCAGGTTGAACCTGACTTTCCGACTTCAGCATGGTTGCCGTGTTAGATGGCATGGCTGTCTTGGTTGCTGCATGACTGTGATCATGATCGTGATCATGGTCATGACTGTGGTGATGGGCGTGCTCTTCCTGCAGACGTGCATATTCTTTGCCATCTACGAGTTTGAAGCGCTCGGCTTTACCGCGTAGCAGACCTTTGGAAATCGGAACCGGAACCTTGCCTTCGGCGCTGCCTTTGCCTGTCGAGGTCGTGGCGATGTCATCCGGATTGACGTGAGCCAGGTCGTGGCGATCCAGATAGGATACGGCCAGCTCGCGGAAGACATAGTCAAGAATGGACGTGGCGTTCTTGATGGCTTCGTTGCCCTGCACCATGCCAGCCGGTTCAAACCGGGTGAAGGTGAAGGCGTCGACATATTCATCAAGCGGCACACCATATTGCAGGCCGAGAGAAATGGCGATTGCGAAGTTGTTCATCAAACTGCGGAAAGCGGCGCCTTCCTTGTGCATATCGATGAAGATTTCGCCGATCTGACCATCGTCATATTCGCCTGTACGCAGGTAGACCTTATGGCCGCCAACAGTTGCCTTCTGGGTGTAACCCTTACGGCGATCAGGCAGTTTGAGACGTTCGCGCACGCGGTGCTCGACAACCCGTTCAACCACACGCTCGACAACCTTCTCGGACACCAGAGCGGCACGTTCCGGCATAGGAGCGGCTGCAATGGCTTCTGCAGCATCTTCTGCTTCGTCCTCGTCGTCGTCCAGCAGCTGGCTGTTGAGCGGCTGGGACAGCTTGGAACCATCGCGGTAAAGGGCGTTGGCTTTCAGCGCCAGCTGCCAGGACATCATGTAGGCGTTCTTGCAATCCTCAACCGACGCATCATTTGGCATATTGATCGTCTTAGAGATCGCGCCGGTGATGAAGGGCTGGGACGCCGCCATCATGCGGATGTGGCTTTCCACCGAGAGATAACGCTTGCCGATGCGGCCACATGGGTTGGCGCAATCAAAGACCGGAAGATGCTCATCCTTCAGGTGCGGAGCGCCTTCAAGGGTCATGGCACCGCAGACATGAATGTTGGCAACGTCGATTTCTTCCTTGCTGAAGCCCATGTGGGCCAGCAGATCGAAATGCGGATCGTCAAGCTGTTCGTCGCTCGCGCCAAGCACTTCCTTGCAGAAGTCTTCGCCAAGGGTCCATTTGTTGAAGGCAAACTTGATGTCGAATGCGCTGGCAAGACCACCTTCGATGGTTTCCAGCTTTTCGTCCGTCAGGCCTTTCTCTTTCAGGGCATTGTGGCTGATGGCATTGCAGCTTTTCAGCGTGCCATGGCCAACCGCATAGGTTTCGATATCCTTGATCTGCTGGTCGTTATAACCAAGCTTTTTCAGAGCATTAGGAACGGTACGGTTGATGATCTTGAAATAACCGCCGCCAGCAAGTTTCTTGAATTTGACCAGAGCAAAGTCTGGCTCGATGCCGGTGGTGTCGCAGTCCATGACAAGGCCGATGGTGCCGGTTGGGGCAACCACGGTGGTCTGGGCGTTGCGATAGCCATATTGCTGGCCGAGTTCGAGGGCCTTGTCCCAAGCTTCGACGGCGTGATTGATCAGGGCCTTGTCCTTGCAGCTTTCATGGTCGAGCGGCACCGGATTGATGTCGAGATCCTCATAGCCATCGGTGTGGCCATAGGCTGCACGGCGATGGTTGCGGATGACACGCAACATGTGGGACGAGTTGGCCTCATAGCGCTCGAAGGCACCCAGTTCCTTGGCCATTTCAGCCGAGGTGGCGTAAGACGTACCGGTCATGAGTGCAGAGATGGCGGCACAGATGGCGCGGCCTTCGTCGCTGTCATAAGGGATGCCGGAGGTCATCAGCAGACCGCCGATGTTGGCATAGCCCAGACCAAGGGTACGATAGAGATAAGACCGCTCTGCGATTTCCGGAGACGGGAACTGGGCCATCAGAACCGAGATTTCCAGAACCATGGTCCACAGACGGACGGTATGTTCGAATTCCTCGACAGCGAAGTTGCCGTCCTGCTGCAGAAACTGCAGAAGGTTGATGGAGGCTAGGTTACATGCTGTATTGTCAAGGAACATATATTCCGAGCAGGGGTTGGAAGCGATGATCTCGCCATCCGCCAGGCATGTGTGCCAGTCGTTGATCGTGGTGTGGAACTGCAGGCCCGGATCGGCAGAAGCCCATGCGGCGTAGCCGATCTGTTCCCAGAGTTCTTTCGCTTTTACGGTCTTGCGAACGTCGCCCTTTATGCGGCCAATGAGGTTCCAGTCGCGGTCTTCCTTCACTGCGTTGAGGAAGTCATCGGTGATGCGAACGGAGTTGTTCGAGTTCTGGCCAGCCACCGTTAGATAAGCTGCGCTATCCCAATCGGTGTTGTAGGTATCAAACTCGATATCCTTGTAGCCCTGTTTGGCAAACTGGATAACGCGACGGATATAGTTTTCCGGAACCTGCATCTTCTTTGCAGCGCGGATTTCGCGCTTGAGGGCAGGGTTCTTTGCCGGGTCAAAGCATTCATCGTTGGAGCCCTGGCAATTGACGCAGGCTTTCATGATGGCTTTGAGATGCTTGGAGACGATCTTGGAGCCGGTAACGATGGCGGCAACTTTCTCTTCTTCCTTGACCTTCCAGTTGATGTAAGCCTCGATATCCGGATGGTCGATGTCGACCACAACCATCTTGGCTGCGCGGCGCGTGGTGCCGCCAGACTTGATGGCGCCTGCGGCGCGGTCGCCGATTTTCAGGAAGGACATCAGGCCAGAGCTCTTGCCGCCACCGGAAAGGGGTTCGCCTTCGGAGCGCAAAGAGGAGAAGTTGGTGCCGGTACCGGAGCCATATTTGAACAAACGAGCTTCACGCACCCACAGATCCATGATGCCGCCTTCGTTGACCAGATCATCAGAGATGGACTGGATGAAGCAGGCATGCGGCTGCGGATGTTCATAAGCGGTTGCGGAGCGGGTCAGGCGGCCGGTTTCAAAGTCGACATAATGGTGACCCTGGCTCGGACCGTCGATGCCATAGGCCCAATGCAGGCCGGTGTTGAACCACTGCGGAGAGTTTGGGGCGACGCGCTGGGTGCAGAGCATGTAGCGCAGTTCGTCATAAAAGGCGCGGGCGTCGGCGTCGGTGTCAAAATAGCCACCTTTCCAGCCCCAATAGGTCCACGTGCCAGCGAGACGGTCAAAGACCTGCTGGGAGGACATTTCCGGGCCGAAGCGTTCTTCTTCAGGCAACTGGCTCAGCGCTTCTTCGTCCGGAACGGAGCGCCACAGCCAGGAAGGAACGGAATTTTCTTCAACACGTTTCAGAGCAGTCGGAACGCCTGCCTTACGGAAATATTTTTGAGCAAGAATATCTGCGGCCACCTGAGACCAGCTTGTGGGCACATCGATATTCTCGAGACGAAATACGATTGACCCGTCCGGGTTGCGGATTTCACTCGTAGCCTTACGAAACTCGATGGAATCGTATGCTGATTTTCCTTCAGTGGTATAGCGCCGCTCTACACGCATTATAAATCCCCTTGGCAAAGGTATCGCCGACATCATTTTGAAGTCAGCAAGCTGAATGGGTCAGTCAATCGGGTTTCCTGGCCTCGGAAAGAGCCGATCTCCTGTGAAATTTCTGAATCTGTGTCACAAGCGAATCGTGGCACAATAGCTTCGTTTTGATGACACCAGTAGATTCCCATAAGGTTAACAAAATCTATATATGGTGTCTATGTCGTGTTGGCGAGCCTATATATTGTGCTTCTTGGTTTTTACCCCCTGTTTTTAGCGCATAAAAATCCCTCACCCGAAAGCTTCAACAAACACAGAGTTACCCACTGGCTGTTTCGATTTCGAGCTTGGTTCATTTTAATGATGCTGGAACAGGAAGTCTGGAGCACAAGTCCAGAAACGCCACTGTCTTGACGGATCGGATTATGGATTCTTGCGATGGTGAACGCAAGAAGGACTATTCCTTGTGGGTTCTGTTTTTCTGTCAATCTATATGTAGTGTTTTTTGGGCCGGTGTCAGGAATGGGAAAAATCTGCGCCTTGGATGGTGGAGCAGTGGGGAAATTAACTTTCTTAGGCGCTGAAACAAATCTGTTAAAATTGAAATCAAATTGAAGGCCGCTTTTTGAACGTGAATTAATTGCTCTGTGGCATCCTGTCATCCAACCTCAGGAAAAGGTGCGAGAAAACAGAATGTTGGATGGATTTTTGGAACATCATGCGGCTTACGGGCTCAGTATCGAATCGCTCGACATTGTGATTGTCGACGACTCCAAGTCTGTGCTGACAATGATTCGATCAATGATTTCTTCGATGAAGGTCGCCCGGGTTCGCACCTATGATCGTGCCGACGTTGCGCTGCATGCCATCATGCATGAACCGCCCAATGTTATTGTTACCGATCTTAACATGTCCCCTATGTCTGGTATGCAGCTGCTTAGCCTTATTCGTAACGCAACGATGAAGCCGCTTTGCTACATTCCGGTAATTGTGGTGACGGCTCATGCAACAGAGCAGCGTGTCGCCAAACTGTTTGAAACCGGAGCGCATCATGTTCTCGCCAAGCCTATGTCATCTGCTGCGATCCAACAAAGGATCGCATCTTTATGTAGCGACAAGCGACTTATGCTCCTAGATGGAGATCGCTATGTGATTGATGGTATGGAAGAGGTGCTTGAGGAAAAGCGCAACAGATTGCGCTCTCTTGCCAAGGCGCGTCAGTTCCATGAGCAGACTTTGCCGCAGGCCAGACGGAGCCAGCGTGATGTTGACCGCATTCTGCACAAAGCGGATGAAGAAGAAGAATTTATCGATGCACAGCCCAAACCGTCCCTCTGGAGCGGTCGTGGCTCTGGGCGGTCCCACAAAGAAGGTGATGCTGCATCTACCTCTTCGCGACCATCGCGATCCCCGCGCTTCGCCAGTGTCGGCGGGCGGCGGCGATAGGCTGTCGGCCAGGGCAATCCATTCGTCGGATTTTTCTTTGCCGTCTCTGGACATCCGCGAAAATATGTAGTCATAGTGTCCCTGTTCGAACTGCATAGATAACGGGTCGTCATGAAAAACTTTCTGCTTCTTCTGTTCACATGGTGGGGTAAAACGACGTTTGGAACCTGGTTGCACACCAAAAGGTTCGGAATTTTCGTTGGCCAAGACACTTTCGGAAACAAATATTACAAGCAGAATGTCTCCAAAAACAAAAGCTATACGGGCAATCGCAAGGGCGAACGTCGCTGGGTGGTTTATGCAAACCCTGCCGAGGCTAGTGCTATTCCTGCTGGTTGGCATGGCTGGATGCACTACCGAACTGACGTGGCGCCTAGCGAACAGGCCATTCAGCACTGGTCCTGGGAGCGCGAGCATCAGCCGAACATGACCGGCACCGGGAAGGCTTATCGTCCGAAGGGATCGCTTCTGGCTGCCAAGACGGAAAAATCCGACAGCGCGCCGGACTATGAGGCATGGACTCCGTAAGCTGGCGCAGCCGACTTATCAATGCTGCCTGCGTAAGGCGAGGCATAAAGAATCATCTTTTTCTGTCCAAAAGCTTTCTTTCCGGTCACAATCCTGCCTCGTATCTCCCTCACAAGAGTGTGTGACGGTCCAATGAACTTCTGCCGCCAAGCCGGGGGAATCGGCAAATCAGCCTTGCCTTTTGCCCTAAAAGAGGGCTAGGAACGGGGTGGTCTTGGCGCTTCGTTTGGCTAAGCTGATACAGGGCCGCCGATTGTCGGAGTTTTGAATGAATATTATGCAGGGCCGCAAAGGGGGCTGGATCATGAGAAGAATGGTGATGGCTTCTCTGTTCTTATTGGGTTGCTTGATGAGCTTGCAGGTCAAGGCAGAAGAGGTTTCCAATCCGGTTGCCACTTTCGCCGGTCTGGACAAGATCACCGCCCGAATGATCCAGTTTGACGTCTATATCAATGAGACGGTGCAGTTTGGTTCCTTGCAGGTGACGCCGCGGGTCTGTTATACGCGTCCGGAAACGGAACGGCAGGAGGAAACCGCATTTGTCGAGGTGGACGAGATTACACTTGAGCGCAAAGTGCGGCGGATCTTTACTGGCTGGATGTTCGCCTCCAGTCCCGGCATGAATGCTGTCGAGCATCCGGTTTATGATGTCTGGCTGGTTGGTTGCAAGCAGTCCACTGAAGTGCCTTCACCCAATTGATCGGGCTGTCGTTTGCCGCTCCACTGGGTGAAACCAAACGCCTCTTTATTTCAAGATTTTACGCCTCGTCTTTTGCTTCTTTGTCGAGAGCATAGAAGTCGGCGCGCGTCTGCATGGCATGGTCCAGCAGTGCGTGATATTCTTCCTTGGGTATCTCGATGGTGCCGAACTGCTTGAGATGATCGGTGATGAACTGCGTATCCAACAGCGTGAAGCCACCTGCGTTGAGCCGTTCAACCAAATGGATCAGTGCCATCTTGGATGTATCCCGCTCGCGTGAGAACATGCTCTCGCCAAAAAATGCCCGCCCCAAGCTGACGCCATAAAGGCCGCCTACAAGACGCTCCCCATCCCACACTTCCACGGAATGGCAGTGCCCCATGTCAAACAGCTCACGATAGAGCATATGGATTTGCGGATTGATCCAGGTTGTGGGGCGATCTGGAGCTGCTTCTGCACAGGCATCCATAACGCCGCCGAAGTCCGTGTCGACGCGAATCTGAAAGGGGGTCGTACGCATGGTACGGCGCATTCTTTTGGGGATGTGAAAGGCATCCAGTGGGATGATGCCGCGCATCTCCGGTTCGATCCAGAACATGGAAGGGTCATCGGCGCTTTCCGCCATAGGAAATATGCCGCAGGCATAAGCCCTGAGAAGAATCTGGGGGGTGATTTCCATGAAGGATGAGTCGTCAGTCATGCTTGGGACTTTACCACAGCTCTCTTTATAGTTTGTGCAATTGTCACCTTGTGAACGCAAAAGACCGCGCCCTATATGCGCGGCCTTCATAATATTGTGCTGAATGAAAATTCAAGGCAATGCTTTACTTGGAAGCAAGATATTTTTCCAGCCAGTGAATATCATAAGCACCGTTGGCGATGTCGGCATTGTCAACCAGATCGCGGAACAGCGGCAGCGTGGTCTGGATGCCGTCAACGACGAATTCATCCAGAGCGCGACGCAGGCGCATCATGCATTCCACCCGGTTGCGGCCGGTTACGATCAGCTTGCCGATCAGGCTGTCATAGTAGGGCGGAATGGAATAGCCCTGATAGACGCCGGAATCAACGCGCACGCCTAGGCCTCCCGGTGGGTGGTAATAGGTGATCTTGCCCGGTGACGGCACGAAGGTGTCCGGGTTCTCGGCGTTGATACGGCATTCAATGGCATGGCCCTGGAACTTGATGTCTTCCTGACGGATATCAAGACCGGCGCCGCAGGCTACCTTGAGCTGCTCGTTGACGAGGTCAATGCGCGTGATGGACTCGGTGACCGGATGCTCCACCTGCAGGCGGGTATTCATTTCGATGAAATAAAACTCGCCATTCTCATAGAGAAACTCGATGGTACCGGCGCCGGAATAGCCAAGACCCTGCATGGCTTTGGCGCAGATATCGCCAATCCGGTTCTGCTGCTCCGAATTCAGCGCAGGGGATTGGGCCTCTTCCCAGACCTTCTGGTGGCGACGCTGCAAGGAGCAATCGCGCTCGCCTAGGTGGATGGCGTGGCCTTTGCCATCACCCATGACCTGCACTTCGATGTGGCGTGGCTTTTCGAGATATTTCTCGACATAGACCGTGGAGTCGCCGAAGTTGGCTGCTGCTTCAGAGCGGGCTGTGGTGAAGGCAAGCTCCATCTTGTCTTCGGAATGCACGACCTGCATGCCCTTGCCGCCACCGCCAGATGCAGCCTTGATCAGCACCGGATAGCCCATTTCAGCGGCAACACGCTTGGCGTCTTCAGCGCTGTCGACGCCACCTTCAGAACCGGGAACCACGGGAATGCCGAGGCGCTTTGCGGTCTGCTTGGCTGCGATCTTGTCACCCATGATGCGGATATGTTCCGCACTTGGACCGATGAAGCTGATCTTGTGCTCTTCGAGAATTTGCGCAAAGCGGGCATTCTCGGACAGGAAGCCATAACCGGGATGAACCGCATCGGCGCCGGTGATCTCACAGGCAGCCAGAATTTGCGGGATATTGAGATAGCTATCACGGGCAGACGGTGGGCCGATGCACACGCTTTCGTCTGCCAGCTTGACATGCATTGCTTCGGCATCAGCGGTGGAATGGATGGCCACCGTCTGAATGCCCAGTTCTTTACAGGCTCGCAAAACGCGAAGGGCGATTTCACCCCGGTTTGCGATGAGAACCTTTGAAAACATGGATTTCCCCTACATTCCTGATTATTCAATGATGACCAGCGGCTCGTCGAATTCGACGGGCTGGGCGTCTTCCACCAGAATAGCCGTGATTTTGCCGGCTTTGGTGGCAGGAATCTGGTTCATGGTTTTCATGGCTTCAACGATCATGAGGGTATCGCCCAGGCTGACCTGATCGCCGACGGAGACAAACGGGGCAGAGCCCGGCTCCGGAGAGAGATAGGCCGTACCGACCATCGGTGAACGGACCGCGTTGGCAAGATTGGCGTCGGCTTCTGCATTTGCGGCTGCGGCAGGCGCCGGGGCTCCTGCGGCAGGCGCGGCCAATGGAGCGGCAGCCTGAGGCGCTGCAATGGCCTGCTGCACGACGATCTCACGGGCAACACGAATACGCAAGTCTTCCTGCTCGATCTCAATTTCAGTCAGGTCCTGAGACTTAACCAACTCCGCCAGTTGGCGGATGAAATCAGGATCAAGTTTGCTTTTTTCTTTGGTCATATGTTCGCATTCCGTTGGTTGATTACCAGGCAAGCAACAAGGTTTGGCCTGGAGCACATGGTAGGTTTCCCTTATGCGCTTTCTAGATGATCCACGAGCGCTTCGATCGCCAATACATATCCCTTTGCGTTGAGCCCGCAAATGACGCCAAGCGCTGCGGGGGACACATAGGAATGATGACGGAAAGATTCGCGTGCGTGAATGTTGGAGAGATGAACTTCGATAAGAGGCATGCTTACCGCCCGGATCGCATCCTGAAGAGCGACGGATGTATGGGTAAAGGCTGCCGGATTGAAAATGATGCCGCTCGATTTTTCGCGGGCCTCATGAATCCAGTCAATCAGTTCACCTTCATGATTGCTCTGCCGAAAGACGATCGACCACCCCATGGAAGCTGCCTTTTCCTTGCACATCTCCTCGATGTCTTTCAAGGTGGTGGCGCCATAGATACCGGGCTCTCTCAGACCAAGCATGTTGAGATTAGGGCCGTTGAGAACATAAAGAGTGTTGGTCATTTCGCATTCCGCGCTAGAGACTATTAATTCGTAACGTTTGCCCTTGCCAAATGAAGTCTTTGGGCATGGGCTGGAGGTGGCTCGTGAAGGCGGGCGACCTCTAGTGGTTCCTTATAGGCGGTCCCTAGCTCAGTGAAAAGATATGAAAAGGGCGGTAATGCTTTTCATTCCTAGTTATCGTCATGATTTTTGGCAAAAAAGACTATTCTAAGGCAGATTTGCTCCTTGGCGGGAAACGGCTGGGGACATGGGGAAAGGCATCGATAAGAACGCCTCTCCAAGTCTATTCTATTCAGCGTGGTTTCTCACTATCAGCAACTGGTCGAGCCGCAGCTGCGCAAGTTGGCAATTTTGCTTTCAAAGGCTTCCAGAGCAATATAGCCAGGGATGACTTCGTCTCCCAGAACATAGCCCGGGGTACCATTCAGGTTGAGTGCCTCAGCCAGTCTATAGGCATCCATGATCGGCTTGCGCGTGTCGGTGTCTTCATAGAGTTTTTCCAGCGCGTCACGCGGAATGTCGAGCTTTTCGGCAACGCGTAGTGCGGATTCCTTGTTGGCCGTGCCGCGCATGGTCATCATGGCCTTGTGGAAGTCCCAATATTTCTCTGGGGCTACCTTGGTAACGCCCACGGCGACCAAAGCGGCTTCCTGCGATTGCGGGCCAAGGATTGGCCATTCCTTCAGAACGACGCGAAGATTTTTGTCAGAATCCATTAGCTCCAACATGCTGCCGAATGCCTGTTTGCAATAACCGCAGTTGTAATCGAGAAACTCGACAAGGGTCACATCACCCTTGGGGTTGCCCAACACGATCTGATCTTTGGCGTTGAACAGTTCTTCCTGATTTTCCACCAGTGCTTGCTGGGCCAATTTAGCGCGTTCAAGTTCCGCCTGCTTCTGCTTCTCGGCTTCCTGCTGGCTGAGGATGGTAAAGACCTGACGGATGAGGTCCGGATTTTCGAGAAGATAGTCAGAAATGATGGACTCGATTTCCTGCTTCTGCTCAGTGTTGAATTCAGCTGCGCTGGTTGGCATTGAGGCAATTCCCATGAAGGCTATCGCAGCGAACAGAGAGGATATCTTTGAAAAACTGTGGCGCATGAGTAGGCGTCCTTGTGCGTTTCTGTCTTGGTAAGCAAGCATTTTGGTCTGTTAGAATGGCGCCGAGAATAGGGCAGTTTGATGAGGATGGGAGACAATTCTCAAATTGTTCACTTGATTGTGACCATACGCCACGCCCTTTCGGGGCGCGGTGCTTGGTCGAACAGGGCTCCGCATCCTTTGCCTCAAACCGCTAAAGTTTGGGCTGCTTGTACGACATGATGTCGTCAGCTTGTAGCCACTCTGGAGAGCCGCGTTTGAGCTTTTTCTTGGCCCGGGCAGCCATGGCCTTGGCTCCTGAAATGTCACCAGAGGCGAAATAGCCGTTGGCGGTCGCGATTTCGGCCTTGGCGCGATTGCCCAGATTTTCATAGGCTTGCGCCAGAAAACGATAACCGACCGCCAGATCCGGATCATTTTGCAAGCCACGCTGAAGATGGCTGACAGCTGCGCTATAATTCCTGTTATTCTTGGAGGAGATAATGGCCTGCCCAAGCATGACGCGTAGTATGCCGACATCGGGGCGCAGGGAAACCGCTTTGTTCAAGGGGGCAATGGCGTTGTCGGCCATGCCCGTTTCCAGATAGATCTGTCCTTTCAGCTCCCAGAAATAGGGATTGTTCGGTTGTGCCTTGATGAGCTGGTCTACTTGTCGGATCGCCTTGTTGCGATTGCCCAGACGATAGGTGACGACGGCTTGTGCATAGAGGCTCGGCAAGTCTCTGCCCTTGAAGCTGCGCATGACACGCTTGGGATTCTGGGTGAAAGCGGCGAGCTTGGCGCGCACGAGATCATGGCGCAGTTGCAGCGCGGCGCTGTCTTGCCTGTTGTAGTATTTGCTCTTCTTGGCCAATCGCTCGATCTGTGCAATGCGCTGGCGGGGCAGGGGGTGCGACTGGATATAGGGGTCGACATACTGGCTGGAGAAAAGAGACTGGTCGGCAAATCGACGGAAGGTTTCCAACATGCCGCGGGCTGACTGGCCGGTTTTGGCCAGATAACGGATCGCGGCCCGGTCGGCTGCCGTCTCTTCGGTGCGGGCATAGTTCAGGAACGTACGCTGCGCGATGCCGGGCGAACTGCTGGCAATAGCGGAGCCCACACGAGCGGCATCGCCCGATCCGGCTGCTGCTCCTGCTGCCATGGCCCCTGCGCCTGCCAACATACCGATTGCAGCAATCGTTTGGGCGCGCTTCATTGCCTGGCGCAATCGAATGAGATGGCCTCCGGCAATATGGCCCGTTTCATGAGCCAGGACCCCGATAATTTCATTGGGGGTCTTTGCCTGAATGATGGTGCCGGTATTGATGAACATGCGCTTGCTATCAACGACAAAGGCGTTGAAACTGCTATCTTTGACCAGATGGATGCGGATATTGCTTGGCTTGAGGCCTGCCGCCTTGAAAATAGGGCGGGCATATTCCCTGATCAGCTCCTCAGTTTCTGCATCGCGGATCAGCTGGACGCGCCGGCCCTGCGCATCTGCGCTGGACGTGGCCAGAAGCAATGGCTGCAGGCTGATCAGGAGCGTCATCAGTGCACAAGCCAGCTGACGGCCGACGTTCGCTAGGGAACGGTGTGCTTTCCGTTCGGCAATGGGTGGAACTTTTCGCAAAGACTTGGTACCTAAGTCTTTAAACATGATCACAACCTTCTTTGATTTTCTCAATCCCCAAAAAGAGATCTACCGGAGATCAAAGCCACTGTCTGTCTGGCGGCATGGATTCGACTTGTTGAGCTTAATCCTTGCCCGTGGCCATGGTCAAAATGTGGCATAGAAATATTTAGCGGCCATACAGACACATAGTAGAGCCAAAAGGAAAAAACAAATGCGCAGCATTTCCAAGCGCGGCACGATTGAACCGTTTTTTGCGATGGACATTATGGCAAAGGCCAACGCCCTTGCCGCCCAAGGGAAAGATATCGTCCATATGGAAATCGGACAACCCGGAGCGCCTGCGCCCAAGCTGGTAAGGGAAGCGGCCGAGAAGGCACTGGTTGATGGGCGTATTGGCTACACCGATGCTTTGGGTATCCGGCCTTTGCGTGAGCGTATTGCGCAGCATTATCATGACCATTATGGCGTGGCTGTATCACCTGACGCTGTGGCTGTAACAACCGGGTCTAGCGCAGGTTTCAATTTGGCCTTTCTGTCGCTCTTTGAAGTGGGCGACCGAGTCATTTTGCCAAGTCCGGGCTATCCTGCCTATCGCAATATTCTTTTCTCGCTCGGGTTGGAAGTTGTTGAAGTGGAAACGCGCGCCGAGGATCGCTGGAGCCTGACAGCTGAGGATATCCGGCGGGTGCATGCGGAAAAACCGGTGAAGGGCGTGTTGATTGCGAGCCCGGCTAATCCGTCCGGCACGATGATGGATGGCGAGGCGCTCAAGGCGGTTGTTGAGGTATGTGATGAACTGGGAATCTGGTTCATTTCCGATGAGATCTATCACAGCCTCGAATTTGGTATGAAGGCCGAGACGGCGCTTCGCTATTCGCCCAACGTGGTGATCATCAACTCCTTTTCCAAATATTACTGCATGACAGGATGGCGCATTGGCTGGATGGTGTTGCCCGAGATGGCGCAGCGCTCCGTAGAGTGCCTCAGTCAATCGCTCTATCTCTGCCCGCCCATGTTGTCGCAGGTGGCTGCCGCCGCTGCTTTCGATGCTCATGAGGAACTGGATCTGGTCAAGGCCGGATACGGGCGCAATCGGGCCTATTTGATGGAGGCTTTGCCCAAGATCGGGCTGGGAGACTTCATGCCGGTCGATGGTGCCTTTTATGTTTACAGCGATGTGAGCAAGCTGACCAATGACTCGATGGATTTTGCCCTGCGTTCTCTGTCTGAAGCCGGAGTTGCCATCACGCCAGGAGCGGATTTTGATCGCGAGCGCGGCCACCGCTATGTGCGGCTTTCCTTTGCCGGTACCGAAGAGGCGATGCATGAAGGCATCCGCCGGTTGGGAGACTGGCTCGCCTGATAACGGCTCGCGGCGCTCCTAATGAGCGCTAGTTTTTGAGTTTTCTCATCTGAAAAGCACAAAGAAAAAGCCGCATCCCGTTGAAAGGATGCGGCTTTTTAATATTTGGCGTCAAAAGAAACGCTTAAAGAAATCCGGAGCGATTCCACCAACCGGTCCGCTTGGGACGGTCGTCTTCTTCCTCTTCTTTGGTCTCTTCCGGCTCGGTCTTGGCGACCTCAGTCTCTTCAGAGGCTGCCGCTATCGGCCGAGTGGATATGTCTTCCGATGGCTGATCGGCGTTTGCAGCAGCATCATCTTCAGACTTTTCTTCGTTTGTAGTGTCGGTGACGATCTCTTCAGCAGGGGCTGCATTTGATGGAGGCGTCTGGCTCATGTCTTTACCATTTGCCGGTGCCTCAGATGCATTCTCCTCTGGCGCATCCTCAACTGGCGCAGCATCAACAGGTGCGGCTTCAGTCGGAGCGACGAAAACCGGTGCCGGTTCCACTTCACTGGCTGCTTCGCCATCCGCGCTCGCTTCTCCAGCTTCTTCCTGTTGAGCCTCGGGCTCTGCATTAGAAGAGGCTTCCTGCGAGACTGCTGTTTCTGCCTGAGCTGTATCATCGTCAGACTGCTCTGGCGATACGGCAGCTACATCAGCAGCTTCCGGTGCGTCTGCGGCTGGTGCAGCGGCCGAGGGCTGCTCAGAGGAGGCCTGTTGCGAGGCGTCTTCATTGGATGGAGCCGAGCCATTCTCGTTGCTGTCATCGCTTGAAAGGTTGTAGACAGCAGGGCTTTCGCCAACCACTTCCATGGCCTCTGCGGTCATTTCCTGTGCTTCAGCATCGCTGTTGCGGTTGCGACGATTGCGGCGGCCACCGCGGCGGCCCCGGCGGCGACTTTTCTTAGGCTTGTCTTCGCCATTGTTGTCACCATCACGCGCTTCGGCGGATTGTTCGGAGTCGTCGTTGGACTCGTCGCCATTTTCTTCGTCTGACTGCTCATTGTCGTCACGGGAAAATCTGCCCTCCGATTGGGCCTTCTTGCGACGGCGACGACGACGACGTTTCTTGGAGCTGCTTTCCTCTTCGCGCTCCTTCTCCTCTTCAGCCTGCTCATAGGCTTCAAAGGCTTCGTCTTCTTCATCAACAACAACTTCCATCGCCTGCATGGAGATGGTTGGCGTCGGTGCTACCGGTTGCTCAAGCGGTTCGCCACGATCAATCTCGAGATGCTTGCCTTCCATGTGATCGTCCACTTCCACATGGATGTAAACGCCAAAGCGGTTTTCCAGCTCGAATAGATTCGCGCGCTTCTCGTTGAGGATATAGAGCGCGACGTTGCTACGGGTGCGGACCACGACATGGTGGTTGACCCCTTTGAGCAAGTGATCTTCGATGCTGCGCAGAACCAGCAGTGCAACAGAGGCTGCTGCACGCACATAACCGGTGCCCTGACAATGCGGGCATGGGTCCATGGTGCTCTCGAGCACACCGGTACGGATGCGCTGACGGGACATTTCCATCAGGCCGAAATGCGAGATGCGCCCAACCTGAATGCGGGCACGATCTGATTTCAGGCAATCCTTGAGGCGTTTTTCAACAGCGCGGTTGTTGCGCTTCTCTTCCATGTCGATGAAGTCGATCACGACAAGACCGGCAAGGTCGCGCAGGCGCAGCTGGCGTGAAATTTCTTCAGCCGCTTCAAGGTTGGTAGAAAGAGCGGTATCTTCAATATTGTGTTCGCGGGTCGAGCGGCCGGAGTTTACGTCGATGGAGACGAGGGCTTCGGTCTGGTCGATCACGATATAGCCGCCGGACTTCAAGGTAACCTGCGGACTGAACATTGCGTCCAGCTGGCTTTCGATGCCAAGGCGCGTGAAGATCGGTTGAGGCTCGCGGTATGGCTGAACATTGCGCGCGTGACTTGGCATCAGCATGCGCATGAAGCTCTTCGCTTCCTTGTAGCCCTCTTCGCCCGCGACCAGAACCTGATCGATATCCTTGTTATAGAGGTCGCGTATCGATCGCTTGATCAGCGAGCCCTCTTCATAGACGAGCATCGGGGCCGCGGATTTGAGCGTCAAATCCCGCACATTTTCCCAAAGACGCAGCAGATACTCGAAGTCGCGCTTGATTTCGGTCTTGGTGCGGGACGCACCAGCCGTGCGCAGGATAACGCCCATGCCGTCAGCCACTTCCAGTTCGGAAGCGATCTGCTTGAGGCGTTTGCGGTCGGATACATTGGTGATCTTTCGAGAGATGCCACCGCCGCGTGCCGTGTTTGGCATCAGAACGGAATAGCGACCGGCCAGAGACAGGTAGGTGGTCAGGGCTGCGCCTTTGTTGCCACGCTCTTCCTTAACGACCTGAACAAGCAAAATCTGGCGGCGTTTGATGACTTCCTGGATCTTGTACTGCTTGACGCGACGACGGCTGCGACGTTCCGGCACTTCTTCCAGAGCATCTTCAGCGCCGACATGTTCTACATCAGCTTCTTCTTCATCGTCATCTTCGTCTTCATCATCATCAGAAGCGGAGAGGGTGTCGTCGTCTTCGTCATCCAGATCATCGGGATCGGCGCTGACACTTTCATCTTCTGCTACGGCATGTGCCTGAGCAGGAGGGGTATTGGTGTCATCAGACTCGTCATCAGAGCTTGGTTCGGATGCTTCTTCTTCCTGAGGTTCGGAAGCTGTTTGCTCGGCTTCTGGTGTTTGTGAAGATGCGTCGTCGGTTTCGCTTGCTGAAGCTGTGTTCGCAGAGCTCTCGGAGGCTTCTGCGCTTTGTTCCGCCTCAGTAGCGGATACAGCTACGCTTTCGCCCGATGCCTGATCCTCGGAAGAGGTGGCCGGAGCGTCTGCGTGCACTTCATTGTCTTCCTGCTCGGAAGTGTCGGACTTGTTGGTTTTTGCAGACTGCTTGTCTGATTTGCGCGAAGAGCGGCGGCGTCTGGATTTTTTTGCCGGCTTTTCCTCTTCTTGAACCTCGTCTTCTTCGTGGCCCTTTTCTTCTTCAAGAAGAGCCTGACGGTCTGCCATCGGGATTTGATAATAGTCCGGATGAATCTCGCTGAATGCAAGGAAGCCGTGGCGATTTCCGCCATAATCTACAAAGGCCGCCTGCAGGGACGGCTCGACCCTGGTTACCTTTGCTAGATAGATATTGCCGCGCAATTGCTTGCGATTGGCGGACTCGAAGTCGAATTCCTCAACCCGATTGCCGCGTACGACGACAACCCGGGTTTCCTCCGGATGCGTCGCATCAACGAGCATTTGATTTGCCATAAAGTGTTTTCTCCACGGAAAGGCGCGCCGACAACCGTTCTGGCCGACTGAGCCGACGCTCGGCAGGTTCGCGCTTCTCCGCTTTTGTCTGATGACGACCCGACCACTATCGGTTCTCGGCTGTGCAAATGGCTGAGCGCCAGGGCATGCAGTCTTCCTGCAAAGCTATCGCCGGCTTTATAACTCATCTGTTGGCACATCCCTTGGCGGGTCCTCTTGTTGATACTCGATGCCCGAGGACGCTTTTCATCCTCGGCAGGGGTTCTTGGCAAGCAATCGGGACTTTAAGTACGCGCTCCAGATTGCTGCGAATTTGTTGTGGTCTTCGGGGCCGATCCCGAATTTCCGGGCCATTTGCCAGAGCTTGGTATGTCCGCTTCGCCGGCGCGAAACACCGGATGACGCTCAGTCTTTGTGGGGCGTCGGGTCTTTTCGCCAGTCACGCATTCTTGACGCTTCTGTCTTTTGTCAGAAATGCGGATTCTCGAATCGGATCATTGCTTGGCAATAATAGCTCAAAGGTCTTTGTAGGGTTCCTTACACAAATATGCAAGTGCAAGGCGGTTGAACAAGTGAGTTGATACGCTGTTTTTGCTTGTTATCTATACTTAAATATACAGATATTCCATGCAGACATGTGTATAGCAGCTGTCTGTCAAGATGTGGTTAACCCTGAGGCGCCACTCTGCGGTTTGGCCGGAGATGGTGAAAATGCCCGTTTTGCTGTCTTGTTGCCACATTTCTTTTTTCATTTCGCCCATGATGAGACCCTTTGTAACGGAAAGAGGCAGATGACTTCAGCTATGAGATTGGTCGGACGGTTTCTGATGCTCGTAGGGCTTTTGCTCTGCAGTCCGCTTGCTGCGCAGGAACAGGCCGGATCCATGGTGTCTATCCAAGGGGCGCTTACTGACGGCAACGCTGAGAAGGCGCAGTTTATTCTCGATGTTTCTGAGCCCGTCGGCTTTAGCGTCTTTGCTCTTGAAGATCCTTATCGTCTGGTGATTGATCTGCCTGATATGGATTTTGAAATGGAGCATGGAATGGGGCTTGTTGAGCGCGCGATGGTGCAGAATTTCCGCTTTGGTCGCTTTGGACATGCCGGCTCACGCGTTGTGCTGGATCTTGCAGGGCCAACCAAGGTGCAGCGAGCTTACATTTTACCTGCGGTGGATGGCAATCCGGCGCGCTTGGTCTTTAATCTCGAGGCCGTCAACGATAGCGAGTTTGCGGAGCAATCCCTGCGCGATGCGATCCATATTGGTGCGGAT
This sequence comes from uncultured Cohaesibacter sp., assembly GCF_963678225.1. Classification (NCBI taxonomy): domain Bacteria; kingdom Pseudomonadati; phylum Pseudomonadota; class Alphaproteobacteria; order Hyphomicrobiales; family Cohaesibacteraceae; genus Cohaesibacter; species uncultured Cohaesibacter sp. The sequence continues at coordinate 420,576 of NZ_OY782763.1, read as the reverse complement.
GGTAAGCCCCAGGCCGCTCCGGCCGTCAAGGCTCCTGCCATTCCTGTTGCCGAGAAGGACGACGGAGATATGCGCCCACTTATCGTTCTGGACCCGGGCCATGGCGGCATCGATACCGGCGCTGTTTCCAATCGCGTGCAAGAGAGCAAGGTTGTGCTCTCCTTTGCCAAATCGCTTAAAAAGGCCCTCGAAGCCGAGGGGCAGTTCCGCATCTTGCTGACACGGGATACGGATCGGTTCATTTCTCTTTCCAACCGTGTCGCCTTCGCCCAGGAACACAAGGCTAATCTGTTTTTGTCGATCCATGCGGATATTGTGCGTGAGCATTATGTTCGCGGTGCGACGGTCTATACGCTGTCTGAACGCGCTTCGGATGCGGTTGCGCACAAGCTGGCGCAACAGGAAAACCGCTCTGACCTGATTGCGGGGCTGGAAATCGACCAGTCTGATGACGTCGTCGCCGATATTTTGATTGATCTTACAAGGCGAGAAACGGCCAATCATTCCGCACTTTATTCGCGCACGCTTGTCGGGGCGCTCAAGGCATCCATCCGGCTGTCAAAAACGCCCGAGCGATCCGCCGGTTTTCGCGTGCTCAAGGCACCGGACATTCCAAGTGTTCTGCTGGAGTTGGGCTATCTGTCCAACAAGGAGGACAGGGCGGACCTCCTCTCGAAGGAATGGCGGGAAAAGGCGATCAATTCCATCGTGAAATCCATCAATGGATTCTTTGCCCGGCGGTCCGTTCAATCCAGCGCCCTGTTCGTGCCATCGAAGGGGTGAAACCCGAGAATCAGCGGTGCTGTCAGCCCTTGCAGATCAGGCGAGAGGGCGCGTGAGGGCTCTTGATGCCTATTTTCCGCCTATTTTGCTGGATATCAGCCCGAAAATGGGCCGATTAGGTGCGGATAAAATTCTTAACAAAGCCCTTTTGCTGCCCCAATGTCATGTGATGGTTGCAAAATGATTGGCGGCAGAATAAGTCTTTGCGTGATTGGGACTGGGTTGGCCTTATGTCTGCCTGTGTCGGAAGGTGCTGCCGTTGGGATGTCGATGCATCGTGAACCGACGTTTTGCTGAGCATGCGGGATGAAGCCGCGCACTGCTTCACGCTCTCTTTTAATACGGGATAAATAGGAACAGATATGATAATTTGGCGCTTCTTCGGCTTTCTCTTTGCCGCAGGTTCGGTTCTGTTCATTGTGATCGCCACCGCTGTATATATCTTCCTGAATTCCATGATGGCCGGTTTGCCGGACTTCACAGCCTTACGGAATTATGAGCCTCCTGTGACCACGCGCATTCATGCCGCCGATGGGCAGTTGATGGCTGAATATGCGCGTGAACGGCGCCTGTTCCTGCCAATCCAGGCTATTCCGGATCGCGTGAAAGAGGCTTTCATTTCAGCTGAGGACAAGAACTTCTACACCCATGCGGGGCTGGACTTTACCGGCATCGCACGCGCTGTGGTCACCAACGTCAAGAATATGGGGCAGAATCGCCGTCTCGTTGGCGCGTCGACCATCACGCAGCAGGTGGCCAAGAACTTCCTTTTGACGTCTGAGCAATCCTACGAGCGCAAGATCAAGGAAGCCCTGCTTTCCATGCGTATCGAGCAGACCTTCACCAAGCCCGAGATTCTGGAGCTTTATCTCAACGAGATGTATTTCGGTATCGGGGTCTATGGTATCGGCTCTGCCTCGCTTAACTATTTCGACAAGTCCGTGCATGAGCTGACCCTTTCGGAGGCAGCCTATCTGGCAGCCTTGATGAAGGCACCAAACAACTATCATCCGATCCGGCACAAGGAAAAGGCCATTGAGCGCCGCGACTGGGTTATCGATCAGATGGTCAGCAATGGCTATGTAACGGTCGAGGAAGCCAATAAGGCCAAGGCAACGGACTTGCAGGTGACCTTCCGCCCAAGAGGCGCGCATATCTTCGCCGCGGACTATTTTGCCGAGGAAGTGCGGCGTTGGATCGACAAGACATTTGGCGAAGAAAAGCTCTATAATGGTGGCCTTTCTGTTCGCACCTCGCTTGATGTGAAGCTTCAGGAAGAAGCGCGCGTTGCGCTGAACCATGGTCTTGTCAAGTTCGACAAGGGCAAGGGCTGGCGCGGGCCGATCACCAATATCGATATTGCCGGAGACTGGGGCAAGGCCTTGCTGGACCAGAAGCCGCTGTCGGATGTTCCTGAATGGAAACTGGCTGTTGTGCTTTCTACAGAAGGCAAGGAAGCAACCATTGGCTTGCGGCCTGATGAGGAAGGCGAGAACGCATCTGCCAACGAACGCCAGATCGCGACCCTTCCGTTTGATGGCCTTAAATGGGCCAAGTGGTCTAAGGGTGACCGAAAGGGCAAGGCGGTTCGCAACGCGTCTGATGTATTGGCGCCGGGAGATGTTGTTTATGTCTCTACCAATGACGATGGCAGCTTCGAACTTGAGCAGGTGCCAGAGGTTTCCGGTGCGCTGATTGCCATGGACCCAATGACGGGCCGTATTCTGGCAATCGCGGGTGGCTTCTCCTTCGATCAGAGCCAGTTTGACCGCGCCACGCAGGCCTATCGTCAGCCGGGCTCTTCTTTCAAGCCTTTTGTTTATGCGACAGCCCTTGATAATGGCTATACGCCTTCCAGCGTTGTCATGGATGCACCAATCGAGATTGATCAGGGTGGCGGACAGGGCATCTGGCGTCCGCAGAACTATGGCGGCAAATTCTATGGTCCATCGACCTTGCGTCTGGGTATTGAGCTTTCGCGTAACGTTATGACTGTGCGTCTTGCCAAGGATATGGGTATGCCGCTGGTTGCCGAATATGCCAAACGCTTCGGTATCTACGACAATCTCATGCCTGTGCTGTCTATGGCGCTGGGGGCCGGGGAAACCACCGTTCTGCGCATGGTGACGGCTTATTCTATGCTGGCCAATGGCGGGCGACGGATTACGCCGACCTTTGTTGACCGGGTGCAGGATCGCTATGGCAAGACCATCTACAAGCATGATCAGCGCATTTGCGAAAATTGCAATGTCCAGCGCTGGGAGCATCAGGGCGAGCCGACTGTGATCGATAACCGTGAACAGGTGCTCGATCCGATGACTGCCTATCAGATCACTTCCATGATGGAAGGGGTTGTTCAACGCGGCACCGGTACGATTGTTCGCAAGGTGGTTGGCAAGCCGATCGCGGGTAAAACCGGCACGACCAACGACGAGCGCGACGCTTGGTTTGTGGGCTTTTCGCCGGATCTGGTGGTTGGGGTCTATGTGGGCTATGACCGGCCGCGTCCTATGGGGCGTGGCGCAACGGGTGGCCATCTGGCAGCTCCGATCTTTGCCGAGTTCATGAAGGTGGCGTTGAAAGACAAGCCAAAGAAACCATTCAAGGTGCCTGAAGGCATTGAGCTTATTCCAATTGACCGGCGTACGGGCCTTAGAGCCTCGGCCCAGAGTGACGGTGTCATTCTGGAAGCCTTCAAGCCGGGCACGCTGCCGCCAGACAGTTATTCCGTTATTGGCTTTACCGATGATATGGGGCGGCCGGTGACAGCGGAAGAAGCCGAACAGGCCTTGACGCAAGGCACCGGTGGTCTGTATTAGAAACCGAAATCTTATCGTGTTGAGAGGCGGATGCGGCGAAGGTTGCATCCGCCTTCTCGTCACCTGAAAGATTGATAGTTTGAATGTGAGGGCAGGGCTTCTGCCTTCTCTGTGACGAATGAAGAGAAAAGTATGCGCGCAGAAATCCAGAATGTAGTCGACGAAATCAAGCAGGGTCTTGCTCTGCTGAGGAGGCATCTTTGACTGGGATGTTGCCCAGAAACGCCTGCTCGAACTGAATAATCTCGCCGAAGATCCCAACCTTTGGAACGATCCGCAGAATGCCCAGAAGCTGATGCAGGAACGCCAGAAGCTGGAATCGGCGATCAACGGCTATCTTAAGGCCAAGCAAGATCTTGAAGATTCCATCGAGCTCATAGAATTGGGCGAGATGGAAGATGATGCCGATGTGATCAAGGATGCGGAAGACACGCTTCATGCGCTCTTGAAAAGCATTTCTCGCCAGCAGATCGAGACCATGCTCTCGGGTGAAGCGGACGGGATGGATTGCTATATCGAAGTGCATTCCGGCGCTGGCGGAACCGAAAGCCAGGACTGGGCATCCATGATGCTCAGGATGTATACGCGCTGGGCCGAAAAGGCCGGTTTCAAGGTTGACGTTCTTGAGGTGACCGCAGGGGAAGAAGCCGGTATCAAGGCTGCGACCATCATGGTCAAAGGTGAAAATGCCTATGGTTGGGCAAAGACTGAATCAGGCGTGCATCGCTTGGTGCGCATTTCGCCGTTTGACAGTCAGGCACGCCGTCATACGTCCTTCTCATCTGTCTGGGTCTATCCGGTGATTGACGATACGATCGAAATCGAGATCAACGAGAGTGATTGCCGCATCGATACCTACCGCGCTTCGGGGGCTGGTGGTCAGCACGTCAATACGACCGACTCAGCTGTTCGTATCACGCACCATCCGACAGGGATCGTTGTGCAGTGTCAGAATGAACGCTCACAGCACAAGAACCGCGCTCAGGCATGGGATATGTTGCGCGCGCGCCTGTATGAGCGCGAACTGCAAATTCGTGAAGACAAGGCCAGTGCCGAAGCTGCTTCCAAGACCGATATTGGCTGGGGCCATCAGATCCGCTCTTATGTTCTGCAGCCCTACCAGCTGGTCAAGGATTTGCGCACCGGGGTTGAAAGCACCAGCCCGCAAGATGTGCTTGATGGTGCTTTGACACCTTATATGGAAGCTGCTCTCGCCCAACGTGCTTATGGCACGGAAGGGGAGGATCAGGTCGAGGATCTGGTTTAAAACCCGCATTTTTGCGGTGTGAAGGCGGTGTGCTGAGGATGCTGTCAGGCAGTTTTTGGCTTTTCGCAAAGAGAGTTTCACAAAATGATAGAGAGCCCGGTTCTTATTCAAGGACCGGGCTTTTTCTATGGCGTATTGTTTGTAGATTTATGTGGCCCAAGGGGGAGGCAAGGAGGTTGGGCAGGCAAGAGGTCAGTCTTAGTGTGCCACTGTCCATCCCTTGTGGCATGACTCACGGGAAAGACGAAACGCGAGTAATAAGGGCTGGGCGCGATACCACTTGGGCGGTTCTGACGACTGATTATTTTCGGAGGGTGCCCAGTTAAGTCTATAGGATAAGAAAATCTACGCCTAAATCAACTTACGCAATTCTTTTCCTGCGATAAGGAAAGAGTAGGGGTTTACTGCTTTGCCTCTTACGCGGGTTTCGAAATGCAGGTGAGGGCCTGTTGAGCGCCCGGTTGAGCCAACCTTGCCAATGATGGTACCTGTGTTGACATGTTCGCCCTTCTTGGCCAGCGCCTTGCTCATATGAGCATATCGGCTGACGACGCCATTGCCGTGATCTACTTCGACCATGATGCCATAACCGGAACGTGGGCCAGCATAGGTCACGGTGCCGATGCCTGCCGCCCGAATTGAATTGCCGTACCGATCCGCGACGTCGATGCCTGAATGCATGGACATGCGGTTGAGAAACGGATCCTTGCGAATGCCGAATTTGCTCGAAAGATGGCCGGAGGGCAAAGGATGACTGATGGGCAGTTTCTTGACCTGATTTTTGAGCTGAACAAAACGGTCCAGAGCAATCTCGACCTTCTCGGCATCTTCGGCGAGTTGGTCGTGGTTGTAGTCATCTGAGATGGGGATGTAAGGGCCACCAACAGCCGCATTTTCTGCAGGCACGTCAACCCTGACCCCCAGGGATGCGATGCGCTTTTCAACCCGGTCTGATTTGTAGCGCAAGTCATTGAGCAGATTGTGCAAGATGACCTTGCTATCGATCATCTCCTGCTCAAGACGATCAGTTGCATCAGCCAGTTTGAGAATGGTCTTGTCATCCTCTGAGGAAACGTCTGTCGCATTGAAAATGGAGGGGGTTTCTTCTTCTTCATTATAGGCAAGCGCTGTTGTTTCTTCCGGCTGAAGAAGAGGCACACTGTCCTGCGGCGTCTGCGTGGAAGCCACTGTGCTATCTGTGAAAGATTTGCTGCTTCTGAACCCTAGGCGCGTAAGCTCTTCAAAGCGGCTGGAAATCGCTTCAGCCGAGACGGGCGCTTTCGCTACAGCAGCCCCTGCATAGGCGAGCGCAAGCTTCGGTGCTGCTTCCGGCGTCGCCATTGGCGCGGCAGCCTGCTTTTCTTTGGCGCGCCACGGGGCTGTTTTGGGGAGCGGAACCTTCAATTCCGAACGTATGGGAAGGCCTGCTTCACGGGCTTTGTTGATGATTGGATCCAGAACGGAGGAATAGGCTTCGAAATCGGCCTGTTTCTGCATCAGCTTCTGGACATGGCTCTCAAGGGCCTGCTGGTCCAGCATCTGGCGGCTGGCAATGCGATCTATCTGACTACGCAGCTGGGCAATGCGGTCTTCATATTTGCTCTGCATCTGGGCCTGCTCAGCGCGCGAATAGGACAGAATATCATCGCGGAAAACAAGGTAAGCCGTTGCAGACAGATACATGATACTGAAGAGAATGCCGAAAAATGCCAGGCCAGAGACGACCCAGGGGCGCACGATAAAATCCTGAACCGTATCGCCATGCGTGATGATGATACGATGAGGCTCCCTCCGGCGACCAAACTCTCTACTTCTTCCTTCAGAAAGCATTTAACACCCAGCCATAAGACACACTGATTGAACCCATCCATTAGGCTGTGAATATGGTTAATATTTCGTTTATAAAAGAAGTGTGTTGTGGTGGGTATCTGGGTATAAATGGCTGAAATTAGCCGTTTTAATGAGATGGAACTTGGTTAATTAACGCTGCCAGAGCGCATGTTTCACGCTCCGGCCGATAGGCTGATGGCTGGGATTCGCAAAAGGCTTACAGAGCACGGGCCGCCTCGAGAACCTCGGAGGCGTGATTCTTGACTTTGACCTTGCTCCATATCTGGGCGATTTTGCCTTCGCTATCAATAAGGAAGGTGCTGCGCTCTACGCCCATATAGGTTTTGCCATACATCTTCTTTTCGACCCAAACGCCGTAGGCATTGCATGTTTCCTGACCCGGATCGGAGGCGAGACAAATAGTGAGACTATGCTTTTCAACGAAATTGTCATGCTTGCGCACACTATCAGGAGAGATGCCGATAACCTGTATGCCGAGAGCGGCAAAATCATCAGACAGGCTGCTGAAGTCTACCGCTTCTATCGTGCAGCCGGGTGTGTTGTCCTTGGGATAGAAATAGACAATCACAGGTTTGCCCAAACATGCGCTAAGCGTGATCTCTCCGCCGCCGTTTGTCTTCAGAGTAAAATCCGGCGCTTGTGCACCAACTTCGAGTTTTTGGATATCATCAGGCATGGGTCATCCTTTTGTCTCTTTTTCCGCTATTGTTACTCTATCGCGAGTCGATCTGGAAATTCATATATCTTACGCATTTTGATCCGGTGTGGATCAGGGATTTGATATTCCTTCCGGTCGAGGGGACTTTATTCCTATATTTGCGCGCAGGCCTTTAGAAAGGCCTTGTGAGCGGTACGAATCTAGCCTAACAGAGCATAAAGCGATCTGGGGTGGTGGGCGCTTCAAAAGAGAAGTGAAGCGAATATGGAGGCATATCATTTTGGCTAATCGCTCAGAGACGCCACCGGATCCGGAATTTTCGCCAGAGCAGCAGCCCGCTGACAATAGCCACGCATCCGCGCCCGCCTCGCGTTCCAGAATGAAACGGCGGATCGTGATTTTCTGTGGCGCATTCGTGCTTCTTTTGCTTGTGATTCTTGGCGGCGCAGTGTTGCGCCTGTCCTATGCGCCTGTTTCTATCAGTAGTTTTCGCGGGGAGATAGAGGACCTCGTTGCAAGGAGACTACCGCCCGGACAGACCCTTGAGATGAAAGACGTGCTCATCGGGCTTTCAGATCGTTGGCGCCTTTCCCTGCAATTGACAGACGTTCAGCTCCGCGATGAAGCAGACCTCCTTCTTGCTGCGCCCAAGATCGATTTGGAAGTGGGGCTTCTTGCCTTGATGCATCGCGAGATTCGGGCACGGAATGTCAATATTCTGAGTATGAAGGTCAAGGTACGCCGAGACACCAAGGGGCGTCTGCTCATTGCGGGCCAGGACCCGAGCCGGTTGAGCGATGGAGCTGCCCCGGCGGATAGCCTTTATGATCCGGTCGATCCGCAATTTGTATCTGTGCTCAATTCCGTACGCCGTGCCATCAAGCCACTGGCTGATGATGATCTGAACAACCGGCCCCCACAGATTCTCATTCGTAACACCGAAATATCGTTTCGTGATGAACTGATTGACAAGGAAAAGACCTACGAGAATGTCGCCTTCGCCTACAATCCGCAAGGGGAGGACGACAATCTCTGGCGCATCGATTTTGCCTATGACGGGCAGCATGGCCGCATTCATTCGGCCATGGCCGAGGTGCCGATCGCCACATCAGACGATCCGGACGCAGGGCGGTCCATCCAGCTGGTGTTTGAAAATATCTCCTTGACGGATATCTTGCCGCGCTTCTCTGGCGAGAACAAGAATTTCAGTTTCAGTTCTGCATTTGCTGGCAGGGCGCAGTTGAACTTTGATGAGGATGATAGTCTTTCGGGCATGCGCGTGGTGCTTGATGTCGGCGAAGGCCTTATGGAGTTTGGCGAAAAGGACGATGCCTATCTTGATAGTGCCTCTTTCCGACTGGACTGGGTGCCAGAACAACGTGAACTCCGACTGATCAACAGTCATGTGCTTTTTGGAGAGACCGGAGGGAACTTTCTGGGGCGTGCCGTATGGCCCGATACCGAGGATGGAACCATCCTGGTGCAGTTGCAGGGGAATGATCTCAAGCTAGCTGCTCGGGATAATCCATATCCCAGCCGTATGCTCCAGACACTTTCCCTTCAGACCCGTATAGATCGCCAGACCGGTGTCGCGACAGTTGACGATATTCGCATGGTTGCTGACGAGGGCAGCGTTATGGGATCTGGCACCATTTCATCGGTTGATGGTGAGTTGGCGCTCAATATGGGTTTCGATATCTCTGAAATGCCGTATGATCTGCTGTTGCATATGTGGCCCGTCAATATAGCGAACGGTGCGCGCAAATGGTTGCTGAAAAATCTTGAGGGCGGCACGGCAACCGGAGGCCATTTCGATCTTGCGCTGACCGAGAGTATGCTTAAACGCAATGAAGAGGGGCGGCTTATTCTGCCTGATGATGCGGTGCATGGCATCTTCGGTTTCAAGAATGCCCGGTTAGCCCCCTTTGGCGAGTTGCCTCCGGGGGAGGATCTCTCGGGTGAGGGGATCGTGACGGGGCGCACATTCCAGACTTCCATTGACACCGGCCGGTTTGTGACCAAAACGGGACGCCAGTTTCCAGTGGGTAAAGGCCGGTTCGAGATCCCTGACCATTCGCAAAAGCCCGCGACTGGCGTGCTGGTTCTGGAAGGCGAAGGGGATGCCGTTGCCTTTGGCGAGATCATCGATAGTGATCCGATCAACAGTTTGAAGAATGAAAAGCAGGCGGCATCTGATTTGAGTGGAACGGCAAGTGCGAAGGTGCGCCTGAGTTTTCCGTTCATCAAGCCTCTGAAACTGGAAGATGTCGATTATGATGCGCAGATCACCCTGAAAGGGGCAGCCAGCAGCAAGCCTTTGCGCGGGCATATGGTTTCTGATGCAGATGTAGAGATCAATACTGACGGCAAACGTATGGATATCAAAGGGCTTGCCGTGATTGATGGCATCAAGGCGGCCCTTGATCTGACCTCTTCATCCGATGGATCGGTTGTTTCTTCTTCTAGCTTTGATCTTGCGCTGACTGATGCTGACCGTAGCAAGTTTGGCCTTGGACTGGAAGATTGGTTGCGTGGTCCGGTCTCTGTGCGCGCCACCCAGAGTGGGGACCGACCCAAGTTGACCAAGGTGACGGCTGATCTTACCAAGTCTGAACTGGATTTGACTGTTCTGGGCTGGAGTAAGAAGCCCAATGTGCGCGGCACTGCTGCGTTTGACCTGATTGATGAAGGCGACCATTTCGCCGTTGAGAATCTTGTCATTTCCGGTGACGGCTTCGATGCCGATGGCTCTTTGGTGATCGACAAGGATGACGGTTTGCAATCTCTCAAGATCGACAATCTGGCGCTTAGTCGGGGGGATCGTCTGAGCATCGATGTGGTTCGGAACGGAAATGGGCCTTATCGGGTCGATGTGAATGGCGATGTTCTGGATCTGCGCGGAAAGCTTATGAAAAGCCCCTTCGTCGGCAAGGCATCCGGTGACGAGACCAGTCAGGGCAATGTCGTTCTAAATGCCAAGATCAAGCGTGTGATTGGATTGTCGGGACACGCCATATCCGGACTGACAGCATCCGCTGAGCTCGAAAACGGGTTGATCACACAGATCAACGCACGCGGGGTGCTCGATGGCACCAGCCCGATTGAGGCAATCACCAAACAGGAAGAGTTTCCTACGGTTCATCTCGATGCGCGGGATGCTGGCGATTTCTTGCGCTTTTTGGGAGCGATCGATCGCGTGGTGGGGGGGCGACTGGCACTGTCGGTTGCCTTGAGAAAGGGGCTGGACACCATATCCGGATCTGTCCTCCTTAAAGATTTCAAGATGAGTGGAGAGGTTGAAAGACGCCAGTCTTCGCGCTCTACGACTCAGACTGTCGATAGCCGGTTTGATTCTTTCTCGGTTCAATTCTCCGGTGAAAATGGGGTCTTTGGCATTGGGCGAGGCATGTTGAAAGGGCCTGTGCTGGGGGCGACGGTTGATGGCTCCATTGATCTGAAAACCCGTAGTTTAAACCTGTCAGGTACTTATATTCCCGCCTATAAGGTGAATAATATCTTCAGTCGCTTGCCGATTATCGGCAGGGCTCTTGGTAACAGGAAGAATGAAGGTTTGCTGGGGATCACCTATGTTGTCAAAGGTGATATGGCGAACCCGACATTGATTGTTAATCCAGCTTCGCTGCTGGCGCCGGGGGCGTTGCGCAAGATGTTTGAATTCTGACGTTTTCTGTGCGGTTTGCTGCGCAGGACAAACGGAAGTTGTTCCTTTCGCAAGTTGTCTTCTGATATTAAAAAAGGCTCCCTTTGAGGAGCCTTTTTGCTGTTTCTTTTCATTTTTAGTAGATCCCTCATTTGAGGGATGCCTGATGCTAGCCTCAGGACAGCTTCAGAAGCACATGCTTTTTCTTGCCCATTGACAGCTTGATGACACCGTCTTCATTAAGGTTGGCCTTGGTCAGCGCCAGACTGTCGTCCGTGACCGTTTCGTCATTGAGTTTCAAGGCTCCGCCCTTGATGGAGCGACGGGCGTCACCGTTGGATTTTGCAAGGCCTGCGGTAACAAAGGCGCTCAGGATGCCAATGCCGGCGTCCAGATCACTCTCAGGAACTTCGATCGTTGGCAGGTTGGCTGCAGCGGCTTGACCGGCCTCAAATGTCTTGAAGGCGGTTTCGGCTGCATTGTCTGCATCAATACGGCTATGGATGAGCGCGGTTGCTTCAGTCGCCAGAATCTTTTTGGCTTCGTTCAGTTCATTGCCTTCCAGTGCTTCCAGACGCTTGATTTCGTCAATCGGAAGTGTGGTGTAGAGACGCAGGAACCGTCCGACATCGGCGTCGGACACGTTGCGCCAGAACTGCCAGTAATCATACGGGCTGTACATGTCACCACGAAGCCAGATGGCACCAGAGACGGACTTGCCCATTTTGGAGCCGTCTGATTTGGTGATCAGCGGCACGGTGAGCGCGTAGCATTCGGCATTGTTGAGACGGCGGCAAAGATCGATACCGGAGACAATGTTGCCCCACTGGTCTGATCCGCCCATCTGCAAACGGCAGCCATAGCGCTTGTTGAGCTGGGTGTAGTCGTAAGCCTGCAGGAGCATGTAGTTGAATTCGAGGAAGCTGAGGGCCTGCTCGCGCTCAAGGCGTAGACGAACAGAGTCGCGGGCCAACATCTGGTTGACTGATACACGGGAGCCAATGTCACGCAGGAATTCAACATAGTTGAGATCAAGCAGCCAGTTGGCATTGTCTTCCTGTACGGCATCGGTTGGACCATCGCCAAAGTCGAGCAACTTGGAGAATACCTCGCGGATGCTTTCCTTGTTGGACTGGATCTTTTCCGGAGTCAGCAACTGGCGGGTCTCGTCGCGGCCGGATGGATCGCCAACCATGGTGGTGCCGCCGCCCATGAGGGCGATGGGACGATGGCCGGTTTTCTGCATCCAGTGCAGGATCATCATGGAAACGAGGTTGCCCACATGAACAGAGGGAGCCGTGCAGTCATAGCCCACATAAGCAGTAACCGTCTCCGTGCTAAAGAGTTTGTCTAACCCTTCCGGGTCTGAACACTGGTGAATGAAGCCACGTTCACTCAAAGTGTGAAGAAATTCGGATTTGAAGGCGGTCATGCCGCTTTTCTCCTTAAAGATACGGTTGTTACTGCTAGTCTGGCCTGATGTCTATGATGCTGGGCACATCGGACAGGATGGCCTTTCGGGGAGATGGTCTAGCAAAGATAATGGAAAAGATCACTATCAAGATTGGGAAGACGGGGACAAAAATGGCAAAAAATGAGGAAAAACTGTCGCTTGCGGTAGGGTTGATGAGCGGAACGTCCTGCGATGGCGTTGATGCAGCGCTTATCGAGACCGACGGAGAGGGGCGGGTACGGTCCATCGCCTCGGCTTTTCGCCCTTATGAAGAGCATGAGCAAGCCTTGCTGCGTCGGGCGCTTGACGATGCGAGTGGCATGAAAGACAGAATGGCACGCCCTGGATGTCTGGTGGAGGCCGAAGCTTTGGTCACCAAAGCGCATGGCGAAGCTGTGACCCAGCTTCTGTCACAGGATGCCGCCAAGGGGATCAAGCCTGATGTGATCGGCTTTCACGGGCAGACCGTCTGGCACGATCCATCCGCTGGCGTGACGGTTCAGATTGGCAGTGGACAGGCGCTGGCCAATGCGACCAAGATTCCCGTCGTGCATGATTTGCGTGCTGCCGACGTTGCTGCCGGCGGTCAGGGAGCTCCGCTTGTGCCGATCTATCACAAGGCGCTTCAGGCTTGCAGTGTCATCCCATTGCAACAGCCCTTGGCGATAGTCAATATCGGTGGGGTGGCAAACATCACCTGGATCAGTAAGGATGGCTCTCTTACTGCCTTTGATAGCGGACCGGGTAATGCGCTCATCAATGACTGGGTGTTCAGCAAGGATGGGCTGCCGATGGATGAGAATGGCGCCATTGCCGCGCGTGGCACGGTTGACTTTCTTGGGCTGATTGGCCTGATGGGCAACCCCTATTTCAGGAAACCGGCACCGAAATCGCTGGATCGCAATGCCTTTGATATTTCGCCTGTGGCGGTGATGTCTCTGGAAGACGGGGCGGCCACGCTGACCGCCTTTACCGTCGAAACGCTCTGTCTTGGACTAGAGCATATGGAGATACAGGAAGGGGAACCGGCTAAGATGGTTGTTGTTTGCGGTGGCGGACAGCATAATGGCTATATGATGGATCAGTTGGGCGAGGCGCTGGATAGCCCCGTCATGCTCGCTGGTGATCTTGGCTGGAATGGTGATGTACTGGAGGCAGAAGCCTTCGGATATCTCGCGGTTCGGTCCATGCGGCAGCTGCCACTTACATTCCCCGGAACGACCGGGGTCAAGCAGCCGCAGACCGGTGGCGTGCTGTCACCACCGGTTTGAACGCTCAGGGTGAGCTATTAACACGACAGGAAACAGGGGGAATTTCATGGTCAGTGTTCCAAGTAATAGAGGGTATGAAATCACGGCGGCGAGTCTCGCCAAGCGCTATGACGGGTATGAGATTGAAGATTCGCACGGTTGGTTTCTCAATATGCTACCTCCGGCACCATTGACTGTGTTGGATATCGGAGCCGGTTCCGGACGTGACGGGCTCCACTATGCCGAGAAGGGATATCAGGTTACGGCGGTAGAGCCGACAGATGCTTTCAGGAAGATTGCTCAGGCCAAGGAAGGGGCTGAAGCCATTGAATGGCTGGAAGACACCTTGCCGGAACTGGAAACATTGGGGCAGCGTAGATTTGACATCATTACCCTCATTGCGGTCTGGATGCATCTTGACGTGGAAGAGCGAGAGAGGGGCATGGTGCGCCTCAATGACCTGTTGGAGCCGGGTGGCTTTCTGGCCATGACCGTGCGTCATGGGGAGCCGCCGGAAGGGCGGTTGATGTTTGAGGTTTCCGATGAAGAGGTGATTGAAGCGGCCCGAGGGCTTGGGCTGTCGCTCGTCAGTCACGCCAATGTTGAGTCTTCCCAGCCACTCAACAAGGCCAAAGGTATTACCTGGAGCCGCTTTGCTTTCAGAAAAGGCTGATAAGTTGACATGACAGGATGACAAAAGATCCCTGAAGATACAAAAAAGGCCGCTTTTAAAGCGGCCTTTTGAATATCTGGTTGCTCCGTTAGAGCTGGATTGCCGAATCCGACGAGTCGTCACTTTCAGTGATCTCTTCCAGTTGGGAAGGATCAAAGCCGATCCGCTTGTCCAGATAGTTGGCGCAAACATTGATCAACTGATCGGTTTCTTCCTTGAAGAAGTGGTTGGCGCCCGGAATGATTTCCTGATCGATGACAATGCCCTTCTGGGTTTTGAGCTTGTCGACGAGGGCCTGAACATCCTTGTGAGGCACCACCTTGTCCATGCCGCCATGGGTGATGAGACCGGAAGACGGGCAGGGGGCAAGGAATGAGAAGTCATACAGGTTGGCTGGAGGCGCAATGGAAATGAAACCTTCCACTTCCGGGCGCCGCATCAGCAACTGCATACCGATCCATGCGCCGAAGGAAAAGCCCGCGATCCAAACGCCTGGGGCTTCTGAATGAAATGTCTGGACCCAATCCAGAGCGGCTGCCGCATCTGACAATTCGCCCACGCCGTGGTCAAATGTGCCTTGCGACCTGCCGACTCCGCGGAAATTGAAACGAAGAACGGTGAAGCCACGACGCGCAAACATGTAATAGAGATGATAGATGATCTCGTTGTTCATGGTGCCGCCAAAGCGGGGATGCGGATGAAGAATCAGTGCGATGGGGGCCTTGCGGTTTTTGGAAGGATGCAGCCGTCCTTCCAAGCGTCCGGCAGGGCCATTAAAGATCACCTCTGGCATAGGGTGCCCGGTCCTCTTTTAAATTGGTTCATTATGGGGATCCCACAGCTTTGGCCAGAGCCTGTTTCACTTACATGTGTACATTCAGACATTCAGCGGTCATCCCTCGAAAAGGATGGGGCTATAAAACTTGACTAATTGGCGCAAGTTTTATAAAGCTGTTTTAGAATGGTTCAAAACTAGAGGCCAAGCTAAAGTGCGATCCATTTGATTGTCCTTCTTAACACAAATGGATGGTTGAATTTCAAGTCTTTTCGCAGCGGGTAGACGAATTATCTTAGCGGACTGTCTCAAAATTTGCCTCGGGCCATGGTAAATGCTCAAGAGAAGCCTCGGGACGGTTCCGAGGGGCAAGTTACAGGAAAGAAAAATGCAGCGCGCCTATCTTGATCATAATGCGACCTCTCCTTTGCGCCCCGGTGTGAAGGCTGCCATCATGGAGGCGTGGGATGTGGTTGGCAACGCGTCTTCGGTTCACAAGGAAGGGCGAGAGGCACGCGCGTTGCTAGAAAAGGCCCGCCAGCAAGTGGCCGATCTGGTCGGCGGTGTTGCCCGTCAGGTGATTTTCACATCCGGAGCCAGCGAAGCGAATATGCTCGCGCTGACACCGCATATGAAAGTCGAGTATCAGCCTGATCCGGCTTCTGCTCTTTTCGTGAGTGCCATTGAGCATCCATCGGTTTTGTCCGGTGGTCGCTTCAGTGATCAAGAGCGGCGCGAAATTGCGGTTTTGCCAAGCGGGGTCGTTGATGTATCAGCCCTGCGTCAGATGCTTGAAGCGCATGACCAGCAAACAGGTCGCCTGATGATTGCCGTTATGGCTGTCAATAGCGAGACCGGCGTCGTTCAGCCGATTGCCGAGATCGCGGCTCTGGCGGAAGAGTTCAACGCCTATTTTCATCTTGATGCTGTGCAGGCTGCTGGCCGTATTCCACTGGATATGACCGAGCTTGGCTGCTCGAGTCTTTCGCTCTCTGCGCACAAGCTCGGTGGCCCCAAAGGGGTTGGAGCTTTGATTATGGCGCATGAAGGAACCGAACCCGAGCCCCTTATCACGGGTGGACCGCAAGAGAATCGCCTAAGGGCGGGCACGGAAAATGTGGCTGGTATCGTTGGGTTTGGAGCCGCTTGTCAGGCTGCGAGCGAAGACTTGCACACGTCAGATGGATTCGGACGGCTGGAGGCATTGCGTGATCGCTTTGAAGATCAACTGCGGGCGTTGAATCCTGATGTCGTGATTTTTGGCGCCGATGCTGAACGGGTCGGAAATACAAGCCAGTTCACCATTCCGGATATGAAAGGCGAAATGGCGCTCATCCGTCTTGACCTTGCTGGTATTGCAGTGAGTTCCGGATCAGCCTGCTCTTCGGGCAAAGTCTCGGCCTCACATGTGCTGTTGGCTATGGGGTATGAGACCAAAGTTGCAGGCTCTGCGATCCGGATGAGCCTTGGCTGGAACAGCAAAGAGCCTGAAATCGATGCACTTATTGAGGCTCTTGGGCAAATATGCGTCAAAAACTCAAAAAATAGTTTAAGAGGCATTGAGAAGGCGCTGTGAGCGCGCTTATATAGAGATCATGGAATTGATCTCTTTGCGTGATAGAGACGCGCATGGATATCAAAACGGGTGTGCTGCTGGTCCGGGGCTGGCAGCATCAGGGCAAAAAAGAGATGAGTTAAAAACTGCGATCGGGCATCTCTGGACATTTTTGCTTTGCCAACAGACCAGTGTTGGATCCACGATAATGCAGGAAACTGGGCGAGCAGCCCTATGACCGGCGGTCTTTGAAACCGCTCAGGAATGGAGTAGCAAATGGCTGCTGTTAAGGAGACGGTCGATCAAGTCAAGCAGATCGACGTTGACCAGTATAAATATGGCTTTGTAACGGAGATCGAATCCGACAAAGCCCCAATCGGACTGAATGAGGACGTAATCCGCTTCATTTCCGCCAAGAAAGATGAGCCGGAATGGATGCTGGAATGGCGATTGGATGCCTATCGGCGTTGGCTGACCATGGAAGAACCGACATGGGCCAAGCTGGATTATCCAAAACCCAAATTCAACGATATCTATTATTATTCCGCACCGAAGGTTGCCGAAGGCCCCAAAAGCCTTGATGAGGTGGACCCTGAACTTCTTAGAACCTATGAGAAGCTGGGTATTCCTCTGCAAGAGCAGGAGATTCTGGCCGGTGTAACCGAAGAGAACCGCCAATATTCCAAGGTTGCTGTCGATGCCGTGTTTGACTCCGTGTCTGTGGCTACGACCTTCAAGGAAGAGCTCAAGAAGGCTGGTGTGATCTTCTGTTCCATTTCGGAAGCCATCCGCGAGCATCCCGAACTGGTCAAGAAGTATCTTGCTTCTGTGGTGCCGGTTTCGGACAACTTCTATGCAACTCTGAACAGTGCGGTCTTTACCGACGGGTCGTTCGTGTATGTGCCCGAAGGGGTGCGCTGTCCGATGGAGCTGTCTACCTATTTCCGTATCAATGAGCAGAATACGGGCCAGTTCGAGCGTACGCTAATCATCGCAGACAAGGGCTCCTATGTGTCCTATCTGGAAGGATGCACTGCCCCTCAGCGTGATGAAAACCAGCTTCATGCTGCTGTGGTAGAGCTGATTGCTCTGGAAGACGCCGAGATCAAATATTCGACGGTCCAAAACTGGTATCCGGGCGATAGCGAAGGCAAGGGCGGCATCTATAACTTCGTGACGAAGCGCGGTGATTGCCGTGAAAAAAACTCCAAGATTTCCTGGACCCAGGTCGAGACCGGTTCTGCCATCACATGGAAATATCCTAGCTGCATTCTGCGCGGCGAAAATTCCACTGGCGAATTCTACTCGATTGCCATTTCCAACGGCTATCAGCAGATCGACAGTGGCACCAAGATGACGCATCTGGGTAAGAATACCTCTTCCCGCATCATCTCCAAGGGCATTTCCGCCGGGCGGTCCAACAACACCTACCGTGGTTTGGTGTCCGCGCACAAGAAAGCGTCTGGCGCACGTAACTTCACCCAGTGTGACAGCTTGCTGATCGGTGATCAGTGTGGTGCGCATACGGTGCCTTATGTGGAGAGCAAGAACGCATCTGCAATCTTTGAGCATGAGGCGACAACCTCGAAAATCTCAGATGACCAGATGTTCTATTGTCAGGCACGCGGCATTGGCGAAGAAGAGGCAGTGGCGCTCATTGTCAATGGTTTCGTGAAGGATGTGATCCAGCAGCTGCCGATGGAATTTGCCGTCGAAGCGCAGAAGCTGATCAATATTTCTCTCGAAGGATCAGTTGGCTAAGCGCGTTTCATCTTTCATGAAACGATGAACTCTGGCCGTATCTGGCCCCGTAGCGCGGGCTTGGGACACTTATGATTACTGGGATGGCGAAGCCTGAGAGGCGACGCCCCAAAGGAAACAAAACAATGTTGGAAATCAAAAATCTTCATGCCGAAGTGGAAGGCAACAAAATCCTTCGCGGTATCGACCTTACCATCAATGCAGGCGAAATCCATGCCATTATGGGCCCGAACGGCTCTGGTAAGTCCACGCTCTCCTATGTGCTGGCTGGCAAGGATGACTATGAGATCACCGAAGGGGAAATCCTCTTTAACGGCGAGAATGTGCTGGAGATGGAACCCCATGAACGTGCTGCTGTGGGCCTGTTCCTCGCCATGCAGTATCCGATTGAAATTCCTGGTGTTGCCAACATGACTTTCCTCAAGACCGCTCTGAACGCCCAGCGAGTGGCTCGCGGTGAGGGGGAACTGAAAACCCCTGACTTTATGAAGAAGGTCAAGGAGCTTTCCGCAAAGCTCAATGTGACGCAGGAAATGCTGCGCCGTCCGCTCAATGTTGGCTTCTCTGGTGGTGAGAAGAAACGCAACGAGATTTTGCAGATGGCCCTGCTTGAGCCGAAACTCTGTATTCTTGATGAAACCGACTCCGGTCTTGATATAGATGCACTGCGGATTGTCTCTGATGGCGTGAATGCCTTGAAATCGCCGGAACGCTCCATGCTGGTCATCACCCACTATCAGCGTCTGCTCAATTATATTGTTCCTGACGTTGTGCATGTGATGTATCAGGGCAAAATCGTCAAATCCGGCGATAAGGATCTGGCTCTGCAGCTGGAAGAAAAAGGCTATGCAGAGTTCACCGGCGAAGCTGCGGCTTGATTGGAGGAAACTTATGACGAGACCTACAATCAAAACGGCTGCTGATGAAGCGCTGGAAGGCCTGTTGAAAGCAGCGCAGGAAAATTTGCCCGGTAATTCGGACTTTTCGTCCCTGCGTTCGGCTGCTGTTTCTGCTTTTGAGCAGAATGGTTTGCCGACCCGTCGCGTAGAAGACTGGAAATATTCCGACCTTAAGCGGGTGATGCCTTCTGATCTGGCTCTTGCCGAACCGGTTGATGCGGCCACAGCGCGGGATCATTTGTCCGGTTCGGGTATTCTGAAGTCTGTTGAAAAGAACCAACTCGTGCTGGTCAATGGTTGCTTCAGTGCAGACCTGTCAGACCTGTCCGAGCTTGGTGATGCGGTTACCGTGCGCTCCGTTTCGGATGCGTTGCAGGCTGGCGACTTTGTGCTGGACGACCCGGAAATTGCCAAGGGCGATATCGCGCTGTCCCTCAACACTGCTCTGTTGCAGGATGGGGTGATCGTTGAAATCGCTGAAGGGGCAGATTTGGCCAAGCCGCTGGAAATTCGCCACGTGATGTTGGGCGGCGGTCTGGCCACCTTGCGCAACCGTGTCGTGATCGGCAAGGGCGCCACGGCTGGTATCATTGAAACCTTCGTTGGTGATGCGGCTGCCTATCAGCTCAATAGCGCGATCGACTATCGCGTTGCAGATGACGCCAAGCTGAATGTCTTGCGGATTATCAATGAGGGTGATCAGGCAATCCATCTGGGCTCTACCACGGCGACCATCGGAGGGAATGTGCATTTCGAGCATTTCACCTTATCGGCCAGTGGGCAGTTCGTGCGCAGTCAGTCATTCGTTGCTATGCTCGGAGAATATAGCGATGCTGATCTGTTCGGTGCCTCGCTGGTCAATGGCAAGCGGCATAGCGATATAACGCTTAAAATGGACCATGCGGTGCCAAACTGCAATTCCAAGGAACAATATCGTACGGTGCTTGATGACAAGGCTGAAGGTGTGTTCCAGGGGCAGATCATCGTGCGCCAGTATGCGCAGAAGACCGACGCCAAGATGATGAGCCAGGCCTTGTTGCTGTCTGAGGATGCCTCCTTCAACAACAAGCCAGAGTTGGAAATCTATGCCGATGATGTTGTCTGCGGGCATGGGGCGACCTGTGGTGATCTGGATGAAGACCTTCTATTTTATCTGGGCTCTCGTGGCATTCCCAAGGATTTGGCCAAGAAAATGTTGGTCATGGCTTTCCTTGCAGAAGCGATCGAAAATGTCTCCAACGATCAATTCGTCGAAGCTCTGGAAGGCTATATTCTGGACCGTCTTGGTCTTTCCGAGTGACGCGCAATTAATATCAGAAGGGCACTCTTTCAGGAGTGCCCAAGATTGGATGTAGGACCATGATGCATTCCCCTCAGGTGGCAGCAAGCGAAGGTTATGACGTAGAGGCCATTCGTGCAGATTTCCCCATACTCTCACGGGAAGTATACGGTAAGCCATTGGTTTATTTCGATAATGGCGCATCGGCGCAAAAGCCGAAGACTGTTATCGATGCCATCGCCGAGGCTTATTCAAATGAATATGCCAACGTGCACAGGGGGCTGCATTTCCTCTCCAATCTGGCGACGGATAAATTTGAAGCTGCGCGCGAAACAGTGCGCCGCTTTCTCAATGCTCCTTCGGTAGACAATGTCATATTCACCCGCTCTTCAACCGAAGCCATCAATCTTGTGGCCCATTCCTATGGCGGCATGGTTTTGGAAGAAGGCGATGAGGTGATCATTTCCATTCTCGAGCATCATTCCAATATTGTGCCTTGGCACTTCCTGCGCGAACAGCGCGGTGTTGTGATCAAATGGGTGCCGGTGGATGAAGATGGCAACTTCCTGATGGAAGAGTTTGAAAAGCTCCTGACGGACAAGACCAAGATCGTTGCCATTACGCAGATGTCCAATGCCATCGGCACGATTGTGCCGGTCAAAGACGTGATCAAGAAAGCCCATGCGGCCGGGGCCAAGGTGTTGGTGGATGCTAGCCAGAGTGCGGTGCATATGCCGATTGATGTGCAGGATCTCGACGTGGATTTCCTCGCCATCACGGGGCACAAGCTCTATGGACCTTCTGGTATTGGCGCGCTTTACGGCAAGGCGGAATTGCTTGATGCCATGCCTCCCTTCATGGGCGGCGGCGAGATGATCAAGGATGTAACGCTGGACGGCGTAAGCTATGGTGAAGCGCCGCACAAATTTGAGGCCGGGACACCACCAATTGTTCAGGCTATTGGATTGGGCGTTGCGCTTGACTATATGGATAGTATAGGGCGCGATAAAATCGCAGCGCATGAAGAGACATTGCGGGCCTATGCTCATGAGAAGCTGGGAGCAATTAATGCACTGCGCATTTTCGGAAATGCCAGAGACAAAGGAGCGATCATCTCCTTTGAGCTGGAGGGCATTCACGCGCATGATGTGTCGATGGTGATTGATCGGGCAGGCGTTGCGGTGCGCGCGGGCACCCATTGTGCTCAGCCGCTGATGAGCCGGTATGGGGTGACGTCTACGTGTCGCGCTTCGTTCGGACTCTACAACACCAAGGCAGAAATCGATATTCTTGCTGAGGCACTGGACAAGGCGCGGGAGTTCTTCTCATGAGCGTGCCTCGAGGTTTTGATTTTCTTTGGCGCCGCCAAGGCTAGAAATAGAGAAATGGGTTCATAATGATGAGTGAAACAGTGAGCAATAGTGAGGCAGAAGAGCCAAATGCCCCGAGTATGGCTCCAGCTTCGGGCATCCCTGCGGATGAACTGGAACGGTTGAGTGCGGACATCGTTGAGGCGCTTAAAACCGTTTATGATCCGGAAATACCGGCTGATATCTATGAGATAGGCCTGATCTATCGGGTGGATATTGATGATGATCGGAATGTCGAGATTGATATGACTCTGACTGCGCCGGGCTGTCCGGTTGCTGGTGAGATGCCGTCTTGGGTTGAAAATGCCGTTAGCTCGGTTGCCGGAGTTGGAATCGTCAAGGTCAATATGGTGTTTGATCCACCCTGGACGCCAGACCGGATGAGTGAAGAAGCCAAGATTGCCATCAATTGGTATTGATCGACTGGCGCCCGATGGTCGTTCAGTTCCGGTTTTGCCAGAGGGTGCAATCGTCATCTTCTCTTCAGAGAAGATGTCGCTTGTGGCCTGCGAGAGACCTGTTCACGAGATGAATGTCGTTGTGCATTTGATGCCAACGCAATGATGCGACAGATATATGAAAGAAGGTGCCACCATGGCTGGCAAATTTCAGGTTCTGACCATTTCCGATGAAGCGGCCGATTTTATCCGCTCAGTTGTCGACACTGCCGATGAACCGGTAAAGGGCATTCGCATCGGTGTGAAGAATGGTGGCTGTGCCGGTATGGAATATGTTCTGGACAAGGTAACAGAAGTGAATCCAGCTGATGATCTTGTTGAAGACAAGGGCGTGTCAGTGTTTGTCGACCCCAAAGCTGTTCTGTTTCTTCTGGGCACGGAGCTGGGCTATGAACAGACCAAGTTCCGCTCGGGGCTAACATTTAATAACCCTAATCAGACTTCGGCCTGTGGTTGTGGTGAATCGGTAGAACTGACCCCGGTAGATCCGTCTGCTCTGGAAGCGATGAAGAGCCACGCCTAATCCTGTGTGCGATCAGCGCTGTTGATCTATGAAAAAAGCGGCCAACGGCCGCTTTTTTATATTCATATGTGATTACGCTACGCCGGTTTCATCCAGAAGCAGATTCACATCCGGATCGGTTTCGCATTTGACAAGATTCCGCCCGCCCCGTTTTGCCGTATAGAGAGACTGGTCTGCCCGTTCGATCAAATCCTGCATCGTATCACCCTTGGATAGGGTGGAGCAGCCGATGGAAATCGTAATGCGACCCAGATTCTCGCCCGTGGAGCGCTTGATCAGCTCTTTTGCCATGACCGCTTTGCGGATACTTTCGGCAACGGCAACTGCCTGTCGCAAATTGGTGTTTGGCAGAACAACTGCAAATTCTTCGCCTCCATAACGGCAGGGAACATCGCGGCCTTTGACATTCTGCTTCACAGCAACGGCAACCAGACGAAGTACCTGATCACCGGTCTGGTGACCATAGGTGTCATTGAATTTTTTGAAATGATCGATGTCGGTCATGAGCAGTGAGAGTGGTTCGTCATTCTCAATGGCTTCTTCCATGGCCTGCTCGAGCGAACGATCGAAATGCTTGCGATTGGCCAAAGTTGTCAGATCATCGGTCAGGGATTCATACCGGATCGTATCCAAGGATTCTCTAAGCTGCTGAACCTGAGCCTGAGATGCAGCGAGTTGCTCACTCAATGTCCGGTTCTGTTCTTCGGCTTCTTTCGTTGAATTAATCAACTGAGATACGATTTCGCGGATGACATTCCGGTCTTCTGTCTTGGAAAGATTGTGTGACGCACCCATGAGGGTATCGCCATACTGGCTGGTGGCTGAAATATAGCCTTCAACTTCACGCACAATGGACCGGATCTCGCTGGAAATTTTCCCACCAACTTCGTCAACGCGATCGCCCAGGCGGCTCGGAGCCAAATGTTCATTATAGATCGTATCAAGCTGTGAGAGCGAAATAGACCCATTTGTTCTCAGAATGTCGTTGATTGCTTTGTTCAATCCACGATTAAAACCGGCAGCATAGGTGTACCAGATTTCATAATTGCGAGGGTAAGCCGGCATCTGATTTTTTTTCAGATTTCCCAGCGCAGACTCACCATAAATATATGTGCGTTTGAAATCGCTATTGTCCATTGCGTTTGCTGCGTGACTGGTCACGCAATCCCCTCGGTTCGCCCCAAAATTTTGCCCAATAGTAGTCGGGTAAGGCTTAAAACGACGTTAAATATGATAGCCTTTCGCTTCACATAAGCCCAAAAATGTACCTTTGACTATGCTTGAACACTTGGTTATTACAGCTTAAGAGGGAAAATGAGAGCTGCTTTTTCTTATATAGAATAAATAAAAACCCCGGAAAACCGGGGTTTTTAGTAGTTATAGTTAACTCATCTGCAGTGGTCTGGCGGTTTGCTTGCCAAAACAGCAGAGTTAGATGCTCTTATGGAGAGCAAAGCTTCAATCAGTCGTGCCGTTCTTTTGCTCTTTGCTCTTGGGCGGGCGGATGGGCTGAAGCAGGAATGCTGGGACGTGATCTCCCATTCCGATCACTTGCCTATCGCCACGATCCTTGGATCGGCCTCTGTTGTTGCGCGCATTGTTGTCTGAGCGGTCAGGACGTGCATTGCCGGATCTGCGTCCACTGCTTTGTTGAGCAGGAGTTTCATCCTTAGCTGCTGTCGCATGCTCTTTCTGCTGCGGCTTTTCTGCCTTTTCTTTAGGCTGCTCGTCTTGTTTAGCTGAGTCTGCCTTGGCCTTGCCGCGGCTGCGACGTGGTTTGCGAGACTTGCCCTGATCCTGTTCATCATTCTCGGAGGAGTGGGAGGAGAAATCGATGTCTCCGATCCATTCCACTTCATCTCCGGTCAGTGATTTGATTGCATCAATATATTTTTTGTCAGCCTTTGTTGCGATTGAGATCGCAACACCCTCGCGACCAGCACGACCGGTGCGGCCGATGCGATGTACATAATCTTCGGCGTGGGTTGGCAAATCGAAGTTGAACACATGGCTGACGGTTGGGATATCCAAACCACGAGCGGCCACATCGCTGGCAACCAGTAGGGTGATTTCATTATTCTTGAAACCATCCAATGTCGTCATGCGTGAGGTCTGATCCATATCACCATGAAGCGCGCCAGCGTTAAAGCCATGTTTGTTCAGGGAGCGACACACCGTTGCAACATCGCGCTTACGGTTACAGAAGATAATCGCGTTGGTCAGATCCTTGGCATCATTGATGAGAGACCGCAGAACGGCGCGCTTGTCCCACGGTTTGGAACCGGAGGAGATGAGACGCTGCGTGATGGTTTTTGCGGTCGAGGCTGCCGGAGCGACTTCCACCTTCACCGGATTATGCAGGAATTGATCAGCCAAGCGCTGAATTTCCTTTGGCATGGTCGCAGAGAAGAAAACGGTCTGACGGGTGAAAGGCAAAAGTTTACAAATTCGCTCAATATCGGGAATGAAACCCATATCCAGCATGCGGTCGGCTTCGTCGACAACAAAGGTGTCAACGCCGGTCAACAGCAGTTTGCCTCGTTCGAAATGGTCCAGAAGGCGGCCCGGGGTCGCGATCAGTACATCCGCACCACGATCCAGCTTTTTGAGCTGTTCGGCGAAGGATACACCACCAATCAGAAGGGCTACTGTCAGTTTATGGTTCTGACCGTAAGAAGAGAAGCTCTGCTCAACTTGAGCGGCCAATTCTCTGGTTGGTTCCAAAATGAGAGTGCGTGGCATGCGCGCTCTTGCGCGGCCGCTCTCAAGCAAAGAGAGCATTGGAAGCGTGAAAGAGGCAGTCTTGCCCGTACCGGTTTGGGCCACCCCCAGAACATCCTTGCGGGCAAGGACATGAGGAATTGCCTGCTCTTGAATTGGGGTTGGCTTTTCATACCCAGCAGATTTCACTGCTGCGAGCACTTTTTCACTCAGACCTAGATCCGAAAAATTCATCAGATGATGGAACCAATTGTTGCGCTGCGTTTTCGGTAATTCTCATAATTAAGTAAAACTGAAAACGTGCATAGGTTTTAGAAGTTGGCGGAACCATACGATTTTGAGCGAATTTGTCAATGCAATGCGGCAAATACGGTTTATTTGAGATGCTAAAACTGGAAATTGGACAATTTTCCCCAAATTTCAATTGGGCACAGTAAAACCTGCTGTTGTAAAAAGTGATTATATCATTTGCGCGATTGCTGCGAAGCTTGAAAAGCCTCAAAGCAACTCGCCCAGGAAGAGTCTTCTGCCGGGGTTTCTGGATCGAGCTTCGTCTTGATTTTGCTTTCGACATGATCAAGCAGATCGTCAAGGGTTTGGCCGGAGTGATCTGGCGCATCCTTGTCTTCTTCTTCAAACAGGTTGATCCAGCGATCCGTCGCGCGACCAAAAAGCATCAGACGATCCAGCGCCCAGGATGGGTCGCTCGGTCGCAGTAGTCCGAGCAACGCCGCCACGATGGCGATCGGGCTTAGCATCAAATCGCGCAGATTGTCTGCGGCTAGTCTGAGCTGAAAGAAGAACGTGCGCCGTACAACGTCGCCGTAACTCTGGGGGCTGTGGGGCTTCAGGCTGTGCTTCTTGCGCTTATATTGCTCATGGCGATTGGCATGAAGGGGCGCTAAGAGTCGCTTGTTCCGTGGATCCTTTGACCGTTTCATGCCGTGTTCCCGTGCCTATCAAGAAATGCGTTCGATAAAAAATAGATGCTATTGGCAGGTGCAATTTCTGATATGGCAAGATTAGCGGCTATTTCAAGAGCTGAAAAGTCGCAATTTGTCGCTAGGCGGGCGGATTATTGCTCTTTGAAGAAATATTGCCAGACGCCATCAGGGCTGATGCCAAGTATAAAATAAGCATACTGCCCAGATAGCATGGTTTTCTGGTAGGCATCCTGTGGCAAGAGCTGGCGTAATTCTTCTTTTTGTGCCGTGTTAAGGGATGATATCGGGTAATGCGCAAAATAAGGCCAGACATAGGCCTCATAGGGCGAATTTTGGCCCACATGCACAAAGCCACTGGTCAGCGTATCAAAAATCGCGTTGAGAATTTCCTCATCCTCTCCGCTTTGGGAAAGGCTGCGTAGCTGTGCAACGGGATCACTGCTATTGGTGGCAGCAGCACCGAAGCTGGGCGGCATTTCATTCATTTCGATTGCCATGCGTAAGGCATCAAGGCTGTCTTCTTGGCTGGCTTCGAAAATGGCTTTTGCCATGCGCCAGACTGGCGGGGGAAGGGCGCCAAGGTCTCGCAAAATGACCGGGCCCTGCACAGGGGAACTGGAGTAGGTCTTGCCGCCCATTTCCTTGATGGAGCGACCATTCACGGTCGCTCGAGACCTTACGGGACCGCTGGAATAAGGATATCCCTGACTGGAGGAAGAATAGTCTGGCTGGGGAACCACGCCATTGATGGTCACGCCGCTTGCCGCAACGGCTGAGTGTTGCGGCAGCATGAACAGGATCATGCCCAGTGCGGTGACTTGAGCCAATGACAAAAGCGCCATGCTTAAGGGGCGTGTTCTGAATAGCTGAAGCGTCATGCCAGACCTTTTTGTTACGTTCGCTTTCCTATTTAAAGAAAAACTCGCGAACCTTGCTGCAGGTATTCGGCCTGCATGTGGTCTGACAATTGTTAGCGCGCCATGGTTGCTTTGCAAGCATAAACTCCTTGGGCGTCGCGTAAGATGGGGAGCGGGTCGGACTTGCTGCGGCTTCTACTGAATGCGTCGATCCAGAGTATAGTCGCCGCAAAGGATCCTGTCTGGCAAATCCGAACAGAATTCGGCGACGGTTTCTTCGCCATATGCCAGAACGAGGCTGCTGAGTGCCTGAAACAGGGCTGCGTGCGCCAGACAATCGATGTTCATACCGTCATCAGACGCCTGATCCCACAAGTCGCCAAGAATGCATAGCGCTTGCTGTTTCTGCTTGTCGATATCGCGCATGTCTTTTTCCGGGGCTGAGCCTTGATTCACGATTGTTTGGTCGGCCATAGATGCGCGTCTCCTCGGAACGAGTGTTTGTCATTATCCGGGAACTCTGTCGCAAGACGCGGGCCTGTTTTGTTAAAGCTTACGCGCGGTTTCGCGGATGGAATCCCAAGATGTTGATTCTGTTATCGATATCCAAGGGATAGCAGATTCTGCTGATCTGCGGGCGATTCCTTACCGAAAGGTTAAGGTTTTCCTGAGGATTTAACCTATATGGTTAACGCGCGTGTTTCAGCTTTAGCGTTGCGAGCAGGGATTGGCCTTCGCTGTGATAGAGGCGGGTTGCCTTACGTGCCTGATCATTGCAGCTTCTATAAGTCTTTGAATAGGTGAGGTAACTCTTGTTGAAATGATCTTTAAGCTGCCGTGCGCGCGCATCGTCGGCATTCTCGGCTTCCAGCAGGGCCGCCATTTGAAAATACCAGTCTTTGGGATCGCTGCCGTTGCATAGAGGATCAAGATACATGAGAGCACCAACGATTGAACTCAAACGTCTGAGATTCTGCTCATAAGGGGGCAGATTGTTGTCGGCAGCTCTCCCCGGCAAGGGCGAAAGGCAAAATGCGGCTGTCATGATCAGCAGAAAGGCCGAAGCCTTTGCATTAAATGTCAAGATCGGTCGCAAATTCGGCATTTTCCTGAATGAATTCAAAGCGGGCTTCTGGTTTGTTCCCCATCAGCCGGGTTACGACTTCCTTCGTTTGTCCCGGAATCATATCAACGATCTGAACTTTCAGCAATGTCCGGTTCTTGGGATCCATGGTCGTATCCTTGAGCTGGTCAGACCGCATTTCACCCAGACCTTTAAAGCGCCCGATCTCGATTTTTCCCTTGCCCTTGAATTCTTTGTCCAGCAGCTCATCCTTGTGCATGTCGTCTCTGGCATAAAGGGTCTTGCCGCCCTGACTGATGCGATAAAGCGGCGGAATGGCCAAAAACAGGTGTCCGTTATGGATCAGCTGCGGCATTTCACGCTGGAAATAGGTAAGCAATAGAGACGCAATATGCGCGCCGTCGACGTCAGCATCCGTCATGATGATGACGCGATCATAGCGCAGGTCTTCATCATTATAGTTTTTGCGCGTGCCACAGCCCAGCGCCTGTACCAGATCCGCCAGCAGCTGGTTGGCGTGGAGCTTGTCGCTGGAGGCGCTGGCGACATTCAAGATCTTGCCGCGCAATGGCAGAACGGCCTGCGTGGTGCGGTTACGGGCCTGTTTGGCCGAGCCACCAGCGGAATCGCCCTCCACGATGAAGAGTTCGGTGTCGCCCTTGGCATTCTGCGAACAGTCGGCCAGCTTGCCTGGCAGGCGCAGCTTGCGAACGGCCGATTTGCGGCTGACATCTTTCTCTTTGCGGCGGCGCAGGCGTTCTTCGGCGCGGTCAATGACCCAGTCAAGAAGGCGGTTGGCTTGTTGGGGGGCATTGGTCAGCCAGTGGTCGAACTGGTCACGCACGGCTTGCTCGACAATGCGCGTAGCGGCAGTGGTTGCGAGACGATCCTTGGTCTGACCAACAAATTCGGGCTCGCGAATGAAGACCGAGAGCAGGGCGCCAGCGCTGGTCATCACATCGTCTGCGGTGATCAGGGTGCCCTTCTTGTTGCTGGTCAGTTCGGCATAGTTTTTAAGGCCGCGTAACAAGGCTGTGCGCAGGCCGCTTTCATGGGTGCCGCCTTCGGGAGTTGGCACGGTATTACAATAGGAATTGAAAAAGCCATCGCCACCAAACCAGCAAACGGCCCATTCCACGGCGCCGTGGCCGGCTGACTTTTCGGTGCGGCCGGCGAAGATTTCCTGTGTGACAAGGTTCGTTTTGCCAAGGGTGGCTGCCAGATAGTCCTTCAGCCCTTCGGGGAAATGGAAGGTTGCCTTTGGCGGAACCTCCGGGCTGTGCTCCAGCAATTCCGGTGCACAGGACCAGCGAATTTCAACGCCGCCGAAAAGGTAGGCCTTGGAGCGCGCCATATTGAGCAGCTGCTCTGGCTTGAAGCGGATTTTCTTGCCGAAGATCTCGTGGTCAGGCTTGAAGATGACCTTGGTGCCGCGCCTGTTATGCACGTCGCCGAGCAGCTCCAATGCGCCGGTAGGAATGCCGCGGGAGAAGCTCTGGCGGTAGAGCTTCTTGTTGGAGGCAACTTCCACCACCATGCTCTCTGAAAGCGCATTGACGACGGATGCACCCACGCCATGCAGA
This sequence comes from uncultured Cohaesibacter sp., assembly GCF_963678225.1. Taxonomy (NCBI): domain Bacteria; kingdom Pseudomonadati; phylum Pseudomonadota; class Alphaproteobacteria; order Hyphomicrobiales; family Cohaesibacteraceae; genus Cohaesibacter; species uncultured Cohaesibacter sp. The sequence goes on along the minus strand of NZ_OY782763.1, from coordinate 390,352 downwards.
CCACCAGATGTCTCATATACGGCAGAATCGAATTTGCCGCCCGCATGCAGGGTTGTCAGGATGACTTCCAGCGCAGACTTGTTAGGAAATTTCGGATGCGGATCGACCGGAATGCCGCGTCCGTTATCTGTGACTGTGATCACGTTGTCCGGCAAAAGCTCAACTTCGATCCATGAGGCATAGCCGGCGACGGCTTCGTCCATTGAGTTGTCGATGATCTCGGCAAACAGGTGATGCAACGCTTTTTCGTCGGTACCACCGATATACATGCCGGGTCTACGGCGCACGGGTTCCAGTCCTTCGAGAACTTCAATGTCTGCTGCTGTATAGTCGGCCTTTACCCCAGGAACCGACGCCGGGCTATTGTTCCCGGATTTTGGTTTCGGGGCAGCCGGAGCCGCAGGGGCGGCTTTGGGGGCGGGAGTGCCGCCCTTGGGTGTTGGCACAGAGGCAAAAAGATCGTCAGACGCAGACATAGACTACTCTTCGGTTCCGACAGGACAGGTATGGTCTCGGTAACGGGACAAATGAACGCTACCGATCCTTTTCGTTCGGTCTTAACAGTTTTCGGGCTGTTCGCAAGTGCGAATGATGCGCAATAAACGGCGCGAATCAGGCTCTTATTCGTTTCCACAATGTCTTTGGCTAAGGGGCACTGGTCAAGTGTTCGCTGCAAGGAAATGTGAATCCTCGCAGAAATTGGGCCTTTTGCGTCCAGAAAGGGCACCGTGAGCCTAGCAGCTTTGTGTGCTCTTAGCATCATTGCCCCTTTTGTGGCGGGTAAGCGATACCCGCTCAGGGCACGTGTGAAAAGTTTCAAATCATGGTTAATCTTTGTTAACCATTTGCCCTTTAAGTTTGGAACGTATGGGGACAAAACAAACGGATATTTCATGGAACAGGTTGAGGCTGAAATTGACAATCTGCGAACGTCGGTATTTGAGTTGAAATCAAGCCTCTACAGGGCCGACAGAGCGCGGATGCAATATCAGGATGTTTCAGGTATGTCCCCATGGCTCAATGCTACGGCGACATGTTTTCTTGCCTTGTTCTTCCTTTTGATCTAGGACCGCGCTGTTTTGCCGATCTGGTGCGCGGCCCCGACCGGTTGAGCATTCTTCATGTTGGTTCGATACCTTATCCACCCACAAAGTCTGGACAATGCGTCTTCTCCTCAGAGCGCCTGCACGCTTGACGACGATGCTCGTGTGCGTGCCGAGGCTCTTGCAAGAAGTGGCCTACTTGATGGTACCGCCTATATTTTCTCAAGCTCTCATGCGATGGCCAGTCAGACTGCATCCATTATCGGGGATAGCTTGTCTATTCCGCCCAATGTCGATGCGGAAATGGACGAAAGCGAAAATCTGGTGACTGGCGCATTGCCTCAAGCTGGTTTGGTGGATCGATTCAAGCGGCTTTGTTCAGCGAACCAGCCGCCGGTTGTTGCTCAGGGCGAATATGCTATGGATGCGCAGGACCGCATTGCGGCTGCCTATCTTTCTGCTATGGAACGGGTGCTTACCAGTGGAATGCGCGGAGATGTTTTGATGGTTGGCCATGGGCGCGTCGGCGCGTTGCTCTTCTGTTATCTGGCCGGGCAGGGCATAGGGGCTGAATTCACTCCACCACCGGCTGGATATTATTTCACCTATGACTGGGGCGCACGCAAAATGCTCCATGGCTGGCAGGCAATGGAAGAGGCTTGAGCCTCTATGGCCAATAATCTCTCAGGTTTAGTTGCCACCTAGGAATCTGCGTAGGAAAGTACCGAGGCCTGAATCTTGACGGTAGCCTTTGAATTTTCTGAAGGCCTGGACTATTTTTTGACCCTCGCGTTTCATTCGCTTTGGATCGTCAAGATGTATCTTCAATTTGAGATGTTGGCAGGACGCAGTGCGTGTGGTCGGATCAATTGTTTCTAACAACAGATAGTTCCACTTAGCCTCGACTATGAATGATAATCTGGACAAGCCTTTAGTATGCTGGAGGTCAAATGCGCAGACGGCACCAAGAGAATCTTTTGATTTTTTTTGGAGGCCTTGTAGCGATTGGGTGAGCATCGGTAAGGCCGTAAGGTTTATGCCTGCTTCTTGAATGAACAGTTGGGCGATGTCTGCCAAACTATCCACCGGAGGGATGCTGACCTCTTGGTATTCCTTGAGTTTTCCCAGTGCTTCGCTGTGACTGGCATTTTGCAGGCTTCGCTTTTGGTGACGCATCTTGGGCTGTCAATCTCGTGAGAGAATATTAGGATTCTGATTTTTGCAGTCTTGGCTTAACTCTTAGTGAAAATGGGCTGAGTGAGGCAGCAGCAATAAAAAGGGCCGGTAAAAACCGGCCCTTCTTAATTTTGCTTCTAGTGTGTTTGGCGGTGCCAAGCACTGGGAATTAGCAGCTGTAGTACATTGCGAATTCAACCGGATGCGGGGTGTGTTCGAACAGCTGGATTTCTTCTTCCTTGAGTTCGATGTAACCTTCGATCTGGTCTTTGGTGAATACGTCGCCAGCCAGCAGGAAGTCATGATCAGCCTTGAGGCATTCGATGGCTTCACGCAGGGAACCACAAACGGTTGGGATCCCTTCGAGTTCTTCTGCAGGCAGATCGTACAGGTTTTTGTCCATTGCATCGCCCGGATGGATCTTGTTCTTGATGCCGTCAAGGCCAGCCATCAGCAGAGCGGAGAAGCAGAGGTACGGGTTAGCGGACGGATCCGGGAAGCGGGCTTCAACGCGTTTCGCCTTTGGAGATTCGGTCCAAGGAATACGGATGCAGCCAGAACGGTTACGTGCGGAATAGGCACGCAGAACCGGAGCTTCAAAGCCCGGGATCAGGCGCTTATAGGAGTTGGTCGATGGGTTGGTGAAAGCATTCAGGGTTTTTGCATGCTTCAGGATACCACCGATGAAGTACAGGGCTTCGTCGGACAGATCAGCATATTTGTCGCCAGCGAAGAGAGGCTTGCCGTCTTTCCAGATGGACATGTTGCAGTGCATGCCGGTGCCGTTGTCACCATAGATTGGTTTAGGCATGAAGGTGGCGGATTTGCCATATGCCTGAGCAACGTTATGGATGACATATTTGTATTTCTGCAGCTCGTCACCCTGTTTGGTGAGGCTATCAAAAATCAGGCCCAGTTCGTGCTGGCAAGAAGCCACTTCGTGGTGATGCTTGTCAACTTTCATGCCGAGAGATTTCATGGTGGAAAGCATCTCGGAACGAATGTCCTGAGCATAGTCGGTTGGGTTCACAGGGAAGTAACCGCCTTTGATGCCCGGGCGATGACCGGTGTTGCCGGTTTCGTATTCGGAATCGGTGTTCCAGGAAGCGTCGATTGCGTCAACTTCGTAGGAAACCTTGTTCATGGTGTTGGCATAACGAACGTCGTCGAAGATGAAGAATTCAGCTTCTGGGCCGAAGTAGGCAACGTCACCAATGCCGGAAGCCTTGAGATATGCTTCAGCTTTTTCAGCGGTGCCGCGTGGGTCGCGTTCGTAAGGAGCGCCTGTGTCAGGCTCAACAACAGAACAGTGAATGCAGAGTGTTTTTTCTGCATAGAACGGATCGATGTAAGCGCTTGCGCAGTCTGGCATCAGCTTCATGTCAGAAGCTTCAATGGATTTCCAGCCGGCGATAGAGGAACCGTCAAACATGAAGCCTTCTTCGAGGAAGTCTTCATCGACCTGGTCTTCAATAACGGTTACGTGCTGCAATTTACCGCGAGGGTCGGTAAAACGGATGTCAACATACTTGACGTCCTGATCTGAGATCAATTTGACGATTTCAGCTGGTGTGCTCATTCCAGTATCCTTTACTGTCTGTAAATTGGGAAAAGGCCAACGTCTTGCACTCCGTTGTTCCGCATTCCCACTTGAGTCTGAACTGTTCCCTTAGAAGGTGTTTTATTGTCCCTTGGAAGGTATTTTTATAAGCCTCTGGCCGGGAGAGCCAGAGGCTTTGTATTCTTGTGTTAGATGGCGTCGTTGCCGGTTTCACCGGTACGAATGCGAATGGCCTGCTCAACAGTGGAGATGAAAATCTTGCCGTCGCCGATGCGACCTGTCTGTGCTGCTTTCTGGATGGCTTCCACGGCATCGTCGACCTGATCTTCGGCGAGGATGACCTCGACCTTCACTTTGGGAAGAAAATCGACGACATATTCAGCGCCGCGATACAGTTCGGTGTGACCTTTCTGCCGGCCAAACCCTTTTGCTTCGATCACTGTGATACCCTGCAAACCAACTTCCTGCAGAGCTTCTTTGACTTCATCGAGTTTGAAAGGTTTGATAATTGCCTCGATCTTTTTCATGGCTGTTCGCTTTCCCAAACTATTTGTGCTTTGGAGCCTCTATCAACCAGAGATCGATCTGCAAACGCCCAATCACACCCTGGTTAACTTTTGAGCCGGATTGCCTCAGTCATCCGAAGCCCTAAGGGACATCTTCAGCCGCTTTCCGGTTTGTGAAAATTTATGCATTCTACGTGCCAATTGTGTTGTTCGGAATAAAAGCAGGAAATTCCGCCCTTCACCAGTACCCAAGGGTCGAATTTTGAGGCATTTTGGGGAAATGAAATGATGTAAAAATAGGCATTTGATGTAATTTTGATCATTGGTCCATTCGATGGGGGGGCGAATACGGTGACTTTAATGGTCACTTTTAGGTCACTTTTCTTCGAAAAGCCCTTCTTTTGCATAATATCGAGGCACTGTTTGCTCTCTTAAATGGCGCGCTTTGTGGGGCTGTTTGACGCAGCGTGTTGACCTCTTTTGTCGTGGCAATTTGTTAACGGAGAACCGGTGAAGGGCTGGAGGCATCATTTGGGGAGGGGGATCTGTAGAAAGCGATAAATACGGGGCAATTGTGGAATGCGTGATTGTTGTTTTGCAATTCTGGCTATAGATTCCCAAAGAGAGTCAAGCGCTTCGCACTGCGCGTTGCTACGGCCTGTCACCAGATGTCTGGAGGGTCGTCTTTTTGAGGAATGTCTGGGATGTCTGAGCTGAGTGAAACCGCAATTGAAATTCTAACGCCAAAGCAAATGGGGGAGGCGGATCGCCTGACCATCGAGGGGGGCGTGGACGGCTACCAGTTGATGGAAAGCGCAGGGCAAGCGGTCGCGACCGCTGCGATAGATCTTCTGGAGCGGAAAACCGGTTCGGGGGCATCCGGCATGGTCTGCATTCTGTGTGGGCCGGGAAACAATGGTGGTGACGGATTCGTTGCTGCGCAGCTGCTGGAAGAAGAAGGCTGGAGCGTCATCATTGGTTGCTCTGTGGAAGTGGATGACCTCAAGGGCGATGCACGTCAGGCTGCGGAAGAATGGGGCGATGAGGTCTATGCGCTTTCTGCCAGCCTGTGGGATGATTCCGATATCGTGATTGACGCCTTGTTCGGGGCCGGTCTGGATCGGCCTGTTACTGGCGAAATCGCTGAGTTGATCGATGCGCTCAATATGAGTGGCTTGCCGGTTCTGTCTGTGGATTTGCCCAGTGGCGTCGAAGGGGCGAGCGGGCAGATTGGCGGATCGGCTGTACGAGCCGATCAAACCGTTACCTTCTTTCGCAAGAAGCCGGGCCATCTGCTATATCCGGGTAAGGCCTCCTGCGGTCGTCTTCTTGTTGTCGATATTGGTATTGATGCAGATGTGCTCGAAGAGACAGGCTGTTGCGCCTTTGAAAATGGGCCGGCTCTCTGGTTGGGGAACTGGCCAGAGGCGCTCAAGCCGCTGGACGTCATTCAGGCCGAGCGGTTGGCTGATCACAAATTTCACCGGGGGCACTGCCTTGTGTTGAGTGGTGATGCCTTGCATAGCGGTGCGGCACGGCTGGCAGCTCGCGCAGCTCTGAGGGCCGGGGCTGGTCTCGTAACTCTGGCCCCACCGGAAGAGGCTGCTCAGTCTGTTGCGCAACACGTGACCTCCATCATGATCGAGCCAATGAAAATCGCCGGTTCTCTGGATGGACTCTTTGACAAACGGGATTGTGATATTTTGGTGGCCGGACCGGCGCTCGGGACGGGGGGCGATCAGCAGCGCTTGATTGAGCAGGCGTTGGAACTCGATATGGGGCTGCTTTTCGATGCAGACGGGATAACCTGTTTTGCGGAAGGGGTAGCGGCTGGCTCCATGAGTATGGCCATGATGCATGATTCTCCAGCGGCGCAGTCGGGACGGCTGGTTCTAACCCCGCATGAGGGGGAATTTGCACGCTTATTCCCTGATCTTTCCTATCGGATGAGGGAGGAGAAGCGGCTTTCCAAACTTGATTGTGCGGTCGCAGCGTCTCAGCGTTCCGGAGCGGTTATCATTCTCAAGGGTGCTGACACTGTGGTTGCGAGCCCGGATGGTTATGCTGTTATTCATTCGCAAGGCATTCCATATCTGGCGACAGCAGGGAGTGGCGATGTTCTTGCGGGTATCGTCGGTGGTTTGATGGCGCAGGGCATGCCAGCATTTGATGCCGCCTCGGGCGCTGTCTGGCTGCATAGTCAGGCCGGGTCCACGCTCGGTCCTGGGCTCATTTCTGAAGATCTCATCGAGGTTTTGCCAAAAGTTTATGAAGCCTTGTTCGAGGATTATGATCCAGATGAAAATGGTCCGGATCTGGAGAGCTACGGCGACGATGACTGACGCTTTGGTGTGAGAGGAAGGGCGAGGGGAAGAGACGAGCAGTCGTACGATTCGGCAAGGCCCTGCGCTCTTTCCTTAACCCTTCCTCGTGCGTCCTGACTCTGAACGCGGTGCCGTTGATTGCCGGACAAATATGGAGCCTCTAGCGTTATTCCCCAGCGCAACGCCATTGCAGCTGGTTGGGGCAATCATGGGGCTCTCTTCTTGCTGTGCTCTCGGAAGCAGACGGTGTCTGGCTGTGGGTTTCTGCCCTAAATGTGGTTGATACCCCCAATGCCGTGGGGAATTTTGTAATTTTTGTGAATTTCCCTTTGCGCTTTGCATAACGGGTGTTATAGAGGCTCCGCTCGATTTGCTGGCGCAACAGGCGCAGCGCTGTGCGGGTGTGGTGGAATTGGTAGACACGCCAGATTTAGGTTCTGGTGGCGAGAGCCGTGGGGGTTCAAGTCCCTCCACCCGTACCATAGCTTCTCTTTTTCAGGTCAAATCGGAAAAGGGGAGGAAACAGGTGTAGGCCGCACGATGGAAGGCTTTTGCCCCGTCGCGGCCTGTCTTTGTTGGTCATGATAGGCGTGAGGCTGTTTGACGACAGCAAGTTGATACGAAATTGGACGCACCGAACCTGTTGGAATGTTCGACCTGTTTGGCGCGCCTCGAACCAAACTGAATTTGACAAAGAACGAAAGCAGATTGATATGCAGGTCACTGAAACCCTGTCCGAAGGTCTGAAACGCGAACTGAACGTCGTGGTTCCTGCTTCTGATCTCGAAGCCAAGCTGGTCGCCAAAATTGATGAAATCAAGGGTCAGATCCGAATTAACGGCTTCCGCCCAGGCAAGGTACCGGCATCTCATGTCCGTAAACTGCATGGTAAAGCCCTGATGGGTGAAATCATTCAGGAGCTGATCAACGAGACCACTCGGACCACTCTGGAAGAGCGCAACGAAAAATCGGCCATGCAGCCGCAGTATAAACTGACCGAAGATGAAGCCGAAGCGGCTAAAATCATGGATGGTCAGGCTGATCTGGACTTCACCATCATTTATGAAGTGCTGCCAACCATCGAAGTTGCTGACGTTTCTGGCGTTGAAGTCGAGCGTCCGGTTGTGGATGTTGAAGATAGCGAAGTTGAGGAACGCCTTGGCCAGATCGCTGAAAGCTCTCGTCCTTTCGAAACCAAAGAAGGCAAAGCTGAAAATGGCGATCGCGTTGTTATGTCCTATCTGGGCAAGATTGACGGCGAAGCCTTTGAAGGTGGCGCTGATGAAAATGGTCAGCTGGTTCTCGGTTCCGGTCAGTTCATTCCGGGCTTTGAAGAACAGCTCGTCGGCCTTGCTGCTGGCGACGAAACCGTAGTCAAAGTGAAATTCCCTGAAGAATATGGCGCTGAGCATCTTGCTGGCAAAGACGCCGAATTCGAAGTGACCGTTAAAGAAGTTCAGGCTCCGGGCGAGCTGGAACTGGATGATGAATTCGCTACCAAGCTTGGCATCGAATCTCTTGATAAACTCAAAGAGCTGATCAAGGACCAGATCGTTTCCCAGTATGGCCAGATGACCCGTCAGCGCGTCAAACGTCAGCTGCTCGACAAAATGGACGAGCTGCACCAGTTTGAAGTGCCGCCAACCCTTCTGGAACAGGAATTCGAGAATATCTGGCGTCAGGTTACAGCTGAAATGAATGAAGCTGGCAAAACCTTTGAAGACGAAGATACGACCGAAGACAAAGCCAAGGAAGAATACAAAACCATCGCAGAGCGTCGTGTTCGCCTTGGTCTGGTTCTTTCCGAAATCGGCGAGAAAAACGAAATCACCGTTTCCGACGAAGAAGTGCAGCGCGGCATCATGCAGCGTGCTCAGCAGTTCCCGGGTCAGGAACGTCAGGTATTCGAATATTACACGAAAACTCCTGAAGCGCTGGCTTCCATTCGTGCGCCGATCTTCGAAGAAAAAGTTGTCGACTATCTGCTTGAGTTGGTGAAGGTTGAAGACAAGACCGTAACCAAGGAAGAGCTGGAGAAAATGGTCACCGAAGACGAAGAATAAGGTCTGACCACTCCTTTGACAGAAGATCAAGACGCCTGCCGTTTTTAGACGGTGGGCGTCTTTGTTGTTTACAACATGTTGAATTTATCCCGCTTAACCATATCTATTCATTTTAGAAAGTGAATAGACTGGTCAGCCCCCGCTTTTACCAGATAGGATTTTGGCGCGGCATAAAGATCAGCTGATTCCCCACTCTTTGAGTATTTGTCAGTAAAATATTCATTGTCGCAGTGCTAATGGAATGAAAATGGTCCGTTCTCGTGATTCTCGATTGTTCCCAACTGCGCGTTTCATAAGGGTGGGATAGACGTTAAGGCATGGATGCACTATGCCTGACGTTGCCTTTGCGAAAGAATCGTTTTTTGCTGGGCGTGATCGAAATTGGTGGCTCTTGTCACCAGATGGCCTTATTCAGCGTTAGTGTTTAAGGTTTGGCGTGCGGTGCAGAGGGTAGATGACGCCTGTGCCCAATTGGTGTTGATAAGGAAAGACGAATGAAGGATCCTCTCGATCTCACTATGAATCTGGTTCCAATGGTAGTGGAGCAGTCAAACCGCGGTGAACGCGCCTATGACATCTATTCACGCCTTCTGAAGGAACGCATCATCTTTATCACGGGCCCGATTGAAGATCATATGGCTGCGCTTGTTTGCGCCCAGCTGCTTTTTCTGGAAGCGGATAACCCCAAGAAAGAGATTTCGCTTTACATCAACTCGCCTGGTGGCGTGGTTACTGCGGGCATGTCCATCTATGACACCATGCAGTTCATCAAGCCTCCGGTTGCAACGCTTTGCCTGGGGCAGGCTGCCTCAATGGGCTCTCTGCTGTTGTGCGCTGGCGAAAAGGACATGCGCTTTGCGCTGCCGAACGCGCGTATCATGGTGCATCAGCCATCCGGCGGTTTTCAGGGGCAGGCGTCTGACATCCAGCGCCACGCAGAAGACATTCTGAAAATGAAGCGTCGCCTGAACGAAGTTTATGTGAAGCATTGCGGACAGGATTATGAGACCGTCGACAAGACACTTGATCGTGACCATTTTATGACCGCAACCGAGGCCAAGGACTGGGGGCTTGTCGACAAGGTCGTCGAGAACCGTAATTCGCTTGTGCCGGAAGAATCAAAAGAAAAAGACAAGGACTAAGATCCTTGTTGATCCAGCCAATGCATTTGAACGTATTCAAATGGGCTGGTTTCAGGCATTCCGAAAAGAACCTGTTAAACCTATATTGATCTTTTCGGGTACATGCTTTCATAAATCTGGCGGCGTATAGCTGAATTTGGCTAATTTATGCTTCTGGCGTCAGGGAGTTTGGGTTTATTTTGCTTGCAGACATGGCCGAGCAATTTAAACTAGAAAGCCGGTAATCTATGAGAGAGAGCCGACTGCAACGAAAAAAGAGGCACATACATGAGCAAGGCTGGTGGTGGTGATAGCAAAAATACGCTCTACTGCTCCTTCTGTGGCAAAAGCCAGCATGAAGTGCGCAAGCTGATTGCGGGTCCAACGGTTTTCATCTGTGATGAATGCGTTGAACTGTGCATGGATATCATCCGCGAAGAAAACAAATCTTCGATGGTGAAGTCCAAGGACGGTATTCCGACACCGCAGGAAATTTGCGATGTGCTTGACGATTATGTAATTGGGCAAGGCCGGGCGAAGAAGGTTCTTTCTGTCGCCGTTCATAACCATTACAAGCGTCTTGCCCACGGCAAGAAAACGACTGATCTCGAACTTGCCAAGTCCAACATCATGCTGATCGGCCCGACCGGTTGCGGCAAGACCTTCCTTGCCCAGACCATGGCGCGCATTCTGGATGTGCCTTTTACGATGGCCGATGCAACAACCCTGACCGAAGCAGGGTATGTTGGTGAAGATGTTGAGAATATCATTCTGAAGCTGCTTCAGGCTGCTGACTATAATGTCGAGCAGGCCCAGCGCGGCATTGTCTATATCGATGAGATCGACAAGATTTCGCGCAAGTCCGATAACCCATCCATCACGCGTGATGTGTCGGGTGAGGGCGTGCAGCAGGCCTTGTTGAAGATCATGGAAGGCACCGTGGCGTCTGTTCCGCCGCAGGGTGGGCGCAAGCATCCGCAGCAGGAGTTCCTGCAAGTGGACACGTCCAACATCCTGTTTATCTGTGGTGGCGCCTTTGCAGGTCTGGACAAGATCATTTCTGCTCGCGGTGTTGAGAGTTCCATCGGCTTTGCGGCCAAGGTGGAAGACCCTGATGAGCGCGGTACTGGCGAACTGTTTAAAGAGCTGGAGCCTGAAGATCTGCTCAAATTTGGTCTGATTCCTGAATTCGTCGGTCGTCTGCCGGTTCTGGCAACGCTTGAGGATCTGGATGAAGATGCTTTGGTCTCCATTCTGACGCAGCCAAAGAATGCCATTGTGAAGCAGTATCAGGCTTTGTTTGAAATGGAAGGCATTCGCCTGACATTCCATGATGAAGCTCTGCGCGGGGTTTCCCGCAAGGCAATCGAGAGAAAAACCGGTGCACGCGGTTTGCGCTCCATTCTGGAAGCTATCCTGCTTGACACAATGTATGAGCTCCCGGGGCTCGAAGGTGTTGAAGAAGTGGTCATTTCCGGCGATGTGGTCAAAGGTGAGGCACGCCCGCTCTATATCTATGGAGATATGAAGAGCGAAGCCGAGCCTACATCCGCCTGATTGGTCGGTCTTTTTCTCAAAGAAATCAAAGGGCGGCCTTGGGTCGCCTTTTTTGTCGGTATGAAAATGCGTGTTTGGCGCTTTTCTTGCACGGGAAAACCGACACTTCGCCTGCTGGGCAACCCTCTTTGTCGCAAGCCTTTTTTCACAAAGTTGGGAAGGGTTTGTGGAGTGGCTTGAAAAGCGTGTCGCGAAGCCCCAACTAAATGGTACCGTGAGACGGTTTTGTTTGTGTGTGAGTCTCACCCTGTTCATCTGCCGATGACGTTTCTGGTCCAACGGCTCGTTTTGAGCGTAGGACTATGTATCGGCTTTATTGCGGGCCAAGGGCCGCAGATGTACCCTGTCTCTGACGGGAGGGGTCAATGATCCAAGAAAGGTAGGAAAGCATGACCGAAGGACCTGCGATTGGCGCAGCCAACCCAATGGCTTCGGATACTTATCCGGTCTTGCCACTGAGAGACATTGTTGTCTTTCCACATATGATTGTTCCGCTTTTTGTGGGCCGCGAAAAATCCATTCGTGCTCTGGAAGAAGTGATGCAGTCTGACAAGATGATTTTGCTGGCAACGCAGATGAATGCCGGCGACGATGATCCTGCCCCAGAGGACATCTTTAAAATCGGTACGCTCGCAACCGTGTTGCAGCTGCTCAAGCTGCCTGATGGCACCGTGAAGGTGCTCGTTGAAGGTGTGAACCGCGCCAAGCTTGGCGACTTTACCAAACGCGATGATCTTTATGAAGCAACGGCAACGGTGCTCCATGATGAGGATGGCGAACGGGTTGAGGTCGAAGCGCTGGCACGTTCCGTTGCGACCGAATTTGAGAATTATGTGAAACTGAACAAGAAGGTTTCACCTGAAGTGATCGGGGCTGTGTCCCAGATCGATGACTATTCCAAACTGGCGGATACCGTAGCGTCCCATCTTGCTATCAAGATTCAGGAGAAGCAGGAGATCCTGGGTATCGTCAGCGTGATTGAACGCCTCGAGCAGGTGCTTGGCCTGATGGAGAGTGAAATCTCCGTTCTGCAGGTTGAAAAGCGCATTCGCAGCCGCGTCAAGCGCCAGATGGAGAAAACCCAGCGTGAATATTATCTGAATGAGCAGATGAAGGCCATTCAGAAGGAGCTGGGCGATTCCGAAGAAGGCGCGGACGAGATTCGCGAGCTGGAACAGGCGATCGAAAAAACCAAACTTTCCAAGGAAGCCAAGGAAAAGGCTGAGGCTGAGCTCAAGAAGCTCAAGCAGATGAGCCCGATGTCCGCTGAAGCGACCGTCGTACGCAACTATCTCGACTGGCTGCTGGGTATTCCATGGAGTAAGAAATCCCGCGTCAAGGTTGACCTTGAAAAGGCCGAAGAGGTCTTGGATATCGATCACTATGGCCTTGAGAAGGTCAAAGAGCGGATTATCGAGTATCTTGCAGTGCAGACGCGCACGAACAAGCTGAAAGGCCCGATTCTGTGTCTGGTGGGTCCTCCGGGTGTTGGTAAGACCTCCCTCGGCAAGTCTATCGCCCGTGCTACTGGGCGTGAATTCGTCCGTATGGCGCTTGGTGGCGTGCGAGACGAAGCCGAGATTCGTGGTCATCGCCGCACCTATATCGGCTCCATGCCGGGCAAGGTGATCCAGTCCATGAAGAAGGCCAAGAAGGCCAATCCGCTGTTCCTTCTCGATGAGATTGACAAGATGGGTATGGACTTCCGTGGTGATCCGTCTTCGGCTCTGCTTGAAGTGCTTGATCCGGAACAGAACGGCACCTTCGTGGACCATTATCTGGAAGTGGAATATGACCTCTCCAACGTGATGTTCATTACGACGGCGAACACGCTCAATATTCCGGCTCCGCTGATGGACCGTATGGAAGTCATTCGCATCGCCGGTTACACCGAAGATGAGAAGGTCGAGATTGCTCGGCGCCACCTGCTACCGAAAGCCATGTCTGATCATGGGCTCAAGGAAGGTGAATTCAGCCTTGATGATGAGGCTTTGCGCCTGATCGTTCAGCGTTACACCCGAGAAGCCGGTGTGCGTAACCTTGAGCGTGAGCTGATGAAGCTCGGGCGTAAGGTGACCAAGGATCTGATCATGAAAAAACTCGATAAGGTCGACGTCACTGTCGAGAATATCGAGGACTATCTTGGTGTGCCACGGTTCCGCTTCGGCGAAATCGATGCCGAGGATCAGGTTGGTGTTGTCACCGGGCTTGCCTGGACGGAAGTGGGCGGCGAGTTGCTGACCATCGAAGGGGTCATGATGCCTGGTAAGGGCAAGATGACCGTAACGGGCAACCTGCGCGATGTGATGAAGGAATCGATTCAGGCCGCAGCCTCCTATGTGCGCTCACGTGCAGTGGACTTTGGCGTTGAACCTCCGTTGTTCGACAAGAAAGACATCCACGTTCACGTGCCAGAAGGGGCTACGCCGAAAGACGGGCCTTCTGCCGGTATCGCCATGGCAACCGCCATCGTTTCCCTGATGACCGGTATTCCGGTGCGCAAGGATATTGCGATGACGGGCGAGATCACCTTGCGTGGTCGGGTTCTGCCGATTGGCGGCTTAAAAGAGAAACTGCTCGCAGCTCTGCGCGGTGGCATCAAGACGGTGCTCATCCCTGAGGAAAATGCCAAAGACCTTGTCGATATTCCGGACAATGTCAAAAACGGCATGGAGATCATTCCGGTCAACAATGTTGGCCAGGTACTCGAAAAGGCGCTGGTTGAAAAATTGGAGCCGATCGAGTGGGACGAAAGCCAGATGCCTGATCCGAGCGTTAAGTCCGAAAGTGAGGAAAACGCTTCGGTTGCGCATTAAAATTCGCAGAATCGGTCGGGTTTTTTCGATCGATTTGGTTCATGACTTTTGTGACATGGATGAAAAAAAGAGGCCCTTCCTGTGTAGGAAGGGCCTTTTTTCGTTTTGTATCTGTTAATTCCTGTTTAAACCCACAGAAATGGCTGATTTCTGCGAAATTCCCTCTTGATTTCTAACCCAATTCACCAGATTGTCGCATTCCGCGTCTGGTATTTCCCAAGGTGTGTTGATTCTTAGTGGTGAAGCATTGCGAAGGACCATGAGCTTTTGCAATTGAACCGAAAAGGAAGAAAATATGAACAAGAACGAACTGATCTCTGCTGTGGCGGAAAAAGCAGATCTCACCAAAGCACAGGCTGGCGAAGCGGTTGATGCGCTGTTTGACATCGTTTCTGATACCCTGAAAAGCGGCGACGAAGTCCGTATCATTGGCTTCGGCAACTTTTCTGTAACCGAACGTGCTGCGACTGAAGGTCGTAACCCTCGCACCGGTGACACCATTCAGATCCCTGCTTCCAAAACGCCTAAATTCAAGGCTGGTAAGGGTCTGAAGGACGCTGTTAACAGCAAATAAGAGCGGTATATTTCACATCGCTGCAAGAATTTGACCCCCGGTCTCATTAGGATCGGGGGTTTTTACGTTGAAGGATTGTCTGTATAAGCGTCACCTGAACCCTATGCGGCGCGCTTGTGGCCGAAAAGCTCCGTACCAGACCGAGACAACCCTGTCGCTTTCCTGCCAATCCGGCTCGCTCCTTGCGGGAAACCAGGGAAGAAACCGAAAGGTGGACCATGACCGAAAATTTACTGACGCCAGACTGCGATAATTGCGCGGCGCTCTGTTGCGTCTGTCTGGCTTTTGACAAGTCGGAAGACTTTCCTATCGACAAGCCAAACGGCGAGCCTTGTCCGCAATTGTCTGGCTGTCAAACCTGCAAGATCTATGAAGAACGCGAGCAGCAGGGTTATCGCGGCTGCATGCATTTTGATTGTCTGGGGGCAGGGCAGCATGTGACGCAGGAGGTGTTTGGCGGCCGCAATTGGCGCGATGATCCCAAGCTGCTTGACCCCATGACGCGGGCGTTCGTCATCATGCTGAAGGTACATGAATTGTTGGGGCTGCTTGATGCTGCCTCACGGCTACCGCTCACCTATGAGGAAATGGATCGCTATGATGTGCTCATGAGCGAACTGGCGCCCCCTGAGGGCTGGACTGAAGAGCTTTTGGAGGGCTTTGAGGGGCGAGGCACGGAAAAGGACGTTCATGCGTTCCTGAAGTCTCTGCGCCATCATGTGGCGTGATGCTTCTCGGTTGTGATTCTTGAAACTGCCTGGCGGCTCGTGGGCCATTTGCCGATGGATCCCAGAGCCGCCAAGCCTGGCTTGTCTGAAAGACTCAGACATAGCCATATTCTTCAAGCCTGCGAAGTATGAGTTCGGATGCCGTTGATTGACCGCTCTGGTGAGCCAAGGTTTTGCCGATTGCGTCACTTGCAAAATCATGGTCGTCATATTGGGCATCGTCCGGCGTCAGCATGATATAGCCGCCGTCGGGGTGGCTGTAGATCAGTTTGACGTCATCGCCATATTTGGCTTGCAGCTCATTTTCCGCATTTATGACATCCACGAGTTCGTCAACGTGCTTGTTCACATATCCCCGCATATCGTCCAGGTCCATGGAAAAGAGGAGCTTGTTGGTGCCGTCAGTACGAAAGAGGTTGATGTCTGCGTAGCTGGAGGTGGCGCCCTCAGGCAAGGGGCCTACCGGTGTCGTTGAAATTACTGTCAGTGCGTAGTTGCCGTCTGTTGCTTCGGCCAATGCATTGGCGGCTTCCTTATCGAATTGAGATCCGTCAATTGTGTGAAAAAGAGAGACACCTTCTCTGGCATCCAGACTGTGGCCAGACGTCATGATGTCAAGGCCATTGGCTTGCTCGATAGCCGGGGCTGCGCTTGCCGCTTTTTGGGATGACGCGTCATTCTCGTGAGTTGCACTTTGTTGCCCTACCAAACTTGCCGTGTGGGCAGGTTTTGACTTGGCAATAGTGTCAGGGGCGGTTTTCTGAGAAGGCGTGTTTCCTGAAGAGGCAGCCTGCTGCATTTCCAACAAGGCTTGTGCGGTGCCGTCAGACAAGGCAGCTTGAACCGATGGGAAAGTGACCCCATTGGACGCGCCGGTTTCTGCGGATGTCTGGTCATTTTCCGAGCCCAGACTGAAGGGTGCATTGGGGGATTTCTGTGACGTGGAAAGGGGTGGGCGCGTAGACCCTGTTATTGAACTCTCAACTGACATACTCATTGGCACGTCCTTTTAACCTTGTGACGATACTTGCAGACAAGACTTAAGAGAGCAAACCCCGTGCCAGATGGCGGGGGCATCAGAGTTTGAAAGGGGCTGGCTTTGTTCGCACCAACTGGCTGCTGGAACTGGCAATCTGTAAGGGATTTTGGGGGATTTGGCAGAAATTCGACAGGCGTTGCACCAGTAGCTGCTTTAATTTTTCACTTTGTAGTGGCCGTTTTGAAGAAATGGTGGGTGATGAGAGATTCGAACTCCCGACCCTCTCGGTGTAAACGAGATGCTCTAACCAGCTGAGCTAATCACCCACTTTATTTCACTACGATCACATATCAGTAGTGAAGAGCGTTTCAGTCGAAGCGCTGCTTGCCCATTGTTCCCGTACTTGCCGATGTCAAACCACCAGGATGGCATCGATGCTTCCATCATTTGAAAGCTTGGGGAATGGTGGGTGATGAGAGATTCGAACTCCCGACCCTCTCGGTGTAAACGAGATGCTCTAACCAGCTGAGCTAATCACCCGTACCCAATGTGCGTGAGCTGCTTTTAGAGGCTGAGTGCCAAGCATGCAACAAAAAAATGACAGTTGAATTCTTTCTCTGGGGAAATCGATGTGCGTAGTTGAAGCGATGAAAATCTCAGTGTGGGAATCTTCCCCAACACAGCTGCAGAAAGAGAGTTGTTTCTGATCTTGCAGGATAAATTTATGGTGGAAGCGGGCTTTTATTGAGCTGTCGTCAGATCGTGCCTTTGGATAAAATCAGGTTTCCAACAGGGGAATCCGCAGGAATATGCCGGTTCTGCAAAAGGACTGTGAAATTTTCACAAAAAGAATTTCCAATGCGCTTGACTTAGCGTCGTCCGCGTCGTATTTCAGCGCCACTCCACACGGAACAGTCGCTTCGGCGGCGCCCAAGTGTGGTTCGGGTAATGGGGATGTAGCTCAGTTGGTTAGAGCGCCGGCCTGTCACGCCGGAGGTCGCGGGTTCGAGTCCCGTCATTCTCGCCATCCCGAAAACGCGCTGACTCTCAGCTTTGATTGTTGGCACAAAATGCGGGGATGTAGCTCAGTTGGTTAGAGCGCCGGCCTGTCACGCCGGAGGTCGCGGGTTCGAGTCCCGTCATTCTCGCCATTTTCTCCTGGCATCTTCATTTAACAATGTTGTGACATGCTGGCCGCGAAAGCGGCTTTTTTTGTATCTTCTCTCCAAGCTTTTCTGGTTTGCGTTTGCCGTCGCTGTTCTGTTGAGCGCGTCTTCTTGTGCTCTGGCTCATTGGCGGTCTATGGAGCTTGGGCGCTCTAAGGATTTGTTTCCGGTTTCTGCGCCATGTGCTGCGAGCCGTGCATGAGAGCGTTTTTAAGGAGTGTTCTTGCATTCTTGGTATCTTTGGCAGTCAGGTACAAAAAAAGGCCACAGCGAGCTGCTGCGGCCTTCTCTGAAGGATCTAGTTTTGTAGGCTTAGTCCTGCCAGGCCCAGAAGGAAACAGGCAGATCTTCCTTGTCAGCTTCCCAGCGCTTTTCTGCTTCTTCAATGGTCAGCAGGCCGCTTTGGGTGTCAACATATTCACAAACCGAGGAAGAGTTGATGGTTGCGATCTGCAATGCTTTTTCCGGCGTGGCGCCAGCGCCAAGGATGGCGCCGAATGTGGAGGTGAATGCGTCACCCGCACCGGCTGTGCCGCGCACATTGGTTTTCTTGATCGGGCAATGGTAGATGCCTTCTTCGCTGCCCAGATAAGCGCCACCGGTGCCATCGGTAATGAGAATGTATTTCGGACCGATGGACATCAGCAGAGACATGAAGCCGGACAGGGAGCAATGGACATGGTCCATGATCAGGCCACGGGTCATCAGGCTCTTGCTGGCGCTCTGGTCCATTTTTACGGTGCGCATGTTGGAATGCTTGGAATAGTCCAGAAGAGCTGGCATCATCAACTCGGCTTCAGCGCGGTTGATGTTAATCAGATCGATATTTTTAGCCGTGTCGAGGAATTCCTTGCCTCGACGGTTGATCTGGCGTTCGCCCGGGTTAGCAACGACGAAGGCGCCAGCTTCTTTGCCGCGCTGGCAGATCATCGGGAAGGCTTCCGCCGACTCGTTGGACATCGGAGCGATATGCAGCAATTCAGCGCCATCGAAGATGCCTTCGTGGATGTCTTCGTCGGTTACCCGGCAGTTGGCGCCACGTGCGGTAAAGATTGATGCGTTGCGGTCGTGGGACGCGATCATCACGGAGCAGCCGGTGATGGCCTTGTCTGTTGTCATGAGGCCCTTATCGGAAAGACCTTCGCGTTCCAGAAGCTGACGAACCATCTCAGCTTCAATGTCTTCGCCGATTTTGACGTTCGGTGTCACTTCATTGCCAAGGCGCGACAAGGAAACCGCAGCATTAATGGCACCACCGCCGACATGGGTGGAGATGTTCAGCGCATCAATTTTGCGACCTTGCTCGAGCATCAAAAATGAATTGTGCGCGTTGGTCATGGAGATGCGCTCAATGTCATTGTCGGCAACAATGGTAATGATATCGATCATTGCGGAGCCGATTGTTGCTGTTTTCATCAGACTTGCCTCATTTTTGGTTGATCGTCGTGAAAGACTGTGAGCGAGCGTCCCGTCGCCCTATGAAAATTTCGTGCTGCGACTCTTAAATAGTTTTTTTCTTCTCGCCCCGAAAAAAATCAAACTTGCTGTCCGACTTACAATAGAATCCGTGAATTTCACAGACTTATTTTGAAGAAACTGCGACTATAGTATAAAAATTGGGCAATCGGAAGATCTGGTGAATGTGAGGCGGGGCCTCATGTTTGTGTCATATGGGTGCAGTCTGGAATTGTGAATATGTCGGGGACACTAGATTGCGTGCTGTGGTCTGGAAGTGGTTTGACCTTCGTTGTACGTATTGTTTCCCTTGGTGCGATTCGACCTGTGCATCAGTTTTGCGATCATCTTCGCTGTTAGTAGCTATCTGCGACAAAATTGGACAATGACCCTTGCTTAAGTGTTTCTGCTGAGGTAAGCGTGCAAAGGTCGAGGTTGTATGAGGACCACAACCTTTATCCTGTCTCAGTTTTCGCTTGACATATTGCCGCTCCTGGACCGACACCTATTGGCTATGTCAAGTGAAGGACCCTATTCGAGAGGACCGACTATTATGGAAGAGCTGCTCTTAGATTATCTTCCCATCATTATATTTATCGGCATCTCTCTGATTATCGGTCTTGCCCTGCTTGTGTCTCCCTTTGTCGTGGCGTTCAAAAATCCCGATCCGGAAAAGCTCTCTGCCTATGAGTGTGGTTTTAATGCCTTTGATGATGCGCGTATGCCGTTTGATGTACGCTTCTATCTGGTGGCGATTCTGTTCATTATTTTCGATCTGGAAGTGGCGTTTCTCTTTCCGTGGGCGGTGGCATTCGGCGATCTGGGGCTATTCGGTTTCGTATCTATGATGATTTTTCTGGCAATTCTGACTGTCGGATTCGTTTATGAATGGAAGAAGGGGGCGCTGGAATGGGATTAAGCGAACAAAATCAGACACTGGTCGCCCAGCAGCCCAAGGGCATTCTCGACCCTAAGACAGGCAAGCCAATTGGCCATGACGACCCGTTCGTGTCGCAAATGCGTGCGGATCTCTCTGACAAGGGGTTTCTGGTTACCGCAGCCGATGATCTGATCACCTGGGCGCGCACCGGTTCTCTCATGTGGATGACCTTCGGGTTGGCCTGCTGTGCAGTCGAGATGATGCAGATGTCCATGCCGCGCTATGACTGCGAGCGCTTCGGCTTTGCGCCACGCGGCTCGCCCCGTCAGTCTGACGTCATGATTGTTGCGGGCACTCTGACCAACAAGATGGCTCCGGCCTTGCGCAAGGTTTACGACCAGATGCCCGAGCCTCGCTATGTTATTTCTATGGGGTCCTGCGCCAATGGCGGGGGCTATTATCACTATTCCTATAGTGTTGTGAGGGGCTGCGACCGGGTTGTTCCGGTCGACATTTATGTGCCCGGTTGCCCGCCAACGGCAGAAGCGCTGCTCTATGGCGTGCTGTTATTGCAGAAGAAGATCAGGCGCACGGGGTCGATCGAGCGCTGATGTCTGTATGAAAGAATTGCTGATCGGCGAAGGACCAGGTCGCCGGTTATAGGAAAAAGGCCGTTTTGGCTTTTATGAGGACGATCGTATGGACGAGACATTAAGAGATCTCGGTGACTATATTGAGTTGGTATTGGATGGCAAAATCATCGATTGGCAGATTGCCTTTGGCGAGCTGACCGTCAATGCCAAGCGTGGTGATATCGTCGAGATCACGCGGATTTTGCGCGATGATCCCCGTCTCAAATTCGTCTCCTTCATTGACCTTACTGCCGTTGATTATCCCGCGCGTCCGGAGCGTTTTGATGTGGTCTATCACTTGCTGAGCCCGAAGCAGAATGCGCGGGTCCGCATCAAGATCAAAACGGATGAAGTCAGTTATGTTGATTCCATCTGTGGTGTCTTTCCGGGCGCCAACTGGTTCGAGCGCGAAGCCTATGACATGTATGGCATCCTGTTTGCCGGACACCCGGATTTACGTCGCCTGCTGACCGACTATGGGTTTGATGGCCACCCGCTGCGCAAGGATTTTCCGCTGACCGGATATTATGAAGTGCATTATGACGACGAGAAAAAGCGCGTCGTCTATGAGCCGGTGAAACTCGCACAGGAATTTCGCAATTTTGATTTTCTCAGTCCCTGGGAGGGCGTTGATTATGTTCTTCCCGGAGACGAAAAGGCCGAAGGCTGATAAGGGACTGAGAGGGATAGACGCGCTATGGCTGAAAAGCAGGTAAGAAATTTCAATATCAACTTCGGGCCCCAGCATCCGGCTGCGCATGGTGTGTTGCGTATGGTTCTGGAGTTGAATGGCGAGATTGTCGAGCGGGTGGACCCGCATGTGGGGCTACTGCATCGCGGCACCGAAAAGCTGATCGAGCATAAGATCTACTCACAGGCGACGCCTTATTTCGACCGGCTTGACTATGTGGCGCCGATGAATCAGGAGCATGCATTCTGCCTGGCGGTCGAGCGTCTTCTGGGGCTGGAGGTTCCGCGCCGGGCGCAGCTGATCCGTGTTCTTTATTGCGAGATCGGGCGCATTCTCAATCATATCCTCAATATCACAACGCAGGCGATGGACGTTGGGGCGCTGACCCCGATTCTGTGGGGCTTTGAAGAGCGTGAAAAGCTAATGGTCTTTTATGAACGGGCCAGCGGCTCGCGCATGCATGCCAACTATTTCCGCGTCGGCGGCGTTCGCCAAGACCTGCCTGAAGACTTGATCGATGACATCGAGGCTTTCTGTGATCCCTTCCTGAAGGTCGTTGGCGATATCGATACGATGCTGACCGATAACCGCATTTTCAAACAGCGCAACGCCGACATTGGCGTGGTGGCGCTGGATGATGCATGGGCATGGGGCTTTTCCGGCACCATGGTGCGCTCTTGCGGCGTGCCGTGGGATTTGCGCAGGAGCCAGCCTTATGAATGCTATAGCGAAATGGAATTCGATATTCCGGTCGGCAAGCACGGGGACAATTATGACCGCTATCTGATGCGCATGGAAGAAATGCGCCAGTCGGTTCGGATCATGCGTCAATGCATCACCAAGCTGCGCGAGCCTGAGGGGCAGGGGCCGGTTTGCACCGAAGATGACAAGATCGTGCCGCCAAGGCGCGATGAAATGAAGCGCTCGATGGAAGCGTTGATCAATCATTTCAAGCTGCATACGGAAGGCTTCCATGTGCCTGCCGGTGAAGTTTATGCCGCAGTTGAAGCACCCAAGGGCGAGTTTGGTGTCTATCTCGTTTCAGATGGCACGAACAAGCCGTATAAATGCAAGATTCGCGCGCCGGGCTTTGCGCATCTCTCCGCGATGGACTTTTTGTCTCGCGGGTATCAGCTGGCCGACGTGTCCGCCATTCTCGGATCGCTTGATCTGGTGTTTGGTGAGGTAGACCGCTAGGTCACTGCAATTCGGGCCTTGGTTGGCCCTCTGATTTTAACTTTGGCTTTGTCTCCCTTTGTGAGGCGGCCGAACCAGAAACGAGGAACGGCAGACATGAGTGTCCGTCGCCTGCATAGCGAACAGCCGGAGAGCTTCGAATTCTCAGCGGAGAATCTCGAATGGGCCCGGAATGTGATTGGTCGATATCCTGAAGGGCGGCAAGCGTCGGCGGTGATCCCGCTTTTGACGCGGGCGCAGGAGCAGGAAGGCTGGGTGACCCAGCCTGCGATCGAATATGTGGCCGATATGCTGTCTATGCCTTATATTCGCGTTTTGGAAGTGGCGACCTTCTATACCCAGTTCCTGCTGCAGCCGGTGGGCAAGAAGGCCCATATTCAGGTGTGCGGCACGACGCCGTGCCGTTTGCGCGGCGCGGGGGATCTAATCCGGGTCTGCAAAAACAAGATTGCCGACAAGCAGTTTGCTCTTTCCGAGGATGGTGATTTCTCATGGGAAGAAGTGGAATGTGCAGGCGCGTGCGTCAATGCGCCGATGATCCAGATCTCAAAGGATACCTATGAGGATCTGACACCGGAAATCTTTGAAGAGCTGATCGACAAGATTGCGGCAGGCAAGGCTGTTGAGCCGGGAAGCCAGACAGGCCGACAGGGCTCTGCTCCGGCAACCGGTCCGGTTACGCTGACCGATCCTTCGCTTTATGACGGTTCTCGGGTCAAATGGGGTCTTGGCGCCGAAATGGATGAGCCGGAAGACGAAGCCGAAACGGCAGAGGACGCTCAATCAGATGCTACAGAAGAGGGGGCGCAGCCTGACAGCAGCGCGGTGAGCGGTATGCCGGTTCTTTTGCGCGAGCCCCTTGACGGCAAGGCGGACAATCTAAAGGAAATCAGCGGTATTGGTCCAAAGATCGAGCAGAAGCTCAACGGGGTCGGCGTGTTCCACTTTGCCCAGATTGCCCAATGGACAGACGAGAATATTGCCTTCATCGACAGCCAGCTCGCCTTCAGGGGCCGGATTGCCCGCGAGAACTGGATTGAGCAGGCCAAAGTGCTGGCCTCTGGTGCCGAGACGGACTTTTCCAAGCGGGTGCAGGCCGGTGCGGTTTCATCCAGCAAGAGCGGAGGGGATGCATAATGGCCGTAATGCTCGAGGATAAGGACCGGATTTTCACCAATATCTACGGCATCCATGATTGGGGGCTGGAAGGCGCCTTGAAGCGCGGCTCTTGGGACGGTACCAAGGGGCTGCTGCAAAAAGGGCGCGAGTGGATCATCAACGAGATGAAGGCGTCCGGCCTGCGCGGTCGTGGTGGGGCTGGGTTCCCGACGGGGCTTAAATGGTCTTTCATGCCGCCAAAGCAGGAAGGGCGCCCGCATTATCTGGTTGTCAATGCCGATGAATCCGAGCCGGGTACCTGCAAGGACCGCGAAATCCTGCGCAATGATCCGCACCATCTGGTGGAAGGCTGTCTGATTGCGGGCTTTGCCATGAATGCGGACGCGGCTTTTATCTATGTGCGTGGCGAGTTCATCCGTGAGCGCGAGCGGCTACAGGCTGCCGTTGATGAGGCCTATGAGAAGAAGCTCATCGGCAAGAACAATATCCATGGCTATGATTTCGATATCATCGTGCACCATGGTGCTGGCGCTTATATCTGCGGTGAGGAAACCGCCCTTCTGGAATCGCTGGAAGGCAAGAAGGGGCAGCCGCGTCTCAAGCCGCCATTCCCGGCCAATGTGGGCCTTTATGGCTGCCCGACAACGGTCAACAATGTGGAATCCATCG
Organism: uncultured Cohaesibacter sp.; assembly: GCF_963678225.1. Taxonomy (NCBI): domain Bacteria; kingdom Pseudomonadati; phylum Pseudomonadota; class Alphaproteobacteria; order Hyphomicrobiales; family Cohaesibacteraceae; genus Cohaesibacter; species uncultured Cohaesibacter sp. The sequence goes on along the minus strand of NZ_OY782763.1, from coordinate 366,095 downwards.
CTGTGGCACCGACGATCCTGCGGCGCGGGGCCAACTGGTTCAAGGGCTTCGGTGCGGAGAATAACCACGGCACCAAGCTGTTCTGCGTTTCTGGCCATGTCAATCAGCCCGCGACCTTCGAGGAAGCCATGTCGATCCCATTCAAGGAGTTGATCGACAAGCATTGTGGTGGCATTCGCGGTGGCTGGGACAATCTGTTGGCTGTTATTCCAGGAGGCTCTTCGGTCCCTTGCGTTCCGGCAGACCAGATCATGGATTGCCCGATGGATTTCGACAGTCTCAAGGAGCTAGGCTCCGGTCTTGGGACGGCGGCGGTTATCGTGATGGACAAATCGACCGACATCGTCGCTGCAATTGCCCGGATTTCCTATTTCTATAAGCATGAAAGCTGTGGCCAGTGTACACCGTGCCGTGAAGGAACCGGCTGGATGTGGCGCGTGATGGAGCGCATGGCGCGCGGTGAGGCACAGAAGAAAGAAATCGACATGTTGTTCGAGGTTTCCAAGCAGGTGGAAGGTCATACGATCTGCGCCCTCGGCGATGCCGCAGCATGGCCGGTGCAAGGGCTTATTCGCCATTTCCGGCCGGAAATCGAAAAGAGAATTGATCAGTATACGGCCAATCCGAAAGCGGATGCGGCCCCGCTGGAAGCGGCCGAATAGGCCGATAGAGTTTAACGCAACGGAGACACGTTCGATGGCAAAGCTGGTCGTTGACGGAATTGAGATAGACGTCCCGAAAGAATATAGCCTGCTGCAAGCTGCAGAGGAGGCCGGGGCCGAGATTCCGCGTTTTTGCTATCACGAGCGTCTGTCGATTGCGGGTAACTGCCGCATGTGTCTTGTCGAGGTGAAGGGTGGGCCGCCCAAGCCTACGGCTTCCTGCGCGATGCGCGTGGGCGATCTGCGCCCCGGGCGCGATGGCGAGCCCCCGGAGATCTTCACCAAGTCTCCCATGGTCAAGAAGGCGCGCGAAGGGGTGATGGAGTTTTTGCTCATCAACCATCCGCTTGATTGTCCGATTTGCGATCAGGGCGGGGAATGCGATCTGCAGGATCAAGCCATGGCTTTTGGCAAGGGTGGTTCGCGGTTCGATGAGAACAAGCGCGCGGTCGAGAATAAATATATCGGTCCACTGGTGAAGACCACCATGACGCGCTGCATTCATTGCACCCGCTGTGTGCGTTTCACCACTGAGGTGTGTGGCATTCACGAGCTGGGGCTGGTCGGTCGTGGGGAAGATGCCGAGATCACCACCTATCTGGAAGCGGCGCTCACATCGGAGTTGCAGGGCAATGTGATTGATCTTTGCCCCGTTGGCGCTCTGACATCCAGGCCTTATGCCTTCACGGCGCGCCCGTGGGAATTGACCAAAACCGAGACCATCGATGTGATGGACGCGGTGGGCTGCAATATCCGTGTTGATACCCGTGGTCGGGAAGTGATGCGCATCCAGCCGCGTGTCAATGACGCAATCAACGAGGAATGGATTTCCGACAAGACGCGCTTCATTTGGGATGGGCTCAAATCACAACGACTCGACAAGCCTTATGTGCGCAAGGATGGCAAGCTGACCCCGGCAAGCTGGGATGACGCCTTCCGTGCCATTGCTGTCAAGCTGAATGGCTTGCCCGGTGACAGGATCGGCGCGATTGCTGGCGCGATGGCAAGCGTGGAAGAAATGTATGCGCTCAAGGCTCTGATGACATCGCTCGGCTCGGGCAATATGGATACGCGGCAGGATGGCTCTGTTCTGACCTCGGCCATGGGGCGGGCTGCCTATCTGTTCAATGCCACCATCGAAGGCATTGAAGAGGCGGACGCTATTCTGATCGTCGGCTCGAACCCGCGCATGGAAGCGGCGGTGCTCAATGCCCGTATCCGTAAGACATGGCTGGCGGGGAACACGAAAATCGCCGTTATTGGCGAACAGGCCGACCTCAAATATGGTTATGACTATCTGGGTGCTGGTGCCGACAGTCTGGCCGATCTCGCCGCTGGCAAGGGGGCGTTCTTTGATGTGCTCAAGGGTGCACAGAAGCCGCTGATCCTCATCGGGCAGGGCGCGATCAATCATGATGATGGCGAAGCTGTTCTGGCGCAAGCGGCCAAGCTGGCCGAGGCTTGCGGCGCGCTCTCTGACGAGTGGAACGGCTTCTCGGTGCTGCATACCGATGCAAGCGCTGTCGGAGCCTTGGAAGTGGGCTTTGAGCCGCAGGCAGGGGGCAAGGATATCGCCGCGATGCAGGCAGGTGGCGTGGATGCTCTGTTCCTGCTTGGGGCCGATGAGCTGGCCTTTGATGCCTTTGGTGATGCATTCAAGATTTATATCGGGAGCCACGGCGATGCCGGTGCCCATGCGGCAGACGTCATCTTGCCGGCGGGGACCTATACCGAAAAGTCGGGGCTATATGTGAATACTGAAGGGCGGGTTCAAATGGCGTTGCGCGCCAATTTCCCTCCCGGAGATGCCAAGGAAGACTGGGCCATTTTGCGGGCGCTCTCTGGTGTTTTGGGCAAGACTTTGCCGTTTGACAGCGTTGATCAGCTGCGCGCGCAGTTGCTCGATGCCTATCCTCAGTTCGAGGTGACGGACGAATGCCTTGTGGGCGATTCTTCTGCCATCAGAACGTTGGCAAAGAAGGCAAAGCCGGTCAAAGGGCAGGCATTGATTTCGCCGGTTTCGGACTATTACCTGACCAACCCAATCGCACGCGCCTCGGCTGTCATGGCTGAATGCAGCGCACTGGCCAAGAGCAACAAAGCGGAAGCTGCGGAGTGAGAGGACTGCTAGATGAATGATTTTGTCGCAAACTGGCTGATCCCTGGCGCCATCATGGTGGGGCAATCCCTTCTGCTGTTGGTCGTGCTCCTGATTGTGATTGCCTATGTCCTGCTTGCTGACCGTAAGATCTGGGCTGCCGTGCAGATGCGGCGCGGGCCAAATGTGGTCGGGCCTTTCGGCCTGTTGCAGTCATTTGCCGACCTTTTGAAGTTCGTTCTCAAGGAACCGGTTATTCCGTCCGGCTCCAACAAGGTGATCTTCCTGCTTGGCCCACTTGTTACCGTGACCGTGGCGTTGGCTGCGTGGGCTGTGGTGCCGGTGGCCGATGGCTGGGTGATCTCGGACATCAATGTGGGCATTCTCTATTTGCTGGCTGTCTCCTCGCTCGGTGTTTACGGCATCATCATGGGGGGCTGGGCGTCCAACTCGAAATACCCGTTTCTTTCCGCCTTGCGCTCTGCCGCGCAGATGGTTTCCTATGAGGTGTCTATCGGATTTGTCATTGTGACGGTGCTGCTGTGCGTCGGGTCGCTTAACCTGACCGATATCGTCATGGCTCAGCAGAGTGGCCTTGCGACCAAGTTGGGCATGCCGTCAATCAGTTTTCTGAATTGGTACTGGCTGCCGCTCTTCCCTATGTTTGTCGTGTTTTTCATTTCGGCACTGGCCGAGACCAATCGCCCGCCGTTTGATCTGGCAGAGGCAGAATCCGAGCTTGTGGCCGGTTTCATGGTCGAATATGGCTCGACCCCTTACATGATGTATATGCTGGGCGAATATGTCTCGATTGCGCTGATGTGTTCCATGACGACGATCCTGTTCATGGGGGGCTGGTTGCCGCCGCTTGATATCGCTCCCTTTACATGGGTGCCCGGTATTGTCTGGTTCATTCTGAAATCCAGTCTGGTCTTTTTCATGTTTGCCATGGTGAAGGCTTTTGTACCCCGTTACCGCTATGACCAGTTGATGCGTCTTGGCTGGAAGGTGTTCCTGCCGATGTCGCTGTTCTATGTGGTGCTGGTGGCTGGCGTTCTGCAATTTGCCGGTTGGGCACCATAAGAGCCGGAAGGCTCGAAAGGGGCGGAAAGGCAAGAGGGGGCAGGAATGTTTGATTTGTCGTTGCCCGGAATGGTCGGGGCCTTGATTGGCGGGGTGATCGGCTGGGCCGACTTCAAGATGATTGGTGGCCTTGTTGGCGCCAAATGGATGAAATCCCGTTCGGAAAGGGGCCTTGGCAACGATCCGAACACAAAGAGATTTGGCGACTGGATTCAGTTTGGAATCTGGTGTGGTACACAGCTTCTGTTTCCGGTGATCGGCTATTGGGCCGGTGCGTCGCTGGCAGGCTAAGGATGGGTGAAGAGAGATGGATCAGGCAGCGTTGATTGCTGGCAGTCTTGGGGCCTTCGTCGGATTGGCGATTGCTCTGGTGGCAAATCTTGTCGTTTTGCCTGCTGTCCTCAAGGCACAGGAAGACGGGTTCATTATGGGGCGCAAGACGGTCTTGAGTTCCATGACCCCGGACACGGTGGCCCGGATTACGCGTTTTATGTATCGGGTTCCTATGCCGCTGTTGTTTGCATTTGTTGGCTTTTTGGCCGGTTTGAAGGCGTTTGGAGAATATTGATGGCATTAGAACAAGCTGCTAAATCGCTGATGCTGAAGGAGTTTGTTTCGGCCTTCTTCCTGTCGATGCGCTATTTCTTTGCGCCCAAATCGACGGTGAACTATCCGTTCGAGAAGGGCCCGGTGTCTCCGCGCTTTCGTGGCGAACATGCCCTCAGACGCTATCCAAACGGGGAAGAGCGCTGCATCGCCTGCAAATTGTGTGAAGCCATCTGTCCGGCGCAGGCTATTACCATCGAGGCGGGCCCGCGCGGCAATGACGGAACGCGCCGGACGACCCGCTATGACATCGATATGACCAAATGCATCTATTGCGGCTATTGCCAGGAGGCGTGCCCGGTGGAAGCGATTGTCGAGGGACCGAATTTCGAATTCGCCGCTGAAACGCGTGAGGAGCTTTTCTACAACAAGGAGAAGCTGCTCGAGAATGGCGAGCGCTGGGAGCAGGAACTGGCTCGCAATATCGCATTGGATGCGCCTTACCGCTAAGGCGGTAAGCAAAGGATTTCAAGGAGAGATGCCTCCCGCAAGGGATGCAGGAAAGCAAAAGACATGATTCTTCAGAGCGTCTTCTTTTATCTGTTTTCAGCGGTGCTGCTGGTTTCGGCGCTGATGGTGATCGGTGCGCGCAATCCGGTGCATTCGGTGCTGTTTTTGATCCTTGCCTTTTTCAATGCAGCGGCGCTGTTCGTGCTGCTGGGGGCAGAGTTTCTGGCGATGCTGCTGGTGGTGGTCTATGTGGGCGCGGTTGCGGTGTTGTTCCTGTTTATCGTGATGATGCTGGATGTCGATTTCGTTGAGCTTCGGGCTGGCTTTCTGACCTATATGCCGGTCGGTCTTGTCGTGGGTGTCGTGTTGTTGGCCGAGCTGTTGATCGCTCTGGGCGGTTGGGCTCTGAGCCCTGATCTGGCGGCGAATCTGGGGGAACCGATGCCAACGCTGGCTGAGGCGTCCAACATCGAGGCCATCGGGGCGCTGCTCTATACCAAATATGTTTTCTATTTTCAGACTGCGGCGCTGATCCTGTTTGTAGCGATGATAGGGGCGATCGTCTTGACCCTGCATCACCGTCGGGATGTGCAGCGCCAGAATATCGAGCGGCAGGTTGCGCGCAACGCCGAGAATTCAATTGAAATTGTAAATGTGGAACCGGGTAGCGGCATCTAACCGGACCGACACCGCTTGTAAGAAGTGCCCGCGGTTCAATGCGGGCGGGACCAAGAAGGGACAGACAGAGAGATGGAAATCGGGCTTAGCCATTATCTGACCGTTGCAGCGATCCTGTTCGTGATCGGGATGTTCGGTATTTTCATCAACCGGAAGAATGTCATCGTCATTCTTATGTCGATCGAGCTGATCCTCTTGGCGGTCAATATCAACTTTGTTGCCTTTTCCTCCTATCTGGGTGATCTGGCAGGGCAGATTTTCGGTCTGCTCATTCTCACTGTCGCAGCCGCCGAGGCGGCAATCGGGCTGGCCATTCTGGTCGTGTTTTATCGCAATCGCGGCTCTATCGCGGTTGAAGACATCAATATGATGAAAGGCTGAGAGAGATCATGTATTCGGCCATTGTCTTCCTGCCGCTGATTGGCTTTTTGATTGCGGGCCTGTTCGGGCGCACACTCGGGCACAAGGCGTCGGAAATCATCACCAGCACTCTGCTGGTGATTGCAGCATTCTTGTCATGGGTTGCCTTTCTCTCCGTGGGGATCGGACATGGAGAAAGTCAGACGGTCGACATTCTGACCTGGCTCAGCTCCGGTGATCTGGAAATCAACTGGTCCATTCGCGTCGATACCCTGACCGTTGTGATGCTGGTGGTGGTCAATACGATTTCTGCGCTCGTGCATATCTATTCCATCGGCTATATGCATGGCGATCCGCATCGGGCGCGTTTCTTTGCCTATCTGTCGCTCTTCACCTTTGCGATGCTATCGCTGGTGACCGCCGATAACCTGTTACAGATGTTCTTTGGTTGGGAAGGCGTAGGGCTGGCCTCCTATTTGCTGATTGGCTTCTGGTATCAGAAACCATCGGCTAATGCTGCCGCGATGAAGGCGTTCATCGTCAACCGCGTGGGGGATTTCGGCTTCCTTCTGGGGCTGTGCGGTATCTATGTGCTGTTTGGCAGCATCAGTTTTGATACGATCTTCGCCAATGCTTCGGTCATGCAAGAGCAAACCATTCATTTCCTCGGGCAGGATTTCAACGCGCTGACGACAATCTGCCTGCTGCTATTTATGGGTGCCATGGGCAAGTCGGCCCAGTTCCTTTTGCACACATGGTTGCCTGATGCCATGGAAGGGCCAACGCCTGTTTCCGCGCTTATCCATGCTGCCACCATGGTGACGGCGGGCGTCTTCATGGTGGCGCGTCTGTCACCGTTGTTCGAGCTTTCGCCCACGGCGTTGGAAGTGGTGACCTTCATTGGTGCCACAACGGCCTTCTTTGCTGCCACCGTTGGCCTCGTACAGAATGACATCAAGCGCGTGATTGCCTATTCGACCTGCTCGCAGCTTGGCTACATGTTTGTTGCGCTGGGGATCGGCGCCTATGGCGCTGCAGTGTTCCATCTCTTCACGCACGCTTTCTTCAAGGCTCTGCTGTTCCTGGGGGCGGGCTCTGTGATCCACGCGGTTTCCGATGAACAGGACATGCGGCGCATGGGCGGTTTGCGCAAGCATATCAAACTGACCTATCTGATGATGCTGGTCGGCACCTTTGCGCTGACGGGCGTGGGTATTCCGGGCACCATTCTCGGCTTTGCCGGTTTTAATTCCAAGGACGCCATTATCGAATCCGCCTTTGCTGCGCAAAATGGCATGGCCAATTATGCCTTTGCGATGACGGTGATTGCGGCGCTCTTTACCAGCTTCTATAGCTGGCGGCTTATCTTCCTGACCTTCCATGGCCGGGAGCGCATGAGCGCCGATGTGAAAGCGCACATTCATGAAAGCCCAGCCGTGATGACCGTGCCGCTCATAGTGCTGGCGCTTGGGGCGGTTCTGGCCGGTATGGTCTTTGCCGGATATTTCTATGGCCATCATTATGAGGAATTCTGGAAGGGGGCTCTGTTCACGGGGGCGGAGAACCATGTCATGCATGAGTCCCACGACGTGCCGATGATGGTCAAGCTTGCCCCGTTCGTCATGATGGCGGTCGGCTTCTTGGTGGCCTTTGGTTTCTACATCCTCTCGCCGAGCACACCCAAAAAGCTCGCCGAACGGCATAATTGGCTCTACAAGTTCCTGCTCAACAAATGGTATTTCGACGAGCTTTATAACTTCCTCTTCATTCGTGGCGCCAAGGGACTTGGTTCTCTGCTCTGGAAGGGGGGAGATGAAGGCGTGATCGATCGCTTCGGGCCAAACGGGATTGCTGCGCGTGTTGTTGCACTGACCAGTCGGATCAATCGGCTACAGACCGGATATGTCTATCACTATGCCTTTGCCATGATGATTGGTGTGGCGATCCTGATTACTTATTCCATGCTAAGCGGGGGAGCACACCAATGAGCGACTGGCCACTTCTTTCTACGGTCGTTTTCCTGCCATTGGTCGGGGCGATGATGATCCTGCTGGTCAAGGGCGATACGGCTATCGCCCGACGCAACATCACCAATGTTGCGCTCTGGACCACGGTGGTGACATTTCTTATTTCGCTGCTGATTTTGAGCCAGTTTGATTCATCCAATGCTGGCTTCCAGATGCAGGAAACCGCCGACTGGCTCGGTGGCTCCATTGCTTATCGCATGGGAGTTGATGGCATCTCGATCCTGTTCGTCATTCTGACAACGGCGCTGATGCCCGCTGCCATTTATGCCAGTCGCAATTCCATCCAGAAGCGGGTGAAGGAATATATGATCGCCTTCCTCGTTCTGGAAACGATGATGATCGGCGTCTTTTGTGCGCTGGATCTGGTGCTGTTCTATCTGTTCTTTGAGGCGGGCCTTATCCCGATGTTCCTCATCATCGGCATCTGGGGCGGGCAGAACAGGGTGTATGCCAGCTTCAAATTCTTCCTCTACACGCTGGCCGGCTCGGTTTTGATGCTGCTGGCCGTGATGGCGATGTATTGGGACGCTGGCACGACCGATATCGTGACGCTGCTGGCCCATCCTTTCTCGCCGCAGATGCAAACGTGGCTGTGGCTGGCTTTCTTTGCCTCATTCGCTGTCAAAATGCCCATGTGGCCGGTGCATACCTGGTTGCCGGATGCCCATGTGCAGGCACCGACGGCAGGGTCGGTCATTCTGGCGGGGGTATTGTTGAAGATGGGTGGCTATGGCTTTCTGCGCTTCTCGCTGCCCATGTTCCCGATTGCTTCGGATATGTTCGCACCGCTGGTCTACACGCTATCGGTGATTGCCATCATCTATACCTCGCTGGTGGCGCTGGCCCAGCAGGATATCAAGAAACTGATCGCCTATTCGTCGGTGGCCCATATGGGCTATGTCACTATGGGGGTTTTCTCCATGACACAGCAGGGCGTGCAGGGCGGTATTTTCCAGATGATCTCTCACGGCATTGTCTCGGGAGCGTTGTTCCTGTGCGTTGGGGTTGTCTATGACCGGATGCATACGCGTGAAATCTCGGCCTATGGTGGACTCGTCAACCGCATGCCGGTGTTTGCCACGCTGTTCATGATCTTCACCATGGCCAATGTCGGCTTGCCCGGAACGTCCGGTTTTATCGGTGAGTTTCTGACCATCATTGGCGTGTTTCAGATCAATACATGGGTCGCACTGTTTGCTGCAACGGGTGTCATCCTGTCGGCCTCCTATGCCTTGTGGCTCTATCGCCGGATCATCTTCGGCAAGCTGGAGAAGGAGAGCCTCAAGGGTATCCTTGATATGGATATCCGCGAGAAAACTATTCTGGTGCCGCTTGCTGTTTTGACAATCCTGTTTGGTTTCTATCCTGCGCCCATTCAGAATGTGACGGCTGTGGCTGTCGAAAATCTGATCAACAATTATCAGGCAGCCCTCAGCGCTGCGGACAAGCTGGCACTGCTTGCTCGATAGAGCGCGGTGTGAGCGAAACATGAAGTGAGTGAAAGATGACCACTGAGTTGGCTACGCTTCCCAATCTGATGCCCGCTTTGCCGGAAATCCTGCTGGCTATCGGTGCCATGGTGTTGTTGATGCTGGGCGCATTTGGCGGTTCGAAAACCTCTCAGGTGGTCAACGGCCTTGCGGTTGCCGTGCTGATCATTGCCGGTGCGATCCTTTTGTTGTCGTCTGGCGGGACCGTGACCACTTTCAATGACGCCTTCATTCAGGATCCCTTTGCCCGCTTGATGAAAGTGCTAGTGTTGATCGGGTCGGGTTTTTCGCTGGCGATGTCTGTTGGTTATACGCAGGAAGAGAAGTTCGACCGCTTCGAATATCCGGTGCTGGTGCTGCTGGCAACGGTTGGCATGATGTTGATGCTCTCGGCCAATGACATGATTGCCGTCTATCTCGGCCTTGAGCTGCAGTCGCTTACCCTTTACGTGCTGTCTTCCTTCAAGCGCGATAGCGCCAAGGCAACCGAAGCGGGCCTTAAATATTTCGTGCTGGGGGCGTTGTCATCGGGCATGCTGCTCTATGGCATGAGCCTTGTTTATGGCTTTACCGGCCAAACCTCCTTTGTGGGCATCGCCGAGGCGGTGCATGTCGAAGGGGCTGGTATTGGCGTCATCTTCGGCCTTGTCTTCATTCTGGCTGGCTTGACCTTCAAGATTTCCGCTGTGCCATTCCATATGTGGACCCCCGATGTCTATGAGGGTGCGCCAACGCCTGTGACCGCCTTTTTGGCGGCGGCGCCGAAGGTTGCGGCGATGGGGCTTATCGTGCGTGTTGTCATGACAGCCTTTGACCCGATGGATCTGCAATGGCAGCAGGTGATCACCTTTGTTTCCATCCTGTCCATGGTGCTCGGGGCTTTTGCTGCCATTGGCCAGCGCAACATCAAGCGGCTGATGGCCTATTCCTCGATCAGTCATATGGGCTATGCCTTGGTGGGCCTTGCCGCGGGCAGTTCGGCCGGTGTCGTGGGCGTCATTGTGTATCTGATCACATATCTGGCCATGACGCTGGGCACCTTTGCCGCCATCATGTCCATGCGTCGTCGCGACGGCATGGTGGAACGCATCGATGATCTGGCTGGCCTCTCACGGAATGATCTGCCCATGGCGGTGTTGCTCGGGGTCTTGATGTTCTCGCTGGCGGGTATCCCATGGATGGGAGGCTTTATCGGCAAATGGTTTGTTTTTTCTGCCGCAATCGAGGCCGGGCTCTATCCGCTCGCCATCATAGGGGTGCTGGCGTCTGTCGTGGGGGCTTTCTATTATTTGCGCATCGTCAAGATCATGTTCTTTGATGATCCGGCACCGGTGTTCGAGCGCCCAGCCAACGAGTTGCGTCTGGTTCTCGTGATCAGCGGATTGTTTATGGCGTCGATGGTTTTCTATGTCAGCCCGATCCGTACCATTGCTGAACTGGCCGCAAACAGCTTCTTCTGATTGGGGCTTTGCACCTGCTTAAACATTTGTTCGTCTTTTGCGAGACAGTGACTGGCGGTTATGATATGTAGACACTGCCCGGAGGTTCTTCGGGCAGTTTTTTGTAGGGCCTTATCCGTCTGGTGGATGGATCTCACCCCAGCCCTTCGGTTTTGCAGATTGAGCAATCGCATTGAATAAACTACCCGAACCATATCGCCTGATTTCTTTTGACACGATCGATTCCACCAATAGATACGCTCTGGATGCTGCCAAGCAAGGCGAAGAGGGTGGATTGTGGATCTGGGCTGGCGAGCAGACAGCTGGACGCGGCCGTCGCGGGCGTCAGTGGAGTTCCGAGAAGGGCAATCTGGCAGCAAGCCTTTTGCTGCTCAGCCCGGCTCCGCCGAATGTTGTCGGGCAATTGCCGCTGCTGACAGCCACTGCCGTGCATCGTGCAATCTGTGATCTCATTCCGCCTCATATGCAGGCGGCCTTGCGCATCAAATGGCCCAATGATCTGCTTTGGGGCGACCAAAAAATTTGCGGCATCCTTCTTGAGAGCACATTTCTGGTTGATGGTCGCCAGGCGGTTGCCGTCGGCATCGGCGTTAATTGTCGCACACATCCAGACAAAACCGATGGCCTCAAAGCCGCTGATATTGCGCAGACAGGCTATGATGTTTCCCCCGAGCAACTGCTCGAGCGGCTGATCTGGCAAATGGCAGATCGGCTTTCGGTCTGGCAGCAAGGCACGAATTTTGCAGCCATTCGCGATGATTGGCTTTCTTCGGCCAGAGGGCTCGGCCAGCATGTGGTGGCACGCTTGCCCAATGAAACTGTTGAGGGCACCTTTGAGATGCTGGACGAAGACGGGGCCTTGATCATGCGGCTGGCAGACGGCCAGACGCGAACGATTTATGCGGGCGATGTCTTTTTGCCCGGAATGCATTCAGAAATGCAAAAATGATGGCGCACGAAAGCGCCACGATGAGAGAGAATATGACGTCTTCTGAACTGGTCTTTATGCCGCTGGGCGGCGTAGGCGAAATTGGCATGAACATGGCCCTTTATGGCATCGGCCCGGAGGGGGACAAACGCTGGCTGATTGTCGACTTCGGCGTGGCCTTTGCCAATGAGGCGCATCCCGGTGCCGACCTGATTTTCGCCGACATCCGTTTTCTAGAGCAGGAACGGGATCATATCGACGGTATCGTTATCACCCATGGGCATGAAGATCATTTTGGCGCGCTATTTGCGCTTTGGCCACGCTTGGAAATTCCAATCTATACAAGCGGCTTTCTGGCTGACCTGATCGAAGCCAAGGCAGAAGCCGAACCGGGCTCGCTCGAAATTCCGGTTAATCAGGTGGAGCAGGGCTCTCGCGTGCAGCTTGGCCCGTTCAACGTTGAATTCGTCCCCGTTTCCCATTCCATCCCCGAGGCCAATGCGTTGGCGATTCGCACCGAGCATGGGCTCGTGTTGCATACCGGTGACTGGAAACTGGACGCCACGCCCGGCGTGGGCAAGGGCACCGACATCGCGCGCATGAACGAGTTGGGAGAGGAGGGCGTGCTTGCCCTTGTTTGCGATTCGACCAATGCCTTGTCGGAAGGCTCTTCCATTTCAGAGAAAGAGGTAGAAGAGGAGCTCACAAAGCTGATCGCCAAAGCGCCCCATCGGGTGGCCGTTTCTACCTTTGCGTCCAACGTGTCTCGCGTGCAGGCGATTGCCAGAGCGGCGAGGGCCAATGATCGGCAATGTGTCGTGGTTGGCAGGGCCTTGTGGCGCTTTATCGAGGTGGCGCAAGAGCAGGGCTATCTGAATGACGTTCCCGAATTCATCTCCGACGATGATTATGGTTATTTGCCCCGTGACAAGGTTGTTGCGATTTTGACGGGCTCACAGGGGGAAAAGCGCGCTGCACTGGCGCGGGTTGCCGCCAAAGAGCATCCGACGGTGCAGCTTTCCAAGGGCGATCAGGTGATCTTTTCCTCAAAAGCCATTCCGGGCAACGAACGCGCGATCAACGAGGTGATCAACAATCTGGCGGCTCAGGATGTTGAGATCATCACCGAAAAAGATGCGCCGATCCATGTCTCAGGCCATCCGAAACGGGGCGATTTGCGCAAGCTTTACGAATGGATCCAGCCAAAAATCGCAGTCCCTGTGCATGGCGAAGAAATGCATTTGCGGGCCCATGCCCAATTGGCGCGCGAAATGGGGGTGCGAGAGGTTCTGCATGTCCGTAATGGCTGGATGGCCCGGCTGGCTGGTGGCACGGTCAAGAGTTGGGATGAGTATTTTGGTGGCCGTCTGTACAAGGACGGTTCGCTTGTTGGCACTTTCGAAGAAATGGGGATACAGGAGCGGCGCAAGCTCTCCTATGTGGGGCATATTTCTGTGGCGATTACAGTCAGCCGCAAGGGGGAAATTCTGGGTCATCCACAAATGGCCCTTGCCGGTATTCCAGAGAGGGATGCAAATGATCAGTTGTTTGTTGAAATCGTGGAAGCCGGGATTTTTGGCGCCCTGAAGGGGATGCCAGCCAAGAAACGCAAGGATGTGGAAGTGCTGCGCGAAGCTGTCCGGCGCTCTGTTCGCTCTGAGGTGAACCAAAAGTGGGCCAAAAAGCCAGTTGTCGCAGTGATGATCAACCTTGTATGACAGTGAGGAATGCGTTTCCGGTAAGACTAAAGGCGTGTCGCGTTGACAGGCCATGACCGGTAAACACCATAGTGAAAAAGGATGCATGGAAATGATTGGTCGTTTGAACCATGTGGCGATTGCCGTACCAAGTCTCGAAAGCGGCGTAGCTACCTACGGCGGCACTCTGGGTGCCAAATGCTCTGAACCACAGGAAGTCACCGAACATGGCGTGAAAGTGGTTTTTGTTGAACTGCCGAACACGAAAATCGAACTGCTTGAGCCAATTGGCGAAAACAGCCCGATCGCCAAGTTCCTTGAAAAGAACCCTGTTGGCGGTATTCACCATGTTTGCTATGAAGTTGACGATATCATCGCAGCTCGTGACAAACTGAAAGCTGAAGGCGCGCGCGTTCTTGGCGACGGCGAGCCAAAAATCGGCGCCCATGGCAAACCTGTTATCTTCCTGCACCCGAAAGATTTCTGCGGAACTCTGACCGAGCTGGAACAGGTATAAGCCTTTCCTTTTAAAGGAAGACTTTTATGAGTTTAGTCAGCGGCCTTGCTGTTTATTTCATTATCTGGTGGCTTTCCCTCTTTATCGTGCTTCCCTTCGGCGTGCGAACGCAAGCAGAAGAGCAAGATCAACGACTGGGAACCACAGCCAGCGCTCCGGCGAAGGCGATGATGATCCGCAAGGCCGTTGCCACCACTATTCTGGCCTCGGCATTGTTTGCCGTCTTCTATTGGGCTGTTGTAGTCAAGGGATATGGCTTTGACCTGCTATCCTTCCTGCCCATGCCGGATAGTTTGAAATAGATTCTTGGTGGGGTTCAGCTCCGCTATCCCTCGCTTCTTCCATTAATTTGATTGTTTGAGATATCTGCGCAGCCCGTAGTGCGAATCTGTGCGTGCGGTTGGCTGTGGCTGCCAGTTTGTCTGGCGGTCGGAATAGTGTGTGATTTTCTCAGGGAAAGCGAGAAAGTGATGTAAATTTAAGCAGTGATGAAAAATGTCACATGCCTGTCACTTGTAATCGATATCCATCGACACAATATGTACCTCGGCGCATTGGAAAATGATCAAAAAAAAACAAGGCAACAAAGCCTTGTTTTTCTAGTGATCGCGACGTGATCTCATTGCTCAGTGTGCATTTGTGGTTTTGCTAATACTGAGCGGCAGCAGCTAAAAGCGCGCCAGAGATATGTATCCTCCCAAGACATTACTGCGCGAAGTGAGATAACGGTGGTGAGCGTATCTCTTATCGTTATGCAGGGACATTAATCCCAATCGCCCAATTTGTCATCAATATTTTTATGCAATTGCGTATTTTTTCGCTTTTTTTTGAGAGTGAAAATCAACTGCAGGGTGAATGATCGAATGTTATTCGTCTTTCGAATAAGGTGAAGGAAAAAATTACCTATGGTGGCGGGATGAGCCTGTGTAAAAACTCGATCTGCAGGCTTCATCTTCATTAATTGCTGTCTCAGAATCAATCTCGGTCTATAAAGGCCTGAAGTGATATGCGGTCAGTTTTTCGGGCTTTGTATGGGCCTGTGACGCGCGTGCGTGTTCCGTTTTGAATTCTATTAGAAAGAGCCAGATCCATGCGTCTTTCCCGTTATTTTCTGCCAATCCTGAAGGAAACCCCTAAAGAGGCGGAAATTGTCTCCCATCGCTATATGCTTCGTGCTGGCATGATCCGGCAGCAGCAGGCCGGTATCTATAGCTGGCTGCCGCTCGGGCTGAAGGTGCTGCGCAAGGTTGAGCAGATCGTGCGGGAAGAGCAGGATCGCTCCGGTGCCGTCGAGCTTCTGATGCCAACCATGCAGCCTGCTGAACTCTGGAAAGAGAGCGGCCGCTATGATGATTATGGCAAGGAAATGCTGCGAATCGTCGATCGCCACGAACGCGATATGCTGTTTGGACCGACCAACGAAGAGATGATCACGGATATCTTCCGCACCTTCGTTAAATCCTACAAGGATCTGCCGCTCAATCTGTATCATATCCAATGGAAGTTTCGCGACGAGATCCGCCCTCGCTTTGGTGTTATGCGTGGACGTGAGTTCCTCATGAAAGACGCCTACAGCTTCGATATGGATGAAGCTCGGGCGCGCGAAGCCTATTATCGCATGTTTGTCGCCTATCTACGCACCTTCAAACGCCTTGGTATGACGGCTATACCCATGAAGGCCGACACTGGCCCGATCGGTGGTGATCTCAGTCACGAATTTATCATTCTGGCCGACACGGGTGAGAGTGAGGTCTTCTGCCACAAAAATTACTTGTCCAAGGAAGTGCCGGGCGATGACGTTGATTTCTCAGGCGATCTTTCCGGCGTTGTGGCTGATTGGACCAACGAATATGCGGCAACGGACGAAATGCATGATGAAGCTGCGTTCAATGCCATTCCGGAAGCGGATAGGATCGCGGCCCGCGGCATCGAAGTTGGCCACATCTTTTATTTCGGCACCAAATATTCCGACAAGATGGGCGCCAGCGTTATGGCTGCCGATGGCAAGGACTATCCGGTTCATATGGGTTCTTACGGCGTTGGCGTGTCTCGTCTGCTTGGCGGTATCATTGAGGCTAGCCACGATGAAAACGGCATTATTTGGCCGAAAGCCGTGGCTCCGTTTGATATCGGTCTGATCAATATGAAGGCTGAGAACGAAGAAACCTCTGCGGTCAGCGAACAGCTTTATGAGCGCCTTGGAAATGCCGGATTTGACGTTCTGTATGATGACCGCGCCGGTCAGGCTGGTGCCAAATTTGCTACGATGGATCTCATCGGTCTGCCGACCCAGATCATTGTCGGACCGCGCGGCCTGAAGTCGAATGAAGTGGAAATCAAGGATCGTGCCACGGGTGCACGTGAAATGGTTTCCCTCGACGGGGTTGTAGATCGTATCATCGCCGGTAAATGATTCGATAAAACAAGAATATGTCGCCTGCTTCGGCTTGACCTGGCGGGCGGCGGTTCTGTCTGGAGAATTGTATGTCCGCGCCAAAGATCCAATCACCATTCGCGATGTTCGAATGGATGATGGCGTTCCGTTATCTGCGTTCTCGTCGGCGGGATGCTTTCGTGTCCGTAATTTCTTGGCTTTCCTTTTTCGGCATCATGCTGGGTGTGGCCACGCTCATCATCGTAATGGCCGTGATGAATGGATTCCGCTCGGAACTGCTTGACAAGATTCTTGGTATTAACGGCCACTTGGTTATCCAGCCGATGGATACCGAGTTGACGGATTACAATGACATCGTCAAACGTATTGATGGTGTGGATGGTGTCAGCTTTGCTGTGCCCTTTGTAGAAGGGCAGATTTTGGCCTCTGCGTCTGGCGGCTCGGCCGGCGCGCTTGTGCGCGGCATGAACAAGGACAGCATCGACAAGCTCCAGCTGGTTTCAAAAAATGTCCTTCAGGGTAGCTTTGATGATTTCGACAGCTCCGATGGTGTGGCGCTCGGATCCCGTTTGGCCCGCTCTCTGGGGGTCATTGCCGGGGATCGTGTGACGCTCATCTCGCCCAAGGGCGCAGTGACACCGATGGGGGTTGCGCCGCGCATCAAGTCCTATCCGGTCAAAGCCATTTTCGAGATTGGTATGAGTGAATATGACAGCACTTTCATATTCATGCCGCTGGAAGCGGCGCAGGCCTATTTCAATCAGGATGGCAAAGTTTCGGCCATAGAAGTCTATCTGGATGATCCTGACCGGGTGGGTGAATTGCGCCCTGCGGTGGAAGATGCCGTAAACCGGCAGATTTTCATGACCGACTGGCGCTATCGCAATGTCACCTTTTTCTCGGCGCTGGAAGTTGAGCGCAATCTGATGTTCATCATTCTGACGCTGATCATTCTGGTGGCGGCGCTCAATATCATTTCCGGTCTGATCATGCTGGTGAAGGACAAGGGTAGCGACATCGCGATTCTCAGAACCATGGGGGCGACGCGCTCCTCTATCATGCGGATCTTCATGATCACGGGGGCAGCGATTGGCGTGGTGGGAACGTTTGCGGGCTTCATTCTCGGCCTGATCGTTTGCCTCAACATCGAATCCATCCGACAGTTTGTTTCCTGGGTGACGCGTACGGAGCTGTTTTCACCTGAGCTTTATTTCCTCTCGAAACTGCCTGCGGATATGAACCCATCCGAGACGATTTCCGTTCTTCTGATTGCTCTGGTTCTCTCTTTCCTTGCGACGCTCTATCCGGCGTGGCGTGCTGCTCGGCTCGATCCGGTGGAGGCTCTTCGTTATGAGTAAGAAAAGCTTTTTCTGGCCGGTCTTAAGCGACGAAGAGCGCGCCAAGGCTGCCAAGCCAAAGGGGCAGAGGCTCGAGCAGGAGGCTCCGCAGCAGACTGCTGAGCCGGCTGCCGGGTTTGTTGAGCTGACGGGTGGCATTCCAGCCATGCCAACATCAACTGCTCCGGATGAGACTTACCTTGGCTCTCAGGATGTAGGCGCTGTGCCCGGAGCGGCTCAATATGCCGCTTCTGATCAAAGATCTGGTCAAGAATACAGCGCGCGCGATGCTTCATCTGAAGAGAATCTTTTGGTGTTGGATAATATCCAGCAGGCCTATGAGCAAGCGGAGGAAGATCTCGTCGTGTTAAACGGTGCGCATCTTACGGTTCGGGCTGGCGAAATGGTAGCGCTGGTGGCGCCCTCCGGCGCGGGCAAATCGACCTTGTTGCATATTGCCGGATTGTTGGAGCGCCCTACTGCGGGCGAGGTTTATATCGCCAATGTGGCACAAAGTCAGGCGGCTGACAGGACACGCACTTTGGTGCGCCGCAATGAAATCGGCTTTGTCTATCAGTTCCATCATCTGCTTGCAGAATTCTCCGCTCTTGAGAATGTCATGTTGCCACAGCTCATCCGTGGTGAGCTGCGTAAAGAAGCCGAGACGCGTGCCAAGGAATTGCTGGCCTATATGAAGATTGATCACCGTTCTGATCATCGGCCCAGTGAGCTTTCCGGTGGTGAAAAACAGCGGGTGGCTATTGCCCGCGCCATGGCCAATGCTCCGCGTGTGTTGCTGGCTGATGAACCGACGGGGAACCTAGATCCCAATACCTCCGAATATGTTTTCAAAGCACTCAATGCCTTGGTGAAACAATCCGGCATTGCTGCGCTGGTCGCTACCCACAATCTGTTTTTGGCCGAACGCATGGATCGGCAGATTACGTTGGTTGATGGCAAGATTGTAGACCTCTGAGACATTCCTCTTTTTACTAGATATTGATCCGCCCGCCCTCTCATGTTCGAGAGGTGCGGGCGCATTTCGTTATGCTGGCCTGCAGACGGTTTCCACTGGGGCCTGTGAATGGGCTCTGGATTAGTGGGGATATTTCAGAGTGTTTTGAGCTGAACGGGGACGGTGTGTGGAAAGGTTGTTCGTAAGCAAGGGATAAAATCAATCAGGTTTGGTTGAGACTTGGTTTGAGGTTTTGCTTGTGGATGTTTTGGGCGTAGGGCGGGGATAGAATGAGGCTGTGTGAATAATTTGAGAACAACTTCTTCTAACTATCTAAAAAATTGTAATAAAATTGAATTTGCGAGATTAAGAGAAAGTGCTTGCAATGAGAACAAAACAAATACATAATAAGGATATAACGCGAACAGTTTTGAGGTCTGGTAATGATTATTCGTGATGTTCTTGCGCTCGGTTCCCTTATCACCTTTATGTCCATGATCGGCGTGTGGATGCAGGTTCTGGTTTGATTTTCCTGTCTGAATAGTGGGGATAAGAGAGGATAACTACGGGGACGGCCTGCTGGGGTGCGGTTGGTTATTCAGAGCTTGACCGGCTTGTTGTGGAGAGCACGTAGTCCCTGTTTTGCTGCTGCCATCAGGCTTTGCCATGTCCGCCTTGATTTTCTATTCTTGGTGTCTTGCGCGATTTGATTCTAGCAGCCTATGTCGGGCTCTGTCGTGCTGATACGGGAAGGCCTCGCTTCGATGACCGATCTGTCGGACGATCTTAAATTTATCCATTTGCATGTGCATTCTGCCTATTCTCTTCTTGAAGGGGCTTTGCCCGTCGCCAAGGTGATCAAGAAGACCATGGCGATGAATATGCCCGCTGTATCCATTACGGATACGCGCAACATGTTTGGTGGACTGGAATTTTCCGAAAAGTCAGTCGGCGAAGGCCTGCAACCGATCATGGGCTGTCAGGTCGAGATCTATTTCAACGACGGGGATTATCAGGGCAGCGGGCATACGGAATTGCCCTCCATCGTTCTGCTTGCTGCTACGGATCAGGGCTGGGCTAATCTGATGCTCCTTGTTTCCCGGTCCTATCTCTCGCCCGAGGATGATCAGGAGCCGCATGTTACGGTCGGTGATCTGGAAGAACTGGGGGAAGGCATCATCTGCCTGACCGGTGGCGGCAATGGTCCGGTGGACCGGATGCTGGCAAGCAATCATGTGGCCAAGGGGCGCGAGCGTCTTGAAATATTGAAGCGCGTTTTCGGAGACCGGGCCTATGTCGAAATCATGCGGCACGGGATGCCACATGAGGCCATTGTTGAGCCGCAGATTATAGATCTTGCCTATGAATTCGAAATGCCGTTGGTGGCGACCAACGATGTCTATTTCGGTGAGCGCGAGGACTTTGAGGCCCATGATGCGCTGCTCGCCATTGCGGAGAGCAAGGTCCTCATCCAGAGTGACCGTCGGCAGCTGACCCGGGAGCATTATTTCAAAAGTCAGGACGAAATGGCCGAGCTGTTTGCCGATTTGCCTGAAGCTCTTGAAAATACCATTGAAATTGCGCAGCGCTGTTCGACACGTGTCCGCACGGTTAAGCCGCTATTGCCACGATTTGCAGGTGCAGACGCCGATCCGGAAGAAGCCGAGCAGCACGAGGCTGCCGAGCTGCGCAAGCAGGCTGAAGAGGGGCTGCGCCGCCGCCTTGATATTCACGGTCTTGCCCCGGGGCTGACTGAGGAAGCCTATTGGGAGCGGTTGGAGTTCGAGTTGGGTATTATCGTTTCGATGAAATTCCCCGGCTACTTCCTGATCGTTGCTGACTTCATCAAATGGGCCAAGGAACATGGAATCCCGGTGGGGCCGGGGCGTGGCTCCGGTGCTGGCTCGCTCGTGGCCTGGTCCCTGACGATTACCGACCTTGATCCTTTGCGCTTTGCTCTTCTGTTCGAACGATTCCTGAACCCGGAACGTGTGTCGATGCCCGACTTCGATATCGACTTCTGTCAGGACCGACGCGAAGAAGTGGTGCATTATGTGCAGCGCAAATATGGCTGGAGCAATGTGGGACAGATCATCACCTACGGTACGCTGCAGGCCCGCATGGTGTTGCGCGACGTGGGGCGCGTGTTGCAGATGCCTTTCGGTCAGGTGGACAAACTCTGCAAGCTGGTGCCCATGAAGGGTGCGGTGTCTGTGTCTCTGCCCGAGGCTCTGGAGCAGGAGCCGCGTTTGGTTGACGCCCGCAAGGAAGAGGAGATTGTGGATCGCCTCATTTCCATTTCGCTGAAACTGGAGGGGCTCTATCGGCATACTTCGACCCACGCTGCTGGCGTTGTGATCGGGGATCGGTCGTTGGACAAGCTCGTCCCCATGTATCGCGACCCGCGCTCTGATATGCCGGTGACCCAGTTCAACATGAAGTTTGTCGAGAAGACCGGCCTCGTCAAGTTTGACTTTCTTGGTCTGAAAACGCTGACCGTTCTGCAAACGGCGGTTCGATTTGTGGAACAGCGCGGCATCAAGATCAACCTGTCGGAAATTCCGATCGACGACCCGAAATCCTATGAAATTCTCTGCCGCGGTGAGACGGTTGGTGTGTTCCAGCTTGAAAGTATGGGCATGCGCAAGGCCCTGCTTGATATGAAGCCCGACCAGTTCGAGGATATCATCGCTATCGTGGCGCTCTATCGACCCGGGCCTATGGCAAACATTCCGGTGTATTGTGCGCGTAAGCGTGGCGAGGAAAAACCGGACTATATGCACGAGTTGCTCGAGCCGGTGCTGAAAGAGACCTACGGCATCATCATTTATCAGGAACAGGTGATGCAGATCGCGCAGATCCTTTCCGGTTACACCCTCGGCCAAGCTGATATGCTGCGTCGTGCGATGGGTAAAAAGATCCGTGAGGAGATGGAAAAGCAGCGGGTCTTCTTCTGCGATGGTGCTGAAGAGCGCGGGGTGCCGCGCGAGCAAGCGTCCGAGATCTATGACCTCGTGGCCAAGTTCGCCGACTATGGCTTTAACAAGTCGCACGCTGCTGCCTATGCTCTGGTGGCCTATCAGACTGCCTATATGAAGGCGAACTATCCAGCTGAGTTCCTTGCGGCAATCATGACGCTGGATATGAACAACACCGACAAGCTGTCGGAATTCCGCCGTGATGCGATCCGGCTCGGCATTGAGGTGCGGCCTCCATCCATCAATGAATCCGGCGTCGAGTTTCTCGTCAAGGATGGGGCTATTATCTATTCCATGGCCGCAATCAAGGGGGTGGGGCAGCCCGCCGCCGAGCATATCATGGAAGTGCGGGGCGATAAGCCGTTCAAGGATCTGGCCGATTTCGCCAAGCGCATCAGTCCGCGTGTGATAAACAAGCGCACGATTGAAAATCTGGCAGCTGCAGGCACCTTCGATGTGCTCAACCCCAACCGGGCGCAGGTTGTTGGCTCCATTGACATCATCATGGGTGAGGCAACAAGCCATTCGCGGGATGCATCATCGGGGCAGGGTGGTCTGTTCGGCGAGGAAGAGGCTGCGCCATTGCCTTTGCCTGATGTGCGCCCATGGACAAGCCAGGAGAAACTGCAGCGTGAATATAGCGCGATCGGTTTCTATCTGTCGGCCCATCCGCTGGATGAATATATTCCGCAGCTCGAAAAGATGCGTATCCAGCTCTGGCAGCAATTCGAGATTGCCGTCAAGCAGGGCGCCAGTGCGGGGCGTTTGGCCGGTACGATCACCGGGAAGCAGGAACGCAAGACCAAGACCGGCAACCGCATGGGGATCATCACCATTTCCGATCCAACCGGACAATATGAAGCGGTGCTCTTTTCCGAGGCGCTGGCGCGATTCCGCGATGATCTGGAGCCGGGCAATACGGTTATTCTGGAGGTTGGGGCAGACGAACGGCCTGAAGGGGTCTCTGTGCGCATCAACAATGTGCGGCCGCTTGTCAGTGATGGCATGCGGCAGGCCATGCGCGTGTTCGTGAATGATCCCAAGCCACTGACATCCCTGCAAAAGCAGCTTGATGACAGAGGTGATGGCGAGGTTTCCGTGATCGTGATGCTGGATGAGGGTGAATGCGAAGTCGAGATGCGGCTGAAGGGCAAATATTATGTTTCGCCTGAGGTTGGCCGGGCCTTGAAGGCCATTCCGGGGATCGTCGATGTGGAAGTCGGCGTTGCTTAAAGTGGCTCTTGGGAGGCGAAGCAATGAAGTGGTTTCGTCTCCGGTCTGAAGAGCGTGGCTTTGAGGATTGCTAGGGCGCAAGCGTCTAGCGATAATGGGTGAAGCCTTCCACCAGACAATCGAACACTGCTCTTATGCGTGGCACGGCGCGCAGGTTTTCGTGCGTTACGACCCATGTGTCGAGCGCGTAGACGCTTTGATCTTTCAGGATATGCACCAGATCTGAATGGCGGCTCCCGAAAGGAACCTGAATGATGGCGATGCCAAGGCCGGCCCGTGCTGCGGCCAATTGCGCCGGATGGCTGTCGGTTGCCAGAGCAATTTTTGCCGTTGTTTTGCTTAGGCCCAGCTTTTGCGCAAGCGCGAGGTCGCTCAAACTGCGATCCGGGCCAACGAAGTGGTGCCTTGACAGATCTTCCATGGATAGAGGCGTGCCATGCCTGGCAAGGTAGGCGGGGCTTGCGAAAAAGCCCAAGGGGATTGATGCCACCTTGCGGGCAACGAGCGCTTCCTGTTTCGGTTGCACTGTACGAACCGCAAGGTCAACTTCCTGCTGAAGAATATCAGCGGGCTTGTTGCTCAGTTCCAATTCGATACGAATGGCAGGATATCGGTCTTGCAGTGTGGCAAGCATCGTGGGAATGACCTCTGTGCCCATGACCTCGGGAACCGAAAGGCGGACCGTGCCTGCAATGGCGTCGGGTGGGGCCGATGCTTTGCGGATGAAGTCAGCTGAAGCCATTGCCATCGCCTTGGCGCTTTTGTGTAGCTCTCTTGCGGTTTCCGTTGGGGCAAGACCGTTGACCGAACGGGTGAAAAGCGGTGTGCCCAAACTCTCTTCAAGAGATGAAATCCGGGCTCTGACGGTCGGTTGTGAAACGCCAAGCCTGCGGGCTGCCGCCGAAAGGCTGCCTTCTTCGAGGACTGCAAGAAAGCAGCGTTGATCATCCCATGAAATATCCTTGCTCATAAAAATCATACTAGCACCTGAAAGATAATTGGCAATTTCTTTTCTATCAAAAGAGCGTCAGTCTTTGGCGATAGAGAGCGGCTGCAATTCAGACGCTCATTTGAGACCAATGCGGAGATGACGGATGGATAAAGAAACGAATGGCGAACCCAAGGTCCGGGTTGCGCTGGTTCTTGGCGCTACAGGTGGGATTGGTGGGGCGATTGCCAGCGCGTTGGTCGCGCATGGCTGGTTGGTGCGAGGCATGGCGCGGGACCTTGAAGCGGCAAAGAGAAGCGGTATTGACGACCTAGAGTGGCGCAAGGGCGATGCCATGAGCGCTTCGGATGTGCTCGCCGCAGCGCACGGGGCCGATGTCATTGTGCATGCTGTCAATCCACCCGGCTATCGCAAATGGGAAGAGCTTGTGTTGCCGATGATCGATAACACTATTGCGGCCGCACTGGCCCATGGGGCCCGGATTGTGCTGCCCGGAACGGTTTATAATTTCGACCCTGAATTGACGCCGGTGGTGCGCAGCGGCTGCCCTCAAACCGGGCGGTCTCGCAAGGGGCAGGTTCGCATCGCGCTTGAGAAGCGTTTAAAAGACGCAGCTCCTCAGGTGCCGAGCCTCATTGTGCGGGCTGGCGACTATTTTGGTCCTGGTGCACGATCAAGCTGGTTCACTCAAGCGATGATAAAGCCGGGGCGTCCTTTGAAGGCGGTAACAAATGTCGCGCGGGGAGCCGGCCATAGCTGGTCTTATCTGCCTGACGTTGCGGAAGCGGTTGCTCTATTGCTCGAAAAGCAAAGTGCGCTGGCCCCATTTGAAGACATTCCCTTTGAAGGCTATTGGGATCGTTCAGGACGTGGTTTGATTGATGGGCTCGAGTCTGCGTTGGGGCGTAAGCTTGCAGTGCGGGCCTTTCCCTGGTGGTTGATGCGTCTGGCAAGCCCGCTCGTTCCCTTCGCTCGTGAGGCTTCGGAAATCGAACCCTTGTGGCGCCATTCCATGCGGCTTGACAATGAACGCCTTGTCAGCCTGCTGGGGAAGGAGCCGCGCACGGACCTTGTTGAGGCCTTGCGCGCGACTCTGGGCTCCGTTGGCTGCTTGCCGGAGAGGAAAGGATAGCTATTTGGGGTTAGCTTGCCGCGGAGGCCGTGTCACCAAGCTCTACTTTCGCAGGACTTGGGGGCGAGGCATCCGGTTTGGTCTTCTTTGGTGCGAACATGATGATGTTGCCGGTCAGCGCCAGTATAAGCCCCAGAACCGATGTCCAATGCCACACATACCCTTCGAACAGGGTGGAAATGGCAAGTGCGATGATCGGAAAGAGCACCGTCATGTAAGCCGCTTTGGCCGAACCTATGCGCGCTACCAGAATGAGGTAGGTGGTGAAGGCAACGATGGAGCCGAAAATCGCAAGATAGAGCAGGGCTCCAAGATAGGTCACGTCCGCCGGGGCGACAATCGGGGTGCCTGTCACTGTGATCAGAGCCAGCAGGATGAGGGCGCCGTAGCACATGCCCCAGGCGTTTGCAGTGATGGGAGAGATGCCCATCTGGCTGTTGCGGCGAGAGACCATGTTACCGAAAGAAAAGAAAAGCGTTCCGAGCATGGCAAGGCCCGCGCCAGTGAGGGCTTCTGTGCCGCTACTTGAAAAGACATCGCGGCCGAACAGCAGAACAAGACCACAGATGCCCAGAATGCTGGCAAGAACCACCTGTTTGGTGATTCTGTCTTTGTAGAAAATACGGGCATTGATGGCGTTGAAGATGGTCGCCATCGAGAAGATAACGGATTCCAAGCCCGACGGGATATATCGGACGGCATAGTAGAAGCAGATGAAATTCAGGCTGAACAAGCAGAGAGCCTGAGCAACCAGCCAGATTTGATGATCCTTGCGCGGCAGGCGAAGACGGCCAGACAGGGCAAGACCTGCCACAAACAGCACGCCCGCAACGCCGAAGCGATAGAAAATGGAAACCAGAGCCGGAACCGGACCGGCTTGCAAGGCGATGGCGAACCAGGTGGTTCCCCAGATCAAAACTGTTGTTACGAAAAGAAACGGGATCATGACTGAAACCTTTATTGTTGAACTTTCGGTTTAACGGTTTCGTTGGTTCCGTTTTTGCATAATCTTGCGGTGAAGTGCATCGGGGTTGTCACATGGTGATTGTTGGAGGCAGGAGCTGGTGCTATAAGTCGGCCTAACACCTCAGCTTTATCTCGTGTCATTTCGGTTTTCATTCCATGCGTTCAAAGGATCATTCCGTTTTCGGATTTCTGCAAGACAGTTCAACCGCGATCAGGCACGGCAGCCTTGATCTCGGTTTTGGGCGCTCTTGTGCGATCTGGAGCAACCGGGAAGACCATGTGAATTATGATGAGCTGCAAGGGCATGCCTTCAGCATGTATGTGAGAAACGGACAGGATGTCTGGCGCGTCGATCAGAAGCCGGTGCGCGGCTGGCCGGGAGCGGTTTGTATTTTCCCGCAGGGGCAGAGCTCGGAATGGGAGGTCAATGGCCCGCTGACCATGATGCATCTCTATCTGCCTGACGAAGAATTGCGGCGCTGTTATAGCGAGATGATGGATCGGGACGGACGCCAGATCGAATTGGCTGATGTCACCTATGCCAAGCCGGAAGGACTCATCGTTCCCTTTTCACGTCTGTTTGGTGAAACCTGCGCTGGCAATGCGATGGGCGCAGAAGAAGCGATGGTCGAGTTGATCGCAGAGGTCCTTTTGCAAAAGCGGTTTCATGGTCAGTTGGTCAAGCCGATCCGCGGAGGCCTTTCGATCTCAGTGAAGCGCAAACTGGCTGACTATATCGAAGAGAATCTCGATCAGGTGATCCGTTTGCGTGATCTTGCAGGCATTGCGGATTTGAGCGAGTTTCACTTGCAAAGGAGCTTCAAGCAGACCTGTGGGGTCTCGCCCAGTCTGTTTGTTGCCCATCGGCGTGTGGAGCGGGCCAAGGATCTGATGCGCGCCGGGGAGCCTCTGGTGCAAGTTGCTGATGCCTGCGGTTTTTCCAGTCAGAGCCATTTTACACGCAGTTTCAAGGCCGGAACGGGGGTGACACCTGCCAGCTTCCGAAAGGCTGTTGCTTAAGCGCTCTCTATTCCGCTGGTTGAGATGGTGCGCGTCTTGTGCAGACGCTTGTGCTTGGCGTGCAAGTGAAGCCAATGGGGGTGCAGGAAAGGGTGCCGTCATCAAGACGGGTGCAGCGCTCGCAGCCATTGCTGGCTTCAAGGCAGCTGTTGTCTTGCTTCAGAATTGCCGATACCGCATCGGAGGCCTTGTCCAGATTGGACAGATAGGCCTCATATTTCTGGCGACAGGGAGCCGGATCTGCCGTTGCAGCCCTTGGGGCTAACAGGGCGATCATGATAAGGCTGAGTGCAAGGATGAGCTTGCTATGCATCGCGAATCTGTTCCGGAGACTTGAGCTGGTTGAGGGTTTGATGTGCAGATCATTCCAGTATCGCACAAGCTTATTGCGAAGAATTGCATATATCAAGGGTGACCTGTTCTGCTTTTATGGTGCCCGATAAGCGGCCATTCCCCAGAAAAGGCGGCCGTGCGGCTTGCATTCCTGAAAGTTAGCGCCTATAAGCACCCTCGAATCCACATGCGGGAGCAGGGTGGCAGCATGGAGAAATGTGCTGACATCCATCCGGTGCCCATTTTGGCCACATCCCGCAGAGGTTAAACCGGTAAAGGAAATTTTACATGGCACTTCCTGAAGTATCCATGCGCTCTCTGCTTGAAGCAGGTGTGCATTTTGGTCACCAGACCCACCGCTGGAACCCGAAAATGGGCAAATACATTTTCGGCGCTCGCAACAACATCCATATCATTGACCTGTCCCAGACCGTTCCTCTGATGAACGAAGCTCTGAAAGCTGTGTCTGATACCGTTGCTCGTGGCGGACGCGTTCTGATCGTTGGCACCAAGCGTCAGGCTTCTGGTCCTGTTGCTGAAGCGGCTAAAGCTGCTGCCCAGTATTATGTGAACTCTCGCTGGCTCGGCGGCATGCTGACCAACTGGAAAACCATCACCCAGTCCATCCAGCGCCTGCGCAAGCTCGACGAGCTGCTTGAAGGCGAAGGCAAAGGCTTCACCAAGAAAGAACGCCTGACCCTGACCCGCGAACGCGATAAACTGGAACGCGCTCTGGGCGGTATCAAGGATATGGGCGGTGTGCCTGACCTGATCTTCGTGATCGATACCAACAAGGAAGACATCGCAATTCATGAAGCCCGCCGTCTGGGTATTCCTGTTGCTGCTGTTGTTGATACCAACTGCGATCCTGATGGCATCGACTTCCCGGTTCCGGGTAACGATGACGCTTCTCGCGCTATCTCTCTTTACTGCGACATGATCGTTGCTGCTGCCATCGACGGTATCTCCCGTTCTGCTGGCGATGTTGGCATTGATCTTGGCGAATCTGAAGATGGCCTGCTTGAAGCCGCTCTGGATGACGAAGATGGTGAAGAAGCTGCTGCTCCTGAAGCCGCTGCTGAAGAAAAAGCCGAATAAGCATCTGCTTGAAAGGCGAGGGCGCTTACATATTCCTGTATTGAAAGCCTGTCAGCTTTCTGGGAAATCGAGTGCTTCAGAAATAAGATTTGAGGGCTTTGCCCTGATATGATTGAAATGGCCGCCCGGGATCGTTCGGGCGGCTTCTGGCTTGTTTGATAAAGGACGTGAGGCTGCAATGGCGATTACAGCATCAATGGTTAAAGAGCTCCGCGAAGTTTCCGGCGCGGGCATGATGGACTGCAAAAAGGCCCTGGGCGAAACCGACGGTGATATGGAAGCCGCAATCGACTGGTTGCGCACCAAGGGCTTGGCAAAAGCTGCGAAGAAATCCGGTCGTGTTGCCGCTGAAGGGCTGATTGCTATTGCTGGTGAAGGCAATAAGGCTGCTCTTGCAGAGGTTAACGCCGAAACCGACTTCGTTTCCCGTAACGAACAGTTCCAGGAACTGGCTCGCAACATCGCTTCTGTTGTTGTTGAAGCTGGTGACAATCTGGAAGACATTCTGGCTGCACAATATCCTGGCGGTGGCACGGTTGAAGAAACCATCACCAACGCTGTTGCAACCATCGGTGAAAACATGAACCTGCGTCGTGGTAAGGTTCTTAGCGTAGACAAGGGCGTTGTTGCTTCTTACATGCACTCCGCTACGGCTCCTGGCCTTGGACGTCTTGGCGTTCTGGTGGCTCTGGAATCTGAAGGTGATGTTGAGAAACTCGACGCACTCGGCAAGCAGGTTGCTATGCATATTGCTGCAACCAACCCGCTGGCTGCAACCACCGAGGAAGTTGATCCTGCTGCTATCGAACGTGAAAAAGCTGTGTTCTCCGAACAGGCTAAAGCGTCTGGCAAACCGGACAACATCATCGAAAAGATGGTTGAAGGTCGTATGCGCAAATTCTTCGAAGAAGTTGTTCTGCTCAAGCAGACCTTCGTTATCGATGGCGAAAACACCGTTGAACAGGCTATTAAGAACGCTGAAAAAGAAGTCGGCGCGCCTATCAAACTGGTTTCCTTCGCTCGCTTCGCTCTTGGCGAAGGCATCGAGAAGAAAGAAGAAGACTTTGCTGCTGAAGTTGCCGCCGCAGCCGGTAACTAATTTGCGCGAGACCCTTTTTGCTTTGCAACAGGGTTGAAAAATCGAAATTTGAAGGGCGCTGGGGATGACGAACCAGCGCCCTTCGTGTATGCAAAGACAGCTTTTCTTCCGGCCTGTAGATCCTGCTTGCCGGGTGCTTCCTTTTATGTGGCGCAGTCATTGGCCTTTATCCTGTCTGCTGCCGGAGGAGCTTACTACGCGAGGTGTCTGATAGAATGGGTAATTTGAAATATAAGCGCGTCTTGCTGAAGGTTTCGGGCGAAGCGCTGATGGGTGAGCAGTCTTTCGGGATTGATCAGGCAATGGTGGCTCGCGTCGCTCAGGAAATCGCTGATGTGCGGGCTCTTGGTGCCGAGGTTGGCGTTGTGATTGGTGGCGGTAACATCTTCCGTGGTGTATCTGTGGCGGCCAAGGGGGGGGACAGGGTCCGTGGCGATCATATGGGCATGCTGGCAACGGTGATGAATGTGCTGGCAATGGCCAATGCGCTTGAGAGTATCGACGTTCCTGTGGTTGCCATGTCTGCTATCGCCATGGACGAGATTTGCGAGCAGTTTACCCAGCGCGCCGCCAAGGCCTATCTGGCCGAAGGCAAGATCGTGCTCTTTGCGGCTGGCACTGGCAATCCGTTTGTCACGACAGATTCGGGTGCAGCACTGCGAGCCGCTGAAATGCAGTGTGATGCCGTCTTCAAGGGCACTCAGGTCGACGGGGTTTACTCCGCCGATCCGCTGAAAAACCCAGATGCTATCCGTTATGATGAAATCAGTTATACAGAAGTCCTCAAACAAGGACTGAAGGTTATGGATGCAGCAGCGATTGCGCTTGCTCAAGAGGCAAATATCCCGATAATTGTTTATTCATTGCACGAACCGAATGGAATTGTTGAAATTCTGCAGGGGCGTGGGCGCGCGACTGTCGTTTCCGGCCAATAGGCTGGGGGCGGCGTCATGCTGCGCCCGGTGAAAGAAAATCGATCTGTGGGCTGGATGGACGAAAGGCCGCAGATCATGCAAGGGGGAAACAGCTCAGGGGAGCCTCATTGAGGGGCATGAGCTAAGAATAGACCCGGAATGATAACCGAACTAGAAAACAAGAGGCTTTACCATGTCTGCCGAAGAACTGGATCTTGATGACCTTGAACGCCGCATGAAGGGGGCAGTATCTGTTCTGAAAACAGAATTGTCCGGGCTGAGAACCGGACGCGCATCGATGGCTCTTCTGGACCCTATTACGGTGGAAGCCTATGGCCAAACCATGCCAATCAATCAGGTGGGTACGGTTTCCGTGCCAGAGCCGCGCATGCTGTCGATCCAGGTTTGGGACAAAGGCATGGTTGGCGCTGTTGAAAAGGCGATTCGTGAATCCAACATCGGCATCAATCCGGTCACAGATGGCCAGTTGCTTCGTCTTCCTATTCCTGAACTGAACCAGGAACGTCGTCAGGAAATGGTCAAAATTGCCCATTCTTATGCCGAGAATGCGAAAGTATCTGTGCGCCATGTGCGTCGTGATGGCATGGATATGTGCAAGAAGGCCGAAAAAGACGGTATGAGTGAGGATGATGTCCGTCTTTACAATGACGAGATTCAAGAACTGACTAACAAATATGTTGCCGAAATCGACACGATGGCTTCCGGCAAGGAAGCTGAAATCATGCAGGTTTAGGTCTTTCAACCAGACATCAATGCAGGGCAGTTTATGAAGAAATGCTCTTGGTTGGTGTGGACTAGAGGTTGATAGGGCGCCGTTGGCAGGCTGCTAAGGTCTTGGCGCCATATTCTAAGGTCAAGAAACGGCCCGGCGATGCACTCATAATTTATGGGGCATGCCGGGCTGTTGTAAAACCAAGGGGACGGGAATTTATGGTTGGCCAAATGCGTTATGCGGACACTTCTGTTGCAGGAAATATGGCCATACCTCGCCATTTGGCAGTTATAATGGACGGCAATGGGCGGTGGGCGCAGGAGCGCAAGCTGACACGCACACAAGGCCATCGTCAGGGCGTTGTTGCTGTTCGTGAAATCGTCTCTAATGCCATCGAGTTTAATATAGAATATCTGACGCTCTTTGCTTTCAGTTCAGAGAATTGGTCGCGCCCTCAATCCGAGGTTCGTGATTTGTTGGGGCTACTCAAGCTTTTTATAAACAAGGACCTGGCCACCCTAAATAAGCAGAATGTGCGGGTGCTGGTGATTGGCAGTCGCGATGGTCTGGAAAGCGATATTGCCGCGTTGCTTGACAAAGCCGAGCGGCGCACGCAGGAGAATACCGGCCTGACGTTGCAAATTGCGTTTAACTATGGCGCCCGGCATGAAATTGTCGATATGGTGAAATCTTTGGCCCATGAGGTCGAAGAGGGGCGTCTGACTGCCTCTGCTATCGATGAAGCGCTTGTTTCTCAATCTCTTTATACTGGCTCTGTGCCCGATCCCGATGTGATTTTGCGCACCAGCGGCGAGCAGCGGTTGAGTAACTTCCTTCTCTGGCAGGCCGCTTATTCAGAATTCATTTTCGTCGATTGTTACTGGCCTGATTTTGATCGGCAGCAGCTTGAATTGGCGCTGGTGGAATATGGTCGGCGCAATCGTCGCTTTGGCCGCGTGGCTGTCGATGATGTGGAACTCAATCAGGCTGCGCTCGTCTCAGGCGGCTAAAATGCCGGTGTGTCGAACCGGTTCGTGAACTATACGGGAGAAGCTGTTCTGGACTCTTTAAAGAAACCCGCAGGGGAGGCTGAAGACAAGACGCAAAAGAAAAGCCTCTGGTCTGATTTAATGGTCAGATTTGCGTCGGGTATTGTTCTGGCTGCGGCTGCCTTTGCTGTTACATGGTGGGGCGGCGTTGCATTCGCTCTGTTCTTTGGTGCTGTTACCATCCTGATTTATCGCGAATGGTTGAGCATGGTGGGTGAAGCGCCTTCCCAGACGCCCGCCCTGACAGGCTATATCGTCATCATAGGCTCGCTATTCTGCTTCTATTTCACAGACTGGGAAGCTGGGCTCGCTATCCCTGCGTTTGGTGCAGGTTATCTGTTTTTTGCGCGCTGTTCTTATCGGACCGCGCGTTGGTGTGGCCTTGGTATTCTTTATGCTGCGGCCTTTGGTGGGGCCATCTTTTTGCTTAGGCAAGATCCGGACTATGGGTTGCAAGCCATCTTGGTGCTGTTTGCGCTGGTTTGGGGTACGGACGTTTCGGCCTATTTCGTTGGTAAATATGTTGGCGGGCCAAAGCTGTGGCGCCGTGTCTCTCCCAAAAAGACATGGTCGGGTTCCGTTGGCGGGCTCGTTTTGGGGACCGGTTTTTCCGCATTCGTGGCTGTGCTTTTGGGCATTGTGCCGGATATGAGGCTGGTTGCATTGCTCGGTGGACTTTCTGTGCTCTCACAGGTGGGGGATCTTGCAGAGTCACAAATGAAGCGTATGTTTGACGTCAAGGATTCCGGTACTCTCATTCCAGGCCATGGCGGCGTCATGGACCGCGTCGATGGGTTGCTTTTTGCAGTCGTCGCTGCGGCGCTGATCGGGGTTGCCCTTGGCGATGTTCATTCTGTGGCGACCGGTTTTCTGATCCAGTAGGGCTTTGGAGTGCTTCCGGGCCTAATCTTTGTTTTGTTCTAAATATGAGTGGGTTATGTCCAAGACTTCATCCGTTGATTCCTCCGCGCAAGGCAGCGAAGGCTCGCCGAAAATCATTTCAGTGCTGGGGGCAAGCGGATCGGTTGGAGATTCTGCGCTCGACATCATTGCCGGTTCACCTGATCGCTATCGGGTCAATGCGCTGACTGCCAATCGCAATGTTGGTAAACTGGCGCGAGCCGCTGTCAAAGCCAGGGCGCGGTTTGCAGTCGTTGCGGATGAAGGCTTTTACGCCGATCTCAAGGATGCCTTGTCCGGCCATGACATTGAAGTCGGGGCTGGGCAGAGCGCTGTTGAAGAGGCGGCGGGACGTTCTGCTGATATCGTGATTGGCGCGATTGTGGGCGCTGCGGGCATTTGTCCAACGCTGGCGGCTCTCAAGGCGGGCAATCAGGTGGCACTCGCAAACAAGGAAGCTCTGGTGTGTGCAGGTGATCTGGTGATGGCCGAAACGCAGCGGCTCGGCAAGCCGATCCTGCCGGTCGATTCAGAGCATAGCGCCGTGTTTCAGGTCTATGAGCGTGAAAACCGAGCGGAAATTTCCAAGATTGTGTTGACCGCGTCTGGCGGCCCTTTTCGAACGTGGGACAAGGATGCCATAGCCAAGGCATCGATTGAGCAGGCTTTGGCGCATCCCAATTTTTCCATGGGCAACAAGATCACCATCGACAGTGCGTCGATGATGAACAAGGGGCTGGAGCTGATCGAGGCGCACCATCTTTATGGGGTCTCTGCGGATAAGCTGAAGGTTGTCGTCCATCCCCAGCAGATCATTCATGGCATGGTGGCCTATAGTGACGGTTCTTTGCTTGCGCAGCTTGGTGCGCCCGATATGCGCATTCCGGTTGCTCATTGCCTTGCATGGCCAGAGCGGGCGCCTGCCAATACAGATCGTATTTCTCTTGTCGAAATTGGGCAATTTACCTTTGAAGAGCCGGATTATGAGCGGTTCCCCTGTTTGCGCCTTGCCAAAGAGGCGCTTGAGGCTGGAGACAGTCTGCCTAACATCATGAATGCTGCCAACGAGATTGCTGTCGCGGCCTTTCTTGCCGGTGATATTGCGTTTGGCGGTATTGCGGAGCTAGTCGAAAAGGTCATGGCGGAGTTTGTGCGTCGGGGTGACGTCGGAGCAGTAAGCGATGTCGGCGATGTTCTGGCTCTCGATCAGGCCGCCCGCGGCGTTGCACGGCAGATGTTGGGTTGAATTCTGGGCTTTGCATGCTGGCCATGGGCGGGCACAGGTTTTAACCTCAAGGCAAAGTGGTTTTGAAATGGATTGTTGCATCATGTCTTCCTAACGGGAGATGCTAAAGACGGAGTCATTGTGATGGTTGGTAAACCCGATAAAGCCTTGCTGGATTATGTTGCGCGCTTTTCCTATTTCCCAGACCCGGACGCCAATGAGCCCTTGGATGTTTCGCGTGAGAAATATACCGACGCGCGCAGGTCGCTCGTCGGGCGTCATGATGATAAAATCACGATTGTTGATACGGACTTTGGCAGACGATTCACGCCTGAAACAATCAAGGCCGGGCCGCGCAAGCTGATCCTGTATATTCATGGCGGCGGGTGGCGCAATTGCAATGTCATTACCCATGCCAGCGCTATGGCAGACCTTGCTGTTCTGTCTGAACGCGAAGTGTTTGGTCTCAGCTATCCTCTGGCACCAGAGTATACGCATCCCGCTGCGATTGATGCGGTGTGTGCAAAGATCGAGAAAATTGCCGCCGAGGAGAATTGTGAAATTGCATTGGCGGGGGATAGTGCCGGGGCCAATCTGGCGCTATCTGCTGCGTTGCGCTTGCGAGACGAGAAGAAGCAGGTGCGCATTTTCGCGCTGCTTCTATATTATGGATGCTATCGTCGCCTGTATGATACGCGGTCTCACAAAGCTTATGGGGATGGTAGCAATGGGCTTGCCACTGCATGGATGCGTGCCTTGTGGAACTTCTATCTGCCAGACGGTACTGATCCGACCTATGCGGATCTGACGGATGCTGAAATGCACGATTTGCCACCGGTCTATTTGTGCGAGGCGGAATGCGATTGTCTGGCCGACGACAGTCGCTGGCTCGCAGGCAAGCTTATGGAAGCGGGTGTGCAGCATTATTATGATGTCTATAAAAGCGCCGTGCATGGCTTTATTCACTACAGCAAATATTATGACCCAAGCTACAAGGCGCTGGAGTCTGCCGGGCGTTTTCTTGCAATGCTGGATGACTAGGCGCAGTTGCGTCAGTCTTAATATTGAGAGGCAGGTCCAGCGGGGCCTGTTGATCTCTCCATATTTTCACCCTATTTAAGCCTTCTTTAGAGGATCACCGCTACGCTAGCGTCCAGGAAATGTGGAGACTTTAATGGAAATCTTTCAGAGCGTCTTTTCGGCCGGTACAGGCTTGCTCGGCTATGTCATTCCTGCGCTTTTTGTGCTCATGATTGTCGTGTTCTTTCATGAGCTTGGCCACTTTATGGTGGCTCGTTGGTGTGGCGTAACCATCAGTGAATTCTCCATTGGCTTCGGCAAAGAACTGTTTGGGTTCTATGACAAGCATGGCACCCGCTGGAAGATTTCGGCGATCCCCTTGGGGGGATTCGTTAAGTTTCTTGGCGACGAAAATGCGGCGAGCGTGCCTGATCAAGAGGCCATGGAAAGTCAAGGCGTGGATGAAAGGGAAGGGTCTCTGCATTCCAAATCCCTTTGGGCTCGGGCAGCCATCGTAGCAGCTGGGCCTTTTGCCAACTTCCTGCTTTCTATCGTTATCTTCGGCATGCTGTTGTTCCTTTATGGCAAGCCCATTACGCCTGCGCGGGTCGATTCCGTCGTGCCGGAGAGCGCTGCGGCAGAAGCCGGCTTTGAAGTTGGCGACATCATGGTGTCCATCGATGGGCAGGAGATCAAATCCTTCTCCGATGTGCAGGGGATCGTTGCCATGAGCTCAGGAGATGCTCTCGATATCGTGGTTGACCGCGATGGGGAACGTATCTCTCTGATGACAACACCACGACGCACCGAAGTGACCGATCAGTTTGGCAACAAGCAGAAAATCGGTGTTCTGGGTATCCGTCATGAAGCACGCGCAGAAGATGTAGTGCGCAAAGAATATGGTCCTCTGCGGGCAGCTTGGGGCGGCGTGACCGAGACCTATTCGATCATTGATCGTACGCTTGGTTATGTCGGGCGGATTTTTGTAGGCAAGGAGGATGCTGACCAGTTGGGTGGTCCGATCCGCGTTGCTCAGGTTTCCGGACAGGTGGCGACTTTGGGAATCGTCGCTTTGTTCAATCTCGCTGCAATCCTTTCGGTCAGCATCGGATTGCTCAATTTGTTCCCGATTCCAATGCTGGATGGCGGGCATCTTGTGTTCTATGCGCTGGAAGGCATTCGGGGCAAACCATTGTCGCCAAAAAGTCAGGAACTGGGGTTCCGTATCGGTTTGGCGTTGGTCTTCTCATTGATGATATTCGCCACCTTTAACGATATCACACATATTTTCCTGTCAAATTAGGGATGTAGATAATTTTCCTCGGGGAAAATAATTATAGTGATTTTCGCAGAAATTTGTGGCTTATGGGCAACTGAATGTTATCTTTGTTGAAGTTAGATGTGTTCGGGGGTTGATCCTTATGCGATTCAAGGTAAAACCTTCTTAGGCATAAAGATTCCATTTCAAGGGCAGTTTGTGCTCAAATCGAATTTGATGATTTAGAAAAGAGTGTTGGGGCTGATGAAGAAAATTAAGACCATCGCATGGAAAGCGGCACTAGCAACCGTTATGTGTGCGGGAGCGCAGCTCGGTCCTGTAGATATTTTTGCAATCAGTCCGGCCTTTGCACAGACGGTCAGTCAAGTCGTTGTAAGAGGCAACGCGCGCGTATCGGATGATACCATCCGGTCTTACGTGGTGCTCAAGCCGGGGCAACGATCCAGCGCTTATGATATCGATGAGTCTCTCAAGGCTCTCTATCAGACGGGGCTCTTCAAGGATGTCGATATCCGTATGAGCGGTTCTTCGCTCATTGTCGATGTTCAGGAAAATGCGGTGATCAATCGTATCTCGTTTGAAGGCAACAAGCGCGTCAAAGACAATCAGCTTGAAACCGTCGTGACCTCAAAGAGCCGCGGCATTCTCAGCGAAAACCGTATTCAGACAGACGTTCAGCGTATTCTGGAAGCCTATCGTCGTGCTGGCCGCTTCGGCGCTCGTGTTGAGCCAAAGGTTATCGATTTGGGCCGCAACCGCGCAGACTTGGTTTTCGAGATCACGGAAGGCGCTAAAACCTCTGTTGCCAAGGTTTCCATACTTGGCAACAAGGCGTTCGGCGATTCCCGTCTTCAGAACGTTCTGACGACAAAAGAATCCGGCTGGCTAAGCTGGTTGCTTACGGACGATGTTTATGATGCTGATCGTTTGGCTGCTGATGAAGAGCGCCTGCGTCAGTTCTATCTCAACCACGGTTACGCCGACTTCCGCGTTGTTTCCTCGGTTGCCGACTTGGACCGTGAACGGAACAAATTCTTTGTGACCATCACCGTCGACGAAGGCGAACAGTATCGCATTGGTGACGTTGAAGTGGATAGCGCTGTTCCTGAAGTGGATGGTGAAGCGCTGCGCAGTCAGGTGCATACCGGCTCTGGAGATGTTTACAGTGTAGACGCCGTCTCCAAGTCTCTTGAAGACATGACGATCGAGATTTCCAAGTCCGGTTATGCTTTTGCCCGCGTTACGCCGCGCGCTGATCGTGACTATGAGAACAAGATCATCAATCTAGTTTATCAGGTGGATGAGGGCAACCGCGCCTATGTCGAACGGATCAACATCCGCGGTAACACCCGCACGCGTGACTATGTCATTCGTCGCGAGTTCGATATGGCTGAAGGCGATGCCTTCAACCGTGTGCTGCTTGATCGCGCTAAGCGTCGTCTTGATGCTCTCGGCTTCTTCGAAAAGGTTGCTGTTACCACAGCGCCGGGCACAACGGCTGACCGTGTGGTTCTGAACGTTGACGTGGTCGAAAAGGGCACGGGTGCAGTTACCCTAGGTGGTGGCTATTCCACCAGTGATGGCTTTATTGCTGACGTTTCGGTTTCTGAAAAGAACTTCATGGGCCGTGGCCAGTATCTGAAAGTGTCTGCTTCTGGTGGTGCTTCCAAACAGTCTTATACCTTGTCCTTCACCGAACCATATTTCTTGGGTCGTCGGTTGGCCGCAGGCTTTGACCTGTTCCATTCAACCTATGAAGACAATGACTACCGCGATTATGACTATAAGCGTGACGGTGGGACCATCCGGTTCGGTTTGCCGATCACCGAAGAGATCTCCTTCAATCCGTACTATACGTTGGAGCAGAAGGAAATTTCGAACTACGATTCCTATGGAGCGGCAACGGCTTCTCCGGGTATCGAGCAAGCACAGGATGAAGGTGCAACCATCAAGTCTGCTCTTGGTTATAGCTTGGTCTACAATTCGCTCGACAGCATGACCGCTCCAACCAGCGGTATCTATGGCAAGTTCAGTCAGGAATTTGCCGGTGTTGGCGGTGATGTCCGCTTCATCAAGTCAACCGTTGATGCGCGTTACTATCATGAGCTGTATCCTGCATGGAGCCTTGTTGGCATGTTGCGCGTTGGCGCAGGTCACATTCAGGGCTTTGGTGGCGACGATGTTCGTCTGCTTGATGCCTTCAGCCAGGGGGGGGATACGATCCGTGGCTTTGCTTCCTACGGCTTTGGCCCTCGTGACGTGACGTCTGGTGAAGGTTTGGGTGGTAAGACCTACTTCAACGCAACTGCCGAAATGCAGTTCCCGCTGCCTTATCTGGATAGCGTTGGCCTGAGTGGTGCGGTCTTTGCGGATGCTGGTACGCTGTTTGGTTCAGACGCTGCTGGCGCCATCTATGATGAGCGCAGCATTCGGTCTTCCGTCGGCGCAGGTGTCATTTGGGCTAGCCCGTTCGGCAGACTGCGTCTTGACTATGGCTACGCTCTGACCAAAGAAGATTATGATGAAACGCAGGTTATTCGCTTCGGCGCTGCGTCTTCCTTCTAAGACTGACTAGAAACACAGTACAAAGCCGCTGCTCTTATGGGCGGCGGCTTTTTTTTGAAAGCTATCATGACCGACGCTGCTTTTTTTTCCAAAGTTGAAACCCTCTCCCTTAAGGCAATCGCTGAGCTGATTGGGGCTGAATTGCCTGATGATGCAGATGGCGATATGCAAATCAGCGATGTCGCCCCGATCGACACCGCATCCAATGGGCACGTTACCTTTCTCGACAATCCCAAATATGTAGGGCAGTTGGAAAAGACGACGGCAAGCGCCGTGATTTGTGCCAAGCGTTATCACGAGCGGGTGCCTGATGGGGTTGTTGTGCTGGAGTCGAAAAACCCATACAGGGCTTTCTCGGAAGTCTCTGCCGCTTTCTATCCAGAAGCCGCTGTGCCTATGGCTTACTTCGAAACCGATGGGGGTATTTCTCAGGCGGCCTATATTCACCCTTCCGCGAAGGTTGAACCGGGCGTTTGCATAGAGCCGGGTGTCAGCGTTGGGGCAAATGCCGAAATCGGGGCCGGTACCACAATCGGTGCGGGTGCTGTTGTGGGGCAGGGCGTGCGCGTCGGCCGCAACTGTCATATAGGCGCAAATTGTGTTCTGCAACATACACTTATCGGCGACAGTGTGATCCTTCATCCTGGCGTTTGCAGTGGTCAGGATGGATTTGGCTTCTCCATGAGTGCGACCGGGCACCAGAAGGTGCCGCAAATTGGCCGCGTTATCATTCAGGATCGCGTCGAGATTGGTGCCAATAGCACCATTGATCGGGGTGCAAACCGCGATACCATTATCGGCGAAGGCACCAAGATCGACAACCAAGTCCAGATTGGGCACAATGTTGAAGTTGGTCGCCATTGTGTGCTTGTTTCCCAAGTTGGCCTTTCCGGATCTTCCAAGCTCGAAGATTTCGTCGCCATTGGTGGACAAACCGGTGTTGCTGGCCATATTACCATTGGTATGGGCGCGCAAATTGCCGCTGTTAGTGTGGTCAAGGATGACGTACCGGCTGGTGGTCGCTATGGTGGCGTACCAGCAAAACCGGTAAAACAATGGTTCCGCGAAATGACAGCGCTGAGCCGCTTAGCTGAGAAAAACAAATAGCCTAACGGTCAAAAAGTGAGCCGATCACGTCCATATAGGGGCGGGGTTTGGGATCAGAGCTCACTAAGAGGTCTTTCATCTCGGGCAAAAGATCTCGCAAGGTGTTGAAGGGAAATGAACTATGAGTGAAAAACAGACCCTTGATAGTGCAGATATCATGCGCGTTCTGGAACTGCTGCCGCATCGTTATCCATTCTTGATGATTGATCGCATCATCGATATGGATGGGGACGACAGCTGTATCGGTGTGAAGAATGTCACCATCAACGAGCCACATTTTCAGGGTCATTTTCCTGTCCAGCCAGTTATGCCGGGCGTTTTGATCATCGAAGCGATGGCCCAAACGGCTGGTGCGCTTTGTGTCAATAGCCGTAAAGATCTGGGCTCTCCAAGCCTTGTCTATTTCATGACTATTGAAAAGGCCAAGTTCCGCAAGCCGGTTGTGCCCGGAGACGTCCTGCATATTCACGTCCAAAAGGTCAAGAACCGCGCCAACATCTGGAAATTTGCTTGTATTGCCAAGGTGGATGACGCAAAAGTCGCCGAAGCTGAAGTAAGCGCGATGTTGATCGGAGAAGAACAGAAATAATGGCGAATATTCATCCAACCGCAATTGTTGCCGATGGGGCGCAACTCGCCGATGATATTGAAATCGGCCCCTATAGCGTTATCGGTGCGAATGTTGTCATTGGTGAAGGTGGCAAGGTGCATTCTCACGTAGTGGTCGAGGGAAATACCAAAATCGGCAAGAATGTCGAGATTTTCCCCTTCGCTTCGGTTGGTACCATTCCTCAGGATTTGAAGTTCGACGGCGAGAATGTTGGCTGCGAGATTGGCGATAATGTCAATATCCGCGAATATGTCACCATCAATCCGGGCACGCAGGGTGGCGGTGGTCTGACCAAGGTTGGTAACAATTGCCACCTGATGGTTGGCGCCCATATCGCTCATGACTGTATGATCGGTAATGACGTTATTCTGGTGAATCACGCGACTATCGCCGGGCATTGCGAAATCGGAGATCATGCGATTGTTGCCGGTCTTTCGGCGGTGATCCAGTTTGCCCGCGTTGGCGAGCATGCCTTTGTGGGCGGCATGTCCGGTGTCGAGAATGATGTCATTCCGTTTGGCTCCGTTATTGGCAACCGGGCCCATTTGGGGGGCTTGAATATCGTTGGCCTCAAGCGTCGCGGTTTCTCTCGTGAGACCATTCATAATCTGCGTCATGCCTATCAGATGCTGTTCGATGCAGAAGGTACGCAGAGCGAGCGTGTAGAGAAGGTGGCGGCTGCCTTTGCTGATGATGACAATGTCATGAAGATCGTGGACTTCATTCGCAAGGGGACCAAGAAGTCTCTTTGCACGCCGCGCAGCAACAAGGATTGATCGATGGTGTCTTGCGGTGATGGGCCGGTGGGCATCATCGCCGGCGGACAGGATCTTCCTTTTGAAGTGATCAATGCGCTACAGGCTGCCGGGCGGCCGTATTTCATATTCGGTATCGTCGGCGAAGCCGATGCGCGCATTGAGAGCCATCCCCACCACTGGATCAAGTGGGGCGAGATTGGCCTGCTTTTCAAGCTACTAGAACAGAATGCCCTCTCGGAGCTGCTGTGCATCGGGTCTATCCGGTCGCGTCCGGATTTCAGCAGCATCCGGCTCGATTTGGGAGCGATGAAGGCTCTACCCGCGATTTTGCGTATAATGGCGTCGGGCGGCGATGAAGGCGTTTTACAAGGAGTTGCCGGCTTCTTCGAAAAGCGTGGGGTGCGGCTGGTGTCTGTGCCTGAGGTGGCGCCCGGGCTTGTTGTCGGGCCGGATCTCTGCGTCGGGAATAAGGCTGCCGAGGCCAATGAGAGCGACATAGCCCTTGCAGCGCGGGCTGCGGGCCTCATCGGCGCTCTGGATGCCGGGCAGGGCGTTGTTGTTGCGGCAGGACGCATTCTGGCGATGGAAGGACCCGAAGGCACGGATCAGATGCTCGCTCGTGTCTTGCAGATACGGCAAGAGAAACGGGCACGCTGGAATGAAGGCAAGCAAGGTGTGTTGCTCAAGCGGGCTCGGCCAGGGCAGGACCTGCGTTTTGACATGCCCACAATAGGCCCACGAACCATAGAGAACGCCCACAAGGCAGGATTGGCCGGTATTGTCTGTGCTGAAGGGGAAGTGCTTTGTGCCAATCGGGCTCAGAGCCTTGAGATGGCTCATGCTGCTGGGCTCTTTCTTGTATCTCGCAAGCTTGAAGATTTTTCTCTTTGATCATTTGATTGTTGGCATCAAACGGCTCCCGGGGAGTGCGCCATGAGTAAAGAAGTTCCTCTGATCTATATCGTGATTGGCGAAGAATCTGGCGACCAGCTTGGGGCTCGTGCCATGAGGGCGATCAAACAGGCTTGTGGCGGTCATGTGCGCTTTGCGGGGCTGGCGGGGGAGCGTATGCAGGCCGAAGGGCTTTCGTCTCTCTTTCCCCTATCAGAGATCGCTGTAATGGGGATTATCAATATCATCAGGCAATATCCGTCTCTTTATCGTAGAGGGATGGATGTGGTTGAGGATGTTCTTGCCAAAGATCCTGATCTGTTGCTCATCATTGATAGCCCTGAATTCACGCACGCGGTGGCCAAGCGGGTGCGCAAGAAGAGGCAGGACCTGCCTATCATCGACTATGTGTCGCCCAGCGTGTGGGCCTGGCGTCCGGGGCGGGCGCGCAAAATGGCGCGCTATGTAGATCATGTGCTGGCGCTGCTGCCGTTCGAGGTTGAGGCGCATAAGCGCCTGCAAGGACCGCCTTGCACCTATGTGGGCCATCCTCTTATCGAGCGTCTTGATGTTTTGCGCCCAGCTGCGGGTGAGCGCGGAGGGCTCGATGCTCCGGTGCTTCTTGTTCTTCCGGGCTCACGGCGTAGCGAAGTTTCCCGCTTGCTCGTTGAATTTGGTGGCGTTGTCAAGCTGGCGAGGGAACGGCATCCGAATTTGCGTGTCATTCTGCCAGCGGTTGCTCATCTCAGAGAGCTGATCGATGAGGGGCTGAAGGATTGGCCGGTCAAGCCAGAGATTGTGCAGGGAGAAGAAGCCAAATTTGATGCTTTCCGGCTGGCTCATGCGGCTCTGGCAGCTTCGGGTACGGTGACGCTGGAACTGGGGCTTTCGGGCATTCCGATGATTGTTGCTTATAAGGTGGATTGGATTGTGCGGCAGTTCAAATGGCTGCTGACAGCCCATTCCATCGTTCTGACCAATCTGGTGCTCGGGCACAATGCCATTCCGGAATTTCTCGATGAGGAGGCGAATGCGCAGAATTTGGCTCATCATTTGCTGCCATTGCTTGAGGCCAGTCCGGAGCGGGCAGCGCAAGAAGCGGCCTTGAGCGAATTGGATGAAAAAATGACGCTGCCTGATGAAACCCCGAGCGAGCGGGTGGCGCGCATTGTGCTTGGGGCTTTGCCAAAGTGATTGGGCGTTTTCCTGTGCTACGCCAAAATAAGCTGAAATGAAAAAGGCTCCCATGAGGGAGCCTTTCTTGTAAGGGAGCCTATTAGGCGCGATCTTAGCGATCTTCCATTTCAACATAATCGCGCATAGGGGCGCCGTTGAACAGCTGACGTGGGCGGCCGATACGCTGGGACGGATCTTCCACCATCTCTTTCCACTGAGCAATCCAACCAACGCTACGAGCCAGAGCGAAGA
Organism: uncultured Cohaesibacter sp.; assembly: GCF_963678225.1. NCBI lineage: Bacteria > Pseudomonadati > Pseudomonadota > Alphaproteobacteria > Hyphomicrobiales > Cohaesibacteraceae > Cohaesibacter > uncultured Cohaesibacter sp. The sequence continues at coordinate 322,065 of NZ_OY782763.1, read as the reverse complement.
GCACGGTGAACATTTCGGCTGGGAAGCCGAGCGCACGCAGGGTGATGCCGGAATAGAAGTCGATGTTTGGATAGAGTTTCTTCTCGATGAAATACTCATCGTTCAGAGCAATCTTTTCCAGTTCCATGGCGACCTGAAGGGTCGGATCATCCCCATGGCCGAGCTCGTTGAGCACTTCATGACAGGTCTGCTGCATGATACGCGCGCGCGGGTCGTAGTTTTTGTAGACGCGGTGACCGAAGCCCATCAGGCGGAACGGATCATCCTTGTCTTTTGCTCTGGCAACATATTCGGCCACGCGATCGACAGTGCCGATTTCATGCAGCATGTTGAGAGCCGCTTCGTTGGCGCCCCCATGAGCAGGGCCCCAGAGGCAAGCGATGCCGGCAGCAATACAGCCGAACGGGTTTGCCCCGGAAGAACCGGCAAGACGGACGGTGGAAGTGGATGCGTTCTGTTCATGGTCCGCATGCAGGATGAAAATACGATCCATAGCACGGGCCAGAACAGGGTTCACTTCATATGGCTCGGCAGGAACCGAGAAGCACATATGCAGGAAATTCGCCGCATAGTCTAGGTCGTTGCGTGGATACACAAATGGCTGACCGATGGAATATTTGTAAGCCATGGCGGCCATCGTCGGCATCTTCGCGATCATACGCAGAGACGCGACCATGCGCTGATGTGGATCAGCGATGTCGGTGGAGTCATGGTAGAAGGCAGACAGACCACCAACAATACCCACCATGACAGCCATTGGATGGGAGTCACGACGATAGCCAGTGTAGAATTTGCTCATCTGCTCGTGAACCATCGTGTGGCGGGTCACGCGCGTGTCAAAATCCTGTTTTTCTTCAGGAGTAGGCAGGTGTCCATACAGCAGCAGATAGCATGTTTCCAGAAAGTCTCCATGCTCAGCCAACTGTTCGATCGGGTAGCCACGATAAAGCAGCACACCTTTTTCGCCGTCGATATAAGTGATTTCTGACTCACAAGATGCAGTGGACGTGAAGCCAGGGTCGTAGGTGAACATTCCGGTTTCTTTATAGAGGGACCCGATGTCGATGACGTCAGGCCCGATAGACCCGCTTCGCACGGGAAACTCCCAGGTCTGGTCGCCGACAGTCAAAGTTGCTTTTTTATCACTCATTCGGATACTCCCAAATTTTGAAAACGATTTGCTGTTGTTCACGGAGCTTGAGCTTTATGCGTGGGTGCACAAAACCTTCCCTGACAACATAGGAATTGCGCTTTCGGTATCTGATTTTTTGCATTGTCGCAAGCAGTCTTAGGACTGAATATAGGGGCGCGATGGTAAAATATATAGGATTTTCAGTGCCTTATCCTACAAAAGTATGAGCGCTTCAGTCGAAAAACATTCATATTGCGCGAAACAATTATCGCGATAAGACTATCGCTTATTCTACCGGAACTTGGCAAGGGCAGAATCATGTTTATGTTTGTTGCGCAATCGCGCGAAAATCTTGTCAATTATATTCAAGATACGTAAAAAGCCGGTCGCAAGACCGGCTTTCACATTATTTTCCCCAGAGCCTGTGTAAAAACCCTATTGGGTCTGATCCTTAAGGCGAGCGATTGACTCATCTTTGCCCAAAATGATCAAAACGTCGAAAATACCCGGCGATGTTGCGCGGCCTGTCATGGCAGCCCGAAGGGGTTGCGCAACTTTGCCAAGCTTGAGTTCTTTCTCTTCAGCAAAGGCCCTGATGAGTGCGTCTGTGCTTTCCAGAGTCCATTCTTCCAGCCCTTCAAGGCGTGGGAGCAGCTCGGACAACATGGCGCGGGTTTCATCGGTCAGATGCTTGGCTGCCTTGTCTTCCATCGCCAGTGGGCGTGTGTCGAAAAGGAAGGCCAAGCCAGCCTTGAGGTCGAGCAAGGTTTTGGCGCGTTCTTTCACGCTTGGCATCGCCAGCATGATCTGGGCCTTCTTGGGCTCGTCGATCAGATCCAGTATGGACTGGCCATCTTCAAGATGCGGAAGCAGAGAAACAAGCTGGCTATACAAGTCATCGTCATCGGCATGGCGCATATGGACGCCGTTGAGATTTTCCAGCTTCTTGAAGTCGAAGCGGGCGGCGGCCTTGTTCATGCCGTCAAAGCCGAACCATTCGATCATCTGATCGGTGGTCATGACTTCGTCATCGCCATGGGCCCAGCCGAGGCGAACGAGATAGTTGCGCATGGCGACCGGCAGATAGCCCATATCGCGATAGGCCTCCACGCCGAGGGCACCGTGGCGTTTGGAAAGCTTGGCGCCATCCGGACCATGGATCAGAGGAATATGCGCCATGGTTGGAACATCCCAGCCCATGGCCTGATAGACGAGGGTCTGGCGGGCGGCGTTGGTCAGGTGGTCATCGCCGCGCATGATGTGTGTTACGCCCATGTCATGGTCGTCTACGACCACAGCAAGGTTGTAGGTCGGGTTGCCATCAGAACGCATGATGATCATGTCATCCAGATCTTTGTTCGGGAATGTGACCGTGCCCTGAACCTGATCTTCAATAACCGTAGAGCCTTCCTGCGGGGCTTTCAGGCGAATGGCAGGTTTGACGCCTTCTGGGGCTTCGGACGGATCACGATCACGCCAGGTGCCATCATAGCGTGGTGGGCGCTTTTCCGCGCGGGCCTTTTCGCGCATCTCCGTCAACTCTTCCGGCGAACAATAGCAACGATAGGCTTGGCCAGCTGCAAGAAGCTGCTCGACCACTTCACGGTGACGATCAACGCGTGAATATTGCGAGATCGGATCGCCATCATAAGACAGCCCCATCCACTCCATTCCGGCGATAATGGCATCGATGGCAGCGTCGGTGGAACGCTCGCGGTCCGTATCTTCGATGCGGAGCAGCATTTTGCCGCCATTGGCTTTGGCATAGAGCCAGTTGAAGAGAGCGGTGCGCGCCCCTCCGATATGGAGAAAACCTGTCGGGGAGGGGGCAAAGCGCGTTACAACCTGTGAACACATAATGCTATCAGTAACCTGTTATTCGGGATATAGTGCACCGGAAGTTGAGGCAGGTTGTGCCTACGGATCCCATTCTGGGGTCCGCAGCGCGCTCTGCTTCAGGAACCGGCGATTGAAGTTGTCAAGGATCTAACACAGCTTGCGCCCAAGGCGAAAGACCTCATGACCGTCTGACGGTCGAAAAAGAGGTGCATAAGGACCAAATGTGATGGAAAGGGCGTCCCATCCTGCTGATAGCACAGACCGGAGCAACGCTCCGGCCATGCCAGAGGTCCATTCCGACGCCTATGACTGGCAGGGACTCGCCAACAATCCGGGCCTTGGCAAGCGCTTCAAATTCTGGCTGGAAGCCCTTTGGCAGGCGATTGAGCGGAACTGGCAGGAGGATTGCTCAGATCAGAATGCCCGGTTTCTCTGGGTGGCCGTCTTCATGGGGTTTGGCGCCGCCCTCTATTATATCTTGCCCGATGAACCCAGTTTCTGGGGGCTGCTTGCAGCGTCTCTGGCACTGTGTGGCTGGGTTTATCATCGCGCAGCCAAGGGACGGGTGGTCTTTCCGCTCCTGTTGGTGACGGCAATTGTGGTTGGTGTGTGCGCCGCCAGTGAACATGGGCATTTTTCAACGAGCTCCGTGTTGGACCATAGCCTTTCCAGTCCGGTTGTCGGTCGCCTTGTCCGCGTTGAGCAGAGGGGAACAGCCAAAAGACCGCAGGAGCGCTGGACCATCGCTGTTGAAACCATTGAGAAACTCAGACCTGAGCGCACCCCGAAAAGGCTTTTGCTCATTCGGCGCGGGGGCGAGGAGCAATTTCGCGTCGGGACAAGGCTTAGAATGTGGGCTCACCTGACACCCTTGCAGCAGCCCGTTTATCCGGGGAGCTTCGATTATGGACGTTATCTCTGGTCGCGATCTATCGGTGGTCAAGGCTATTTGAGCAATAGCATTGAGCGTCTGCCGGAAAAGACGAAGTCGGGCTGGCAAGGGCTGGTGCATGATGTGCGAGACAGTATTGAACGGACCAGACAGGCCGTGGCGCGTTATATTCTGCATCGGGTGGATGGAGAGGCCGGGGGACTTGCCGTTGCATTGGCCGTCGGGAAACGCGACTTTCTGGCTGACAATGTGGAGACTGCGCTAAGGCTTAGCGGCTTGGCACATATTCTTGCGATTTCCGGATTGCACATGGCTCTGGTGGCGATGTCCGTCTTCTGGGGTGTGCGCGGGATTCTGGCCTTGCTGCCGCAATTGTCTTTGCATTATCCCATCAAGCAATGGGCGGCTGGGATGGCGTTGTTCTGCGCGGCGGCCTATCTGGTTTTCTCCGGCGCATCGGTTGCAACCATCCGCGCCTTCTGCATGACGGCCATTTTTCTGGTAGCGATTCTGGCGGGGCGTCCCGCTGTTACCATGCATAATCTGGGGCTCGTTATGGTGCTGCTCATTCTCGTGCAGCCCTATGGTGTTGTTGAAGCCGGTATGCAGATGTCTTTTGCTGCAACGGCGGCTCTGATCGCCTCTTATGATCGCTTGACCCGTCTCCGCCTGCGCAAGAATGGTGCGCTCGCGCCTTCAGAGCATGGGCTTGCCTTTGGCTCGGCTCTTCATGCCGGGCGATGGATCATCGGGATCGGCCTGACATCTTTGATTGCAAGTCTCGCCGTGCTGCCCTTGTCTGTTGCGCATTTCCAGCAGATGGCGCCCTTTGGGCTTGTTACCAACCTTCTTGCGATGCCAGTCATCAGCCTGATCGTGATGCCGATGGGGTTGGTCTCTGTGTTCATGACGCCCTTCGGCTTGCAATCCTGGCCGCTGCAACTGGTCGAGTGGGGCCTTGATTGGGTCATCTCCATGGCGACAATGGTGTCACAGTGGGGGGACGCAGACTATCTTGTTGTCAAAGCCGGAGGGGACTTCCTGCCCTTTGCCCTAGCGGCACTTGCCGTCTATACCATTCATCGCAAATGGCTTTCGTGGCTGGCTGTTGTCCCGCTTACTGTTGCGGCCGCTCTGTGGTGGTTTGCACCGCAGCCTGACATCTGGATAGCGCAGACTGGTACCCGAGTCGCCAGTCGCGATAGCGAGGGGCATTGGCAAAGGACTGGGGGACGCGGGATGACGCTCGACTATCGGTCTGTTCTAAGGGCTGATGGGGATGCGCGTGCCCTGGGGGATGGTGATAGCCTAGACCGAGAGCCGAAAGAAAATCCGCTCTTATTGCAAACAAGCGCATGTGATAGGCAGGCCTGTTTTGTGACGTCTCTGAATGCATCCTCGGCAGGGAGGAGCGATTTGTCTCTGGCTATCGTCAACAAAGCGTCGGCTTTTTCTGAGGAATGCGCGCTTAGAGACATTATTGTGTCGCGTTTGCCGGTGCCCCAAAGCTGCAAGGGGCCAAGGCTCGTGATCGGAGCCGACAGGTTGGCACAATCCGGCGCGCAGTTTCTGTATCTTCATAAACAGGATGAACGAGGTCTGCTTGCTCGGTTGGCTGAAGACTATTTTGACATTGATGGGGCCGCTGGGGAGGAAAAGACATCAGAGCAAGAGAAAAATCCACACTGGCAGATCGAGACGATTGCCGCTCTGCCCGTTGGCAAACGCCCATGGATGCCTGAGAGACGCTAAAAGTCACTTGATGTCCAAGAGAGAATACATATGAAAAATGCGCCCTTGGGGCGCATTAGATGAGTTCTCGATGTATCTGGAAGATCTTGCGTCAATATTGGCGCATCAGTCCGACGAGCTTGCCCTGTACCCGAACCCGATCTGGGCCGAAAATACGCGTTTCATAAGCCGGGTTGGCAGCTTCCAGCGCGATGGAAGCCCCTTTCTTGCGAATGCGCTTCAGAGTGGCTTCTTCATCATCGACTAGTGCGACGACAATGTCGCCTGAAACAGCGTCATCTGATTTTTTGATGACAACTGTGTCGCCATCCAGAATGCCCGCTTCAATCATTGAGTCGCCACGAACCTCAAGGGCAAAATGCTCGCCACCGCGCAGCATTTCTACCGGTACGGACACGCTGTGGGATTGGTGCTGAATGGCAGAAATGGGAACTCCGGCCGCGATGCGGCCCATGACTGGCACCGACACACCGGAGACTTCTTCTGTCTTTTCCTGCTCGACCGGCTCACTCGGACGCGATTTGCCAAGGCCTCCTTCCACAACACTGGGCGAAAAGCCGCGGCTTGGCGTGCTGAGCGTTGGTTTGTGCGCTTCTGGTAGCTTGAGAACCTCCAACGCTCTGGCGCGGTTCGGAAGACGCCGAATGAAGCCGCGTTCTTCGAGCGCCGTGATCAGGCGGTGAATGCCCGACTTGGAGCGCAAATCAAGAGCATCTTTCATTTCGTCAAAGGAGGGGGGAACGCCTGATTCCTTGATGCGTTCATGGATGAACATTAGCAGCTCATGCTGTTTGCGTGTTAGCATTTCCCTCTCCAAATTCCGCGATCGCTTTGTTCTCATAAGCGAAACAACAGTGGCACAAATCACGAACAAACTATACATGTTCTCGCTGTGTTCTGCAAGCGCGAAAAAGCTTTGATTTGTCAATGTGAAGAGGGAAATAGCTCGACGCCCAGCCCTCCGGAGCGTGCCTTCAAGCTTTTGGATGATTTGGTTTACGCCATGATTCTCGAGGGGCAGTCAAACAAAAGGCGTGGGGAATTAATTCTCCACGCCCAAATCAGCAGCTTGTGCTTCAGCGATCCATGATCAAAGCGGCAGAGGGATAGCTGCCCAGAAGCCAAGGGCGGTCAGACCATTCAAAACAAAGGTCATGATAGCAATGGCTGTTGCCGGGGGATCGATATGTGTGTCGCCGTGAACCAGGAACAAACGGGCGCACAATTCACCCAAAAACGCACAAATGATGCCGACGATCAACGCCCAGAGCATGCTGCCTGATGCAACGCCCGCAATGGCTGAAGGAAGCGCAATGTGGTGGGTTACAGGTACAGCAAGACCGAGCGAAAGCAGGATCAGGCTGGCTGCGGCAAAGCCGAAAGCCAACAGGGCGCCAGTGCCGCCATACGTGATGCCGAGCCAGCCACCCAACAGGCCAACGCCTGCACCGATAAGGGCAATTTGTCCCTTGGTGCTCTGGAAGGGAAGCCATTTGATGGCATCGCTTGGATCGAAGAAGCTCCGGCCTTCTTCAGCTTTTCCGAACAGGCCGGCTTTACCCCAGATGAGGCGCGCAACGACAGCTGAAACAAAGACACAAATGCCCGGATAGTCCGTCCAGGCAAGCCCTGGGCCGAAGTTTGGAATGAGCTGTACAAGGCAGCAGAGAGCATAGCCAAGGACACCGAAGATGCCGCCAACAAGCAGGACGTCTGGTTTGTTCAGGCCCATGCCCGCTGTAATGATGTCACGTCCGTTTTCAGTGTAGCCTTTGTTGGCTGCGTAGGCAGCTGCAGCAACGCCCGAGGCAAAACCGCCAACATGGGGACCAAAAGCACCAAATGGCAAACCGCCAAAATAGCCTGCGGCACCCTGGGCAACGCTGGTTGCATCGGGAGCTATACCCAAGGTCAGGGCAACTCCGATCAAAGTTAGAAAACCGACAAATGCAAAGGCTGAAAGCGCGCCTAATGCTGCGCCAAAGATCCCGCCGCCAAAGGCGACAAGGAGACTGATTATTGTAGCCGTCATATTTTACTCCCTAGAGCTTCCCGTAGTTGACATCGACCAAAGGTCGTCATCTTGCAGCGGATGTCCGCTTTCACCTCCTCATTGAAAGAAGAAGGCTGCTCGGCCTCCGTAATCTTGCGAATACTCAAAAGATCGGACACGCACTGGCATATTTAACTATTGAGATGAATTTCAATAATGACAACTGAATTCATCTTTAAATACTTGGGATTTGCTGTATGTAATTTGCAAATACTTTTAAAGGCATATTTATAATTATGGGATTTGGTCAATTCGAATATTTTTACAAAAGTAGGGAATTTTTTGTCTTTGCTTCTTGAAGGTGCATAGGGCTGCGCTACAGCATTTGTTGTTTTTAATTGTTGTAGTTATAGGTAGTCTGATAAATTATTATATTTCAGTATTTTAAATGGGATTTGTCCGAGTTTTTCGGTATATCATCGCTTGTTCTTGCGCTATGCGGTTCGGAGCAAAATTTTTGCCAATTGCTCCATTTGATGGTCGTTCTTGATCGTTTTCGGGTTAAAAAATTACCTTGGACTTTTCCTTCTCTCTTTGACTTTTGTCTTAATATGGTGCGTAAATATCTGAATTAACTGTGATAATTTTGTGTGTCAAAAGCCTGTCACACAATGTCAATTCTTTACCCCTCAATGACAAGCCTCTCCATTGATAGAAGTTTAGGCACAGGACTAATGTTTTGGCACAAGCCGGTCGTGGATCGGTGGGAGGCATTGGTTTTGTTTGGAGGGGCAGCCTGTAATGACAAGTATACTCATTATAGCTGGTGACTATTCAGAAGATTATGAAGTCATGGTTCCCTATCAGGCATTGTTAATGCTTGGTTTTACGGTCGATGTCGTATGCCCTAACAAGCGCAAGGGTGACTTCATTCGCACGGCAATTCATGATTTTGAGGGCGATCAGACTTACTCGGAGAAACCGGGTCATCTGTTTTGCCTTACTGCTTCTTTCTCCATGATAGAGCCGGAGCTTTATAAAGGGCTTTATCTGGCCGGGGGAAGGGCTTGCGAGTATCTGCGATTGGATGACGATGTTCTTTCCATTTGTCGCGGTTTCATGGAGCGCAATGCGCCGCTGGCCGCCATTTGCCACGGCATTCAGATTTTAACCGCAGCCAATGTTGTTCGCGGGCGCAAGCTGACGGCCTATCCGGCGGTTGCGCCGGAAGTCGTCATGGCGGGCGGAGAATTTATCAAAGTTGAACCGGATGAATCCGTAGTGGACGGAAATCTCGTGACCTCGCCAGCCTGGCCCGGCCACCCCGCCTTGCTGCGCAACTTTGTCAGTTTAATCGGTTCTCAAACATAGCACTAAGGAAAAGGCGATGGCGTTTGCGACAGAGAGTGCAAGCGAGGTCGTATCCTGCAGCCTGGAGGAAGTAATGATAGAGAAGGGCTTTTCTCAACCAACCGAACGTATTGTGCGGTTGAAAAACCAGATTCTGAACGCGACGCCTTTTGTTGAGTCCGAGCGTGCAGTTCTGGCTACCGAGGCCTACAAGGAAAGTGAACATCTTTCCCCGATCATGCGCCGCGCAAAAGTGGCCGAAAAGATTTTCAATAATCTGCCGGTTACCATTCGCGACGACGAACTGATCGTCGGTGCCATCACCAAAAATCCGCGTTCTACGGAAATCTGCCCGGAATTCTCCTATGATTGGGTAGAAGCCGAGTTTGAAACCATGGCAACCCGTATGGCTGACCCTTTCGAAATTCCGAAAGAAACAGCTGCCGAGCTGCATGAAGCCTTCAAATACTGGCCGAACAAGACCACCAGTTCTTATGCTGACTCTCTGATGTCTTCGGAGACCAAGGACTGCATCGCCAATGGCGTCTTTACCGTTGGTAACTATTTCTATGGTGGTGTCGGTCACGTTTGTGTTGACTATGGCAAGATCATGAAAATCGGCTTCCGCGGCATCATCGAAGAAGCCGTCAAAGCCATGGATGCGATGGACAAGAATGATCCATCCTACATCAAGAAACGCCAGTTCTACGAAGCCATCATCATCACCTACAATGCAGCGATCAACTTCGCACATCGGTATGCTGACAAGGCTCTGGAACTCTCAAGGGCAGAAAGCAACCCGACCCGCAAGGCCGAGCTGGAACAGATTGCCAAGAACTGCGCACGCGTTCCTGAATATCCTGCTTCCAACTTCTGGGAAGCTTGTCAGACCTTCTGGTTCATCCAGTCTCTGATGCAAATCGAATCCTCGGGGCATTCCATTTCTCCGGGCCGCTTCGACCAGTATATGAACGACTATCTGCAGGCTGATGCATCCATCGACCGTGCTTTCGCTCAGGAACTGATCGATTGCATCTGGATCAAGCTCAACGACGTCAACAAAACCCGTGATGAAGTGTCCGCTCAGGCCTTTGCCGGTTACGCCGTGTTCCAGAATCTGTGCGTTGGTGGTCAGACTTCTGACGGGCTGGATGCTACAAACGATGTTTCCTACATGTGCATGGAAGCTGTTTCTCACGTTCGTTTGCCAGCTCCTTCCTTCTCCATTCGCGTTTGGCAGGGCACGCCTGATGAATTCCTCTTCCGCGCTACGGAAGTTGTTCGTCTGGGTCTTGGTGTTCCGGCCATGTATAACGACGAAGTGATCATTCCGGCTCTTCAGAACCGTGGTGTTTCTCTTGCCGATGCCCGCGATTACGGCATTGTCGGTTGCGTTGAACCGCAGCCAATCCATAAGGCAGAAGGCTGGCACGACGCTGCATTCTTCAACGTAGCCAAGATCCTCGAAATCACCCTGCACGGTGGTAAAGTTGGCGAAACGCCAGGCACCATCGGCAACAAGCAGCTTGGTCCGGTTACACCGGACGTATCGCAGTGGAAGTGCCTTGATGACTTCTACGATGCTTTTGAAAAACAGATGGCCTACTTCGTCTACCATCTGGTTGAAGCTGACAACTGCGTTGACATTGCGCACGCCGAAATGGCTCCTCTGCCGTTCCAGTCTGCAATGGTTGATGATTGCCTTGGTCGCGGCATGTCCGTGCAGGAAGGCGGCGCCTTGTACAACTTCACCGGCCCGCAGGCCTTTGGTGTTGCTGACACCGGTGACTCTGTCTACGCAATGAAGAAATTCGTCTTTGACGAAAAGAAAATCAGCCCGGCAGAACTCAAGGAAGCTCTGGTCAACAACTTCGGTCAGCCGGTTGGCGGTGCTGCTCCTGCAGCTGCGGAACTGTCTGAAGATCAGGTCTATGCCGCTGTTCGCAAGGTTCTTGCCAACAACAACTCCATGGATGTCTCCGCTCTGAAAGATCAGGTCTACCAGACCCTTGGTTCTTCCAGCGCTGCGCCTAGCGGCAAATATGCCGATATTCATCGCATGCTCGATAGTGCCGAATGCTTCGGTAACGACATCGATGAAGTCGATCTGATTGCCCGCAAGTGCGCTGAGATCTACTGTAAAGAAGTCGAAAAATACACCAACCCGCGCGGCGGTCAGTTCCAGGCTGGTATCTATCCTGTGTCTGCCAACGTGCTGTTCGGTAAAGATGTTGCTGCACTGCCTGACGGACGTCTGGCCAAGGCACCTCTTGCTGACGGTGTATCTCCTCGTCAGGGTAAGGACGTCAATGGTCCGACCGCTGCGGCAAACTCGGTTGCCAAGCTCAACCACTTCATTGCCTCCAACGGTACCCTCTATAACCAGAAGTTCCTGCCATCCGCCCTTGCTGGCGACAATGGCATCCTGAACTTCACTTCGGTTGTACGCTCCTACTTCGATCACAAGGGCATGCATGTCCAGTTCAACGTGGTGGACAGAAACGTCTTGCTCGAAGCTCAGCGTGAACCTGAAAAACACAGAGACCTTGTGGTCCGCGTGGCTGGTTATAGCGCCCAGTGGGTCGTGCTCGCCAAGGAAGTGCAGGACGACATCATCAGCCGTACCGAGCAAAATCTCTAGGAGATTGGCCGACCTGCCAAGGCCTTTGGCTCTGGCAGGTCAGTATGGCGCGACAGGCTGTCGGGGTCTTTTGAGGTTTCTCTCTCCGGCAGCTCACAATTGCTCAAAGTGTCAAGGATTTCTGTTTTATGTCTCGTTATCAGAGCTTCTTTTCAAAAACGGAAGTTGTTTTTGGAGCCGGGATGCTGGATCGACTGAACGCTTATCGCGGTCAGAAGGTTGCGATCGTCACGGATGCCTTCATGGCAAAATCCGGTGCTCTGGACAGGGTACGGGCGCATCTCACCGGATCTGAGTGTTTCGTCTATGATGAAGCGATCCCTGAGCCGCCTATCGAAACAGTGTCCAAGGGAGCTGGCCTTCTTGCCGACTTCGAGCCGGACGCGATCGTTGCTCTGGGTGGCGGATCCGCCATTGATGCTGCGAAAGCCATTCTGGCTGTCGTTCGAGAAGTCAAACCCCAACTCACTATCCAGTTTGTAGCCATTCCCACCACATCGGGAACCGGATCAGAGGTGACGTCTTATGCCGTGATTTCCGACCCGGCCAACAATCGCAAATTTCCATTGGTATCCAACTCACTGATACCGGATGTTGCGATCCTGGACCCCGAATTTGTCCGCACGGCTCCTGCCAATGTGACTGCGGACACCGGGATGGACGTCATAACCCATGCCATCGAGGCTCTTGCATCTTCCCGCTCTTCCTATTGCTCCGACGCTTTGGCTGCCAAGGCCTTGTCGCTGGCATTTGAAAGCCTGCCGGTTGCATTCAAGAATGGCGATGATCTGGAAGCCCGCGCAGAGATGCATCAGGCTTCCTGCATGGCGGGCATGGCGTTCAATTCGGCAGGCCTTGGCCTGAACCACGGACTGGCTCATGCCATCGGCGGACAGTTTCATGTCGCCCACGGTCGTCTCAATGCCATGCTTCTGCCTCTGGTCATTGAATATAACGCCGGCCTTAGCGAAGGCTCAGCCTTCTGCGAAAAGACGGCGGACGTCTATGCCAAGGCTGCGACCAGCCTGGGCCTGCGTTTCCCGAGCATCAAGATGGGTGTCTGGGCTCTCATTCACGCGATCGAACGCCTGAATGCGCAGTTCAACATTCCCGCAACGCTTCGGGGGCAGGGGATCGACATGAACGCATATGCCCACAGCGAACAAACCCTTGTTAAAGCGACTTTCGCGGATGCGTGCACGGCCACCAATCCCAGAAAGCCGGTTGCTCAAGACCTGGTGCGGTTGCTGCGGCGCCTTGGTGGATAGGAGATGAGGGAGGACACCAATCAAACTACTTAAAAACTTGACGCCTCAAAAGGGCACATTCTGAACAACAAGAAAACTGGAGAGAAAAATGCAACAAGAAGCATTGGGTATGGTTGAAACCAAAGGCCTCGTAGGCGCAATCGAAGCTGCTGATGCGATGGTCAAATCCGCAAATGTCGGCCTGATCGGCTATGAAAAAATCGGGTCTGGTTTTGTGACCGTTATGGTTCGTGGCGATGTTGGCGCAGTTAAAGCTGCTACCGACGCTGGCGCAGTGGCTGCTGAAAAAGTTGGCACCGTGGTTTCCGTCCATGTCATCCCACGCCCACATACCGAAGTTGAAAAAATCCTGCCGAAAAGCGCGGAATAACCCCTGATCAGAAGGAGTATCGACAATGAATAACGATCTTGTCGAACAGATCATGGGCGAGGTTATGCGCAAAATGGGCTCGGAAGCTGCTTCCGCTCCCGCACAACCTGCAGCCCCTGAAGCGAAAAGCTGCGCAGCCAAACTGCCGGCAGCCTGCGGTCTGACCGAATTTGTCGGCACCGCAATTGGCCACACCATTGGTCTTGTTATCGCCAATGTTGACTCTTCCCTGCATGAGCAGATGAAGATCGACAAGAAATACCGTTCAATCGGTATTCTTGGTGCCCGTACCGGTGCTGGCCCGCACATCTTTGCAGCTGACGAAGCCGTCAAGGCAACCAACAGTGAAATCATCCTGATCGAACTGCCTCGCGATACTGAAGGCGGTGCTGGTCATGGTTCTTTGATCCTGTTTGGTGCAGAGGATGTTTCCGATGCCCGTCGTGCCGTTGAAGTGGCTCTGAGTGAAGTGGAACGCACCTTTGGTGATGTTTATGGCAACTCTGCCGGTCATCTGGAATTCCAGTATACCGCACGTGCAAGCACAGCCCTGAACAAAGCTTTCGGTGCACCGCTTGGCCAGTCCTTCGGTATCACCGTCGGTGGCCCGGCTGCCATTGGTGTTCTGCTGGCTGATACGGCTGCCAAAGCGGCAACTGTGGATGCGGTTGGCTATTCTTCACCAGGCAATGGTGGAACCAGCTTCTCGAACGAAGTCATCTTCACCTTCAGCGGTGACTCTGGCGCTGTGCGTCAGGCTATCGTTGCGGCTCGTGAAGTGGGCAAGCAGGTTCTCAAAGCCATGGAACCTGATGAGGATCTTCCTTCCAGCACAACCCCTTACATTTGATCGTAGGAAAGGAGGATCGTCATGTCGCAGAAAAGCCTCGGTTTGATTGAAACGACGGGCCTGACTGCTGCCATTGAAGCGGCAGACGCTGCCGTGAAATCTGCAAATGTCGAGCTTGTCGGCTACGAATTGGCCAAGGGAGGTGGCATGACGGTTGTCAAGCTCTATGGCGAAGTCGGTGCAGTCAATGCTGCCGTGGCAGCGGCAACCGCCGCTGCTGCCAAAATCAACACGGTCGTGTCCACGAAAGTGATCGCAAGACCTGCTGATGGCATGGAGTGCATGGTCATCTCCGAAGAAACGGTTGGTGCTGACCTCCCAAAGCCACTTGAGCCTCCTGAACCGACTCCGCCGACAGGTGGGGGGGAAGGGCCGAAATCTGGTCCTGACGATTCCGGTGAAGGCGGCTCGGACAAGGGCTCTGAAGCCACTGGCGAGGACGCTGGAGCGGAGGCTCCGGCCCCTGAGCAGACCGAAGGCAAGGCTGAGGCTGCTGAAAGCGCGAGTGCCAAGAGCAAGGCAGACGTGGAGAAGGCAGAGCAAGCAGCTCCGGAAGTGGCAAAAACGGAAGAGCTGGATCTTAAGCCGGTTGCTGAAGTCAAGCCGATCGAGGCTGCAAAGCCCGCATCATCTAGCGCCAAACCGGCTACGACACGCAAGACTGGCCGCGGCAGACGCAGACGCGCCTGAGTGGTTTGTCTTCCGACCCTGAAAGACTTTCATCCCGCGGTTCCTTTGGGCTGCGGGATGACAAAGAGAGAGCAAAGAAAGAGCCATGCAACTGACTGAGCAAATGATCGATAAGGTTGTCGCCGATATTCTGGCAAAGGCAACGAGCAGCGCGGCGTCAAAGAGCGATCCTGCCTTGGTACCGGTCGGGGTGTCGAACCGCCATGTTCACCTGTCCAGAGAAGACATGGAAATGCTGTTTGGTCCGGGGCAAAACCTGACCCGCATGAAGGCCATGAAACAGCCAGGACAATATGCGGCCGAAGAAACAGTTACTCTGAAAGGCCCCAAAGGCGAGCTACGGCGCGTTCGGGTTCTCGGGCCATTTCGCAAGGAAACACAGATCGAGATTTCCGTATCAGACGGCTTTGCGCTGGGCATCAAGGCTCCGATGCGCATGTCAGGTGATCTGGATGAGAGCGCCGGCTTGGAAATTGTTGGCCCGCTCGGGTCGGTCAAGCTGGAGCAGGGCGTCATTGTGGCGCAACGCCACATCCATATGCATCCCGACGACGCAAAAAAGGCCGGTGTCTGCAATGGCGAGATTGTGAGCGTGGAAGCGCAGGGGCCGCGCGGTGGCATTCTCAAGAATGTTGCAGTGCGTGTATCCGAAGCCTCTGCTCTGGAAATTCATATCGATGTTGAAGAAGCCAACGCGCTTGGCCTCAAAAACAACGATCAGGTGCGGATTTGCAAATCCTGATTTTGCAAATTCCTATCGAACCCAAAAGTCAAAAGCCAACTGAAGAAAAGTCACCATGCGCAGTTCCGATGATATCTTGCACGACTTTGCAGACCTGATCAGAGAGGAGGCAATATTGCCGAAATCTGAGTGGGCTGAAGGCCCGTTGAAGGTCGGCGTCGACCTTGGAACGGCCAATATCGTGCTGTCGGTGGTTGATGCGCAAAACCGGCCTGTTACCGGGGCAAGCTATCGCTCGACTGTCGTGCGTGATGGCATTGTGGTTGATTATGTGGGGGCTGTTCAGGCTGTTCGGTCTCTCAAGGCGATTATCGAGGATCGCCTGGGCCAACAGCTTGTTCGGGCTGCAACGGCCATTCCTCCCGGTATTCATGCCGGCAATGCCAAGGCCATTGGCAATGTGGTGGAAGCGGCCGACATGGAACTTGTTGAGATTGTCGATGAACCGACAGCTGCATCGCGCGTATTGATGGTGAGCGATGGTGCCGTCGTTGACGTGGGCGGCGGCACCACAGGCATCAGCATTCTGAAAAATGGCAAGGTGCTGGGCTCCTTCGATGAAGCAACCGGCGGAACGCACATGACCCTTGTGCTTGCTGGTGCCTATGGCATGAGCTTTGATGAGGCCGAGGAACACAAGCTTGATGTTGCGAACGATCGGGATGTGTTTCCTGTCGTGCGGCCTGTGGTCGACAAGATGGCCAGCATCGTTTCCAGATTTCTGGATGGCAAAGATGTTGACGACATCTATGTGGTCGGCGGTGCCTGCACCTTTTCCGGCTTTGAAAAAGCCTTCGCGCAACAGACTGGCAAGACCGTGATCAAACCGGCAGAGCCGCTTCTGGTCACACCGCTCGGCATTGCGATGTATGAGCAGAATGCCAGCCAGACCGGGCAGGCAGGGGGAGTGCAATGATGCCAGACCTCTCCCGTATCATTCAAACGGTTCTCGTAGAAATCATTTCAGAGAAGATCATCGAGCGACTTTCAGTGATGAAGCGCAAGGCGCTGGTTTTGCTGGATATGTCGGATGCCGGAATTGGAGATGCCGTTCAGGAGCTGAACAAGCTGTATCGCGACAGTTGGTCACTTGATGTCGCAGCCACACGCGAAGTGTTTGAAGCCATACCCTCCACCTTCCCTGCTCAAACACTTGCGATACCCCAGACAGCATGGACCGTTCTTGATGCGGTATCTCCAATGACCGGTATGTCTTCACTACTGGCCGATAAAACCATGCTCATCGTTCCCAATATGAGCATGGCACTGGCCGCCAAGGTAGTTCATGGCATTGGCGATGATGCGCCTTCAAGGCTGATGGCAACGGCTCTGGAGACGGGCAAAGTGATTGTGGCGGCAAAAGACGCCTGTTGTCCGGCCTGTCGTGATCGTGATGATCGGTTGTTTGTGGCCAATGATGCCTATCGGGCCATGATGATCGCCAATCTGGAAGCGTTGGACCGCTATGGGGTCAGGCTGTGCCGTGCGCCCCAGCTTTCGAGGGTTGTTGCTGGAGCCGTGACACCGTTCGTTTCGGATACACGCGCTTTCACAGCAGAACAAAAAGCAGCGCTCATAACGCCTCAAGCTCCGGCCCTCATCCCCGCCGATAGCAAGCGGGTGTTCGGATGGCGTGACGCCAAGCTTGCGAGCGGCTCAACAATTAACATCGCTGAGGGTGTTGTGGTCACGCCACTCGCTCTTGAGGAACTGAGGGCGCGCAATATTAGCGTCGTCAGGCATTGAAAGGTCAGGATCATGTATTTGGCTAAAGTCATCGGAACTGTTGTTTCCACCAGCAAGGATATGTCCCTGTCCGGATCCAAGCTGCTGATTGTGGCAAAGCTCAACGAAAAGCAGGAGCCGACTGGAGAGACGGAAATCGCCGTCGATACGGTTGGGGCTGGTAACGATGAGATTGTGATCGTTACCCAGAACAGCTCGGCGCGCAAAGCCGCAACCCTGGAGAATTCGGTTACCGATGCCGCGATTGTTGGCATCGTGGATACCGTTGAAACCAAGCATAACTGGTAAGGACATGGTCGATGCTGACAGCAGAAAACAGGGAGCAGATTTCGGAACTGATCAATCGCGAGATCTCGCGCTTGAACCCTGGTCTCCCGAGCCAGACCCTGACCTTGAAGGAAGCCAAGACGTTGGCGGACCTTGCGCAGAAGAAGGCTTTGGAGATTGGTGTGCCAATTGCTGTTTCGATTGCCGATCCACATGGACAGCAGATCCTGTTTCACCGGATGGAGAACGCGCTGCCGGTGAGCGCCCAACTGGCGACCGACAAGGCGCACACAGCAGCGACTTTTCGCATGACGACTGAGGAATTGGGCAAGCTGGCCCAGCCCGGTGAAATGCTTTTTGGCGTGCAGGCCAATATTGGTGGACGCGTCGTGATTTTCGGCGGCGGCATTCCATGCTGTCGCGATGGCGCGGTTATCGGCGCCATTGGAGTGAGTGGAGGCACTGCCTATCAGGATGTGCAGATCGCCGAACGCGCTCTAGACCTTTTTTCGAATTAACCAGAGCCTGTCTCTGAGGAAGGATGAAACCGTGAACGATCAACAGATCTCCGAAGCTGTGACGAGAGTCCTCAGCAGCTTTGGCGGAGCTAACGCCGCACCTGTGGTTCCTGCTCCGGTCAATAATAAAGCGGTGGCAAAAAGCACCCCTGCCGAGGATCAAGTGGCCAGTCTCGTGTCCCAAATCCTTGGTGAAAGCAAATCCGGTGGCGCCAAGGCAAAGCCAGACTATGTTCCAAGCCCGACCAAGTGTGGCTGGGAACGTGCGGACAAGGGCTCTGCATCTGATGATGCCATGGTCTCGGACGTTATTGCCAAGGTGCTCTCGGAATCGATGGGTAAAGCCCCGGCATCAACTGCAAAGCCTGCCGCCTCGGGTGTATCGATTGCTGTTTCCGATGCGGAAGCAACCGAATTGGGTGATGGTCTCTTTGCTACCATGGACGAAGCGGTTGAAGCTGCCGCGCTTGCCCAGAAGCAATATCTCTTTTGCTCCATGGAAGAGCGCCAGTCTTTCATCGATGGCATTCGCGATGTGATCCTGGAGCCCGAAACTCTGGACCGGATTTCCCATATGGGCGCCGAGCAGACGGGTATGGGCAAATATGAACACAAGATCATCAAGAACCGACTGGCCGCTGAAAAGACGCCGGGTACCGAAGACCTGACGACGGAAGCATGCAGTGGCGATGGCGGTTTGACGCTGGTGGAATATTCCGCCTATGGCGTTATTGGGTCCATCACACCGACCACCAACCCGACTGAGACCATCATCTGCAATTCCATCGGCATGCTGGCTGCAGGAAACTCGGTGGTCTATAGCCCGCATCCGCGTGCGCGGGTTGTTTCCCTTTTGACCATCAAGCTGATCAACCGCAAGCTGGCAACGCTTGGCGCTCCAGCCAACCTGATCACGACGGTACAAGAGCCTTCCATCGATAACACCAATGCCATGATGCAGCATCCCAAGATCCGCATGCTGGTCGCCACCGGTGGCCCGGGTATCGTGAAGACGGTCATGTCAACCGGCAAGAAGGCCATCGGGGCAGGGGCTGGCAATCCGCCGGTTGTCGTCGATGAAACCGCAGACATTGAAAAGGCTGCCGTTGATATCGTCAATGGCTGCAGTTTCGATAACAATTTGCCTTGCATCGCCGAGAAGGAAATCGTCGCAGTCAACCAGATCGCGGACTATCTCATCTCCTGCATGACCAAATGTGGCGCCTATCTGGTGGAAGACCCAGCTGTGGTCAAGAAGCTCGAAGCGCTGGTGATCAACGAAAAGGGGGGGCCGCAGACCTCATGTGTTGGCAAGAGCGCTGTCTATCTGCTCGACAAGGTCGGCATCAAGGTTGGTGATGACATCAAGGTCATTCTGATTGATCTGCCCAAGGAGCATGTCTTCGTTCAGGAAGAGCTGATGATGCCGATTCTGCCGCTGGTGCGCGTGCCAGATGTTGATGAAGCCATCGATTTCGCCGTTGAAGTCGAACATGGCAACCGTCACACGGCGATGATGCATTCGACCAATGTGCGCAAGCTGACCAAGATGGCCAAGCTCATCCAGACCACCATTTTTGTCAAGAATGGCCCATCCTATGCAGGCATCGGCGTCGGCGGTGAAGGCTATACAACCTTCACGATTGCTGGACCGACCGGTGAAGGGCTGACCGGCCCGAAAGCTTTTGCCCGCAAACGCAGATGCGTGATGGTGGAATCGTTGAATGTGAGATAGAGCGGCATCCCCTTTGCTGCTCTCCAAGGGTCAGGCGCTTGCGCCTGGCCGCCCCAAACAAAAACTCTGTTGCCCCCAACAACAGGGCGAATATCAGAATGAAATCTGAGGGAGGGACCGCGTAATGAATGCAAGGATCATCAATGCTCCGCAACCGGACGTGCTGCTGATGCTCCAGAGACGCATGCCTCCGCATGGCCGCACGTGGGTCAAGGAACACAGTGTCGGGTCCATCGGTCTTATTCAGGCAAGTGTGACGGATCTGTTTTTCTTCTCCGATCTTGCCTTGAAGGCTGCTGACGTGTTCACCGTCGAGATCTATGGCACATGCCCTCAGCATGTAACGACACTGGCAATTCTGGGCGAAACCTCCGCAGTGAAGGCGGCGATGGAGTCAATCGAGATTGCAGGACAAACCAGCTTCTGACCGGGATCGAGGCATAAAAGGACTAAGCGGGAAAGAAAAATGGCCCCAATTAACTACGATCAGGAAGGTGTCGTCTTCGACATCCAGCGCTACTCAATTCATGATGGTCCCGGCGTACGGACAATCGTCTTTCTCAAGGGCTGTCCGTTGCGGTGTCGTTGGTGCAGCAACCCTGAATCCCAGGATCCGAAGCCGGAGCTTTTTTACAAGGATTCGAGCTGTATTCATTGTGGCAAATGTCTTCCGGTTTGTCCCGTTTCTGCCTTGTCGCGCGATAATCCGGGCTTTGTTGATCGCGACAAATGCATTCGCTGTGGAGCCTGCGCCGAGGTGTGTCCAACCGATGCCCTGACCCGTTCGGGCAAAGTGATGACGGTCAATCAGGTTTTGCAGGAAGTGCGCAAGGATGCGACCCATTATCGCCGGTCTGGTGGCGGGATCACGCTTTCCGGTGGCGAGCCGCTGATGCAGAGCGATTTTGCTCGCGAGCTGCTCAAGGCCTGCCATGAGCAGGGCTGGAATACTGCGATGGAGACCACCGGATTCACAACGCCCGAGATCATTGCTGATGTCATGCCGCATGTCGATCATGCGCTGCTTGATATCAAGGCTATTGATCCGGCGGTTCATATGGCCAACACCGGTGTTGATAATCGCATTATTCTTGAAAATGCCATCCGCACTGCCATGACCAGCAAATCGGTTGTTGTCCGTGTTCCAGTGGTACCCGGCGTCAATGACAGCGAGCAGGCAATTTCGGATATCGGTAACTTCGCCAAGATGTTGCCTGGTGTGGAGACAGTCCATTTGTTGGGCTATCACTCCTATGGGGAAAATAAGTATGGTTTGCTTAACAGGGCCTACCCAATGGGCGATACCCCCGATCTTCCCAAGGATGCCTTGCCTCCGCTCAAAAAGGTCATCGAGTCTCTTGGACTGAAATGCATGATCGGTGGTTGAGTCAGGACTATCGGGAAGAAGAAAGGGTAGGAGAACCCCATGCGTACTAGCCTCGTTAGCGCGGAATCGGTAACCGAAGGACATCCGGACAAAGTATGTGACCAGATTTCGGATGCCATTCTGGATGCCTATCTGACTGTCGACAGTGAAGCCCGTGTTGCTGCCGAGACCGTTGCTGCCGGAGACACTGTGTTTCTGGCTGGAGAGATTACCTCACGACAGCGCCTGAATGTCGAACCCGTCGTGCGCGATACCATTCGCCAGATTGGCTATACCGACCCGGCCCTTGGCTTTGATGCCGATCATTGCTTTCTGATTACTGATCTTCGCGAGCAGTCGCCAGATATCGCGCAAGGGGTCTCTCGCGCCGGTGAATTGGGGGCGGGGGATCAGGGGGTATTTTACGGCTTCGCCACAGATGAAACGCCTAGCTACATGCCGGCGCCCATCCATTTTGCTCATAAGCTCACCAAGGCTTTGGCCGATGCCCGCCACAATGGCGTGCTGGGGTGGCTGCGGCCGGATGGCAAGGCGCAAGTGACCTTCGTTTATGACGAAAAGGGTTTGCCAACACATATCAGCAGCATTGTCGTTTCGACTCAGCACGCCCCTGAAGTGGACCAGAAAATGCTGGTTCGGGGGGTGTTGGAGCAAGTGATTTGTCCATATTTGCAGCAGTGGATCCAATCAGATACACGCGTGCACATAAATCCCACTGGACGGTTTGTGGAAGGCGGTCCAAAAGCGGATACAGGGTTGACCGGACGCAAGCTGATGGTTGATACTTACGGCGGAATTGCCAGGCACGGAGGCGGTGCATTCTCTGGCAAAGATCCGACGAAAGTTGATAGGTCCGCCGCCTATTATGCCCGTTATATCGCGAAGAATATCGTGGCTGCTGGCCTAGCAAAGAAATGCGAAGTTTCTCTAGCTTTTGCTATTGGGCAGACAGAGCCTGAGATGGTTGATGTGAATGCATTCGGCACATCAGTCGTCGATCCGGACAAATTGGTCTATGCCGTGAAGGAACTCTTCCCACTGACGGTATCTGGGATAATCGAAACGCTGAATTTGCGTCGACCAATTTACAAGCAAACTGCTGCCTATGGCCATTTTGGCAGGGAAACAGGTGTGTTTCCATGGGAGGGAATGGAACGTGCAGCAATCTTACGAAGGTTCTGCCAATGAGGAGATAATCGGCTGGGGAGGAAAACAGGAAAACCCTGCAGGGAAGAATGGTAAAGGCGCGCATATAGCTCGCAAGAAATTGTCCGATCTGATCAGTGTGGAGGTACTGCAGAAGGTTCAGGACGATTTTAGCGCAGCTGTTGGTGTTGCAATTGTTATTGTTGATCCCGACGGAGTTCCCGTTACTCAGCCAAGTGGCTTTACTCCTTTTTGCAAGACAGTTCGCAAAATGGACAAATTGCGCGAACGGTGTTTTCATTGTGATGCCGTCGGCGGGCGCATTGCGCTCTCAACCGGCGAGCCATCCATCTATAAATGTCATTGCGGGCTGGTGGATTTCGCCGCGCCTATTATCATGAAAGATCAGTATCTTGGTGCTGTTGTCGGTGGACAGGTGCATCTGACGGATCTGCATGAAGGCTCGGATCTGGAAGACATGTCCAACCTGTTTGCATCCGGGGATTCCTGGGACGTGGACAAGCAATTGGTCGAGCTGCATGAAGGGGCTTGGCAGTTGCCCTATGACCGACTGAAGAGTGCGGCCTATTCGTTGCTCAACATCGCGTCGCATCTGGCTGAAGAGAGTTACTCCAATACGGTTTCTCAGGAGCTTTATGTCAAGAATATGCGGTTGATGGAGGAATCCAAGAAGCGGGCCGAGCTGGAGCGCTCATTGCGCGAGGCGGAGCTGCAGGCCTTGTCCTATCAGGTCAATCCGCATTTCCTGTTCAATGTCCTCAATACGATTTCGCGGTTGGCGCTCATTGAAGATGCGGGCGAGACGGAAAAGACCGTCCACGCCTTTGCCGACATGATGCGTTATATTCTGAAGAAGAGCGGGAACCAGTTTGCACCTCTGGGTACTGAAGTGGAGCATGTGAAGAACTATCTCTATCTTCAAAAGCTGCGGTTGGGTGACCGGTTTGACGTGTCTCTGGACGTGCCTGAGGAATTCAATGAAGTGCTGTGCCCCTTCATGATCCTGCAGCCAATCGTCGAGAACTGCATCAACTATGCCGTCGAGCCGCGCGAGAGTGGCGGTTTCATCAAGATCAATGCCTATTCGGATGGGCAGGATCTGATTGTCGATGTCGAGGATAATGGCGAAGGCATCTCTCAGAAGCGCAAGCAATCGGTGCTCAAAGGAGAATCCGAACACGGGAACCGCAAGAGCATCGGCATTTTCAATGTCGGCAGTCGCTTGCAGCATTTCTTCGGTGAAGAATATGCTCTTGAGATTGTCAGCCCCTATCGACAAGGAAAAGGAACGCTTGTGCGTATCAGGCTACCGCTTGAATTCGATCCGTGTGCGTTTCAGATGAAATAGGCTTGCGGCTTTCCGAGGGGCGGTTGAGGAGAATAAAACATGTATGATGTTGCTATCGTGGAAGACGAGGAATTGGAGCGGCGCGCGCTGCGTACAATTCTGAGCAACAAGATTGATGGCATCAATATCGTTGGTGAGGCGCGCAATGGTGTTGAAGCCATGGAGCTCATCAACAACAACGCGATTGACCTCATCCTTGTCGACATCAACATCCCCAAGCCAAATGGTCTGGAAATCATCCAGTCACTGCGGCAGAAGAATATGAAGACCAAGGTCGTTATTCTCACTGCCTATGACTATTTCGAAATCATGCAGAAAGCGATCCATCTCAAGGCGGATAGCTTTCTGCTAAAGCCAGTAAAAACAGATGAGTTGCTGGGTGTTGTTAATGCGTGTCTGGGAGATTTGGGAGCAAGTCGCACGCACAACGAGATTGCCGATCAGATCTGGACACTGCTGGAGCAGCGCGCCTATAGGGATTGTCTCTCACTGGTGCGCAAGCATCTTGAAGGTATTTATGCACGCAAGGGCGAAGCCCCGCGCCAGGCTATTCTGGACTTTTCCGATGAGCTTCTGGCCCTTTCCGATAAGCGCAAGGTCGAGATGCCGGACGATCTTCTGGGGCAAATTGCCAATTTGCGAAAAGAGCGGTTGGACGCGCGCAGTCGTAACAGGATACATGGACTATTCTGTCAGATCGTTGATGCCCTGTTCCAGATGACGGAAGAACATTTCGGCCGGTCACCGGAGCGCATGCAGAATGTGTTGAATTATATCGAACGCAATCTGAACAAGGAGATTACGCTGGAAGATGCCGCCAACTGCGCCAGCGTCAGTCCGTGCTATTTTTCGCGCCTGTTTAAAAAGACGATGGGGGATACCTTCGTTGCCTATGTCAAGCAACGGCGCATTCAGCACGCGAAAGAGTTGCTTGAGGGGAGCGATTTGCCGATCATGAATATCGCGCTGGACTTGTCCTTCAACGACATCAACTATTTTGCCAAGGTGTTCAAGAAGGAAGTGGGCGTGACGCCGAGTGAATTCAGGCGTCAATGCCGCGCTTGACAGGAAGCGCAAGTCGGCCAAAACTGTCTACGCTCCTGAATTTTGTGATCTATCAATCGCCTAGCCAATGCATCTGGTGGGCCAGAAGGCGCCGCTGTACTCTGGACGGATAGTCCGAGATGATGGCGTCGACGCCCAGATTGATCATCCTGTCGATGTCTTCTGTCTCATTGACCGTCCAGACATAAAGGCCGATGCCGAGGGCTCTGGCTTCGGACACGGCTTGCTCATTGAGATCCTTATATAGGCTCGACCAATTGTTGCCGCCAGCTTTCTTGATCAGAGCAGGGATCGTTTCATCATCTGAAAGGCAGTGGGTTTTGCCAAGCCATGGGGAGCCCTTGTAGATGGTGGCATGCTCGCCATTGTGGGCGGCGATGGTCAGATAAGAGCGCTTAAAGTGAGGCGCCTTGTCTTGTACGAAATCGAGAATGGCCCAATCAAAGGACTGGATGATCACCTTGTCGGCGTAGGCGTGTTTCTCGATGAGGGCCAGAAGAATGTCGACGGTCTTTTCCGCTCTGTCGGTGTGGCCCGGACGGGTCGGGTCCGATTTGACTTCGATGTTGAGCGTGATGCTGCCTGCGCCCGAGCTGGTTTCATAATCGCGGCAAAAGACCATGATCTCTTCAAGAGTCGGGATTGTTACCCCGTCAAGGAAAGCCTGATCGGGGAATTTTGCGCCATAGGTGCTGCCTGCCTTCAAGCCGCCGATGTCATAGCTTTTCAGCTCTGCCGCCGTCAGCGTAATGGATTCCGGTCCGGTGCCGGTCAGCCATTGGCCCTCGCTGTCTCTGGTCTGCGCGGTCGAAAGCGTAAAGTCATGGGTTGCGACCAGAATGTCGTCGGCGGTCAGTTGTATATCCAGCTCCAGCGTCCGGATGCCCGTGGAAAGGGCGTAGGCATAGCCTTCAAGCGTATTTTCGGGGAAAAGGCCCCTTGCTCCGCGATGACCATGAATGTCGATTACGCGGCCTTGCAAGCGCGACTGTGTAGTTGGCATTGAATTCCTCTAGATCTAGTTGATGCGCTTTCCGCTTTCCGGATCGAAAACATGCAGGTTTTCCGGGTCGATTGCAAAGCTGAATTGCGTTCCGCTGCTCACGCGGTGGATGCCATCCAGCCGAACGGCCATACTGTTGGTGGCTTTGCCAAAGTCAGCATGAATGATCGTGTCGGCTCCCAGCTCCTCGATCACATCGGATTTAAGAGAGAAAAGGGCGTTGCCGTTGGTGGCCAGACGAATATGCTCCGGTCGCATGCCAAGCTTGACCGATGCTCCTGCCTGCGCGTTGAGGCGCATGCCCAGCGGAATGATTTCCCCCTCTGGCAGTGTGATAGAGGAGGCGTCCTCGCTAACGGTGCCATTGAGAATATTCATAGCCGGTGAGCCGATGAAGGTGGCCACAAACAGGGTTGCCGGTTTGTCATAAAGATCGATCGGTGTGCCGAACTGCTCAACAGACCCTGCATTGAGCACCATCAGCCGATGGCCCAGCGTCATGGCTTCCACCTGATCATGGGTGACATAGACCGATGTGATACCGAGCCGCTCTTGCAGTTTCTTGATTTCCAGCCGCATTTGGACACGCAATTTGGCATCGAGGTTGGAAAGCGGTTCGTCAAACAGGAAGACATCCGGCTCGCGTACGATGGCGCGTCCCATGGCAACGCGCTGGCGCTGACCGCCGGAAAGCTGGCGGGGGGAGCGCTTGAGATATGGCGTTAGCTCGAGAATTTCGGCTGTTTCTTCCACGCGACGGCGAATTTCCTCTTTTGGCACTTTCCTGATCTTCAGCCCGTAGGACATGTTGTCGAACACGCTCATATGGGGATAGAGCGCATAGTTCTGAAAAACCATGGCGATATTGCGTTGTGCCGGTTCGAGCTTGTTGACGACGCGTTTGCCAATCTGGATCTCGCCGCCGGTAATGCTCTCCAGCCCCGCAATCATGCGCAGCAGGGTGGATTTGCCACAGCCAGAAGGGCCAACAATGACGACGAATTCGCCCTGTTGGATGGAGCCGCTGATCCCGTGGATGACTTCGCTGGGACCGTAGGATTTGCGTACATAATCAAGAGAAATATTGGACATGATTTAACCTGTAGATCCCGTTATTTATCCGTTTCCGTCAAGCCTTTGACGAAGAGCTTCTGCATGCTGACGATCACCAGAATGGGGGGCAGCATGGCCAGCAGTGCTGTCATCATGATGGTGTTCCATTCCGGCGTGCGTTCGGCGGAGTCGAGCATTTCCTTGATGCTGACAACGACCGTTGAGAGCGAGGAATCCGTTGTGATCAGAAGCGGCCACATATATTGGTTCCAGCCATAGATGAAGAGAATGACGAACAGGGCTGCAATGTTGGTGCGCGAGAGCGGCAACAGCATGTCAAAGAAGAAGCGCACAGGGCCAGCGCCATCTATGCGGGCGCTCTCTAGCATTTCGTCCGGAATGGTCAGGAATACCTGCCTGAACATGAAGGTCGCAGTTGCCGAGGCGATGAGAGGCACGGTGAGGCCCAGATAACTGTTGAGCATGCCCAGAGACGCAACCACCTCGAAAGTTGGCAAGATACGCACCTCGACGGGAAGCATCAGCGTAATGAAAATCATCCAGAAGAAGCCCATGCGGAAAGGAAAGTCGAAATAGACGATGGCATAGGCCGACAGGATGGAAATGATGATTTTGCCGATAGCGATCATCAGGGCCATGATGAGCGAGTTGAACATCATTTTCCAGACGGGGAGCATGTCGACACCCGAGACAACCTTGCCTTCAAGGGCCAGCTTGAGATTTTCGAAAAAGTGCGAGCCCGGCCAAATAGGGATAGGCGCCTGTGACATGCGGGCCAGATCGTGCGTCGCGGCAACAAAGGTTATCCAGATCGGGAAAGCGATAAGAATAACGCCAAGGATCAGAATGATATGCGTGAGCGTATCGAAAAAGGGACGGTTCTCAACCATTAGTAATCAACCCTTCTCTCGACATAACGGAACTGGATGACCGTGAGGCCGATAACCATAGCCATCAGGATCACGGACTGCGCTGCCGAGCCGCCCAGATCAAGTCCGATGAAGCCATCGCTATAGACCTTGTAGACGAGCGTTACGGTGGAGCCTGCCGGGCCGCCTTCGGTTACGGCGTGAATGATGCCGAATGTGTCAAAGAAGGCATAGACGATGTTAATGACGAGCAGGAAAAATGTGGTCGGGGAGACCAGCGGGAAAATGATAGTCCAAAAGCGCTTGGCCGGGCCTGCGCCATCTATGGCTGCGGCCTCGATCATGGATTTCGGAATGGCTTGCATCGCTGCCAGATAGAACAGGAAGTTATAGGCAATCTGCTTCCAGCTGGCTGCAAAGACGATCAGAGCCATGGCCTGGCCGCCATTGAGGAAATGGTTCCAGTCGATCCCGATCAGATCCAGCCAATAGGCGATGATGCCGACGGACGGGTTGAACATGAAAACCCAAAGAGCACCTGCCAGAACGGGCGCAACGGCATAGGGCCAAATCAACAATGTTCTATAGAGTGTGGCGCCTTTGACCACCCGATCAGCAAAGCCCGCAAGGATCAGAGAGAGGAACATGGACAGCGCAGCAACCATGACCGAAAAGAAGATGGTTCGGATGAAGACATCGACATAGAGCGGATCTTCAAACAGGGTTTCAAAATTCTCGAACCAGACAAACTCACGGCCAAAGCCAAAGGCGTCTTCAATCAGGAATGACTGATACATCGCCTGTCCGGCAGGCCAGATGAAGAAGACGATCGTAATAGCAATCTGGGGCGCTACCAGAAGGTATGGCAGGGGGGAAGAAGGAAAATGAACACGCTTGATCATGTCATCGGGGTCCTTGGGGGCTTGCCGTAAAACCATGCCGCCCGGTGGGCGGCATGGAAATTGTTCGCTTTAAGCCAATGGATTATTTGGCGCTGCGTTCGAACTTGCGCAGAAGGGCGTTGCCGCGTTTCACAGCGTCGTCCATAGCGGTCTTGGCGTCTTTTTTGCCAGCCCACAGAGCTTCCATCTCTTCGTTGATCACGTCACGAACCTGAACCATGTTGCCGTAGCGAATGCCGCGGGAGTTCGGGGTCGGGGTATTCAGGCTGAGCTGTTTGATGGCCGTGTCGGTGCCCGGGTTTTCCTTGTAGTAACCCTGCTCTTTGGAGAGTTCGTAAGCGGCCGTGGTGATTGGCACATAGCCGGTGGTCTGATGCCATTTGGCCTGAATTTCCGGAGTGGAGATGAATTTCAGGAATTTGGCAACGCCTTTATATTCTTCGCTCTCGCGGCCTTGCAGCACCCAAAGGGTTGCACCACCGATGATGGAGTTCTGAGGCTTGTCAGCAACGGCGGTATCCAGCGGCAGCATGGTTTGGCCGAAGTTGAACTTGATGTCCTTTACAAAGCCGCCATAGTAAGCGGAGGAGTTCATCCAAAGGCCACATTCGCCATTGACGAAGAGCGGACGGGATTCTCCGGTGCGGCCGCCATATTTGAACAGGCCTTTTTTGCCATCCTCAGCGATCTTCTGCAGACGGTTGATGACAGCGTCATTGTTGAAGGTGAATTCTGTGTCGAAACCGGCAAAGCCGTTTTCTTTGGTTCCTGATGGCATGTTGTGCCATGCGGAGTAGTTCTCCATCATGACCCAGGATTGCCAACCGAAGGAATAGCCGCAGTCCATGCCGCTATCGACCAGCTTCTGGGCTGCTTCTTCCACTTCATCCCACGTGGTTGGCACTTTGGCGCCTGCTTTGTCCAGAGCGTCCTTGTTGTACCACATGACAGGGGTGGAGCTGTTGAATGGCAAGGAAAGCAGATCGCCTTCCGGGCTCTGATAGTAGGAGACAACAGCTGGCAGGTAGGCTGACTGGTCGAATTCTTCGCCAGTGTCTTTCATCAGCTGGCTGACCGGATAGATAGCGCCCTTGGCGGCCATCATGGTTGCGGTACCAACTTCAAAAACCTGAACGATGGCTGGCTGCTCTTTCGCGCGGAATGCTGCGATAGCGGCCGTCATGGTGTCTGCATAACCGCCCTTATAGACAGGAACGACTTTATAGTCGGACTGAGAAGCGTTGAATTTCTCGGCCATTTCGTTGACGAGTTCACCGTTGACACCACCCATGGCGTGCCACCACTGAATTTCCGTTGCAGCCATTGCCGGTGCGGTCAGCCCAGCAATGATCGTTGCAGCCAAAAGGGCTTTGCGTGACAGTTTCATTTGAGTTTTCCCTTGCTCAAAACAGAGACAATATGAATTCGTTCCTCCAAGTCCTCAGCTTCCTCTTAAAGGAAGTGGCTTCTTCTTCTCTTATGGAGGAGGGAAGCCGCCCGGTCGTTTAAAGGCGCATCTAACATCGTTGCGTTGTGCGAGATGACCGGCCCGTTTGGACAAGGGCAAAATGAGGTGAGCGGGTGAATAATTCAAATGAAGTTTTTTCTTAAATGTCATAACATCATGTTATGAATTTTAGCGATAGGCAAAGCGTATCAGATCGCGGGCACGAAAAAGAACGAAGACGCACATGATACAGTTGAGACAGTTGGAAGCCTTTCGGGCGGTGGCGACCACAGGGAATGTGACGGCGGCAGCCAAGCAGTTGGATATTTCACAGCCGGCGGTTTCGCGCCTGATATCGAGCCTCACCCAGCGGGTGGGCTTTGAGGTCTTCATGCGTGATGGCGGGCGGCTGGTTCCAACACAGGAAGCGCGGTTTCTATTGGGCGAAGTCGACAGGGTGCTGGCCGGGCTTGGCAATATCGAGAAGCTGGTTGAAGAAATTCATGATTTGCAAGTCGGGCATTTGCGCATCACCTGTCTGCCGGGCTTTGCGACCACCCATTTGCCGCGGGTTGTTGCCGATTTCCTGAAGGAACGCCCTGGCGTGACAATGGCCATTGAGCCGGATAGGCCGGAGCGCATTCTGGATTGGATTATCTCGCATCAGTATGATGTGGGTATCTCTTCCCATCATGAACCGCACCCTGCGCTGGAGATTATCCCAATCATGATGCGCAGTGTGTGCATTTTGCCGCAGGGGCATAGGCTCAAGGACAAGGAGCATATCACGCCACAGGATCTGGACAATGAGCCCTTTATTCATGCCAGACGTGGCAGTGATTATTTCAATTTGGTGAATGCGGCCTTTGAGGCAAGTGGAGCACGGCTTAACCCGATCATAGAATCGCGTCAATTCGGCTTAGCGTGCCGAATTGTGGCCGGTGGAGTTGGCGTCAGCGTGGTAAGTATCATCGATGCTCTGGAATATGAAAAAGACGGCCTGATCATCAAGCCATTCAAGCCAGTGGTGCCTCACAGGCTCAGCATTCTCTTTCCAACTCACACGCCCAGATCTGTCATCACGATGGAATTCATTGATCGGTTCATCAAGAGCCTAGAGCCATATCAGATCAAAAGCCGGACGCAGTCATACTAGTCGGGAAGGAACCCGGCACCTGTATAAAGATATCCCGCCACGCAGCACGAAGCGCAGGTGGCGGGATCTGCTTTGAGAGCTGATATCATCCAACTGGGTGGATGGGGCAGAAGGCGGTTAAGAGCAACCATTCTTGAAGGTGATAACAGGCCAGCGCTGCTGGCGAACCGTTTGCTTCTTGATCCATGCGTCGCCATTTTCGATTTTGACTTTGCACCACAGGCCATCGGACGCTACCGTGCAAACTTCAGCGCTGACACAGGCGTTGGGCTTCAAGACAGTCTTTATCGTTGCGTTGTTGCGCGGTTCAATTCTGGCGTTGAGATTGACCAGAATCTGCACCGGTGACGGTGAACCGATGCTGGCTGCCGGAGGCGCGAAATCTCGTGGAGAGGCACATGTCTGGCTGTAGCCAATGTAGGAACACTGGATCGATTTACGTGCTTTCTCTATCTTCTGGGCAACTTCCAGCCTCTCGATGATGATCGGCAGTTTGTTCTGCAGCATCGTTCCGCTCAACCGTTCCTGATTGCCCCCAACCAATGCGATAGCCGTATTGGCGCTGGACATGAACACCAGTTGGTTATTTTGAATCCGCCAGCCAGCGATATCCGCCAGATCGCCGCTACAGCCTTTTTTCGTTATAGGATATAGGTCGCCGGATTTCTGTGCGGAGAAGGTCAGCTCGCAGCTTTTCTGCTCTGCGAAATGTCTGTCATAGGTAATCCAATTACCCGCGAAGGCTTTGGCCACCGCTTCAGCAGACTGGGCTTGGGCGGTTTCTGGGGCAAGAACGCCCAGACAAAAGAGACCTGATAAAAATGCAGAAAATAACCTGATCATTGAAGTCACCGGTATAAGATATTGATCATAATTGTTTATTCGTATCCGGCGCGGGTGCGCCGAAGGTGTAGCTACGGGTTTTTGTCACCAACAGAGTATCATCGAAAAAGAGACTTAGTTTGGCCTCGATGTGATCCTGGGCGCCTAGAATAAAATGCAATTGGCTGGTTTGATACACGCGATCTGCCTCGGCCTTGATGCGTTTGCCTTGCCGGGTTGTGGCGGTGCCGCTTTTGCCTGTTTTACGCACTTCAAGCTGGACCTCGTAGGCTCCAGCCTCAGTCACGCGTATCGCGTCTTCAATCGAGAGCTGATTGCCCGCTAGATGCATGATGATGTCTGCCTTCGGTGGCTGGGCAAGGGCCATGGATGGGGCTCCCATCAAGAGTGGCAGGCCAAATGCCACCAGACGTTTTATTGAGGCAATCAGGTGCGGCATGGGCCGTCTCCGAGGCAGTCGCTTTGCCAGTAAGCCACCAAAGGCTAGTGAACTAGAATTGAGTTTGCGTGATGCTTACCGAAGCGCCATTGGTCGTCACCGTGACAGGCTGTGTCGTGGTCACTCCATTGGCATAGAGCGTATAGCTCACATTGGCGCCATCAACACCGGTGGCAGACGTCGATGCGCCTTGCGCGACCAGTTGGCTGTCATTGTCCGAGCCGACCTGCGTCAGGGATGCTGTGACATTGTTGCCGTCTACGTCGATAGCCCCCTGATTGTTAGACCCGTTCTGCAAGATTGTGCCATTGGAAAGGCTGCCATTGATGCTAACGGACGCATTGTTGCCCGCGCCATTTTGCACGACTGCCGCAAAGGATGGATCAGCAGTGCCCGAATTGACATAGATATCGGCATTATTGCCGGTTGGCTGTCCCTGACTATTCTGGTTGAGATAGACGACATCCTCGTCGCCCTCAACGGTGATGGTGGCGCTGTTGCCATCTCCCTGTTGCACAATCGGGTTTTGAAGCCCTTCGGTGATTTGCAAGGGGTTGGACATGTCCATCACTTCGAATTCGGATGACTCAAGTGGCGTAGCCTCGATGAAGTTGACGCCACCGACCTGACTGCCCGTTGCCTTTTGCTGGTCGATTGAAATCGTATTTGCCGCACCGTCCTGCTGCAACACCAGTATATTCTGATCTCCCGCCAGTGCTGGTGAGAGAGAAAATCCCGCCAATGCCGTAGCGAGAAGTCCCAAGGTTAGAGCTTTGTTCATGTGCCAGTTTCCTCATTCATTGGCACAGAATAATCCTAGAAAGATCTTTGCGAGATGCTGATGCTGTTGTTGCTTCCCATCTGGCTGAAGCTGACGTGATTATTCTGTCCATATTGCTGCACAGCGGCCTGATTACCTGTGCCCTCAATTGAGGCTTGGAGCGTGTTTTGGCTCCCGTTTTGCAGGAAGGAGAATAGATTGCTTGTGCCGCTAACATCGACAATCATACTGTTATTGAAGCCTTCCTGAACCAAATTTCCCGGTTGTAGACCGCTCGCAAGAGCTACGCCTGTAAAGCTTGCCCCAGCCGGTCCACCATTGTTGTTGCCATCGATTGTGATATCCATCAGGTTCTGGCCATAGCCTCCAAAGGCGAAGCTTTGGGATAGGTTGAGGCTGTTGCCATTGCCCATAATGTTTAACTCGATAACATTTCCTTCTGTATTCGCGTCATCCAGTAGTTCGATGACGTTGGTGTCTGCTTTTGCCTGCGATGCTGCGCTCATCAAAAGGATCGCAGCGATAGCTGTAAGTTGTTTTTGCATGTCCCTGTTCCTTTGCTTTTGTTTGAAGCGATTAGAACAGGTATTTCTTTAATCAGATTTTATGGCGTCCTATCGAATGGCTGATCGGAGCCTTTTCTTGAGATTGAAGTGAATCTTGCGTTAAAGCCTGTGGTAGAGTGATTGAAAAACACCAATAGCCTCTACTGCAGGATGATAAGTTGGTTGTAATTGCCCGTTTGGCGGTAATAGGCATAGTTATCGTTGTTGGATTGTATCACCGCGGATTGGTTCGATAAACCGGTTATCGCGCCATCAATCATGTTTTGATCACCTGTCTGCGAAAAAGCGAATTTGTTAAAGCTGCCGCCATTGACTTGAATAGATGCAACATTGAGGTCGCCGGTTTGCATCGCTTGCCCGGGTGTAAGCGTGCCGGATGAGGCGAGCACAAGATCTGTGAAACCTCCGAGCGCAGCATCGTTGGTTTGGTCGCTGCGGGAGAGGGGGGTGACCGCGCCATCAAACGAAACAGTCATGCTATTCTCATCCCCGGTCTGTTTTGCATCCAGCTCGTTGTCTTTGCCCTTATAAGTGACGGCCACGCTGTTTTTGTCACCCGTCTGCACGAAGTTGAGCCGGTTGCCATCCCCGATCTGGGAGGAGGCTACCTCGTTTTCGATCCCGTCTACGGTGCCGCTCAGCCAGTTGCCGTCGCCATCCTGCACAAAGCCATAGGCTGTCATGGTCGAGGCATCGGTGGTTACCATGTTGAGCGTGTTGTGGTCTCCCAACTGCTTGACCTCACCTTGAGATACCTGCAGCTGCTTGGTGTTCTCCTTGGTGAACTGTCCCAAGCCGCCAAACCCATCGCCGCCATTGTCGTCGCCTTCAAGCGTAATGGTGGCCAGATTGCCAGTGATGCTGACAAGGTCGTTATTCTGGATCAGAGACCAAAGCATGTTGCGCGAGCCAATCATGGCAACGGAAGCCCTGTTGAAGCTGCCGACCTGATCATACTGGGCTATGCGGTTTTCTGTTCCCGAATGCTGGAAGATGGTGGCTTCATTCGATTGGCCATATTGGCGGAAGGTATTGAGGATGTTGCCGCGATATTGTTGTGTCACACTGGCAATGTTGCCGCTACCATTCTGAACGAACCATCCAATCCGGTTTCCATCATAGGCATCTTCTGCGCCATCAAACTGTCTGATGACCGCGGTGTTGCTGGCTCCGTTTGTACTTGTCTGGATTTGCTGGATTTCGCCGATGCTATGGTTGCCTTGTCCATCTTCTGATCCTGCAGTT
The DNA here is from genome assembly GCF_963678225.1 of uncultured Cohaesibacter sp. Classification (NCBI taxonomy): domain Bacteria; kingdom Pseudomonadati; phylum Pseudomonadota; class Alphaproteobacteria; order Hyphomicrobiales; family Cohaesibacteraceae; genus Cohaesibacter; species uncultured Cohaesibacter sp. The sequence goes on along the minus strand of NZ_OY782763.1, from coordinate 286,988 downwards.
CCATCGATCGCATTGTGAGACTGGATGATCGTAAGGCTGTTGCTCACACTGGAGGCATAGGTGGCAGGCGAGTCCTGCGAGATTGCGCCGATGCGGTTCATGCCAAGGGCGTTGTCATTTTCCTGCTTGATATCAAGCGCGTTCTGGCTACCCGTCTGGTAAAGACCCTGCAGGCCCAAACGGCCTGTTGCGGCGCTGGCGCCAGCTTCGTTGGCATATCCTGATTGTGAAATGGTTATGCCATTGCTGGTGCCTTGCTGAGAAATGAATATTGCAGTCTCGTTCGCGCCAACCTTGTTCGAATTGCCAACCTGATCGATATCGATGACGTTGGTTACACCGGTTTGCCCGAGATAGACCTCATTTTCATCAGCCAGCGTCGCCGGTCCATAAGCAACCATAATCAGTGTCAGAACTGGCGCTAACGAATAAGAACTGAAATGTTTCATAAGACTGCCTTTGTGGCTTTCACTTTACTTTTGAACCGATGACGAATAGGCGAGGGGTCGCCCATTCTATATGCTTGCTTTGCATGCAACTTCACTCAAGGCGTTTACTGGCTGATGCCAACGATGTTGGAAGAGCCCACCTGATTGACAACGGAGATGTTGCCGTTGCCTTGCTGGCTGATGGCCACTTCGTTGAAGCTGCCGTCAGAAATGCTAACGTCGATGGAGTTGCTGTCCCCATTCTGCTGGGCTGCAACAAGGTTATTGGAGCTGCCGAGCAATGATGAGCCGATAGCGATGTCCATCACGTTGTTGGACCCGGACTGGCTCAGCTCACCACTTATCAGGTTGACTGCCTCGGCGGCACCGTTAAGGGTCCAGGTGCCCTTGCCGTTGTTGTCGCCATAAATCGTTACCGACATGGCGTCGCCCGTGCTGAGACTTTGTGTGGCGTCGAAGTTGTTGCTATTGCCAGTGATGTCGAAGGACACAGAGCTTAGTGAAGCTGTCTGCTGAGTAGACAGGATTGCGTTGTCAGATCCATTGATGTCGACATCCAGATCAGCTTTTGTGCTGGCCAACTGGTGGTCTTCTACCGAGTTGTTGTTACCAGTTATGTCGATGGCGACATTATTGTCAGACCCGTAATCCTGTTGATTGGTTCTTGCCTTGTTGCTGTCTCCATCAATCGTTATGGTGGCAGTATTGTCCGTGCTATACTTGTTCTGATAGGTGAAGTTCTTGTTGCTGTCGCCTGTGATGGTCAGCTTTGCATAATTGTCGCTTGCTGTTTGTTGCATATCAGAAAAGTTGTAGTCGCCAACTACCGAGGTTTTGGCAACTTCCGCATTGCCCCACTGACGAATGTAGAGATGGTTGTTGCCCCGTGTCTTGTTGGTAGACGTAACTTCCATTTCAGCGTCATTATCAACCGTGGAGGCTTGATACTGTTCGACAGATAGCCGGTTGAAATCCCCAGCATGCACGGTGATTGTTCCTTTTGCACCGTTGCTTTGGATTAGCTTGGCCCAGTTGTTGTTGCTGTTGGCTCCGAGGGTAATCGTACCGGTATTCGAACCGTAACCCTGTTGGTTGGCCCCAACATTGTTGTTGTTTCCGATAATCTTGTTGATGGTCAAGCTGTTGGTGTCGGTGGCAGAATGAGCCGTTTGGGAAACGCCGATTTCGTTCTGGTCTCCAACCACGTCCAACGTTTGCAGGATATTGGTCCCGCCGGCATCGTTTGTCTGGGCTGCTCCGAACTGGTTGCTGTTACCAGAGATGATCAGTTCAATGCTGTTGTCTGTGCCGGACTGGGTGATTTCACTGCCATTCACATTTGCCAATGAGGCATAGTTGGTAAGACTATCGGCAGTGCCATTATTGTCGCCGGTGATCGAAACGGTGACCGAGTTGGTGCCGGCACCATTATTGAACTGGCCTAGCGTTTTAAGCCTGTTGCCCGCGCCATTTTGTGTGACTTCGGCTGAGTTGGTGCCGTTGGCCGTGGTTTCCTGAGACACGGCGGTCACGAGGTTCGAGGCTCCACCCTTTTGGGTGATTGTCAGTTCGTTTGTTCCCGTTGCCCCGGTTGCGGTGCTTTCCACTTGCTGCACGGAGCCGATGACGTTGCTGTTCGAGGATTGCAGGGCGTCGAAATTGTTGCCATCGCCCAGTTGATCCACGCCGTTGCCCTGAAGCCCGATCTGGTTGCTGTCCCCACTCTGGATGATATCCAGCGTGTTCTGGTCTCCATCCTGAAGGACGACATTAGTGCTGCTGCCTACTTTGTTGTCCTGCGTTTCCGCTCCGGCGTTGGTCTGGTTGATGGACGCGGTGTTGCTGCTGCCATTTTGCTCCACGAATGCGTCATTATTTGCTGCGAAAGCCAGACCTGCGGCGGAAATAACACCTGTTGCAGCGGTTGCCAGCAAAGCCAAACGAACCTTGTTCATTTATTCTCTCCAAAAAATTACTTCTTAAAAATTGAGCCACCGGAAAGCCTTTGTTGGCCCTCACGATGAACTTAAAAATGATTTCGCGGCTCTTGCCACATGTGGCCGGAGGGGCGTGAGTGCGTCCCTCCGGTCTTTATCCATTTCGAATAGCTCTTACTGAGCGATGCCAACCACGTTGGAAGACCCTGTCTGGGTTACGACCGAGTTGTTGGAATTACCACTCTGCAGTACGGCTACCTGGTTAGAATCGCCGCCGGAGATAGAGATGGTCGCTTCGTTCAGGTTGCCCAACTGGCTCAGAGCGAAGGAGTTGTTGTTGCTATTAGTGGAAGCGAGAGAGTCGCCAACGGTAATGGTTGCTTCGTTGCCATAACCGGTCTGGACGAGCTCGCCTGCTGCCAGGCCAATAGCATCGGCTGCGTTCGCCGTGCTGAAGCCTGTCGTGTTGTTGCTTGAACCAAGGATATCGACGGTCAACTCGTTGTCAGTACCTGAGACTGATGCGGTCTGCATGGTTTTCAGGATGTTGGAGCTACCGTTTGCCGTGATGGTCAGCTGGTTGTAGTCTTCCTGCAGAGCGTCAAAGTCGTTACTGTCACCTGATGTGATGGTAATCGTGGCGCTGTTGGTACCGGTCTGGGAAAGACCGATCAGGTTGCTGTTGCTAGCCGACTGCAGATCAATGGTGCCTGAGTTGTTGCCAATCTGCTTCACGCCGATATTGTTGTTGTTGCCATCAATTTCGCTGATCGTGAGAGTATTGTGGTTGCCAGAGGCTTTGTTGGCGTCCTGCAAGACACCCAACTGGTTGCTGTCGCCGGTGATCTTGAGAGCGGAAAGGGTGTTGCGTCCACCGCCATAGTTGTTCTGAGTTACACCGAAGGCGTTTAAGCTACCGTCGATATTCAGGGTGATGCTGTTGTCTTCACCCATCTGATTCAATTCGCTGGTTGCAGCGCCAGAGGCCGAAGCTTTGCGAGACAGTGCGGCGGTGCCGTTGCTGTCGCCAATAATCGTGGCTGTGATGCTATTCACGTCGGAATTGGAGCCTGAGACATTAAGGCCGATCTGGTTGACAGCATTGATCACGTTGCCTGAGCCATCCTGCGTGATGGTTGCCGTGTTTTGAGACCCCTGAGCCACAGCCTGCAAGACTTGATTGATTCTGTTGCCGGACCCACCAAGCTGATTGATTTCGAGTTCGTTTTTCTGGCCTGCGACACTCCTGGCTGAAGAACTGAACTGAACCACGCCGCCAACGATGTTGCCACCGATTTCCTGAGTTACGTCTAGGCTGTTATCGTCACCGATCTGAGCGACACCGGTTGTAGCGTCTGCATCGTAATTTTGGGCAGGGACTCCCCAGCCTGGGCGATTAACGCTTGTATGTCCGATTTTGCCGGTAACGGCCTCAATTGTATTGAACTGGTTGCCGGTCAAGCCGACTGCGTTCGATGAGCCGCTTTGCACTGCGGTGATGGAGTTGTTGTTACCATCCTGAAATGCTGCGCTTGCGTCGCTTGGGCCGGTGTTGTTGAACTGGTTGTCGGTGCCTGCACTCTGGTTGATCGAGGCCACGTTGCCGTCACCATTCTGGCGGATAGCGGCGTCGTTGCCGCCAGCAGCGAATGCGTATCCTCCTCCGATAACTCCCGATGCTACTGCGGCTAGAAGTGCCAAACGAATTTTGGTCATTTGATGTCTCCAATATGAATAACGTTTCTCAAACTTGCCACCCACCTGAGCAGCTGATGCTCGCCTTCAGACATGGTCAAAATGCAACCATCGAAAATATATTGGCGGCAGTACAATCATTTACCTCTTCTTAACTTTATAAGTCAATATGAAATAATAAATTTAATTAAAATTGTAATAGGTTTGTATTTTTAAGTTTAATTCAGATGGTTAACTGCCGAATCTAAATAAAAATAGGGCTGGAAACTATGACAGTCTCCGCCCTATACAACTTAATACAACTGTTGTCGGATATTTTGTGTATTTTTAACCTAAAGGATCTTCATTGCTTGAGTATGGCGGAGGTAATCTTCTTGTTGTCTGTCTTACTTCCGGCTGGGGGCGCACAGCTCTGCTTACAACCAGTTTGGGCACCGTGGCTGAAATCGTGGTTGCGTTTTTTGTTTCCGGTTCCGCCATGGGCACTGGCTCTGCGCTATCGGTCTCTTTATATTGTTCCGATTGCAGGGTCTGCACGTAGGAGGAGCCATATTGCGGATCCTTGAATTGCCAGATATCCAATTCGACGCCTTCGACAATCAACGCTTCAACCGCTTTTTCGACTGCGGATTCCAGAGCAATCTGGCTAGGCTCGTTGTTGGTGAAGCCGCCTTCGGCCTGCAGCAACTCATCCAGTTTCACGTAACGGAAGACCGAAGCCTGGAGGCCAACCGATACCACCGTTTTTCTGGCTGTGACCGTGGTGAGCACTTCGCCAGTCTTGGTCGAGATGGCCCGCAAGGAAACCGTGATCTCGTCCTTGGAATAATCGCTGTCACCCGTGATGCCCAGATAGGAAGCACCTATGCCGCCAGTCTGTACATTGTGGTTATAGCCGATGATGCCGCCTTCGATGATGATGGCTGCATGTTTAAGCGGGGGCAGGGCCTTGGCGTTGATTTTCTCTTCGCCACGATAAAGCCGGCGCATTTCCGTAATGATCTGGCGCTCCTTGAGCAAGTTTGCCAGCTTGTTGCGTTCCATAACGGTAAACCATCGCCGGTTGCCTGCATCCTGCAACGCCTTGATGAGGATCGATACACCACCTTGGGTTACTGCACGAGACAGTTGCTGATAGTTCTGGGCTTCGCGATATTGTCCGGTTTCATCCCGGAAGTCATAGACTGCGACCGGAATGCGATGTTTCGGTGCCGGGATGTTTCTGAGACGCAAATTGACTTCGCTGACTTCGGCAACGCGTGGAGCTTCTGTCATCAAAGTCTTGTTGGTGGCGCATCCTGTAAGCGCAACCAGCGAGATCAACAGAGGGGCAGCCAGCACGCGCCGGGAAGCCTTTTTTGATTTGGAACGAAATTGGATAAAATTATTCATTATGATCGCCGGAAATCAGTCGGTTACTAATTGAGGAACTTCAATATTCGTGACGGTTCCGTCGGTGAAATCTGTGATAGTCAGCGCAATGGACCCGCCAGTCTGATCAAACGTGATTTCGGTATCACCAAAAGTGATGGTGCCGCTATCTTGCGGATCGTCCCCGAAGATCGCTTCCGTAACCTGACTTGCCAGCGCTGAGAGCAACCGGCTTTGCAACTGGCTTACAAATAGATCGGCCGTTGTGTTGTCATTTGTTGTGCCGCTGCCGCTCCCTGATGCGCTGCTGACATTGGCGTCTGACGCAGTGGCGGACCTCTGCGCGCTCGCAATGGACAAAAGGTGAGATGAATTATACGGGCTACCACCAAACGTGGGGTTTACCGGCGTGTAGACAAGTTCTGATGCGTGGGCAGCACTTGCAACGAGCATCAGGCTGGCCAATGTAATCGCTATTCTCAATTCAATGTCTCCTGAGCCAAGGCCTGGCTTCCCAATCGTCGTGACCTTCCAAACAGCAGTCCGCCATCAATTAATTTATAATGATTGCAGATATAATAAATGCAACTCAGTGTTTAGTAGTCAAAATGATTGTATTAGTCAATGCAATAACTACAGGTTGTGTTTTGGCTGTAATATTGCACGTGCCTTAGATCGAACAAGGTTCTATCACGGGTTGTAGTAATACAGGCCTGAAATATCATACTTTTCCGGGATGGCGCTATCTGGATGACTACAGATATAGTGGTTCTAAGTTACATGCTTACCGCTGAAGGCTATGTCAATTTTGCGCATATATTCTCTTGACGAAGGCGATTTTTTATCAAACGCAGCCGGTTCGCAGAAAGATTTCGGTTGTATAGTGAGATATGTTATTCAGATATATTGTTATAAAATATTGAAATATAATGGGAATATGAAATGGCTATTTTGGTTTGGCCTATCTCATGACAATCACTAGAGAATTTTGGCTTTAAAGGGTGTGACTATTCTGCAACAAAATCAAATTGTGTTCAAAATGTGATAAAAATCAGTGGATATCATCATTGTTAAAACTACTTATAGTTAATAATCGGTCTCAAAGGGTCGATTGCGCCGTCAAGGGTGCGAATAGATACAAAATCTCGGATTGTTGCTCTTGCTCGGAGCGATACGTGAAAAATAGGTAATGTAACAACAATTCCGCAACAGGCTTAGTGACGGGGCAGACGAATAGTCGTTAGAATGAACCTAATTGCAATAGATAGCCCCTGAATGGTCTTTTGTTTTCAGATCGACATGATATAACGGCCTGATTTCGTCTCGAACCGGTTCTCAAACAGACCGGCTCGTGCGGCTGAGCAGGGCAAGGCGCGTCCAGATATATGTGCGGATGTGGCCTGAATAACTTGAAGGAGTAAGCAATGACGCAGCCAGATGAGACTTCTCAAGCTAGCGCCAGTGCCGCCAGTAAATCGGCCTTTCCGATTCCGGCAAATGTGTTTGCAGAAACCGTAACAGAAGTGAAGCATTATACGGATCGGCTGTTCAAGTTTAGAATCACGCGCCCGGCGAGTTTCCGTTTTCGTTCTGGTGAATTTGTGATGATCGGCCTGCCCAATGCAGAGCGGCCGGTCTTTCGCGCCTATTCGGTTGCCAGCCCTTCATGGGATGAAGAGGTCGAGTTTTACTCGATCAAGGTGCCAGATGGTCCGCTGACCGAGCATCTGCAGAAGATTAAAGTCGGCGACACGATTCTCATGCGCAAAAAGCCGACCGGTACACTGGTCAATGATGCACTTATTCCAGGCAAGCGTGTCTATATGTTCTCTACCGGTACCGGCATTGCGCCTTTCGCCTCGCTCATTCGTGACCCTGAAACTTATGAAAAGTTTGATCAGGTGATCCTGACACATACCTGTCGCGAGGTTGACGAGTTGAAATATGGTGAGGAGCTGGTCGAGCTCTGCAATAATGACCCTCTGGTCGGCGAATTCGCGAAGGGACGGCTCATTCATTATACTTCGGTGACACGCGAAGACTTTCCCCGCATGGGACGCATTACCGATCTTATGGAATCGGGCAAGCTGTTCGAGGATCTGGGTGTCCCTCCGATCAATCCCGAAGAAGACCGTGCGATGATTTGCGGCTCCATGGCGATGCTCAACGATACCAAGGATATGCTGGAAAAATTCAATCTGGTTGAAGGGTCCAATGCACGCCCTGCCAGCTTTGTCGTCGAACGGGCCTTTGTGGACTGATAGATTGTGCGATCAAGCGTAAGATCACTGACAGGCAGATTTAAAAAGCCGGTTTCCTAAAGGGAACCGGCTTTTGTTTTTATAGCGTGATGATTTGGCAGGGGGCTCCGGCCTCGCTGGCGGGGGAGTTCGGAGGACGAATGATCACGCAATCGGCTTCTGCAAAGCTGGATAGCTTGGAGCTATCTTGATCTGAGAAAGTCGAAGCGACGGTACGGCCATCTTTATCTATATGCATGCGAGCCCGCATGTAGCTTTGGCGATAGTCATTCTCGGGCAAGGCACTGCCCAACACGGCATCTGTGATTTTATAAGGGCCCTTTTTGCCGAGCATCTTGCGGATGATGGGCTGTAGGAAGAGCAGGGCGCATGTCATGGATGAAACTGGATTGCCCGGCAGGCCCAGCACCTGTGTCTTGCCGAGTTTGCCAGCCAGCAGGGGCTTGCCTGGCCGCATCGCGATGCGCCAGAATTTAAGATCCATGCCTGCGTTTTTCAGCGCCTCCTGCACCAGATCGTGATCTCCGACCGAAACACCACCAATGGTAATGAGGCAGTCGACTTCGGCGGCAACGGCCTTTTCAATCGTGGTCGAAATCTCTGTCATGTCGTCGCGAGCGATTCCCAGATCCATGATGTCGGCACCGATGGTTTGGGCAAAGGAAGCAATGGCGAAATTGTTGGCGGCGATGATCTGGCTTTCTGTCGGCGTTTCCCCGGGCAAGACCAGTTCGTCACCCGTCGCCAGAATGGCAATAACGGGACGCTTGTAGACAGGAAGCACGGCATGGTTCATGGCTGCGGCAAGGGCCAGATGGCGATAGGTGAGTTCGGTGCCCTTCTTGAGCAATGTTTCGCCTTTGGCGAAATCCTGCCCGGCCTCGCGAATGTTGGAGCCCTTTGTTATCTCCTGCTGGATTGTCACAAAAGCCCCGTCGCGCTCGGTTTTTTCCTGCATGACGACGGTGTCTGCTCCCTCGGGAACTGGGGCGCCTGTAAAGATGCGTACCGCTTCCCAATTGTGAACGGCATCAGGGAAATGGTAGCCGGCAGGCACCTCGCCGATGATTTGCAGCTTGGTGGGGAGCTCTTTTACATTGTCAGCCCTGATGGCATAGCCATCCATCGCAGACGCCCTGAAGGGAGGCTGATCGCGGTTTGCAACCAGATCTGCTGCCAGCACGCGTGCGGTCGCGTTGTGGAGGGAAATATTCTCGACTTCCGAAACGGAAATATCGGAAAGCAGCTGCTCCAATGCGTCATCGACATTCAAAAGGGCCATTCCAGTCGCTCCTATTTCTTGTTGCTATCGGCTTGCCAATGGCCGGATTTGCCACCCTGTTTTTCCAAAAGGCGGACATCGGAAATGACCATGCCTTTGTCGACAGCCTTGGCCATATCGTAGATCGTAAGGCTGGCAATAGAGGCCGCAGTTAAGGCTTCCATTTCAACGCCGGTCTGACCGGTCAGCTTGGCCGTTGCGGTTATCACAAGCCCGGGCAGGGTTTCGTCTGCCTCGATGTCCACAGCGACCTTGGAGAGGGCCAGCGGATGGCACAGCGGTATCAGCTCATGGGTGCGCTTTGCAGCCATAATGCCGGCGATGCGGGCCGTCGCCAGAACGTCGCCCTTCTTGGTGTCGCCTGAAAGGATCAGGTCGAGCGTTTCACGCTTCATGCGCACATGGGCGGATGCTACGGCAATGCGCACGGTTGGCGCCTTGGCGGAGACATCGACCATATTCGCGGCGCCGGTATCGTCAAGATGGGTCAGTTTCGCGTCACTCATGTGAATTTCCCTCCCAAGAAGCGCCCAGATCCGTTCAGGCTTTCAACCGGCTGCGGTTAGCGCGCCAGCAAATCCCGCGTTGCAGCGGCAACATCATCCTGACGCATCAGGCTTTCGCCTATCAGGAATGTATGAATGTTGGCTTTGGTTGCAAGAAGAGCCAGATCCTGTGGTGTGAACAATCCGCTTTCGCCGACCAGCAATTTGTCATCCGGCACCATGGGAGCCAGATCAATGGAGGTTTGCAACGTGGTTTCGAAGGTTTTGAGATTGCGGTTGTTGATGCCCAGTAGCGGCGAGGTGAGGTGGGTGAGGCCCCGTTCCAGCTCTTCTTTATTATGCACTTCGACGAGCACATCAAGGCCTAACTCAAGAGCCGTTTCCTCAAGCGTCTTGGCTTCGTCGTCAGAGACCGCCGCCATGATGATCAGGATGCAGTCGGCCCCCCATGCGCGGGCTTCGTAAACCTGATAGGGTTCAAACAGAAAATCCTTGCGCAAAACAGGCAGGGAAACCGCGTCGCGCGCAGCGATCAGGAATTCCGGATGTCCCTGAAAAGACGGGCTATCGGTGAGTACGGAGAGACAGGCAGCTCCGCCCTCTTCATAGGCTTTGGAAAGTTTGGGAGGATCGAAATCCTCCCGGATAAGGCCCTTCGAGGGGCTGGCTTTCTTTACTTCCGCAATAAGGCCATAATGGCCGTGATCAACCTTGGCCTTGAGGGCATTGTAGAAGCCGCGCACGGGGGCCTGTTCGCCAATGCGGGCTTTCAGATCGGCAACCGTGGTGTGAAGCTTGGCCGCCGCAATTTCCTCGCGCTTGTACGCTTCAATCTTTTTGAGAATGTCTGCCATTGTCCTGTCGGAGCCTTACTCTGCGGTTTGGTTGGAAACATCTATCAGCTTCTTGAGGGTAGCCAGTGCCTTGCCACTATCGATCAGTTCGGCAGCCAGCTCGATGCCTTCTTTATAGTTGGCTACTTTTTCACCCAGCAGCAGGCCTGCGGCAGCATTCATCAGAACGATGTCGCGATAAGGGCCTTTTTCGCCTTCCAGAAGCGCAGTAAGGGCCTGGGCATTTTCATCGCCGGTGCCGCCTCGCACGTCCTCAATGGTTACCCGCTTGATGCCATAGGCTTCAGGAACCAGCGTGAATTCGGTAATGGCGCCGTCTTTCAGTTCGACGACCTGCGTTTCGCCAAGCGTCGAGATTTCGTCGAGGCCGCCTGCACCATAAACAACCCAGATATGCTCGGCGCCAAGATTCCTGAGCACTTCAGCAAAGGGGCGCAGCCATTCGGGCGCAAATACACCGATGAGCTGACGTTTGGCGCCAGCCGGGTTGGTAAGAGGGCCAAGCATGTTGAACATGGTGCGCGTGCCCATCTCCACCCGAGATGGGCCGACAAAGCGCATGGAAGAATGATGATTGGGCGCAAACATGAAGCCGATTCCTGCTTCCCTGATGCAGCGGGCCACACCCTCTGGATCTTGCGCCAGATTGACCCCGAGGCTGGTGAGCACATCGCCGGAACCGGACTGGGAGGTCAACGCCTTGTTGCCATGTTTGGCTACAGGCACGCCGCCCGCTGCCATGACCATGGCCGCACAGGTTGAGATATTGTATTTTTTGGTGCCTGTGCCGCCTGTGCCCACGATATCGACGGCGTCAACCGGTGCCGAGACCGGAGTCATCTTGTCTCGCATCTGGGAAACCGCGCCGGTAATTTCGTCGACTGTTTCTCCGCGCATGCGCAAGGCCATGAGGAAGGCGCCAATCTGGGTTGGCGTGGCGCGACCGCTCATAAGCAGGTCAAACGCTTCTACGGCTTCCGGCTGACTGAGGGTCTTGCCCTCGGCGACCTTTGCGAGAAAAGGTTTCATCTCTTCCATTCTATTGCTCCCGACTGTCTACTTCGGCCCGGTCGGAGAACGGCTGGGTCGATGGTATGTGATTATGAAACCGGGGCGCCGCATCGAGCAGTTTGCCTGCTTCTTTGCGAAAACGCCCCGGATAAGGTCTTCAATTGTTATTAGCGCGTGCCGCTGACGACCTGATTCATCATGGCTTCATTGACGGTGTAGCCAAGATTGCCCAGAATGGTTGCGCTCAGCTGCGACAGCAGGTCTGTGCTCGCATTCTGGTTCAGGCGCGCCTTGACCGATTCAAGCTGCAGGGCATCCGGATCGAATTCAGGATCTGTTACCTTGGCAACTTCCAACACATATTGTGTTTCACCATCCACGGCTGTTGCCTTGTGGTGAAGCGGGCCTCCAAAGGCCTGCTCAACAGCAGCGGCAGGCAGATCGCCATGAACCTGACGGGTGATGTCGGTTGCGGTTGCAACGCTCAGGCCCCGTTCTTCAGCCACGGCTGCAAGGCTTTTGCCGCCTTCGATTTCCTTGAGGATCTCTCCGGCCAGTTCCGCATTGCGGCTCTGGCGTTCGTCTTCCTTCCAGGCTGCGACAACATCATCATGTACTTCATCCAGAGCCCGATCGCGGGCTTCTTCGATATCGGTGACACGGAACCATGCAAAACCGGTGTTTCCGATGTCGATCGGATCAGCTTCATAGTCGATGTCCGTATCAAACACCGAGGTCAACAGGGCTTCCTGTTCTGGCAGGTCCGTTACCTCGCCACCCTGTTCGAGTTCGCCAGCCTTGGAAATTGTCGTGACGGTGCGCAGTGGCAGATTGAGCTTTTGGGACACTTCCTCAAGCGTGGAGCCGCCTGCGCGCATATCCTCAACATTGTCGAACATGTCGAGCACTTCGCCATTGGCGCGCTCAGCTGCGATCTCGGCCTTCATCTGATCCTTGACGTCTTCAAACGGCGTAGCATGCGGCGGTTCGGTTTTGGCGTTGCGCAGAAGCAGGAAGCCAAACTGGCCTTCCACCACATCTGATACAGCGCCTTCATCAAGCGAATAAATCGCCTCTGCTGCCGCCGGATCGGTGATTTCACTCTTGGCAAGCAGTCCGAAGTCAACGTCGGATTCGGTCAGATTGCGTTCTGCCATGATGTCTTCGAAGGTTGCGCCACCTTTGATCTTAGCAAGGGCTGCTTCTGCATCTTCTTTGGAGCCAAAGAGAATCTGCTGCATCTGGCGTTTTTCCGGCAGCTGGAAGCGGCTGGAGACGCTTTCATAATAGGTCTGGGCATCTTCGTCGGAAACCGCAGACGGATCCATGATGTCGCCAGGTTCCAGCTTCAGAACCACGAAGGAGCGATATTCCGGAGCACGAAAGGCAATCTTGTTTTGCTCATAATAGCTGTTGAGCACGTCTTCGCTTGGCTCTTCAATCGCGTCCAGATCGGCTTCCTTGAGCGTGATGTAATCCACGTCGCGTTTTTCAAAGCTGAAATCGTTGAAAACCTTCAGAGTTGCTTCGGGCAGGGTGGAATTGCCGGTGAGGCCCTGTGCCAGCTGGCGGCGGACTTCCAGTTTTTCACGGTTCGTCACATACCGGTCTTCCGTGGTGCCCGCATTGCGCAACACCAGAGCCATCTGATTGCGGTTGAACTTGCCGGCTGTCTGGAACGCAGGTTCTTCTGCGATGCCCTTTGCAAGCTCTTCAGAAGAGAGCCCCATGTTGAAGTTGCTGGCCAGATCATTCAGGGTTGCTTCATTGATCATGCGTCCGAGAACCTGGTTGGGCAGCCCGAATGCTTGCGTCTGGGCTGCTGTCAGGCGCTGTCCGAGGCGACTCGACAGGCTGTTGACCTCGAGCAGCAATTCGCTCTGATAGTCGCGGGCGTCAATCTCGGTATCGCCGACCGTGGCAACGGTGCTTTGTCCGAAGCGGCCGAACACATCGGCGATGCCCCAGACTGCAAAACTCAAAACCAAAAGAAGCATCAGGAGCTTCGCGACGATTCCTGAAGCCATCGAACGCATAAATTCCATCATGGGATGGTGTGTCCTTCTTTCATACAGAACGAATGTTCGGGGTGCGCCGTTACAACGCCGTAAGCATTCTGTTCTGCCTTTTCAAAATGTTTGCCGGATCATAGAAAGCTCGATCCATCGCTGCAACCCAATCAGTCTAGAAAAGGAGGCAGAAATGGGGATGGGAGGGTATTTGTTCGCAAAAAGATTGTCTTCAGGGGCGATTGGCTTTTCGATTGGCTGAAAAATAGGGGGTAACTGATCAACTCTTGGCTTGCGTGCCGTGCATTTTGGTTTCGGGCAGGGTAGAAACTATAGTGCTAAAGTTGAATGCATGGTGGGGCGATGATGTCGTCAAACATTGACTTATTCAACGGAACCCATTCTATTGCCGATATCTGAAATATTGGAAGGAGCAGATTAATGAGCATCAAACCGCTTGTAGCCGGTAACTGGAAGATGAACGGGCTGAAAGCCTCCGCTGCGGAACTGGACGCGCTGATCGAAGGCTATGATGCCGATCTGGCTGCAAAGGCAGATACGATGATCTGTCCTCCATTCACGCTTGTTGCTTCTTTTGCCGAAAAAGCTGCTGACAGCGCTGTAGCCATCGGGGCACAGGATTGCCATTTCAACGTATCTGGCGCTCATACCGGTGATACCTCTGCAGAAATGCTCAAGGATGCCGGGGCTTCTGCCGTTATCGTTGGCCATTCCGAACGCCGCGCAGATCATGCTGAATCCAACGAAATCGTCAATGCCAAGGCTAAAGCTGCTTGGGATCAGGGTCTGGTTGCCATTATTTGCGTTGGTGAAACCGAAGCCGAACGCAAATCCGGCGAAACCCTCAATGTTGTCGGTTTCCAGCTGGAAGGCTCCATTCCTGAAGGTGCAACGGCTGCCAACACCGTTATTGCTTACGAACCTGTATGGGCAATCGGTACCGGCCTGACGCCAACCGCAGAAGATGTTGCAGAAGTGCACAAATTCATGCGAGACGAACTGGTCAAGGCCTTTGGTGCTGAAGGGGCCAACATGCGTCTGCTTTATGGTGGGTCCGTCAAGGCTGCCAATGCCGACGAATTGATGGCTGTGGCCAATGTGGATGGCGCTCTGGTTGGTGGTGCCAGCCTGAAAGCCGCTGACTTCCTAGGCATTCTGGCCGCTTACAAATAAGCTTCATAGCCTCGAGCTTGCGTTTCAATAAGCCCCGATGTGACCACTGCTTGGCATCTCGGGGCTTGTTTCTTGCGCCTCTTGTGCCCAAATGAAGGCAGAGCCAAGGAAAAAATGTCGTTGGCACTGGAATTGCGGCAAGTCTTGTTGTAGAAGACCACCCAGATTATGTGAACCTTATGCGTCGGGCCGCACTTGCTGCTGGCCCGATTGACTGTTTTAGAGACGGCCCAGACGATGGAATCAGTATTAATTGTCATTCACCTGCTGCTAGTTGGCGCGCTTGTTGTTGTGGTGCTGTTGCAGCGCTCTGAAGGCGGCGCACTCGGAATTGGCGGCGGTGGCGGCGGCGGTTTTATGTCCGGTCGCAGCGCAGCGAACCTTCTGACCAGAACCACAGCGATTCTGGCAACCGGGTTCTTTCTGACCTCTTTGGGTCTCACCATTCTGGCGGGTATGAAAAGCAAGCCATCTGACGTTCTCGATCAGGTGCCTGTCGTTGAGCAGAATCAGCCCGATCCGGCTTCCAATGCTGATGGCGCGCCGCAGGGCGGTGTCCTTGATGAACTGAACAAGATTCAGGAAAGCACCACGGGCAATCAGCCAAGTGGGCCGCAAGTGCCGACCTCGCAGTAAGTGCGAAACGGGATTGTCGTTGCGTCGACACAAGAGATCAATTCCAACCGGCCCTTGCCGATTATGCGAGGGCCGGTTTCTTTTATGTGTGGCGTCTATGCGCCAATCATGAAATATTAGGGGCGGAACCTAAACCAAAAGAATGGCACAAGAAAAAGTTCAACTTAATGGACAGGGCTGTTCTGAAAAATGGATGAGCGATGCTCACCTTTGCTTAACGGTGAGCGGCGCTTTAGTTGTTGGAACCGAGACGATTTGCTTGGCGAATCGGTACAAAGGGAAGTAACTTAAAGTTCCATGGCGCGATATATTTTCATTACTGGCGGTGTGGTGTCCTCGCTCGGCAAAGGGCTTGCGTCTGCGGCTCTTGGGGCGGCTCTACAAGCGCGTGGTTATTCAGTTAGACTACGCAAACTCGATCCTTATCTCAATGTCGATCCCGGCACGATGTCTCCCTACCAGCATGGGGAATGCTTCGTTACCGATGATGGTGCGGAAACGGACCTGGATCTGGGGCATTATGAACGGTTTACCGGCCGTCCTTCCAACAAGAAGGACAACATTACGACTGGTCAGATCTATCAGAATATCATCACAAAGGAACGCCGCGGCGACTACCTTGGCGGGACCGTGCAGGTCATTCCGCATGTGACCGATGAGATCAAGGCTTTCATTCTGGATGGAAACGAAGACTATGATTTCGTTTTGTGCGAAATCGGCGGCACGGTGGGTGACATCGAGGCGACGCCTTTCTTCGAGGGTATTCGTCAGTTGGGCAACGAATTGCCTCGCGGGCAGGCCATATACATCCATCTGACCCTTCTTCCCTATATTCCTAGCGCTGGTGAGCTTAAGACCAAGCCAACCCAGCATTCGGTCAAGGAACTGCGGTCTATCGGTATACAGCCCAACATTCTGATGGTGCGCTGTGATCGTCCGGTTCCAGAATCAGAGCGTCGCAAACTGTCGCTCTTCTGTAACGTGCGGCCTGAGGCTGTTATTCAGGCCCTTGACGTCAAGAATATCTATGAAGTGCCACTGTCCTACCATGAACAGGGGCTGGATCGCGAAGTTCTGGCAGCCTTCGGCATCGATGGTGCACCAAAACCGAATTTCGAAGTCTGGAAGAATATCCTTGATCGGGTTCACAACCCCGAAGGCGAAGTCACGATTGCGGTCGTGGGCAAATATACATCGCTTCTGGATGCTTATAAGTCCCTGATGGAAGCTCTGACCCATGGCGGCATTGCCAACAAGGTCAAGGTCAAAATCGACTGGATCGAATCCGACATCTTCGAAGAAGGCAGCGACCCAACCTCGCGGCTGGAAGGCGTGCATGGCATTCTGGTGCCCGGCGGCTTTGGTGAACGCGGGTCTGAAGGCAAGATCGCAGCGGCCAAATATGCACGTGAAAACAAGATCCCTTATTTCGGTATTTGTTTTGGCATGCAGATGGCTGTTATCGAAGCGGCACGCAATCTGGCAGGCATCGAGGATGCTACCTCTTCGGAGTTCACGCCGGAAGGCCATCATGTCGTTGGTCTGATGACCGAATGGAGCAAGGGCAACGCCAAGGAAGTCCGTTCACAGGACGGCGATCTGGGCGGCACCATGCGTCTTGGTTCCTACGAGGCGCATTTGGCAGAAGGCTCCAAGATTGCCGAGATCTATGGCGATCGGATCATCCATGAACGGCATCGTCACCGTTACGAGGTCAACATCGACTATAAAGAGAAGCTGGAAGCCTGCGGGCTCAATTTTGCCGGCCTTTCTCCTGATGGGGTGTTGCCCGAAACGGTGGAGATCGCAGATCATCCATGGTTCATCGCGGTTCAGTATCATCCAGAGCTGAAATCCCGCCCATTTGCTCCGCACCCGCTGTTCAAGTCCTTTATCGAAGCAGCCGTTGAGCAGAGCCGACTGGTTTAAAGAAATTGCGAGGCGTGATCGAAGACGATTGCGCCTCGTTCCTGTTGAGGCAGACACAGACGACGTTTCCGGGAGGACTGGCCATGTTGCGCGGCGTGGATCACATCGTAGTGGCGGTCAAAGATCTTGAAGTGGCACGCGCGCTCTATACTGCGCTTGGCTTTACGGTTACCCCGACCTTTCATCATCCCTTCGGAACCATGAGTGCTCATGTTCAGCTAGACAGGAGCTTTCTGGAGCTGCTGGCTATTGAAGATGAAAGCCTTATGCAGCCGCAAGGCGAGGGCAACTTTTCCTTTGCGCGTTTTAATCTGGCCTTTTTGGAAAAGCGGCAAGGGGCTTCCATGCTCGTGATGCGCTCTCGTGACAGGGCTGCGGATCTGGACGCTTTCAAGGCGCTAGGGCTGCGCACCTTTCCTCCGTTTGACTTTGGCCGCAAGGCCACATTGCCGGACGGTAGCGCGGCAGAAGTTGGGTTTGCTCTCGGCTTCGTCGAGAATCCGCTGATGAAGGAAATCGGCTTTTTTGTCTGTCAGCATAAACATCCGCCCGAGCTGTTTTGGAAAGAGGAATTCCAGACCCATCGCAATGGTGCGGGCTCCCTTGCCTCCGTTCTGTTCGTTTCGCATAATCCGTCCGATCATCATGAATTTCTAGGGGGCTTTTCTGGTCAACGTGTCATGCGTTCGTCCAGCGCCGGGGTCGTGATGGATTTGGATGGCGGCGACTTGCAGGTGCTAACGCCATCGGCATGCAAGGGCTTTTACGATCTTGACGTGCCGCATGACATGCCAGAGGAAGGCGGTATTCTTGGATTGAAGATTGCTGTCGACATGCCGCGGGCCAAAGCTGTGCTCGATGAAGCGCAAATTCCCTATTCTATCCATAATGGTCAGTATATTCTGCAAGCAGAAGCAACGAATGGCGTTGGACTTGTGCTATGCGAAGCGTCTGACTGATCGCCCTTAATGAGAGTGAGATAAATCGATGACTATACCCAATAGTGTTGTGTCTGCTGGTGCCGTGCAATTTGGCAACCATCTGCCACTGGCTGTTATGGCGGGGCCCTGCCAGATGGAAAGCCGCGATCACGCGCTGGAAATGGCTGCTGCGCTAAAGGAGATTTCTGACAATCTCAATATTGGTATTGTCTACAAATCGTCTTTCGATAAAGCCAACCGTACGAGCCTCAAATCCCAAAGAGGGATCGGGCTTGAGAAGGCTCTGCCGATCTTTGCCGAGATCAAGGAAAAATATGGCCTGCCAATCGTGACGGATATTCACGAGGCGGAGCAATGCGCGGCCGTGGCTGAAGTGGCGGATATACTTCAGATTCCAGCGTTTCTTTGCCGTCAGACGGATCTTTTGGTAGCGGCAGCCAAAACCGGTGCCGTGATCAATGTCAAGAAGGGGCAGTTTTTGGCACCTTGGGACATGCGCAATGTTGCAGCAAAGATCGTGGATAGTGGCAATGCCAACGTCATGCTGACCGATCGTGGCACGTCCTTTGGCTATAACACTCTGGTTACTGACATGCGTGGTCTGCCTATCATGGCTCAGACCGGTGCTCCGGTGATTTTCGATGCGACCCACTCGGTGCAGCAGCCGGGCGGGCAGGGCGAGACATCTGGTGGTCAACGTGAATTTGTGCCGGTTCTTGCCAGAGCAGCGGTTGCGGTGGGCGTTGCTGGCCTCTTTATCGAAACACATGAAGATCCAGACAGCGCACCGAGCGATGGCCCCAACATGGTTCCGATCAAGGAACTGGAGAAGCTATTGGCGCAGCTGCAAAAATTTGATGCAATTGCAAAGGCCTGATCGCCTTTTCACTTCTGGCACTATCGTCATCAGAATGTACAAGGCCGGAGCATGTGCTCCGGCTTTTTGTGTTTAAGGGCAGGGGCAAGAGCTTGCAAAAGCAAGAGACCGTCTCGTCCTGTGATTTGATCTGCGTCAAATTGCCTCATGCAATATACGGATCTGGACTAATACGTATTAGTTCATATATACGCACTGCAAGAGACCAACTGTGAGTTAGAAAGAGCGTGGCGAACGCGTCTTGGCAATGTTTTGGAGACGATTTATGAGCGAAGTAAAAATGTCAGATACCAAGCTGAGCACAATCCTGCTGTTGGGTATCATTGTGCTACTTGTTGCCTGGGGCTTTGCGATCTCTTCATGGGGATATGCCGCGATTATTATGCCTGCGCTTTTCCTGACCTTTGCATCCCTTGTCACCCTGGTCTTCGTGACCAGAGGCTGACTTTTCAGAATAAACGGTGGTGAGAAAAGGTGTCGGGAGCAGGTCTTGGCACCTTTTTTCTTATCTGTGGCCTGAAGTCAAAGGGGCTTTAAGAGGCGCGGTGGTGGCTAAGGATCTCTCCTTCATCCTGCCAGCGCCAATGGTCGGCGGTTGTGAGTTCCGTGCCACCCCACCAGCGATGCAGTGCATTTTCAGAAATGAAGTCGGCCTTGCCATCAAGCAGGCTTTTGCCAAATTCTGTAATGTGAAGTTGAGCGGTGATGAATTCCTTGCGCTGGGCGCCATCTTCAAAAATGCGCGGCTGGAATTCCTGTGGCAGGCCGGTCAGGGTCGGGCGTGCGCAGAATTGCAAGGCCGAGAGAATCCGGAAGAAACTCCAGTCTCCCAGAAAGGCCGCTTCTTCCATGTTGAGCACTTGCGCAAACAACATGCCGGGGCGATTGACGCCGCGATTGAGGCGATAAAGGATCTGCCGCTCGGTACGCGAAAGACCGTCCGGTCCGGGCAATTCCTGTAACAGGCGCAGCAAGGCCTGCCCCATGAAAGGAAAACCGGGAATCGCATCGCGCCTGATTTTATCAATGGTTTCCGGCCCGTCAGATACATAGGCTTTCCATGTGCGTGAGGCGAAGGCAAACATGCGATCAAGTACCGGCAGAGACAATTCTTGCAGCCTTCCAATCCTGTCGGCGGTTTGCATGCCCAGATAAGCAGGAGACTGAACGATCGTAACATTGTTTATCCGGCCAAAACGGCTCAACATGTCGAGGATCTGCAAGATCTGAAGCTGGTCATAGAGATCATGCTCGAACCAGAGTTCGATCTTCTCATATTTCTGATGATTGCGTAATAGCTCAAGGCGCGCCCTGAAATCTTCCTGTACCTTTTCTCGAGTTACAACATGGCCATCAGCAAGTGTCTGAGAGCGAAGGGTTGCAAAGATCGTGTCATCTGCATCCGGCACAGGGCCTTCATGCAAAACATCCCGCCATGGCAATACAGTATCGCCAATGCCCGCCTGTGTGAGAAGATCTGCGGCCTGATCGCCGTTGGTGATAATCAGTTCAGTCACTTGAGGGCCTCGTTGGTTGGCTGGTTGAGGATTCTTCTGTCCGTATGTCTCTCGTGCGCGATCATTCTTTTCATTATGGTTGCCCATGGGAAGGGACTTAGATGAATTGTCCATAAAAAACGCACAATCGGGGATTAGCCATCGTAAGCGCATAAATGAAGCAGGAGGGATTTTCTGATTGCATTTGAGGCGTTTGGAGCGTTGCTATCCTTATGCAAGTCCTAAAATGCACAAGCACGATTCGTTGATATGAGAATTTGCGCAATTTCGCTTAATACTAAAGCCTAATTTTACACAGATCAAAGCGCCGGATCGCAAATGGCTGTAATCGGACTGACAAAATGCTCCCATAGGGTCCATTTGTGCATAAAAACTGTTTCTTGCTCTATGATTCTATCTCGAATTTCGATAGATAAACGAGCATCTGACTTTAACCAAATCATGCAAATTGAGGTACGATCATGACCGCAATTATTGACATCGTGGGTCGCGAGATCCTTGACAGCCGCGGTAACCCTACCGTTGAAGTTGACGTTGTTCTCGAAGATGGCTCCATGGGCCGCGCTGCCGTTCCATCAGGCGCGTCTACCGGCGTTCACGAAGCGCACGAGCTGCGCGATGGCGAAGAACGTTACGGCGGCAAGGGTGTCACCAAAGCTGTCGAAGCCGTCAATGACGAAATCTTTGATGCTCTGGTAGGTCTGGACGCTGAAAACCAGATCCAGCTCGACAAGGTCATGATTGAGCTTGACGGCACCGAAAACAAAGGCCGCATTGGCGCAAACGCCATTCTCGGCACCTCCATGGCTGTTGCCAAGGCTGCTGCTGCTGCTGCTGGTCTGCCGCTCTACCGCTATGTTGGCGGCATGAACGCTTGCACCCTGCCAGTTCCGATGATGAACATCATCAACGGCGGTGAGCATGCTGACAACCCAATCGATGTTCAGGAATTCATGATCATGCCGGTTGGCGCTGACAGCATCAAAGAAGCTGTTCGCATGGGCGCAGAAGTTTTCCACGCTCTGAAAAAGAACCTCTCCAAAGCTGGTCACAACACCGCTGTTGGTGACGAAGGCGGTTTTGCTCCGAACCTTGAATCCACCAAAGCTGCTCTGGACTTCATCATGCAGTCCATCAAGGACGCTGGCTTCAAACCGGGCGAAGACGTTTACCTCGCTCTGGACTGCGCTTCTTCCGAATTCTACGAAGATGGCAAATACAACCTCAAAGGCGAAGGCAAGGTTCTCGATTCTGCCGGCATGGCTGATTACCTCGCTGACCTGGTTGACTCCTATCCGATCATCTCCATCGAAGACGGCATGGACGAAGATGATTGGGATGGTTGGAAACTGCTGACCGCCAAAATCGGCGACAAATGCCAGCTGGTTGGCGACGACCTGTTCGTAACCAACACCGCTCGCCTCAAAGACGGCATCAAAATGGGCGTTGGCAACTCCATCCTCGTTAAAGTGAACCAGATTGGTTCCCTGACCGAGACCATGGAAGCTGTTGAAATGGCGCATAAAGCATCCTACACGGCTGTTATGTCCCACCGCTCTGGCGAAACCGAAGATGCAACCATTGCTGACCTTGCTGTTGCCACCAACTGCGGTCAGATCAAAACCGGTTCTCTTTCCCGTTCCGACCGTCTGGCAAAATACAACCAGCTGATCCGCATCGAAGAAGAGCTTGGCCCAATGGCTAAGTTCGCTGGCCGTTCTATCCTGAAGGGCTAATATCAGGTTGTACGAACCTTCGGTTCGAGCTTGAAACTTGAATTTTTGACCGGCGCGTCCATTGGGCGCGCCGGTTTTTGTTTGTATTAGCAGAGACTTGATTGAGTAAAATTGGCCTTTACTATAAGTTGTGCAATTATCGGTATGTGTGATTAATTCCATGGAGTGTCCGTTGTGGGGCAGCATTCTTCAAGGGTTGGCAAGCCTTTGGAGGCATGATTTTAAATATAAGGACTTTGATAAATGAGTGGTTTCAAATGCGAGTTTCAATTGCTGGAAGCTCTGGGACTGATTATTCTCTGGTTTTTTCTCAGCTTAATTACTTTTGGGTTTGGTGCTGTGATCGCACCTTATTATCTGGCAAAAGCGCCGCTGAACCAGACATTCCTCGTTGACCAGCATGGTGGCAAACTGGCGCGCCTGCATGTCGACTTTAATCTGGGGCAGATTATAGGCCATGCCGTGATCTGGTTCATTCTGAGCATTTTCACCTGCGGCATTGCCTATATCTTCTATTGGTTCGCAGTGGTCCGCAAGTTGATCAATTCTTCGGTCTTCTTGCCAGTCAACACGAGTTCTGTACCGGCGGAATAACGGGCAGGGCAGAAATAGGGGGGCCGGCCCGCCTCGTTGAAGCCGGGAGACTCTATGTCTTTGCTGTGTCTGCTTGATGAGCTTTAAGAAAAGAGCCGACCAAGCTGCGTATCTCGTCGAGATGCGTAAATAATGCAACATGCTCTGCATTCTTTAGGGGATGAAGTTCGGCAGTCTTGATCGCCTGTTGTGCGATCAAGGCGTGGTCGAACGGCACGACGGGATCTTTCTCTCCGTGAATGATCAGGGTTGGGCACTGGATGCAAGCAAAGGGAATATCTCTTTCTTTGCTAAACTGCTGAGTGTCATTGATGGTGCCAGGGAGCCGTTGCGGCATCCTGTCAAAGAGACTGTCTTGTAGGGCTTGCACTAGGGGCCATGCCTCCGTGTCGGCTTTTACCTGCTTTAGCAATGCCGGATCTGAGATGGATCGGCTTGCCGTTTTGGCCGGATCCTGTCTGGCGCGCTTTTGTAGCCATGCGATCGCTCTCTCGGACTTCGATAGCAAACTCATCAGGCCAAGCCTCATACGAATGGCTCGTTTGACTGGTAAAAGCGTGGTGCAGCATGAAACAAGTATGAGTGCTGCGCATCTGTCTTGATATCGCGCCGCAAATTCGATCGCTGATGGGCCTCCTGCTGATATGGCCATGATCGCCGCACGGTCTATCTGCAATTCATCCAGCAGGCCGGCAAAGAGGTCGGCCTGTTCTTTTGGAGATTTCCGGCCAGAGAGGGGTGAGCCAAGATAGCCCGGTCGGGATAGGGGGATTGTTCTGATTGCGGGGCACGAAACAAGCGTGGCGATGCCAAGTAAGGCGCTTTGGTCGATGCCGCCCATGCCTCCGTGAATGAGAAGGCAGGCTGGAGCTTGGCTGCTTCCATTGCTTGCATATTCGATGGGGCCTTTGCTGGTATGAATGGTCTGGCTCCTGGCCATGATTTTGTGCAGTGAAGCGGGCATACTATCTCGCTTTCCCGTGGGGCAGTTTTGCCAAGCTTTTTCAAGTCAGGGCATTTCTCTGCATGTGCCACGATGGATTTCAAAGGGAATTCGAACGGTCGTTCAGACTGGCGGCGGGCAATCAGGTTCTGGATGGTGTGCCTGTCTGTTCCTTACGGGCCTTCATCAGCTGTATGAAGGTGCGGGCCGTTGCTGGCGGCGGCATTTCCTTGCGTCGATACTCGGCGCCGTTTGCTGTGCGTGTGAGATATTGTAGGTCCACCAAAGCACGGCGCAGGATCGCGTGATCCTCAAAGCTATTCCTGCTCTTCAACAAGGTGTTGACCTCACCTTCTGTGAGCGAGGCGTGAGCAGGGAACAGAGACCAGAGCCACCAGAGGCACAAGCCTCTTTGCGTCTTCCTGCTTGGCCAACGGAGTAAAGTTGCTTCAGGGCTTATATGGCGCAAGGTTTGTTCTATTAAGTGATGATCAATTGTCTCCGGCGGCCTTGAGGGTGTTGCCAGCCGCTGCTCTGCTGCGTGATTGGCTTTGAAATGTTGGAAATTCTTATAACCGGCCGCCCGCGCCAAAATATTGAGCCATTCAACATGACTGGGTGCAATGTTGGCTTGTCCGGCTGCCTTTTTAAGGGATTTGGCAAGCGCAGAAATGTCGTCGACCTGAAAGGGAAGCGTTTGTTTAGACATGACTTATCCTCGACTTGTGCCGATCATTGTCAGTCGTGGTCACTCTTGCGACGCGGCACGGGGATAAGTGTCGGGTCATTCTGGTGGCAGGTTTAGCTCTTCAAAGAAGCAGTGACGCCTTGGTGAACTGCCGACCGTGGGTGTATTTATCTCAAAAGCGTGATTATTTCAAGAGCAATCTCACGTTGTTTCTTGGAATATATTGCATTGGAAGTGAAATGATATAATTTCATTGGGTATGAAATATAATCAAAAGAAAGTACTGTTTTAAAGAGGATAATGGCTCGTGGCGATCACGTGCCTCCATTTGTTTCAGTCCTTGGCGAGAGACAATGAAAGCGCCCGACGGTGTGTTCGTGAACGAGATCGGCGACTCAAGGGCGGCAGGTTTCGCCGATAGGTGATGTTTTGCGATTATCGCGTGCTGTTGCGAAGGAGGAAATGCCAGCTGCTTTCAATAAGCATCCAGGCGAGGCGTCCGAATAGCACATAGAGCGCAAAGGCGAGCTTGTCGTCTATTTTGAGAAGCTCGAACCATTTGGCATAGGCAAGGATATAGGGTTGGTGGTCGATCCAATCGATAACAATGCGGGATGCGGCATGCACGCTCGTATAAATCTGCTCCTGATAGAGGAAGCAGTAGATATAGAGGATCGTACCAAGAATGATGCCGATGATAAGTCGCCAGAAGCCGACCAGTGTGACCCCGAATAAACGCAAAAGCAGCATTTTATCCCCCTGTGATTGCGTTTGCCTCATGGGACTTTAGCCAATGGGGTGTCGTCTGTCAGGTCTCTTGCTGCGTTTGTTCCGTTTTTATCCTGAAGAGGCAATCGCGGGTGCCGGTTGCGATTTGTTTCTCTAGCTCCAGCGCTGCAAAATGGAGGAGGCGTCGATATCAAGCTGGGAGAGCAGGCGCGCGGCGCTTTGTTCAAGCATGGCGTCAATGCTTTCTGGTTTGAGATAGAAGGCCGGAACCGGCGGAGCTATGATCCCGCCCATGCGGGTTACTTGCTCCATGGCCTGAATGTGTCCCAGATGCAGCGGGGCTTCCCGAACGGCCAGCACAAGTTTGCGGCGCTCCTTCAACATCACGTCTGCCGCTCGTATCGATAGCCTGTCGGTCTGGCAATAGGCAATGGCGGCAAGGCTGCGAATGGAGCAGGGCGCAAAAAGCAGGCCATCAAGGGGATTGGAGCCGGAAGCGATGGACGCGGCCAGATTGTGATCATCATGGCAATGGTCGGCGCATTCCTTGAGCTCTTCGATTTGCCCTTCGGTCAGTTCGAGCTTCGCCGTAGTCTCTCCGCCAGAGGTTATAAGCAGATGAAGCTCTAGTAGCTGGCCGCTTTCTTTCAGTGCTTTCATCAGTTTCATGGCGTGAAAGCCCAGAAGCGAGCCGGATGCGCCGGTGACAACAAGGCCGATCTTTTTTCTGTCCTGCATGGTGAAGCGTGTCCTGCCCTCTGGCTTTAGAGTTTGAGCTTGGCGACCAGATCGTCGACCTCGTGAATGGTTTTCGGGTCCATTTTCAATTCGCGACCCCATTCACGGCTCGTTTCCGACCCGATCTTGTCAGTCGCATCAATTCCCAGCTTGCCGCCGAGCCCTTCTAGGGGGGAGGCAAAGTCGAGATAGTCGATGGGTGTGTTGTCCACACGCAAGAGATCACGTGCAGGGTCTGCCTTGGTGGCAACGGCCCACATGACATCTTCCCAGCTACGGGCATTGATATGAGAATCAACGATGATGATCAGCTTGGTCATGTTGAATTGCGGCAGCATCGACCACATGCCCATCATGACACGGCGGGCCTGTCCGGCGTAGCGTTTGTCAATGGAAATGACGGCGACGCGGTAGGAGGCCGTTTCTGGTGGCAGCCAGCAATCGACGACTTCAGGGAAGGCCTGTCGCACCAGCGGCATGAAGACATCGTTGAGGGCTTCGGAAATAACCGAGGGTTCATCGGGTGCGCGGCCTGTGTAGGTCGACAGGTAGATCGGATCCTTGCGATGGGTGATGCCGGTGACGGTCACCTTTGGGAACTGCTCCACGGCATTATAGTAGCCGGTGTGATCGCCGTATGGGCCTTCGGGTAGAGTTTCTGTGGCGGATACCGTGCCCTCGATGACGATTTCGGCATTGGCTGGCACGAGCAGCGGCTGGGTCTTGGTTTTGACCAGCTGAGTCGGTTTGCCCCGGAACAGGCCTGAGAATTGTGCTTCGCTCAGGGTTTCCGGAATGGGGGTGACTGCCCCCATGATCGTTGCCGGGTCGCTGCCGATAGCGATGGCGATGGGCATGTCTTGCCCTTGCGCTTTCCATTGCCGGAAGTGTGCCGCTCCGCCGCGGTTTTCCAGCCAACGCATGATAAGCGTGTTCTTGCTGGCCTGCTGAATGCGGTAGACACCCCAGTTATAGCTCTTGATTTCGTCACTTGCGGCAGGCTTTGTGATGACAATGGGCCATGTAATAAGCGGCGCAGGCTCTTCAGGCCAGCAGGTCTGGATGGGGAGGGTGTCCAGATCTATATCCTCACCGGTATGGATCACTTGCTGACATTGCGCCCGGCTTTGTACTTTGCCTCTAAGGCTGGTGGCTGCCTTGAGTAGAGGGCCAATGGCAGGAAGAATCTCTGAGCGTTCGGGCGGTTGAGGCTGGCGCAAATAGGCCAGGAATTCACCAAAGGCGATGAGTTCCTCTTCGTTGCAGCCGAGAGACCAGGCGACTCGCTTGACCGTACCAAACAGATTGATCAATGCCGGCATGGCGCTGAGTGTACCATCCGATTTGATCGGGTTTTCTATCAGCAGGGCAGGGCCGTTCTTTGTCATGACGCGACGCTGCAATTCCGTTGCCTGAAGCTTCATGCTGATCGGCTCTGAAATGCGGATCAGCTCACCCTGCTCCTCGCAGAATTTAATGAAATCGCGCAGGTCCGTAAAAACAGGAAGGCGTCTGCTATGGATATGCATGTGTTGGCCCCGATCGTTGGCTTGGTTGTCAGCAAGTTTGAAAGCACTTGAGAAGATAAACTCTCAGTCATTCTTCTTGTGGCATAGGCTGTTGTTACTTGTGGGCTGATCCTCTCCCATGATCAAGATCAAATGCTTGTTATTCCTGTCCTAAAAAGGCGTGTGGCTTCATTTTGACACACTTGAAGAATCGAGAGGGATGGTTTGAATGTCTTTGTAAGTAATTTATTAACCCATTGAATCAATTAACTTTTTATATACCAAAAAAATATGCAAATTTCCTGTCTGATGTGTTTTTGGAAAGCGTTTGTTAACGCTAAGGGGGCTAAATAGAAACCGTGTCAGGCAGAAAAGGTTTTGCGTACTGCCTGATAACCGATTTGTGTAGGGTGTACGGTATGGCAACACGCCAACGAAAAAATTCTGTATTGCGCCAGTTGGTGCTTCCCTTCTTTTTTATGTTCGTTATCGCTTATTTCGTGTATCATACGCTGCATGGCAGCTATGGCGTATATGCTCTTGCGGGTATGAAGGTGCAGGCTGACGCTTTGGAGGCTGATTTGCTCTCCTTGCGGTATCAGCGTGAAGCCGCCGAACATCGTATCGCCTTGTTCCGTAAGGATACTCTTGATCCTGACATGATGGACGAACGGGCGCGCGCCTATCTTGATCTTGCAGATCCGAATGAGATCGTCATTTTCAATAATTAACTGAAATATGGGTGACAGATTTATTTTAACCAAAATCAAGTTAAGTCGATTTCTGTTATAAAAATCAACACTTTAACAATTATTTTTCGGTGGATTACTCGCGCGATCTTCAATTGCAGATTAGAGCTCCCTAAATTATCTTACATACATGGAAACGCTTTAGGGAGCAGCAACATGGCAGCATCCGCGTCTAGCGCCGCCAAGAAGGCGGCGAAGGGGGCATCCCGCACCCCGGTTAATCGCACAATTGTAGAATTTGATAAGGATCAGGAACTTCACGCATATCGTGAAATGCTTTTGATCCGCCGTTTCGAAGAGAAAGCCGGCCAGCTTTATGGCATGGGCATGATCGGCGGCTTCTGTCACCTTTATATTGGACAGGAAGCAGTGGTCGTTGGCATGCAGATGGCATCCAAAGACGGCGATCAGGTGGTAACCTCTTATCGTGACCACGGGCATATGTTGGCCTGTGATATGGACCCCAAAGGGGTGATGGCCGAATTGACCGGCCGCAAAGACGGTTACTCCAAGGGTAAAGGCGGCTCGATGCATATGTTCAGCCGCGAGAAGAATTTCTTCGGCGGTCACGGCATCGTAGGGGCTCAGGTCTCCATCGGCACCGGCCTTGCTTTTGCCAACCAGTATCGTGGCAATGACAATGTCTCCTTTATTTATATGGGCGACGGCGCATCCAACCAGGGTCAGGTTTATGAAAGCTTCAACATGGCGAAGCTGTGGAACCTGCCTGCGATCTACGTGATCGAAAACAACAAATATGGCATGGGAACCTCGGTTGAGCGTTCTTCATCCAACACAGATCTTTCCCAGCGCGGTATTTCATTCGGCATCCCTGGTGAGCAGGTTGATGGCATGGACGTGCGCGCTGTTATGGCTGCCGCTGAACGCGCCATTGAATGGGCACGCGAAGGCAAGGGGCCTTATATCCTCGAAATGATCACCTATCGCTACCGCGGGCACTCCATGTCCGACCCGGCGAAATATCGTTCCAAGGAAGAAGTGCAGAAAATGCGTAATGAGCATGATCCGATCGAGCAGGTGCGTCAGCGTCTGATTGATGGTGGTTTTGCTTCCGAAGACGAGCTGAAGTCCATCGATAAGGATATTCGCGCAGTCGTCTCCAACGCTGCCGACTTTGCACAGTCCAATCCTGAGCCGGATGAATCCGAACTCTGGACCGATATTTATATGCCTCTGTAAGGTGAAGGGATTGAATTATGCCAATTAAAGTACTTATGCCGGCCCTCTCCCCAACCATGGAAGAAGGCAATCTGGCCAAGTGGGTCAAGCAAGAAGGTGACAAGGTCGAAATCGGCGACGTGATCGCAGAAATCGAAACCGACAAAGCCACCATGGAAGTTGAGTCTGTCGAAGAGGGCACTCTTGGCAAGATCGTCGTTGCTGAAGGCACCCAGGGTGTCAAAGTCAACGAACTGATCGCCCTGATCCTCGAAGAAGGCGAAGATGCTTCTGCTCTGGACAATGTTTCCACGGATGCTGCTCCGGCTGCTGAAGAAGCGCCTGCTGCACCGGCTTCGGTTCCGGCCGAGCCAAAATCCGAAGCACCGGTAACGTTGCCCGATGTTGAAGACGAGCCGGAAGTGCCGGAAGGCACGCCGATGAAAACCCAGACCGTTCGTGAAGCTTTGCGTGATGGTATGGTCGAGGAAATGCGCCGCGATGACGACGTTTTCCTAATGGGTGAAGAAGTGGCCCAGTATCAGGGTGCCTACAAGATTTCTCAGGGCATGCTGGACGAATTCGGTGAGCGCCGCGTGATCGATACGCCAATCACCGAGCATGGCTTTACCGGTCTTGCTGCCGGTGCTGCGATGGCTGGTCTGCGTCCTATCGTCG
The DNA here is from genome assembly GCF_963678225.1 of uncultured Cohaesibacter sp. Taxonomy (NCBI): domain Bacteria; kingdom Pseudomonadati; phylum Pseudomonadota; class Alphaproteobacteria; order Hyphomicrobiales; family Cohaesibacteraceae; genus Cohaesibacter; species uncultured Cohaesibacter sp. Next base: position 256,977 of record NZ_OY782763.1, on the reverse strand, counting down.
AATTCATGACCTTCAACTTCGCCATGCAGGCAATCGACCACATCATCAACTCGTCCGCCAAGACACTTTATATGTCTGGTGGCCAGATTCACAACCCGATCGTGTTCCGTGGTCCGAACGGCGCTGCTGCCCGCGTGGCTGCCCAGCACTCTCAGGATTATACCGCATGGTACAGCCAGGTTCCTGGCCTTGTTGTTGTGCATCCTTACAGCGCTGCTGACTATAAGGGTCTCATCAAGTCTGCAATCCGGTCTGACAACCCTGTTGTCTTCCTTGAGAACGAAATCCTCTATGGTCACAGCTTCGATGTGCCTGATGTTGATGATTTTATCGTTCCTCTCGGCAAGGCCAAGATTGCTCGTAAGGGTAAGGATGTAACAATCGTTTCCTTCGGCATGGGCATGCAGCATTCTCTCAATGCAGCTGAAGAATTGGCCAAAGAAGGTATCGAAGCCGAGGTCATCGACCTGCGTACGATCCGTCCTCTGGATACCGAAACAATCATCCGCTCGGTTATCAAGACCGGTCGCTGTGTCGTTGTTGAAGAAGGCTGGCCACAGGCTTCTACATCTTCGGAAGTTGCTTTCCGCGTGATGGATCAGGCGTTCGATTATCTGGACGCACCGGTTGCTCGCGTTTGCGGCAAGGATGTTCCGATGCCTTACGCGTCAAACCTCGAAAAGCTGGCTCTGCCAACCGTTGCCGAGGTGATTGGTGCTGTTAAAGCTGTCACCTACACCGCTTAAAGGAGAGAGATTATGCCTGTAACAATTACGATGCCGGCCCTTTCTCCAACCATGGAGAGCGGTACGCTTGCCAAATGGCTGGTGAAAGAAGGCGACGAGATCACTTCCGGTGATGTCATTGCTGAAATCGAAACCGACAAGGCAACCATGGAAGTGGAAGCTGTTGACGAAGGCACCATCGGCAAGATTCTTGTCGAGTCTGGTACTGCCGACGTTGCTGTGAATGCTCCGATTGCCCTGCTTCTGGAAGAAGGTGAAGACGCCTCTGCACTGGACGGCTTTGACGCTGGTGCTCCGGCTGCCGCACCTGCTGCTGATGCGGCTCCGGCCAAGGAAGAGGCTGCCGCTCCGGCTGCTGCTGCTGAAGCCAATGTTGCTGCTGGCCCTGCGCCAACGGCTGCTGATGGCAACCGAATCTTCTCTTCTCCGCTTGCTCGCCGTCTGGCCAAACTCAATGATCTGGACCTGGCCAAGATCTCCGGCACCGGCCCGCGTGGCCGAATCGTCAAGCGCGATGTGGATGCTGCGATTGAAGCTGGTACTGCCAAAGCCGGAGCTCCGGCTGCTGCAGACGCACCAAAAGCGGCTGCTGCTCCGGCTCCTGCCGCTGCTGCTCCTGCCGGTCCGTCCGACGAACAGGTTCTCAAGAACTTCGCAGAAGGTTCTTACGAACTGGTTCCGCACGATGGCATGCGCAAGACCATTGCAAAACGCCTGACAGAAGCCAAGCAGACCATTCCGCACTTCTATGTGTCGGTTGACTGCCAACTGGATGACCTGCTCGCTCTGCGCAGCCAGCTGAACAATTCGGCTCCGCGCAAAGACGATAAGCCGACCTACAAGCTGTCTGTCAACGACATGGTGATCAAGGCTCTGGCTCTTGCTCTGCGTGATGTGCCTGATGCCAACGTTTCCTGGACGTCTGACAACATGGTCAAGCATAAGCATGTTGACGTGGGTGTTGCTGTTTCCATTGAAGGTGGTCTGATCACTCCGATCATCCGTAAGGCTGAGGAAAAAGCCCTGTCCACCATCTCCAACGAGATGAAAGACATGGGCAAGCGCGCTAAGGAACGCAAGCTTAAACCTGAAGAATATCAGGGAGGTACAACCGCTGTGTCCAACATGGGCATGATGGGCGTCAAGAGCTTCTCTGCCGTGGTGAACCCACCGCATTCGACCATTCTGGCCGTGGGTGCTGGTGAGAAACGTCCGGTGATCGACGGTGACGAAATCAAGGTTGCGACCGTGATGACCGTTACCCTGTCTACCGACCACCGCACCGTGGATGGTGCTCTGGGCGCTGAGCTGCTCAAAGCATTCAAGGGTTACATCGAAAACCCGATGAGCATGTTGGTCTAATCCCGACGGCCTCCTGACTTTTCCGGTCGCGCCGATGGCGCGATCGGCTCCCGGACAATCGGTTTTTCCGGCTTTTCTTTTTTCAAGGAAGAGAGGGATGCCCTGCAAGTTCGGTGAGGGGTCTGAGGTGATTTAGAGGAATTTTCAAAATGGCACAGACTGAATTTGACGTAATTATAGTCGGTTCTGGACCCGGTGGTTATGTGACTGCCATTCGCTCGGCGCAGCTTGGTCTCAAAACGGCAATCGTTGAAAAGAACGAACTGGGCGGCATCTGCCTTAACTGGGGCTGCATCCCGACCAAGGCTCTGCTTCGTTCCGCAGAAATCTATCACTTCATGCAGAATGCCAAGGATTATGGCCTTTCTGCTGAAGGCGTAAGCTTTGACCTGCAGAAGGTTGTCGAGCGCTCCCGTGGCGTTTCCAAGCAGCTGAACACAGGCGTTGGCTTCCTGATGAAGAAGAACAAGGTCACCGTGATCAAGGGTGAAGCTGTTCTTGAAGGCAAAGGCTCGATCACTGTTTCCGGTGATGACGCTGGAACCTACAAGGCCAAGCACATCATTCTGGCGACCGGCGCTCGTCCGCGCGTTCTGCCGGGGCTTGAGCCAGACCAGAAACTGATCTGGACCTATTTCAACGCTCTCAAGCCGGACATCATGCCGAAAAGCCTGTTGGTTGTTGGCTCCGGCGCGATTGGTATCGAATTTGCCAGCTTCTTCAACACCATGGGTGCTGATGTAACGGTCGTTGAAATGATGCCGAAGATCCTGCCGGTCGAAGATGACGAAATCTCCGGTATGGCGCGCAAGTCCCTTGAAAAGCAGGGTATCAAGATCCTGACCGAAGCCAAGGTGACGGGCGTCAAGAAGGGCGGCAACAATGTCGAGGCTACCATCGAGAAGAAAGGTGGCAAGACCGAAGTCATCAAGGCTGACCGTATCATCTCTGCTGTCGGCGTTCAGGGCAATATCGAGAATCTCGGCCTTGAAAAGCTTGGCATCAAAACCGATCGTGGCTGCATCGTGATTGACGAATATGGTCGCACCAATGTTGAAGGTGTCTATGCGATTGGCGACGTGGCCGGTCCTCCGATGCTGGCTCACAAAGCCGAGCATGAAGGCACCATTTGCGTTGAGAAAATCGCAGGCCTCAAACCTCATCCAATGAACAAGAGCACGATCCCGGGTTGCACCTATTGCCATCCGCAGGTTTCCTCTGTTGGTCTCACCGAACAGGCCTGCAAGGAAAAAGGGCTCGACGTTCGCGTTGGTCGCTTCCCATTCATCGCCAACGGCAAGGCCATTGCGCTTGGTGAACCGGAAGGCATGATCAAGACCATCTTTGACAAGAAGACTGGCCAGTTGCTCGGCGCCCACATGATTGGTGCTGAAGTGACCGAGCTTATTCAGGGCTTCTGTGTTGCCATGGGGCTTGAGACCACTGAAGAAGAACTGATGGAAACCATCTTCCCGCATCCGACCCTTTCGGAAATGATGCCGGAATCGGTTCGCGACGCTTATGGTCGTGTGATCCAGACGTGATTATGGGCCGTATAGGCCAATGATCCTCCAATTTGAAGCTACGTGGTGAGCGTTGCGGGGCAGGCGTATCATCGTCTGCCCCGCTTAGGGAACTTGATTGCCCTCTCACAGATGCTATGTATGTAAGAGGACGGATATGGGGTCCGCTTGCATATTTTAATCAAGAGGTAGGAACATGGGTTTTATCGGTTGGATTATTGTCGGCATTATCGCCGGATTCATTGCTGAAAAAGTGACAGATTCCAATCATGGCTTGCTCACAAACCTTGTTGTGGGGCTGATCGGGGCATTTGTCGGCGGTTTTATTGCTGGAAAGTTTGGTATCCATTTCGTCAATAACGCGTTTCTGGATACCACGATCATTGCGACACTCGGCGCAATTCTGGTGCTGTTTGTCTATCAGAAAGTTCGATCCTGATCGGCTTGACCGCCTTCTAAAGGTTGGATATTGCTGATCAACCAGACTTTATAGGGATGACGAGGAACCTGAATGGTTACGATCATTGATACCGTTTCAAACAAGGCAGACACCGTGAGCAAGGTGGCTGCCAGACCCCGCCATCCCGAAAAGGCCCATCGGCCTGATAATCCGATCCAGAGAAAGCCGGACTGGATCCGCGTCAAAGCACCGGGCTCCAAGGCTTACAAGGAAACCCTCGACATTGTTCGCGGGAACAAGCTTGTAACGGTCTGCGAAGAAGCCGGTTGCCCGAATATGGGTGAATGCTGGTCGCACAAGCATGCCAGCTTCATGATCATGGGTGAGATCTGTACCCGTGCCTGCGCGTTCTGCAATGTTTCTACCGGCATGCCCAATGCCCTTGATCCAAACGAGCCGGAAAATACCGGCCGTGCTGTGGCTCAGATGGGCCTCAAGCATGTGGTGATCACGTCTGTTGACAGGGACGATCTGGAAGATGGCGGTGCACAACATTTTGCTGACGTGATCCTCGCTATCCGCGATGCTTCACCGGAAACGACCATCGAGGTTCTGACGCCGGACTTCCTGCGCAAGGAAGGCGCACTGGAAACCGTTGTGGCGGCGAAGCCTGATGTGTTCAACCACAATCTTGAAACGGTTCCATCCAATTATCTCAAGGTGCGTCCAGGTGCACGCTACTTCCATTCCATTCGCCTGCTTCAGCGCGTGAAGGAACTGGACCCGACCATGTTTACCAAATCGGGCATTATGGTTGGCCTTGGTGAAGAGCGTAACGAAGTGCTCCAGTTGATGGATGACCTGCGCGTTGCCGATGTGGACTTCCTGACCATCGGGCAGTATTTGCAGCCGAGCAAGAAGCATCACCCGGTGATCAAATTCGTGACGCCGCAGGAATTCAAAGGCTATGAAACCATTGCCTACACTAAAGGCTTCCTGATGGTTTCGGCCAATCCACTCACGCGGTCTTCCCATCATGCGGGGGAAGATTTCGAAAAGCTGAAAGCTGCTCGTCGCACCAAGCTTGGTCAGTGATTGGAGACCCTTGCCCATATGCCAAAATTCCAGACCCGTCATAAAGTGAAGCATTCTGCCGAAGCGATGTTCAAGCTGGTGGCCGATGTCGAGCGTTATCCCGAGTTTGTGCCGCTTTGCAAATCGCTCCATATCCGTGGTTGCAAGGAAACGCCTCAAGGAGCCATCCTTGTTGCGGACATGGTTGTGGCTTACAAGATGATCAGCGAGAGTTTTACCTCAAAGGTGACACTCTTGCCGGATCAGAACCAGATTGTTGCCGAATATCTGGACGGGCCTTTCAAGCATATGGAAAACCGTTGGACCTTCGAGCCCATCGAAGGAGAGCCCGGGGCGTGTCATGTGGTGTTTTACATCGATTATGAATTCCGCAGCCGGATGCTCTCTGGTTTGATGGGAACGATGTTTGACAAGGCATTCAAGAAATTCACGTCCGCCTTTGAGCAGCGCGCCGATCTTATCTACGGATCAGCTGCCTAGAGTATCGGGTGAATATGAAAAAGGCCGCATGATGCGGCCTTTTGTGTGTTTGGTGTCAGCCATCAGCCATCAGCTATCAGCTTGGCATGTGCGTGCCAGCAGAACTCAGTCTGTGGGGCTGAGGCTTTTGCCCAGAATATGATCGTCGTTGCCGATCACTTGCCCCGAACTGCCCACAATCAACGGGTCTGGGCCATGGACGATATGGCGGTCCTTGTTGGGGTAGGGCAGAGACGCCAGAAAATGCTGCATGCAGTTGAGGCGTGCGCGCTTCTTGTCATCGGACTTGATGATTGTCCAGGGAGCGTCTGCCGTATCGGTATAGAACAACATGGCTTCCTTGGCCTCAGTATACTGATCCCATTTGTCCAGAGAAGCCTTGTCGACCGGGGAGAGCTTCCACTGTTTGAGTGGGTCGGTTTCCCTCGATGCAAATCTGCGGCGCTGTTCTTCTTGCGTTACCGAGAACCAGTATTTGAACAGACGAATACCCGAGCGGCGGATCATACGTTCGAATTCTGGTGTCTGGCGCATGAATTCAAGATACTCGCTCGGTGAGCAAAAGCCCATGACGCGCTCAACGCCCGCGCGGTTATACCAGGAGCGGTCAAACAGGACCATTTCGCCAGCAGCGGGTAGATGCTCCACATAGCGCTGATAATACCACTGGGTCCGCTCGCGGTCTGTTGGCTTGTTGAGTGCCACAACACTTGCTGTGCGTGGGTTGAGATGCTCCATGAAGCGTTTGATGGTACCGCCCTTGCCAGCAGCGTCCCGTCCTTCAAACAGAAGAATGACCTTCTCTCCGGATTCCTCGACCCATTTCTGTGCCTTGAGAAGCTCCACTTGCAAGCGGCTTTTTTGCTTTTCGTAGGTCTGGCGTTTCATCTTGGTCTTGTAGGGATAGACGCCATGCTCGAAGACACGGCGGATTTCGCTCGGATCGTGGCGTAATTCATAGATGGAAGGGCGCTGCTTTTGTTCTTCTTGCTGGACGTCGGAGGACAATGGTGCTGCTGATGTTGCTGTAGCTAGGCGTTCATCCGGCTGGCTTTGCACAAGAACTTCTTCCAGCTTTGCCAGATCTTCGGTTTTGCCGTCTGTCTCGTCGAGAGAGGCATCCTTGGCTTTTATGGCTGGTTTAGGCATTTTTCCCTCCCTTGGTTGGCTTTATTTCAAACTATGCCAATTAGATTAACCTCAAATGAGCTGCCAGAATAGAAAATCGGAATATGGTTAAAATTACTTATGCTTCTGGCTTGCGCAGGAATCCGGGGCTAAGGGCGTTGCAGAAAAGACACGCCTGTATGAAAAAGGATTCGTTAACCATAACGCTTAACGCCTTATGCCCGTGTTCAGCCACATTATGGAGTCAGCTTGAATGAGCTTGAACGGGGCAGAGATAAAAGTTAATGAAAACCCGTCACAGAAGTGACATTTTTGAGGTTTTGATAGGTTTCAAGAAATCTCATTTAAATAAGTCACTCAGGGAAGAGCGATATTAAAACAGTGCCCGGCGATTGGGAGCGATGCGGCCGGGTAAACAGGAGACTGGGTCTGTGAGGCGATGAGACTTAAGGGTCTTTGTGCTGAGCAGGCAAGTGGTATGTCATGAAGCGTCAAACAAGTTTTGCGGTAAATCTATTGCAGACTTTGACCCTTATCGGTTTGTTTGGAGCCGTGGGGAGTTTGCCTGCCAATGCCTTTGATCCCCGCACGATCGAAGAAGGGCAAGCCAGTCCCGATGAAGCGTTTCGCTTCGGCGCGCAAGCCTACAAATTTGGCAACAAGTCCACCGCTGTGCAGGCTTTGACCTATGCGGCGCACAATGGCCATATGGCGTCTCAGTGGAAGCTGGGGCGGATGTATGAAGAAGGGGATGGGGTCGTCAAGGATCCCAGCCAGGCTTTTGATCTGTTCAATGGCATTGTGCGACGGTATGGGGATGCGCAGCCGGGCTCTGTTGAAGCGCGCTATGTTTCAAATGCCATTGTGAAGCTGAGCGCATTTGTGCGCACTGGCATTAAGGGCAAACTGGCCCCCAATCCGGGAAAGGCACGCGATTTTCTGCAATATGCCGCGTCCTATTTTCGCGATCCGGATGCGCAATATCATTTGGCGATGTCTTATCTGGATAAGTCCGATGGCAAGATAGAGCCCAAAATGGCTGCGCGCTGGTTGAGCAAGGCCGCCCGCAAGGGGCATATTGGTGCTCAGCTAGAGTTGGGTGAATTGCTTCTTGAAGGGAGTATTCTGCCGCAGCAGCCGGTCAACGGGCTCAAGTGGCTGACGATTGCTCGGATACTGGATTCAACGAACCCGGAAGTGCTGGATCGTCAGGAAGCCGCTTTTGCACTGGCTGATGATTCCACGCGGAAAAAGGCCGTGTCTTTGGCCAATGAATGGCTGGATAGCGGCGGAAACTGATTGTCCGCCGCTTTGGCCTTTCTTCTTTTGCAACGCCTATGACTGGGAACAATTCAGCGTCATCATGACCGGCACATGATCTGATGGTTTTTCCCAATCTCGGGTATCTTTCTGGATTTCGCACGCCTTGAGCATGTCTGCCGCCTCTGGCGAGAGCAGATGATGGTCGATGCGAATGCCGCGATTGCGCGGCCAGGCGCCTGCCTGATAATCCCAAAAGGAATATTGGTGCGGTGTGCCATTACAGGCGCGGAAGGCTTCGGTAAGGCCAAGCGCCTTTAACTCCCTGAACAGCTCAAGCGTTTCGGTGCGATATAGGGCGTCGCCCCACCAGGCATCATGATCGTGCACATCATCCGCCGTCGGGATGACATTATAGTCGCCGGAAAGAACAAAAGCTTCCTCAAGTGTGAGGCGTTCTTTTGACCAGGCGATGAGCCTGCGCATCCAGTTCAGCTTGTAGGGATATTTCTCTGTCTCTACCGGATTACCGTTCGGCAAATAGAGGCTCACGACGCGCAGTGGCCCTTTGTCGGTTGAGAAAATGCCCTCGATAAAACGGGCCTGCTCGTCTTCATCGTCGCCGGGCAGGCCGCGATTGACCTCTTCAAAGGGCAGGCGGGATAGAAGCGCCACGCCATTGAAACTCTTCTGGCCGTGAGTTTCCACGTTATAGCCCAGTGCTTCGATGTCTGCGCGCGGAAAGGCTTCATCGACGGACTTGATCTCTTGCAGGCAGGCAATGTCCGGCTTTTCTTCTTCCAGCCACCTTAACAGGTTGGGATGACGAGCCTTGATGCCGTTGATGTTCCAGGTGGCGATGCGCATGGGTGGCCTCTTTGCTGATGGGCATTTATGGTTAAGTGTGAGGTGTTATGCCCGCGGCGTGTGGGCTGCCGGTCAGATCGAGAAGCTCGTACCGCAGCCGCAAGATGCGCTGGCGATCGGGTTGTTGATCTGGAAGGACTGGCCCATCAGGTCGCTGACGAAATCAACTTCAGCCCCTTCCATATATTGCAAAGAGAGCGGATCGAAAAGGATCGTTGCGCCATCCTTGTTGATGACCAGATCATCGTCCTCGCTGCTCGTCACAATGTCATAATTATACTGGAAACCGGAGCAGCCACCACCACTCACGGAGATGCGCAGCATGGAACCTTCCTTCTCCTTGGAAAGGATGGTGGCGATTCGTTTGATGGCACTATCTGTCACTGTGATCGGGTTTGACATTTGGATATTCCTGTCTCATTTCCCATCCGCGCTTCTACTAAGGCCTCTATTTTGGCCAGAAGTGCGTGATACAGGCCGGTTTTGCCTGAAAATGGAGAATTACACCTATAAATGGGGCTTCACAAAGCCTACTCTTTCTCATGATAGTTAAGATCGAAAAAGCGCAAGTCAACCATTTTGGCGGTGCGTGTTAAAATTCTTGAACTTGGAATGGAAGAATAATGGTGTCAGCGATCGGATTTGGTGCGCAGCCGCGCGCCCGCTATGCTGTTTTGCCTCATGAAAGCAAGGGGCGTTTGTTTGAAGAAGCTGCCAGTCCCACGCGCACACCCTTCCAGCGAGATAGGGATCGTATCATTCATTCCTCGGCTTTTCGGCGCCTGCAGGCAAAGACGCAGGTGTTTCTCTATCACGAAGGGGACATGTTCCGAACGCGCCTGACTCACACGCTGGAGGTTTCTCAAATCGCCCGTTCCATTGCGCGCGCTCTGTCTGTTGATGAAGATCTGGCTGAAGCGTTGGCGCTTTCGCATGATCTGGGACACACGCCGTTTGGCCATGCGGGGGAGCGGGCGCTCAACAAGGTGATGCAGCCTTATGGCGGGTTTGATCACAATGCCCAGTCCTTGCGGGCCGTGACCGCGCTTGAGCAATGCTATGCAGAACATGATGGTCTCAATCTGAGCTGGGAAACCCTTGAAGGGCTCGTCAAGCATAATGGACCGCTGACAGATCGGGATGGGAAGGGGATTGGGCATTATGAAGGCGGGTTGCCCTATGCCATTCGCGTTTATGCCGAGCAACAGGATCTGATGCTCTGGTCCTATGCCAGCATCGAAGCGCAGGCGGCGGCCATTGCGGACGATATTGCCTATAATTCGCATGATATTGACGATGGCTTGCGTGCGATGCTGATCTCTCTGGATCAATTGCGGGATGTGCCTCTGGTCTGCGACTTGCTCAAAGAGGTGGAGGCAACCTATCCGGGGCTGTCTGAAGAACGCACGGCCCATGAAATCGTCCGTAGGCTGATCACGCGGATGGTTGAAGATGTCATCAATACATCCATGGATAATCTGAAGAGGCTGGCTCCGCAATCGGTCGAGGATGTGCGCAATGCATCTGAGACGATTGTTCATTTTTCCAGTGAAATGACCGCTGCCGTGACGGGAATCAGACAGTTTCTTTTTCATAATGTTTATCGGGAAGACCATGTCATGCGCATCATGCGTGGTGCGGAGCAGGTGCTTGAAGATCTCTTTGTCTATCACTTTAATGCACCGGACATGATGCCGCTAAACTGGCAGTTTGACCTTGATGGAGCGCCACGGAAACTCGTTGCGCGTCGCGTTGCTGACTATGTGGCTGGTATGACAGACCGTTTTGCCATTCAGGAACATCAACGTCTGTTTGACGTCACCCCGGATTTGGGTTAGATCCTATCCCCGAACATATGGATTTTTGCGGGTTGGGCCCCCATGTGATGCTTTGTCGCTTGAGAATAGACGAAAGCCATGGCGTCCAGATGTCCTGACCCATTACACTGCTAGCAATCAGTGCCAGATGCGCGCTACTTGAGGCGAGTTTCAACAAGAACCGCTCCGCCACTGGCCGACGATCATACAGGATTGAAGATGAACGTCTTTACTATTTTTACCGACCGGGTCAAGGCTGCAATCAGCGAGATCGGATTGACGGCACGCGATGGCTCAGAGCTTGACCTGTCCCGTGTGATCGTCGAGCCTCCGCGCGATGCGGCCCATGGTGATCTGGCCACCAACGCTGCGATGGTCCTGTCCAAACAGGTTGGCATGAAACCGCGCGATGTTGCCGATAAAATCGTTGAAGCGCTCGCTCAGGACAAGGATGTGGCCAAGGTGGATGTCGCCGGGCCGGGCTTTATCAATATGGCGCTGTCCGATGATTTCTGGCGGGGTCTGGTGAAGACGATCGTTACGGCCGGTGAGGCGTTCGGTCGTTGCGATCTCGGGGCAGGCTCGAAGATCAATGTCGAATATGTGTCCGCCAACCCGACCGGCCCCATGCATGTGGGCCACACGCGTGGCGCCGTTCTGGGCGATTGTATCGCCAATCTTCTCGACTTTGCAGGTTATGATGTGTGCCGCGAATATTACATCAACGATGCGGGTGCGCAGGTGGATGTTTTGGCACGGTCTGCCTTCCTTCGTTATTGCGAAGCGCTCGGCGATGATATCGGCACCATTCCGGATGGTCTTTATCCGGGCGATTATCTCGTGCCTGTTGGTGAGGCGCTGGCCAAGGAGCATGGCGACAAGCTGAAAAAGGCAAGCGAAGAGGAATGGTTGCCTCTGGTGCGGGCCTTTGCCGTTGATGCGATGATGGAGATGATCCGGGGTGATCTGGGCGCACTCAATGTCAATCACGATGTCTTCTTCTCTGAACGCAGCCTTATCTATGGTGAGAAGGATCGGGTGAAGGAAGCCATCGAATGGCTGTCTGACAAGGGACATGTTTATGTCGGCACCCTGCCTCCACCCAAGGGGCAGCTTCCCGATGATTGGGAAGATCGAGAACAGACCCTGTTCCGGTCAACCGAGTTTGGCGACGATATTGACCGGCCTTTGAAGAAGTCCGATGGCAGCAATACCTATTTCGCCAATGACATTGCCTATCACTTTGACAAGTTCAAACGGGGCTATTCCAAGCAGGTCGATATTCTCGGTGCTGACCATGGTGGCTATGTCAAACGGCTGAAATCTGCTGTTGCAGCCATCACACAGGGTGAGGGCGGTCTGGAAGTCAAGATTTGTCAGCTGGTCAATCTGATGCGCAATGGTGAACAGCTCAAGATGTCCAAGCGCGCCGGCAATTTCATCACGTTGCGCGATGTGGTGGAAGAAGTGGGCGTTGATGCCGTGCGCTTCATGATGATGTACCGCAAGTCCGAGGTGACGATTGACTTCGATTTTGCAAAAGTTACGGAACAGAGCAAAGATAATCCGGTTTTCTACGTGCAATATGCGCATGCCCGGACCGCTTCCATTTTCCGTCAGGCTGCAAATGAAGTGCCAAATCTGTCTGTCGGGCTGGAAGATCTAGCAAATGCCGATCTGAGTGCTATAAATGATGATCTGGAATTGGCGTTAATCAGAAAGCTGTCAGAATATCCGCGTATAGTAGAGGGTGCGGCCGAAACACAAGAGCCCCACAGGGTTGCGTTTTACCTTTATGATCTTGCTGGATATTTCCACGCTGTGTGGAACAAAGGCAAGGAAATGCCGCAATTACGCTTTATTAACGTTAAAGATGAGAAAATGACTCTAGCGCGCTTGGCTCTTGTTCAGGCAGTGGCCACGATAATCAGTTCTGGCCTCGGTCTGCTTGGTGTGAATGCACCTGAAGAAATGCGATAGTTGGTTACCAGTCGTTTCTCAAGACAAAGCTTTGCCAGGCTGTACGAGTTAAGTGTATGAATGAAAAGGCAAATCGTCATGTCTGATCCCAATGACAAGAAGCCGCAATCACCCGCATCCAACTGGTCCGATTTTGAACGTCAGGCTCGTGAAAACAAAGATGCGGCTCCGGTTATGGAAGATCCATTGGCCGAATTGGACCGAATCGTCTCAAGTGGCGACTTTGGCTCAGGTTCCGGTCAACGCGGTGGTTCTACTGTTTCTGAAGATGATTTGCGGATTCTGGAACAAGAATTAATAAAAGAGTTGCGCGGACAACATGATGAAGCTGGCCATAGAGCGCCAGCCTCTGGTGGTCAGCCTGCTGCGCCTCAAGGTGAAGTGCCTCTTGCAGATGTGCCTGAGTATGATCCCGTGCCGCGTGCTCGTCCTCTGGCGCAAGACAGGCCTCAGCAGCCGGTCCAGAATGCCCCTGTGCCTGATCCGCGGGAAGCTGTCGATCCCAGAAGTGGATATGATCCAAGATATTCAGCGCCCGAAGCTCCGGTCGCTCCCGACCCTAGAGCTTACGCTCAGGAACCGGCCGTTCCTCAGGCTCCGCTGCCATCTTCTGATGCAGCGCACCCTGCAGAAAGTGGTTCGGGATTGGATGATTGGAGCTCCCTGTTTGATGATATTGCGCCATCTTCCTCAGCTTCGTCTGCTCCTGCTGTGGAGCCAGAGGCTGTGCGCCAGCCAGTTGAAGCGACCGATGATGAGCCACCTGTTGCTACAAGTGGAAGCTATGGTCAGCTGAGCCGTCGTTCAGCAGAAAAAGAAGATTCTTTCTTTACCGGTTTGCGAGCTACGCGCGAGCCGGACGTTTTTGCTTCTAAACCAGCGCAATCCGAGGCGAGCCCTCATGCGCCGGAAGTGTCTCTTGGAGAGCAACGGTCCCAGTCATTCCGAAGCGGTCGATCTTATGATGAAGGTGCTTCAGGCCCGCAATATGGTCGGCAGCCCGAGGCTTCTGCGCCGCTGGTAGATCCGCTTGGCGGGTATCAATCGGACGCGGTCGATGCACCTGTGGAGCCTGCTTCCGAGCCCGTCTCACCGTCCAGCTGGAGAGAACGCCGGCAGGCGGAGCCTGTTGTGGACCCGATGCATGACTACCGCCCGAACGATCCTGCTGCCGGAACGCCCGGTGCCTATGGCGACGGTCAGTCTAAGCGGTATGCGCCGGATCCGACGCCAGTGCCTGCATCAGAACCTGAACCCTATGGGACCTATCCGGGATCTCAACAGAGTCCGTCCGATAGTTACGGACAACAACGGCGGTCTGTTGAAGAGCCGATGGCGCCAGCTCAGCAGCGTGGTCTGCGTCAGGACCCGTTTGCGGTGTTTAATGATCCGTCTGCGCAGCAGGCAAGCGAACCTTACATGCCCTATAGGGCACCTGAGCCCAGTCCCACACCAGCTCCGGATGTGAATGTTGCCGGGCAATATGATGATTATGCCAATTATGGCACCGACCCGTCTTACCGTGATCCGGGCACTCAATCCTATGATCAGGGGTATGCGCCGGGGCAGGGTGGCTATCAGGATCCTGTCGGGGATGACTTTGCTGGAGCTGCAGAAACGCCAGTTTACGGGTCATACTCAGACCCTACGATTGCTCAGGCTGCTGCGGAAAGTGCGCCCATTTATCAGGACGAGGATTACACCACTCTTGAAACGGCCGCAGCTATGGCTGCGCCACAACCCAAGCGCAAATCCCGCAAGGGCCTGTACATGGCCGCTGCTGGTGTTGTGGTTGTTGGCGGTCTGCTGGCATGGGGCTTTGGTCAGAGCGGTGGTGGTAGCACCGAAACGCCTGTTATCGAGGCCAATACCGACCCGGTGAAGGAAGCGCCTGAAGATCCGGGCGGCAAGGTTGTTCCGCATCAGGACCAGACGGTTTATGACCGTATTGATGGCACTGAAAGCGATGAAGGGCCGTCCAACATGATGCCGGCAACCGAGACGCCGATGGATATCACGGCCAACGGACAGTCGCCGCGGGTCATTCCATTGTCTGGTGGCGAATCTTCCGTGTCCCAGTCTTCGGGTGATGGCGATTCCGTCAGCGGTGCTGTTGCTCCCAAAAAGGTCCGCACTGTGGTTGTGCGGCCTGATGGCACGTTTGTGACCTCTGAAGAACCAGCAGCTTCTGATGCCAATCAGAATCAGAATACGCAGCTCTCCAGTGTGGATCAGCAATTGTTGAATGCGACGCCTTCCGAACAGGCCATTACGCAAACCAACAATACGGATATCAATGGCAATCCGCTCAATGGCGGTGTCGCGAGTTCTGTGCAGCCGGTTGTTGATGAAAAAGATATGCCGTTGCCGAAGTCCAAGCCTGCCGAGTTGGCTGCGCTTCAGGCGGCGAACCAGAGCAGTGCGCCTCAGCCTGCTCCTGTTGCACCTGCGCCACAGCCGAGCAGTCAGGCTCCTTTGGTTCTGACACCAACCGCTCCGGCGGCGGCTCCTGCGCCTGCACCCGCGTCCAATCCTGTTCCTCCGCAGTCCATTGCGGCTCCAAGCGGGAATGGTGGCTACACTGTGCAGGTGACGTCTCAGCGCACTCCTGAGCAGGCCCGCGCCAGCTATGCCAACATTCAGGCCCAGTTGAGCAGTGTGCTTGCCGGGTATCAGCCGGATATCAAGCAAGCCGACCTTGGCGCACGGGGCATCTATTACCGTGTCCGCGTTGGCTCCTTTGCTGATCAAGGTGGCGCGATCAACTTCTGTAACCGGATCAAGGCCGCCGGTGGTGACTGTCTGGTTGCGCGTCAGTAAGTTCAATACTGATATGTGAATGCGAAAATCCGGCTTAGTGGCCGGATTTTCTTTTTGTGCGCTTGGTTTGGCTCAGAAAGAACGATAGTCTTTCCTTATAAGGGTAACCGATAGCGGGTCTGGGGCGAGACCTTGCTGTATAGTGAGATCTGGCGGAGCATGGCATCTAGCGATGAAGGTAAGGGGCGCGGGCAAGGCAAGGCGGCTGTTGGCGAGACCTCCGATGTGGATCAATTGTCCGCTGCTGCCGAGGATGCCACTTTGCCCTTTGCGTTGACGAGCGAAAGCGATGTGTCCGGGGGGCAAGGCGATAACGCCAAGGTGGACGAAAAGGCCTCATCTTCTGAGGCTGGCGCGGACTGGGGTGAATTTGCTGATCTCAATCTGGTGCCCAAGGCAGGTGTTGGCGAGCCCTCGCTGATTGTTGATGTTGATGGTTTTGAAGGACCGCTGGATTTCCTCTTGGCGCTGGCCAGAAAGCAAAAGCTCGATCTGACCAAGATCTCAATTCTGGCGCTGGCCGAGCAGTATTTACAATTCATCGAGCGCGCCCGCAAGCTGAGGCTGGAACTGGCGGCGGACTATCTGGTCATGGCGGCTTGGCTGGCTTATCTCAAGTCCAGATTGCTCATCCCCGAGATGCCCGATGAAGATGAGCCGAGCGGTGAGGAACTCGCAGCCATGCTGGCCTTTCGTCTGCGCAAGCTTGAAGCCATGCGCGAAGCTGCTGGCAAGCTTATGGATCGGCCCTGTCTTGGGCGGGATTTTTTCGTCAGAGGGCAGCCAGAAGATATGTCCCTTATCCGCAAGCCCCAGTTTTCCGCCTCACTATATGATCTGCTGACCGGCTATGCCTCTTTGCGGCAAAGACAGTCTGTTTCGCTGGTGCATGTGCGCAAGCGCGAGGTCTGGTCTCTACCCGAGGCCCGGGATGTTTTGATGCGGCTGATCGGCGGAGTTCATGACTGGACGCCCGTTGAGACGATTTTGCAGACCTATCTCAAGCTCTCGGATATTCGTACAACGGCTCTGGCCAGCTCTTTTGCCGCTTCATTGGAGCTGGTGCGGGAGGGGCATCTGGAGATCCGGCAGACCGATGCATTCGGGACAATCTATGTGCGCGGCAAACAAGGGAAGGGCCAATGATGGAAGAAATTAAACATCCCTTGGGGGGCGAGTATGAGGCGTTGGCCAAGGAAGCGCGGTTGCAGCTCAAGCGGATGGTGGAGGCCCTGCTCTTTGCCAGTTCGGAGCCGCTGAGTACGGCCGATATCGCTGTCCGTTTGCCGGATTCGGTCGATGTGCCGGCCCTTCTTGCCCAACTGAAAGAGGATTATAAAAATCGCGGCGTCAATCTGATTGTGGTGAATGACAAATGGCTGTTTCGCACGGCCAAGGATCTTTCTTTCATGATGCAGGCCGAGGCGATCGAGCCGCGCAAGCTCTCGCGTGCGGCTTTGGAAACACTGGCTATTATCGCCTATCATCAGCCCGTCACGCGCGCCGATATCGAACAGATCCGCGGCGTTTCTGTTGCGCGCGGCACTCTGGATGTGCTGCTGCAGACCGAATGGGTGCGGGTGAGGGGGCGTCGGCGCGTTCCCGGACGTCCGGTTACCTATGGCACCAGCGAGAAATTTCTTATGCATTTTGATCTGGCATCCATTCAGGATCTGCCGGGGCTGGAAGAGCTCAAGGGGACTGGCATGCTGGATTCTGCCTTGCCGCCGGCTTTCTCCATGCCGTCACCTGATGACACCGAAGATCTGGCCGATGACGAGGAGCCGCTGGAAGATAATTACGAGCTCGCGCTTGAAGCGATGGAAGAAGACGACAAGCAAGATGCCGATGAGTCCTGATTGGCCTTCCTTGAGAGACCAAAGTTTGCCTGTCTTGATGTCTATATTATGAGTATAAAAGTTGTGTTTTGGAATTGGCCAATGCATAAGATGACTGAGACTGGACATAGTCAGCCCATTTAACGGAGAGTATCATTGAATATGCATGAGGGCCGCAATCGTTGGGGAAGTCGGGGCACGGCGCGGGCAGCCATCGCTGCCGGACTTGATTTTGAGGCGATTGAGTGCTCGTTCGATGGGCATGAAGTACTGCGTGATATCTCCTTTTCCATTGAGCCGGGGGAGATCGTATCCCTGCTTGGTGCATCCGGGGCTGGCAAGACCACGCTGTTGCGTATCGCGGCCGGTATCGAAAGCCCGACCTCCGGAAAGTTGCGGCTCAATGGCAAGGTCGTTGCGGGTGAGGGGGTGTTCGTGCCACCCGAGGCGCGTAATGTCGGGTTGATGTTTCAGGATTATGCCCTGTTTCCGCATCTCTCGATCCTCAAGAATGTCATGTTCGGGCTCAAGGATTTGCCGCAAAATTCTGCCGATATAGAAGCGCGGGCGGCACTCAAACGGGTTGGGCTGGAAGAGTATGCCGATCATTTTCCGCATATGCTATCCGGTGGTCAGCAGCAGCGCGTGGCGCTGGCGCGTGCCATTGCGCCTCGGCCCAGTGTGCTGCTCATGGATGAGCCCTTTTCCGGTCTTGATAATCGCCTTCGGGATCGGGTGCGCGATGAAACCATTGCGGTGTTGCGTGAAATGGGGGCGACATGCGTCATTGTCACTCATGATCCGGAGGAAGCCCTGCGGGTGAGTGATCGCATCTTGCTTTTGAAGAATGGGCATATTGTGCAATATGCCAAACCGGAAGAGTTGTATTTTAATCCTGTTGACTATTGGGCAGCGCGGTTTTTCTCCGACCTTAACGAGGTGGAAGGCGTCTTCAAGACTGGCGCCGTGCATACGCCAATCGGTATTTTTGCGGCTGACGGCTTTGAAGACGGGCAAGAGGCGCTGGTCTGTATCCGCCAGCAGGGCGTCAAGCTGCATAAGGCGATCAATGAGGAATATGTGTCCGCTCTGCCTGCGCGCGTGAAGAGACGCATGTTTCTTGGAGAGATTGATTTATATGAAGTAACAATCAAGGATTGCGACAATCCTTTCTTTGTCCGATCTGGTTCTGGACATATTTTTGTGCCAGGAGAGAATATCGGTGTATCGTTTCGTAAAAAGGATGTACTGATATTTGCCAAATCGTCCTAGATTGCTTATTCCTTTGACAAAGTAAGCTCAAAGCTGGCAAAAGGCTCTCGTGTGTTCGAGCGTGCGCGGAGAGGCTCTTTGCGACGCGAAGCAGAAAATAAAGGGATTTCAGTATGCAGATTGGTATCTGGCAGGTCGCAATTATTGCTGTCGTTGTTGTTCTTCTTTTTGGTCGTGGCAAGATTTCCGACCTGATGGGTGATGTCGCAAAGGGCATCAACAGTTTCAAGAAGGGCCTCAAGGAAGAGGACAAGGAAGAAAACGACCAACAGGCTCTGGAAAGCAAGCAGTCTGAACAGGTTTCTGCAAGTAGCGAAGAGAAAGACAAAGTGAACTAAGCTGTTAGTGCACTTTTGTTATCTATTTGTTTTTCCTGTATTCTAGCGTGTCCGGTGCATTTCGATGTTTGATATCGGTTGGAGCGAAATCATCGTGGTGGTTATCATCACGATTCTGGTGGTAGGGCCCAAGGAACTGCCCGGATTGCTCAGAACTGTTGGCAAAACCGTTGGCAATGTTCGACGTATGGCCGGCGATTTCCAAAATCAGTTCAATCAGGCCCTGCGGGAAGCGGAGCTTGATGGTGTTGCTGATACCTTGAATGATGTCCGCAATCTCAATCCGCGCAATGCGGTCAAGAATGCAGTCACCAAGCAGTTGGGTGACATCAGCGATGTGACGGATGATGTCTCCAAGAGCATGAAGGAAAGCACCGACGAAATCAATTCGTCGCTGAATGACAAGCCCGCCGACCCCTCTTCCAAGACGGCGGATGAGCCTTCTCAAACGGTTGAAGTAGAAGAGGCTTTTGCCGAAGAAAATCAGGATACCGAAATTCTGGATGGTGATGCAGCCAAGGATAGCGCAGAGCCTGAAGACGGTGTGACCAAGAAGGCCGACTGATGAGTGACAATGAAAAAGACGAGATTGAGGAGAGCAAAGCTCCTTTGATCGAGCATTTGGTGGAGCTTCGCAGTCGCCTGCTCAAGACAGTGATCGCGATTGCGATTGCCTTTTTATTCTGCTTCTATTTTGCCAGCGATATTTTCAATATTCTTGTCATCCCTTATGAGCGTGCCGTTGGCGGGGCGCATCAGGTGGAGATGATTTTCACCGCGCCGCAGGAATATTTCTTCACCCAGCTCAAGATCGCGCTTTTTGGCGCGCTGTTTATTGCCTTTCCGGTGATCGCCAGCCAGATCTACATGTTCATGGCGCCGGGGCTCTACAAACATGAGCGAGAAGCCTTTCGACCTTTTCTGATTGCGACGCCTATCCTGTTTCTGCTTGGCGCTTGCCTTGTCTTTTTCGTCGTCATGCCTCTGGCCATGCAGTTCTTCCTTTCCATGGAGCAGGTGGGCGAGGGACCGGTCGAAATTCGCCATCTGCCCAAGGTGAGTGAATATCTCGGTCTGATCATGACCCTAATTTTTGCCTTCGGCCTTGTGTTTCAGCTACCGGTGGTTCTGACGTTGTTGGCTCGGGCGGGCATTGTGGATTCCGCTTTTCTCAAGTCAAAGCGCAAATATGCTGTTGTGGTTGCCTTTATCATGGCAGCTATTTTGACGCCGCCAGACCCGATCAGCCAGATGGGGTTGGCGCTGCCAACGCTGCTGCTTTATGAATTGTCCATTCTCTCGGTCAAATCCGTGGAGAAAAAGCGGGCAGAACGAGACGCCGAAGAAGAGGCGTCCTAGAGATTTTCGCAAACTTGCATCATGGCCTGAAGGAAATTGTTTGTCTTTCGGGCCATTGTTTGTGGGTTTTCTGCATTCTTTGCGGTGACTAAGTGGCATTGTGCTTGCTTCATGCTTGGGGCTTGCCTATTTTTCGCCCGTCTTAATTTTTCAACCCTCCCACCAAAGCTAGATTCGGGATTACTGACATGTTCGATATCAAATGGATTCGCGAGAATGCCGAGGCATTCGACAAGGCTCAAATTGCACGCGGAGCCGAAGCATCGTCATCCCGGCTGATCGCGCTGGATGAGGAGCGGGTCGTAGAAGTGCAGAAATTGCAGGAAGCTCAGCAGCGCCGCAATGCTGCCTCCAAGGAAATTGGCAAGGCCAAAGGGTCGGGCGACGAAGAAAAGGCTCAGGCCCTGATGGCCGAAGTGGGCCAGCTCAAAAGCGCCATTCAGAATGGCGAAGCCAAAACCCGTGAGTTGCAGGATGCACTCAACGCGGCTCTGTCGAGCCTGCCGAACATTCCGCTGGATGATGTGCCTCCCGGCAAGGATGAGAATGACAATGTTCTGCATCATACCTGGGGTGACAAGCCGGAGCTCAGCTTCGAGCCAAAAGAGCATTTTGAGCTGGGCGAAGCGCTTGGCCAGATGGACTTTGAAAGTGCAGCAAAACTGTCCGGTTCGCGCTTTGTTGTGCTGAAAGGCCAGTTGGCGCGTCTTGAGCGGGCCATCGGCCAGTTCATGATCGATACCCACATCAACGAGCATGGCTATGATGAAGTATCCGTGCCAACGCTTGTTCGCTCGGAAGTGATGTACGGCACCGGCCAGTTGCCGAAATTTGCCGAAGATGCCTTTCATACCGATGATGATCGCTGGCTGATTCCGACCTCCGAGGTTCCGCTAACCAACCTGGTGCGTGAAAGCATTGTGGATGGTGAGAAGCTGCCGATGCGCGTTACCGCGCTTTCTCATTGCTATCGCTCTGAGGCAGGATCTGCCGGGCGTGACACGCGTGGTATGCTGCGCCAGCACCAGTTCACCAAGGTTGAAATGGTTTCTGTAACGGACGAGAACAGCTCAGTTGCTGAACAGGAGCGTATGCTTGGCTGTGCGGAAGCCATTTTGCAGAAACTTGGCATTCCTTACCGTGTTGTTACGCTGTGTATTGGTGATATGGGCTTTTCTGCGCGGCGCACGTTCGACATCGAAGCTTGGCTGCCGGGCCAGAAGACCTACCGCGAAATTTCCTCTGTTTCCACCTGTGGTGATTTTCAGGCACGCCGCATGAATGCGCGCTATCGTGATGTCTCTGACAAGAGCGTCAAATATGTGCACACGCTCAATGGTTCCGGTGTCGCCGTTGGCCGTTGTCTGATTGCTGTCATGGAAAATTACCAGACTGAAGATGGCTCCATCGTGATTCCGGAAGTTCTGCGTCCCTATATGGGCGGATTGGAAAAGATTTCCGCCTGAAGTGTCAGATGCTTCAGTTCATGACTTTTTTGGCTTGCGGATGTGTGTTCTGGTCGCCCGCAGGCAGTATTCCTGTTTTCCAAACGCGGATCGCTGCGCTTGGCTTTTTGAAACTTTGACTGATGAGGCAATGCAATGCGAATTCTTCTGACCAATGACGATGGTATTAACGCACCCGGTCTTGTGGTGCTCGAGAAGATCGCGCGTGCGCTCTCAGATGATGTCTGGATTGTTGCGCCGGAGACCGAACAATCCGGCATGGCGCATTCTCTTACGCTGCATGATCCGCTTCGGATGCGCAAGTTGGGTGACAAGAAGTTTGCCGTTCATGGTACCCCAACAGACTGTGTCATCATGGGGGTTGATCATATTCTGGACGGGCGCCCCGATCTTGTGTTGTCTGGTGTCAACCGCGGGCAGAATATGGCTGAAGACGTGACCTATTCCGGCACGGTCGCCGGTGCAATGGAAGGCGTTGTGCTCGGGATTCGGTCCATTGCTCTTAGTCAGTCCTATAGTTGGGAGAGCTGCGAGCCATTTGACTGGAGTGCTGCCGAAGAGCATGGTGCTCGAGTTGTCAAGGACCTGCTCGATCATGAGTTGCCAAGACAGACCCTGCTCAACGTGAACTTTCCTGCATGCCCTGCAAGTGAAGTGGAAGAGGTCGTCTATACCCGTCAGGGTAAGCGCGATCAGGCGCATTTGAGTGTGGTTCCGCGTGTTGATACGCGTGGGCTTTCCTATTTCTGGCTTGGTTTTGAGGATCGCAAGTCCGACCCGGCCGAAGGAACGGACCTACACGCTGTGATGCATAAGAAAATCTCGGTTACGCCGCTGCATCTGGACATGACGGACAATAGTACACTCGATAAAATGATGAAGGCATAGGGGGGAATTCCCCTATAAGTACCAGCCTCTTAATGTCAGAGAGGGGATGGATTTTTCTCATCAGAAGGCTGTAACGCGAGCGCGTTGCGGCCTTTTTTTGTATTCATTTGCTCAATTGGGAAAGTAAACACAGGGTAGTGGTTTCGATGCCCATTTTAATGCCTGTTTTAAAGGTTTGGAAAGGATAGTTGGATTAAATTGGTATCAACTTGTAGGGTGTTGTGCGTAGAACCGGTGTTGGTATGGACTATTTAGTATTGCGTAAGCTTCTGTCGACGACCTCATTGCTGGCGATGGCTGCCACCCTTGCAGCCTGCAGCGGTGAAGTTGAACGTTTTGGAACTCCTGGCTCAGGGTATACTTCCAATCAGAATGAGATTTTTACCAGCTCGGTTCGTTCTCAACCCAGTGTGGCACCGGTTAATCAGCCTATGCCTGCTGCTGTGCCTGTGGGAAGCCGTAGCACGCAGCCAATTTATCGTGATCCTGCCTATCAGGCAAATGTCACAAAGCCGCCCTCTTACAACGCACCGGTCTATTCGGCGCCGGCGTCTCCTGCACCCGTTGCACAGGCTTCTTCTGTCAGCCAGTCCGTGCCTGTGTCCCAACAGGCAGCCCCTGTCGCTTTGACAACCGGGTCTATTAATCGCTCTGCATCAAATACCTATCAGTCATATCCGTCGCAGCCCATGCCGCCGATGCCTTCGGGGAATCGTCAAGCGTCTGCCGGTCCTGCTTATGTTGATGTGGCCAGTTCTTCCAATTCTGGAGGCTATTCCTCAAGGACGCCTTCCTCCAATGCGGCTGTTCTGAATGGGCCGCCGGTCGTCGTGTCGCGCTTTGATAGCTTGCCGCACGCAGCGCCGCGCCCGAAGTCTCAGGTCGCTTCCTATAATCCTGCACCGAACAATCGGTATCAGAGTGTGCCTGTTTCTGTCCCGACTGCGTCCTCTTCGGCTGCACCGCAGCCGGAAACACAGCAATCTCGTTTCAGTCTGGCCAAAATCTTCTCCTTGCCGAAGAATGCGCCAAAGTCTAAAGGGATAGACTATACCTCAACGGCTTCGATTACGCCGCCGAACCCGATTCCGGCAGGCGGACAAGTTGGTAATAGCTATTCAGATCAAGTGCGTGCCATGTCTGCGCCTTCTGCGTCGACGCAGAACCAAGCCCGAACGAGTGGTCAATGGACAAGCGTAGGCGGCACGATGGTGACAGTTGATCAGGGCGAAGATATGCAGTCGCTTTCGCGTCGCTACGGTGTGCCGGAAAAAGCCATTGCTGATATAAATGGGCGCAATTATGTGGTGCCGGGGCAGCAAGTTTTGATCCCTGTGTTCCAACAGCAGGGCTACAGAAGTTATGCTGCTCAGACGCAACGGCCGCAGCAGCCTGTTCAGCAGAAGAGCAATTCCCAATCGTCTCAGCCAATGCAGCTTGCGTCGATCAGCTCTGGCTCTGCTCAGATGCCCTATGTGATGCGCGTACCAAAGGGCAATCCTCTGCGTTTGCGCGGTCAGTCCGCTTATGGGCGTGAAGTTGTGCAACTTCAGCAGAATGCAAATGCCCAGAATCGTCACATGGTCAATCCTGGCGAGACCTTGAGCGGCATTGCAAGCCGTTATGGTGTATCAACGCGTGACCTTGCTCAGGCCAACAATATGTCGGTTAGCGCACCTCTGAGGATGGGGCAGCGTCTGCATATTCCGCAGAGAAATCAGCAGCCTGCGATTGATTATACCACTACGGCATCGATCAATCGCAATGCCGGTGACACATCCTTGCAAACGGCCAGCCGCCAAACGCCAACACCGGTGATTGCTGCGGTTCCCAAGGTAAAGCCCCGCTGGGTGCGTGAAATGGCATCAAGTGCCCGTTCTTCCTCTTCAAGCCAGCCGAAGAGCCAGCGCGTTGCGTCTTTGAAAAATGCTGTTGGGTTGCCAGATGAGGCTTCCAGTCCTGCGCCTTCACAAGTCAATGCAGCTCCGGTAACGCCTGTCTCCAATCAGTCTGACGACACAGCGTCTGCTGCGAAATTCCGTTGGCCTGTTCGTGGGCGTATCATTTCCGGATTTGGTGGTGAGAATGCTGGTGTTCGCAATGAGGGGATTAACCTCTCTGTGCCGGAAGGGGCTTCCATCCGCGCGGCAGATAACGGGACCGTCATCTATGCAGGCGATGACCTGAAGATGTATGGCAATTTCATTCTTGTTCGCCATCCCAATGGATGGGTTACCGCCTATGCGCATAACAACAAGTTGCTCGTCAGTAAGGGGCAGATTGTTCGGCGTGGGCAGATTATTGCTGAAGCCGGAATGTCGGGCAATGTGAGAGCTCCTCAGTTGCACTTTGAGCTGCGCATCAAGGGTGATCCGGTCGATCCTGTTCCATATCTCAGCTAGATAACTTGCTCTTTCGTGAAAGGCAAAACGAGAATTGTAATGAAAGCTGCCCTCAAGAGAGGGTGGCTTTTGTTTTGTTGTAAATGAAATAAAATCTATTCAGTTGAAATGAAATGTTTCTGTGTCATGGCTTCGATTAGCATGATCATGGCGTGTTCGACCGTTGCTGCGCGAACATTCTCGCGATCCATCGCGGCGAAGATTTTCTTGCTGTGGCTTTGAGTGTATTGTTTGGACGATACGGCAAAATGAACCAAACCTACGGGCTTTTCTTGTGTGCCTCCTCCGGGGCCGGCGATGCCGGTGACGGATACAGCGAAGTCTGCGTTAGAGTGCGCAAGAGCGCCGTCAGCCATGGCGCGGGCCACTTCCTCGCTCACGGCGCCAAAGTCTGCAATCATTTCGGATGGTACGCCGAGGACTTCTGATTTTGCTTCGTTGGAATAGGTGGCAAAGCCGCGGTCAAAGGAAACCGATGCGCCAGGAATTTCGGTCAGGGTCGCGCTAATCATCCCGGAGGTGCAGGATTCTGCTGTGGCCAGCTTGTAGTTATGTTCTCTAGCGATTTCCAAAACCTGATTGGCCAGTTCAATCGTGTCCATGGTCACATACATGTTTGATCCTTTCCTGAAGAAGGGCATTCAGGGGCTGTCGCCAAGGCGTGCTCTTGCCCGGATCTTCAATTGTGCCAGTTTGATGGGCGGTTCGTCAGTGTGACAATCAGTCTTCTTTTTCAGGCAAGCGTACCGTGGCGGTAGCAAGTGCAGCAATGCCTTCTTTGCGACCCGTAAAGCCCAGGCGCTCGGATGTGGTTGCCTTGACGCTGACGCGATCAACGGAAATCTGGCAGATTTGGGCGATTGCTGCGCGCATGTCCGGCCTGTGCGGCCCGATTTTGGGGGCTTCGCAGATGATGGTCATGTCGATGCAGGAAAGCTTTCCGCCGCGCTCTTCTACGCGCCGCACGGCGTCTTTCAAGAATAAATCCGAGGCGGCTCCTTTCCATTGCGGATCAGAGGGCGGAAAATGTGTGCCTATGTCGCCGT
Source organism: uncultured Cohaesibacter sp. (assembly GCF_963678225.1). Classification (NCBI taxonomy): domain Bacteria; kingdom Pseudomonadati; phylum Pseudomonadota; class Alphaproteobacteria; order Hyphomicrobiales; family Cohaesibacteraceae; genus Cohaesibacter; species uncultured Cohaesibacter sp. The sequence continues at coordinate 230,890 of NZ_OY782763.1, read as the reverse complement.
CGGCGATGGCACCAAGTATTGCGTCTGTAATGGCGTGCAGTCCCACGTCGGCGTCGGAATGTCCTTTGAGCTTGTGCGTATGGGGAATGGGGACGCCACCGATGATAACCGCATCTCCTTCATCAAAGGCATGAACATCATAGCCGGTGCCAACTCTGATGTCTGTCAGCGGGCGCGGGCCTGTTGGATTGATCATGGTTTCAGCCATGGTGAGATCTTCCTGACTGGTTAGCTTACGATTGGAGGGGCTGCCTTCGACAATATGGACGGGCTCGCCAACCCATTCTGCTACTGAGGCATCGTCGGTGAATGCGTGGAGCGTTTGGGCGAAAGCCTTTTTATGTGCGTTCAGGATAAAGGCATAATCAAAGGCTTGTGGCGTTTGTGCAGACCAGAGCGTGCTGCGATCAACGGTTTCCAGAATCGCACCTTTGGCATCGACTTTCTTGATAGTATCCGTAACGGGAGTGGCGACGAGGCAGGCTTTGTGATCTTTGAGGCTTTCAAAACAGCGCGCCAGAATGGTGTCGGTGATGAAGGGGCGGGCTGCATCGTGGATCAGAACGTGCTTTGGATGCTCCGCCTCGATTGCCTTAAGGCCATTTAGGACTGAAATCTGACGGGTGTCGCCGCCGTGAACGGGGGGGAGCAGCTTGGCTTTGGCCTGTCCGGCCAACTGACCGGTCAAGGTTGGTGCGATCGCTTCATTGTATTGATCGTTGTCTTGCGGGCCGATGACGACCTGAATTCGATCAACCTTTTCGTTGGCGAGAAATTGTTCCAGTGTTCTGAGCAGAACCGCTTTGCCACCAATTTCGAGATATTGTTTGGCGACGGTGTCGGATGCGCGTCTTGCGCGACTGCCTGATCCTGCGGCAACGATTATGGCGGCGCATGTCATTTGTCTTGGTTTCCTGATCGGTCACGTGCGTGCAGTGCTTTGATTCGCCAAAAGCGAGAAAACTCGGGTGATATCGGGCGCATGCGCTTGTTTCTTTTTGCAATGCCCGATGGATTGTTGCAATAATGGATTTGCGCCCGTTCGCTGTAAGGCTTTTCATGAAAAAGAAGCTGCGGTCAAGTGATCTTTGGGTTGCTTGTTCACTTAGGGTGTTAATGATCAAAAATTGATCAGCGAATTTGCTTGCACATTTATTAGGCACAGATATACTGTCTACTGTTGTGAGTTTTGAAAGCTGATCTCTTTATGCCATCGCTTCCATTTCATAAGGCTGGAAACAGCTTGACTGTAGGGTCCGTTTCGTTGCCGAACGGCGTGTTTCTTGCGCCAATGTCGGGGATAACGGATCTGCCTTTCCGCATGCTCGCCAAACGGTTCGGAGCAGGGCTCGTTATTTCCGAGATGGTGGCCAGCAAGGCCTTTGCTGTTGGTAAGGAAGAAATGCGCCTGAGGGCCGAAGGGCAGGGTGTGGATGTGCATGCTGTACAGCTCGCGGGTAATCAGGCCGAATGGATGGCCGAAGCTGCGCGTCTGTCTGAGGGGGCTGGGGCGGCGCTCATCGATATCAATATGGGCTGTCCAGCCAAGAAGGTCATTTCCGGTTATTCCGGTTCTGCTTTGATGCGTGATCTAGATCAGGCCTTGCATTTGATTGACGCGGTGGTTGGCGCCGTCTCTGTACCGGTTACCGTCAAGATGCGGCTGGGCTGGGATGATGACAGTCACAATGCAGCTGAACTGGCCAGGCGGGCTGAGGAAAGCGGTGTTTCCATGGTGACCGTGCATGGGCGCACGCGCAATCAGTTTTACAAAGGCAACGCGGATTGGCGGGCTATTAAGGTGGTTGCTGATGTCGTGTCTGTGCCGCTGATTGCCAATGGTGATGTATTGAGTGAAGATGATGCTGTCACCTGCCTTGAACAATCGGGCGCGGATGGGGTCATGATCGGTCGCGGTGCTTATGGTCGCCCATGGTTACCAGGGTTCATAGCGCATTATTTTGCAGCGGGGGCGTATCTGGACGAACCCGCCGGGGCGGATCTGCTGGCACTCGTACTTGAGCATTATGACGCCATGATCGACTATTATCCCGATATTGTCGGGGTTAGATGCGCTCGCAAGCATCTTGGCTGGTATATGGATGGGGTTTTGCAGGCATCCGTTTCCAATTCATCCGAACTATCAAATCTTAGAAAAGTAATTTTAACCGCAGAAGACCCAGAGACTGTGCGCATTGCGCTGCGCGAGTTTTTCAGCGTTGCTGCGGAGAGGCACGTAGCATGATTGAAAGCAAAAAAGGTGGCAGCTTGGCGAGCAACCCCTATCAGGCAATGATGAGTTCCTTGCCGCATCCGGTCGTGATGGTCGATGAGGAGGGGTTCGTTGCTGCGGCAAATGATATGGCGCAGTTCTTCTTCCAGTCAAGCGCGTCTCATTTGCGCAAGCAGAAGCTTGCTGAATTGTTGCCCTTTGGCAGTCCGGTTCTGGCCCTTGTCGATCAGGCAAGAGATCGGCTTGCGCCGGTGAATGAATATCGTATTGATATTTCCAACCCGCGTATTGGGGTCGAGAAGGTCGTTGATGTTTACGCCGCGCCAGTACCTGACATGACCGGGTTCGTGACCGTAATGCTGCAAGAGCGCTCCATAGCTGACAAGATGGACCGTCAATTGACCCATCGCGATGCGGCTCGTTCGGTGACAGGGCTGGCTTCCATGCTTGGGCATGAAGTGAAGAATCCGCTCTCGGGTATTCGGGGGGCCGCTCAGTTGCTGGAAAGCTCCGTCTCGGATGAAGATCGCGCGCTTACGCAGTTGATCACGCAGGAAACTGACCGGATCGTCAGGTTGATTGACCGGATGGAAGTCTTCTCTGATCAGCGGCCGGTAGAGCGTGAGGCCGTTAATATCCATGTGGTGCTGGATCGGGTCAAACAGCTGGCACAGGCTGAGTTTGGCGATCGGATTCGCATCCTCGAAGAGTATGACCCCTCCTTGCCGCATGTTTTTGCCAATCAGGACCAATTGGTTCAGGTGTTCCTGAACCTGGTCAAGAATGCGTCTGAGGCTGTTATTGAGGTGCCCGACCCTGAGATCGTTTTGACGACAGCGTTCCGGCCAGGCATCCGTATTCAGGTGGCCGGTTCGAGCGAGAAAACCTCACTGCCTCTTGAAATTTGCGTAAAAGACAACGGACCGGGCATTCCCAAGGAACTTGAGGATTGTCTGTTTGATCCGTTCGTGACGTCTAAAACCAACGGGTCCGGCCTCGGGCTCGCGCTGGTTGCCAAAATTATCGGGGACCATGGCGGCGTCATTGAGTTTGACGGGTCTGGTCGCCAGACCATTTTCCGGGTGATGCTGCCCACCAGCACTTCGGATCAGATATAGGAGTTCGGACCACTATGCCAAAAGGGACAATCCTGCTTGCAGATGATGATACCGCCATTCGTACGGTGCTGAATCAGGCGCTGTCTCGTGCCGGATACACCGTGCGTCTGACTTCGAACGCCACCACCTTGTGGAGTTGGATTTCGCAAGGGGAAGGCGATCTGGTCATTACCGACGTCGTGATGCCGGACGAGAATATTTTTGATGTTCTACCGCGTATCAAGAAGGCTCGGCCTCATTTGCCGGTCATCGTCATGAGTGCGCAAAATACTTTCATGACGGCGATCAAGGCATCTGAACGGGGCGCCTATGAGTATCTGCCAAAGCCCTTTGACCTCAAGGAGCTGATCAATATTGCCGGTCGTGCTCTTTCCGAGCCAAGACCTAGTCTTCAGCCTTCGGATGATGACGGAACGGATATTCCGCTGATCGGTCGGTCTGCCGCCATGCAGGATATCTACCGCATGTTGGCGCGTCTGATGCAGAATGACCTCACGGTCATGATTACGGGCGAGAGCGGTACCGGCAAGGAACTCGTAGCGCGGGCTTTGCATGATTATGGCAAGCGCCGCAAGGGCCCGTTTGTCGCCATCAATATGGCGGCCATCCCGAAAGATCTAATTGAATCCGAACTGTTCGGCCACGAGAAGGGCTCCTTCACCGGTGCGCATGGGCGCTCGGCAGGCAAGTTTGAAATGGCCGAAGGCGGCACGCTGTTCCTCGACGAAATCGGTGATATGCCGATGGAGGCGCAGACGCGTTTGCTGCGTGTTTTGCAGCAGGGGGAATATACCACTGTTGGTGGACGTACGCCGATCAAGACGAACGTACGTATCGTCGCGGCGACCAATAAGGACTTGCAGTCTCTCATCCATCAGGGCCTCTTCCGCGAAGATTTGTTCTTCCGGCTTAATGTCGTGCCGATGCGTCTTCCTCCGTTGAGGGAGCGTGCCGAAGACATCAAGGATCTGGTGCGTCACTTTTTTGCGCTTGGTGAGCGTGAAGGCTTGCCGGTGAAACAGATCCAGCCAGATGCTCTGGATGTGATGCTGCGCTATCGCTGGCCGGGCAACGTGCGTGAGTTGGAAAACCTCGTGCGTCGTCTCGCTGCGCTCTATCCGCAGGATACGATCACGGCCAATCAGATTGAGAATGAGCTCAATCAGATCAGTCTGACGACGGATGTGCAGCCTGAGCAGAAGGTTCAGAATCTGGCCGGGGCTATGGAGTCCTATCTTGAACAGCTATTCAAGGAGTTTGGCGACAGCCTGCCGCCTCCGGGGCTCTATCACCGGTTGCTCAGAGAAATCGAATATCCGCTGATTTGCGCTTCCCTTGCAGCCACCAAGGGCAATCAGATCAAGACAGCAGAGTTGCTCGGGCTCAACCGGAACACTCTGCGCAAAAAGATCAAGGATCTTGATATTCAGGTGGTCAGAGGTGCTTGACTACCGGAATTCCGCCGTTTATGGCACCTCTGTGGCTTTTTAGACACAGAGGTGCCGTTTGGCATGGACAGTTTCTGAAAGACCTGTCACATTTAGGCAACAATTGCATTGAATAGAAGGGGCGATTCCCTCTATTGGGATAGCTCTTTTTGCTAGGATTTGTTGCGCGTGTCATATCTTTCGGAGTCTGAAGCGTCCGTCAAACGGACGACCGGCCTTGATCAACTCGGGGGCAAGGAAGCTGCGGCCAAATATGGCCCTGAGAAACCAGAAAAAAGAAGCCGATTGCGTTATCTCGGACTGATTAGCGTTGTGCTTTCGGTCGTTTCAGGAGTGACGTCCTTCGTCATCCTGTTGGGACTGACATCGATCGAACCGACCGACGATGTCATTCGGATAGCAATGATCGTGAACGGCGTATTGTTGTTCATGCTAGCGCTGATCATCTTCCTGGAAGCCTGCGCGGTATTGCGCGCGCGCAAAAAAGGACGGGCTGGCGCCCGTTTGCATATTCGCGTCATGGGGCTTTTCGCTCTGGTGGCAACGGTTCCAACAATCCTTGTTGCGATCTTTGCAAGCATTACACTGGACCGTGGTCTCGATCGCTGGTTTTCCTCTAGAACGCAGGCGATTATCAATAGCTCGCAAACGGTGGCCTCCGCTTATACCAAGGAACATGCCCGCGTATTGCGCAATGAACTGCTGGGTATTTCACAGGCGCTGAATGAGGCCGAGCCATATTTCCTGCTCGATTCTGATCGCTTTCGTGCCATCTTCTCGCGCCAGACACGCATTCGCGGCATTCCTGCGGCCTTTGTGGTCAGCGGATCTGGCGAACAGTTGATGGCCTCGCCTAGCAGACTTGATCAGCCTGTGCCCAAGATGCCCGGGCCGGAGTTGCTGGAGCAGGCCCACAGTCAGCCTGTCTTTATTGCGTTGGGCGACTCGAACCTTGTGGCCGGTATTTCGCGGCTTGAGGAATTCAACGACGCCTATCTGTTTGTCTTGCGTGTAATTGACCCTGTTGTGTCTAACTTCCTGCGGATGACCTCGGAGAATGCGCAGGAATATCGAGCTTTCTTTGATAGTCGATCCAATATTCAGGCGGCCTTTGCTATGCTCTACACGGGCGCTGGGTTGATTGTGCTGCTCTCGACAACTTGGTTTGCTATCGGGTTTTCCAACCGATTGGTCGCGCCCATTCGGCGGCTGATCGGTGCGGCGGAGCGTGTTCGGCATGGGGATCTTTATGTGCGCCTGCCGGTGGACAAGGGTTCGTCTGATTTTGGCAATCTGAATGAAACTTTCAACACGATGACAACCGAGTTGCGATCCCAGCGGGACGAACTCATTCTTGCGCGCGATGCCATTGATGCCAGACGGCGCTTTACTGAGGCGATGTTGCAGGGGGTCAGCGCCGGGGTAATCGGTGTTGATGAGACCGGAGAGATTACGCTTGCCAACCCGTCCGTCTTGAAGATTCTTGGTCTCAGAGAAAAGGATCTGCTGGGTGAAGATCTTGATAATGTATTGCCAGAAATCGCATCGCTGGTGGACGAAGCTGATAATCTGACTGAGGCGCACAAGGAAGGCCAGATTACGCTGGTGCGCAATGGTATTGAATATGCTTTGCGTGTGCGTGTAACCCTCGAACGCAGCAATGAGGACGAAAGCCACTCTTACGTCGTCACCTTGGATGATATCACCGAACTGGTTAGCGCGCAGCGCTCGGCCGCGTGGGCTGATGTGGCCCGCCGTATTGCCCATGAAATCAAGAATCCGCTGACGCCTATTCAGCTTTCTGCAGAACGATTGCGCAGACGGTATGGCAAGAAAATCGCCGAAGATGACCAGAAGGTCTTCGAACAATGTGTCAACACTATTGTCCGGCAGGTGGGCGATATCGGTCGCATGGTCGATGAGTTCTCCTCCTTTGCCCGTATGCCTAAACCGGTGTTCGAACATGGGGACCTTTCGGAGATCATCAAGGAATCAGTCTTCCTGATAGAGGTGGCCAACCATGACATTAAATTCGACACCGATATCCCGGAAAAGATGCCGGTTTCCTTTGATCATCGGCTTATTTCTCAGGCAATGGCCAATATCATCAAGAATGCCACTGAAGCGATTGCCGGGCGGGACGATCGGCAGGATATTGACGGGCAGGTGATCGTCAGAGCGGAAGAAGAGGGCGTGAATTATTGCGTCCGGATTATAGACAATGGCATCGGTTTTCCGGCCAATAACCGGCAGCGTCTGCTTGAACCCTATATGACAACCCGAGAAAAGGGCAGTGGTTTGGGGCTCGCTATTGTTCGTAAGATTTTGCGTGAGCATGGCGGCGGCATTCAACTGCGGGATGCCAGCGAAGTGTCTGAATTCGAGCAGGGCGCATGCATCGAAATACGCCTTCCCAAAGAGGGGGTAGAACAAGATACGTCCGGGGAAGGCGATGGGAAGGCCGAACAGAATCACAATTCCGGTTTGGCTCTGACCGATCAATCAAATAGTGAAACGGAGGTCTGAAGATGGCGGCTGATATCCTCGTAGTCGACGACGAAGTCGATATTCGTGAGCTTGTTGCAGGGCTTCTGGAAGATGAAGGCTATGACACGCGTATGGCGTCGCACAGCGATGAGGCGCTGGAGCTGATCGAGCAGCGGCGACCATCCCTTATCTTTCTTGATATCTGGCTGCAGGGCTCTCGCCTTGATGGGCTCGCATTGTTGGCGGTCATCAAGCAAAAGCATCCCGAATTGCCGGTCGTCATGATTTCCGGTCATGGTGGCGTCGAAACAGCAGTGGCTGCCATTAAACGCGGGGCATATGACTTTATTGAAAAGCCCTTCAAGGCCGACCGTCTTATTCTGGTTGCCGAACGGGCACTGGAAGCCTCCAGCCTGAAGCGCAAGGTCAAGGATCTTCAGTCGCGCAGCGGTGGGGAGACAAAGCTCGTCGGCTCGTCCAGTCCGATGAACAATTTGCGCCAGATGATCCAGCGCGTCGGTCCGACCAATAGTCGCGTGTTGATCTCGGGCCAATCCGGTTCGGGAAAGGAGCTGGTTGCCCGTTGCATTCATCAGCAGTCCCCTCGATCGGAAGCGCCCTTTGTGATCTTTTCTTCCATACAATTTGCTATGGATGATCTCGAATTTCAGCTTTTTGGCACCGAGGCCGATGGCACGACCCAGCGCAAGGTTGGGGCTTTGGAAGAGGCTCACGGCGGCACGCTTTATCTGGAGGAGATTTCCGATCTGCCTCATGAGCTGCAAAGCAAGCTGACGCGGGTTTTGACCACCGGCAAATTCATCCGTGTGGGGGGCAGCAAGCCGGTTCAGGTGGATGTGCGTGTGATCTCTTCTACGTCGCGTAACATGGAAGGGCTTATTTCAGAAGGCGTGTTCCGTGAAGATCTTTTCCATCGTCTGAGTGTGGTGCCTCTTGCCGTGCCGCCTCTGGCAGAGCGACGCGAAGACATCCCCGAACTTGTGCTGCATTTCATGGAGCAGCTTTCCTCGACTGCAGGCTTGCCTGCGCGCAAGATCGGCGAAGATGCGATGGCTATTTTGCAGGCGCATAACTGGCCGGGGAATATCCGGCAATTGCGAAACAATATCGAACGGCTGCTGATTCTGACCAAAGGGGACGAGAATGCGGTGATTACAGCAGACCTTCTGCCCAATGAGGTGGGGGAAACTGTGCCGAGCATTCCCGGAGGCGGGGAAGCTGGCGAGCAGATCATGTCCCTGCCGCTCAAGAAGGCGCGAGAGGTGTTTGAGCGCGAATATCTCAAGGCACAGATCGCGCGATTTGGCGGAAATGTCTCGCGCACAGCCGAATTTGTCGGTATGGAACGGTCCGCGTTGCATCGCAAACTCAAGAGCCTCGGGGTGGTCTGAACCTGGCCAAACAGGGCGTGATTTGGCTCTGTTTGCGCCTATTGCCTTCTTATATGAAGAGAGCTATGCGTTTCTTTCATTGGGCTTGGTGTGAAAATATGCAATAAAGCCCGGATGACATTTCTCATGGAACCGGCCCTTCTAGGTTAGGCACCTTGAGACATCGAGTTCAATTCGCCTTTTCCGGCCGCAAGCGTTGGTCTGGCGATAAATGAAAGCGGTCAGTTATGAAAGTGGTGATTTGCGGCGCAGGACAGGTCGGCTACGGCATCGCCAAGCATCTGTCATCGGAACAGAATGACGTTACGGTGATTGATAGTTCTCCGCGCTTGGTTGCGGCCATTCGGGATACTCTGGATGTACGTGGCTATGTTGGCCATGGGGCTCATCCTGATATTCTGGCGCGGGCTGGGGCCAAAGAAGCCGACATGATCATTGCGGTCACGCTTTATGATGAAGTCAACATGGTTGCCTGTCAGGTGGCGCACTCCATCTTTAATGTTCCCACCAAGGTGGCGCGTGTGCGTGCACAATCCTATCTTGAAAAGCATTATGCGGACTTGTTCTCGCGGGAGCATCTGCCGATTGACGTGATCATTTCCCCCGAAGTGGAAGTCGGGGAAATGGTGCTGTCACGCATGGCGATGCCCGGGGCGGAAGATACTGTACGGTTCGCTGATGGCGAAGTGCTGATGATCGCGATTGACTGCGAAGAAGAATGCCCTGTTGTTGATACGCCGTTGCGTCAGCTGACCGAGCTTTTCCCTGACCTTAAAGCGGTGGTGGTTGGCATCCGGCGCGATGGTCAGCTTTATGTGCCTCATGCCGAGGATCATTTGCAGGCTGGAGATTTGGCTTATGTGGTTGTGGCGCGTGAGCAGGTCTGGCGCACGCTGAGCATCTTTGGTCATGATGAAGATCAGGCCAACAAGGTTGTAATCGCAGGCGGCGGCAATATCGGGCGCTATGTGGCACTGGCCATCGAGCAGCGTAGGAAGCGCACCCGCGCCAAGGTCATTGAATTTGACCGGGATCGTGCGATCAAGATTGCCAACGATTTCGAAGATACAATCGTGTTGCAAGGAAGCGCGCTTGATCAGGATATCCTGAAAGAAGCGGATATTCGCGAAGCGGATACGATGATCGCGCTAACGAATAACGATCAGGTCAACATCCTTAGCTGCGCCATGGCCAAACGACTGGGCTGCGCGCGCACCATGGCCTTGCTCAACGATTCCCACTATTCCGACCTGGTGCATGATTTGGGTATCGATTCAAACGTCAATCCGCGCTCGGTGACCATTTCAAAGATCCTGCAGCATGTGCGCCGCGGCCGTATTCGCGGGGTGCATGCGGTTGAAGACGGTGCGGCCGAGGGCATCGAGGCTGAAGCGCTTGAGACATCTCCGTTGGTCGGGCGCCCGTTGCGAAGCGTCGAATTTCCAGATGGTGTGCGCGTGGGAGCCATTTTCCGGCGCAATGCGGTTTTGATGCCGGATGGCGATACCACCATTCAGGCTGGTGACAGGGTCATCCTCTTCGCGCTGGCCGACAGAGTGAAACAGGTGGAACTGCTGTTCCGCGTCAGCTTTGAATTTTTCTGAGTTCTGATTGAGGCTGTGCGCGGATGACCGCTATTCTCTATTACCTTTCCATTTTGCTTGGTGCGCTCGGTGGGCTAATGCTGCCCACTGCGCTGGTCGCGCTGAGTGCTGGTGATACGGAACTGGCGGAAGGCTTCTTGCTGACATCGGGATTAACGGGCTTTCTCTCGGGCGGGGTCTATTTTGCTCTGCGTGGGCAGGAAAGGGAGATGCTCAATCAGCAGACCTTTCTTCTCTGTGTTCTTGCCTGGTTGGGGCTGCCTGTTGCTGGCGCCTTTCCCTTCGTTCTGACTGGACAAATGGAATGGGTTGATGCCTTCTTCGAGGCGGCATCGGGCATCAGCACGACGGGTGCAACCATATTGCAAACGCTGGAGAGCGTGCCGAAAGCGATTATTTTCTGGCGGGCCATTCTGCAATGGTTTGGCGGGTTCCTCACCTTGTTGAGCTTTCTTCTCATTTTGGCTCCAAGCGGCGTAGGCGTGATCCGCGATACCTACAGTAAATTCATGGAGCAGAGCCTTGGCGATGAAATTGGTTGGACATTCAACGTGTTAAGGCAAGTCGGCAGTGCGTATGGTCTCGTAACACTTACGCTTGTGGTTCTGCTGGTCGTGGCGGGGATACCGCCTTTTGATTCCACCTGTATTGCTTTTTCGACCATTTCAACGGGAGGCTTTTTGCCCGTGGATGGGGCTATCGGTGAGCATTATAACAACCGAATGGCCGAGTTCATTATCGCAATGGGGATGATCGCTGGGGCCTCAAGTATTGTGTGGCATCGCATGGCTGTGCGGAACAAGCTACGCTTTCTGGTCGAACATAGGGAAAGCTATATTCTCTTCATTCTGATGTTTGGCGCCGGGCTTGTCTATTCCATCACCTTGTTCCAATTGGCCGGTGGCGCTAGCGTTCTGGCTCCGGGGGCGGCCTTGCGGCAGGGCTTCTTCGCCGCCATATCGTTGATATCGACGACAGGGTTTGAGTTGCGCCATGCGGACGTCACTGTCTTTCCAGGCCTGCTGGTCATCAGTCTTGCCATGATGGGCGCGACGTCCTTCTCCACGGCAGGAGGGCTAAAAATCTACCGCATGTTTGCGCTCTTCATGCAGCTCGTCAGCGAAGTGAGCCGGCTTTTCCACCCCAACAAGATCCGCAAGGGCTGGATCGGTCATGCCAAACCGACAATTCAGTTCATGAATGGCGTTTGGACGTCGCTTCTGCTCTCTATCATTCTGATTGCCATAGTCTCAGGCGTCGTTGCGACCAACACTGGCTACCTTGAAGGTGGCCTCATCGCCACAATTTCGAGTTTTGCCAATATCGGGCCGCTCTATAGTACGAGTTGGGCGCAAGCCGCAGATTGGCCGCGCTACTATGAAATGACGCCTTTGGTCAAATATGCTCTCGCAGGGACGATGCTTATCGGGCGGATGGAAATCGTTGTGCTGCTGGGGGCGTTAAATTTCAAATTCTGGTACAGATAGTGCTTTATTACGCAATACAATGGTTGGTTTCTGGTAGGAATGCATGAATTGGTTGCGATTGCGACTTGGCAAGCAGGTGGTTTTGTTTAAACTGAGGGCTTGAGAATCGTTATCGTTTGATACTCTCGAGTTTGAATGGCGCGGTTGTTAAGGCGGTTTGTGGGGGACAGTCTAGCAATCATTCATCATTTTCCCCCAAGATGTGTGGACAATCCAGACTTTGCGGCATTGCTTAAATAAAAGAGTTATGCTCAGACTGGTTTAATCTTACGGACTACGTCATAGTGATGGTTCAAACTAGGTTGGAATAAGACCGAGTGTTGAATTAAAAGAAAATAAGGCAGGACACATGGCAGAACGAGCCCAGAACCTCCAAGATACCTTTCTCAATCATGTCAGAAAAACAAAGACACCTTTGACCATTTTTCTGGTCAACGGGGTCAAGCTGCAAGGCGTTGTAACCTGGTTTGATAATTTCTGCGTACTTCTGCGCCGTGATGGTCATTCTCAGCTGGTTTACAAGCATGCCATCTCGACGATTATGCCGAATGGGCCGCTGAGCCTGTTTGAAGGCGGTGAGACTGGCGAAAAGGCTGAAGGCTGATTGTCAGATTCAGGTGAATTCGAAGGGCAGGACGAGCGTAAAGGTTCGCGCAAGATGATTGAGCGTGGTGCCGTGGCAACGCGTACTCTCGTTCTGGTTCCCATTCTATCGCAACATTTACAGAATAAGGCTGCTTCCGAAGGGCGTATTATCCGCCGGACGGATGAGTCTCGTCTGGAAGAGGCGGCAGGGCTTGCTGCTGCCATCGAGCTGGATGTTGTCGATGTATTGCGCGTGCCGCTCAATGCCATTCGCCCCTCGACCCTGATCGGGAAGGGGAAGCTGGAAGATATCTGGGATATTATTGATAGAGAGAAGGTTGATCTGATTATCATCGATCATCCGCTTTCTCCTATTCAGCAGCGCAACCTTGAAAAGGAATGGGATACCAAGGTTCTGGATAGAACCGGGCTCATTCTGGAAATTTTCGGACGCCGCGCCCAGACCAAGGAAGGTCGGCTGCAGGTCGAACTTGCGCATCTCAATTATCAAAAAGGCCGGTTGGTTCGTAGCTGGACCCACCTTGAAAGACAGCGCGGCGGTATCGGTTTTATGGGCGGTCCTGGTGAAACGCAGATCGAGGCCGACCGAAGAGCCCTTCAAGAAAAAATCAATCGTCTGGAGAAGGATCTTGAGCAAGTGCGCCGGACGCGCGGGCTGCATCGATCCAATCGCCAGAAGGTTCCGCATCCGATCGTTGCGCTCGTTGGCTATACGAACGCGGGCAAATCGACATTGTTCAATCTGTTGACCGGGTCCGGCATCTTTGCCAAGGATCTGTTGTTTGCAACGCTCGACCCAACCTTGCGCACGATGGTTCTGCCTCACGGGCGTCCGGTTATCCTGTCAGATACGGTCGGATTTATTTCCGATCTTCCAACACATCTGATCGCAGCCTTCCGCGCGACGCTCGAAGAAGTGCTCGAAGCAGACGTGATATTGCATGTGCGCGATATCGTGCATGAAGACACCAATGCGCAAGCGGAAGATGTTGCCAATGTTTTGCATGATCTTGGTATCGAGATCGACGAAGATCCGCGGGTGATTGAAGTCTGGAACAAGATCGATCTGTTGCCCGAGGAAGAACGGCAAACAGTCATGGAGCGCGCCGCCTCTCAGCAGCCATCGCGTGCGACGGGGCAATTGCAGCCTGTGGCCGTTTCAGCTGTTTCCGGGCAGGGGACTGATGTTCTGTTGGCCGAGATTGAAGACAAGCTCGGCGAGGATGACAATATTCTTACACTGCATCTGGGCTTTGAAGATGGGGAGGGGCTGGCATGGCTCTATCGCCATTGCGACGTTCTGGACCGTACAGATGGTGAAGAGGGTATCGATCTGCATGTGCGGGCGCAAGACAAGGTGGAAGCAGAGTTGCGCAACCGGTTTGACGTCGACTGATCACCAGCACGGGTGAGGTTCGGATACTGCAATAGAATGGAATTCAAAAGGCCTCGTCCATTGTTGGGCGGGGCCTTTTTGCTAGGCTCAATCGCGTTCTTTTTTTGCTTCCTGCCAGAGATCTTCCATCTCGTCGAGGCTGGCATTTTCCAGACTGCCACCGCGCTCGGAAAGCTCGTTTTCGATATGGCCGAAGCGATCGCGGAACTTCTGGTTCGTATAGGCCAGCGCTTCATCCGGGTCTACATCGAGATGGCGGGCGAGGTTGGCAACGGCGAAAAGCAGATCGCCGATCTCGTTGCGTACAGCCTTTTCATCCATTTCATGAAGGATGAGCTCGTTGCGCACTTCTTCCACTTCTTCGGCAATCTTGTCGAGAACCAGCAACGGATCGTTCCAGTCAAAGCCAACCTTGCTTGCCTGCTTTTGTAGTTTGACGGCTGCTTTCATGGTTGGCATGCCACGCGGTACAGCAGAAAGAAAGGTTTTGTCCTCGTCAGTCAAGCCCAGCGCCTGCCGTTCACTCGCGCGCTCGGCTTTTTCCTCGGCCTTGATGGCTTCCCATGCCTTGCGGACCATGCCCTTGTCCCGGGCGTCTGTATCGCCAAAGACGTGCGGGTGGCGCCGGATCATTTTCTTGGTGCTGGCTAAAACGACGTCGCCAAAATCGAATCTGGCCGGGTGGTGTTCCATTTCCTTTGCCATCTGCGCGTGGAAAACAACCTGCAACAAAAGATCCCCCAACTCATCACGCATGTCATAGAGGTCGTTCCGCTCGATAGCGTCCTGCACTTCATATGCTTCTTCGATGGTGTAAGGGATGATGGAGGCGAAATCCTGTTCGATGTCCCAGGGGCAACCAGTCTCCTTGTCACGAAGGCGGGCCATGATTTCGACAAGCGTTGCTATGTCGCGCGAGGGTAGAATTGTCATTTTTGAACTCAAGACTTATTTGAGGTGGGACGCCTTTTGTGGCGTATGGAATGACTCACCTTGAGCCGGTGATCATGTCCCGTTTATGCCCAAAGCCTTTGCGCTTTGCAATGGAGAAACCTGCTGATTGAAGGTTGCGCCTTACCCAGCCTGCTGCCGTGTAGCTGGCGAGTGTGGCTTCAGGGTTGGACGCATCATAGACCGATTGCATCAGCGTTTCAGACCAAAGTTCGGGATTGGTCTTGGGGTTGAAACCATCGAGAAACCACGCATCGATGGAAGAGGGGATCGTCTTGATCCCATCTGCGGCATCTCCAATATAGAGATGAAGAGCGACAGAGTTAAAGTTGAATTTTAGCCAGCCCTCCCTATTTGGCTTCCATTCTTCAACCAGTTTATTAGCGAGCTCAGCGAGATCTGGCCAGGGCGAAAGTGCTTTGGCAAGGCTCTCTTGGTCGAGAGGATATTTCTCAAAGGAGATGTAAGTCAGTGATGGGGCGTCGGTTCCTTGCGACATGGTGCTGTCGCTCAACGTATCGTGCCACGCTTGCCAGGTGGCGAGAAAATTGAGCCCTGTTCCAAAACCGAGTTCGCCGATTGTGACGGACTGTCCCTTGCACCAGCGCTCCGGCAGCCTGTTGCCATCTATGAAGACATAGCGCGTTTCTTCAAGGCCGTTTTCCCGCGTGTAGTAGGTGTCGTCAAAGCGTGTGGATTTAGGGGTCAAATTGTCCAGCCAGACGAGTTCAGGAGGCTTCGCCATATCAATTTTCCGTTCGATCGATTAGGGTACGGCAACCTTAACTGTGGAAGCCTAGAGCGTGGTGTCCGGCATCATGCCGCTTCCTTTCATAAGAAGAAATATGAGCTATGCCAAGTCCTCTCAATTCCTCATCATCCACTCATTATGATTGCCTCGTTGTCGGCGGTGGCGTGTTTGGTCTTTCCATTGCCAGAGCCTGTTTGGGCGAAGGCATGAGCGTTGCACTGGTCGATAAACAAGAGATCGGGCAGGGCGCAAGCTATGGTCTTCTGGGAGCACTTTTGCCCCATATGTCAGAGAGATGGAATGAGAAAAAAGAGTTTCAATTCAACGCATTAAGGAATCTTTCTGAAGTTAAAGTTTTACTTGAAGAAGAAACTGGTCTTTCCATCGGTTATGATCGCTGCGGACGCGTCGTGCCGCTTGGTACCGAGGCGCTGAGAGAACGCCATGAGGTGCGATCCAAAGAAGCAGAAGTGCTCTGGCATGGTGCCGAGACCGGCTATTATCACAAGGTTTTCCCGCAGGATGATCTGGGCGGTTGGCTTAATGCTGAGCTGTGCCCGGAAGGATATGCGTTCGACAATTTCTCGGCGCGCGCCAATCCACGTGCTTATTGCGAGGCTGCTCGGTCCTCTGTCATCAAGCGCGGTGGCGTCGTCATGGAGAATGCTGAAGTGGTCGACATCAAAGATCTGGGCGATGGCGCTCAGGTGACGCTTGCCAGCGGAGAGACGCTCTCAGCTGGTCTTGTGGTGCTGTCTGCGGGCTATAAGAGTTTCCCGATGATCGAGGCACTGACAGGCATGGAGGATCTTGGTATCGGCGTTAAGGGGCAGGCGCTGATTGCAAAAGTGGGGCAAAAACCCGGTCTGCCGGTTTTGTATGATCGTACTGTCTATGTGGTTCCGCATGATGATGGCGTCTGTGCCATTGGCAGCACCACGGAGGAAGAATGGGACGATGAACACAGCACAGATGATCGCTGCGATGAAATCTGGGCCAAGGCGCTCAATCTGTGTCCGATGCTGGAAGGGGCCGAAATCATGCAGCGTTGGGCAGGTATTCGTCCCAAGGCGAGAAAGCGCGATCCAATGGTTGGCTTCTTGCCGGGCTCGAAAAGCATCTTTGTTGCGACAGGTGGTTTCAAGATTGGCTTTGGGCTGGCCCATGCCATCGCTCAGGTGTCCGTCGAGCGCCTTGCCAAGCTGGAGCCTACATTGAAGCTGCCAGACTCTTTTGAGGCGTCAAACCATCTCAATGGCAAAGCCTGGGGCCAGAAGTAAGCGCCGGCAATCTGGGCTACAGTTCAAGGTCATCACACAGGCCGCCAGCGTTTGAGCTCTGGCGGCTATTTTATGTCATGTTGAGGGAGGGGCCATAGCCAATGCCGTTTAAACGAAGATGCGTAGCGGGCATCCACGACGCTGCCGTTTCCCTATATCTGTAATTCGCATAATCTATATTATGGAACTAAAATTATTTAGGTGGCGACCGGGCGGGCGTACTCATTTTTGACGTTATGGTCTAAAGAGTCTTTAGAGTCAGAATGATATCTGTAAAAATTGAAGCAATCAATCCTTTGCTTTCATCCCTTTAAGTGACAGATGCACAATGGCATTTGTGCTCTCTATTGCTCCTGGGATGAAAGCTATTCGGACAAAATCGATCTCTATTTCTTTGCAGAGGCTCAGAGATTGTCCGGTCATATGCGTGTTCCTGTGCGACAGGCGTTCGCCAATGGTGGCGGCGGCGTCTCTCTGTCAGGAGCGATCGCAGGGAGCGATAAAGGTGTGTGCGGCTATGGATGAAAGAGAGTTTTGAAGCGCCAGCTTCTCATCGCATGACCATGGTTTGCCTATGCCGCGTCATATGCCCCATTGTGTAATATGGACACAGGACTATGAGCGCGCACGCCTAGTTCGTTTATTGGCAAGCGTTTATGGGATACATGCTTCAAGGCGCTAGCAGAGGATTTTTAGAAGGAAATGGTCAGGCCGTCATAGGCTGGGATGACATTGTCTGGCAGCGTGCGGCGCAGCGTTTCATAATCCATATCGATATGCATATGGGTCAGAATGGTCATCTTGGGCTTGAGACGCTCGGACCATGCCAAAACCTCATCCAGTGAGAAATGACTTGGATGTGGTGCATAGCGCAAGGCGTCGACGATCCAGACGTCCAGATCCCGCATCATGGCGATGGTGTCCGGTTCCAGATCACTGACGTCGGATGAATAAGCCAGATTGCCGATGCGAAAGCCGAGCGAATGGATATCGCCATGAACCTGATTATACGGATGCGCCTCAATCGTGCCTGCCGGTCCATCGACACATACCGTGTCGCCATGAGCGATCAAGGATGGATCAAGGATCGGAGGATATTTGCTGCCTTCTGGCGTCTTGAAACAATAGCCAAAGCCCTCTTGCAGACGCTTGAGTGTCATCTCGTTGGCGTAGACCTTGACCCGTTCGCGCCGATTGAAAACAAAGGCGCGCAGGTCGTCGATGCCGTGGGTATGGTCTGCATGGGGATGGGTATAAAGAACACCGTCGACCCAGTCGATATGTTCACGCAGCATCTGCTCGCGAAAGTCCGGGCCGGAGTCAATCAGGGCACGGGTGACCTGTCCGTCTTGACATTTTTCAATGAGCGCTGAACAACGGGTCCGCCTGTTCTTCGGGTTGTTTGGATCGCACTTGCCCCAGTCGTTGCCCACACGGGGCACGCCGGGCGATGATCCGCAGCCCAGAATACGCAGCTTAAATCCGTTGTCCTTTGTCATTGTTCATTGGTTCCCGCTACCTGTTGCCTTATCGCGTTGCTTTGCTGAACAGGCGGAAGAAATTGTCCGTCGTGATCTTTGTGATTTCTTTCAGCGACACGCCCTTTACGTCAGCCAGCACCTGAGCGGTATTGACCACATAGGAAGGCTCATTGCGTTTGCCGCGATATGGCATTGGCGCAAGATATGGCGCATCGGTTTCCACCAGCAATCTATCCAGTGGTACGTCTTTGATGGTGTCGCGGATTTCCTGACTGCGCTTGAAGGTCAGAATGCCGGAGAGGGAGACATACAGCCCCATTTCCAGCGAGCGCATGGCCAATTCACGATTGGAGGAATAGCAATGCAAAAGGGCCGGGAAGGCCCCCTCCTCCATGCCTTCTTTCAGAATGGCGATGGTGTCGTCTTCCGCGTCACGCGTATGGATGGACAAAGGTAGCCCAGTCATCCGCGCTGCCTTGATATGACGGCGAAACCCTTCAGCCTGCGCTTCACGCGGGGCATTGTCATAGAAATAGTCAAGACCGACTTCGCCGATGGCCACGCATTTGGGATGCTCGGCTAGTTTGGCGATGTCTTCGGCACTATAGTCCAACTCTTCATCCGCATTGTGCGGATGGGAGCCGACGGAACAGAAGACATTGTCATAGCGCTCGGCGATGGCCTTGATTTCATCGAATTTCTTGATGCGTGTGCATATGGTGACCATATGCCCGACGCCAGCCAATTCGGCGCGGCGTACGACATCGTCCAGTTCTTCCTTGAAATCAGGAAAATCCAGATGACAATGGCTATCAACCAGCATGATTTAGTCTATGCCTCGTTTTCTTCGGTTTTTTCGACATAGCGCGGGAATACAGGGCTTGGCTTGTCAATCGGGGTGCCTGCTGCCAGGCGACCGACCGGACCAAGAGACGCGAAATCGCGCTTGTCAGATGGAAGAGCAAAGAGATCAAGCAGCTTTTCTGCCGATTCCGGAATATAAGGCTGAGCAAGAATGCCGACCTGACGAATGATCTCAGCCGTAACGTAAAGCACGGTGTTCATCCGGGCTGGATCAGTCTTGCGCAGTGCCCAAGGTTCCTGGCTTGCGAAATAGCGGTTCGCTTCGCCCACTACATCCCATATGGTTTCAAGCGCCTTGTGAATCAACTGCTTGTCCATGAATTCACGACATTTTTCGAGCATGGCGTCAGCCTGATCGAGCATTGCCTGATCCTCGTTGCTGAATGCGCCCGGCTCGGGCAGAGCCTTGTCGCAGTTCTTTGCGATCATGGAAAGCGATCGGCTGGCAAGGTTGCCAAGGTCGTTGGCTAGATCAGCATTGGTGCGGTTGACGATCGCTTCGTGGCTGTAGTTGCCATCCTGACCAAACGGCACTTCGCGTAGGAAGAAGAAGCGAGTCTGGTCCAGACCATATTCTTCAATGAGGCCGAACGGGTCGATCACATTGCCGACGGATTTGGACATCTTTTCGCCGCGGTTGAACAGGAAGCCGTGAGCAAAGACGCGTCCGGGGATATCAAGGCCTGCAGACATCAGGAATGCTGGCCAGTAAACTGTATGAAAGCGAATGATATCCTTGCCGATGATGTGGGTCGCGTTGCCCCAGAAAGCCTTAAACTTGTCTGCATCGATATTGGGATAGCCCAGCGCTGTGATATAGTTGGTCAACGCATCGACCCACACATACATGACATGCTTGTCATTGCCTGGCACCGGAATGCCCCAGTCAAAGGTTGTGCGGGAAATGGAAAGATCGCGCAAGCCGCCTTTCACAAAACTGATAACTTCGTTGCGGCGCTCGGATGGGCCCATGAAATCGGGCTCAGCCTCGTAAAGGGCCAGCAACTTGTCTTCATAAGCAGACAGGCGGAAGAAGTAGCTTTCTTCTTCAGTCCATTCAACCGGAGAGCCTTGAGGACCGTAGCGCACGCCATCTTCTCGGACTTCTGTTTCGCTTTCAGCATAGTAAGCTTCATCGCGTACCGAATACCAGCCAGCGTAGCTATCCAGATAGATATCACCATTGGCTTCCATAGCCTTCCAGATGGCTTTGGAAGCTTCATAATGGCGCGGCTGCGTGGTGCGGATGAAATCATCGTTGGACAGGTTGAGTGCTTTGGCCATTTTTTCGAAGACGGGTGCATTCTGGTCAGCCAGCTGGGCTGCCGTCATACCGAATTTTTCGGCCGTCTGCTGCATTTTCTGGCCATGCTCATCGGTGCCGGTGATGAAAAAGACCGGATATCCATCAAGGCGTTTGAAGCGTGCCATCGAGTCCGTTGCCATCATTTCATAGGCGTGCCCGATATGTGGAGCGCCATTGGGATAAGAGATAGCTGTGGAGATGAAAAACGGAGATTTGTCAGTCATGCCGATGGTTGTCTTCTATCGTTGAGTGGATTTTCGCTCATATTGCGACGGGTCAGATGTTTTTACCAAGAACGATCGCAATCAGAGCATGGAATTCTTTCAAGAGGTTTGTGGGCGAAGGGGCGCGTATCGTCAAGGATTTTTGTGCAAATGACGGTGGACAGAGCGCAAACTTGTGCGAATTACCGCTCACCTCGAGATGCTTTTGCCAACATGCGCATGACTTCTATAACGGTTTGCTTTTTGTCCAGATTGAAAATGCGGGTCTGCTGGATCTGTTCTCGCGCTTCATCCCAGACGCGGGCAAGTGGATACAGATCCGCGCCTCTCGTGCCTTCAATGCCGCTTCTTTCATGCAATTGGCGGCTGAGATAGCGATGAACCAGATCGGAAAAACCATCAAAGCGTTCGTCTTTGCCGCGTTGGGCCACGGTTTCTGCGAAGGCATTTAGCGTTTCATAATCGGGATTATACGGAGGCGCCAGCATGCGCTCAAATGCATGAATGAGCACCAGACCTTCATCTGATTGAAGCTCAGCGGCCTTGCGGATAGACCCATCGCAGCTCTGGCTGAGCTGTTCTATCGTGTCGGCACCTTCGGCGATGCCAAGACCCGCAATGGCTTCACCGAGGGCCGAATTTTCGAGCGGCGAAAAGCCAAGTCGTCGACAGCGCGACCTTATGGTCGGCAGTAAACGGCCTGGAGCGTGGGAGATCAGAAAGAAGAGCGTGCGGACGGGCGGTTCTTCAAGGATTTTCAAGAGCGCATTGGCAGCATTGTTGTTGAGGTCATCTGCCGGGTCGACGATACAGACACGCCAGGTTTTCTCGCCAGCTGTGGAGCCGAAGAAGCGGACCGTTCTTCTCACTTCATCGACGGTGATTTCCGTTTTGAAACGCTTTGATTTCTGGTCATAAGGCCTGTCGATTACCAGAAGGTTCGGGTGGGCCAGATTGGTAACAAGATGCACGGCCTGGCTGTCATCCGGACTATCCAAGTTCGTTGGGGCTGCCATGTCGCCCAAGAGTCCACCACCTTGAGAGGCCATTCCCTCATTGAAGATGAAGCGGGCTGCGCGGAAAGCAAATGTAGCTTTGCCGATCCCCTTGGGGCCAGTCAGAAGCCACGCATGATGCATTTTTCCGGATTGCCAGGACGACAGGAATTTCTGTTCTTCTTCCGTATGGCCAAAGAAGAGCCGCTGCCGATGTGGTGGCTCCAGATCGGGTAAGATATCATAAATCGGAAAATCCAGATCTGCTTCCGCCATTTAACTCTCGTTTGAAGTATCAGTTGTCTGGTCTGACGGGGCAGAAGAGGCTTGAGGGTCTGTTTCGGCCCCCTGCTCTTTTGACAACAATTCACGGTCGACAACCTGCCAGATATCCTGTGCGATTTCATCGATTGATTGGGAGGCATCGATCACCTTGCACCGCTGCTGATCCTTATAGGCAAGGGACAGGAAAGCATTGCGTCGGTTCTCATGCACGGTCAGGTCTTCGCGCTCAAACCGGTCAGCAGCTTCGCCTTCGGCTCTGCGACTATTGGCGCGCGCCATGCCGATTTCCGCCCGAAGATCGAGGATGAAGGTGATGTCGGGCTTTACGCCATCAATGGCGAGGCGCTCGAGCATATTCACCAGCTCTTCGGAAACCTCTTTGTTTTCACCTTGATAGATGCGGGTGGAATCCATGAAGCGATCGCACAGAACCCATTGTCCCTGCTCCAGTGCAGGTCGTATTTTGGTGTCCACATGATCGGCGCGGGCTGCGGCAAAAAGCACAGCTTCGCCACTTGGTGGAATGCCCATGTCTGCAATTGTGCCTGAGAGAAGCAATTCCCGCACGGCTTCGGCCTTGCTTGAGCCGCCGGGCTCGCGGGTCTGGATGCAATCAATGCCGCTTTGAGCTAACCGTTCGGCAAGAAGGCGGATTTGCGTCGACTTGCCAACGCCCTCGCCGCCCTCAAAGGTGATAAATTTTCCAAGCGCCATTGCTGAGCTCGCTCCCGATCGGCAAACACCGTGCCATCTATCTGGCATGGTTGAGTGAGGGAATCGCTTCCCTCATGCTGGTTTCGAGCTTAGCTTGTAGCAGGAAGTCGGCTCAGAACCAACCAAGCACAAGTTCTTTCAACGCTCCGACTGCGCGTTGGGTTGTTGTTCCGCGTCCAACGCTCTCTCCCGTGATAAGAGGAGCCTCATAGATCAGCTTGTCATCGTTCCAGACCTTGAGCGTTGCAACCTCGACCCCCTCTTCAATCGGGGCCTTGATCGGGCCATCATAATAGACACGGGCCTTGAGGCGGCCTTGCTGCGCCCGCGGCATAAAGAGGCTGACGGGGCGCTCGCTGACCAGCAGGACTTCGGACTTGTCTCCGCCGAAGACGCTTGCATAGGCGACTTCTTCATCCGGATCAAAAATGCGTTGAGAGGTGAAGGCCCTGAAGCCCCAATTCATTATCTTGCGGGCTTCTTCGCGCCGTTCTTTCTTGGATTTCATGCCGGTCAACACAGCAATCAGGCGTTCGTCACCGCGTTTGGCCGAGGCTACAAGGCCATAGCCAGCCGCTTCCGTATGGCCGGTTTTGAGACCATCGGCTCCTTCTGTGAAGCCGAGGATCGGGTTGCGGTTATGCTGTGTGATACCGTTCCAGGTAAATTCGGGAATGGCAAAATAGTGATAATACTCGGGATAGTCATCAATAAGATGGCGGGCGAGTTTGGCTAGGTCCTTTGCCGTAACCACCTGCCCGTCTGCTGGCAGTCCCGTAGAGTTCACAAAATGAGAATGCGTAAGGCCAATGTCCTCGGCACGCTTGTTCATCAATTGCGCAAAGGTTTCTTCGTTTCCAGCCATGCCCTCGGCAACCGCGATGCATGCGTCATTGCCAGACTGCACGATGATGCCGTGGAGCAGCGCATCAAGCGGAACCATGGAGCCCAGCTTTGCGAACATGGTCGAGCCGCCGGAATTGGCGCCGCCATCACGCCAGGCATGCTCGGAAATGTAGAATTCTGACTCAAGGGTCAGTTCGCCGGTTTTTAAGGCATGGAACACCACCTCAAGCGTCATCAATTTGGCTAGGGATGCGGGGGGAACCTGTTCATCCTCGTCTTTGGAAAAGAGTACCGAGCCGGAATTCCAGTCTATCAAATAGGCGTGTTTCGCCGCTGTCTGATAGACCTGTGCCTGCACCGCGGTTTGAACCGAAAAAGTGGCCGCTATAAGCAGAAGCATAAGACGGGAAAATCTTTTAAACATGTCGTTGAGCATCCTTCCCCCCCTCAACGTTAGGTATGAAGTCAGCGCGGTATAGGCGCTGACAGGCATGCTTGAACAATACGTCAAGGCTGACAAGTCACCTTTGCGTGTACCATCCAGTTGGCGCGATAGTAGCTTAAGTGGGCGCAAAGAAAAAGGAGAGCATCGCTACTCTCCTTGAAAAATCTCGATATTTTTGCGAAACGCAACGCCTGACCGTCAGCTGAGCCCCAATCGATGTCTCAAAGCGGCAATGTCGTTCCATTTTACGCCGGGCTTGAGTTTGCTGATCTCAAGAGAGACGGAGCCGTCGGGCTCATCACTGATATCAACGGCAGCCAGTAGGGCAAATTCCTCGGCGAGTCGCATGCCGTAGGATTGTGTAAAGGTGCCCAGATGCTTCATTGATTTCTGTGAGGCGATATCCGGTGTATGGGTGATGGATTGCGCTTTTCTTTGCAAGGCAGCACTCAGGTTCGACTGTTTGTCACCCGCCATGAGACTGTCGATGGCTTGATACCCTGCTTCAACGCGCCGAGAAGTGTCTGGCGCATAGTTCAATTGTACGGGAGCCATGCTCGCCAGTTCCAGAGGTGCTGCAACATTGCCCATGCCTTCTGGTGGGAAATAGCCATCCCCTACCAGATCCACCGGAGCCCAGCCAGACGTTGGTGCCTGGGCAAGATCAACCGGGCTTGGGCTCGATGCAAAGGCTGTGGCGTCCGGCGCACCCAATTGTGGCAGGTGAGCCAGCAGGAAGTTGGAAGACTGTCTTTGCGGCTTCGATTTGGGCACCGATGCAGACGCCATCATCACTGGTGCCTCAGAGCCAGACGCGCCACTATCTGTTGGCAGGTTATTGCGGTCATTGCCTATTGGCTGGCCTTTATCCCTAAAGGAATTCTCCAGAAATGCGGTGTCGTGACCATCCATGCGTGCCCTGCCCACATATTGTACGCGGACATTCGTGATGCCATCATTGATGAAATCAAGCTTCTGTGCCACGCGCTTGGACAAATCTATGATGCGGTTATGAGCATAAGGGCCACGGTCGTTGACGCGGACCAGAGTCGACTTACCGTTCTTGAGGTTTGTGACCCGCACATAAGAAGGCAGTGGCAAAGTAGGATGCGCCCCCGTCAGGGAGTGCATATCAAAAATCTCACCATTGGCCGTCAACCGGCCATGGAAATCGTCACCATACCAGGAGGCCTTGCCTGTTTTGTTATATGAGGGCTGATGCTTGGGTACATAGGTTCTGCCGGCCACCTTGTAAGGTTTGCCGATCTTGTAAGAGCCGCCACCCTTGCGGAAATCGCCCTTTTTCGTCGCGACGCGCTCGCTGGCAGAAACACCGTATTTGGGATCAACTTTGCTTTTACTCGACCCTGAGCAGCCCGAAAGCGCGATGCCTGCTACGCCTAGAAGCGTCAGAACCATACCCGTTCGGCAGTTTTTTCGATTTGAAAACAGCACTTCAAACCCCATTGATGGCTTTTTAAAAAGCGGGATCCGCTTATTTTTCATGGAATGTCGACTTCATTTTGGCATGTCGACAAAACTCATCACGTTGACGCCGGCTTTCACTCGAAGTTGTTTTACCCCTAATCATCAAGGTTAACAACACAAGCTGTGCCTATTTCTACGACGATAGCTCGCAAAAGTTCAATATTTCCGAAAATGGCTGATATTGCCAGAGTAAATAGACTATTCCGTCCATCGTGGTAAAGGGAGTGTAAAGCGATGGTGGCAAAAATGTGGTCGCGATTAAGATAATGCATCCAACTCGTGCATTTTGCTTCCTGATCAGGTGTTGTACCCAGATGAATATACGCACTGGCAGCACTTGAGCCTCTATTTTTCAACAGCATGGCACGAACAATTGTAAGAAGGCTTGCAATTGTTTGAAAATAGCGGCAAAAGGGCTTCCAACCACATGGCGCCGGAGGGGTGGCAGAGTGGTCGATTGCGGCGGTCTTGAAAACCGTTGGGCTTCACGGTCCCGGGGGTTCGAATCCCTCCCCCTCCGCCAATTTTTCTTTTAAGTAATTGAAATATTATTATTTATAGAAGATTTGGAATTTTCTTCCCCCTATGTTTCCTCCATTGTTATGCCTCTTAACTTGAGGGGGGGGCATTTGCCTCAGTGATATTCCCCGGTGAGAGTTATATGTTCCCAGCCCAGCGGCGAGATATGGGGAAGCAGGTTTGCGTCGATGTTTTCGCCGTTTGCGATCTGATCAGCGACTATTTCACCGAGTTTCCGCATGTTCCATTAGATAATGATGGCGGTCAGCAAATTGAGGCTGGCAATGCGATGCTGTTGCCCTTCGGACGTGCGATCACGTATTTCGCCGCGCCGGGTAGAGTTTACAGCCCGTTTCAGCGCGTGATGAGCCTCGCCCTTGTTCAGGCCGACTTGCGCCCGGCGTTGCAGTTCGACATTGCCTAACCAGTCCAGCATGAAGATCTAGCATTCAAGGCGACCAACTTCTCGCAACGCCAGTGCCAGACTGTTTTGTCATGGATAAGCCGCTTGTTCGGCAAATCCCAGATTTGCTTTCCGGTATCGTTTTGCCGAAGCCCGTCCAGGATATAGGGTGCTTCGTGGGGCGTCGCCGGAATGACCTGCGTCGCGAACGGCGAATATTGATCGGAGATATGGCTGTAGGTTGATAGCCCTGCTAAGTTGCCATACCGTGCATTTTCAACGTTCAATGCCTCGCCGGTCGATCTTGCCGGGAAGTGCTGACCATCGGAAGTTGATGTTGTCCCGTCACCCCAAAGCCGCGCCATCGGCAGTTCGGATTGACCCTCGACAATTGTGGCAAGTGCCCGCGCAACGGTTTCCTCTCGCACATACCATTTTCCGATCCGCAGCAATTCCCAGAAGATGTGCGTGTCACAGGCGTCTGCCATCTTGCAAAGCCCAAGATTGACACCGTCGGCGAGCAAAACGGTGCGTACGCCGATCCGGTCATTGCAGGCTATGCCGGTGCGAAGATCAGTAAAGGCATCGGTGAAGTTGTGCTTTTCGTCAACCTCAAGCAGGATATCGGTGATCCGCGCGGATGGCATGTGCCCATAGAGCTTGAAAACAAAGGCTGCGGCTTCATCTGGAACGGATTTTTCAAGACGTTCGACTTGAAGTTTGCCATCGACAATTGATCCACCGGCGAGAACGCCGGCCTGATTGGTGGTAGCAATTTGCAGCATGCTGTTTTCCAGGGCTTGGCTGCGCGTGTCCAGCCACTCGTCCGCATCGAGAGGAACTGCAAGGCGGGCGCTACTCGACACGGCCTCTATTGGCACCAGAGCGGTGGTGATTTCCAGATAGCGTCTGCTGTAGGCAAGCCAAATA
This sequence comes from uncultured Cohaesibacter sp., assembly GCF_963678225.1. NCBI lineage: Bacteria > Pseudomonadati > Pseudomonadota > Alphaproteobacteria > Hyphomicrobiales > Cohaesibacteraceae > Cohaesibacter > uncultured Cohaesibacter sp. Next base: position 203,617 of record NZ_OY782763.1, on the reverse strand, counting down.
TCACCCGACTGCAAGGCGTTGTGGAGTTCAAACTGAAAAATACGCGCAAGAAAAGCCATGGGAAGATAATCCTTCCGAGTGCGTCCTCGCCGGGACACCCGTCACCATGGCGGATGGCTCTGAAAAGCCGATTGAAGAGGTTGGGCCGGACGATTGGGTTCTGTCTTATGATAAAGATGGCAATCTCAAGCCCGGTCGTGTGACACGCACCTTCATCAATGCAGCCAAACAGATCCTCGATGTGCACGGGCTGATGGTTACTCCGGGACATGTCACCTGGATCTATTCGCCCAGTCTGCCTAAGCCCGAAGATTATGTATTGCAACGTTCGGCGCCGACCCTGAATGATATCTATCAGGCCAATGAATGGGAAGCTATCCAACCACAAACACCAATGCCTTCATTCCTGGATCTACCGAATGCATCGATTTCGAAGAATCCGGCTGTAATTCAGTCCCTCCCCTCCAACGTTCCCCTATCCATGCGAAATGGTCCACGAGCTTCCAGACAGGCAATGAGCCGTCAACAACGCCGTGCTGCAGAAGCAAGAGCAAGAAAGACGACAAAGCGCAAGAAGGTTACGGTTCGCTAATCGGTGTCAGGCAGAAATCAAAGGCGGGAGTTCCCGCCTTCCCTATGGGCTATCCGTATAATCTCGCCGGACGCTTATACAAATTTGGCTCTTGTTTCGCTTAAGGTAGTATTTCGCCCCCTACCGCAAATGACACCGGTTATGTCTGGACACGTGAAGGTTGGCTGTATCTCGCCGTGATCCTAGATCTTCATTAGTCAACGCGGCTTCAGGCTATCCATGAGCGGAAAAGGCAATTGTTATGACAATGCGGCGGTGGAGACATTCTTCAAGACCATCAAGGCCGAATTGATCTGGAGGAAAAGATGGCTATCAATAAGGCAAGCTGAAGTGGCAATTTTCGAGTACATCAATGGTCTTTACAATCCGCGAAGAAAACATTCAGCCCTCGGCTGGAAAAGCCCCTTCGCTTTCGAGAGGAACGCAGCCTAGGCCCTGTTGACAAACTGGGTTAGCAAATCAGTTGAGATGTGATTCAAGGTAGCTTTCGAGGAGGCTATCTTGGCACGGTTGATGATGAGCAATGCCGAATGGGCATTTTTTGAACCTTTTCTCATTCGTTCCGAGGCCGGGGCGGTCGCCCGGCGGGTGATCAACGTCTGGTCCTGGACGGTATATTCTGGATTGCTCGGACAGGAGCACAGTGGTGCGACTTGCCAGAGGAATTCGGAAAATGGTCTTCGGTTTATCGCCAATTCCGGCGCTGGACGTTGGCGGGTCTTTGGGAGATGATTCTTGAAGCCCTGAACGAGAGTGACACCCTTCCCAGCCAAGTTCAGATGATCGACAGTACTATCAGCCGAGTCTATCATCAGGTGGCGGGCGCAAAAGGGGGGACTCCGAAAGAAGGTTTTGGCCATTCAAAAGGTGGCTTTACGACGAAGATCCACCTGATCACCAATGTTTATGGCTTGTTGCCTGTTAAGGCTGAGATATCTCCCGGTCAATGGTCCGATTATATCGGCTATTGCTTGTTGCAAGACAAAGATTTGCCAGATCCCAAGGTCTCCATTGCTGACAAGGTGTATGACGCAAATGCCATCAGGCAGGAGATTGGGGATAAGGGAGGGATTGCAATTATTCCGGGTTGATCAAATCGCAAGGTGCCGCCATTTCTCGACCCATTCGTCTATCCCTTGGGAAACCAGATCGAACGATGCTTCAATAAACCCAAGAATGCCAGGCGATTGGCAACACGATATGCCAAAACGGCTCAAAGCTATCTGGGCTTCGTTCACATCGTATCCGCAAGGCTTTGGGTTAATCAGTTAGTCAACAGGTCAAAGAGAAGTGTTGCAAACGACACCATGTAAATCGACTCACTTATAATATTGAAATGAAGGAATATGCTTATGGTTAAAAATAGTAGGATAGAAGCATTCTCCTGACTCAGACATATGAATATGCGGTAGATCTAAGAAAATATCACGGTTTAGTGTATGCGGATATTTTCCAACTTAAAATCAAAATTAACATTAACATTCTTCAGTATTTCTGGATTGAGGCACAATTTTACATATGAAGACGGGATGTGACGATCTCCAGTTGCTGCATAGAGAGCAGCTTCGGCGTAAGTCTCGGCCTCGAATAGGCTCCCATCTTTCAGGTATTTACACGCGATTTCCTTCAATTCTTCAAGGTCAATTGCAGATTTATTTTCATTGGTAACCGAGGCTAACGCCTTTAGAGCTACGATAATGGCGTCTCCAAAAGCATCAAAATCATCTAATCTGACAATACAACGAACTTCTTCTATTATATCACTTGTACTTTTCCAATAAATAAAAGCTGTTGTTAAAAACGCTTTTAGTAAATCATCTTCTTCTTGCTCAATTAGGGCATTAATAATTTCTTTGGATCTTGCTAAATACTGTTGAGTAGGTTGAAAAACTAACCAAATGACAATACGTCATGATAGTTTAGCCCTTGAAATGTACCCCAAAAAGCTTTCTCAATTTGTGTCTTTACATCAGGTGTGAGGTTGCGTCCATTTTTGACGGAAAAGTATGTATCTCTAGGGTTTCTCAATCGAATGCATCCTTGGCTTTTTCTGCAACATCCGTTGTAGTATCGAGTGTTTTTTCGATACGATCAATGTGTTTAGAGGTCTTCGAAATCAATTCTTCCGTTGCCTTTTTCTGTGTCTTACTCAAACCTATCTTTCGATAAATGCCGCAAAGGGCATGCCAATATTATTATCAGAGCTCGGGTTGTTCTGATTTGAATTGGTTTTGTCATTCATAATGACCTCTTCGCAAGAAAACGAGTTTTAGGATTACGACTAAAAATAAGCTTATGTTTGCATTTATGAAGAGAGCGGCGCCCCCTCCAACTAGAGGATACAATGGCCAGAAGAACCATCTCGTATTTCCTGGCCATCGGGGATCAAAATTTTGTGGTACTTCTAGAAATGCAATCTCAGCAACCCAAAGAAACAAAGTCGTAAAGCACAACAGGAAAAAAGGGGTTTTGCTGTTCAAACCTTTGCAGCGTCGCTTTGCTACGACTGTTTTCCAATAACCGACGACGCGTATGGTAAGCATTATTGGCATAAATAACAGGCTGGTTAAAATGGTGGCTGAATATGATATGGCGGAGTAGTTATCATAAGTTTTCAAGAATTCAACTCTATCTTGAAACAATGAAAAGTTGTCTCGGATATAGCTTGTTATTTGCTCAATGTTTTCTCCATATATCAATAGCAAAATATAAGGAGAAAATATCATTATTGATACCTCAATCCATCCAAACACGTCATTGAATCTTTTATATTCTTCGGTTTCATCATAAGGAATAGGGTTAGCTTCTTTGAGCCATTCCTTCATGGACATTCGTGCGCTCCGTTTAGAGATATTAAAAACAAGCTACCACGCATAGTTTCCTCCGAACAACTAGCTCCCGTGCTTCTCCATCTTCAAGCCAACTCAGCTTTATCCATTCTTCCGTTGCATTTCGGAATAGACGAGTGATCTTTTTTAAAGCCAACGCACCGCGTCCAGCATCGATATTTTCGTCATAAGCCCAGACGGTGTCCCCGACACAAAGCTCAGAAATCGGACGGTCGCCAGATGATGTGGAGATCAAAGTGTCTGAAGGGAAACATTGGCTGTTATACTTTTCTGACTGGCTAGCTGAAGAAAATGAATCAAGGTGACTAATTCCGTCTCTGAACATCAACTCAGATTGATAGATCGTTGGATAAACGGGATGCACTAATACAAAAAATTCTTGTCCTTCTACGTCATCGTTTGGTTTCCCGTTGAAATTTATGTACAGCCTATCTAAATCTTCCCCGATATATTGGGGCGAAGGAACATTCAACCTCCTTAATAATTCTTCTGAAGCACCCTGTGCATCTAAGCTTGCTTCCGACAAATGAAGGGATATTTTGTCGTTCTGGGCATTGTATGAGAGCCCAAGTAAGGAACTTATAAATCCATTACTAGAGGCACTTATTACTGCTTTGCCCACAGTCGTTCCTGGGGAAATGAAAGTGGTGGCTACCCCAAATATAAAATAACTCTTTATTTCATCTAAGTGATTGGCAACAAATCCGTTATTATTATAGTATTCACTAGATTTTATATATTTATCTACGACTTAATATAAATGATTATCTGTTGAATTTCTGTAATTTATTGGCATTTTATTCACCTATACTGCAGCTTTTTATTATTCTGTTTAAGTAATTTACTGTTTTTATTTTTTGTTTATTGTTAATATTTTTTAGCGCAATAAAGTTGTATGATTGGTAGTATTCATTTTTATTTGAGCAGTACACTATTTCACTTATGCTTATTTTTTTGTTTGTATTTAGTGAGTTTATTTCATCTGTATTGAATTTTGTATTATTTATGTTGTAGTTATGTATTATATTTTTTCTTTTTGTTTTGTAATCTTTTATTATTTTAGAAATATTTTTATTGTATTTTTTGTTGAATTTAATAAAAATAGTGTCTTTAAGTATATTTAATGATTCTATATCTGTTAAGTAGAAGGTTTCATTAATTTCTTTTTTTTCTCCGTTGAAATTACAATTTATTTTTCTAGATCTTGTTATTCTGAGGGCGCATTTGTTTATTTCTAATTCGCATATATAGTTTTTGGGGCATCTTAGTGAATTTTGAATTTCAAATATTGTACTATTATTTATATATTCTTGAGAAAATGAATTGCTTGAGAATATAATTGTCGATATTAAAGAGAAAATAAATGTAATATATTTGGTGCACACTCTACTTTGCATAGTTTCCTCCGAGCGTTCTAAATCCCATTTTGCGCATAAAGCGGTCGCTTTGGGCTGGGCGGATATCTGAAGTTATATGGAATAGCAGATGTTCGGCGCCGATTTGATCTGACCATTGCTTAATCCCCCTCACTAACCGAATGGCCACTTTCCCGCCGAGAAGGCTACGTCTGATGGATTGGGTGACATGGATGACATGGACTGTGGTGAGTAATGTTTCTGTACCGACATAATACTCCCCTGCCGCAGCGCAGAGATAACCAACGGGTTTTTCATTTGCTTCTGCTAAAATCGAAATAAGATTGGGATGCTCGTCGCTTACGCAATTGGTCATAAGCTTAAACGCTTTCTCTTCGCTAAAGGGAATGCCGCTCAAATAGCTTTCTTCATGCGCATCTCGACAAAAGGCAACAAGGGTGTCTAAATCGGCTATGGTTGCCTGACGTAGCATGATCCTTGGCTTCTTTGCGCTGGACATCGAAGGCGCTCTTGGAGAGATTCCTTCCCTCTTTTGGGCTTTCGATGGGATCAACTTTTAGGTATCCCCTAACCGCAGTATTGTGTTGATGCTAGTTAAGGTTGTACGTTCTCATGGTTGCTAGGATTCTGTAAATTAGTGGAAATAATTATTAATAAATTTTTGTATTCACGAAATACGGCAGCCGATAGGAGCTATTTTTTATAAATACTATTGGTTGGATGAAAAGAAATTTTTATAGATGCGCAAATTTTTGAATTGAAAATCTTTGGTAGAAGGTTTCTGAAACGGTAATCCGATTGGACGCCGTTTTGCTCTTATTACAGATTTGCAGAATTTGTGCCTAGAGCAGCTTTGCTCGAATTTTTAATGCGTGATATTCTTTTACTTCTGCTTGCCGTAAAACTGTAATCTTGGGTTTTTCCTTTTGAATTCCGGCCTCATAAAAATGCGTCTAATTCGCCGGTCCTTGGTTTGGTGAGCCGTGAAGATTTAGTCTCCCCCCTCCCTCTAGGCGGTTCTTGATCCGTTCAATTTATTCTTGATGATATGGTAATTAAGGATGTCTCGAAAATGATGACGTCCAGACCGGGAATTCTGCCCTGAACGTCATCATTTTTAAGATTGCCTGTCTTCAGTTTGAAGACGTGGAATTTATCGACGTCATAAATTTGAAGATGTGACGTCTTCCTTTTTGCGATGGGGTTTTGTTTTGCCGTTTCTGCCGTGCGGGTTGTTGGCTCTGGCAATCTTGATAGGAAAGTCGGAGCCCTTTGTCCAAGTCTTGTAGAGTTTTCGCCCTGCCGGGTTATCCTGCTTGCTGCTGGCGAGCTCTGTCAGTTCATACATGGCACCGCGAGCCGCTCCGTTGACGCCAAGGCAGGGTGTTTCAGTTTGGACGATAAAGCCCTTTGCCTGCAGATCATGGAAGGCCTTCGCTGCCGTGTTGTCGCTAACGCCGAGCCTCTGGGCTGCCTGCCGGACGCTTAGGCAAATCCGCCCGTTGTTATTGTTGTTCGGGCCGCGCCATTCGAGTTTAAGCCAAGGATAGAGCGCTTGTGCCGTGGGAGAAAGAGCCCGCCAGGCGGGTTCCTCCATCATCGAGCGAATGAGCTTTGTCCAATGTTCTGATTTGGTTTCTTTTCCCGGTTTCGGCATTGGACTATCCCTTCCTGCTAAGGGCAGTTTCATCGCGCTTTGCGATCTGAGCCTGTTGCCAGGAGAGGATCTCGCTTTCCGCCCAGGCTACGGCTCTTATGCCCAGCTTGACCGGTTTGGGAAACCGGTTTTCTTTCATGGCCTGATAGATGGCACTGCGACGAAGCCCGACCCGGAGCTCCACTTGTGGTAGTCTCAGGAATGTCTCAGTCATTTTTGTTCCTCGTTGGTTGTTAACGGACGAGGAAAAGGTAGGGCTGGAATTGGATTGGTTGATAAGTCAGCAATTTTTTCGGAAATTTGGTGGATAAACGAGCAAAGCTGAAATTTGAATCTATCTCTATATATCTGGCTTTATTTGTTTTTTTGGAGAAGAAAGATCACTTTCAAAAAAGTGTAGAAATTCATTCCTTCAACCGATTGGAGGGATTCTAAACGTGTCTCTGATGCGTGGAGCCTTTCGATTGGCTCACTCGTTTCGAGTGAAGCGCACAACGGTTTCTTGGTGTTCAACGCCCTTAAGGGCCTGCGCCCATGCCTCAAGCATCAGTCTGCGGCGCTCGAGCATATCCGAGCGGCGATAAGCGCGCTCGACCTCTGAGCCAACTTTGTGGGCAAGGCTGATCTCTGCCAAGTCGCGCTCATAGCCTCTTTCTGCTGTCCAGTCTCTGAAGCTGGAACGCAAACCATGGGGGACTGCTGGACGTTTTGAACGTGGATCAAGCCAACCTGTATTGCCCTTCTCTGTCTCTGCTTGGTGCATGCGACGCATGACGGCTGAAAGCGACATGTCCGACATTTGACCACCTTTCGGCGCAAAGAAGACATAAGGGGAATTCTCCATCGTCGGTAAGCTCTTGAGAAGTTTTACCGCAGCATCAGGGAGAGGCACGCGATGCTCCTTAGCTGCTTTCATGCGGGTTGCTGGAATGGTCCAGACAGGGCCTTCTTTGGCCTTGAGATCAATCTCATCCCAAGTTGCGCCTCTGACCTCGCCAGACCGTGCAAGCGTCAAAGAGAGAAACTGAAGGGCTGAGGCTGCCATGCCTTGTCGTTGATTGAGTGCGTCCCACCATGCGGGAATGTCAGCCAAGGCAATGGCTGGCTGATTGCCGGTCTTTGCCACCTTTGAGGGCTTGGGCAGGATCTCGGATAGATTGCCTTTCCAGCGTGCGGGATTTTCGCCCTCGCGATACCCGGCAACAGTGGCCCAAGACAAAACGCTTTCAATGCGTCCGCGAAGACGAGAGGCAGTTTCTGTCTTTTCTTCCCAAATCGGTTCAAGTACACGGAGCACATCGGGCAAGCGTATGGATTTGACATCCATCTTGCCCATAACCGGAACAGCATAGCTTTCCAGAGTAGAGCGCCATTGCTTTTTGTGCTTGTCGTTGCGGAATTCCTTCTCTTTGGCTGCGAGATATTTGACCACGGCATCAGAGAAGGTGATCGTGCCTTTCTTGGCCTGTTTGTCAGCAAGGGGATCGCCTCCGTGATAGACACTTCTCTTCTTATCGAAGGCCTTGTCCCGCGCTTCTGCCACAGTGACCAAAGTGAAACTGCCTAACCCTAATTCACGCCGTTTGCCGTGAATGGTAATCTACTGGATTCAGAATTTGGCTCCGCTTTTTTCAACCCGAAGGAAGAGCCCTGTGCCGGATTTGTCGTGGTATTTTCCGGGTTCTTTGACAGAGCGAACAAAGACTGCTGAAAGTTTGGATCCTAACATTTTATCCCCTCAATCCTTCCCCCAATTTGACATGTATGGGGCAGTATATTGGTGGAAACTGATGGAGGTAAGGGGAAAATTAACTGAATGAAATCAATGGCGAAAATGGATGTTCAAGGATTTCAACGGAAGCTGTTATGGCTGCTTCCCCCTCCGCCATTTGTTTGTCGTTAGACAAATGGTAGGCATGCCAGGTCTTTTCTCTCAGCATGAATGAAACATAAGCTGCTTCTGGTTTATCGACCAGATTTTAGATGTCAGAATTCACGTTCTGACATTTTGTCTGGGTTTGTACCAATTCTGTCTATACGTGCCTTCTTAAGCTCATCATCTAAATTTTGATTTGTGCATCAAGATTTCTGAGTGAGCTATCCGCCTGATAAAATTACCAATTTCTCAGGGCTATGCTTCTCAAAAATTTGCTTTGGAAAACAACGGCCCAATTGGTTGTACGGTGTTTGGGGATCTGAAAATTAACCAATACATTATATTTGTTTACAATATATTTAAGATTTTAAACAATTTGTTGACGGTGCGGGTTAATGAAGGGTAAATGTCTGCAACGGATCCGTGTATATTTAGGTGTTTATACCTATGCGGTGTGTTTGTGCTGCCTGAATGCAATGACTGGTAGCGATTTTTGACTATTCTATTTGGAGAATTAAAATGAACAAAATTCGTTTTGGTCTTCTTGCTGCGACTGCCGTGGGACTTTTGTCAGTTGGTTATGCTTATGCTGCGGGTGGAAATGAGGCTTTTGTTGAACAAACGGGCGATGCGAACAGCGTTTCACTCGATCAATCGAGTGGTGAATACAATACGCTTGGCAGTTCTGCCGATGCAGCTTCGCAAGTTGGTAACAAAAACACTTTGACGGTTACGCAAAGCGGCGACGGTAACGAAATCGGGCTTGGCGTGGACGGCTTTGATCAGGTTGGTAGCAATAACACCGCACAGATTGAGCAAACCTCCAATAACAACAGTGTTGGTTCTGTTCTGCAGGATGAAAACACAGCGTCAGGCGCGTATGGCAAGAACTTTCTGAAAATCGAGCAAAGCGTCGGTGATGGAAACAAAGTCAACACTGTTGCTCAGACGACGACAGTTAGCGGTAAAAATGTTGCCAAGCTGGTTATGAAAGGTGCTGGTAACACGATTGACACTGTTAGCCAGACCAATGACGCGAATGCGCAGACCGATGTAAATACTGTCAATGTATATATTGATGGCAACAGCAACGGCACTGCTGGCAGTCTGAGCGGTTATGCTCTGGGATCCGGTGCGATCTCTAGCGCGATTTCCCAGTCAGGTAGCAACAATGAGGCAAAGCTTTCCATCAACGGGAATGACAACCAGTTTGGTGTCACTCAGGAAAATGTAAATGGTGGCTCTAACTCGCTGCAAGCGTTGCAGCTTCAGGGCGATCGCAACGAGATTGGTGTTGTGCAGACCACTGGGGATCCGAACGACGCCAACAGCCTGACTATCAATAAGATCAAAGGCAACGACAACAATGTGGGCGTCAGCCAGACCGGCTGGGGCAACAATGTCGGTACCATCTCCTTGGGTGAGACATCTAACAGCAGCAATGGTAACCTGATCTCTCTTAGCCAGAAGGACGGAGCGGACGCGGACATCGTGGTTTATGCCGGTGACTACAACGATGTCTATGTGTCTCAGAGCGGTGCATCTAGCATTCGGCACAATGCAAAAGTGAGCATCACATCCAGTGCTATCGGTGCTGGGCCGAACAACAAAGTCATTGTTGACCAAGGTGGCAATGGTCTGGATGCGGAAACAACGATATTGGGCGATCTCAACTACAGTCGCACCTATCAGGCATCTGTTGGGAACACCGCTTCGACCTATATTGATGGTGATGCTAACCATGTGAACGCTGTGCAGGCACGCAGTGCGCAGCATAATACTTTGGCGGTGGACGTTGACGGCGACCGAAACACAGTCCAAGCCTATCAGGCAGATGGCCATACCAGATACAGCGATAGTAAGGTATTCATCGTAGGTGATAGCAACGAGATTGCGTCTCTTCAGAGCAACAGCTCATCCAGCACAGCAATGGTTAATGTAACTGGTAGCTTTAACGATTTCGATGTTAAGCAAATCGGTAATAGTGCTTTCAGCTTTCCGGACAATAACTCCCTCACCTTGACCGTCACAGGCGATAGCAACGGAGACACCGGAAGCTTCTCGGGTGTTGCTAGCTCGGTAGCAGGATCTGCCTCTTTGTCCTCCGGTCAGCTTACGCAGCATGGTATAAACAACATTGCCAGCTTTACTATCGACAGCAACAACAGTTTGGTTGCTATGCTCCAAGAGGGTGATGGCAACAACTCTTCGGTTGATATCTCTGGTGGCGATTATAACGAAGTCGCCATCTACCAAAATGGCGCTGGCAATACATCTGTTGTCACCCAGAGCGGGTCGAACAACAATGTTGGTATTTCTCAGTAAATTCTACTGAGCGCTTATCAGAAAACAGAAGTGAGCTGGGCCGATTGGCCCAGCTCTTTTTTGTGTCTGTAGGCTTGATTTATGCCTTTATGCGACTTTGTGCCAGGCCTCTTGGCCAAATGAAAAGAGGCGCGCAATGAGCGCACCTCCGATTGTTTCTGTTTGCGTGTATACTGGGAGCGACCTGAGGGCGCTTAGATATCTCCGCAATGGCAGACTTTGATGCCAAGGTCATTAGCAAGAGCCGAGCGCAGAGCAATGACTTGACGTGCAGCATCTTCGTCATCGACATAGGCTACCTGAATGTGGTTTGCCTTGTGTCGGCCCATCATCAGATCTCGATCAATTCCGCTAAGGGTCGCATTCATGATCGGCCATGGATAGTCGGTTGCCTTGCTGCGCCGTTCGCATTCGCTTTCGGGCAGTTCATGCGCGGTACCGCGTCCGATATCCATATGAAGAGCTCCCCCTTCAACGAATACGCGGCTCCAGACGATGGCGCCCGGTTTGGCATAGCCCTTCAGTGTTCCGCCCCCAGCCGGGAAGAACATGGCAGGCTGGCGATAGCTCTCTGATCCGGCCCATCCTCCCGGATGATGCGCTGCTGGAGCTGCTCCGGAAATCTCGAAGACCCAGACGAAATCATCGACGGTGCCGGATTCATCAACGTCACCCCAGCGAATATCGTGCAAGGTGGTCTCGACCGGCTGGTTCAGCTCTGTGTGCGCCCGGTTGATCATCAGGGCGTCGAGCGCGGCACATTCGTCTACTTCGTTGAAATGTACGATTGGCTGTCCGTCACGGATGATGCTGCCGTCTGCGCGCGCAACGGGTGGGCGTTCGGAGTTGTTGAGCATGCCTTCAACAAGGTCGGAGGCCGGCCAGAGATCCTTGAGGCCCTGCTGATATTGAATACCAATGGCTGCGCAGCCGAACTGGTCGGCAAGACGGACTGCTGCGATATACATCCGGCACTGGTCAATCACCTGCCCTTCAGTCAGCTCGGTTTTGGGATCTGAGCCGAAATGGAAGGTCATGCCTTTATCGACCATCCATTGATAGGCCGCACGCCCTTCTTCCAGAGGAACCTGAGTTGCAGCAAAATAGAGCGCGGATTGAGACAGGCGCTCTTTGAAAATGCCCATGGACATCAGCAGTTCATCGGGGATGATCGCATTATACATGCCCATGCATCCCTCATCGAACACACCCATGATCAGTTTTTTCTGGCGCCATTCATTGGCGATTTGCTGGGCGAGATTGGAGGTCTTGGCATCGACCGCCGCCGGATCAAAATTCTTCACATGAGACTGGTCATGGTCGATCTTGCCAGTATCCAGCCAGCTCTTGAGGCCTTCAAGGAAGAAGTCATCATCAAAGTCACGGCTCCAGAGCGTGGAATAGGCAACGCCAGCCTTTGTTAGCGATCCATTGAGGTTCAGCAAGCCGACAAGGCCCGGATATTGCCCTGACCAGTTGGCAAGGGTAAGGATCGGCCCGCGATGGGACAGCAAGCCTGGCAGCACATGATGACTATATTGCCAAACGGATTCTGCAACGATCAGGGGCATATCAGGGTCTATCCCGGCAAAGACATCCATGCCCTCGCGCTGGGATGAAATGAAGCCGTGCCCTTCGGGTTTTATCGGGTGCGCGCGCCAGACTTCATGGCCCATCTTGGCCAAAACTGCGGTCAGTGTCTCCTCCATTGCTTTCTGGGCAGGCCAACAGGTGGTATTTGCGCTTTCGCGCAGATCCCCGCTTACAACCAGTGCAATACGCGTCATGTTTTAAATCTCCTCTCAAAAAACCTCGGGCTACCGGCGGGATGACCCCGTCGATAGCCTGTTTCACAGATCCAAGTTTCATAGATCAGGGAAGATCCCTTAGTCTCGACCGGGTCGAGAAATTACCAACTGGTGAAGCCGCCATCCAAAACTAGGTTGGCGCCGGTCATATAGGATGAAGCCTCGGAACCGAGGAAATGGATGATCGGGCTGAATTCGCCGATATCGGCCTGACGGCCCATAGGAACGCGCTCGAGGAAGGCATCGATGAATTCCTTGTCGAAGGAACCGGTCTTCACGCCGCCATAAGTGACCAGATTGACGCGAACGCCTTTCTTGGCCCAGTAGGTGGCAAGATAGCGTGTCATGTTGATGAGGCCCGACTTGGAGGCAGCATAGGAGATGGCCTTGATGAAAGGTTTGCCATCGCGTTCTTCACGATAGGCATAGAGTGCCTGATTGGGAGACACCATGCCATACATCGAGCCGATATTGATGATGGACCCCTTCCCTGCTTCGGCCATCTTGGAGCCGACGACCTGAGAGGTCAGCATGACACCGGTCAGGTTGGTCTCGATGATGTCGTCCCAGTATTTCTTTGGATAGACTTCAAACGGCGCGTTCTGGTCTGCATCGCCATCTGGTTTGGAATCGATGCCAGCATTGTTGACGAGGATATCGGGTACACCCCAATCCTTGATCAATTGATCGGTGGCAGCTTCCAGAGCATCCTTGTCGGTGACGCTGGCTTCATAGACCTTGATATTCTCTTCAAGGCCAGGGAATTTCTCGGCGATCTGCTCAGCGGAGAAAGGACGACGGGAATAGATCGCCACTTTTGCCCCAGCCTGTGCGAGGGTGGTCGAAATCTGGGTGCCGATCTGGCCCAGACCACCTGTGACGATTGCGATGCGTCCTTCAACGGAAAACGGATTATACATAGTGGGTTCCTTTCATATTCTGTGTCCGAACACTCACCTGTTGAGGCGGCATTCGATGTGTCTGGTCTGATCAGTGATCGCCGCTGCGGCTCTTGGCCACATTTTCGGCATTTGTCAGAAGATCCTCTCGTCTGCGGGCTGACGCTCCGGTCAACCAACTGCGGATCGATTTGAGCAAGACGAAAATAAAGATTGTGCAGATAACGAGCCCGAGCCCGCAGGCAATGGGGCGTTCGAAAAAGCCGAGCAGGTTGCCACCTGAAATCTGCATTGACATGATGAAATTGCGTTCCAGCACAGGGCCCAGCACGAGGCCCAGAATGACCGGAGCAATTGGAAAGCCGTTGCGTTCCATCAGATAGCCCACGATCCCTGCAATCAGCATGATCCAGACCCCAAACAGGGTGTTGTTAACGGCATAAGAGCCAAGGAAACAGCAAATCAGGATGATCGGCACGATGACCGAGCGAGGGATGGAAAGCACATGTCGCGCAACCTTGATCGCTATGAAACCGAGCGGGAAAAGCAGCAGGTTCGAGGCGAAGAAGGTCATGATGATGGCTGTTGGCATGGTCGGATTTTCAACGAACAACCGGGGACCGGGGGCAACCCCCTTCATAAACAGCACGCCCACTGCAATGGCTGTCACCGCATCTCCGGGAATGCCGAACACCAGGGCCGGAATCCAGGCGCTTGAAAGGCCTGCATTGTTGGACGAAGTGGCCTCGATCAGACCTTCGGGATGGCCGGTGCCATATTTCTCCGGTGTGCGGGAAAAGCGACGGCTCATGCCATAGGCGATCCAGGCTGCCAAATCGCCACCAACGCCGGGCAGAGCCCCGACCGTGGTGCCAAGTGTGGCGCCGCGAATGGCCGAGAAGGGATATTTGCGCAACAACTCGCCAATGCCTTTAAATGGCACGATGCGGCCAAGCTGAGGCATCTTGCCCTCGCCAATCTTGTTGGTGGTGAAGCCTCGCAAGATTTCGGAGAAGGCGAACATACCGATCATCACGGGAATGAAGGAGACGCCGCCCATCAGTTCGATCTGGCCAAAGGTAAAGCGCGGGGCCCCTGTCGTCACATCAAGGCCGACAGTGGCAATGAGCAGGCCGAGCATCAGGGATACAAAACCGCGTGCCACATTGCTGCCGCTCACAAGAGCGCATGTGAGAAGGCCAAGAACTGCAAGCCAGAAAAACTCGAAGCTTGAGAAATTGAGGGAGATCCGCGCCAACAGCGGGCCGGTCAGCAACAGAACGGTCGCTCCGAACAAACCGCCAATTGCGGAAAAGAAAAAGCCCAGCGACAGAGCCTGACTGGCCTTGCCCTTCACGGTCATCTGGTAGGATTCATCGGTGTAGGCCGCCGAGGCCGGCGTGCCGGGAATACGCAACAAGGTGCCGGGAATGTCGCCCGCAGAAATAGCCATCGCCGTGCTCGCCACGATCAAGGCAATAGCCGGCAACGGATCCATGTAGAAGGTGATTGGTACGAGAAGTGCTGTCGACATGGTGGCTGTCAACCCCGGCAGCGCGCCGATGAACAAGCCATATACAGCACCCAGAAGAATGGACAAGAGCACGACAGGGTCGAGGATCATGCCCAAAGAATGATAAAGGATGTCTGCAGTCATGGAAGAAGCCCTCCCAAAAGGCCAATCGGCAGGGGAACAAGAAGTCCCTTGGAGAAACCGATATATAGAGCGCCGACCACGAGGATCGAAACAAGCGCCGTCACTTTTGGCTTCGTTCCCATCAGGGTCATGAGCACCGCCATATAGATAATCCCCATGAGCGGAAAGCCGACTTGCTCGAAAAGCAAACCGCCAATCACAAGGCCTGCGAGACTCCAGATGGCTGCCAGCTTGTTGCGCAAGGGAACGTCCCATTCGGACAGATCAAGGATCCGAACAGGCACCTTGACGGAGAGACTGCCGATGAAAATCGACAGCCCCAGGCAGATGAGGCCGACCCCGATCAGGGTCGGCATGAGATCGGCACCAAACCTTACGCCGGGGACAGAGGGGAGCTTGGTAGCCCCCCAGATCACCGCCGCTCCGAAGAGCAGGATCGCAGGGCCGGATACCCGGTCAGAAATTCGCATGAGTATCTCTCCGCCGCAGCTTTATTTGGCGAGGCCGACAGCTTTCATGGTTTCGGCAAGGCCGGTACGGGCAGCCATAACGGTTTCCTTGAAGGTTGCAGCATCCTGATAGGCCACAGAGAAGCCACGAGACTTCATGAAGTCCCTGAATTCCTTGTCTTCAGTGATGTCCTTCAGAGCAGCAGAAAGTTGATCAACAACTTCTTTGGGCATGCCGTCAGGTCCTGCAAGGCCACGGAAAGGCATCGGAGACCATTTGATGCCGAAAGCTTCGTCAGTGGTTGGCAGGTCAGGGAAAAGCTCGCTCTTTTCACCCGAAATCAGGGCTAGGGTTTTCACTTCGCCAGCTTCAACCAGAGAACGGGCTTCGGCAGGAGATGTGGAAACGACATCGATGGCACCGGCTGCAAGCTGCTGCATGGCTGGCGCGGAGCCTGCGGATGCAACCCAGTTGCTAGCCTCTGGGCTGATGTCAAGCGTGTTGAGCAGACCTGCCCAGGCAAGGTGAGACAGACCGCCACGGTTGGCACCCGAAGCCGTAATCTTGCCCGGATTTGCCTTGACCGCATCGATCAGGTCCTGAACGGACCCATAATCGGCTTTGGTAGAAACGTTGATGCCGATGGCATCAGCATTGTAGCGGCCGATATAGTCGAAATCATCAGGCGTAACGCCCGGCAGGCCCTGGCTTTCATACATGGTGCTTTCAATGGTGATAACGCCCAGCGTATAGCCATCAGCTTTTGCATTGCCAATGGCTGCATGCCCGACAAGACCACCACCACCGGTGCGGTTTACCACATTGAACGGCTGTCCGAAATGCTCCTGCAGGTCAGCGGCAACCATGCGTGCCGTTGCGTCGGTGCCACCACCGGCGGACCAGGGAACGATGATTGTAACAGCGCGTTCCGGCCAAGCTGCCTGGGCTCCTCCCACGGCAGCAAAAACTGCCAGTGTGGCAACAGAGGCACGGAAAATCTGTTTGATAGAGTGTTTCATGATCTTTCCTCCCTTAGATCTAATGCCATGTCCGTATTTTCCCTATAGACAGGGGAAACGGGTAATGCAGATAACACTTGACTTATGACTCATGACATAAGTATTGTCAATATACCATAGACAGGATGGTGGTGAATAAATGGTTATGGAACCAGTAACAGACGAAGAGCTTCAAATGCCCCTGCGCAGGCGTGGGCGGCTGCATTCTGCGGTTTCCTCGGTAATTGAGAGCCGCATTCTGAATGGCGAGCTCAAAGTGGGAGACCGACTGGAATCGGAAAGCGCTATTGCGCGTGAATTCGGCGTCTCTACCCGTGCAGTGCGCGAGGCCATACAGGAATTGGAAGTAAAGGGGCTGGTTCAACGCCGCCATGGTGAACGAACCGAGGTGGTGCGCGACGATGTGAACAACTATCTTGACGCGCTCGCGGTGACCGTAAGACAGCAGTTTTATTCCGATCCCGACTATCTGCTTCAGTTGATGAGCGTGCGTCGCATGATTGAGTCGGAGGTGTTGGAAATTCTCACCGAAGGCGACTTGCCTGAAATGCCTAAAGTTGAAGCGGCGCTTGAGGCCATGCGCAAGGCCGTCAATCAGAAGGACTTCAACGGGTTTGTCGATGCTGATGCGGCTTTTCACCTCGAACTGGTGCATGCCACAGGCAACCAGATCCTGATGCATATCTATGACAATTTTTCTGGCCTGATCAATGACGTGATCCACGTGACCAGCCGTGTTCCCATCAAGTCTCTGAGCGAAGCCTACAAGGAACATGCCGAGATTTACGATCAGATCTATCGGAGGGACAAGGCTGGTGCCAAGGAGCGCATTCGTGCGCAAATTGACACGAGTGCGGATTATCTGCGTCAGGCCATAGAGCAATCGAACTTGAAACAATCCAAGAATGAGGATGAAAATGGATAAATTCGATTATTCAGACACCGATTGGGAGGCTATCGAGCGTCTGAAAAAATGGTACTCAGGTGATATCCATGACAGCATGGAAGCACTGGGGCTTTGGGGATGTCTGGAAGGGATCTCCCTGCTCGGCGCTCTTGGGGCTGGCGATGTGGTATGCGGTCCTGCCGTAACGGTTCTGTTTGCCCCTTCCGATCGTAAGGGTGAGCCACAGGATGTCTACCATAATGCCATTGATAATGCGCCCAAAGGGGCTGTGATGGTGTGTGATGCCTCCTGTGCTCCGGGCTCCTGCTCGGGCGAGTTGATGAGCACGGGCGCGAAAACCTCCGGTGCAGTTGCGACTGTCGTCAACGGTACCGTGCGCGATCTGGCTCAGGTCCGCACTCTTGGCTATCCGCTCTTTGGTACTGCTCCAAGCCCGATTGGTGTAACCGGCAAGAAAGAGCCCGTTGAAAGTCAGGTTGCCCTGCAGATCGGCAAGGCCACAGTCAAACCCGGAGATGTTATTTTCGGTGATATCGACGGCTTGGTGGTCATTCCAAAGGAACATGTCAAGGCTGTTGCCGATCAAGCTGACGCTCTGGGCGAGCAGGAAGCCAAGGCACGCGATCGTATTCTTGCTGGAGAAAAGCTTCAGCAGATCTGGCCCGTTTAAGGCTATCCTCCCCCCCCGAAAACAAAAAAGTAGTCCCCGCAAGTCAAACTGCAGGACCTTCTGCCGGACCATCAGGCCCGGCTTTTTTGTGTTTGCACCAACAATTTGAATAGCCAGCTGATCGCTAAGATTTGAAAGAACGCTGCATGCTTTTGGTGACCGGCTCGAATACCATCTGGAAAAATGTGCGGGTACCCGTTTCCAGAAAAGCTTCTACCGGCATGCCTGGAACAAGATCGGGCAACTTGGTGTCCTGTTCAGGCAAAAGCTCCAGACGTACGACAAAATAGGGGCGCTGGGTTCTCTGGTTTAGGCGTCTGTCCGGTGAAATGAAAACAACGCGTCCGTCAGCGGCCGGGAATTCTGTTGGGTCAAAGGCGCTCAGGGACAATCTGGCATTCTGCCCTACCCTCACCTGATCGATATCTGCAGGGCGCACTTCAACTTCGATTTGCAGGCGTTTCTGATCCGGCACGATCTCTACCAGCGGCTGATAGGCTGCGATGGCGCTGCCGATGGTGTTAACATGCAATTTGTCGATGGTTCCGCTTGCGGGAGCTTCCAGAGCGACCCGATCGACAGCCTTGCGGGCAGCTTGCAGTTCATTGGCCAGAGCCAGCTTTTCCGAGCGCAGCTCTGCCAACTCCCTTGAAACCGCTTCATTGAACTGGTCGTCGAGCTGATTGAGGCGCTGATCGATTTCGGACATCTGGATGGGCAAGGATTCGGTTTGTGTTTTCAGTTTCTGATAGTCGGTCTCGACTTCAGCAAATTCCTTCAAGGTATTCTGGTAGGCCACTTTGCTGACGACACCCTTTTTCATCAGGGTTTCGCGCATTTCCACCTGCTCTTGCAGAATCTTGCGCCAGTCATCCAATGCCTTTAGCTCGGCCTGAGAGCCCGTCAGCTGTTGTTCGAGAATTGCCTTTTGTTCCTGTAGTACGGATCGTTCGCGATTTTTTAGGCGCTGCCGTGTGGTGAACTGCTTTTCCTGATCTTGCACCAAGCGGTCGAAAGATCCCAGATTCGCATACTGCTCCAGCTTTGCCGGAAGGGTATGTGTGTCGAACGTGCCACTCTGCTCTTCTGTTTCAAGCCGCAGTTCCTTGATGGCGCTATAGGCCATGCGTGTTTCCAGTTTTGCCAACTCGGCCTTTTTCTCGCTGTCTTCGATGGATAGCAGCAACTGCCCCTCTTCCACATGCTGGCCTTCGTCAACAGCGATGCTCTGCACCACGCCGCCGCGCTCATGGGCAACCACCTGCGTGCGCCCCTCTTTGGTTATGGTGCCCCGGGCGATCACTGCCCCTTCAAGGGGTGCATATCCGGCCCAGACGCAGAATACGCCGAAGAAAAGAAAAATGACCACGCCGCCAAACACCTTCAGAGCCCTGAAGGTGCTTAGGGATTGGATCTCTTTCTCATAGTCGATCATATTCATGTTCAGCCCCGTTCCTTTCCAAAGCAGGGAAATCCTTTCTAGTGTTCTGTTTTTTCGAGCGTTTTCTGTCTGGACTTATCCTCTATGGCTTCCGTTTTTCTGTCAGCCTCTCGGGGAGCCATCAAGGCTTCACGCGGGCCGAATTTGACGACCATGCCATTATCAACGATCAGTACCTTGTCGGCTGTGTTGACCAGATGCATCCGCTGGGTCACGAACAGAACGGTTTTGCCACGGGCGCGGGCATTGGCGATGGCGGCGACCAACGCCCGTTCGCCTTCCTTGTCGAGGTGTGCATCGGGTTCGTCGAGCAGAAGAATTTGAGGATCGCCAAAAAAGGCGCGGGCCAGATTGATGCGTTGTTTTTGTCCGCCCGACAGATTGAAGGATACGGTATCGAGATTGGTGTTGTAGCCCTGCGGCAAGCTGCCAATAAATTCGTGTGCACCGGCATTGAGAGCAGCGTTGACGATGGCTTCATCGCTGGCCTCGGGATTGAAGCGAGCAATATTCTCGGCCACTGTGCCATGGAAAAAATCGCTTTCCTGCCCGGCATAGCCGATCTGGGCGCCCAACTGTTCGGGTTCCCATTGCTCCAGTTCGAATCCATCAATGGAGACCTTGCCCACACTGGGGCGAATAACCGAGGCTAGAACGCGCATCAATGTGCTTTTGCCCGCCCCGCTGGAGCCAACAATGGCAATGACCTCGCCCGGCTCCACTTCAAAGGAAATGCCTCGCAGCAGTGCCTTGTCTGATGTCGCGCCGGGCGGCACGAGGCTGACATTGTCGCAGCGAAGATAGCCCTTGATCTCTGGCAGGGTCAGCGGCGCGGGCATGTTGCATGAATCTTGTGCGCCGTTAAACCAGTGTTTGAGGCGATTGTTGGCCACGCTCGCGGCGGTCAATTGTTTGTAGCTGCCGACAAATTGTTCGATCGGCATCAGCGCGCGGCCCGAGATGATGCTGGACGCAAAGATCAGGCCCGCCGAGAGATGCTCGGACATGACAAGATAGGCCGAACATCCCAGAATCATGATCTGAATGGCCTGTCTGGCAAAGCGGACAAGACCGAAAAAGATGCCGTTGACCGCCGAAAGCTCATTGGAGGAATAGACCGCATCGACAATGGTTCGCTGCCATCTGTTCAGTTGGGCCTTGCCCATGCCCATGGCGCAAACATCATCCAGATGCCGCAGAATTTCTGAGCTTTTCGCCGTGGATTGCTGGTATAGGCGGGATGTGTTGTGTTGATGCCGCGAGGCCATCAATTCGTTGCCAAGTGCCAACAGAAGCAGAAGCAAGGCGCCCAGGCTGGCGACGGCTCCGATCCATGGATGAACGAAAAAGAGAATGGCGAGAAAAATCGGGACAAAGGGCAAGTCGAAGATGCTGAAGAGGCCGCGTCCCGAAAGGAATTGACGCACCGTGGTGACATCATTGAGCAGGGAAGCCAGGCGTGTACGATCGATCTCCCGATTCTTCACTCCATGTTCAAGCAGCGCCGATTTGGTGCGTAATTCATAATGGACGCTGAGCTTCTGAGCCACCGTGCGGCGCAGAATTTCGAAAATGCTGAAAAGCCCGATACAAAACAGGATCAGCAGAGTGAGATAGAGCAGCGTATCCAGCCCGTCGCTTGGCAAAACCCGATCATAGATCTGGGAAAGATAGATCGGCATGGCCAGCAAGAGAAGATTGGCCGAGATCGAGAAGACCAACAGCCAAACTCCGAAGCGAAGGACAATATCAACCCCGACTGGATTGTTTTGTGAAGCTGATATCGTCACATTCACCTGCTTTTTCGTGTTGGTTGTCCTGCCCTAAAGGCTGAAATCCCCAGACAACAAATGGTCTGATGTTCTGATGTCGACAGCAAAGTCTGCGTCACCATCGCCATCAACGTCTCCCAGAATGGTCTGGATGCTACCGTTTACTTCGGTACGCAACTCGCCAGCCTCGCCGGAAAAGGCGTTTTCACCAATAAAGGAGAAGGCCTGATCGCCCGAAATCGTGCTGTTGGCATCAATGGCGCTAAGATCAACGATGTCACCTTCGGTGATGTCGAAATCTTTGAAAAAGTCACGACCACTCAGATCCACCGTGCTGTCGTCAACAGATTCCAGTACGAATTTGTCGGCACCAGACGAGCCTATGAGGGTGTCTGCGCCTTCTCTGCCAACCAGAACATCATCGCCACTATGGCCGAAGAGCTTGTCGTTGCCATCGCCACCATAGAGAGTGTCGTTGCCCTGCCCGCCTCTCAGGTCATCCTTGCCGGTACCGCCATAAAGGGTATCGTCTCCCTTGCCAGCATTGATCCGGTCATTGCCTGAGCCGCCATGCAGTATGTCATCGCCATCCTCGCCATAGAGCTTGTCATTGCCACCGTCTCCGTAGATCGTGTCGTTGCCGTCTTCGCCAAGCAAGCGGTCTTTGTCAGCCCCGCCATAAATGGTGTCGGCACCGTCACCGCCAAAGATCTTGTCCTTGCCATCGCCACCGGAGAGCGTGTCATCTCCATCACCGCCGAGAATGCGGTCTCGTCCTTCAAGGCCAGTGATCATGTCATCATCGCCGGTGCCATAGAGGCGATCATTTGAGCCGTCACCGGTGATTTCGTTCATGTCATCATGGTTTCCACCGTTTCCGGTTTCTCCACCGTCAGTGCCGCCGGTTTCGCCATTTCCGGTTTCTCCACCATCGGTGCCGCCGGTCTCGCCGTTTCCGGTTTCCCCACTATCGGTGCCGCCGGTCTCGCCGTTTCCGGTTTCCCCACCATCGGTGCCGCCGGTTTCGCCGTTTCCGGTTTCTCCACCATCGGTGCCGCCAGTTTCGCCTTTTCCGGTACTTCCATTGTCGACGGGTTGTTCCACATCAACCAGTCCGCCATATCCCTCACCTTCTGTGTGGGAATAGTCCAAACCGTAAAAGGAAACCTGCCCTGTGCCCGTTCCCATGGATTCGTTGAGTTGGAGATAGCAGCCAGCCTTGAAGTTGAGAGGCTCGTTTGTCCAGTGGTCGGTGATAGAGGTTTCGGAGGTATAAACCTCTCCATCGGCATAGATCACCACTTTGATTTCATCCCCACGCACTTCCATCTGGTAGGAGAAATTCTCTCCCATGCTGATGGAAGGCTCATCTCCGTCTTCATTCGTGAAGCGGAATTTGAGGGTCTTGTCATTGGGGCCGCTATGCTCGCTGTAATAGTAAACAGAGCCATTGTCCCAATAGAGACGAACAAGTTCGTCTACCTTGCCGCGCACTTGACCAATGACGATCTTGCCGTCTTGACCATTGTCCCATATCGGGGCTTCATCAATACGCAAGGTTGCGGTCATTGTGCCGCCCTCGCTCAGATACCAGGCGGCACTCTCGTCGCCGTCTTTCTCTCTCAGCTCGGTGCGTGCATAGCGGGCATTGCCGGTTGTTGCTCCGTCAACGCTTGCCGTCATCACCATGGCGCCATCTTCGGCGTCATAGAAGAACTCGCTTTCATACCCATCCAGCTTGCTTATGGTGCGGGCGCGTCCATCGGTTCCACCATCAAAATCAATAGGCAAGTTGAGTTTCCAGGCGGATAAGTCAAAATTGTCGGAATTCGTTGTCATCGTTTTTCCTCAGCTCTTTCGCCTTTGACAAGCTCACGACATGTCAAATACCCAAGTTTTGGTCTGAAAAGCGATCTGGAATTCTTGGTATTCCCTTGGGAGATTTAGACCATCTTGCTTAAAAAGATCGGGATAGTCTAAAGAGACTCGCAATTCACTCACCAACTTGGACGAAAGTATCGAAAGAATATGGTTAAAAAATTGTTAACCATGAATATTGACCCATTTAATCCCCATGATTTAAATCAATAAATACATGACTAAAAAATAGTCAGTATGTTTATTATTTGTTTTGTTTAATTTTTACTCATTGAATACTTATTGATCAATCTACTCGGAATCGAGCTTGTCAATTTTTCTATCATGAAATCTCAAGGTCATATTTCCCCCCAATTTGGAATTTCGAAGTGGCCGCAAATCGTTGATTGTGGCATCCAGTTGAGGGTCTTCTTCTAGCGCCAGCAAAGGTTCAAGCCAGGCAATCTGATATTTCTTTTGTTCAAGAAGGCCTGATTTGACGGTTTGCGGCTTATCGGTCTTTTCTTCGACAAGCTCCGGCTTTTCGATTGCCCGCAAGGAGAATTTGGCCGCCATCATCAGGCGATCCATATATAGCTGCGGGTTGCGCTTGTCTGCTTCTTTCAGCATGGCGGTTGCCGTGACCATCGGGGCGACAGCATGCAACTGGTAATGAAGGGCATATCTGCCGCGTCTCATTTCCATGGGCAGACTGCCGTCGGGATCAATGGTATCCAGAATCACCCGATGGCTTTCCAGCCCCCATTCGATGAAGTCTTCATTCTCAACGGTCAATCCAATCTGGATAATTGCCAGCGCCGCCCATGCCCTGAGATTGTTCTTGCTGGCCATCGGTGGCCCGTCTGTTTCCCAGAAATGGATGATCGAGTCACCCAATCCAGCCAACCAATGCTCGATGGTTGTTGTGCTTTCGCGATACTCTTGGGGTAGTTGGACCGTCTTTTTTTCTGACTGACTTTCAGGGTCAACGAGATCGTCAGCATCTTTCGCGCTGGTTGTCTCAGCTTCCTGTTCTGCATCCTGCGGGTCGGTTTCTTCAAGCAACTGCAATTGGCCAACCGATGTGACCTCATTTGTTGGCTCTGCTTGTTCTTGCGGGATGAGCGCTTTGAATTGCGCATAGGCAATGGCGATGCCGCCAACACGAGATGCATAGGAAAGATTGGCTGTCAGACTATCGATTTCGCTAAAGGAGTCCGCCTCCGCCCACTGATGGATCGCGCCGATGGCGCAGCGGACAATATCCTCTCTTTGCGATGTCTTCTTTTGTGCCTTGTCAGCCAGTCTTGCCAGAATCTGGATGAATTTGTCTGAGGGGCCAAGCGCCTTGTTGACCGCCGCATTGGCTTCTTTATCAAGCTCAGAGCGTGATTTGCTATCGTCTTTGTAACGACTGCCATAGCTTAGGGAAATGGTCGCTTCGGGAAAGTCTGGGCATTGGAAGCCCTCCGCCTCATTGTCAGAAGAGGACGTTGCAGCCTGAGAGACAAGGCTTGCAAACAGAAGCGGAGTGGCGAGCAGAGTCGCTCGCCCTCCTTTTCTGATCCATTCTTCAATTTTATAAATCATGCCGGGTTCACTGTGCCTCAGTTTGATTTTCAGAAAGTGCCAGCAGATTTGCCGACGTCTTGTCTCCGGCTTCCGCTGCCGCGCGGAGCCATTTTTGTGCGAGCTCTGCGGACGGGTTCACCCCGATGCCGAAGGCGTAGTTCTGGGCCAGAATTGCCATGGCTTCCACATCATCCTTTTCAGCCGCCAGCTGCAACCAGCTGCTGGCTTCCTTCAGGCGACTGTCATTGGGTTCGCCGCTTCTGAGGATTTTTGCCAGTTCGCGCATGGCGACCGGATTTCTTGCCTCAGCTGAAGAGCGATACAGATTCTCCAGGCTGTTATTCTCCAGAACGGCCACCCGGATCGGTTCAGGTGCACGCTTTACGCGGTTTGCTATGCCAAAGGACAGACTTGGTCGCGCGGTCTCGATGGCCTGGTTGAAGAGATCGACGGCCAATGCGGTGTCGTAAAACTCGCTTTTTGGGTCTGCGACCCAATCGAGCAGACGAATGGCTGCAACATTGTTCTTGTCCTTGGCCGCTTCCATATAGAGACTATAAGCCTTGGCGCGCGCTTCCCGGGTTTCCTGTTCGGCATAGATGTCGCCCAGTTTTACGCTTTGCCAGTCTTGCGTATGCAGACGGTCAGCGACGTTCAGCCAGTGATTGAATATGTCTGTGTGGCCATAGGTCTTGCGCAAGAACTCGACCATCTTGAATGACGTGTCGAAATCACAGCCCATCTGGACGACGGATTTGTTGAACAGATCACGCTGAAGTTCTTCATCAGACTGCACAGAAGCCAATATCAGCAGAGACTGCGCACTGGCGCGTTTTGTTAGATTGTCCAGATGCTTGTTGGTAAAAGCGACTGTCTCCATGCCATGGGCCATGCGGGCATTGAGCAGAGCCTGTAACAGATCTTCAGAGATTTTGCCTTCGCTTTTCAGGATCAGATTTTCAGCTTCTTTCACCTTGTCTGCATTGCCAGTCTCTTCTGCAAGATAGATGGTGGCAAGCCGCAACATGGCGTTATCGTCTTTTTGATCGGCAA
Organism: uncultured Cohaesibacter sp.; assembly: GCF_963678225.1. Lineage (NCBI taxonomy): Bacteria > Pseudomonadati > Pseudomonadota > Alphaproteobacteria > Hyphomicrobiales > Cohaesibacteraceae > Cohaesibacter > uncultured Cohaesibacter sp. The sequence continues at coordinate 177,837 of NZ_OY782763.1, read as the reverse complement.
GGGTTTGCAATTCTCCTAGGTAATGAGCCTTGCCTTCCTGCGTTCTTGCGGCGTTATAGAGACCTGTAACGAAAGAAGCTTCTCCGCCATCATATTGCTTGGAGAAATCGAGCCAGAAGCTGATTTGCTGCTGCAACTCTTGCCGCTTTGTTTCATCCTGGGCTTCTGCGAGCTTGTTTGACATCAGAATGGCAAAATTCTGAAGGGCCTTGGTGCGGCCAAACAGGGCCGTATTCTGGGTGCGGCTCTGGATTTCCCAGTTTCTGTTGCTCTCCCCAACTGCTGCAAGGCGCAGGCTATCCGGCGTGACCCGCAAACTGCTGTTGCCAGCGCCGCGTTCGGCACGTTGCCAGAAACGAGCAATCTCGGCGTCATTCTGACGACGCGAGAAGCAACTGTGAGCGCGTGAAAGTGCTGAGAGAGATGCTACCTTGCCATCGGTTGAAATAGTTTCATTAAAGAGGTCGATGGCCTTTTCATAGTTGGACGGGTCATCATTGTCATGCATCAGCAGTTTTCCAAGCTGATACTGCGATTCCGCGTCGCCCTTGCTGGCGCCTCTCTCAAAATAGGTCTTGGCCATGGCAGTGCCGAGCCACTTGCCCTTCTCTTCCAGTTCAACCTGCCCCAGTTTGGCGAAAACCCAGCCGGGCGCTTCATCCTGTTCGGACAGATTCACCAGTGCCTGTTTGAACGCTTTTGCGGCCTTGGGGCTTGTTTTGCGATCGGCATCGAGCAATTGAACAATGCGTAAATAGCCAAGGCGTGGGTTTTTCTCAACGATCTTGCGATAGATCGCCAGAGCTTCTTGCCTGTTTTCATCAACCAGCGCACCAATTTCCAGCGCCCGGGCATATTCAAGCTGGGCAGAAAGGATGCCACCGTCAGAGGCCTGCTTGAGATATTTCACCAGATAGTCGTTATTCTTGGTGAGATACTCGCTGGTTAGATGATATTCTGCGGATTTCCACGCGGAAAAATCATCGCCCAGATCTGCTCCAAATCGATACCATGCATCGCTCAATTCGTGATCCTGCTGAACCACATCGCCATTGGCATATTCACGCGCGAGCCGGACTGTTCGTTCGCATATGGATGAATTGAGCTTGCCCAGAATGGCACCAAAAGCCAGTGTAACCGCGATATCAGGTGCGACATCCCAGCCCGCGATCTCTTCTCCGCCAGCGGTGCGCTGGGCAAGATAGAGCATGGCATTGGGTTCTCCGTCATAGGCCGCCTGAATTTTCAGCTCGACCGCCTTTTGCGGATCGCTATTGGGGTGGAAGCCTTGTAGATGCAGGTCCGCCAGATAGTTCTGGGCCTTGGGAGAGGTTCCACTCACCTTTTCCAGCTGCTCAACCAGTTGCTTGTCGCGGATCTCCTGAAATTTGCCCGCGCGCATATGCAATTGGATGAGGTCTACCAGATAGCGGGCATCGTCATAATAGGGATCCGCAGCCTTTTGCAGTTTCAAGCCTGCGAGGATCTTGTCGTAGAAGCTGCTCGCATCAATATATTGCAGGCGCACCAGCTCACGGAAGGATTCTTCGGTCGAGCGTCCCTTGGGCAGCACCTTGCCATCCCAGTCCTGCCAACTGGCAATGATCTGGGCGTCCGGGCGCCGTGCTTCGCAGATTTTTCCAAGTTCGATCTGCGGGGGTGCGAATTTTACCGCAACAGGGGCAGCCTGAATGCTGGTGCTGGCCAGCAGTCCCACTGCGATCCCGATAAAGCTTCTGGGCAGCAGTCTGCCCAAACCATATCTGGAGTTTCTCATGGTGATGTCTCTCCTCATTCTGGTTAGTGGGCTATTTCGTTGCGAACCGAGCGCAGATGGAAGGTGCCATCCCGGTTCTCGGCAATAATGGATGTTCCGCTGCCGCGTTCCAGAAGCACCTCATGTACGGTCGCCTGCGATGCTCCATCCGCCATGGCTGAAAAATCAAGCGTCAAAGGTGCTTTCAGCTGCACGGTTTTTGCGTGGCCGGCAGCAAGAGCAGATACGGCGTTGGCCTTTGCCTGTGGCACATAGAAATCCAATGCAGATACATCCGTCAGATTGTAAAAACTGAGGCTCGCCTTGGCCGGGTTGACGGCGATCTGATCGTCGATCACCTTCAGTTCGCCAGACTTGTTCTGAACGATGGTATAAAATTTCCCCGGTTTTGCCTGCACGGTTCCGGACTTGTCTCCAATGACGACTTCAACGCTGCTGGGAGAGACAACGACATATGGCGAAATGCCTGTTTCCAGTTGAGGGTAGATCTTGCTGTCAATTCTCACAGCAGTCTTGCCGCTTACCAGAACCCGCACAAAGGAGGAATTCGGATCGAGGGCCTTGGCGTAAAGGCCGGAATCATTGGCACTGACTGATGCTGCAGAAAGCAGAACAGAAGCAATGAGGAAGAATGCGAAATGAAATGTTTTAAACATGGTCGTCGTCCGTTATCAGTATGAACAAAGTTGGAGTTCGCTCCCACCTTCGGGAGGCCGGTTGAAAGTCAACTTCAAGCTCTTGATTGGAGCCTGCTCAAGCGGCAGCAAGGGGAAATAAAAGCGGCCTGTGGCGCGCAAGCGGTCGCCGCGATGCATAGCGATGCTGCGATGCTGTCCATTGGCCAACGCTACTTCAACTTTGAGATTGCGAATGGTCTGGTCCTGGGTTTCCACCATCACGGCCTGATTGGAGGCAACTTCGACAGATGCAAGATCCACGAAGAACTCATCTTGCTGCTTGCCGATATTCTGCACCTTGATTGCAGGCTGGCAGGTCTGTGAAGCTGCGGCCAGCAATTCCACCCATGGGGCCGGCCCATATTGTCCCAGATTGTTGTAGATCGGGTTTTCCCAGATGAGAAAGCGTGGGCGGTTTTCCTGAAACTCGCGTGAGGTCATATATGAGAGGATCGAGCCGAACTGGTTGCCGCCGGATATGGCATAGTTAGTCAGCGTCAGGGAGCTGTATTGGCTGATAAAGCCGCCAAAATTTCCAGCCTCCGCATTTGACATACTGGTGCCGACCAATGCAATCGGGTCTGCGGCCTCGGCGCCGAAAAGGTCAACAGTCCCTGAGGATTGATCAACCTTGGTGGTCTCGTAGGCCATGCTTTCGACCACAGGAAGGGCATCCTTGCAGAAGCGCTGAAGATTGTTGCGCAGTGTCGAGAAGGACACCATACGGTCGAGCTCGCGGGTCTTGAATTTGGTCTTCTTTACAGAGGCATATTCGGGCTGCGCCTTGACGACATCAGCAATCGCCTTGGCCGCGAGGCGAGACCCCTGTGCTGTCCAGTGGAAGTCGGAACGAAAGAATAGTCCGTCTTCGGATGCCGCCGCCAGCATGGGGCTTTGCAGATCGACAGCCAGTATGTTGGCCGCTTTCAGGCGATCGATAATAGTTTGATAGCTTTGCTCGGCGAGCTTGCGATCATAACCATAGAGCTTGGCTCTCTCGGGCAAGAAGTCTGGCATGGCCTGACTTTTGGTCGGCACCGGCGCATAGACCAGCGTTGTGCCTTTTTCCTTAAGGATTTCAGACAGTCTTGCAAGATTCTGGATCGACTCGTCGGAGAAGCTGAAATGCAGTCTCATATCCGTGAAAATCCGGTAGAAATATCCGGATTTGCCTTCCAGTGAACGCGGGTCGGCCACATCTTCAAGATGCTTGCAGCCAAAGGCCGAAGATGAAAGATCGCCTTTCGCTTCGGCGTCCCCCGAGAATATGGTGGCGCATAATAGTGCGGCATATAATGGTTTCAAATCGGTCATGACAGTTACTCGTTTTTAGGTTTCCTCGCCCACAGGCTGAGGTAAATTAATAAGTTTTCTCAAATTCTTGGCGGCGGCTCGAATGCCGAAATCATCACTGCGGTCCGCAACATCCAGATAGCGCTTCACTTCCTCTTTTTCCTTTGGCATCAAAGGCTGGTGAGAGGCTATCGAAGCCGCTAGACGCAGGGCAATCTTGTCGTCATAGGCTGACGTATCCACCCGTTTCATCAGTTCCATGGCAAGATCCGGTTTGGCTCCGAATGGTGAGCCTTGTTCATAAAATTGAGCGAGGGCCAAGAGTGCCTTCTGATCCCCACTTCTAGCCTGCCGCAGAAGCGCTTGTTCGAGATGTTCCAGCCTGCTGTCGGTGAATTCGACATTCTGGTTTTTCAGGATCTTGACCAGCGGCCGGACGGCATAGCTGCGCCCGTCATAGGCTGCAATGGACAGATAGTGGGCGACATCGGAGAGAATATCGCTGCGGCCCATTCCCATAAGGCGCTTGGCAAAGCGATAAGCAGCCAAGCCATCGCCCGTATCGGCAAGTTCACGCAGATCCTTGTAGGAAACATGCTGCTTTCTGACCAAACGCTTGCGGATTTGTTTCAAGCGATAGGTATCGAGATTGAAGGCGGAAGACACCTTGACAACCGGGCGCTGTGGTTGCCCCTTCTTGGCAGACTGGATCTGGGGCAAGTTCAGCGGACTGTTGGCTTCAACGCCGCTGACATGCTGGCGCTGGCTGTTGGCAGCAGCACTGACACTGCTCGTTGCAAGAGCAAGGCAGGATGCAAGCATCAGGGATTTGATGTTACGAATGCTCATCATTCTGCTCCTTCGACAAGAGGTTCAAATCGACGGTTTCAGCGCCTGCCGATGTGTCGTCCATTGGCTGTGGTTTCTCATCCCAGATGCCTTTCTGTGCCAGATAGCGCGTCGGGAATTCCCAGATGACGACCCGAGGGGGCGTGTCTTTGAGGACGTCGCCATTAAGGAAGGCATACATCGGTGCGCCGGGGCCCTTGGCCTTTTCGGCCAGATTCAGAACATCGGCTTTCAGGTCTTTCTTGAGAAATTCAGCAAAGGACCAACGCGTATCTGCACTGTAACTGGTACCAACCAGCACGACCGGGAAGCTGTCATCAGAGCCGAACAGATCCAGTGTAGCATTGTCCGATACCTCTTCTTCTGCGCGCCAGATATTGGTGTGCTCCTGATCAATGCCCGCCAGTCTGCCGTAATCCTGCCCAGTCACGAAATTGACGAGATCGCCCCAGAAGGTCTCCTCTTCTGCACTGAAGAGCTTGAAGGATTTGCTGTCGAGATCCTCGGGCAGCGTCATTTCCTGCTCGATCGCTGCGGCCACTTTCTGCGCTCCCAGTGGGGTCCAGTGCGTGTCGGTTTTGAAAAAGACGTTTCCTTCCGTTTTCGCAGCCATCATGGTGTCGCGCGTGTCGATCACTTCGATCCCCTGGGATTGCAGACCCGAGACGAACTGGTGATATTGACTGATCGCATTGGAGGTATCTGAAACACTTTCCAAATGCTCTGAATAGATGTCGGATTTCTGCGGCAGCGGCACCAGCACGAGTTTGATGTTGCGGCTGCCAAGCTCGTTTCTGACGGCTGCAATCTCTGCGACGGATCGCTCGATCAGCGGCTCGGAATTGATGTCTGGCCCGAATTCCTCTTCGGTGAAGAACCATTCGTCATCCCCCACAACGACGCCCTTTTTGCCAACGCCGAGCGTCAGATAACGCGCCGCGCCCAAGAGACCCACTGCGGGTTCTCTGTGCGGGAGACTGGTCTTGTAGATCTCTTCGAATTCACGGGTCAGCCCACCTTCCAGAAGGCTCCGTTCGCTAGTGCCCTGAAGCTTGGTTTCATCACTCAGAAACAGGCTTGCATTGGCATAAACGGCATAGCCGATAAAGAGAGCCGGAGTCAGAAGACGAAAAGCATTTGCGATCTTAACAATCATATCTTTCTCCTAGAACTGGAAGTAGAGGAAGGGTGAAAAGCTTTGTTCAGCCAGCTTGGCAACGGCCAGCACGAGCAGTGCGCTTGTGGCCAGTGTCAGCGACATAGAGCGTATAGCCGGGAGCATGGCGGCGGTCGATGAGCCCTGTTGGCCATTCTTGACCAGCAAGCCGCTGTCTTCTTGCTCTTCTTTGGTGGAGCCGAACCAAGTCTGCAATTTGCCTTCCGATGCAGCGATCAGGGCGCTGATGCAAAGGAAGACGAACGCATCCTGCGGCAGGCCAATGAGGAAATCAGGGCGGATCGCAAAGCCGTTGGCTCCCACAAGTCCGGCATAGATATCCATCGCCACACCGACATTCTCTGCGCGGAAGACAACCCAGCCGATCATGACGATGACAAAGGTGATTGGCAGGGAGAACCAGACACTGTCTGCCCGCTTGACCCAGCCTGTCATGCGCTCAAGGGCAAGCCATCCGCCATGCCAGGCACCCCAGATGACGAAGGTCCAGCTGGCTCCGTGCCATAAGCCGCCCAGCACCATGACCGTGCAAAGATTGAGATAGGTTCTGTAAACGGAGCCGCGGTTCCCTCCGAGCGGAATATAGAGATAATCGCGTAGCCAGACAGACAGGGAAATATGCCAACGTCTCCAGAACTCGGTAATGGAGCGTGAGATATAGGGCCGGTTGAAATTCTCGATGAAACGGAAGCCGATCATCATGCCGAGACCAATGGCCATATCGGAATAGCCGGAGAAGTCGAAATAGAGCTGAAGCGTATAGGCAATCGTGCCCAGCAGCGCCTCGCCGAATGTCGGATCACTAGAGGCAAAAGCCGCATCGGCAATTGGCGCGATGCTGTCAGCCAGAAGGATTTTCTTGGCCAGACCAATGGTAAAACGGGTCATGCCGTCGGTGAAGAGCTTGACGTTATGCTCGCGGTGATCGATCTGGTCTGCAAGATCCTTGAAACGCAGGATGGGACCGGCGATCAATTGCGGGAACAGGGCAATAAAGGCTGCAAAGTCGATAAAGCTTTTCGTTGCGGGCGCATCGCCGCGGCGGATATCTATCAGATAGCTGATCGACTGGAAAATATAGAAGGAAATACCGATAGGCAGGATGAGGCGCCAATGCACGCCCATCTCCTGTGCGGTCATGCCAGCAAGAGCGGCAAAGCTGTTGACAAAGAAATTGAGATATTTGAAGACACCCAGCACCAACAGGCACCCGATGACGCCGATCGCACAGAAAAGCTGCTTTCTGGCTTCGCTGGTCGCAAGCTGGATCTTCAGGCCCAGGCCATAAGTCCACAGCGTCACCAGAAAGAGCAGCATAAGAAAATCCACGCGCCACCAAGCGTAGAAGATATAAGACCCAAGTACGAGCGTCCATGAGCGGAGTCTGACTGGCGTGAGGTAATAGAAAGCCAGAAACAGCGGCAAATATAAAAATAGGAATTGTTCTGATGAAAATACCATTTTGTCACCTAGAGCTTACAGCTTTCCAGATTGAGAAGAACAAATTGACGGGCGCCACCATTGCCAACTGCGGCTGCTGTTGAACTGGTGGTCGTAAAGATGCCTGAGACGCCGTTGTCGAGCTTTCCTGCACGGGCTAAATATTGAGGTAAATTGCGTTTCAGCTCGCCGGAGAAAAGAACCGGCAGCTGTCTGGAAAAATCATTGCCGGTCAGTTCCAACTTGGGAGAATGACGGGTCAGAACACCAATTTCATTGTCAATAAAACGGTTCTGATTCAAATGATGGCGGTCTTCTGTGGCGATGCCGCCGATGATGGCGATGGCTGCTCCACTATTGCCCGCGATGATATTCTTTTGAAAATGCATGGCGAGGCTGTTGGTCGTTGCAATACCGCCTTTGCCATTCTGATAGATCGAATTGCCGGTGATCTCGGAGCAGGCTGCCCCTTCCAGGGCGATGCCGTCCTGTGCGTTGTCCAAAAGCAGATTGTTCAGGATATGCGCTTTGGAAACGCCGCCGGAAGCATAGATACCAGCCCCCTGCCCGCTGGATATGACATTGCCACTGATCATCAGGTTTTTGGGATTTTGGATCAGATGGATGCCGTGATGCTGGCTGCCGACGATGATATTGTTCTGAAGCTGTCCATCCTCGACATTTCTGATGCGAAGTGCAGAATTCTTACTGTTGATGATGATATTGTTTTGAATATCAATTTGTTTCATGCCGATCATTTCAACGGACCCAACATCGACAATGCGGTTGGATCGCAGACGCATTTGGGTCTGGATCGGAAAGAGCAGATTGGAGACAACATCAATGCCGCGCATATAGGTGCGGTCGCCGAACCCCAGATTGGAGAGTCTGCTGCTGACGATATCTGCCCCGCCGCCAAGAGCGGTCAAGATAAAGGGTTTGAAATCCTTGACATTATTGCTTTGTTTGCTGCCCTTGAGTTCAGCCTTGTGCATGGAGAAATTGCCGATATTGACGATAAATACCCCTTCTGCTGTCGACAGGGTCAGGTTTTCTCCGGCTTCAATCTGTAATTTGGCCGCCGACATGATGAACAGCGGATAGTGCAAGCTATAGACACTGTCACTTATGGTGAGCGCTTCGCTATTGCCCGCTTTTGCAAGAGCTGCATGGATATCGGACAGTGTGAAGGCTCCGCTCTGCAAGGTCAGTACAGGTTGGCCCGCTCTCGGGTTTGCCAAGCGCAAATCGGCATGATGCTTGCTGCCCATCTGCTTTCTGACCTGTCCGAGCACCAGATCCATCGGCAGGAAATCGAGCCGTTGTTTCCGAGCGGTTTTCTTAACGCCTTCAAGGGGAGAGGCTGTCACATCATCACCGTCCTGTCCCCAAACTTCTGGGGTCAGGCTTGGCATGATTTGCGACACAGAATTTGACAACGCATAGATATCCAGATCCGGCGCCAGAGCCAATTGCTGCTTGAGCCCTCGGACATCGCCCAAAGGGTCGGGCAGTGCGCGCAAGAGCCCCTGTTCTGCACGCGCACTGATCCCTTCCCCGGGCAACAGAGCCGGAGCCATCGCAGCCAATATGAATGCTGTTGTCCGGATCAGGCCAATCATCATGCCACCTCTTCGGCGCGGACTTCGACACCAAGTACGGCGGACTTCTGGTAATCAAGCACCTCTTCGCCTTCGACCTTATATTGGATCTCGACGATGACAGCGGTTTCGTTGCCGGTATTGCGGAAGGTTGCGGCTTCCCCTTCCTTCACTTCAACCACATCGCCGGGCGTGAACTGGCTGATGCCTGCCTTGTTGGTAAAGACGCCCTGCCCTTCGGAGAAAGTGAGAAGGCGATGATAGTGTGCCATTTCATCAAACAGCAGCGTGCGGCCCGGTTCGATCCGGAGCATGGTCAGATTGAAGCTCTTGCCAGACTGCATCTTGATTGCCTGTCCCCAAGGCAGGGTTTTGGATGCGTGGGCGACTACTTCATTGCGGCCATCTTCTTCCAGAGTGGAAATGATGGATTTCACCTTCTGGCTATGGTCATGGGTGGTCACCAGCAAAGCGTCGTCGGTGTCCACGATCACAAGATCCTCAATGCCCAATACGGCGATCAGGCGATTCTGCGAGCCACGGATGTAAGAATCCTTGGAGTCGATGCAGACGACGTCACCGGAGACATAGTTGCCCTGATCATCCTTTTCACTCACGGCATGGAATGCCTTCCAGGCGCCGACATCATTCCAGTCAATATCGGTTGGAGCGAGAATGGTACGGTCGGTTTTCTCGAACACGATGGCTTCGGTCGGGCCACTCACGGCGCGGGCGAAGTCTTCGCCAGCCAGCTCTAGACGATCCGGGAAATATTCTGCATTGGAATAGGCCGCCATGACCTGTTCGAAGGAATCCGGATCAAGCCTGCGGTATTCCTCCATGATCACGTCTGCGCGGAACATGCTGATGCCGGATGCCCAGAAGGCATTACGGTCGATCATCATCTGTTCGGCGATTTCAAACGGTGGTTTTTCGACAAAGCGCGAGACCTTTTGTGCAAAGGCCACTTCGTCATGCGGGCCACCATCGACAATGTAGCCATACCCGGTTTCCGGATAGCGTGGCTCAATGCCAAACAGGGCAATCTTGCCTGCATGGGCAGCGGGCACCATGCGTTTAAGCGCCTTGTTGAGGTCGCCCTTGATGATATGGTCGGAGGGCAGAACCGCCATGATCGCATCGGGATCCCGAAGGGAAAGGTGAATGGCAGCCGCAAGTACGGCCGGCCCTGTGTTTCTGCCAAGCGGCTCTGCGATAATCGTCGCATTGGTGTCGATATCATTGAGCTGCTGTTTGACGACCCCCAGATGTGACCTGTTCACACTGATGATGGGTTCTTCGAAGCCGTCTGCAACATGTCTGGAGACGGTTGCCTGGAAGAATGTCGTGTCTTCTGAGCCGTTGATGGCTTGAAACTGTTTTGGATTATTCGAGCGCGAAAGAGGCCAAAGGCGCGTCCCCACCCCTCCACACAATACCAATGGATAGATGCCAACCATTTTTCTCATCCTTGTCATTTTAATGCACAATGTTCGGTCTTCTGCCCCGGCTTGCGACTGATGGGGCATTCCTTCATGCAGGATCAGAGAACCTGCTGCTTGTACTCATTAAATAAACTCATAAAAGAGACGTATCTGCCGTCCTTGATACGAAGTTTGGCAGGGCTTCCCGTATCAGCCAGCGTCAATAGTCCTTCCGGCGCGGTGAAAGTGACGCGAGTCACGGTCTGGCCGGAAACGGGAGGCTTGATGTCTTTGGTTTGCAGATTGATTGTTCTGCCGTCAGCCAGCGTCGCTTCTGCAACACCGCCAAAGACGAGCATTTCAGCTTCCTTGTCTGGCAGAATGGCCGAAACCAAAATGCCGCTGTCATTGCCCGGAATGAAGGCAAGATTGTCGTCTGAAGCCACCACGTTGCCCACCACGCTTGACTTGGCGATGGTCAGCGTGCAATCGCAGGGGTTTACGACGGTCAGTTGACGGCCATCGGCCCCCTGAATGGCGACGAGCGGTTCTTCCAGTCCTGCTTGCGGATTGACATAGACGATTTGTCCATCAACGCCGGACTTGATAACGGCGCCGCTTGGCATGACGGTGGCTAGTTTTGGCACATCTCTGATGAGTAGCCGGTTCTGGATCAATGATCCGGCCAGCACGACGAGGCCAAGTGTGGCAGCGCCCACAAAGGCGGTCCCCACCATCGACTTGAAGCGCTGAACGAAAGAGCGTTCGCTATCAACAGCTCCGGCTGGTGTCTTCTTCGCTTTGTCTGCGCTGATGCTCAGCAAGTCGTTGATATCGACGACCTCGCCTGCGATATAGGCATTGAGAATATAGCGCAAACGCGGCAGGTGCGGCCCGGTCGGGTTGAGGAAATCCAGACGGTAGAGTCCGGTAACCTCGTCCACGCAGACCATTACGACCTCTATGGCCATGGTCACCTGAAAGCCTTCAAAGGGTACCCGGAACGTGGCTGGTTTGATGACTTGCCCATAGTCACGTGAGGCAAGCCCTTTCACATAGGCATTGACCAGTGAAATTCCATCGCCCTCATATTGCCGTCCTTCAATGACGACCGAGAAAGGCATCTGCAGCATGGCCTGCTCGCTTGTATGATCATCAGAAAGCGAAACGGCATCCAGAGTTTCATAAGGCTCATGGTCAGGTAATTTTGTGTGATCGTCGATATGCATGTCGATGAATTCCCAATTCAAACAAGTCCGGTGATCCAGGAAACGCCCAGAGCCAACCAACCGAAGGTCAGCGCCTGGAGAAACCAGGAAAATGAGTTTGATTTCATAAAATGAGTGCGAACGGCTTTTGCCTTGTTGGTGGTGTTCTGGCGCGTCCATTTCTGCTTATCGAGCCGAAACAGGATGTAGCTTTTGACCAACGCACCAAAGGTCTGGCTGAAATAGAGAAGGAAGGGATAGGTAATCGGGAAACGCCCTTCCCGGAACGAAGAAATAAGCAGGCAAAACAGGTATCTGGTCAGCATTACCCATGCGAGGTAAAGCAGCAGGACAAGCGGATCGACCAGAATGGCGGCCAATAGCAAACCGATGGGGCCTGCAAGGGTCGTCCACATGGACAGGCGCTGGTCAAGAATGGACCACCAGGTAAAGAGCCCGATGCGTCCCGGACCGAGCGACAGGGCCCGACCGTTGGTTCTGAGCATGTTGCCGAACCAGCGCGTCATCAGGGTAATGGCGGAGTCAAAGAAGCCTGCGCGTGGTTGGGTTTCAATGGAAAGCGTTTTGACATCGGGCAAATAACCCATCTTGTAACCATTGCGCAGCAACCAGTACCAGGTCGATTTGTCGTCTCCGGTGAGGAAATTCACCCGACCCAGCCGCCAGTGATCGATATGGTCACTTTGTACCGCCTCGATAAACTCGGCGTTGGTGGCAAGGTCTGCCCGGAAGACCGACATCCGCCCTGTCAGCGTCAGGACACGCTCACTGATGCCCATGGAACACATCATCATCTGACGCTGGGCAAAGCGAAGGTTGAACCAGTCGCGGAACAGGCGCCCGCCCGTTGATTCAGAGGTTTCGTCCGTCGTCATGGCCCCATAGCTTGGATCAAGGAAATATGGTGCCGAGCGATCAACCACATCCTTGGGGACACAGCTGTCTCCATCCACGAAGATGACGATGTCATTGCGCGAAGGATAATGCTTGGCGATGGTCCTCAGAGAGGTTGCCAGCGCATCACGTTTGCCCGTGCCTTCGATCCTGTCAAAGACCAGCTGCACGCGGCTCATATCCATCGGCATGGAAGCAAACGCGCTTTTGATGAGGCGTACATCGGAGGCATCTACCACAGACGCCACGATCGTAGCGCCACCTTTTGAATTGGCCGCCGCCTCGAAGATCGAGCGATAGACGCGGGCTGATATTTCTGGCGCAATCTTGAAGGTTGTCGTCAGAAAGAAGGCATGCGCCCGGGTTGGCTTAGCGAAGTAGCGTTCCTCGGCGGCATTACGCCGCCGGGGAAACACAACTCGTTTGTACCAGAAGGCACGAAGGAAGTTCGTCGCGGCCCAACTGTACCGCCATGCTCCGACAATGCCCAGAACAACGATCGCACCGGAAGCATTGGTGCTGACCTCGACCGGCACGGACAAAGCAAGGATCAGCATCACCATTATATATGCAATGTGAGCCACCATCGTCTCGTCCTCACCAACAGATGCCTTCGTAATTGCCGTTGGACGTCACCTTGTTGTTCAGGCGAGCCAGATCGACCATCGGCAATGTTGAAGCGGCTTTGGAGAGAGGTTCGACAACTTCGGAATATTTGTTGCCGACGAGAAGGATGTCAGACTGCTCGATCAGTGCATCGATAGAGCTGACAAGGCGTTGTTCCAGATTTTCGACATAGTCGTTGCCACGACCGGCGCCACTCATTGCCTCGTCATAGGCTTCCTGCACGAAAGGATCGTAGATTTTGAGATCATAGCCCTTCTTGATCAGGCGGTCTGCAAGGGCAGCTAATGGGCTTTCGCGTAGATCATCGGTACCAGCCTTGAAGCTGATGCCCACCATGCCAATCGAACGGCCCACCAGATTGTCGACGAGATGTTCTGCCCGGCGGATTTGTGCCTCATTGGCAGAAAGAGCCACGTCCAGCATCGGAGACGGGACATTGTTGGATCTTGCCAGGAAGCGCAGGGCCCGCAGATCTTTTGGTAGGCACGAGCCGCCGAAGGCGAAGCCAGGGCGCATGAAGTAAGGTGACATGTTGACTTTCATGTCCGAGCAGAGGACACGCATAACCTCTTGTCCATCAAGGCCGACGGCCTTGGCGATGTTGCCGATTTCATTGGCGAAGGTGATCTTGACCGCACGCCAGCAGTTGCTGGTGTATTTGATCATTTCTGCGGTGCGCAGATTGACCGAGCTGATTTCGCAATTCAGCTGGCCATTGATCTCGGTCAGAATGTCATTGGTCTGCTGATCGAGCGCGCCAAAAACGATGAGACCCGGATCATAATAGTCTTCAATAGCGGTGCTCTCACGCAGGAACTCAGGGAAGTACCCTACCCCGAATTCTTCGCCCGCCGTCATGCCGGATGATGCTTCCAGTGCCGGGATGCAGGATTTCTCCATGGAGCCGGGAACGATCGTCGAGCGGACGATGACGGAATGGAACGTGTCCTTGAGGGAGAGCGCACTGCCGATGGCGGTACAAACGCTCAAGACATAGTCCAGGCCGACGGATCCATCCGGAGCACTGGGGGTGCCAACGCATACGAATGATGCGTCTGTTTCCAACACGGCTTTTCGGGCATCTGTCGTGGCGGTCAATCGACCACTTGCGACGCCGGTTTCAATAAGCTCTTCCAGCCCATTCTCTACAATGGGGGTTTTCCCGGCGTTGATCGAATCGACTTTGCTCTGATCAACATCCGCAGCAATGACAGTATGGCCGTCTCTTGCAAGACAAGCTGCGGCTACCGTTCCAACATATCCAATACCAAAAATGCTAATTCTGGCCACGACAAACCTCATGTTCTCATAGTATTAATTTTTGTTCGATGATTTCGATGCACCCCCGGAAAGTCTTGTTTATTTCCCGAGAGGCTGAGCTTCGGCCCGTAAATGGGCAAATTTTATGCAAATATTAATCTTGTCTTAACGATTAGCGTGGCTACCAAAAAATACCTAGTCAGAATAAATGGAACTCTTGTAAGGAAAATCCTTTCTTCTGATTTTTCAATTAGTTAATGGGTTTGGTTTATGCGCTTGTAGTCAAGATGATACGCAACCAACAGCTCTAGGAACTGTGTAAGCCTAATTTTTGAGCAACGATTTTGAGGGAATTTGTATGCCAAACAATGAGAATGGAACTTTGGCGCCTAATTCAGTGACTTAGAATGATTTTTCTTAAAACAAAGTATTTCGCATACTGTTTTTGATTTGCATCATAATTGCTAATAATAAAGTCTTGACAGTCCAATATTTAGATCTTGAATTCGCCAAATTTATCTCATATTTTCCGTTTCAATCTTCGGGAAACCGATATCAAGCCTTGAACAGAAAAAAGAAAATTTGTCCCTATTTCGTCTTTTCCGGACGCACTTTTCGTTCCTATTCCTTGCTAGACCTTATTTTCGTCGGTCTTCGTATTTATTTTTCTTAAATGTTATTTCTGTACAAGGGTGCTGAGTAACAACACGAGAGGAATCTGGACATGGATTCGATAGCTTTGGTGGAAAGACTGGCTAATACGCTGAGTGACCTTGATGGGAAATCCATCAATCCTGATACTCTGAAGGAGTTGGTCAAGCAGGATGCGCAGGAGACTCTGTTCGAGGAACGCCCTTCCAACGTGATCTCTTTGTCCGATATCCGCGGCAAGCTTCTGAGTGCCTGACAGGCGCTCGCTTGAAATCTGTTCTGTCGGAGCCATAAGGCGCAATGGCTCCCACCAAGATTCTTTTCTTCTTTAAAGGTCTTTGCGCCACGGGCCAGTGTCAGGTCCAACCCTGGGGAATTTAGATAATCCCCTGCCCCCACATGTTATCCTGAGTATATTTGTGGAAGTTGGCCAGCCTTTGCTTGAAGAGCATGCTCATGCATTTCGAGGACATGCCACGGCACGTGGATCGCCTTTAAAGAAAAGGCTTTTTCATCAGGTATCAAACCAGCCGTTTGTCACGGCATAGCGCACGATTGATGCTCGGTCGGCCAGCTGCAATTTATTCATCGCGCGGTTCTTGTAGGTTTCGATGGTCTTGATGCTCAGGTTGAGATTGGCGGCGATCTCTTTTGAGTAATGCCCCAGTGCGACTTGATGCAAGACCGTCTTTTCTCTTTCGCTCAGAATGCTGATCTCGATCTGGTCGTCTTGCGCGTTGTCTGTTTTATTGCTTGTGGAGCGGTGCCCGTTGTGCGTGTTGAGGGAAATGTTGGGGTCGATATAGTTGCCGCCATTGGCAACGATGGCTACAGCATTCACGAAATTTTGAGATGTCACTGTCCTGCTTAAAAAGGCATAATTGGAGCCTCGTTCCTTGAACAGCTCGGACAGCTTTTCATCGGCATCCAGAAAGACGAAAGGCACATTGATGCCACGGCTGCCCAATTGATCGATGAGCACTTCCCCTTCTTCTATATTCTGAACGCGTATCATGACGATATCGGGATGTAGGCTCAGAGCTTGATCGACTGACGTCTGCTCGAAGTCATCCATGGCTCTAACCACGACAAAGTCAGAGCCATTCAGCAGAGCCTTGGCGCCCTCAAATATCAACGGTTCGGCGTCAATATAGGCCAAACGCTTTTTCCGATTAGTAATAGTATTTGAATTCTCAATCATAACCGCAGCTCTACTTATGGCACAATTCTAGAGATCATCTTCACAACACTCGTTGAGAAAACGTCATCTCAGAAATACAGTCCTGATTTTCAAGAGTCCGAATCTTCTAGCAAAACCTTTGTCCCCCGACGAAAAAATCATTACAAAATAATATAACCCGGGAGGCATTGTAGTATTATTATTTCTGTTTGTATAGACGTGGATACAATTGCACTAGACAATATTAGGCAAGCTAAATCCTTTTTTGAATAGTCGTTTTTTATCTGCGGGTTTTTACGAATAAAACTGTAGCGCTGTTTGTCATGCGTCTTTTAGCTCTTAACCAGAGCGGAATGGCGCGGCGAAAAACTGTTGCTGATGGGCTCGGAAGCCGCCCCTATTGCGACAGCCCATTGATCTGCGGTTCCCGCCATCATAAATGGCGTTCCGGACGGATTGGCCATTCTGCCCATGTCTTCGTTGATCATGCAAACCAGGCGATCGATCAATGGCTTTGGGGCTGTGGCACACAGTATGGTCGCTTCCGGGGCAAACATCAGATGCATGCCTTGCGCTGCCCATCTGAGATGAGAGGCCGCCTGCTCTAGCCAGCGCTCCATAACAAAGTTCTTCTCTTCCAACGCCGTTGTTATATGCGAGAACAAATCGTCGTCTGAAGGATTCCAGCCCATGGCGTGGCACAAGGAGGCTAATGAGGCCATATGCTCAAGGCTTTCTGTTTCAGCGCTGCTGATGACTGGCTTGAGAAGCCCGATCTCGCCCGCGTTGCCATCAACACCTGTATAGAGCTCGCCATTGATGATCAAACCAGCGCCGAGGCCGAAGCCGAAATAGAAACAAACGACGTTGCGGAAGCTGTCGGCGTTGCCCATAAGCTTTTCGGCGATGGTGGCTGCTGCTGCGTCATTTTGCAGGCTCACATCCAGACCGGTTCTTTCCTTGAGGCGCTCAACAAGTGGGAATCTTTGCCAGACCGCCATCGAATAGGCATCGTCATTGGCCCCATTGGCCATTGCTGCCAGCTTGCCAAACGGCCCCGGCATGGCGACGCCGAGGCCCGCCGTGCGTCCCGAAGCACCACAGCACATCTGTTCAAGCTCTGCTCTGGCCGCGTCGATCAGATCGACAAGGGTTTCGAACCCCTCCTCCGGATTGACCGAATCAAGTTTCACAGAATGCCGTATCATGATGTCTCCGGTGAGATTCACCACAATCAGGCGCGCAACATCACGGTCGATTTGCAGGCCTATGGCAAAGGCACCATTGGACGCCAGCGTATAGGGCGTGGCCGGTTTGCCGCGCCCCTCGCGGATCGTCTTCAAAGGCATGACCAATCCGTCCTGCTCCAATTCATCAATGATATTGGAGACGGTCTGCTTGGTCAGCTTTGTGGCGCGCGCAAGCTCAGCCCGTGACAGAGCCTTGTTTACGCGGATCGCATCTATGATCACACGACGGTTATGGGCTCCGGCGCTTCCGGCATTGCTTCCAAACACTGCGCGAATGGTCGCTTTTCTGTTTTTCATAAAAAGACATTGACATGCTTGCGAAAGTTACGCAATCATTAAGTCCAATTACTTGACTAAATAGCCAACCAAGAGCTATCGGCCATTTCCCAAGACGGCCTAATCACCCCCTACGTAACGCTACTCAAGCTTTTTCATGGCGTTATCAGAACCCTCGGCACAGGTTTGTCGAGTTTCATTTTGAGGAGAACATTTATGCGTTCGAAGATTACAGCAGTCTCTCTGGCAGCAACTGCCCTTACATTTATGGTTTCCGGTGCTGCGCTTGCCGAAACCCAGCTCAATGCTCTGTTCATGGCGCAGGCCGCCTATAGCGAAGATGATATTCGCGCCATGACGACCGACTTTGAAAAAGCCAATCCTGACGTAAAGATCAATCTCGAATTCGTGCCTTATGAAGGCCTGCATGACAAGACCGTGCTCTCTCAGGGGGCAGGCAGTGGCTATGATGTGGTCCTGTATGATGTGATCTGGCCTGCCGAATATGCCCAGAACAATGTTCTGGTTGATGTCTCTGACAAGATCACCGACGAAATGAAATCCGGCATTCTTCCTGGCGCATGGACGACGGTCAGCTATGATGGCAAATATTATGGTATGCCCTGGATTCTTGACACCAAGTATCTGTTCTACAACAAGGAAATGCTGAAGAAAGCTGGCATTGAGAAAGCACCTGCCACTTGGGCCGAATTGAAGGCCGATGCACAGAAGATCAAGGATGCCGGGATCGTCGAATATCCCATCGCATGGAGCTGGGCACAGGCCGAAGCCGCAATCTGCGATTACACCACGCTTGTGAGCGCCTACGGTGGTGACTTCATCAAGGATGGCAAACCGGCCTTTGCTGAAGGTGGTGCACTGGATGCCCTCAACTATATGGTTGATAGCTACAAGTCCGGCCTGACGAACCCGAACTCCAAGGAATTCCTTGAAGAAGACGTTCGCAATGTCTTCCAGAATGGTGATGCTGCTTTCGCTCTCAACTGGACCTATATGTATAACCTTGCCAACGATCCCAAAGAGAGCAAGGTTGGCGGCAATGTTGGCGTTGTAGCGGCTCCGGGCGTTGAAGGTATCAGCGAAGAATCCGCCGTCAACGGTTCTATGGGCCTTGGTATCACCTCTACGTCCGAACATCCTGACGAAGCATGGGACTATATCGTCTACATGACTTCCCAGAAGGTTCAGAACGACTATGCTCGCCTCAGCCTGCCAATCTGGGCCAGCTCCTACACAGACCCCGCAGTGACCGAAGGTCAGGAAGAACTGATTGCAGCCGCCGAGAAAGGCCTTGCAGCCATGTATCCCCGTCCTTTGACGCCGCATTATCAGGAGATGTCCCTTGCGCTTCAGCAGGGCATTCAGGAAGCTCTTCTTGGCATGTCCTCTCCGAAGGATGCGCTTGAGGCTGCTGCTGAGAATAGTGGACTTGAATAAATAGATTGTGAGCCGGGATTCTTGGTCCCGGCTCCGTCCGGTTTGCCGCTGTAAGGTGTGATTTTAAGATTATCGTGCTGCACCCTTCAGCCTAATTGGGCTTTGGTTTTGCGTATGTCACTGCGCTCAACGCCGCCGCCTCGCCATCCGGACGTCCGCTCCAGTCAATCCAAATTGAATGAAGGTCCAATCTCATGTTGTCTGACCGCAAGACCCTTCATGTCTGGTTGTTGATGCTTCCGCTTCTGTGCGTCATGATCGCTGTGATCGGGTGGCCGTTGATCGACACGATCCGTCTTTCCTTTACCAACACCCGTCTTGTTGGTTCCGAAGGCGACTTTGTCGGTCTGCACAATTTCACCAAGATGCTATCAAGTCGGAATTTTCAGCGTGCATTCTCCACGACCATGCAGTTCACGCTGATTTCGGTTACCCTTGAAATTGTGATTGGTGTGCTGGTGGGGATGCTACTCAATCAGAAATTCTACGGCCGCACCATATTGCGCGGCATGCTGATTTTGCCCTGGGCCTTGCCGACCGTTGTCAATGCCACCCTGTGGCGCTTGATCTATAATCCTGAATATGGCGCCTTCAATGCTGCCCTGCTCAAGCTTGGCATAATCGATCAGTATCAGTCATGGCTGGGGCAGCCGCAAACGGCGATGATGGCGCTCATTCTGGCGGACCTCTGGAAGAATTTTCCGCTGGTGGCCCTGATTGCGCTGGCTGCGTTGCAATCAGTGCCCAATGACATAAGGGCCGCCGCCATATCGGACGGTGCCAATGCGTTCCGCCGCTTCCGCTATGTCATCTTGCCTTATCTGGTTGGTCCCCTGATGGTGGCGGTCGTGTTGCGCACGATCGAGGCCTTCAAGGTGTTCGATATCATCTGGATCATGACCCGTGGCGGACCGGCGAACTCGACGCGCACCTTGTCGATCCTTGTCTATCAGGAAGCTTTTGCCTTCCAGCGAGCCGGATCCGGCGCGTCACTCGCGCTGATCATCACGCTCGCCATTACCGTTCTCGCCGTCATTTACATTCGCATCATGCGTAGCTGGGCAGGAGGAACCAACTGATGGAGCATCAATCGCGAGCTTTCTCCATATTTGTCCATGCCATGGCGCTTCTGGTGGCGCTGGTGATTTTGGCGCCGCTGTTGTGGCTGTTTATCATGAGCGTGTCTTCCAATGCGGATCTTTCCGCCAAACCGCTGCATTTCTGGCCGGAAGTGTTTGATTTCTCCCGCTATGGGCAATTGCTCTCGCGTAGCAACAACTCCATGGGAGAGGCTTTTGTCGCCTCGCTGTTCAACAGCATCAAGGTGGCCAGTATGGCAACGTTTATCGCGTTGGCCATTGGTATTCCCGCCGGTTGGGCCGCATCGCGCAATCCCCGCGTTGGGTGGTCTCTGGGCGCTGTGGTTGCTACCTATATGTTGCCGCCGGTGGCGCTTTCCGTGCCGCTTTACATGATCCTTGCCAAGGCGGGCCTGTTGAACACCACTTGGGGCCTTGCTCTGGTGTATCTCAGCATTCTGGCGCCCTTTTCCACCTGGTTGCTCAAGGCTGGTTTTGATCCCATCCCGCGGGATCTGGAAATGGCTGCCGCCATAGACGGGGCGCGTCTGGATCAGACCTTGCGCATTGTCATTCTACCGCTTGCCATGCCGGTGATTGCGACCTCGCTGATCTTTGCTTTCCTTCTGGCGTGGGATGAATTCTTCTATGCGCTTCTCTTTACCTCAAACCAGCAGGCCAAGACCCTGACTGTTGCCATTGCCGATCTGGCTGGCGGGCGCGTGTCTGATTATGGCCTCATCGCAACGGCTGGCGTTTTGGCCGCGTTACCCCCCGTTTTTGTCGGTGTCCTCATGCAAAGAGCCCTAATTTCCGGCCTCACCAATGGAGGCGTGAAAGGTTGAAAATGAACAAGAAACCAGAAACCGAGGCACAATTGGCCATTTATAACGAAATGGCCAGACAGTTTATGGATAGCAAAGCGTCTATTGAAGGTGCGAAAGAGCCTGCTGAAAAGATTGCTGCGTCCTTGCGCCAGACCGGCCGGTTGCTGCTGCTGGGCATGGGGGGCTCTCATGCCGTTGGGCGCGCGCTGGAGCCGCTATACCGGGCTAGTGGCATCGATGCTATCGCCGTTCCCCTGTCTGAACAGCTTGGCCAGCCGCTGTCGGTAGATGGGCGGACGATTATTGTTACCTCGCAATCGGGAGAAAGCGCAGAGGTTTTGCGCTGGTTCCGTGACTGTGCGCCCAAGGACCATGTCTTCGGCCTGACGATGGAGCCCAATTCCAGTCTGGCAGGGCTTGCGCCTTGTCTCGTGGGGGCTGGCGGATCGGAGATTCCCTTTGCGGCGACAAGGAGCCTTACGGTCTCTGCTGCGCTTCATGCTGCGGTTCTTGGCGCCTTGGGGCAGGATCTAGAGGATCTGTTTGCCATCCTTCAGGGCGAGCCCTCTATTGCGATTGATGAAGCTGTCAAGGCGCTTGGTGATGTGAATACGGTTGTCACCTCCTCGCGTCAGTTGCAGGGGGTGGCGGAAGCTATTGCGCTTGGGCTGACCGAGCTTTCGCGCTTGCCATGCTTCAGTCTGGAAGGTGGGCAGTTTCGCCATGGACCGGTGGAAATGCTTGGCGAGAGCGTCGGGGTCGTTCTGTTTCGCGCCGATGATGAAACCTGCGATCTGGTGACCGGCTTTGCCGAATTTGTAGCGGAAACGAGTTCGCCTCTGGTGGTGTTTGACGCATCGGGCAAAGAGCCGATCAAGGGGGCGATTACGGTTTCTTGTCCGCCAGCGCAGGGCCTTGCTGCCATCTTTTCGGTTTTGCCTGCCGCACAGCGCTTCATGGTCGATTTTGCAGCTTCGCGCGTCGAGAATGTCGGCACGCCATTGCGATGCACCAAAGTTACCAGAGTGGAATAACAAGGGTTCAGTTGAGAATGAAGAAGAAAAGCTTAGCTCTGGCAACGGTTGGCAATGTGAATGTCGATCTGATCATGGGGCCGGTGTCGCCGAACCTTCCAAGTGGGACGGAACTGATTGTCGAACATGATGAATTGCGGGTCGGCGGCGCTGCTGGCAACGTAGCTCTTGCATGGCAGGCCTTGGGGTGTCCCTATCAGATTGCGGCCAATATCGGGTCTGACCATTTTGGCGACTGGCTGAAAGCCGAGTTCGGGGCGCCTGCTGCTGGCTGGCCTGCCGCCTCTGGCAATACGACTGTGTCGGTAGGCGTAACGCATCCAGATGGGGAACGCACATTCCTGACGACCAAGGGACATTTGCTCGCTCTCTCCTGGCCTCAGGTGAAGCAGATGATCGATTGGCAGGCGCTTTCAGGTGGCGTTCTTCTGGTGTGTGGTTCCTTTCTGACCGACAGACTGACCAAAGACTATCCGCTGATGTTCGCGCATGCCCAGCAGCATGACGTTGCGATCGCGCTTGATACTGGTTGGCCGCTTGATGATTGGACCGATGCGATCAGAGTTGAGACGCTGAAATGGCTCGCCAATTGTCAGTATATTCTGTTCAACGAAATCGAGGCCACCTCTCTTTCCGGGCAGGATGATCCTGAAGCCGCAGGCAGTTGGCTTCTGGAGCATATGCCTGATGGGGGCACCGTGATCATTAAACGTGGCGGCAAAGGGGCCATGCTTGTGCGCGCGGATGGCATTCTGTCATGCCCTGCTCCCAAGGTGGCGCTCGTGGATACCATCGGCGCGGGTGATGTGTTCAATGCCGCCTTCTTTGCAACGCGAGCGCAAGGCAAGGACTGGCTAGAGGCGGTGCAAGCTGCAATCGAGACAGCGTCGCTTGCCATTTCCACTCATCCTAGATGTTACCTTCCCAAAACAAAGCCGGAGACGATTCATGAGTTCGCTTGACCTTCGTGATGTTACCAAAAAATTCGGTTCGCAAGAAACGCTCAAGGGCATCGACTTGACGTTGGAGAGCGGCGAATTTCTCGTGCTGTTGGGGGCTTCTGGCTGTGGCAAGTCAACCTTGCTAAACCTGATCTCGGGTTTGCTTGACCCAAGCTCTGGCACCATCACGCTGGATGGGCGCACTCTGAACGGGGTGCACCCCAAGGATCGCGATATTGCCATGGTGTTCCAGTCCTATGCGCTCTATCCGAATTTGTCGGTTGCACGCAACATCGGGTTCGGGCTCGAAATGCGCAATGTGCCGAAGGCCGAGCGGGAAAAGGCTGTGCTGGATGCGGCCAAGGTTTTGCAAATTGATCATCTGCTCGAGCGCAAACCATCAGATCTTTCTGGCGGACAGCGCCAGCGTGTTGCGATCGGTCGCGCTCTCGTGCGTAAGCCAAAGCTGTTTCTGTTCGATGAGCCCCTATCCAACCTCGACGCCAAATTGCGCATGGAAATGCGGGGCGAACTGAAACGGCTGCACCAGATGCTGGGGGTCACGATTGTCTATGTAACCCATGACCAGATCGAAGCCATGACGCTGGCAACGCGCGTTGCCGTCATGCGCGATGGTCATATCGAGCAACTGGGCACGCCGGAGGAAATCTATAATCGGCCTGCAACAACCTTTGTTGCCGATTTCATGGGATCACCTCCGATCAACATGTTCAAGGGGCAGCCGCTTGCGGGCACCAATCTGATCGAAGTGGACGCTGCCGATCAGCCCTTTGCTCTTGGTAGCGATCAGCGCTCCGCTGCCGCAACAGACGTGCCTCATAAGCTGCTGGTTGGCATTCGGCCGGAGGCTTTCAGGCTGGAGCCTATTGAAGGCGGTATTCCATTTGATTGCGTGGTCGAAATCGTGGAATTGACCGGTCCGGAGAAAATCGTTTCCTTTGACGTGAAAGGTCAAAGGCTGATTGCTACCTTCAAGCCCGAATATGAGTTTCGTGCTGGCGAAAAGATCCGGCTTTATGCGTCAATGGACAAGCTTTCTATTTTTGACGCCGAAAGCGGGAAATGCTGGCTTTAAGGCAGGCAAAGACGTGCGAGATGTCACGCGCGTTTTCTGGTGTATATGCTATAAACCAGATTTGCGCGGCTCGGCCCTTTTGCGCCAGTTCTTGGGCGTTGATCCATAGGTCTGCTTGAAGGCGTTGGTGAAGCTTGACTGGTTGTTATAGCCCGCCAGAAAGGCCGCTTGACTTATAGGCATGCCTTGCTTTTCTATGGCCTGCCGGGCTTTCTCAAGGCGTTGTTTGCGTATGAAGTCAGATACGGTCAGGCCGAACTGATGCTTGAAATTGCGCTGGATGGAGCGTTTGCTCGTGCCCGTTTCTCGCGAGAGTGTTTCGATCGTCAGGTCCGCGTGCAGATTCTCGACAACATAGTTGCGCACACGTTCTGCCTGATTATAGATGTGTGCCTTTTCATGGCTGCGCGTCTGGCTTTGCCTGTTTGATAAATCCATACAGGCGAGCGATAACAGCTCCATACCTTTGGCCAGCCGGTAAAGTCTGAGGCTCTCGGGGGCATTGCCATCTTGAAAATGGGGTGGCGGATTGATGATCTCCTCGCCCAATTGCACCATGGAACAGTTGGCCTGCCACAAATAGCTGGTGATCTGCCCATTCTGGAACTGATTCAGGATTCCGCCTTCTTGCGCATCTGTGATGGTCTGAAGCCAATCAACTGGCAATGAGAGCTTGATCTTGCGCAGGATGCTATCGCCGTGGTTTGGCAAGCTGCGTAAGATGCAGGGCTTGTTGCGCTGGATGATTGCGATTTGCGGCTGACAATGGCAGCCCCTGCCCGCATCGATATCGAACAGCATGTCATCAAGATAGAATTTTTGTCCGCCTTCTAGAAACAGCAAAAGCTGGAAACAGGGCGACAGAGCTTCAGCCACTATGCCGGTATGATGTTTGGGTTTCCCATCAAGGAAAGCAACATTTGCAAAGGTTGGTGACATTTGGAAACCAGCCATTTCTTTCTCCTGTAGGGACACTTTTCTTTGATTTCGAGAGTGCATCGCTGCCTGCGGACAAGTCATTAGCGCTGCTGAATTGACGCTTTTGCGCAAAAGAATGGCGCATCGGCGAAAGTCTTCGAAATTTACATCAAGCGCCAATTTCCATTAACTTGACTATGAAAGTCAAGATATATTTCGGGCGTGAATGTGGCCCGGATATCTGGCTCGATCCCTTTTCAAACACAAAGGTTCGTTGTTTTCCAATGACTTCTTATGCGTTCAATAGAATAGCCAACAACAAGGACCAAAAGACCCGTCACACTGTTTTGGGCCTGACCAGCCCGACTCTCGTGCTGGCATCGCTTCTGACCACCACAGCGCTAGCCCAGGCTCAGGAGATAACTGAAGAAGACATGCTCAATGCCATTATCGTGACTGCGGCAGGCTCCGAGACGGATGTTACCAACGCACCGGCCAGCGTTAGCGTTGTCACTTCTGAAGACATTGAAAAACTGCCCGCCCAGGATGCTCGTGCGCTTCTTGGGGATGTGCCCGGTATTACCTTCAACTACTCTGGCAACCAGAAAAAAGTCCAGATACGTGGGCTTAGCGAGCGCTATACCCTGTTTCTGATTGATGGCAAGCGTGTCAATTCTGCGCCCAACGTGTTTCGCGGCAATGACTATGATTCAGGCTGGGTACCTGTCGAGGCGATTGAGAGAATTGAGGTTGTGCGTGGTGCCATGTCCTCACTCTATGGGTCGGATGCCATTGGCGGTGTCGTCAATATCATCACCAAGAGAGCTCAGAATGAATGGCATGGGTCGCTAACAACAGAAGTGACCGTGCAGGAAAACCGCAAGTCAGGGGACTATGGGCGCGGTTCCTTCTCTCTGTCCGGTCCGATCGTCAAAGACAAGCTGTTTTTGAAAACATTCGGTAGCTATGATGTCCGCGTAGCCGATGACGAAGATCTCAATCCGGGGCTTCAGAGCGACGGAACCCCCCTTCCCGGCTTTGCCGAGAGTGATGACAAGTTCATCGACGGCACTGCAACTTGGCTGATCAATGACAGTCATGAAATGGACTTCAATCTGGGTTTCTCCAGCCGTAAGGAAGACGAAACCACATTGGAACGCAAATCGGTAGGCGTTACCCATCGCGGTGAATATGACTTCGGGTCTTCGGAGATCAAGGTTTATGGAGATCAGATCTATAATGATTATGGGCATGGCAATAAAACCGGTGAAATGCAGCCAAACACGGCCTATAATTTCAATGCAGATGGCAAGATCAACACCGAAGTTGATCTGGTCGTTCCACATAAATTGACGGTTGGCGCTTCCTATAAATATCAGGAAATCAATGATGACTATGTCCTGCAGGGCGCCGGTGGTACAGAATCCTCTGTCTGGCAGGGGGCTCTTTTCCTTGAAGATCAGGCCATGATTACCGACCGGTTTGAGATGACCTTCGGGACACGTTTCGACAATCATGAGAATTTCGGCTGGAATGCCAGTCCGCGCGTGTATGGTGTTTACAATCTGACGGATGAATTTACCGTCAAAGGTGGCTGGTCTGCCTCCTTCAAGGCGCCAACATTGCTTGAAAACAGCCCCAATTGGTATCAGGTTTCCTGTGGTGGCAGTTGTTACATGATTGGTAGTGAAGATCTTGATCCGGAGATCGGTTCCAGTTTCGAGGCTGGCTTCTCCTATGATCGCGATCTCTTCTCTGTTGGCCTGACCGCCTTCCGTAACGACATCAAGGATATGATCCCCTTCCCACCCGCGCGCACGTCTGATCTGGTGGCTGCTCTGACCTATGATAACTATGTTGGTCTGGCCGCGGATGGCAACCCGATGTTTACCTATGAGAATATCGATGAAGCCCGCACGATGGGTGTAGAGGCGAGTTTCTCGCTTCGTCCGCGTGATGATTTGACGATTACCGCCAACTATACCTATCTGGATGCCAAGGCGATCAGTGGCGTAAAACGTCCCCTCGCTTATCAGCCAGAGCATACGGTGAATGTTGGCGTTGATTGGTTGGCGACAGATAAACTGACGTTGAGCGCCAAAGGGAACTATACCGGCGAGCAATATACCTATGTGCCAACCGATGGAGACATGAGCAACGCTTCCAAGGCAGATGGATATTTCACTGCCGATCTGACGGGAGCCTATGAGGTGAATGATAATTTCACTCTCAAGGCCGGAGTTCTCAATGTCGCTGACAAACAGATCTATCGGGAAATCTCGGATGATTTCAACGTGGATGGGCGCAGATACTATTTCTCTGCCAATCTTACGTTCTGATCTTTACCAGAAATGAAATCTGCCCCGCCTCTCGCCCGTTTTCGGGCGGGAGGTTTTGGTGCGTTTATCAGCGTGCAACTGCTTTGCTGATGCTTAACTGGAAAGTTTGCCAAAAATGTTCATCCAGCCCCGCTTTTTTGCTCAAGCCATGCAAGCTTTGCTCGTTATCGGCTTGGGTGTTCTTTCCCAGAGTGTCCATGCCATGTCTCCCAAGGTGATTGAACAAATAGATGCCATCCACGACCCCATTCGTGTTGACGTGGTCGCCAATGAGCCTGTCGCTATCCATCTACTCGGTGATACCGGAGCCTTGGTCGGTTTGTCTCTTGAAACGTCAGGCTTGCCGTTTGATATCTCCCTTGAGGGCGAAGACGGGACACATTACCGGCAATTGCTGGCAAAAGGGGAAGGACGCAAGCATGTGATGTTCATGATGCCTGACAAGCCTTCCTATCTGGCAGTCTCCAGCTCTGAGGCGGGCTTTCTTGCCATAACGCAAACAAGCATGATCGCTGAAAAGGATCTACATGCTCCAAAGCGCAGCTATCAAAGCCCTCGCCTTCGTGTTCTGGCCGAGAAGTTGGAACAGGAGGCAAACACTGATGCCTTTTGGCAGGACATCACCAAAGAAGGCACGCCCATGGTGGAACCGGGCAACAAGGGCGAAACACTTTTGACCTTTCTTGCAAGAGGCGCTGAACGAAATGTCAAAATGCTTGGCGGCCCTGCCAACGATATCTACGCGCTGGAAAGGCTTGGCAAGAGCGATGTCTGGTTCCGGACGGTGTCTGTGCCTGCAGGAACTTTGTTCTCTTATCAGTTGGCGAAGGATGTGCCGGATTTTGATGGCCCGAAACGCGCGCGCCGCGTAGCGATTCTGGCAAAGGCCAAGGCAGACCCGCTCAATCGCTATCCATGGCCAACAAAGGCACCGGATGCCTACAATCAGTCTTCGACCTTCCGTGTCGGTGGCGGCGCGCTGGAACCATGGTTTGAGGCCGTGCCTGAAGCACAGGGAGCGCTTAGCCATCACCGCATTGCGAGTGTCGAGCTGGAGAATGAAAGAGATATTTGGATCTATCGCAGTGCAGGTTTTGATGAATCCGATCCCGATACGCCTTTGCTTTTTGTTTTTGATGGCGAACAGTTTCTGCGCAAAGGGCATCTGGATCGCAGCATTGATGCGCTGGTCGTCGCAGGCAAAATTCCGCCTCTGGCCGCTGTATTTGTTTCTTCTATCGACAATGTGGTGCGCGCGAAAGAACTGCCGGATAATGATACCTTCGCTGCCTTTATGGCCAAGGATGTCCTTTCCCTGGTGCGTGAAGAGTTAGGCTTTTCTCCGCGGGCCGAGAGAACCATTCTCAGCGGGTCAAGCTTCGGTGGCCTTGGCTCGACAACCATCGCGCTCAAGCATCCTGAAGCCTTTGGCGCGGTGCTGTCGCTTTCAGGGTCCTATTGGTGGTCGGACGAGGGTGCATATGCTGGCGCCAATATGGTTGCCCGGCGCGTGGCGACCCATGAACCTGCGCCGGTTCGCTTCTATCTTGCAGCAGGCCTGTTCGAGACCAGCCGTGGCGATGGCTTTGCGAGCATTTTGGAGCCAAACAGGCATCTGCATGATGTGCTCCTTGCCAAAGGCTATAGCGCGATCCATCAGGAGTTCCCTACGGCGCACGACATGTTTGCCTGGAGAGAGCAGTTGCCTCAAGGGCTGATTGCATTGCTGGGAAGCGTGGATGCCAATGCGCGAGTGGTTGGCAAATAGGCTGTTGATATCTTGAATTTGATATTCAAATTTAAGTCATGAGCCTGTTTTGGTGCTTTCCATTGCCACATCTTGGCCTATGTTGCAAGTGACACTCATGTTCAAGAGGCAATTCTGCCTCTCCCGCCTCCTCTTTTTTGAAGTGCTTACAAGGGATTGATTGATGACTTCACGACCGTTTCGCCTTGCTTTGGCTTTTTCTGGCCTGCTTGCATTTGTTGCTCCGCAAGCTCTGGCTGAAGACTTGGAAATACCAACGGCACGGGATGCCGCGCACTTTTCCAGCCATCCGAGCTCTGTGGTTGTGATGGATGTTGCCGCTCTGGATACGATTGATGCCTTGGGTGTTGAGCCGGTCGGTGTGCCCGACAAGCTCTATGTTTCCTATCTGGATCATATCTCGCAATCGGCGGAAGGTGTCGGCAGCCTGTTTGAGCCAAACTACGAGGCCATCAATGCGCTGCAGCCGGATCTGGTTGTCGTTGGTGGTCGCTCCGCCAAGCAATATGACCAGATGTCAAAAATGGTGCCAACCATCGATATGACGATCTGGGGGACCGATATGGTCGGTCAGGCCAAGGCCCGGCTGGAAGCCTATGGTGCGCTGTTTGACAAGGAGCAGAAAGCCAAGGAGCTGGAAGCAGCATTCGATGACAAAGTCGCGGAGGCGCAAGCCGCTGTTAAGGGCAAAGGCAACGGGCTGATCATTCTGGCCAATGGTCCGAAGATTTCAGCCTATGGCGCGACGGGTCGGTTTGGCTGGTTGCATGATGCCGTTGGTCTGCCTGAAGCCGTTGAAAGTGTTGAAGATGCCACTCATGGCGAAGCGGTTTCCTTCGAGTTTATCCGCGACGTCAATCCCGATTGGTTGCTGGTAATTGACCGTTCTGCTGCGATCGGAGCCAGTGGCGCCTCGGCTGATACCACGCTGGACAATGCCCTTGTGCATGAAACCAAGGCATGGAAAGAGGGCCAGATTGTCTATCTCGATGCGGCTAATATCTATATCGCCAGCGGCGGCATTCAGTCCATGACCCATACGCTTGACGAGATGATCAAGGCATTTGGCAAGGCTGATTGATCATGATGCCAACAAGGCAGCCTGCATTGCTATGTGTTTTGACTGTCTTGCTCATTGTGATCAGTCAAGGGTGATGAAACATGATCAAGGGTTGGATATTCGCGCTTGCCATTTTGGGGCTCGGAATCATTTCGAGCCTTTTTGTTGGTGCGATTGATCTGGATGCCGGTCGCTTTCTGCAAACCGGAGAAGGTTTGAATCTGCTTCTGGTCAGCCGTATCCCGCGTACGCTGGCCGTTTTGCTGACCGGAGCCTCTCTGGCTGTTGCCGGTATCATCATGCAGATGATTGTTTCCAACCGATTTGTTGAGCCGATGACGGCGGGCTCCGGCTCGACTGCGGCGCTTGGGCTCCTGCTCATCACCTTTCTGATGCCTCAGGCATCCATATTTCTCAAGATGATTGCTGCCTGCGTCTTTTCGCTTCTGGGCACGATGGTGTTTCTGGCGATGGTGCGCCGCTTGCCTGCGCATCAGCCATTGCTGGTGCCGTTGGTGGGGATAGCCTATGGCGGGGTTGTAAGCGCGCTCGTGACCTTCA
Source organism: uncultured Cohaesibacter sp. (assembly GCF_963678225.1). Lineage (NCBI taxonomy): Bacteria > Pseudomonadati > Pseudomonadota > Alphaproteobacteria > Hyphomicrobiales > Cohaesibacteraceae > Cohaesibacter > uncultured Cohaesibacter sp. The sequence continues at coordinate 147,151 of NZ_OY782763.1, read as the reverse complement.
TCGCCTACCAGGCGGATCTGCTGCAATATCTCCAAACATGGTTTAACGGCGAATTTTCGGGCATCCTGCAGGGACGCTACGAGCTTCTGTGGTTAACCGGAATATTGATGATCGTGGCCTATCTAGTGGCTGACCAGTTCGCCATTCTCGGACTTGGCCGCAATGTCAGCATCAATCTGGGGCTGAACTATCACCAGATCGTACGGCTGGGGTTGGTGATTGTTTCACTGATTTCGGCGGTGACAGTGGTCACCGTCGGGGTCATTCCGTTTGTCGGGCTGGTTGTGCCCAACATCGTTAGCCGGTGGCTGGGTGATAATTTGCGCAAGACGCTTCCCGTTACAGCCATGATGGGCGCGGGGCTGGTTCTGCTCTCCGATCTCATTGGGCGGATTGTGCGCCATCCCTTCGAAATTCCGGCAGCAACCATTTTTGGATTTGTCGGTGCAGCGCTGTTTTTGTGGCTGCTCTATTTTCCGCCGCGCCGTCCTTCGACACCTGAAAGCCAGCAGGAGAAAAGCGCCTGATGGTTGAAAGACGCCTGATATATGCGCTTCTGCTGTTTGTGGTCTGCGCCGTTGCCTTTTTGACGGTCAACGCTCGGGGTAACTGGGAGTTCGTATTGTGGTTTCGCGGGACCAAGCTTTTGGGTATCTCTCTGGTGGCGATTGCGATTGCGGTCTCAACGGTTCTGTTCCAAACGCTGACGAAGAACCGCATTCTGACGCCCTCCCTTATGGGGTTTGATGCCCTTTATGCGCTGCTGCAAACCGCGCTGGTTTTCTTTCTAGGCGGCCTCGGTTTTGCGCAATTGGCGCCTCAGGTTTCCTTCTTTACCTCCTTCTTTTTCATGATGCTGGCCTCACTGGCTTTGTTCGGCACTCTGCTCGGGCAATCGCAGCAAGCGCGCGGGGAAGATATGCATCGCCTGTTGTTGACGGGCATTATCTTCGGAGTTCTGTTTCGCTCGGTTACCTCCTTTTTGCAGCGTCTGATTGACCCCAATGATTTCGTGGTTGCTGCCACCTCTTCCATGGCCAGCTTCAATTCCATCAACGGCGATCTGCTTGTTTTGAGTTGCGTGATCATGGCGTTGGGGCTGCTTGCTGCCTGGTATTTACGATTTGATCTGGATGTGTTGGCGCTGGGGCGCGATGCGGCGATCAATCTTGGCATCAATTACAAGCAGCGGGTTTATATGACGCTTGTCATTATCGCCAGTCTGGTGTCTGTCTCAACCGCGCTTGTCGGTCCGGTTGCCTTTTTCGGACTGCTGGTCAGCAACCTCACCTACCATCTGTTTCCCACCCATAGACATGCCATTCTGCTGCCTGCGGCCTCGCTCCTGTCGGCTTGTGTGCTTATCGGGGGGCAAACCATACTTGAGCAACTTCTCAACTTCTCTACGCCTCTCAGCGTGATTGTCGAGTTTCTGGGAGGCGTGACCTTCCTTCTCTTGATCCTGAAAGGAAGGAGCCGATGATTGACATCCGCTCTGTCAGCCATGCATTGCATGGGCAGGCAATTCTCAGTGATATTTCGGTGCAGTTGCCAAAGGGCAAGGTTACAGCGCTGGTTGGGCCCAATGGGGCTGGTAAGTCCACCCTGCTCTCCCTCATTGCTCGCCTGCAGCCCTTGCAAAAAGGCACCATTGAGGTCGACGGGCTGGATGTAACCCAGACACCGAGCAAGCAGCTGGCCAAGACACTCGCTATCCTTACCCAATCCAACCAGTTGGCCTCGCGGTTGACCGTTGCAGATCTCGTTGCCTTTGGCCGCTTTCCGCATCATCAGGGTCGGCCAACGGGTGAGGATAATAAGCTTGTAGATGAAGCCATCGAAAGCCTTGAGCTTGCTTCCATCCGGCATCGCTTCATTGATGAAATTTCGGGTGGTCAGCGGCAGAAGGCTTTTGTGGCCATGGCCTATGCGCAGGATACGGATTATTTGCTGCTTGATGAGCCCTTGAACAATCTGGATATGAAAAGCGCCCGCACGCTTATGCAGCGCCTTGGTACCCTTTCAGCGCAGTCGGGCAAGACCATCGTTGTCGTTCTTCACGAGATCAACTATGCGGCGCTCTATGCAGACTGGATTGTTGGCCTGAAAGACGGGCGCCTGGTGGCCAACGGTGAGACAAAATATTTCCTGACCAACGAAACGATTGAGCAAGTCTTCGACATGCAGGCCGATATTCACGACGTCGGTGAGCATCGCTTTGTCATGCACTATCGCTAAAGCCGGCTTTGATCGCGTGGCGTCTGAGCGATAGAAAATGTCACTTGAGCGCAAGTCTGTTAACTTGAATATTTTACTCATAAATAGATATTCTAACTATTCACGCACATCCCTGCCTGAATCGGTCAAAGGGGTGCGTTTCTTCTTGTCCTGACGCTGTGATGGCTGGGGCTGACCTTCATGCTCGTTTTGAAGAGATCACCAGCTCTGCTGCATTGATGGATGGATGGTTACATAAATTCGGGAGCGTATAGAATGCCAATTCGTAAGTCCTTTCTGATTGGATTTTCTTGCCTTTTTCCTCTGCTGCACGCCTCTGCACAGGCAACAGAAGCTGCACCGGATAGCGATAGGGTGATTTCTGTTGAGCTTAACAATGCTCAAGCGCTTGAAGGGGCCTGCCGACTGTCCTTCCTCATCCGAAATGACCTTGGTGTGCCCTTGGAGACGATGGGAATAGAGATTGTCATGCTGGACAAAAAGGGATTGGCGCAGGATCTGATGGTTCTGAGTACGGGAGCCTTGAGCCAAGGCAAACGTCGGTTGCGCCAATTTGATTTGCCCGATGTGGACTGCGACGCGCTGAGTGAAATTCTGATCAATGACGTTTCGGACTGCCAGGCAGAAGGCATGACGGCCAGCGGCTGTCTTGCTGCGCTGCGTCCCTCTTCTCGCGCTAAGATCAAGTTGGGGCTGTAGGTCCTTTGGACCCTCAGTCCTCGTTTTCTAACCTTATATTCTGTTAATCGGAAGTTTCATCATGACTGAAAGCGCAACAGGGTCAGCTTCGGATCTTGCCACGACAATTGATCAAACCTCTCAAACCATGGGGCAATCTTCTGGAGCTAGGCCCGCTATGGATGTGGTTGGTGACGCCGTTGGAAATGCGCCTGCCGACACCTCGAGCAGTTTTGATCTGAATGCCCTATGGGGGCAAATCCACTCCATGATCGACATGGGTGGTCCGGTGGTCATGCTGCTTGCTGTCTTGTCAGTTCTTTCCTTGTCTGTCATTCTCTACAAGCTATGGCAATTTTCCTTCATCGGTATCGGTCGACACAGCCGGGCCCGAAAGGCCATTGGACTTTGGCGTGCTGGGCAACGGGAAGATGCGCTTTCCTTGCTGGATAAAGGCAAGTCCCCTGTCACAATCGTTGTCGCGCACGCCATGCGGGGGCAAGTGAACCATCCGGACAAACAGGCCCTGATACGCGAAGATATCGAACGGGTTGCTTTGCAATCTCTCTCGCAAACGCGGGTCATGTTGCGGTTTCTTGAAACCGTTGGTCAGATTTCACCCCTTCTGGGCTTGTTCGGCACTGTGATCGGCATGATTGAGGCTTTTCAGCGGCTTCAGGAGGCCGGGGCGACTGTTGATCCGTCGGTGCTGGCGGGTGGCATTTGGGTGGCTCTGCTGACGACTGCTGTGGGTTTGGCTGTGGCCATTCCGGCGAGCCTATTCGCAGACTGGTTCGCTAGCAGGGTTGAGCGCGAACAGAGCGTGATGGAAGAATTGGTAACGGCGGTGCTGACTGGCCAGCTGACGGACAAAGCGTCGGCCTATTCTGCAGAGGCGACATCCGGTCAAGGGGGGCTTGGCTATGCGACTTAGTGCGCCACGCAAAAGGCGCTCAATTGTCGGCCTGACGTCTCTTATCGACGTCATTTTTCTGCTGTTGCTGTTCTTCATGCTGTCCTCCACCTTCTCACGCTATAGCCAGCTGGATCTGGGCGTCGCGGGTGTTGGGTCTGGCTCAGGCGGGGAACGGCCTAAGCTGATCATGTCTCTTTCTGATGATAGCGTGCTGCGGCTCAATGGCCGTGTAACGGAGCTTGGCGGTTTGGATGCGGCTTTGGAGCCGTTTCTTACAGAAGGTGTTGAGCGAGCTGTGATTGTGCCAAGGGGCGATGTCAGCCTGCAGGAGTTGGTTGCGCTTCTTGAGACCGTCAAGTCGAGCAAACTCAAATCCGTATTTCTGGCGAATTGATTGAAGGAGACCCAGCCTTTGAAGCTGGTTGATCACCATGCGTATGCATAAGGCGAAAGCCCATAAAAAAGTCCTGCCGGACAATACCATACCGCTCATCAACATCGTGTTTCTGATGCTGATCTTCTTTCTGATTGCCGGTACGGTTGCGCCTCCGGTTTCCTCTGAGTTGACGCCACCCACTGCCCGCAAGCTTGAGCAAATGCCCCCTGCTGGCAATGCGGTCGAAATATTGGCTGATAGCACGCTCATTCATCACGGACGCGAGCTGAGCATTGAAGAGATATTAGCGCTGTTCCCTGCTGCCGATGCACAGCAACCAGCCAAGGCCAACAGTGCGAGCGGTGTTGCTTCTGCTTCGCCCCAAAGCGATGAAATCCTTCATATACTGGCTGATAAGGCACTACCCGCCAAAAAACTGATGCCCCTATTGCAGGCCTTTCGGGCTGCGGGGCATCGCAAAATCCGTTTGGTTACCTTGCGTGAGGGAGACTGATGCGCCTATCCGGTTTGTCCCTATTTATCCTGTTATCCCTTCTTGTGCATGGTGTGGGGGCATGGCTGTTGCTTGATGCTCCGCAAGAATTCCGCGAGGAACGGGGCGCTGGCGCGACGGCGCTCGAAGTGGGTAGCCTGTTTGACTCCGTGGCGCAGGATGCTGTGGAGCCGACGCGCGTCGAGGAGGTATCCGAGAGTCAGAGACCCGTTGATCCTGTCGAAACTGTTGAACCAAGAGAGGTGGTCGCCGAACAAACTCCACCCGCCGTTGAGCCTATCAGAGCGCAAGAGATGGCAGCGGTTGCGCCGGACGCTGTTTTAGAGAACCAGATACAAGATCTGACCGCAAATGACGCGTTGGACAGTCCTGATATCGTCAAGGCCGAGGCGATTGAGCCTGTCGATACGGATGAAGCGGCAGTTTTAAAGGACGCGTCAGAGGTGGCTCCGCGTCAGATAGTTGAAGAAAGCAAGATTGAGCCAGATCCTGTCAAGACAGTGGAAGCGCGGCCCGTTAAAGCCACAGCCCAGGTTGTCGAGCGTTTGCCGCAGCCTAAAGCGCGCCCACCTGCGCCCAAACAGGTAGCAGCCAAGCCCGCTGAAAAGCAACAGAAAGCCCGCAAGGCAACTGTAGCATCTCGCAAGGGTGGTTCTGTTGCCAACAGCAAAGGGCGTGCTGGCGCTACAGGTGGCAACGGGGGCCGAAGCACCACGTCCAACGGCGATGCTCTGACGTCGAACTATAAGGGCAAGGTGCGTTCTGAAGTGGCACGCAAGAAACGCTACCCCAATGCGGCGCGGCGCAGAGGGGAAACCGGGACGGCTGTCATTCGCTTCGTCGTTGCGCGCAATGGGTCCATGTCCGGTCTGCAGTTGGTGCGCTCATCCGGGAGCGATACCCTCGATAAGGCGGCCTTGAAGATGGCGCAAAGAGCCGCCCCCTTCCCCGACATCCCGGCTGGAACGGGGAAAAGTCGGATTAGATTCACTTTGCCGGTGAGCTTTTCCAGATAATAAAAATGGGCGGCGCCAAAAGAACGGCGTCGCCCCAAACCTATTCTTGCTCATAGCGTTATTGATGCTTAGTCAGCGCCCACGCGCGCGACCATTGGCACATAATTTTCCAGCTCTTCTGCCGGGAAGGTGACCGTCCTGCCCTCCTCCGCCGAATAATAAAGTCCCATGAGCATTTGCACCACGGCGACCCCATCCACGAATGTTTCGCTTGGGGTTTCTCCCTTGCGGAAGCATTCTACCATGTGCCGGTTTTCATCGGTGTAGCCATAGATGCCTGCTTCATCTTCCAGCACGGGCATGAGCCCCTGCTCGGCATTTTGCTTTTCGACCAGATCTTCGCCTTCGGCTCCCGAGATTTCGCGGGACATGAAGATCTTGAGGCCGGTGGCCAGCGAATTGAATTCCATGGAATATTCCGGTCCAAGCAGTTCCAGCTGAATGCGCAGACCTGCGCCCACATAGGCCCATGAGGTCGTCGCCTCGATCATCAGATCGTGGCCCTCTTCATCTTCCAGCGTGATGGTAGCGCGGGCAAAATCTTCCGATGGTCTGTTGCGGTAGTCGACATCCGGTCCATAGCGCTCGCTCAGCTGCTGGGCATATTTGGGTTGTGTCCATTTGAGGTTGGCCACGGTGCCATTGACCGCCTTGATCTTGAGCGAGCTGCGCGGTTTTGCCGGATCGGTCAGAAGATGGCGTGCAACTTCGACACTGTGGCACATCATGTCATTGAGCACGCCGCCGCCCTGTTTGTCGCCTTGCCAGAACCAGGCTGCGTGGGGGCCGGAATGTTCCTCGGCTGCGCGCGCGAGATAAGGTCGTCCGGCATTGGCCGCCGCGCGCCGCCAGATGATTTCTTTGCCGCGCAAGACTGGCGTACAGAAGACCTGATTTTCCAGATAACCATGATTGAGTTTGGCGTCTTCCGCCAGTCGGAGCATTTCATTTGCCTCTCCGATGGTGCGCGCAAGCGGTTTCTCGCAAGCAACTGCAAAAACCTTGCTGCGCTTCTCGGTTATGGCGGCATGGATCTGGCGCATTATATCAAGGCGCGTGTGATTGGGCGACAGAATCCAGATAGCGTCGATGCCCCCATCTTCAAGCATGGCGTCAAGCGAAGAAAAGGACGCACATGGACCAAGCCCCAGCTCCGCGGCCAGATCGACGATGCGCTGTCGGTTTTCTTCGCTTCGGCTGTAAACCCCACCTACCTTGACATTGCGCACACCGAGCATCGATTTGAGATGGAACTCAGTAATGAAGCCACTCCCCACGAGGCCGATCGTCAGGGTGTCTCTTGGTGTCATTGTCATGCGTGTCTTTCCTCTAATTCGAATTTAAATACCGGTTTTAATTGACGTTTATTTCTGATTCTGGGGCTGGCCTGTGTTGATCCAGGAATGGTCAATCAAGCCGTTGTATTCTGTTCAAGTCGCTGGATGATCGGTCTTTTGAGGCGGTGGTGCGGTCGTCTCTCTGACGATGATTTCTGTGGGCACTACGATGGAGTCCGTGTCAGGATTGTCTCCGGATAGATGGGCTAGTAGCCGTGTCATGGCACGACGCCCAATCTCAAGGCATGGCTGGCGCACGGTTGTCAAAGCGGGCACGAATGCCTCGGCGAGATAGGTGTCATCAAAGCCGAAGACCGAAAGATCCTCCGGGACGGAAAGCCCTCTCTTTTTGGCCGCGCGTATGGCTCCGAAAGCCATTTCATCATTGGCCGTGTAAATGGCCGTCGGCGGGTCTGGCAGATCAAGCAAGCGGTCGGCAGCTCTCTCACCGCTTTGATAGCTGAAATTGCCCTGTTGGATATAGGCTTCCGGCAGCTTGAGCCCGGTGGCCATCATGGCGTGGCGAAACCCTGCCAGCCGCCTCACGCTCATGCCTTCTGGAATGGGCCCCGCGATATAGGCAATTTTCTGGTGTCCCAGTGAGACGAGATGATCAATCGCCTCAATGGAGGCATATTCATTGTCAATGACTACATGGGTCAAATCGACATTGTCGATCATCTCCAGCGCCACCACCACCTTCTGTGCGATGTCGTGGGGCAAGTCGCAATCAAGGGGCATTTTGCCCGTCATCAGGATCATGCCGTCGGCATGCCCATGGCTGAGCATGTCGAAATAGTCTGCTTCGCGCTTGGGGTCATCTTCTGTGTTGGCCATCAAGAGCGAGTAGCCCGCATCATGGGCCACGCTCTCTGCGCCCTTGAAGATATCCAGATAGAAGGGATTACCAATGTCGCGGACCACCACAAGGATGGACATGGTCTTCTGAGTTCTGAGATTGCGCGCGCTGATATTGGGGCGATAATGCAAGGTTTCGGCAATTGCGCGAATATGGCTAAGGGTCGGCTCTGCCACCAGACCGGTACCGCTCAAGGCGCGCGAGACCGTCGTCGGTGATACACCGGCCTTGAGCGCGATATCCTTGATTTTTGCCCTCTTGTTCACGGTTGCCTCTCGTTTGCTTCCTATGTTCTCCGTGTTTGTTCCTGATGCTGTTGCTAACCGCGCAAGGCCTTGCTGCGACCATAGAACAAGAGGAGAACAAGGAGGGTGAGGCCGAACACGACCTGTCGACCGGATTCGCCAATGCTGAGTGTGGTCAGGATGCTTTGCATCAGGATCAGCAGAAAGGCACCGGCCATGGTGCCTGTATAGCCACCCTTGCCGCCAGAAAGTGGGGTTCCCCCAAGAACAACCGCGATGATGGAAGACAGCATGTAGCTATCGCCCACATTGGCAAAAGACGTGCCTGAATAGCCAAGGATGCAGATGCCGGCAAGGGCGGCGAACATGCTCGACAGGGCGAACAGCATGATGCGGATCAGCCGCACCGGTACGCCAGCCATATAGGCGGCATTTTCGTTTGAGCCGATGGCGTAGATCTTGTGTCCAAGGGATGTGCGCATCAGCAGGAAGGCCATTAGCAGCCCTACCGCTGCCCAGAGCCATATGATGCCGGGCAGATTGAAAAGGAAGGGTTTGGAGACAAAGTTGGCAAGCGCTGGGGCGGCTAGACCCGATGGAATGCCCTGCCTGATGACGACCAGAAGGCCCTGAAGCACGCCGAGCATGCCAAGGGTCATCACCAGAGGCGGAATGCCGAAAATGGTTACGCCAACGCCATTGATCAGACCTACCAGCCCGCCAGCGGCTAGGCAAACGAGGATGGCTGTAATGATATTGGCATTGCTGCCATCCATGACATTGCCTGCGAGCACGGCGCTCAGGGATACGACCCCTCCGACAGAGAGGTCGATCCCCTCGCGTCCCCCCAATATAACCAGATTTTGCCCGGCAGCGACGATACCGAGCAAGGCTGCCACGATGAGCAGACGCAGGATCTGTTCCATCGAGGCAAAGCCGGGTGACAATGCTTCGCCCGCAGCGAGCAGAAGCACGATCAGAATGAATGCGACCAGAAGCGGGTTCTTCAGATAGACATAGAGTGCGGATCGAGACTCTTGCGGGTTGCTATGCGGCATGATGGTCATTGGTTGATCCTCTTGGAAGCCAGAACACCGAGCATCAGCACCACAAGGATTGTCGCCCCCTGGGCCAGATTCTGCCATTGTGACGGGACGCCTGCATAAAAGACCAGCGAGCTGATCAGGCCGATGATGATCGCACCAATGGCGGAGCCAAAGGCTGACCCGATGCCCCCCGAAAGCGCCGTGCCCCCCAGCACAACGGCAGCCACGCTCGACAGCGTCATGGCCCCGCCCACAAGCGGATCGCCACTGGCCGTATCACCTGTGATGCAGAAGGCAGCAAGAGCTGCAAAAATACCGCAGATGATATAGCCGTAGATCCGGATGCGCGTCACTGACAGGCCGGATTGATAAGCCGATAGCTGCCCATTGCCCACGGCAAGCAGCTTGGTGACAAGCCCGGTTTTCGCCATGACGGCCAGAAGTGCGATCAGAATGGCGATGAAGAAGAAGACATTGGGGATGCCGTAGCTGCGCCCACCATAGACCTTCCAGAAGAGGCTTGGAGCTGGCATGCCAGCCACCGGTAACACCCAGAGAGCGATGCCGGAAATGAGGATGCTGGTGGCAAAGGTTGCCACGATGGCCTGCATACGCAAGCCGGAGACGACGATGCCATTCATCAGGCCACATAAGGCGCCGATCGCGATGCCAGCGCCCAGCGCCAGCAAAACCACATAGGGTTCGCCGCCGAATTGGTGCATGATGACAACGATGGATACATTGACCAGAGACAGGATGGCCCCCACAGACAGGTCAATATCGGCGGTGTAGACCACAAAGGTCTGGCCGACGGACAAAAACACAAGGGCAAGATAGGTGCTCGCGACGCCCTTAAGTGCGCGTACCGTCATGCTGTTGGGTTCGGCGATGCCGTTCAGGATGAACAGCAGCACCAGCATGCCAAGCGCAGGAATGAAGGGAAAGCGCCTTAACAAGGTTGCCATGCGGGATTTGAATGATACGGCCTTGGTCATTGTGCCCCCGAATATGCTGCCTCATAGAGGTTGAAGCGTGTCTTGTCTTCGCCCACGAGTTCGCGCGAAACCGAGCCATTGTTGAAGACCAGAATGCGGTCGGAATGGGCAAGCAACTCGCCATCTTCGGACGAATAGAGAATGATAGCCATACCTTCGTCAGCGAGCTTGCGCACCAGCGCGAAGAGTTCACTTTTGGCGCTGAGGTCGATGCCCTTTGTCGGGTCGTCCAACAACAGGATATCGGGTGGATTGGTCAACCAGCGGGCGATGACCACCTTCTGCTGATTGCCTCCCGAAAGAGAGCTGATGGAGGCTGTGAGGCTGGAATATTTGGTATTGAGCGCGCCAAGGGCTGGCTCGATGATGCGAGCCAAAACACTCGGGAAGGCGAGAAACTTTTTATCCTTGAGGAAATGGATGGGCGATACATTTTCCATGATGGAGCGGTCGGTTATGACGCCATCGCGTACGCGGTCTCCGGAAACATAGGAAAAGCCATTCTTGATGGCCGCGCGCGGGTTTGTCGGATGAACCGTCTCACCATTGAGCAGCAGCGTTCCTGACTGGAGCTTTTCGGCGCCAAACAGGGTGCGTAGCAAGGTTGATTGCCCCTGCCCGTGCAAGCCTCCAAGGCCGAGGATTTCACCCTTGGCAAGGGAAAAGCTCACATTGCGAATATGTATCCCTGAAAGCGTATCGGCGACCAGACAGCTTTCGGTCTTCTTTTCGGACTGAGGGGCTGCGCTTGCCTCAAGAGCCGCGGCTTCGGGTTGTTCCCCGATCATGTCTCGAATGACCGTTGATTGATCTGTCTCTTCTATAAGGCGCGAGGAAACTGTTGTGCCATCGCGAATGACGGTGATCCTGTCGGCAATATCGAAGATCTCGTCCATGCGATGGGAAATAAAGATGATCGACCGGCCCTCCTCCTTCAGCTCGCGCAAGATGGAGAAAAAGCATTCCACCTGCGAGCGATCAAGCGCCGAGGTCGGTTCATCAAAAATCAGAATTTCGGCTTCGCTGGCCAGCGTCTTCATGATTTCGACCAGTTGCTTCTGGTCGGGGCGCAGCTTTGCTACCGGAGCATCGGGGGTGAACCCCTCACCGATTGCCGTTTTGAATTTGCTGATATAATGCTCGGCTCTCTTGTTGAGTTCGGCATCATCTATCAGGCCACCTGCATGGGTTGGCAGGTGATACAGGTTGATATTCTGGGCGATTGAAAGGCTGTTGGCCAGGCTCAACTCTTGATAGAACAGGCAAATGCCCATTTCCCGCGCTGCTTGCGGGCCAAACAGCGTGACCGGTTTGCCATTGAGTTCAAACGTGCCGCCATCTGGCCGAACGCTGCCAGCGATGACCTTGCAGAGCGTGCTCTTGCCCGATCCATTGGCTCCAATCAAAACATGGATTTCGCCGCGCTCAAGCAGCAGATCCCCAGAGGCCAAAGCAGTTGTTGCACCGTAATATTTGCAAATCTGCTGTAGCTTCAATCGACTCATGGCGATGCACCTTCGTTCTCGTCTGTCGAAGGATGCCGCAGATCTTCGCGACCTGCGGCATCACTGTCACCGTGATTATTTGAAGTATGCTTCCGCTTCGTCGATGCTCAGCGCGCTTGTGTAGGAATAGAAGCCCGGTTTGCCTTCCAGTTTCTTGGCAACGGTTTCGACATTGTCCCCGTCGATGAATGGAATAGGCAGATACATGGCATTCTTATACTGGCCTGCTGAGGCTGGTTCTTTCAGTTCCCGACCCTGTAGCATAAAGACAGCGACATTAAGAGCACTGGCCATGACGCCAGGAGGGTTCACAGAGGCGCCTGAGGTGAAATCATTTTTCACCCACAGATCGATAAAGTCCTTGCGGATTTCTCCTGTGGCGGCCACTTCACCAGCTTTTCCGGCATCCATCAGAGAACGCCAGGCTCCCGCTGCCATGCCATCCTGTACCCAGACACCGTCGATATCGGGATAGGTTGCCAGGAGGTTCTGCATGGCCTGCTGGCCCTGTGCCTGATCCCAGTTGGCGTTGACTTCGTTGACGACCTTGATATCAGGATATTGGTCAAACACGCTCGTGTAGCCAGCAATGCGCATTTCATTGGCCGGATGTCCGGCAACGCCGTTGATGGCGACCACCTGCCCTGAGCCTTCAAGGGTATCTGCGAGCCACTGTGCACTCAGAGCGGCCCAGTTGGTCTGATCGATACCCACATAGATCGCGTCTTCCGAGGAGACTTCCGCATCGGTTGAAATAACCAGAATGCCATCTTCCTTGGCTTGTGCGAAGACCGGATCAAAGGCGGTGGGGCTGTTGGGGTTGATGATAATGGCATCGACGCCCTGATTGATGAAATTGCGCACATGCGCGATCTGTCCGGGCACATCAACGTTGGCGCTTTGCACAACGACCTTGATGTCTACGCCCTTGTCTTTCCATTTTTCGGCAGCTGCTTGAGCTTCTTCGATCATCTGGGTGCGCCATTCAGAGCCAACCCAGCCGTTTGACAAGCCGATGGTAAAGTCTTCAGCTTGCGCTACAGGAACAGCCATAGCCATCACGGCCATTCCCAGAAGTGCTGTTTTCAACTTCATCTGCTTCCTCCCATGTCACAAATGATGGCTGTAGTCTGGGGAGAAATGAAATCGATTTCAAACAAAATTATGAATTCGATTTCATCCTCATTCATTGGCTGTTTTTGGTCATTTTTGAGAAAAACTAAAACCTTGGTTTGTAAGGCTTTGAATCTGCAAGTAGACTTTCCTTGTTTGCGAATGCCGTGCCCTATTGTCCGTCGGTTGGGGCGCTGATTGCATGAATTGTCAATGCTACTAAGTTCTCTAATCGCGAAGCAGATTATCGACAGGCTCTTGTCGATTGAACGCTCTTTGCTGGCTCTTCGCCACTAGTTGGTAAAAATGTCGCGTGGCAATGTAATTTCAACACGTAGGCCTTCGTTGCTATTGTTGAGCGTCATCTCACCCTTGTGATTATGTACAATTTCATTGGCGATGCTCAGGCCAAGTCCGACGCCCTTGGTCTTATGGCCCTCGTTGCCCCGCTCGAAGGGGAGTAGAACTTTTTCGATCTGGTCACTGGGGATCCCAGGTCCTCCATCGACGATGGTGATGACGGTTTGTTCGCTGCCATCATAGCCAAGAAAAACCTTGGCGTATTTGCCATATTTGAGGCTGTTGTCGATGATGTTCGAAAGCGCGCGGCGCAACTGTTTGGGTTTGCCGATCATGAAGCCGCGGGTCTGGGTGGAGAGCTCTATGGATGGGGCTACGCTGAAAACGGAAGCAACTCCCTCAATTTCAATGGGAAGCGTTGAATCAAAGCTCACATCCTTTTCCATGTCCTGATAGTCGTCGCACAGGCTGGTGATGAGTGAGCTTAGCGAAAAGCGATGGCGCTCTTCGGTATTCTTGTGCAGGGAGAGAAAATCGAGCGCTCCTTCCACAAGATCGTGGATGGTTTCCAGATCGCTGGCAAAGCGGTCTCTCGTCTCTTCTTCTTTGATCATTTCCGTGCGCAGTAACATACGGGTCACAGGCGTACGCAGGTCGTGGGAAATGGCAGCAAGGCCAAGGAGCTGTCGTTCACGTTCCCTATCGAAGCGTTTTACCAGCTCGCGCATATTATCCTGAATGGCCAGAGCCTCGGTGGGAGCGAACGGCCCAAGTGATTTACGCGTATATTTCGTGCCCTCGCTCAGTTTTCTGAAGGGCAGCATGAGAGTGGAGGAAAAGGGGAAGCTAAGCGATAGAGTGAGCGCTGCGATAAAGAGCGTAAGGAATGCGCCTTGTGTCTCTGAGAAACGCGCTCGCCAGAGCAAGGGGGACGAGATTTCTAGCACTTGATCATCTTCAAGGAAGATATAGAGCGTGGCCTCTATATCCTGTCTGGCGATGGCCAGAGAAAGGGACGCCAGACGCACAGAAGCCGGGATGGGTTGATTGAAGGTGCGAGATCCATCTGTTGCGTCCAGCGTAGGATTATAGATGCTGTCTTGCTGCAAATCCGTGCTGTTATTGCGCGAACTGAGCAATCCTGGTAAAGGCGGATTGTCCCTGAAGCGGACTGCTGCCCTGACGCGTTTCTCGTCTAATATAAGGATTAGCGGCGACACAAAGCTGTCCTGCTCCCTTGGGAAGCTATTATGAAAGCGGAATCTATAGGGCCTCTCCTCTCCGGCGCAATTCATTTGGGCCGGATCGCGGCTCTCAAGGCAGTGCTCGATGATCTGCGACAGGCGGCCGCCCGTCATCTCCGCAATGGAGAGTTCTGCTCTACGGTCCAGATAGGTTTGCACCACAATCCAAGTCGTGGCGATGCCCGCCATGAAGGCCAGAGAGAGCATTGTCGCGATACGTGCGGCATGGCTGCGTGGGAATATGGACAGAATGGATTGCCACATGGCCTTCAGCTCTTTCTAGAGAGTGGTCGATCGCGCTGAGCTCGTTCCATTGGAGCTTTCAATCTCGCAACAGAATTTGTAGCCTTGATTGCGTACCGTACGGATGTACTGGGCCTTGCTATCCACGTCGGTCAGCTTCTTGCGCAGGCGGCTCACCAGAATATCAATACGGCGGTCTCCCGGCTCTATGTCATGGCCGATCAGAAGTTGGGCCAACTCGTCACGGGATACCGGATTGGGCGATGCCTGTGCCAATATGGAGAGAACGGCATATTCGCGCGTGCTGAGAGGAACAAGCAGATTCCTAGGCGCATGCAGCTGCTCGTTCGTCAGATCCAGGACCCAGCCGTCAAAGGACAGCTTGCCAGCGGATGTCTTGCGTTCGCCCGGCCCCGTTCGCCGCAATAGCGCATTGATGCGCGCCAATAATTCGCGTGGATTGAAGGGCTTCTCCATATAGTCATCGGCCCCCAGTTCCAGTCCGATGATGCGTTCGGTGTCTCCCTTTACTGCCGAGAGGATGATAATGGGGACAGAAGACGTGGCCCTAACCTTCTTGCAGAATTCCAGTCCGCTTTCGCCGGGTAGCATGAGATCGACGATCAACAGATCAAACATTACATTGCCGCGTCTGTAGGCAACCTCCGCGGATTCCGAGACCACGCACTGAAAATGACGTTCATCCAGATAGGATGATAAAAGCGATGAAATTTCAGGATCATCCTCAATGATATGGATACGCTGCATCCTGTTTCCTCCCCCCTAATACTCTTGACTAATCCATTTTGGACAACAAGAGTGGCAATGTTACAATTTGTAACATACATCGGTACCAAACACAGTTTCTGATACAAAAACTTACAAAAACCGGCTGCTGGTTCCAGAGAATCCATTCTACAATCATAAGGCATATTTTGTTTCATTTTATCTTGGGAGGAAAAAATGAAATCTCTGAAGCTCGCTCTTATGGGAGCGATTGCGTTGGCCGCTACGCCACTTGCAGCGCAGGCTGAACCTGTAGCCGAAGTCCTACACTATTGGACATCTGGCGGGGAAGCCAAAGCCATCAAAGAACTTCAACAAGCATTTGAAAAACGCGGCGGTAAATGGATCGACGCGCCCGTCGCTGGTGGCGGCGGTGATGCGCAGGCCGCAGTGCTGCGTTCTCGCGTGCTGGCGGGGGACCCGCCGGCTGCTGTTCAAATCAAAGGGCCGAATATTTCCGAATGGGCAGAAGCCGGTGCTTTGGGCGATTTGTCAGAAGTGGCAAACGCGCAAGGCTGGGATGATATCCTGCCTCAGGCTATTAAGGATGTCGTCAAATATGATGGCCACTATGTTGCCGTACCGGTCAACGTGCATCGCGTAGACTGGATCTGGGCTAACCCCGAAGTTCTGGCAAAAGTCGGTGCTGACGTGCCAAAGACGTGGGATGAGTTCAACGCTACAGCTGACAAGCTGAAGGAAGCCGGCATTGTGCCACTGGCCTATGGTGGGCAACCATGGCAAGACGCGACTGTCTTCGAAACCGTTGTTCTGGGCATCGGTGGCATCGATTTCTATAAGAAAGCCATGGTTGACCTAGATGAGGATGCTCTTGGTTCCGACACCATGATCAAGGTTTTTGATCAGATGCGGAAAATGCGTGACTATGTAGATCCAGACTATCCGGGGCGCGACTGGAACCTGGCCACCGCTATGGTTATGCGCGGGGAAGCCGCCATGCAGATCATGGGCGATTGGGCCAAAGGCGAATTCGCCGCTGCGGGCAAGAAACCTGGCGTCGACTATATCTGCGCCCCTACCCCATCCAATGGTGGCTATATTCTGAACTCTGACAGCTTCGCCATGTTCAATGTTTCCGGCGAAGACAAGAAAGAAGGTCAGGATCTGTTGGCTGAATTGATCCTTGGCAAGGAGTTTCAGGAAACGTTCAACCTTTACAAAGGGTCCATTCCTGCGCGCATGGATGTGCCTATGGATAAATTCGATTCCTGCGCCATCAAATCCATGGAAGACATGACCTCAGCTGCCAAAAATGACACGCTGGTTGGCTCTGTTGCGCATGAAATAGCTCAGGCGGGTGCCGTTCGCGGTGCTTTCCTTGACGTTGTAACGGCGCACTTCAACTCTGACATGTCCTCAGAGGAAGCAACCCAGAAACTGATCGATGCGATCAGGCTCGCCAAATAAAAGCTTGCGGGGTTTGGGCCGGCCTTTTGGTCGGCCCTTTCATCCAGGGAGGCTTTCCGCTCCTTTCATATCGCTTGAAAGCAGAGTTTGCCTTGGCCTCCAAACCCCAGAAAGGAGAGCCCAAATGGCTAGTGTTGCGGGAAAAATCGCGGTCAGGTTGGAGAGACTGATCCCCAAGCTTGTAATCGCTCCCGGCTTTTTGGCGATATTGCTGTTTGTCTACGGATTCATCATCTGGACGGCCTATATCTCATTTTCCAAGTCGAAGATGCTGCCCAACTACGATCTGATCGGTCTGCGCCAATATGAGCGTCTGTTTCAGATGGACCGTTGGAATGTCGCTTTCACGAACCTGCTAATCTTCGGTGTGGCCTTCATTGCCATATCCATCATAATCGGCGTCTTGCTTGCCATTTTACTAGACCAGCGCATTCGCATCGAGGGAGCGATCCGGACGATTTACCTCTACCCCATGGCGATTTCATTTGTGATCACCGGTACAGCCTGGAAATGGATCATGAATCCTTCACTCGGTCTTGAGACTGTGGTGCGTTCGTGGGGCTGGGAATCCTTCTCATTTGGCTGGATCGTCGATCAGAATATGGCGGTCTATGCCCTGGTCATGGCGGCTGTCTGGCAATCCTCCGGCTTTGTCATGGCGCTGTTCCTTTCTGCGCTGAGGAGTGTTGATCAGGATATCATCAAGGCGGCCAGTCTGGATGGCGCATCGACCGCCAAGATCTATCTCAGGATCATTCTGCCTTCCATGCGACCGGTCTTCATGAGCGCCGTAGTCATTCTGGCCCATCTCGCCATCAAGAGTTTCGATCTCGTCGTTGCATTGACCAACGGTGGCCCGGGATACTCCTCTACGCTGCCAGCCAACTTCATGTATGAGATGACCTTCCGCCGCAACGAGATCGGCGTTGGTGCTGCATCGGCAATCATAATGCTGCTGACCGTGATGGCGATCATGGTGCCTTATCTCTATTCCGAACTGAGGGGGTCGAAAAATGTCTAACCTGGATATCGTAAGGCCCCAAACGTCGTCATTCCAGTGGGTCGGACGGCTGCTGATCTGGAGCATTTTGTTGCTGTTTTGCTTCTGGTTTCTTATGCCTGCCTATGTGGTTATCAGCACATCTTTGAAAAATCTGGAAGAAATTCGAGGCGGTTCGCTGTTGGCCTTGCCTCATGAATTGAATTTCACCGCATGGCAGCATGCATGGAATCAGGCCTGTATCGGTGTTCAATGCACCGGCTTGCAGCCCTATTTCATGAATTCGGTGATGATGGCCATTCCAGCGGTGTTGTTTTCAACAATCCTTGGCGCTCTGACAGGGTATACGCTGACCAAATGGCGTTTCAAGGGGAGCAACATTATCTTTGCGCTTATTCTGTTTGGCTGCTTTGTACCGTTTCAGGTGGTTATCCTGCCCATGGCCCAAACGCTTGGCATTCTGAGGCTGACCAACACGGTCTATGGCCTCATTCTGGTGCATTCGGTCTATGGTCTCGCCTTCACCACCCTGTTTTTCAGGAACTACTATGTCACGATCCCTGATGAACTCATTCGGGCTGCGACCATTGATGGTGCCGGATTTTTCACGATCTTCTTCCGTATCCTGTTGCCGATTTCCCCGCCAATCATCGTGGTGGCGGTCATTTGGCAATTCACCCAGATCTGGAATGACTTCCTCTTCGGTGTCAGCTTCACCACCGGAGGGTCGCAGCCGCTGATGGTTGCGCTCAACAACCTTGTAAACACGACCACAGGGGTCAAGCAGTATAACGTTGATATGGCTGCTGCCCTGATCACCGCAGCGCCGACGCTGCTGGTTTATATCGTTGCCGGTCGATATTTTGTCCGCGGCCTGACCGCAGGCTCGGTAAAAGGATAAGGAGAAGAAATATGGCATCCCTATCAATAAAAAATGCGGTCAAACGCTTTGGGGCGGTCGAGGTCATCAAGAATGTATCCCTCGATCTCAATGATGGTGAATTTCTCGTTCTCCTTGGCGCCTCGGGGTGTGGTAAATCCACTCTGTTGAATATGATTGCCGGTCTGGAAAATATCACGGAAGGAGAAATCCGGATCGGTGATCGGGTCGTCAATGATGTGCATCCCAAGGACCGAGACATCGCGATGGTGTTCCAGTCCTATGCGCTCTATCCGAATATGACCGTGGAGAAAAATATCGCCTTCGGCCTGGAGATGCGCGGTATCCCGAAAGAGGAGCGCAACAAGCTGGTGTCGGAAGTGGCTACCATGTTGCAGATCGACCATTTGCTGGACCGGAAACCGGCGCAGCTATCGGGCGGTCAACGGCAGCGCGTGGCCATGGGGCGCGCTCTGGTGCGTCGACCGGAAATCTTCCTGTTCGATGAGCCATTGTCAAACCTTGACGCCAAGTTACGCCTTGAAATGCGCACGGAAATCAAACGTTTGCACAAGGAACTTAACGCGACGATCGTTTATGTGACCCATGACCAGATCGAAGCCATGACGCTGGCGGACCGGATTGCCATCCTCAAGGACGGCATCGTTCAGCAATATGCAACACCGGCGGAGATCTACAACAAGCCCACCAATGTCTTTATTGCGAGTCTGGTCGGATCTCCACCGATGAATTTCCTCAATGCGCGGCTTGAAACCGTGGACGGTGATGTGGTGGCTCATGTGCCTCTGACCAATAATCCTAACGGACAGAAGCTTGACCTTTCGCTGAAGGGCTATGATTCCGATTTGTCGGGTTATATCGGCAAAGAGGTCATTATCGGTATCCGGCCTGAGAATATCAGCTACACCGAGGAGCCTGTAAAGGAGGGCCATGAAGTGGTTCAAGGCGAAGTTGATGTTGTCGAGCCAACGGGGGCTGATACCCTCTGCCATATCAAATGGGGCATCAATTCGGTGCTGGCGCGCATCAACAACCGCATCGATGTTGCTATCGGAGACAAGTTTAACTGTGCGATTGATATGAAACGTACCAATGTCTTTGATAAGGAAACGGAAACCCGCATCTAGGGCTGACGAGAAACTTTGCAAATAAAAAGCCGGTCAAGAGATGTCTCTGACCGGCTTTCCTTATAGAGAGGTTTGCCATACGGGTGACTTGCCTCTCAGTCGGGTTGCGTCTTTGGCTCACTTTAATCCCCACATTAAGTAGCGATTGACGCATTCCCGATACGCTATTGCAAGTGTCTCAAATCAATGGTCCATTTCCCAGATCCTCGTAAATGCGTGGCAGCATCTCGCCAAGGCGGGTGAATTCTCCTACACAATGCTGTGCAAGACCTTTAACTGCTGGCGCAGGTACAGCAATGTTCGGCGGGAGCATGAGGTGGGGTTTTCCGCCTCTGATTACATACCCCATCCAGAAACGCGTGCGATGTTCAAGGCCCAGATCTGTCTGTCGGAAGGTATGGCACATGATGGCAGGTGCCGGTATCGCGTCCTTAGCTGCTCCAACCGGTCTGGACAACCCGAAACCACCTGCAAAGGTGGCTATATTGGGCTCCCTGAAGCGCTCCATGTCGAACCCGAAATCTTGAGGCGAAAGGAAGTGAATGGCTATATTCTCCATACCACAGCCGGTGTCTTCCGTCACATAATGCACCCTGCCCCAATTCCGCTTTGAAAGCGGAATGCTCTCATCCAGCAGTTGCTCTCTATCTTCTGGAGAGACTTGAGTGCCTGCGTGGCAATCGGGATACCAGATGCGGTAGCGCAGACCCTCAAGCGGATGCCAGACAAACCACCAATCGATCATGTCCGTCGTGACATCCGGATAGAGCATTTTGTTGGCAATGAAACCGGCACCGTTGGGCAGTATACACCAGCCTGTTTCCGTTTCCAGATATCCCGGATCGAGAAGATCATTGATCTGGTCTGGTAAAATCGCCTTTTGAGGATCGCAGGGCTTGTCCATCAGCGCGAAATGCGTCGGATCGGGTTCAGGAATGGCCTCCATGAAATATTTGGCCAAGGGGCCCGCACGTTCTTCCTCGGTCAGAGGTGGTCTGGAAGCCTTTTGCGCTGATTGCGCGAAATACCGATCGGGATACGTGACGGGAAATGGCGTTGGTTCAAGCATCCAGACAACACTCTCCCATACGACACATTGTAACGGCCTTGTACGTTAAGTCTAACTCTGCGAGGTCCACGCGGTCCTCCCGTATCTCGAAGCCCCGAACATTACCCTTAAATCCGTTTCTAATCGGATTGCGGGCATGAATTGTCTTTTCAACCTATATTTGCTATAAGAGTCTGAGTTTATTGACTTAGTCCCTTTGCACGGCGTCGATTTTATGAGTATCGTCTGCGAAAGGCCAATCAGTGAAACTCATAGCCGCAATAAGTCAAATTGATGGACAAACTTGATCTCAATCTTCTGCGGAGCCTTCAGGTTTTGCTCAAAACATGCAATGTGACGATGGCTGCCAAGGCTCAAGGCGTGAGCCAGTCAGCCATGAGTTATAACTTAGCTCGACTGCGCAGCCATTTCGGGGATGAACTTTTGACTCGTCAGGGCGCACACATGGTTATGACCCCGTTTGCGCACGGTCTGGTATCCCCCCTTGATGAGGTATTTGCCAGCTTGGAAGCACTTGCCGTAAAGGATCAGGGACTGGACCTTGCCCAATGTCGCGAAAGCTTTGTGATTGCTTTGCCGGATATCGCTGAAGCAGATTTTGCACCCGGATTGCTGGCTTTGGTCCGAAGCGAAGCGCCTAACATGACACTGCATTTTAATCCTCTCGGATCGATCGATGTCTATGATGAGCTCGATAGTGGCTCCATTCATTTCGCAATCGGAGCCTATCTGGAAGGACGGGTACACCATAAGCGGAAACTCATGTTTTATGAGCAATTCCTTTGCCTTTACAATCCGCTATTTTTCGATCAGAACCTCCCTGATGATTTGGAAGCGTGGTTGGCTTTGCCACATCTGGTCATGCAGGAAAGCAAAGGGGAGCCCGACCCTCTGAGGCGGGCTTTGGGCAAAACCTACAAGCGGCTGAAAGTGGCGGCCACAACGTCTCGGCTCACGCTTGTGCCGCATCTGTTGAAGCAAGCGTCAGTGGTGTCCACGCTGCCCTCAAGCATTGCCATGCGCTTTGCTCAGGAGCATGGTTTCAAGGTGGCCGTGCCACCAGTCACTCTAAGGGAAGTTCCGGTCGCGCTCGTCTGGCATGAATCTTTTGACAAGTCTCCGGCTCATGTTTGGCTGAGGAATGCCATCAGCAGTTCGTTCCATCCGGCCTAGAGTGGGACTGGCTTGTCTCGGATCCGATTTAGAGTGAAGAGCGTTATGAGAGAGGCTCAAAAAAAATGAGGCCCGACCTATTGGCTGGACCTCATTGACAGCAATCGTTAGAACGGGTCCCCCAAATAAAACGGCTCCTAGATTGCTGCCCTGGAAACTTCTGGTGATAAAATATCAACGTTATGGATTTTGCTCCAACTCAACTCAAAATGCAAGTCTAGAAATGTACCAGTTCAATTGCAGATCCTTGAAATTATATACTTTAGGATAAAGGAATTGTTGATTTCTTTGATGTCAGTTTCGCGTAATGGGCGTGGTTTGACTATGATTTGAAAGAGATATTCTCTCTGTTAATCCTGTTAGGTGTTTCTTTTTGAAAAACTGAGAATAGATTGGGGTGTTTATTCTATTTTTTCTGCAAAATGAACGAAATGTAGGTCGATTGAGTGGTCTGAATAAAATAATCCCCCGAGACATTATGTCACGAGGGATCTTTTTCAGTAACGGCTAGCTAAAAGCCAAGCTCTGTCTATTATTGCGGAACTTTGCCGTCGATGCCCTGAACGTACCAGTTCATGCCGAGCAGCGTACCATCGTCAAGGGTTTCCCCTTCTTTGACCGCGAGGGTACCGTCCTGCTTGTAGATCGGTCCGTCAAATGGATGCATTTCACCAGACTTGATCTTTGCTTCGGTTTCAGCTGCCATTTTGGCAACGTCTTCCGGCATGTTAGTGAAGTCGGCCATGTGAACCATTTCCATGTCAAAGCCGCCCCAGGTGTCTTCAGACTTCCAGGTGCCATCCATGACAGCCTGAACGCGGGAGATGTAATATTCATCCCAATGGTCGACGATCGCGGTCAACTGGTTTTTCGGAGCAAATTTGATCATGTCGGAAGCCTGACCGAAGCCGACGACACCACGCTCAGCTGCCACCTGCAATGGTGCTGCGGAATCGGTGTGCTGAACCAGAATGTCGGCACCCTGGTCGATGAGGGCTTTGGCCGCATCAGCTTCTTTGCCCGGGTCGAACCAGCTGTTGATCCAGATGATCTTGACCTTGATATCCGGATCGATGGACTGTGCGCCCAGCATGAAAGAGTTGATACCGCGGATAACTTCCGGAATCGGGGTTGCTCCGATATAGCCAACAATCTTGGACTTGGTCATCTTGGCAGCAATCTGGCCGATCACGTAGCGGCCTTCGTAGAAACGGGCAGCATAGGTGGATACGTTGTCTGCGCGTTTGTAGCCGGTTGCGTGTTCGAATTTCACGTCAGGGTATTTCTTGGCCACTTTAACAGTCGGGTTCATGTAACCGAAAGACGTGGTGAAGATGATGTCGTTGCCAGCGCGGGCCAACTTTTCGATAACGCGTTCAGCGTCCGGGCCTTCAGAAACGCTCTCGACATAGGTGGTTTCAACCTTGTCGCCGAATTTCTTTTCGATAGCCTGACGGCCCTGATCGTGCTGATAGGACCAGCCCATGTCTCCCACTGGTCCGACATAGACAAAGCCGACTTTTGTTTTGTCTGCAGCCTGAGCCCCCAGAGAGGCGGTCAGGCCGAGAGCGACGGCTGCTGCCGCTGCGAATAGTTTACGCATATGTTGCATCCCTCTTTCATTGCCTGATCCGATGGTTCGGATCATGTTCTGAGACTTGTCTCTTTTATCGCGCCCTGCTCTTGCGAGAAGACCAGAACACTGTTTGTTGCTGCCAGCTTTATGGCAGAAAGCGACCAAAAGCTTGGCCATCAACGGTCTGGAACAAAGGATTGCCCCAGACAGGAAGGTGTATTGACCCGCGCCACTGTGCGGTTGCGGGAAATGAAAACCAATGCGACGATTGTTGCGAGATAGGGCAAAGCCGACAGTAGCTGTGAAGGAACTTCCCAGCCAGCGCCCTGCGCATGGAACTGCAAGATGAGAACCGCGCCAAACAGATAGGCTCCGGCAATCGTGCGCCATGGCAGCCAGGAGGCGAACACAACCAGCGCCAGAGCGATCCAGCCGCGGCCCGCTGTCATATTCTCGATCCATAAGTTGGTATAGACGAGCGACAGGTAGGAGCCCGAAAGGCCCGCGCACACGCCGCCGAACAAAACCGCATAAAGGCGCACCCGGTTGACATTATAACCCAGTGCATGAGCGGAGTTATGGTTCTCGCCAACAGAACGCAAGATGAGGCCCGCGCGACTCTTGAAAAGAAACCAGCTGACGCCAAAAACGAGCGCAATGGTCATATAAAACAGGATGTCCTGATTGAATATAGCGTCACCGATGACGGGAATGTCAGATAGAACCGGAATATCAAGGGTCGGGAGTTTGACACCGGGGGTGCCAACATAATTCTCACCAATCATGCCAGAAAAACCCAGCCCCAAGAGACTGAGAGCAAGGCCGGTGGCATATTGGTTGGCCACTAGGCTCAGTGTCAGGAAGGCAAAGAGAAGTGCCATGACTGCGCCCCCTGTGATGCCAGCCAGAATGCCCAGATAGGGGTTGCCGGTTGTCAGCGATGTCGCAAAGGCACAGACCGCACCCATGATCATCATGCCCTCGACTCCGAGGTTGAGAACGCCAGACCGTTCCACGACAAGCTCACCAATTGCAGCAAGCAGAAGCGGGGTTGAGGCCGTTACAATAGAGACAAGCAAGGCATCTGCGAATTCCATCAGGCGACCTCTTTTGCGCGCAGCTTGTTGCGCCACACAATACGTATACGATAGTGAATGAGCGTGTCACAGGCCAGAACATAGAAGAGCAGAATGCCCTGGAATGCCTTGGCTGTTTTTTCCGAAATGCCTAGATCAACCTGTGCGGCCTCGCCACCCAGATAGGAGAGAGCCAGCAACAGGCCAGCAAAGATGGCGCCAATCGGGTTGAGGCGGCCCAGAAAGGCCACGATGATGGCGGTGAAGCCATAGCCCGGCGAAATGGTCGGGCGCAGCTGGCCAATCGGTCCGGCAACCTCGAGAATACCGGCAAGCCCTGTGAGCGCGCCAGACACGACGAAGGCGAACACGGTCATCTTTTCCTTTGAGAAACCGGCAAAGTTCCCTGCCCTCGGCGTTTCGCCGATGACCTTGATTTCAAAGCCTTTCAGCGTACGGATGAAGAGCACGAAGACAAGGATTGCAGCGACGATGGCGAATACCGCGCCGATATGCATCCGCCCACCTTCAAACAGGCTTGGCGTCAGCGCATAATCATTGAACAGGCGGCTTTCTGGGAAATTGTACCCATCCGGGTCTTTCCATGGGCCACGCACGAGAAAATCGAGGAACAGCAGCGCTACATAGGTGAGCATCAGGCTGGTCAGGATTTCGTTGGTTGCAAAACGGTTCTTCAACAAAGCCGGAATATAGGCAAACAGTCCGCCGCCGATCGCGCCCATGGCCAGCATGATCGGGAATACGGCATAATTCTGGAAGTCCGGGAACATGATCGGGAGCACGGAGCCGAAGATGGCTCCCATGGTAAACTGCCCCTCAGCGCCGATATTCCAGTTGTTCGAGCGGTAGCAGATTGTCAGGCCCACCGCGATCAGAATGAGTGGTGATGCCTTGACGACCAGCTCCTGAAGACTCCATGGGTCCAGCAGAGGCTCAACGAAATAGACATAGAGGGCCTTGCCGGGATTAAAGCCGAGCAGGCCGAACATGATGGCGCCGGTGATCAGCGTCAGAATAATCGCCAAAACGGGTGACAGGAGAGACATGACTTGGGATGGCGCGCCGCGCTTTTGCATTTCAAGCCGCATTGGAGCCTCCATCTTCAGGCGTTGCCTTGGCGGGGATCGACAGATCAACGTCATCTGGCGTATCGCCATGAACCCCACCCATGAGCAGGCCAACGCGTTCAAGGGTCATTTCTTCTACTGGCTTCGCCTCAGAAAGGGAGCCCTTGTTGATGACCGCGATGCGGTCTGCAATTTCGAAAATCTCGTCAAGATCCTGTGAAATAACCAAAACGGCGGTGCCTTTTCTGGCCAGATCGATGAGCGCCTGGCGGATAAGTGCAGCTGCCCCTGCATCCACGCCCCATGTGGGCTGGGAGACGATGAGAATGGTCGGGGATCGGTCAATCTCGCGACCGACAACGAATTTTTGCAGGTTACCACCAGACAGGCTGCCAGCATTCGGGTCTGGTTCGCCTTTGCGAATATCGAAATTTTCGGCAATTCGCTGACCGACCTTGCCGGTTTTTGTGCGCTTGATGAACACGCCCTTGCGGGTCATTGATGGCACATCGGAGCCATGGCGGGTCAACAGAACATTTTCTGATAGCCGCAAGGATGGCACAACCGCATGACTGAGCCGCTCTTCAGGCACGAAGGCGGCGCCAAGCTTGCGGCGTATCGTGATGCTCTTGTTGCCGACTTTCTGACCATCGATCAAGACGGCTTCGGCCAGTGTCGCCCGTTCGCCCGAAATGGCGTCAAACAATTCGGACTGCCCATTGCCAGCCACACCGGCAATGGCAACGACTTCTCCCCCCTTGAGGGAGAGACAGATATCCTTGAGTTCAATGGCAAATGGCCCTGATGCGGGCAGATCCAGATGCTCCAGTTGCAATCTTACCGGCGCATTGGACAGATCGGCTTTTTCGCGCTCAACGGATTTGACGCTCGAGCCAACCATGAGGCTGGCGAGCGAAGACGCCGTTTCTTGAGACGGCGTGCACTGGGCTACCAGCTTGCCATGACGCAGGATAGTGGCCGTATCACAAATGCGCTGCACCTCTTCCAGCCTGTGGCTGATATAGAGGATCGAGCGCCCTTCGCTAGCCAGACGCAGCAGCGTCTTGAACAACAATTCAGCTTCTTGCGGGGTCAAAACGGAGGTTGGCTCATCCATGATGATGAGTTGTGGGTCTTGAAGCAGGCACCGTACGATCTCGATGCGCTGGCGTTCCCCGACCGACAGATCTGCAACCAGATTGTTGGCCTTGAGAGGCAATCCATATTCATTACTCACCTGCTCAATGCGTTTGGACAGATCTGCCATCTTCTGCCCCTTTGGCAAAGCCAAGGCGATATTTTCGACGACTGTCATGCTGTCGAACAGGGAAAAGTGCTGGAAAACCATGCCGATACCGAGCTTTCGCGCTTCGGCCGGGTCTTTGAGATGGACTTTTTTGCCTTTCCAGATGATCTCGCCTGCGGTGGGCTCAAGAGATCCGTAAAGCATTTTAACAAGGGTCGATTTGCCTGCACCATTCTCGCCCAGAAGTGCGTGGATTTCGCCCGGTTGTACGACCAGATCCACGGCGTCGTTGGCCAGCAGAGTGCCAAAGCGCTTGGTAAGGCCTTTGGCTTCAAGAAGGGGAACTGATGTCATCACGACCTGTTTACAGAGCTTGTTTTGAACGATTTCCCATCATTCCCATAAATGCAAAACACTGAATGCTTCTTCAGCAGTCAGTGTAGCGGCGGAAAATCGCCAATCTTATTACAGCTTGGGTTCTCACTCTGTTTAAGTGACAATGAATTGACAATCCATACGCAAAATCCTTTTCGTCGCTAAAATTTTGACCTTTTAACGAATTTTTTGAATGGAAATTAATCAAGTCTAATAAATGTGCACAATTAGTGATCAGACGGTCTTTGACCGTTCTCTATATGCGTCTAATGATCGGGTGATTGTTGCTCAGGAAAAACGATTGTTGAAGAATTGCTGAGCATGAGTCAGGAACATGGCCGGGGCCAGCTTCAACTTGCGCTGCTGATGGGTCAGGATGGACAGCGTATTATAATGGAGCTGTTCATCGGTAAGCGGCACGAAACACAATTCGGCATGATCGAGCGAGTCGTTAAGGCCGATCCGGGTTTGAAAACAAACCCCTAGATCCCGCGCCGCCAATCGGCGCATCATTTGAAGTGTGCTGACTTCTGCAAAAATGGATGGTTCGGTTTCAGTCTTTGAGAGCAAGCGATCAAGGGCCGTGCGCAAGGACAGCCCGCGCGATGGCAGGATGATCGGGAAATCCAGACAATCGTCAAAGCAGCAGGAGTCCATTTGTGCGAGTGGGTGATTCTTGTTCACCACAGCACCGATTTCAAAGGCGTGGGAATAGTTGACTGCAAGCAGATCTTCATCCGGCGGATCGAAACAGAAACCGATATCGGCGTCGGAATCGATGATCTGACGAGCGATATTGTCTGAGTGGGTCACTGTGATCCTGAGCTGGATATCGGGATAGCTTTTACCAAAGGAGGCGGCAAGATCGGACAGAAGTTCCGTGGCAACGCTTTCCACACTGGCGATGCGTACAATACCGCGCTTGAGGCCACGAAGGGCGTCAAGTTCGGATGTTGTCTGTTCGAAGTCGCGCAGCACATGGGTGACGTGTCGCAGAAGAATCTCACCGGCAGGTGAGAGTTGCAGCCGGCGCCCTACCCGCTCAAATAGCGGCACACCAAGGCTGTCTTCGAGCCAGAGAATTTGTCGATTGACGGCCGAGGAGGCAACATTGAGCTCACGACTTGCCGCGCGGATCGCACCATGCTCGGCGACCGCCGCAAAATAACGCAAAGCCGGAGAATAAAGAAGTCGAGCGCGGTCCAGGATGCTGCTCCTTGGTTTGGTGTTTTTCTGCTAGGACATTGACATATATAGCAGGATGAAACAAGCACGACGCATTGCCAAGCGCATTGGGTTGTTCACATTGTGTGTAAGGCAACGTCTGAATATGGCAACAATCGAAGTGAACAGGACGTCACTCGAAAAAGCAATGGATGTCTTTCAGAGCGCGTTTTGAGTTTCTTGGGTTGCCTTCATCGCTGCAAGTTTCTTGCGGCGCCGGGCATCCAGAGCGATGATGTTGAGAAATTCAACCAGAACAGCAAAGCCCATCATTGCATAGATATAGCCACGCGGAATATGCAGGCTGATGCCATCGCCAACCAGAGCAAAGCCAATCAGCATGAGAAAACTGAGAGCCAGCATCTTGGTTGTCTGATGTTCTTCGATAAAGCGTGCAATAGGGCCGGAAGCGGCATACATGATGATCATCGCTATAACCATGGCGGCGACCATGATTTCTATATGTTCTGCCATGCCGATGGCCGTTACGATCGAGTCGATGGAAAAGACCAGATCGATAACGATGATCTGCAAAATGGCGGCACCGAAAACATATTCTGTCTTGCCGGTGCGGATCTTTGTTTCGTCCTCATGGCTGAATTCCAGCTCGAGGTGAATTTCCGTCATAGCCTTGTAGATGAGGAAAACCCCACCCGCGATCATGATGATATCGCGCCATGAAAAGGCATGGTCCATCAACGTGAAAACGGGCTGTGTGAGGCCGATCAGCCAGGAAAGCGCAAAGAGCAGACCGATGCGGAAGACAAGCGCAAGCAGGATGCCAATGGCGCGTGCGCGCTTGCCCATATGTGCGGGAAGCTTGCTGACAAGCACCGAAATGAACACGACATTGTCTATGCCCAAGACGATTTCCATGGCTGTGAGAGTAAGCAGGCTGGCCAGAATGGTCGGGTCAAGCAGATTGGGAAACATGGGCAGGCCGCTTTCTTGCAAAGAATGCCGTCAGGATCTGCTGTCAGCTTGCGGGTCTGATCCTGCGGAAATGGAGTAATGGTCCGATGGCGAACAGGTAGATGCCGCTGATCGCCAGAACAATACGATCCAGTGACGTTGGCACCATATTGTTGAAAACGACGTGGCAGGCAAATACGGACCAGACCGCCACAAAAACCAGTGTCAGCGGGCGCAGCGATTTGACCCGGACCGGATGAACGAACTCAACGGGAATAAACTGGGCCGCAGCCAACAGGGCAATGACGATGAAGCCGATGATCGGATCTGGCGTAAAGAGGAAATAGTAAAAGAGAACCCCGTTCCAGACCGCAGGAAAGCCGCGAAAGGCATTCGACGGGCATTTCATCTGGTCATTGGCAAAATACAAACCGCCGGATACAACAATGATGGCGCCTGCTATAAGAGAATAAGGCATCGGCATCAAATCCGCTTTCATGAAGGCGAAAGCGGGGATGAAGACATAGGTGGCATAGTCGATGACAAAATCCAGACTGTTGCCACTCCAGTTGGGCAAAATCTGGGTGACTTTCATCTTGCGCGCAATCGGTCCATCAATGCCATCGACGAACTGGGCGGCGAGCAGCCAGAAAAACAAGGCTGTCCATTCGCTGTTCGAAGCGGCCAATGTTGCCAACAGGGCAAATGCTGCACCAGAGGCAGTCAACAGATGAACTAGAAATGCGGTTTGTTTTTGCATGCGCTGTCCCTATCCCAAACTGCTGCGGGAAGCAATCGGAAACATCAGGCATCCGCTACAAAAATCAAATGCCAAGAATGGTTCGCCCCGCAGGGGAGATGGAGAGCACTAAAAGTCCCCAGATTATGAGGAAAATACCGATGCCGCGGGTTACCCAAGGATTGGGAACGACCTTCTCTATTGCCATCAATAATCCCAGAATTGCCATCCAGATCACATTCATGACGCCTACGGCAAACATGACGACCATGAGTGCCCAGGTGCAACCGGTGCAGAAGAGCCCCTGCTCCAGTCCCATAACGTAAGAGCCAGCGAAAGAGCGGAAGAAACCTTTCTCCGTGCGGCGGTTGAAATAGGGAAAGGGCAGTTGGCAGCGCAACAGGCAGGCCTGTTTCGCCGGAGTAAATTGATAGATGCCCGCCAGCAGCAATGTGCTTGCGGAAAACACCATGGATGCGGGCGCCATAACTGGCGACATGGTCTGGATTTCTGTCAGCCCCCATTGTAGCAGGGTCGCTAGGAAGGCAAAGCCGATCCAGATGCTTAGATAGCCCAAAGTCAGCAACAAGACGGACAATGGCCCGGCTTTTCTGCCCTTTGCTTCTTGCACGGACGCATAGCTCTTCAGGATTGGAGCCGCCGTGGGCAGCATCATGGCAATCGCCATCATGACCCACATGGCAAAGACGATGATGAGATCCTGTAGGCCCCAGGCGTCCTGACTGGGCATGCCGAAATGGCCGATAGCAGCAGACGGAGCGCAAACAGCGGCGATGAAGGCTCGCGTTGTCGGGTCCAGGCTCTCAAATCCGTTGAAAACGTTGAAGGCAGACATGCCCGGCCCAAGCGCGCGCATGTCCATGTCCGGGGCCATGTCGACCACCATGGCAAATAGATAGAACCATGCAAAAAGAGAGGCTGCTGCGATCGCCAGAAAGAGCGCGATGCGTGGTTTCGCTTCGGCTGCAGCGAGTTCGGGATGCTCCGCACGAAAACGGGCCATTTGCTTTTGCAATTCCCGGCTGCTGCTGGTGTCGAAAAAATTTCCCAGTGGACTCATCTGGACACCGCCTTTTCTTCGTAAGTGGATTCACGCTGTCATATGAACCGGAGTTGGTGCAAATTGCAAGTTAGCCATGGTGTCATAGCGCAAAGGCCGTGCAGATTCCTTGATCGGCTCAGGCTGGATTTTCTGCCCCTTACAGGCTATGACCCATGCGAACTCAAATGATCCTGCGGAATCGGCCTGCAAAGGGAGCTGTCATGTCGCACGAAAGAAAAGTGGATGTTGCTGTGGTTGGAAGCGGGCCTGCTGGCCATGTTGCTGCCATCCAAATGGCAAAGCTCGGACTCTCTTGTGTTCTGATTGGCCCTGAGCATGGCGGTGAAGACGGGCGAACCACGGCCCTTCTGGGCAGCTCGGTGCCCTATCTTCAAAGTCTGGGGCTTTGGGATGCGATTGCAGCGGAGGGGCAAGCCCTCAAGATCATGCGTCTCATTGACGATACCGGACGCCTTTTCAAGGCGCCGACGACGGAATTTGACAGCTCCGAGATCGAGCTGGAGGCCTTTGGCTATAATATTGATAACAATCGCCTCGTTGCCACCTTGCATGCCGCTTTAGACGCGCTGGATCCGGAGCGTGTTATTCAGGACAAGCAGCTCGCTCGTTCTGTTCGGTTGGAGAGCCATGGGGCCATGATCGAGATGGAGGATGGTTCTGTCTGGCAGGCGCGGCTTGCCATTGCCGCGGACGGACGCAAGTCCATCGTGCGGGAGGCAGCCGGTATCGAGATGCGCAAATGGTCCTACCCGCAGACCGCTATGGTGGTCAACCTGCATCATCCCTCAACACCGCACAACAATATCTCGACAGAGTTTCACACCAAGACGGGTCCCTTTACGCTGGTGCCATATCGGGACGGCTTTACATCAAGTCTCGTTTGTGTGGTCAAGGCTGAAGATGCGGAGCGCCTCAAGGGGATGGATCGGCATCTGTTGGCGCTTGAGCTTGAACGACGGGCCCATTCTATTTACGGCGCGTTTGAGGTGATCAGCGATCCTCAGAGCTTCCCGCTTTCTGGCATGGTGGCGAAACAGTTTTACGGTCCGCGCGCAGCGTTGATTGCAGAAAGCGCCCATGCCTTCCCGCCAATCGGGGCACAGGGGCTCAATCTCAGCCTGCGCGATATCTCCAGTTTGGCAGAAGTCATCCGAGAAGATGGCGCAGGCGATCCCGGTGCAGATGATGTGGTGCAGACCTATGGTCAGCTACGGCGCAGCGATATCTGGTCTCGCACCGCAGGAGTGCATATGCTCAATATGTCGCTCATCTCCGCCCTGCCCTTCGGGCAAGGTGCGCGCACAGCCGGTTTGGCTCTGGCCAACATGGTTCCTTCCTTACGCAAGTTGATGATGAAGGCGGGTTTGGATGCGCCAACGAAGATTGGTTGGACCACAGAGGCCATCAACAAGCGCGAGAAACATTCCTAGTTTTGTCCGGTGTGGTTGCTTGGCTGGTTCCGCAAGCTTTCCACATTGTGCATTGCGCTTTTGTGTCACTGAGCTAAAAAGGGCCGATACCGAACCGTCCGGTGGGAATTAACAGAAGGCCGCAGGTATTTTGCATGAAGAAAGTCACGCTGGCTCATCGCATAGAATATGCATTGCTGATGTTTGTCATCTTTATCTTGCGATCGATGCCACTGTATGTGTCTTCCGGTTTCATGGGCTGGCTCTGGCGCTCAATCGCACCACGCCTTAGACGGCAGAAACGGGCTATGGAGCATCTTCGGCTCGCTTTTCCTGAAAAGTCCGACGACGAACTTTATGCCATTACCCTTGATATGTGGGAAAATCTCGGACGAACGTTCGCCGAAGCCGTGCTGGCTGACAAAATCGCCAAACGCATGGACGAACTGGTCGAGCAGCCAGAGAACTATCGGCTGATCGTGGGCGAGATCAAGCGTTCTGGCGGTGTGATCGTATCTCTGCATTCTGGCAACTGGGAACTGGGCGGCGCGATTTCTTCGCATAACGGGTTTGATTGCTCTGTCGTCATGCAAAAGCTCAAGAATCCGCTGGTTCATGACTATATGGTGCGAAAGCGAGCCGAAACCTTCAGTGGTGGCGTGTTTGTGAAAGGCGACCGTGCCGGTATGCGCGCGCTGACGTCGGTTTCTGGCGGAACGGCTGTGGCGATCATGGGGGATTTGCGCGATCGTCACGGGGCCACAATAGACTTTTTTGGACGCCCTGCCCCAACTAACAGCTTTCCCGCCCGACTGGCTCGAAAGAAAGGGGCTCCGCTCATTGCGCTGCGTATCAAACGCACCAGAGGCATTCACTTCAAGGTGCAGGCTGAAATCGTTCCGATGCCCCAAAGTGACGCAGTTGAAGACGATATTCTACAAGCGACCATTGCCGAACAGGCCCAGTTTGAGAGTTGGATCCGTGAAGCTCCGGACCAATGGATGTGGGCACATCGCCGCTGGGGCTAAGCGGGACGAACTGCCTTGCTCGCGCGCCATCCTCTGGCTCGTCTTCTGCCCCCTCCTTCTGGCCCGTCAATAGGCCATAGCTTCTACCTCTTCCGTATCTTCCCCTACAGTCTTATTGCGCTGCAGCAATTTTTGCGGTGCAAATAGGCGCGAGGATTGCGCTGCTCGATTTGGCAAAATCGAGCGCCTCTCGCGGCAGCGCGTATAAGGGGAGAGAGATGATGAAAACGCCACGTGCATTTTACAAACCATTGGCCATTGGGGCGCCTGCTCCCTATCGCGACCTGCCGGTTAGAGTGGAGCGCATGATTCATTTCGTGCCGCCGCATATCGAGAAGATGCGCGCCAAGATTCCTGATCTTATCCAGACGGTTGATGTGATATTGGGCAATCTGGAAGATGCCATCCCGGCAGATATGAAAGAAGAAGCGCGAGCAGGTTTCATCCAGTTGGCAAAAGACAATGATTTTGGTTCTACCGGCCTTTGGACGCGCGTTAATTGCCTCAATTCCCCGTGGTTTCTGGATGATGTCATCGACATTGTTTCGCAAGTGGGCAACAAGCTTGATGTCATCATGCTGCCCAAGGTGGAAGGCGCTTGGGATATTCACTATCTCGATCAGCTCCTCGCGCAACTGGAGGCCAAGCACGGGGTTGAAAAGCCGATCCTGATCCATGCGATTTTGGAAACAGCCGAGGGGGTGGCCAATGTGGAATCCATTTGTGCTGCCTCCCCTCGAATGCATGGTATTTCCCTTGGGCCAGCCGATCTTGCCGCATCCCGCGGCATGAAGACCACGCGGGTTGGCGGTGGCCATCCGGGCTATCGGGTGCTCGGTGACGTGGAAGAAGGCACAGAGCGTGCCTTCTATCAGCAGGATCTCTGGCACTATACCATGGCCAAGATGGTCGATGCCTGCATGACCTATGGTCTCAAGGCTTTCTATGGTCCCTTTGGGGATTTCTCCGATCCGGATGCCTGCGAAGCGCAGTTCCGCAACAGCTTCCTTTTGGGATGCATGGGAACATGGTCTCTGCATCCCTCACAGGTGGCCATTGCAAAGCGTGTCTTCAGCCCGGATGTCGACGAAGTCAAAATGGCCTTGCGCATTCTGGAAGCCATGCCAGATGGAACCGGAGCCGTAATGATCGACGGCAAAATGCAGGATGATGCCACCTGGAAACAAGCCAAGGTCATCGTCGATCTGGCCAAACAGGTGGCAGAGAAAGATCCGGAAATGGGCGCACTTTATGGTTTGTCCAGCTAGAGCAGTGATCAACCATGCGGTCGTCTATTTGGACTGGCAAGCAGATAAAATGCGCAAAATGGCACGGATTCGAGCAAATATTGGCCAGCCTCGTGTTGGCCTTTATTGACTTGGCTTGCCGAGTGTGATGAGTACAGTCCTTCACTTTTTAACGAGCTGATCAAAAGAATGTTCATAGCGTCTGCATCAAAAAATATGCTAGGCTAAGGACAATGGCCTTTTGCGAGGCAACGTTAGGCAACGATAAGAAAAATGGAGCCTGGTCTCATGGCGGAAATGAAAATAGCAAAATTTCAGATCGGTCAGATCGTGCGCCACCGGGTTTATTCTTTCCGCGGCGTCGTTTTCGACGTCGATCCCGAGTTTGACAATTCGGAAGAATGGTATGATTCCATTCCTGAAGATGTTCGCCCGCGTCGCGATCAGCCTTTCTATCATATCTTTGCGGAGAATGATGAGACGGAATATGTGGCCTATGTGTCCGAGCAGAATTTACTCAAGGACAGTTCAGGTGAGCCTATTCGGCATCCGCAGGTTCGGCAGCTCTTCAAGGGCATGAAAGAAGGCATCTATCAGCCGGAAGATGATCTGGTGAACTAGACTAAATGAGCCGATTGGAAATGTCGCAATAAAAAACCGCGATCCGAAAAGAACGGATCGCGGTTTTTATTTGTAAAAGCAATGTCTGGCCTATTCGGCCTTCTGCTTCTGATCAAGCAGCTTCTGGCGCTGTTCTTCAGCACGCTTGCGCAGCAGTTCCTGAAGCTTCTGCTGTTCTTCCGCGGTTTTCTTCAGGTCGATCGGGTCGCCGTCATAGCTTGCGGTGAAGCCGTTCAGGGTCAGATCGAAGCGCACTGGCTGTGCTTGCTGGTTGAGCGCGGTCACCGAGATTGTTGCGCCCTTTTTCATCTGTTCGACGAATGTGGCGTCAACAGCGACGTCAGAGAAGCAGGCATTGGGGAAACAGATGGAGAAGGTTCCCTTGATCTGCTTGCCTTTGTCGATCTGAATGGTCAGGCCGTGACGCAGCAGCATGCCCGGCGTGATGGCTATGACGAGTGCCTTGCGCTTGGCCCCTTCCAGCTCACGCAGCGAAATCGAAGCGAGGAACTGACCGGTTTCAGCCTTTAGTTCCTGAGTGATCGCGCAGAGCTGCTTTTTTGTTTTCGCATCTTCGCTGCAGAATTTCATCCAATGCGGAGCATTGGCGTTGTTTGCTTGTGCTTGTGCTTGTGCCTGGGCGCTGTGCACGGGTGCAAGAAATGCGATCGCTGTGAGGGCCATGGTGGCCGACGCAACCGGCAAAATTCTTTTGAAAGCCCTGTCAAACATGACCATTAATAAAAATCCCGATTTTGTTCCGTTACTGCAGGAAGGCGAAGTTCCTGTTCTATATGTCGATCTGTGCGACACTCGATCGTTATGACTGATATTGTAATTGCAGATCTCGTCTTTGCTTTTCCCGGCATCTATGCCAAACGCGGCAAACGGATGCAATTCAACAGCAGTCCTGAATCCAAAACTAGCCTCTTCATTCACAATGAATTGGGCAGAATAGTGACTATGCGCTATTTCTTCTACAAGCTGTCCGCACAAAATTCCAGAGGCAGAATCATGCTGCGGTGGTTTTCCCGCCTGTGTTAGATTGTTTGCAGAGACTGATTCAACTTATTTCCTCCGGTTTGCGACAAAGGACCCTTCAAATGGTTTTAGGAGATATTCGCCAGCTATTGATGCAGAAGATGGCTTCCAAAAAGATATTCTTTTCGGTGGTTGCCGCTTGCGCGTTGATGGTCTCTCCAATCGCAGCAAGTCAGACTAAGGCAGAGCCTGTTCACGGCATCGCAATGCATGGGCAGCCCAAATATGACAAGGATTTCGCCTATCTGGATTATGTCAATCCAAACGCACCCAAAGGCGGCAAGATCACGTATGGGCTACAGGGGAGTTTTGACAGTCTCAATCCGTTCTTGCTCAAGGGCGTCGCGCCGCGCGGTCTATGGGACGTGGACTACGGCCATAATGTATATGAAGCATTGTTGGCACGCAGTGACGATGAGGCCTTCTCGCTTTATGGCCTGATTGCCGAATGGATCGATATGCCAGAAGATCGCTCTTCCATTACCTTCAAGATTCGTGATGAAGCGCGCTTTTCTGATGGCACGCCGATCACGGTTGAAGATGTCAAATTCACGGTCGAATTGCTCAGAGAATACGGGCGACCGGCGTATAAAAGCCGAATCAAGCGCATTTCGGCGATGGAGGAACCGGGCGACGGGCAGATTCGTTTCGTGTTTGAAAATGGGGAAGACCGCGAATTGCCCCTGTTGATCGGTATGCTGCCGGTGTTGCCCGAGCATGCAATCGAGCCGGAGAAATTCTCCAAGTCCGGTATGTATCAGTTTATCGGATCCGGCCCCTATCTGATTGATGAAGTTGATGCCGGTTCGAAAATTCTGCTCAAGCGTAATCCCGATTATTGGGCCAAGGATCTGCCAATCAAGGTGGGCAAAGACAATTTCAATGAAATCAATATCGAATACTATAGGGATGGCACGGCGATGTTCGAGGCCTTCAAGAAAGGCAAGTTTGATATTCAGCCTGAGTCCGACCCGGCGCGATGGGCCGATCAGTATGATTTCAATGCCGTTGAAAAGGGGGACGTAGAAAAAAAGATCTTCCAGTCCAATCTGCCTACCGGCATGTCGGCCTTTGTTTTCAATACGCGCAAACCCGTCTTTCAAAACCGCATTGTCCGGCGCACGCTGGCGACGCTATTCGATTTCGACTGGGTGAACAAAAATCTCTATCACGGGCTTTTCAAGCGCTCAGGCAGCTATTTCCAGAATTCTTCTCTTTCTGCGCTAGGTGTTCCGATGAATGATCGGGAGAAGGAATTGCTGGCTCCTTATCTGGATGAAATGGACCCCGATGTTCTGGATGGTAGCTACGCTCCGGTTTCTGCTGCCAATAACAACGAGATGCGCAAAGTGATGCGCAACGCCATGAAGGCGCTGGCCTCTCAAGGCTATGGGCTGAAGGATGGGGCCATGGTGAATCTGGACACCGGCGCGCCACTTGCTTTTGAATTTCTGTCGACCTCCAAAGAGGAAGAGCGCCTTGCGTTGGTCTATGCGCGCGTGTTGGAGCGACTGGGGATTAAGATGGATATACGGACCGTCGATTCCGCGCAATATTGGGAGCGCCGAAAGACCATGGATTTCGATATGATGAAGATGTCCTGGAGCGCATCCCTTTCACCCGGGAATGAACAAATGTCCCGTTGGCATTCCTCCCAGAGAGATGTCGATGGGTGGTTCAATCAGGCCGGCGCTGATGATCCAGCCATTGATGCGATGATCGATGCTCTCCTCTCTGCGCGCAGTCAGGAAGATTTCACGGCAGCCGTCCGAGCCTTTGACCGAACACTGATCAATGGCTTTTATGGTGTTCCGCTCTTTCATAAGGGCGAGCAATGGGTTGGTTTATGGAAGAGGATTCGCTATCCGGAATCGGAGGCCAAGGGGCGTCCTTTGGCTGGATATCGTCCGACAACCTTCTGGTATGATGGGGAATAGCAGACAAAAGCGGCTGTTTTTTGCAAGAAACAAGCAGAAACGGTAGTATAGCCCTCATAAAAGCTGTGTTGCAGATATCGGAATCAGCTACAATTTAGTAAAATTGTTTGCGTGTCTAACATACCAAGAGGTCCAGAATGCTCCTCTCAACCCCTGAACAAATCGAAACCTATTCTTCATCAGGTCTGTGGGGGGAAGATCGCCTTGATTTGGTTTTTGCGCGGCACGCCGAGCAACGGCCGGATGATCTTGCACTGATTGATGATCAGGGTTTGCATTCAGTGAGCGGTCGAAGACCTCAATGCCTCTCTTTCATTCGTACATGGCGGCGTGTGGTCGCGCTATCAGAGTTTCTCACCGGCATTGGCATGAAAGCCGAAACGGTGGTTGCCATGCTCATTCCCCCCAGTGCCGATGCTGCTGTGCTAACTCTGGTTGCCAGTCGCATGGGAATCATCCTGGCGCCAATTCCTCTGACGAGCGGTGAAGCGGATTTGCGCGAGAAGCTTGAGCAAGTCGGTGCCAAGGCCATCGTTTGCTGTTCCCATTATGAAGAAGAAGCCGTGGCCGAGCGCGTACGCAATGTGGCCGCCGAGATGTTTTCCATTCGCTTTGTTTTCTGCATCGGAGAGAATGCGCCTGAAGGTCTTATTGATCTTGGCGATATTCTGGATGGCGAGGACAATGTGGCCGAGGACGGATTGTTCGAGCATGGCGGTCAGATAAGCGCCAACAGCGTTCTGGCGATCCACTGGAGCTCTGCGGGGAGTGAACAGGCCATGCCTATCGGGCGCAGCCACAACCAGCTGCTTGCCATTGCGCGCTATGTTCATGAACAAACGGATCTTAGTGGTGAGCATTGCTCTTTTGTGAGCCACCATTTGTCCGGGCTGATCGGCTTCGCCGTGGGAATGGTTGCTGCTCTTGATGTCGGGGCCCGACTTCAGTTCCACAATTTCCGTTCGCTCGGGCGCTATATCAATGCGTTGGCCGAGTTTGGCGGGCAGCATGTGGTGTTGCCTGGTGGCCTTTGGGAAGACGCGCATGCACTCCTGCCGATGCAGGTGCGCGAGCAACTGATCAGCATCATGCTGGTGTGGAATCGGGTGCATGCAGAGCAGACCGTTTTTGCAGAGAATGAAACCGCAGCTCGCCTGATTGACCTGACCAACTTCAAGGATCTTGCCCTCTTCTCGCAAATCCGGCGTCATCCGAGCGAGGTCGGATCGGTTCCTTTGGGAGCAATCAATTCTCTACATGAGCCTTCACGCGTCTGGATGGAAACCTTCCTTTATGGCATGGAAGAATCTCGCGCACAGACCGACAGCGCGATTGTCGGGGGTGAACTCTGCCTCAAGGGGGCCATGCTGCCTCATTGCGCCTTTCCGCTGGCTGGTGCTGTAGAGGGCAAGGCCCTGCGTGCGACGGAGGAAGGCTTCATTCACACGGAAATTGGCTGCCATCTCGTAACCGAGGAACATGGCGATCAGCGTGCTTTGTTCCGCCCACTTGGTGATTTGGGCGATGTATTGGCCTTTGGCGGCTTCACCGAGCGTGGGACGGATCTTGATGCTCTTTATAGGGATTGTATTGTGGTCACCGATGCGGCGGCATTTGTTGTGCCTTCGGAGGAAAACAATCCTGCCCATTTGATGGCTGCACTCGTGGTGGATGACAAGGAGACTGCGCGGGAAGAGTTTTACGCCTATCTGAAGGAAAAACGCGTTTCCAGCATGAAATGGCCACGCGATATCATTTTTGTCGAAGCTATTCCGCGCCAGACGAATGGCAAGGTCATGCGAGAAAGCCTGATCGAGGCCAGTCAGGTGGCCAACGTTGCATAAATCCGTTTTGCGCTGTTCTTGAATGGCGTGTTTCTGTTCCTTTTCATATGAAGGCGTAAGTCAGCCGAATGGCCAAGCATGCACTCATTTTCACTTCTTCTGATCTTGGCCTTGATACTCCAGCTTGGGCAGATGTTCTCATTCAAGTCAATTTTGCTGTCTGGTCTCATTATGTCCATTCGGATGAAGATCTGGACAAGGTCTCGCAAGAAGCTGGTATCCTGCTGCTGGATCTGTTCGATGTAAACAGCGAGGATGTGCCTGCTTTGGTCGCTCGGGCGGATGCCTTGCGCAAGCAGTTCGGTTTTGCCGACGCGCGGGTGCCGATGGTGGCCATCGCCGATGCATCCATCAGCCTCACCGAAGAACAGATGAAACCCTTCGCGGATGTGCTCAAACCGCCATTGACGCAGGATCTGATCGCCAATCGTCTGACATCCCTTATGCGTCTGGCAACCATGCGGCGGGAGGCCGAGAGACGGTCGCTGACTTTCAAGCGGTTTGGCGTGGGCTTGCCTGTGGTGCCGCCGCCTAAGGATCTCGATAAGCAAAGCCTGCTTTATCTTGGGGCTGGTGCAGCTTTTTTGCCGGTTCAGATGGCGTTGCCCGAGACGGTGGAAACGGTGGCTGCCCTCACGCCTTCCATGGCCTTGCATTATCTGGAAATGAAACCATTTGATGCGCTCGTCGTGGAACTTAGCGACTATAATGAGCATCTTGTCGAATTTATCTCCGAACTTCGGCGCAACCCAAATTATTTCTCATTCCCGATTATTCTGGTCTGCCACAAGCGGGCTGTTCAGGATGGATTGGCAGGTCTTGCGGCCGGGGCTACGGATATTGTCTCCTTCCCCTTCTCCGAACGCTTCTTTGAGAACCGTATAGATATTCTCGTGCGGGAAGAACGTTATCGGCGGCAATTGCGCAAGATCTTCTCTGAAGCTCGATTGCTGATGCCGACCGATGAAGTGACACGGCTCTATTCAGAGGAGTTTCTTAAGTCTCATCTGGATGTGCTGCGGGAGGAAGACGCCGGAGCTTCGGTAACTTTCGTTGGTTTTGATATCACTTTCGATCTGGTGCATGAAAAAAGAGGTGGCGAGAGTCTGCCCCCTGCTCTGCTGGCCAAGGTCAGTCGGCTCATTGCTTCCTTGATGCGGGCTGAAGACATGCTGGCCCGTCTTGATAATGGCGCAGTGGTTGCCTTTTTCCCGGATACGGATCTGTTTGAAGCTCGCATGGCGTTGCAGCGCATTCGCTCTATTGTTCAGCTCAGCCCG
Source organism: uncultured Cohaesibacter sp. (assembly GCF_963678225.1). Classification (NCBI taxonomy): domain Bacteria; kingdom Pseudomonadati; phylum Pseudomonadota; class Alphaproteobacteria; order Hyphomicrobiales; family Cohaesibacteraceae; genus Cohaesibacter; species uncultured Cohaesibacter sp. The sequence goes on along the minus strand of NZ_OY782763.1, from coordinate 105,315 downwards.
TTTGTGGAGCATAGTTCGACGCGGGCGGTCTATGTCACGCTGGACTTCTCTCTGCACTATTGCGATACACGCAGCCCGGATTTCGATGTCGACAAGATCCTCAAGGATCTGTTTGAAAATCCTGTTGTGCGCTTTTGAGCCTCAAAAATCCTGACAACTCCAGTGGCTATCCAGCTTTCAGATGCTTGCACCGGTAATGGCGCAAGCGCTGTTATTGGGCGTTCTGTGCCAGCTTGGCCAGTTGCGTCATGATTACGGCCGTGCCCTTGAGGCGGTCGCTGGCAGAGTTCCAGCTGCGGGCCAGGAAGATCTTCTGATCAGGCCGAAGCTTGGCAAGGCTTCCCTGTTCGGTAATATATTGAACCAGCCCCGCAGGGTTTGAGAACTCGTTGTTGCGGAAAGCAAGCACGGCGCCTTTGGGGCCTGCATCGATCTTCTCGACATTGGCTTTGCGGCAGAGCCCTTTGATATAGACGATCTTGAGCAGATGCTTGACTTCTTCGGGCTGAGGGCCGAACCGGTCTGTCAGCTCGGACCCGAATTCATCAATCTCGTCAGCTTCCACCAGATCGGCCAGACGGCGATAGAGATTGAGCCGGAGCTGCAGATCATGCACATAACTGTCCGGAATGAGTACCGGTGTGCCGATGGAAATCTGCGGTGACCATTTGTCTTCCATGATGGTCAAATCACCGGAACGCAGGGATGCCACGGCTTCTTCCAGCATCTGCTGATAAAGCTCGTAACCGACTTCCTTGACATGGCCGGATTGTTCTTCGCCCAACAGGTTGCCTGCACCGCGAATGTCGAGGTCGTGGCTGGCAAGCTGGAAGCCCGCACCCAAGGTATCGAGGCTTTGCAGAACCTTGAGGCGTCGCTCTGCGGTTGGCGTGAGGGTCTTTTTAGCGGGAACAGTAAAGAGCGCATAGGCACGGGTCTTGGAGCGCCCTACCCGACCGCGCAGCTGGTAAAGCTGGGAAAGACCAAACATATCGGCGCGATGCACGATCAGGGTGTTGGCCGTTGGCACGTCAATGCCCGATTCCACGATCGTGGTAGAGAGCAGTACATCGAACTTGCCGTCATAGAAGGCTGTCATGATGTCATCGAGTTGACCGGCGGGCATCTGTCCGTGGGCAACCGCGACCTTGACTTCAGGCACCTGTTCTTCAAGGAAGGTGTGGACTTGTGCAATGTCGGACACGCGCGGACAGACATAGAAGCTTTGACCGCCGCGATAGCGCTCGCGCAGCAGGGCTTCACGGATGGTGAGCTTGTCAAAGGGCGAAATAAAGGTGCGTACGGCAAGCCGGTCAACCGGCGGTGTCGCGATCAGCGACAATTCGCGAACGCCCGTAAGTGCCAATTGCAGGGTCCTCGGGATCGGTGTCGCGGACAGGGTCAATACGTGCACATCAGCGCGCAGTTCTTTCAGGCGCTCCTTGTGTTTGACGCCAAAATGCTGCTCTTCGTCGATGATAAGTAGCCCAAGATCGCGGAAATCGACGGATTTGCCAAGCAACGCATGGGTGCCAACGACGATATCGACAGAACCGTCCTTGAGGCCTCTCTTGGTCTCATTGAGCTTTTTGGTGGAGACCAGCCGGGAGGCCTGTTCGATGACCAGCGGGAAACCGGCGAAGCGATCCACGAAATTCTTGTAATGCTGACGCGCAAGCAAGGTGGTCGGCACGACCACCGCGACCTGACGGCCGTTCATCGCCGCGATAAAGGCCGCACGCAGGGCAACCTCGGTTTTGCCAAAGCCCACATCGCCGCAAATGAGGCGATCCATCGGGCGGCCGGAGCCCATATCGTCGAAGACCTGCTCGATGGCATTGAACTGGTCTTCGGTCTCATCAAACGGGAAGCGGGCGACAAATTCGTCATACAGCCCTTCCGGGGGCGTGATGCGCTCGGCCTTGCGCAACTCACGTTCGGCAGCGACCTTGATCAACTGATCCGCCATCATGCGGATCCGTTCTTTCATCTTGGATTTACGCGCTTGCCAGGCAACGCCGCCCAGCTTGTCCAGCTGCGCTTCGGTGTCTTCGGAGCCGTATCGCGAGAGCAGTTCGATATTCTCTACCGGCAGGAAGAGCTTGTCGCCGCCGGCATAGTGAATTTCCAGACAATCATGCGGTGCGCCCGCTGCATCGACGGTCTGAAGGCCCATAAAACGACCAATACCATGCTCGATATGAACGACGATGTCGCCTTCGGTCAGGCTGGCGGCTTCGGTCAGAACGTCAGAACTTTTCTTGCGGCGGCGCTTGGAGCGGACAAGCCGGTCGCCCAGAATGTCCTGTTCGCCAATCACCACATCCTTTTCGGTCTCAAAGCCACTTTCCAGCTCAAGGACCGTCAGGCCGACCTGATTGGGCTTGATGACCTGCCGCGCCTGCCATGTTTCATAGGGCACAAGGCCCCGCATTTCATGGTCTGTCAGCACCTGATGCATGCGCTCGGCTGAGCCCGGGGTCCAGCAGGCGATGGTGACGCGTTTTTTATTCTCCTTGACGGTCTTGATATGCTCGATGACCGCGTCGAACACGTTGACATTCTCTGCGCTGCGCTCGGCAGCAAAGGTGCGTCCCTGTTTGCCGCCCATATTGACGACTGTTTCAACGCCGGTTTCGGGCACGTCAAAGGGTGAAAGCCTTACGCGCTTTTGGGAGCCAAGAATGCCTGCCCAGCCTTCGCGATCCAGATAGAGCAGATGAGGCTCAACCGGCTTATAGGGCACGCCCTGATCCAACCCGCTATCAAGGGTTTCGCGGCGGGCGGCGTAATGATCCTGAATAACTTCCAGTCGCTCGGTGATGGCATCATCGCTAAGAGGGTCGAGGATCACCGGCGCGTCATTGGTGAAGTCAAACAGCGTTTGCAGATCTTCATTGAAGTAGGGCAACCAGTGCTCGATGCCCTGATAGCGATGGCCGTTTGAAATGGCTTGATAGAGCAGATCGTCGCGTGTGGTTGCGCCGAAATTGGACGTATAGCGCCGCCGGAAATTGGAAATGGCGTCTTCGGTGAGAACCACTTCAGACGCTGAGACAAGATCAATACCGCGCAGTTGGCCGACCGTGCGCTGGGTATGTTGATCGAACTTGCGGATGCTTTCCAGCGTGTCGCCAAAGAAGTCCAGTCTGACCGGCTCCTCTGCACCGGGCACGAACAGATCGACAATACCGCCTCTTACAGCATATTCGCCATGCTCGCGCACTGTGGGAGTGCGCAGAAAGCCGTTTGTCTCCAGCCATACGATGAGGTCGTCCATGTCGACCGAATTGCCCGGCTTGGCAGACCAGCTCTGCTTTTTGACCGACTCTTTGCTCGGCACGCGCTGGAGCATGGCATTGACGGAGGTGAGCAGGATGACGGGGCCATCAAAGATATTGTAGGCAAGCCGCGACAGCGCGGTCATGCGCCGGGCTGAAATTTCGGCATTGGGCGACACCCTGTCATAGGGCACGCAATCCCATGCCGGAAAAGACAGGCAGGTAAGCTTGGGCGAAAAGAATTTGAGTGCCTGCTCCATGGAGGCCATGCGCCGGTCATCGCGCGCTATATAGACGGCAGCGATCTTCTCGTCCTTGGCGGCCTTCAGATGCGCTTCGGCCACTTCGGCAACGGCCAATCCCTCCAGTCCATCAGGCACATGGCTGACGTGGAGCATCATGGAAGAGTCAAGGGATTTGGCAATTGTGGACATGGCGGAGAAACAGCAAGAAGGTTGGTGCTAGAAGACAGGAAAAGGCTCTATAGCACGAATAGAGCCTTTCTGTCCCTTGGGTCTTTTGAATGTAGGGTCGCGGGCGGCCTAGAGAAGCCCGGACTCGAAATTTTTGTGATAGTGCTTGATTCTATGGAACATCGGGCAATCGAATGCTTCAGGCACTGGCAGCTCATTGGTGAACCACTGCATCAGGTCTCTGTCATGCTGGTCCATGAGCATTTCCAACTGGTCCAATTCATCATCGGTGAGGTTGTCCAGCTCGTTGTCGACGAAGCGGCCCAGCATCAGGTCCATTTCCTTGACTCCACGGTGCCAGGCACGCATCAAAATCTTTTTGTGCCGTACATCCATACCTTCACTGCTGCGGGTGGTGCCATGGGACATAGTTATTTGCTCCTTTAGGGCGTTGTCATTCTTTGCCCCTGTATAACGGCTGGAAGGCGCCTTGTCAGCTATAGATCGTTCGTCTATCACAAAACAAAAGGAGAACATGTATTGACGCGGCCTTTTGAGTTGGCCATGCTTGATGCAAGCCCGTTCCCGTCTACAGAATCATACTTACTGCGATGCGCCCGAACCGTCTCAATCCCTATTTTGCGTCCCTGACGACCCTGAAAGGTGTTGGCCCGAAAATCGGCCAGTCCTTTGCGCGGTTGTTGCGCGGCGATGTGCTTTTGGAAGCGCGTCGGATCGATCTGCTGCTGCATATGCCCGTCTCTGTTATTGATCGCAGTTTGCAGCCTGCACTCGCCGAGGCGCCAGATGGCGTGATCGTGACGCTGTGTCTGACGATTGACAAGCATCAGCCGCCACCACGGCATAACAAGCGGGTGCCCTATCGCATTCTGGCCCATGACGAGACCGACGAAATTACGATCACCTATTTCCATGCCAATGGCGGCTATCTCGAGCGGCAAATGCCCGTTGGCTCTGTGCGATATGTTTCGGGCAAGCTGGAGCGCTTTAACGGCGTTCCGCAGATAACGCACCCGGATCATGTGGTATCCGAGGATGATTTCGCCACCATGCCGCTGATTGAGCCGGTCTATCCTTTGACCGCCGGGCTATCAGGCAAGATGGTACACAAGACTGTTGAGGCCTGTCTTGAGGATCTTGAGCCTCTGCCCGAGTGGCAGGAAAAGGCTCTGCTCGATCGTGAAGGTTGGCCAGCCTTTCATGAAGCGCTGGACCGCATTCATAATCCTCTGGGGCTGGCGGATCTTGATCTGACATCCAATGCCCGACGTCGGTTGGCTTATGATGAATGTCTGGCCAGTCAGCTTGCGCTGTCGCTGGTGCGCAGCAATGTGAAGAAAGCCAAGGGGCTGGCGCGTCGTTGGGAGGGCAAACTCAAAGCTGCGCTTACAGAGGCCCTGCCCTTTACGCTCACGGGGAGCCAGCAACAGGCCATCGCCGAGATTGAGGAAGATCTGGCCCTGCCCGAGCGGATGCTGCGTCTGGTTCAAGGCGATGTGGGCAGCGGTAAGACGATGGTCGCCCTGATGGCGGCTGCGGATGTGATCGAGTCTGGCGCACAGGTGGCCATGATGGCTCCGACAGACCTTTTGGCACGGCAGCATTATCAGTCCGTCAAAGCGCTTTGCGAGTCTGTCGGTATTCGCGTCGCCGTGATGACGGGCAAGGACAGCGCCGGAGTGAAGCGACAAACGCTCAAGGCGCTCGAACAGGGGGATATCGATTTTCTCATCGGAACCCATGCCCTCTTCCAGCAGTCTGTGGTGTTTGCCGATCTGGGACTGGCCATCGTTGATGAGCAGCATCGGTTTGGCGTACATCAGCGTTTGACGCTGTCTGACAAAGGTGTAGCGACCGATCTTCTGGTGATGACCGCGACGCCAATTCCGCGCACCTTGGTGCTTACCCATTATGGTGACATGGATGTATCGCTGTTGACCGAAAAGCCAGCCGGTCGGAAGCCCATTGAAACCCGCACCATGTCGCTTGACAGGCTTGGAGAGTTAGTCGGTCGGCTTAACACTGCGCTTGAAAAAGGCGCCAAATGCTATTGGGTCTGCCCGCTGGTTGAAGAATCCGAAGTGCTTGAAGTCACCGCCGCAGAAGACAGGCACGAGAGCCTCAAGAAGGTGTTTGGAGATAAGGTTGAGCTTATCCACGGCCGCATGTCGGCTGATGAGAAAAAAGCGGCGATGGAGCATTTCAAGGATGGTGATGCCCAGATCCTTGTTGCTACCACGGTGATTGAAGTGGGGGTGGATGTGCCCGAAGCCACTATCATGGTGATCGAACATGCCGAGCGCTTTGGCTTGGCGCAGCTGCATCAGTTGCGCGGGCGTGTCGGGCGCGGTGACAAGGCCTCTTCCTGCATTTTGCTGTTTCAGGGTCCTTTGGGCAATATCGCCAAGGAGCGGCTGAATATGATGCGCGAAACCGAGGACGGGTTCCGCATTGCTGAGGCCGATTTACGCCTGCGGGGCGAAGGCGATGTACTTGGGACAAAGCAATCTGGCATGCCGGGCTTTCGCGTTACTGACCCTGAGGTGCATAAGGATCTGATGGAAATGGCGCGCAAGGAAGCGCGTCTCATTATCGAGATGGATCCGGGATTGACTGGCAAACGCGGGGATGCCTTGCGTGATCTGCTGTATCTGTTCGGAAGAGATGAAGCCATTCGGCTTCTGAAAGCTGGATAGACGGCAAGGACGCCCGCCAATCGGGGCGTCCAAGACGGGAAGAGCGAAGGTGAGGCCTTATTCGGCAGGTTCTGACTCTTTGGATTTTGCTTTCTTGAGTGAAGGAAGTTGATCCTTTGACGATGGCGCCTTTTCTTCGTCATCCACCTCTATGTCGATCAGTTTTTTGGCCTTTTCGTGGTCTTCTTCAACGGCATGCTTTGCGATGAATTCAGGAGAGACCAAACCGGCAGATACCACGAGCTTGGCGGCATCCTCAACGCTCATGTCGAGCATAATGATGTCACGACGTGGCACAAACAGCAGAAAACCGGATGTCGGGTTCGGGGTGGTTGGCAGGAAGACCGAGATATATCCCTGATGCGCATCACCCGGCTTTTCCTTGTCTTCGATGCGGTGAGCCACTTCACCGGTCGTTTCAGTGGCAACGAAAGCAAGAGCCCAAAGGTCGCGGCGTGGATATTCGATAACCACGGCTTTGGTGAATGTCTTTCCCTTTTGCGAAAGAGCCGTTTCGAAAATCTGTTTGAGGGCATTGTAAAGGTTGCGTACGAGCGGCATCCGCCCGACGAACACCTCACCAAAGGTCAATAGGGAGCGCCCAACAAAGTTGGCTGTCAGGAAGCCCAGTATCGTCAGGATGAGGAAGGAAAAGACGAGCCCTACCCCGGGCACGGAAAATGGCAGATAATTGTCCGGGTTGTATATATGCGGAATATAAGGCTTTACGGTGGAATCAACCCAGCCGATGAAGGCCCATGTGATGTAAAGCGTGATCCCGATTGGGGCTGCGATGACGAGGCCGGTCAGAAAATAGTTTCGCACGCGGGCACCAAAGGTAAGCCTGCCGCGATCCAGAGGGCCTTTTTTTTCTTCATTATTCTTCGATGTCATCTGTGTTCGTTCCGTATGAGATTGGCTCCTGATGCGTCAATTGTCTCTTTCCATGTTCCCTTGGGGCGCAGAAGGAGCCAGATTTTACCTCGGGCCTGATCGTGATGTGAGATGGCAAGCTGTCAATCAATTTACGCACTCAATCTATACTAAGATAATGCGCCCTGCTTCGACTTAAAAGATTAAGAAAGCGGTTTCCTGCTCGAAAAATGAGCGGGACCAGTTGTAGAATGGCATTTAACGCAATATCTTGTATGTAATGTTCAGAATTTTCCCCGTTTTTTGTTGCTAAAGGCCAAAAGGGCACAAGCATGAAAAGGTTTCAACAGCCCCTCTATCTGCTTGCGGGTCTTGTCTTGACGGGCATTGGCATTGTGGGCGCTTTTTTGCCTCTGCTGCCTTCGACCATATTTTTTATTCTGGCTACCTTCTGTTTTGCCAGATCGTCACCACGGCTTGAAGCCTGGCTCTTGCAGCACAGGGTGTTTGGGCCACCGGTTCTGGCATGGCGCGATCATAAGGCGATACCGCGCAAGGCTAAATATTTTGCCTTTGGCGGCATGGCGCTGGGCTTTGCCATGTTTGTTACGGCGGTTCAGCCCGGTGTCTGGCTTTTGATCCCGGTGATCCTGTTTTTTGCCGGTTCTGCGCTCTATGTGGGCACACGGCCGGATGGCCCGGACGACTGAGCCGAGTGGTGGGTGCTCAGCCCTGAATGGCTGAGGCTGAAGGCGTTGTCTGGTGCTGTTCTCTCAGCGCTTCCCATTCTTCGCGCAGGATGCCGTAACTCAGCGAGTCAAAATATTTCCCATCGAGAATGCGAGCCTTGCGGTAGCAGGCTTCTTGCTTCAGACCGATTTTTTCTGCAAGAGCCATCATGCCAGCGTTGCCGGACCATGTTGTCAGTCCGATCCGCACAAGCGCAGGCCGCTCAGCCAATTGCTTGTCTATCCACATGGGCAAGGCCCTAGAACCAATGCCCCTGCCCCAATGCGATTGATTGAAGAGGACAATGCCCACCTCCAGCCAGTTGGTTCGCTGGTCTTTCCAGTAGTAGGAAACCTCACCCAGAATCCGGCCATCTTCTCCATCGCAAACCAGTTGAAAATTGAAAGACGGGTTCGGCTTGGTCAGCTCGAAACCGAATTCCATGATTTTCTTGTTCTGATCTGCTTCTGTCGGCATTCCCAGATAAGGGCCGTTGAGACGATGAAACGCCTGTTTGGGGGCTATCAGGGTGCGGTATAGTGGCAGATCTTCAAGCGTTATGGTCCGCAGGATAAGGGGCATAGGGGTACACTTGACTGCCCGCCAGCCAAAGGCAAGCGGGCCTGTTTGTGTGAATGGTGCAGATGGCTTATTCTACAGTTACGGATTTTGCAAGGTTGCGTGGTTGGTCCACGTCGGTACCCATAAAATTGGCGGTGTAGTAAGCCAGCATCTGCACAGGCAGGGCAAAGACAATCGGTGCGATGACGTCTGGTACGGTGGGCATGACGATGGTGGTACTGTCTTCCAGCGCATTCTTCTTGGCGCCCGACTCATCGGTGATGAGAATGATCCGGCCATCGCGGGCGGCGACTTCCTGCATGTTGGAAACGGTCTTGTCGTAATAGCTGTCATCAGGAGCGATAACGACGACCGGCATGGTTTCATCAATCAACGCGATCGGGCCGTGCTTGAGCTCTCCTGCCGCATAGCCTTCGGCGTGTATGTAGGAGATTTCCTTCAGTTTCAACGCGCCTTCCATGGCCAGCGGGAAGTTGGTTCCGCGGCCCAGATAAAGCACATGCTTGACCTTGGAAAGCTCATGGGCGAGATCGGCGATGGTGTTGTCTGCTTTCAATGCCTGACGGATGAATTTGGGCAACTCGCTCAGTGCCTTGACATAGGCTTGCTCTTCTTCAGCCGAAATGGTTCCACGCGCACGGCCAGCCATGATGGCAAGGGCGAGCAAAACCGAGAGCTGGCAGGTGAAGGCCTTGGTTGAAGCGACTCCGATTTCTGCCCCGGCAAGGGTTGGGAAAATGACATCACTTTCGCGCGCGATGGTGCTTTCGGGCACATTGACGATGGAGGCAATATGCTGGCCTTCCTGTTTGCAATAGCGCAAGGAAGCCAGCGTATCGGCGGTTTCGCCCGACTGGGAGATAAAGAGCGCCAGCCCATTCTCCTGCATCGGCATTTCGCGGTAGCGGAATTCGGAGGCGACATCCATGTCGACCGGAATGCGTGCAAGCTTCTCAAACCAGTATTTGGCAACCACGCCTGCATAGTAAGCCGTGCCGCAAGCGCTAAGCGAGATGCGGTTAAGGGTAGCAAAATCAAATGGCAGTTTGCCCTTGAAGCGAACTGTTCCGTTGGCAAAATCCACATAATGGGCCAGCGTATGCTGGATCACTTCGGGCTGTTCATGGATTTCCTTTTCCATGAAATGCTTATAGTTGCCCTTATCCACGATGTTGGCAGACGCAAGTGCCGTGGTGGCCTGCCGTTCGACATGCATGTTGTCTTCATTATAGAACGTGGCCGACGTTCTGGTCAGGACCACCCAGTCGCCTTCTTCCAGATAGGTCACCTCATCGGTGAACGGTGCAAGGGCAAAGGAATCAGAGCCCAGATACATCTCGCCATCCCCATGGCCAACGGCCAGAGGAGAGCCTCGGCGGGCACCGATCATCAGGTCCTCTTCGCCGCCAAAGATGATCGCGAGAGAAAACGCGCCTTCCAGGCGACCCAGAACGGCGGAGACGGCTTCTATGGGGCGCTTGCCAGCCTGCATTTCGTCATGAATGAGATGCACGACGGTTTCGGTGTCGGTTTCCGTCTCGAATTTATGCCCCTTGGCCGTCAGCTCTTCGCGCAACTCACGAAAATTCTCGATGATGCCGTTATGCACCGCAGCCACGTTGCCAGCCTGATGGGGATGCGCATTGATCTCGTTTGGAATGCCGTGGGTCGCCCAACGGGTGTGGCCGATGCCGATGGTGCCCGGCAATGGATTTTCGCTTAGCAACTGTTCCAGATTGCGCAGTTTGCCAGCGGCGCGGCGTCTGTCGAGTTTGTTCTGGTTGATCGTGGCGACACCAGCGGAATCATAGCCGCGATATTCAAGCCTCTTGAGGGCATCCACCAATTGTGGCGCTACCGCTTCCTTACCAAGAATTCCGACAATTCCACACATGGCAATCTCTTTCCAACAAATGACTACGGATAATTTGATTTGAATAATCACTAACGCACTGTTGTGAGATTCTTGAAATCAAATCCGATTGCAGTTTCTAACGAAAACGGAAAAAGGGACGCAAAGCGCCCCTTTGTTCACACTTAATTATTTGGAATCTTTATTCTTTTTATAACGAAACTGTGCGGCCCATCCTGCCTTGACGATGGGTCTTGCGCGTGTGAATGCCAGATCATCAGCGTTAACAGGATCTGTGATAACGCTGCCTGCGCCAATGATTGCACCGTCTCCAATGGTTGCCGGAGCGACCAGCGAAGTGTTGGAGCCGATGAAAGCGCCCTTGCCGATATCCGTCTTGAACTTGTTGAAGCCATCATAGTTGCAAGTGATGGTGCCTGCGCCGATATTCGCCTTGGAGCCGATACGAGCGTCGCCGATATAGGTCAGGTGGTTGACCTTTGCGCCCTCTTCTACAAGAGATTTCTTGATCTCCACGAAGTTGCCCACCTTCGCTTTTGCTTCCAGAACTGTGCCCGGACGTAGACGTGCATAGGGGCCAATGGCGCAGCCCTCGCCGATTTCTGCATCTTCGAAATAGCAGTTGGCCAGAATGGTGACATTGTCCGCCACGGTTACGCCGGGTGCGAAAAAGACGTTTGGCTCAATGGTGATGTCTTGGCCCAATTTCGTATCATAGGCAAAGAAAACAGTTTCTGGCGCGGTCAGTGTAACACCATTTTCCATGGCTTCCTGACGGGCTCTTTGTTGGAATGTTGCTTCGACCTTGGCCAGATGGGCGCGGCTGTTGACCCCTTGCAACTCGGATTCTGGGGCCTCGATTGCTGTCACTTTGAGCCCTTGCGCGTTGGCCAGTTCCACCGCATCGGTGAGATAATATTCGCCTTGGGAATTGTTGTTTTCTATCTTGTCCAGAAGCTCGAGCAAATTAGTCCCGGAGAAGCCCATGATTCCACCGTTGCAGAAATTGATCTGGAATTCCTCGGGGGTGCAGTCCTTGGCTTCGCGAATGGCGACCAGATTGCCATCTGATTCGAGCAGGCGCCCGTAAGGATCTGGTGTGTCTGTCCGAAAGCCCAGAACGACAACGTCAAAGCCCTCTGCCAGCTTTTCGCGCATGGCGCTGATCGTTTCTGCGCGCAAGAGCGGTGTATCGCCAAAAAGCACGATGACATCGTCCTTTGCCTCTTTCAGCGCTTCGCGTGCGGCCAGAACCGCATGGGCGGTGCCCAGACGGTCTGTCTGCTCGCAAGCTTGAACGGATGGATGCATCTTGCGGGCAGCCTGCAAAACAGGGTCCATATCCGGTCCGACGATGAGGGCGACCTGATCGACATCGGCCTGATGAGCGGCGTGGGCCACATGACCAACCATAGACAGCCCGGCGATCTTGTGAAGGACCTTGGGTGTTTTTGATTTCATGCGGGTGCCGTGTCCGGCTGCCAGAATGATTGCCTGGCATGTGCGATGTGTCATCTTTAGCCTCCTGAGACCTGTCTTTGCAGAGTAAAGGACCGTTTATAGTATTTTCCTAAGGAACAATTGAAACAGATATACGAACGGGCCTTGCGGTTACAGCAAAAAAAGACTTTCCTTAAAAATGCGTGAAACATAAGATTCGCGCGTGTAAGGAGGCATTTGTATGGCGCGGCCAGGCAAAGCCATCTTCGATGTGACCATGATGGCCGGTTGGGCGTTTGCGGCAGTGCTGACAGGTTTGGTTGCCTTGACGATGGTGGATGACACCGGTGATTCCGCCCGAAACCCCAATGTTATGGCAACATTGGACAGCGCCGATGCACGTCTTGTTACCGGGTCTATCGATCAAATGCCGCCCGCCAACCTTGAAAAGGCACTTGGTGAGTCGGAAACAGCGCTCGTCGACCAACAGAATCAGACCTTCAATCCGTTTTCGAAACGAACTGAGATCAATGCCCAGCAGTTGCAGGACTTGATCGCTGAATTGCACAAGATCAAGCAGGAAGTCGGTGCGTTTCATGTAACAATGAAACGGTTGCGTGATGAAAATGATCGTCTGAAACAGCGTTTGGCCAAACTGGAGCTTGATGGCCCTGTTGGGCAAAGTGGCTCTGTGCGTGTCGTGGACCTTCCGCGACGGGACGATAGCCGCAATCCCTTTATTCTGGCCAATGGCCAACTCTCGCAACCTATCGATACCCAGTCAACTGGGTCGATCGGAGCAACCGGCACTTTGGAAGCCAATGGTGGTGCGTTTGACCCGTTCAAGGTGAATGACCAACCCAACATCAAGGTAACCGAGCAGCCCTTGACCATGGATTTTGAAAGCTCCGCGCCTCAAGGCGCACAGATGCTCCCCAAAGACAAACCCGCAGAGCACGTGGCTTCAGATGGTGCGTTACAGCCTGTCAGTCGAGTCGTTTCTACACCCAATGTGGTGCGGTCGAGCAGCCAGACATCCTTCGGTATTGATCTTGGGGCCTTTGTCTCAATCAGTGATATCAGAGCGGCTTGGCAAGGCGTGTCTGCTTCACAGAAGACGCTGGTCGGTGATTTGCGTCCGCTTAGTCGAGTCACCGAACTTGACGATGGACGGCTTGCTCTTCACCTTGTTCTCGGGCCAATTCCCAATGCAGCACAGGCAGCGTCGGTTTGTGCGCAATTGAATTATGCCAATTATGACTGCTCGGTTTCGGCCTATCGCGGACAAAGCCTTGCTTTGAACTAGAGCGCGTTGTTGTTTTCCGTTAAGCCTGCTCTTTTGTATGGTGTCTGTCGACAGATAGAGATTGTTTAAGCTCTTTAAAGCAATTATCATTAGCGCCAGAATACCCTCCTTCCTTCCAGTTTTTCGGAATTGTCTCTTGTCTCCCAAAGTCTTTGCCTATCTGCTGATGGCGGTCTGCCCGTTTCTGCTCGCTTCGAATATTGTTGTTGGTGCTGTTGCTGTTCATACGATTGAACCCTTTACGCTCACCTTCTTGCGTTGGGGAATCGCATCAGTGCTCGTTTTGCCTTTTGCGTGGTCATCTCTTTATGCCAACCGCAAGGCGCTCCTGTCCGATTGGAAGCTTATTCTTCTGACGGCTTTCATGGGGATGGGGTTTAGTGGTTCGGGGGTTTATATGGCGCTCAAACACACCTCAGCCACTAATGGCACGCTGATCTATTCCTCCTGCCCGATCATTATCATCCTGCTTGAATGGATCTTCAGGGGACGCAAGATCTCGCTACGCGAAGCCATAGGCATCATTCTGGGCTTTACCGGTGTTTTGCTGATTGTGTGCAAAGGTCACCTTGAAACACTATTGGCGATTGAATTCTCAAGCGGCGATCTGCTGTTCGTGGCTGCGGCAACCTCTTGGGCAGTCTATACTGTCCTCTCGAAGAAAAAGCTATTTCAGACGCTTTCCACGATTGGTATGTTCACGATTGTGGGGCTGGTGGGTGCTGCTATCCAGATCCCGTTTATGATCTGGGAGCTGGCCAATTTTGACACGCTTCCCACCCGTGTGGATCAATGGTTGAGCGTGGCCGGATTGGTCTTTTCGGCCTCTATCGGGGCGCTACTGGCCTATCAATATATGATCCGGGTGCTCGGTCCGGCGACGGCTGGCCTGGTGATGTATCTGATGCCACCCTTCGGCATTTTTATGGCGGTCATGTTCCTTGGCGAGGATTTTAGAATATTCCATCTCGTGGGCTTCATTCTGGTGATGAGCGGTGTTGTTCTGGCGACCTTCCCGCTTAGTCTGCTGCGCAGGCATAAAACGGCAGCCGCCGTTGCGCAGGAATAAGCGAGCCGTCATCTTGACTGGGTCTTTAAAAGGGGGGGGGAGCTGATTCCAGCCCCTTCCCTTTAGCCGATGGAATTGAGAGCTGGCAGCATTTCCTGAAGCCAGAAAGCGGCATTCTGAACCTGACCGGTGATGAAAAGGATACCCGTCAGGACCAACAAGGCGCCCATGACCTTTTCAACGGTTCCCATATGTTTGCGAAAGCGCTGCATGGTGCTCATGAACTGCCCGGCAAAGAGCGCGGCGAGCAGGAATGGTACGCCAAGGCCAAGGCTGTAGGCGGTCAGGAGTATCATGCCGCGTTGAACATTTTCTTCTGTGCCAGCTACCGCCAGAATCGTTGCTAGAACGGGGCCGATGCAGGGGGTCCAACCAAAGGCAAAGGCAAGCCCGATCAGATAGGCGCCAATGATCCCTGCCGGCTTCTTTTGAACGTTTACGCGCGCTTCACGGTAAAGGAAGGCCAAGCGGAACACGCCGAGAAAATGTAGACCCATGATGATAATGATGGCGCCAGCAACATAGGAAAAGAAACCCGAGTAGAGCTTGAGATATTGTCCTATCGCCGAGGCCCCCGCTCCCAGCAGCACAAAGATGGTCGTAAAACCCAAAACGAAGGCCAGAGCGGAAATGAAAATGCGAGTCGCCGCGCGTTGTTTGTTTTCGTTACCGGTGAACTCATCCATGCTCACGCCAGCGATATAGCAAAGATAAGGTGGCACCAACGGAAGAACGCAAGGGGAAATAAAGGAGATGAAGCCAGCGAGAATCGCGCCGGTGATCGATACATCAAAATTCATTTCCTAGCTCCTTCAATTGCAAAATACCAAATTCTCGACTTCATACTTTCAAAGCGTGGTTTCCTGCTTAGGGGGCAGAGATAGCCTTGTCCAATCACGCTGTCGCGATATGGCTTGAACACTTCTTCAGACCCAGCTTTAGCATGCCGATTTCAAAGATGATGCCAATATCCCTATTTATCCACCTTTGCACTTGGAGATCGGGCAAGCAGGCTTTCTTCCGCTCAGGTCGATTCCAGATGGACAGAGAGCCAGAGATTGAAACGTGCCGTGGAAACACGCCGTGATCGCTTCTCTATTCGGATTTGAAATCACGAATTTATGACCTTAATGAGGGTTTTCCACGAAAAGTGAAATGAATTTGGTGAGGGTGTTGACTGGGGCGTAAAATGCGTTACAACAGCGCTCACCAACGTTAAGTGCCCGTAGCTCAGTTGGTAGAGCATCCGACTTTTAATCGGACGGTCGAAGGTTCGAATCCTTCCGGGCATACCATTTTCCTTGAAATTTGAAGCGTTTATGTGATCCTCCTAATTGTGGAATTGAGCGGTTTTGGATTTCGGTTGTGGTTTGGTTTTCTTGGCAAATTTGTTGTAGAAAACCATATTTAGCGGAATTCATCGCTCGACTGAGTGGAAAATTCTGCTACAAGGGTCCGGCCTTTAATACAAAGGCAATGCGATGGTTTTACTGTCGCTTATGGAATATGTGCCCGTAGCTCAGTTGGTAGAGCATCCGACTTTTAATCGGACGGTCGAAGGTTCGAATCCTTCCGGGCATACCATTCCCCTCTTCCCCCAAATCATTGATATTGCAAAGAAGGTTCCCGGCCTGGCTGTTGAAGCTGTGCGCTTTGGACCGTTGTTTTTCGGATGGATGAAAAAATTCAACAAAACGGTGCAGAACACCCGAAAGCGTATTAACGCGTATATTGATTTTTTCTCCTGCTCTGGTAAAAGACTGTCATCAAATTGATAAACAAGACTTCTCGTTTTGTTGTTGGTTAAGCGCCATTAGCTCAGCTGGTAGAGCATCCGACTCTTAATCGGACGGTCCAAGGTTCGAACCCTTGATGGCGTACCACTCTCTTCTCCCACTTTGATCTGCGTTTTCGTCATAGTCGGTTTATGTCACATCTGGTTTCGTTCTCGGTTTTGACATAAAGAAAAGGCCACAGCCTCTGCGAGAGACTATGCCCTTGGTGTCTTTTGTGCATCGCGCTGATTGGCGCTTTAGATGGCAGGCATATCGCCCCGAGCCCAGGCTTCCTTGACTTCGGTCTTATGGTCTTCAAACCGGCCCCCCTCGATCGCATCACGCATCCCCTGCATCAGGCTCTGATAGTAAGCCAGATTGTTCCAGGAAAGCAGCATGGCACCGAGAGCCTCGTTGGATTTGACGAGGTGATAGAGGTAAGCGCGGGAATAGTCGCGCGCTGCCGGACAATCGCTCTCAGGGTCCAGTGGGCGGGGATCATCCTTGTGACGGGCATTCTTGAGGTTTACCTTGCCAAAGCGCGTGAAGGCCAAGCCATGGCGCCCTGCCCGTGTCGGCATGACACAGTCAAACATGTCTATGCCGCGGCTGACTGCTTCCATCAGATCATCAGGCGTTCCGACGCCCATCAGATAGCGTGGTTTGTTCTCTGGCAGAATAGGACATGTGACATCAAGAATGTCCAGCATGACGGCCTGAGGCTCACCAACTGCCAATCCGCCGATGGAATAGCCTTTGAGATCCATAGCCTTGAGAGCCAAAGCTGATTCTTCACGCAGACGCGGGATGTCTCCCCCCTGAACAATGCCAAACATGGCCTGACCGGGACGGTCGCCAAATTGGGTCTTGCACCGCTCGGCCCAACGCAGGGAAAGCTGCATGGCCTTTTCAATTTCAATTTCCTTGGCTGGCAGACGTGTGCATTCATCCAGCTGCATCTGGATATCAGATCCGAGCAGGCACTGGATTTCGATGGAGCGTTCCGGCGTCATCATGAATTTAGCGCCATCAATGTGGGATTTGAACTCAACCCCCTCTTCGCTCATCTTGCGCAACTGCGCCAGCGACATGACCTGAAACCCGCCCGAATCCGTCAGAATTGGGTAAGGCCAGTTGGCAAATTTATGCAAGCCCCCAAGGGCATCTACACGCTCTGCACCGGGGCGCAACATCAGATGATAGGTGTTGCCCAGAATGACATCGGCCCCAAGGTCGCGCACCTGTCCCGGATACATGAATTTGACCGTTGCGGCGGTGCCTACCGGCATGAAGGCTGGGGTGCGAATGGTACCGCGTGGCATGAAGACTTCGCCGCGCCGTGCCTTGCCATCTGTTGCCAAAAGCTTGAAGCCAAATTCGGTTGGGGCCGGATTCGGCACAGGCTGGCCTTTGTTCATGCGGTCGGCGCCAAGAGGTGGCGTGGTTTCACTCGTTTGCATCTGATCTGTCATTTGGTCTCTTCTCCTTGCGCCGCGCCTTCGTGTCTTTCAGGCAGCAGAAGCGAAGAATCTCCGTAGGAATAGAAGCGATAGCCGTTGGCAATGGCATGGGCATAGGCCGCCTGCATGCGGTCGCGCCCCATAATGGCGGAAACGAGCATGAACAGGGTTGATTTTGGCAAATGGAAATTGGTCATCAAGCCATCAATGGCGCGGAAGCGATAGCCGGGCGTGATGAATATGTCCGTATCTCCGCAGAAAGGCCGAATGATACCGTCGTCCCCTGCTGCGCTTTCCAGCAGCCGCAAGGATGTAGTGCCGACCGCGATGATACGGTTGCCGCGGGCGTGGACTGCGTTGAGCTTGTCGGCAAGCGCTGGGCTGATTTCGCCCCACTCGGCATGCATCTTGTGATCGTTGGTGTCTTCTGCCTTGACGGGCAGAAAGGTGCCTGCGCCCACATGCAGAGTCACGAAATGGCGCTCAATGTTTTTTTCATCAAGAATGGAAAACAGACGGTCGGTAAAATGCAAACCGGCCGTGGGGGCAGCTACAGCGCCATCCTTGTCCGCGTAGATCGTCTGGTAATCGGTCTTGTCTTTTTCGTCTTCTGCGCGCTTTGAAGCAATATAGGGGGGCAACGGGATATGCCCCACGGATGCGATGGCCTGATCAAGGGCCGGTCCTTCGCAGTTGAACCGCAGACACACCTCGCCTGCATCGCCTTTTTCTGAAATCTCTGCCGAGAAGCCGTCGCTGAATTCAACGCGATCACCCAGCTGGACTTTCTTGGCTGGTCGGGCAAAGGCGCGCCAGGTGGAGAGGTCTTCGCGCTTGTGCAGATTGAAATGGATGCCAGCGCGGATTTCGCCCCGTACCCGTGTGCCGGAAAGTTCGGCGGGAATGACTCTGGTGTCATTGAAGACAAGTGCATCCCCCGGCTCAAGAAAGTCGGGCAGATTGAGCACGCTATGGTCTTCAAAAGCGCCAGATGGCGGCACAAGAAGCAGCTTTGCTTCATCGCGCGGATTGTGGGGGCGCAAGGCGATAGAGTCTTGGGGGAGATCAAAGTCGAAGGAGTCGACGCGCATGGTTCAGGCGATTCTCAAATGGGCGTTTACAGGGCGCCCGGTCATTCAGTTTGACCAAGCGCGGTTTTGCAGGACAACACGATATCCATCGGGATCTTCAAAGGTGATCCCGTCGACATCCCAATAGGTATTGTTGGATTGAACGGGTTCATATCCCGCATCGCGCATCATATCAACCCGTTTCTGCCATTCTGCCGTGTCTGGCAGATAGAAGATGAGCAGGCCTTCTTCATCTGGGGCTTTGGGGGCGGTTATCCCCTGCTCTCTGGTGAATTCCAGATGATAGGGTGCATTCGGGTGGCCAATGAACAGTCCATCAAAGCCATTGTGCCCCTCAAAGGAGCCGAGAAGGGAAAAGCCCAGACCATCGCAATAGAAGCGCTTGATGGCTTCGAAATCGCGACATGAGCGGGCAACGCGCATTTTGGGAAAACGGGTGTCATAGCTCATTGCGGTCCGGGCTCCTCAATCTTTAATGTGCGCCAGACCTTAAAGGTCTGCTGCGACTTTCATGGAAACGATGCTGTCAGGATCCTGAACCGGCTCGCCGCGTTTGATCTTGTCGATATTTTCCATGCCCTCGATAACGTCACCCCAGTAGGTATACTGGTTGTCGAGCCAAGGAGCGGTATCAAAGCAGATGAAGAACTGGCTGTTGGCAGAGTTCGGGTCCATGGCACGAGCCATGGAGCAAGAGCCGCGAACATGCTTGGTTGTGGAGAATTCTGCTTTCAGGTTCGGCTTGTCGGATCCGCCGGTGCCGGTGCCATGCGGGCAGCCAACCTGCGCCATGAAACCGTCGATCACGCGGTGGAAGACGATGCCATCGTAAAAGCCTTCACGAGCCAACTCTTTGAGGCGTTCGCAATGGGCCGGTGCCAGGTCCGGGCGCAGGGCGATGACAACCTTGCCTTTGGTGGTTTCCATAACGAGTGTGTTTTCGGGATCTTTAATCTCTGCCAATTGTCTCTTCCTTATTGGTTCGAAAGGGTCCTTGAATTCAAGCCACAGGTGGCTTCATCCTGTTGAAGTGTGTGTTAATGGAATTATTCAGCAGCGTCTGCAGCGACCTGCATTTTGACGATGATGTCCGGATTGCGCGGTGGTTCACCCTTGTTGATCTGGTCAACATATTCCATGCCTGAGACGACTTCGCCCCACACGGTATATTGGCGATTGAGCCATGGCGCATCATCGAAGGTGATGAAAAACTGGCTGTTGGCGCTGTTTGGATCGCTGGTGCGGGCCATGCCAATGGTGCCGCGCGTAAAGGCGTGGTTGCTGAATTCGGCTTTCAGATCCGGAAGATCAGACCCGCCTGAGCCCGTCCCGAGGGGATCGCCCGTCTGGGCCATAAAGCCATCGATGACCCGATGGAATTTGAGGCCATCATAAAAGCCTTGGCGTGCCAGAGTTTTGATGCGTTTGACATGATTTGGGGCAATGTCGGGCAGCAACTCGATGACCACGCGGCCATATTTGGTGTCCAGATAGAGCGTGTTTTCCTTGTCCTGAGCCTGTGCGGCCAGGGGAGCAGTCAGCGCAAGCGCCATAACTAGGGCGATGCATGCCAATGTGCGATGGATGAGAGCCATGAAATTTCCTGTCAGCTAGAGAGCTTCTGTTCGAACGCGGCCTGAACGGCATCAGGCACAAACGGAGATATGTCTCCGCCCAAGGTTGCTACCTGCCGCACAAGGCTGGCAGCAATGTGGCGGACTGCGCCGCTCGAAGGCAAATAGATTGTATGAATTTCTGGCGCCAGCGTTTCATTCATACCCGTCATTTGCATTTCGTAGTCGAAGTCTGTGCCATCGCGCAGCCCCCGGATCAGAATGGTTGCGTCAACGCGTTTGGCAACGTCGATGACAAGGTCATCAAAGGCCACCACTTCAAGCACAGTGTTCGTATCCCGTGCGATGGGCGCAACCACTTCGTTGATGAGAGCAAAGCGCTCGTCTTTGGAGAAGAATGGTTTCTTGCCGTGATGCACACCAATGGCGAGCACGAGCTTGTCCACGATATGGCACGCGCGCTCAACGATATCGAGGTGCCCCAAGGTGATCGGATCGAAGGATCCCGGGTATATGGCGATTTTGTCTGTCATGTAGAAAGTCCTAGACTCACCGCTCTTTAAGCACAAGACAGAAATGGTCTAACAAACAAGGAAGAAAAAATATTTGAACCATTCTGCCCCTTCGCGCGTCTTATATATGAAGGATGTTAACGAAGGTGAATGAAAGATGAACGGCTCGCTCAGTGCCCTTTCATCTGAGGAGCTTTAAAATGGACATGAAAAGACAGAATGAGGATCCCGTATTCGGGACTGATAAAATGACTGCTCTTAAAAGAACCAAGTTAATCGTAGCAACCGGCCTTCTTGTTTGCTTCATGGGGCTGACCTTTATTGCAGCAAGCGGGCACGCCGCCCTCTCTGAAGGCTATGGTTCCGATTTTGAACTCTCAAGTCTGTCTCTTTGGAATGATGTCCCATCTGGCCAGTGCATTGCGCGAAAAGGCGCGCAAACCTGTGAACCAGTGAGCCTCTGAATTTCATAGAATACCCTACCCCGGTGGCTTGGACGATGGTCCATGGCGACACCACCGAGATTTCTGACCTGGTAGAATGAGCAAGTGATCTTGACGGATCACTTGCTTATTTTTTTAGTGACTTCTTTATCTCTGCCGTTTTGGGCAAATAAAAAGGGCTCCATAGGAGCCCTTTTTTTCGTGATCATATTGAGAATGCGCGCCGAGCGCTTATTCCTGTTCTGGCGTATCATCCGAAGGCGTATCGTCAGAAGGCGTTTCGCCGGATGGTGCTTCACCTGTCGGATCAACACTCGTTTCGTCGGTTTCCTCTTTCTCATCCTCAGGAATACGCTCTACCGAAACCACACTCTCGTTTTCACGGGTCTTGAAGACCGTGACACCCTGAGTGGAGCGACCGGCGATGCGGATACCGTCAATCGGACAACGAATAAGCTGGCCGCCATTGGTGACGAGCATGATCTGGTCGGTTTCTTCCGCCGGGAAGCTGGCGACCAGACGTCCGTTGCGCTCGTTGACCGCCATAGCGACGATGCCTTTGCCGCCACGACCCGAGGTGCGATATTCATAGCAGGAAGAGCGTTTACCGTAGCCATTTTCGGAAAGGGTCAGAACAAACTGTTCTGCCGCTCCCATTTCAGCGTAGCGTTCAACCGGCAATGCGGTGGTTGGTGCATCTGCGGCGACTTCTGCCCCATCCTCGCCATTGACGGCGCGACGGGCAGCGTTTGCCTGACGCAGATACTCGTTTCTTTCTTCAGGCGTTGCATCGAAGTGATGAAGGATCGACATGGAGATGACCTTGTCGTCTTCTTCAAGACGGATGCCGCGTACGCCGGTGGACCCGCGAGACTGGAAGACGCGCACATCTTCAACCGGGAAGCGGATGCATTGGCCCTTGGCTGTGGTCAGAAGAACATCATCGGTCGCGCTGCAGGTTTCAACGCCAACGATCCCATCTTCAACACCTTCTTCGAACTTCATGGCGATCTTACCGTTGCGGTTGACCTGTTTGAAGTCCGACAGCTTGTTACGACGCACAGAGCCGGAAACGGTGGCGAACATCAGGTCGAGCGTATCCCAGCTCTCTTCATCTTCCGGCAGAGGAAGGATCGACGTGATGATTTCGCCTTGTTGCAGTGGTAGCAGGTTGATCAGGGCCTTGCCCTTGCCTTGTGGGGCAGAGAGCGGCAGGCGCCAGACCTTCATCTTGTAGGCAATGCCGCGCGAGGAGAAGAACAGCACCGGTGTGTGGGTGTTGCCCACAAACAGCCGTGTGACGAAATCCTCATCCTTGGTGGCCATGCCCGAGCGTCCTTTGCCACCACGACGCTGTGCGCGGTAGGTGGAAAGCGGAACACGCTTGATGTAGCCAGAGTGCGAGAAGGTCACGACCATGTCTTCGCGCTGGATCAGATCCTCGTCGTCAAAGTCTGCGCCGCCCTCGACAATTTCCGTTTTACGCGGGGTGGCGAACTCTTCCTTGAGCGCGAGCATTTCATCTTTAACGATGGTGAAAATGCGTTCACGTGAGCGCAGGATATCAAGATAGTCCGAAATCTTTTCACCCAGCGCATTCAGTTCATCGCCAACTTCATCACGACCCAGAGCTGTCAAACGCTGCAGGCGCAGATCGAGAATGGCGCGTGCCTGCTCTTCCGAGAGGTTATAGGTGCCATCTTCATGAATCGTGTGACGCGGATCGTCGATCAGTGTGATCAGGGGAGCGACATCTTCCGCAGGCCAGCGGCGTTCCATCAACTGGGCCCGGGCCGTTGCCGGATCCGGTGCCTGACGGATGGTACGGATGACTTCGTCAATGTTGGCAACAGCGATGGCCAAGCCAACCAGCACATGAGCCCGATCGCGGGCCTTGTTGAGCAGGAACTTGGTCCGGCGGCTGACAACTTCTTCGCGGAAGGCGTTGAAGGCGACCAGAATATCACGCAGGTTCATCAGCTCTGGTTTGCCACCATTCAGCGCAACCATGTTGCAACCAAACGAGGTTTGCAGCTGGCTAAAGCGGTAGAGCTGATTGAGAACGACATCGGGGACCGCGTCGCGTTTCAGCTCAATAACTACGCGCATGCCCTGACGGTCAGATTCGTCGCGAATATCGGAGATGCCTTCAATGCGCTTGTCGCGCACGGCTTCCGCGATCTTCTCGATCATCGTCGCCTTGTTCACCTGATAGGGAATCTCGTGAACGATCAGCGCCATGCGGTCTTTGCGGATCTCTTCCACGTCGACCTTGCTTCGCATCATGACCGAGCCGCGGCCCGTTGCATATGCGCTGCGAATGCCGGCGCGGCCAAGAATGATACCGCCAGTCGGGAAATCCGGACCCGGGACGATTTCCATCAGTTCTTCGGGGCTGAGGCTCGGATTGTCGATAAGAGCGACGGAGGCGTCAATCACTTCGCCCAGATTGTGCGGCGGAATATTGGTTGCCATGCCGACGGCGATACCCCCTGCCCCGTTGACCAGCAGGTCCGGGAATTTGGCAGGCAGAACAGCCGGTTCGCTTTCGGAGCCGTCATAGTTATCGACGAAATCAACGGTGTCCTTGTCCAGATCGTCCAGCAATGTGGAGGCGACCTTTTCAAGGCGACATTCCGTATAACGCATGGCAGCAGCACTGTCGCCATCGACCGAGCCGAAGTTACCCTGGCCCTCGACGAGCGGAACGCGCAGGGAGAAGTCCTGCGTCATGCGCACCAATGCGTCATAAATGGCACTATCACCATGAGGGTGATATTTACCCATGACGTCACCGACAACACGCGCAGACTTGCGGTACGCCTTATTCCACTCGTAGCCATTTTCATGCATCGAATAAAGAATACGGCGATGCACCGGCTTGAGGCCGTCGCGAACATCGGGCAGCGCACGAGACACGATCACGCTCATCGCATAATCGAGATAACTGCGCTTCATTTCATCCGTTATGGATACGGGCTTGATATCGGTACCGGGACCGTCGCCCGAGAGTGTATCTTGTGTATCTGTCAAAGGAGAATCTCTATCCCTGTCAAAAGGTATCCCTGTATAGCTGATTTAGCCTCGCGCAGCAAAGTTTTGCTCGCTTCCTGTGCGCAAAATGGCGCAACAATCACAGGATGGATGTTGAATATGTTGCACGCATGGTCAATGATGGGTTTCACATTTGATATCGCATCGCTTTATCGCACATTGTCCAACCCTGTTTTTCGCAGAAAGGCGCCCTGAATGCCGCCAATTGACGTCATGCTCAATGCATTTGTCACCCTTTTCGTTACCATTGATCCGATTGGTCTTGCGCCGATCTTTCTTGCTGTGACCAGTGGTGCGTCCAAGCAGGCACGCATTAAAATCGGGACGCGGGCGGTGATCGTGGCTGCGGGGATTTTGTTGATTTTCGCGCTGATTGGCCATGTCATACTGCAGGTGCTGGGTATTTCGCTGCCAGCCTTCCGAATCGCCGGTGGTCTTCTGTTGTTTGCCATTGCCTTCGAAATGGTGTTTGAAAAGCGCGAAAAGCGGAAATCGCAGTCTGCCGAGCAAGCGCTCTCAGATGATGAAATGCATGACATTGCTGTTTTCCCGTTGGCGATCCCGCTCATCGCCGGGCCCGGCGCGATTTCCGCCGTGCTGCTTTTGGGCTCTCAATCCTCTGACTGGATCAGCCGCGGGGCGATCTTCGCGATCGTTATTTTTGTGCTGATGCTGGTGCTGCTGACCTTCGTCGTTGCGGGCTGGGTGGAGAAGATGATGGGCGAAAGCGGACGGAACATCCTGACCCGCCTGCTCGGCGTTCTTCTCGCCGCACTTTCGGTGCAATTCATCGCCGATGGCATCAAGGCGATCATTGCTGTTGGGTGAAGGTCTAGGGGGAGTCCGAGGTGGGCGTTGAAAATTGCTGTATGAGACTTAAGCCTTCAACGAAAACTTGCGGTGATGCGCAGATAGTGACTTTTGCTTACTACGTGTTGCTCAGCGGCATGCTTGCTTAGCGCGCAATGGCAAACGTCGACGCCGCCGCTTGCGTTGCAGTCACCCGGCCATTGCCGCTCAGACTGAATCTTCGCATTTGCATAACTAATGTCCTCGTTGTCTGTACCAAACAACTGCGGGAAAACGGGGCGTGGTTGAAAGCTGCAATTATCGCTGGTTTCTTCTATTCCCCATCATTCTTATGACTTATGTCTTAGGATAATTTCTTTCGCAACTCCATCATAACCAGGAAACAAACGTGAGGTACCGTAGCCAGCCCGCTCCAATAATTTCATGACGTCCTTTGCGTGTTCTGACGAAAGTTTGAATTTCAAGAAAGCGCTACGGTGGAATTTCCACTCTCGGCGCTTTGCGTGTGATTCAATGAGCTCTTCCAAAGGGCTTCGGTCCACAAGCAATGGCCCGCTATTTGCGATTTCTAATAAACTCGGTAATCGAACCGACCAACAGGTAAAAACGCCCGATTGTGCTGCAAGATTTGGGTTCCCGTGGTATGGAGGCGTCACGAGTTTTAAAGGAGATCGTTTAACAGTTTGGTTCATATAGCTCATCTGGTCAGCATCCAGCGCCCATACTGACAGACACGTACCTGGCTCGGCGGAAGCAGCTGCGAAGTAGGCCGAAACCAGCGGGTCATGGCTCCAATCTAGAAGCCTTGTTGGCAAGCCATAGTGTTGAGCCAAGCCAGCGAGTTCGAGAAGATCGTCCGGCAACCACTCTCCGGCAGAAAGCATAAGGTCAGAGAATGTGTCGTATGTTGAGATCATGTGCGCTCGAACCCTGTCAGCATGGGGAACATAGAGACCTCTCCGATCTGCAAGTTTGAAAAATTCTCTCAAATAGTAATATTCAGCTTGTGAATGCCAAATTTCCCATTCTGACTGAGGATCGATAGGTTTTCCTAGTGCGCATTTGCTCCACAATTCGTCTTTCTTTTCAGCGCGGACGGATGTGGGGATGAGCTTGTATGCGTCGTCAGAGTGGCCGCGGAAAATATAGCCTTCCAAGTTTGAGGGCGATGTTAAAGGTGAGAGCGCACCCAAGAATTCGGTAGCAGAATTGAAAGAAAACTCACTAAGAAAATCGGACATTTTTCACCCTAGCTGGCAATACGTAATGGAAAGTCGGCTTAATACACTGATCTTCTCTCCTTAATTTGCCGGTCTAAAAGTTAGCTCTGTTCCTATTTTATTCTTGTCTGCACCTATTTGCAAACTCGATTGGGGTTAGCCCATCAAGAGCAGTATGGGGCCTGTTGCTGTTGTTGTCGATTGTTCGGTCTTTAATCAGTCTTTTGGCTGCTGGCTAGTTGAATGCCATCAATGTCCGCATAGCTGAAACTTGTTCGTCAGTATAAAATGTCTCAACAAAAAGCCCGACAGGATGTGCCGGGCTTTTCTTTTGTTTGTGTGCTCTTTCTTCTCGCTAGACCGGCCGATCAGTCCCTTTGAGGGCGATATAGATGGCCGGGATCACCAGCACTGTCAGCAGGGTTGAGGACGCCAAGCCGAACAGAAGCGAAATGGCGAGGCCCTGGAAGATCGGGTCTGCGAGAATGACCACTGCACCAATCATCGCGGCAAGCGCCGTGAGCATGATGGGTTTGAAGCGGATGGAGCCCGCTTCCAGAAGGACTTCCTCGAGCGGTCGGCCGGAGCCCTTTTCATGGCCAACGAAATCAACCAGCAGGATCGAGTTCCTGACGATGATACCGGCAAGCGCAATGAAACCAATCATCGAGGTGGCCGAGAATGGCGCATGGAAGATCCAGTGACCGATCATGATGCCGATGAGTGTCAGCGGGATTGGCGTCAAGACCACCAGCGGCACGCGGAATGAGTGGAACTGCGCAACCACAAGGGCATAGATGGCAAGGATGGCGATGCCAAAGGCAGCCCCCATGTCACGGAAGGTGACCCACGTGACTTCCCATTCGCCGTCCCACAAAAGAGCGACCTCTGAATCATCCTCAGGTTGCCCGTGCAGAATGATCTTTGGCTTTGGCAGATCACCCCAGTCATGGGCGTCAATTTTGTCCTGTACAGCCAGCATGCCGTAAATTGGCGCCTCGAAGTCACCCGCAAGGTCTGCCTGAACCATTTCGTTCGGGCGTCCATTGTGGCGATAGATCGGGAAACTTGCCTGCTCGCGATCAATGCGGATCACGTCACCAAGTTCCACCACGCCGCGTTCGTCGGGAATGGAGTTCTGCGGCACCGGAATGGTCAGGAGCCGTTCGGAAATAGTGAGGTCGGATTTGTCCGGTTTCACGGCGATCTCAACCGGTCGACGTCCGCCGCCCTTATGGGAATAGCCGACCACCTGGCCGTTTAGATAATAGGAGATGGTGTTGTACACATCGCCTTGTGAGACATTGTGATATTCCAGATTATCCTGATCGATGCGTAGGCGTGCCCGTGTCGTCGGTGTGCCGAAGCTATCGTCGACATCGACAATGAACGGGACTTCCTCAAACAGTTTGCGAACTTCGGTTGCCACGGCGCGACGGGTTTCCGGATCGGGCCCGTAGATCTCGGCAAGAAGCGTCGAGAGAACCGGCGGTCCGGGCGGCACTTCCACTACCTTCAGTACGGTGCCTTCAGGGGCTGGCAGATCCTTGATCAGGTCACGCACTTCAAGGGCGATCTCATGGCTTGTGCGGCTTCTATCCGCCTTGCCGGACAGGTTGATCTGCAGATCGCCCATTTCCGGATTGGAGCGGAAGAAATAGTGCCGCACGAGGCCATTGAAGCCAAACGGAGCCGCTGTGCCCGCGTGAGACTGGATGGACTTGATTTCTTCAACGCCCTCCAGTTTGTGGGCTGCCGCCAGCAGAAGCCGGTCGGTATCTTCCATGGAAGAACCCTCGGGCAGATCTGCAATGAGCTGCATTTCCGACTTGTTGTCAAAGGGCAAGAGCTTCACGGTTACATGCTTGGTATAGATCAGCATGGTGGAGCCGATGGTGGCAAAGCCGACGATCAGCAGGAAGGCCCAGGCGTGGCTGCGTCCGTGGAGTACGGGTCTGGCAAAGGAGCGATAGATGCGGCCCAACACGCCACCGTCCTCAGCTTCGCTATGGCCCGGTTTGCCGATGAGGTTCATCAGCCATGGGGTCAGCATGACAGCAACGAAGAAGGACAGCACCATTGCGGCAGAGGCAACGGCCGGAATCGGACTCATATAGGGGCCCATCATGCCGGATACAAACATCATTGGCAGAAGTGCTGCCACAACAGTCAGCGTGGCAATAACAGTCGGGTTGCCCACCTCGGCTACGCCTTCGATGGCTGCCTGAATTTTGGATCGATCATCCTTCATGGCCCAGTGTCGCGAAATATTCTCAATCATCACGATAGCATCATCCACGAGGATACCGATGGCGAAGATCAGCGCGAACAGGGACACGCGGTTGATCGTGTAGCCCATCAGATAGGCCGCGGCGAGTGTCAGAAGGATGGTTGTCGGGATGACGATCAACACAACGATACCCTCGCGAACGCCAATGGCGAGCCCCACAAGAATAACGATGGATACGGTCGCCAGCCCCAGATGATAGAGTAGCTCGTTGGCTTTTTCGTTGGCCGTTTCACCATAGTCTCGTGTTACGTCCACCTGAATGCCCTGAGGGATGATTTCCCCTTTGAGCTGTTCGACGCGATCCAGAATGGAATGCGCGATGACAACGGCGTTGGCCCCCTTGCGCTTGGCAATGGCCAGCTCAACAGCGGGCAATCTGTTGAAACCGCCCCCTTCTTTTGGCGTCAGGTTCCAGACACGATGGTCATCCTGACTGCCTCCAACCACGATGGTGGCTACATCCTTGACGTAGACCGGGCGTCCATCAAGCGTGGTGAGGAGCAAAAGGCCGATATCGGGCATGCCATCAAGGGTCTGACCAACGGCAACAGGCACGGTTTTGCCCGCTTCACGTACGGAGCTAGCCGTGAAGGATTTATTGGCAGCCTGCACCTTGCCAACCAACTGTTGCAGGGTGACGCCATAAAGAGCCAGTTTTTCCGGGTCCGGCTCTACACGGATCTGGTTGGTCTGGCCGCCGACGATATAGGTCAGGCCGATATTGTCGAGCTTGGCCAGTTCTACGCGCAATTCGTCCGCGATGTCATAAAGGGCGGTGTCGTTCCATTTGTCGGCAACCGATGGCTCGGGAGACAGAGTGAGCACCGTGATGGCGACGTCATCAATGCCACGCCCAACGATAAGGGGTTCGGATATGCCCACTGGCATCCGGTCCAGATTGGCGCGGATTTTGTCGTGCACCCTGAGAACGGCAGCATCTGAATCCGTCCCCACAAGGAAACGGGCCGTTACGACGACGCGATCGTCATAGGTGTTGGAATAGACATGGTCTATGCCATTGATGCTCTTGATAATGGTTTCTAGCGGCTCGGTTATGAGCTTGACGGCATCTTCTGCCTTGAGGCCATTCGCGGAGACCTGAATATCAACCATCGGTACTGAAATTTGGGGCTCTTCCTCGCGAGGCAGCATCATCAGGGCTATGAGGCCAAGCGCAAAGGCCGTTATCAGCATCAAGGGCGTCAGGGGCGACGTGATAAAATTCTTGGCCAGGTTGCCCGAAATGCCAAGAGCATGGGATTTCTTACTCATTTTATGACTTTCGTCCCTTTATGGCTGAATGAGTTCGTCACCGACAGCAACGCCGGTCAGAATTTCAATCATGTTCTTGCCATTCTGATTATAGGGTTGGCCCACCTGCACCGCGATTTCTGTCGGTTGGCCATCTATGCCCTTGGCACGCACAAAATCGATGCCTGAACGGGTGAAGACCAGATCTCGCGGCACAAGATACGCCATGCGGCTACCCGCTCCGACGCGAACCTGAATCCGTTCGCCAACAAAATAGTCACCCAGACCTTCAACACTGGCATCGGCAAGAACCCGCCCATCCGAGATTTCCGGATATACCTTGACGATCTCGCCGGTTTGCAGGCAGGAAGAATCGCACTCTACACCTCGACCAGCCAGTTCGATTGGGTCGCCCTTCTTGAGGAATTGGGCGTGGCGTTCTGGCAGAGCCATGCGCAGGATGTAGTTGTCCTTGGCGATAGTGGCGAGGGATTCGCCGGTCATCACCACGGCACCAACCGTGATGGGCACTTCTAGCACGCGGCCAGCCTGGGGCGCCAAAACGGCCCCCTCTTCCATCTGGCGAACAACGACGGCTTTTTGTGCTTTCGCTGCTTCGAGATTGCTCTGGGCGACATCAAATTGTGTGTTTGCAGAATCAAGCCGCGCTTTCGTGGTAGAACCGCGTTCGAAAAGCTGTTGGGCCCTGTCCAGTTCGGTCTTGAGGTTGGCAACCTGTCGCTGCGCTGCATTGATCTGGGCATCAAGGGCTTCGACCTGAAGGCTCAGTTTGGGGTCGCGCACCATGGCAATGGTTTCGCCGGCCTCAACATAGCTGCCTTCGGTGACGTTCAGTTCCTCTACGGTGCCGGAGGTTCGCACGCGGGCCGAGAGGGAATCAGTGCTCTGCACGGTGGCAAAAACCGCCTTTTTGTCTTCAATGGATGTTTGCTGGACCGTGAAGCTGTTCGCGGTAGTCGCATAGCCTGCGAGGGTCAGAGCGAACAAACAGGCTGAAAGAAAAGTGCCTCGTTTTTGGAGTGCCTTGCGCATGGAAACTCTCTCCTGCTGTCAAATTACGTATATTAGTAATTACGAATATAAGAAAACAATTACATTGTCAAAGCCTCATCTCCAGTTTTTGTCTATTTTCATACTCAGGTCTATCCGGTAGAAGAATGAGCGACAATTTGCTTCTAGATACCCTCGTTGGGAGAAAAAACGTGGCATCTCACGGTTCAAAGAAAGTCATATATGCAGCATTGGCTGGCAATACGTTGATTTCAATTACGAAATTCGTCGCAGCTACAATTACAGGATCATCCGCAATGCTGTCGGAAGGCATCCATAGCCTTGTCGATACCGGTAATCAGGGATTGTTACTCTATGGTATAAGGCGCTCGGGCAGACCTGCCGATATCAAGCATCCTTTCGGCTATGGTGCAGAATTGTATTTCTGGGCCTTCGTTGTTGCGCTGCTCATTTTTGCCGTAGGTGCCGGATTGTCTCTTTATGAGGGCATTGAAAAAGTGCTGCATCCAGAACCCATCGGAGACCCGACAATCAACTTCATCGTATTGGGAGTCGCCTTCTGTTTTGAAGGGTGGGCGTGGTTTGTAGCCTTGCGCGAGTTTCGCAATACGAAGGGCAAACGGAGTTATTTTCAGGCGGTTGCCGATTCCAAAGATCCTACGGTCTTTACAGTGCTGTTTGAAGACAGTGCAGCCATGCTCGGCCTGATTGTCGCGGCTGTTGGCATTGGCCTTTCCCATTATCTTGAGCTTCCCTGGATGGATGGGGCGGCCTCTATTGTTATCGGCCTTATTCTTGGCATGACTGCGATATTGTTGGCTTATGAAACGAAGAGCCTGTTGATCGGGGAAGCCGCATCAACCGAGAGTGAGGCCGAGATCGCCGCAATCGTCAATGCGCATCCGGCAGTGACCATGGTCAATGAATTGCGCACTATGCATCGCGGACCAAACGAAATCCTGCTCGCGCTTAGTCTCGATTTCCGCAATGACATGATTGTGGGGCAGCTAGAGACTGTGATTGCAGATCTTGAGCGTCACATTCGCGAGCGTGTGCCGCAGGTCCATCGCGTCTATATTGAAGCGCAGTCTTATGTAGACCACAAATCGGTCGAAGCTCAGTTGACTTCATCGCATTGAATTGCGCGGGGCCCTTTGAACCGTCATGCGTAGTGACGGTTGGCTACAAGAGCTAGATCTGAAACAGAAAAACCCGGCATTGAGCCGGGTTTTTGATTCTTTGTCGATGATGGAATACGCATCAGAACGGAATATCGTCGTCCATTTCGTCGCGGAAGCCACCAGATGGCTGTCCTCCGCCTGAAGGGCCCTGCCCGCCGCCGCCGAAGCCGCCCGGGTTTCCGCCACCATAGCCACCGCCACCAGGGCCGCCGAAATCGCCACCGGACTGGCCGCCGCCAAATCCGCCACCACCGCCGCCTTCGCCGCGGTTATCCAGCATGGTGAGGTTGCCATTGAAGCCCTGCAAGACGACTTCGGTGGAATATCGATCCTGTCCGCTCTGGTCTTGCCATTTGCGCGTCTGCAGCTGGCCTTCCAGATAGACTTTGGAGCCTTTTCTGAGATACTGCTCGGCGATCCGACACAGGCCCTCATTGAAAATGACCACGCGGTGCCATTCGGTCCGTTCGCGCCGTTCGCCAGAATTGCGATCTTTCCAGCTTTCGGAAGTGGCGACAGACAGGTTGCAGATCGGGCGGCCATCCTGAGTTCTGCGAATATCGGGATCTGCTCCCAGATTGCCAACCAGAATGACTTTGTTTACGCTACCGGCCATTGCTTTGTCCTTTGTTTCTTTGCTGTGTCCTGATGATCCGATCAGGGTTTTGGCACAGCATATGCGGCTTCGCTGCTGACTTCCATATGGGCTTTGGCGCAATCCCCATCCTTTGGTTCATGCGCAATTTGCATAGTCGTGTTGCAATGAATAGGTTCACAACATAGAACAAATCAGGTACAAATAAAAGCCCTGCGCCTAACATGGTCCTGATTGGACGCAATCAAAATTGGCCATTGCCTTGATTTTTATAAACCGATATTGCATCGGGAGAAAAATGTGACCCGTTGCAAAGGGAGCTGTGATCTCTGGCTCTCTATGCATCGTAAAGCATAGTCGGGTTGAAACCAGACGCCTGCTTCGCGCTGATAGAAAGACTGTTTGACATGACGATTGATAAAAAAGTGTCCGTTGCACCTTCGATGAAAGCGATATCGATTCGCGGTGCACGGGAACATAATCTCAAGAATGTTGATCTTGATATTCCGCGCGATCAGCTGGTTGTGATGACCGGCCTGTCAGGGTCTGGCAAAAGCTCGCTGGCGTTTGATACCGTCTATGCAGAGGGGCAGCGGCGCTATGTTGAATCCCTCTCGGCCTATGCGCGGCAGTTTCTTGAAATGATGCAGAAGCCCGATGTGGATTCCATTGAGGGTCTTTCGCCTGCCATTTCTATCGAGCAGAAAACGACCTCGCGTAACCCGCGCTCGACGGTCGGGACTGTAACAGAGATCTATGACTATCTGCGCCTTTTGTTCGCGCGCGTGGGTATTCCCTATAGTCCGGCGACAGGCTTGCCGATTGAAAGCCAGACGGTCAGCCAGATGGTGGACCGTGTCATGGAGCTGCCCGAGAAAACGCGCTTCCTGCTCTTGGCGCCCATTGTGCGTGGGCGCAAGGGCGAGTTCCGCAAGGAGTTGGCCGAGTTGGTCAAGCGCGGGCTCACGCGCTTCCGGATCGACGGGCAGATGTATGATGACGGTGATTTGCCGACGCTGGACAAGAAGTTCAAACACAATATCGAGGTTGTCGTCCACCGTATGGTGGTCAAGGAAGGCATCGAGAAACGCCTTGCCGACTCCCTTGAATTGGCTCTGGAACTGGCCGATGGGTTGGCCATTGTCGAGATGGTGGATAAGAAGGAAGAGAATGGCGAAGCGAAGCGGATTACTTTTTCAGAGAAATTCGCCTGTCCTGTTTCCGGTTTTACGATTCCGGAGATCGAACCGCGTCTCTTCTCCTTTAACAACCCTTTCGGCGCCTGCCCTGTTTGTGATGGCTTGGGTAGTGAGCTTCAGGTAAGCCCAGAGCTCGTCATCCCCGATACCTCTCGCAGCATCAAGGATGGGGCCATTGCGCCTTGGTCCAAGACCTCGTCCCCCTTCTATCGCCAGACACTGGAGGCGTTGGCCAAGCATTTTGACTTTTCACTTACGGTGCCGTGGATCGAACTGCCCTTCAAGGCGCAGGAAGTCATTCTCTATGGTACCGGCAAGGAGAAGCTGCTCTTTGTTTATGATGACGGGGCGCGATCCTACAAGACGACCAAGCCGTTTGAAGGTGTTATTCCCAATCTTGAGCGTCGGTTCAGAGAAACCGAGAGCAGCATGGTGCGCGAGGATATCGGCAAATATCAGTCCGCTCACGCTTGCTCTGCCTGTGATGGTCATCGCCTCAAACCAGAAGCACTTGCGGTCAAGCTGGATGGCAAGCATATCTCGCAGATTTCGAGCCTTTCCATTCGTGCTGCGGCCCAGTGGGTGCAGGATCTTCCCGCCACTTTGTCTGAAAAGCAGACCGAGATTGCGGAACGTATCCTTAAAGAAATTCGCGAGCGGCTGAAGTTCCTCAACGATGTTGGCCTTGAATATCTGACGCTCTCGCGGGGCTCGGGGTCGCTCTCTGGCGGAGAAAGCCAGCGCATCCGGCTGGCCTCCCAGATTGGCTCTGGTTTGACTGGCGTTCTTTATGTGTTGGATGAGCCATCCATTGGCTTGCATCAGCGCGATAACGCACGGCTGCTTGAAACGTTGAAGCATCTGCGCGATCTGGGCAATACGGTGATCGTGGTTGAGCATGATGAAGATGCTGTGCTGGAAGCCGACTTCGTTGTCGATGTGGGCCCTGGCGCCGGCATTCATGGTGGTCATATCGTATCTCAAGGTACGCCCGCTGAAATCATGGCCGATCCGGCGTCTCTTACTGGTCAGTATTTGTCTGGTGCGAAAACCATTTCCGTTGACCATAGTCGCCGCAAGGGCAAGAAGAAGCAGATCACGGTGGTCAATGCGCGTGGCAACAACCTCAAGAACGTAACGGCTTCCATTCCTCTTGGCACTTTTACGTGCGTGACCGGTGTTTCTGGGGGCGGCAAATCCACCTTCCTTATCGATACGCTTTACAAAAGCGCAGCCATGAAGCTGAACCGGGCGCGGGATATGCCCTCCCCGCATGATCGGATTGAAGGGTTGGAACATGTCGACAAGGTGATCGACATCGATCAGTCACCCATCGGGCGTACGCCGCGCTCAAACCCGGCCACCTATACCGGTGCCTTCACGCCCATCCGCGACTGGTTTGCGGGATTGCCTGAAGCCAAGGCGCGCGGCTATGCGCCCGGTCGCTTTTCCTTCAACGTTAAAGGCGGGCGCTGTGAAGCTTGTCAGGGCGACGGCGTCATCAAGATCGAGATGCATTTCCTGCCGGATGTCTATGTAACATGTGATGTTTGCAAAGGGCATCGCTATAACCGTGAAACGCTGGAAGTGCAGTTCAAGGGCAAATCGATTTCTGACGTTCTGGAAATGACGGTCGATGAAGCGGCCGACTTCTTCTCGGCTGTTCCTGCCGTGCGTGACAAGATGGTGACTTTGCAGCGGGTCGGTTTGGGCTATGTGAAAGTGGGGCAACAAGCCACGACTCTTTCTGGGGGCGAGGCGCAAAGGGTCAAGCTCGCCAAGGAGCTTTCAAAACGTTCTACGGGGCGAACGCTCTATATTCTGGATGAACCAACCACCGGATTGCATTTCCATGATGTGGCCAAGCTGCTCGAAGTTCTTCATGAATTGGTCAATCAGGGCAACACGGTTGCAGTGATCGAGCATAATCTTGAAGTGATCCAGACTGCAGATTGGATTCTGGATCTGGGACCGGAAGGTGGTGACGGCGGTGGACAAATCGTCATTGAAGGAACGCCTGAGGACGTCATGAAGTGCGAAGAAAGCTATACAGGTCAGTTCTTGAAAGAACTGAAGGAACGACGCGATTCTAAATCGTGAGTCCTTTTAGATTCTTGCTGAGGGGAAATACGTAATACTTTCGGCGATGCACAATGAGATTTGTTTTTGGAAAAAAATATAAGCTATTGAACTTGCTTGTTTTTTTTCAAAACCCTCGTTGTGGTCTAGCGCGCATTGATATAAATCATTTATGTGATCGCCGTTTGTGTTGCGATGCAAAATTCACAATAGTGAATATCGTAATTTTCTGACTTTCCCTCTCAATATTTTTGCTTTTCACAAGCCCCCTGCTCTTGACCAAATAAGTATACGTCCTATTACGTATGTTTGCGCATTTTAGAGATTTGAAACCGCATATCTCCAAGCTATTGAATTTATGGGAAGATTTCCTCAATTCTGTTCCCGCTATGCGAAATGTGCAGGTTCCTTAGCAAAGCAATGACGGTTTTGCATGATGTGCAAGACAGCTATGCATATTTTTGCAGTGCAAATATCGGGAGTCTTTTGCTATCTATTTATCAACAGCAATGAGATGTTGATTAAAAAACGAAACAGTCATCTTATTAAAGATGCAGAGTCACTTGAAGGTTCGGCAACGTAGGATCGAAAAGATGCTTGATACGGTTGTTCAGAATTATAGGCAGTGGCGCAATTTTCGTGACACAGTCGATAATCTTAATCGTCTGTCCAATAGAGAATGTGAAGTCAGCATTTCTCGCGCAGACGTAACGCAGACCGCAAGACGCGCGGTTGGTATGTAACAGATTTATAGGAATTCAGACTTTCTCCTCCTCCCGAAAGTCTGAGACGTTTCGAAACGATTCCTCCCCGTTTTGAAACACCCTTAGAAGCCCACCGGATCTCCTCCCCCGGTGGGCTTTTCTAATTCTAGCTTGTCCTATCCAAAAGATAAATGCTCGACGGTCAGGACCCGGCGAATGCGCCTGTAGCTATGCGTGAATGTGCTGCATGCGAGGTATCTCCTAGCTCGGCGGCTGGGCGTTGTGACGAACTGAGAGATAAGTCAGGCTCTAGTATCTGGCGGGCGATTCAGCCATCCAGTCTTCCAGTGGCTTGATCTTGGGGAATACGCCGTTGTCATAGATCCAGCTATCGATCGCGTAGCGCTTGTCATTTTCGGTATTGAGCACGACGGCCGTTGCATGCGGATATCGGCCATCAAGGAAGAAGCCTCTGGCGACCGGCGATTGGACCTTGTGATATTTCAAGAAGCCATGCTTCTGGGCAAAGGTGATGAGCGATGTGGTGTTGCTGGCTTCATCGATACAGTCCATCTGACCCGGGACGCCGGCATTTCTCATATCCAGCCCACCCTTGTCTTTGTCTGATCCGACATAGGGGCCAACACGCTTTTCAAACCATGCAACCGCATTGCCTATGGCCTTGAGCTCCGCCTCGGGACTTTTGCGTCCGGCGTGAAGTATTCTCTTGAGTTTTGCAAGATCGACCTTGGTAAAGTGATAGCCATATTTCAGGCTGCAACCGAATGTGTGGCAAACATAGATGGTTGTTTTCGTGGGGGCGCGATTGTTCATAGCGCTGATCCAACCGCTGGTGGAGCTGGATGTCTGAGCGTTGCAACCTGCCAGAGCAATCAAAAGGGGAACGGTTGTTACGAGTTTGAATTTCATGAAGATTGTTCCCGCTTATAAGCCTTCGATCCGTGGTTCAATGTGTGTTATCACTGCGTCGTCAAACTGCCAACAAAAAAAGTAGCTATTGCCCTACGAAGAAGACCTGAGTTTCCTGCGATGAAATTCGTTTGGGGTTTTTGCCGTGTCTTGCATTTTTCGAAAACAGTGTTAGGTATCGCTACTTGACGGATTTCTGCCGGTTCGTCAGGCATATTTAATCCAAACAGAAAGATCAGCGAAGTGACAAAGAGCAATAAATCGGTGCGTATCATCGGGGCTGGGCTTGCCGGATCAGAGGCCGCTTGGCAATTGGCCAATGCGGGCATTCCGGTTATCCTTCATGAAATGAGGCCGAATCGTTCAACGGATGCTCATGTGACGGATCATTGCGCCGAGCTTGTTTGCTCCAATTCATTTCGCTCTGATGATCATGAAGCAAATGCGGTTGGCCTGTTACATCAGGAAATGCGTGAAGCTGGTTCGCTGATCATGGAGTGCGCAGATGCCAATTCCATTCCCGCTGGCGGCGCTTTGGCTGTTGCAAGGGAGGCCTTTTCTGAAGCGGTAACGGAAAAGCTTTCCAGTCATCCGCTGATAACGATTGAACGGGGCGAGCTGGACACCCTGCCCTCTGCCGATGAAGGCCTTTGTCTGGTGGCGACCGGGCCGTTGACGTCTGAGGCTTTATCCAAGTCCATATTGGCGCTAACGGGCGAAGAGTCCCTTGCCTTTTATGACGCAATTGCGCCAATCATCCATTTCGATTCCATTGATATGGATAAGGCCTGGTTTCAGTCGCGATATGACAAGAAAGGCCCGTCTGGCACCGGGGCTGACTATATCAATTGCGCCATGAATGAAGCGGAGTATAACGCCTTCCTCGATGCTATGCTGGGCGCAGATAAAGCCGAGTTCAAGGAGTGGGAAAAGGCAAAATATTTTGACGGCTGTTTGCCCATAGAAGTTATGGCCGAACGTGGGCGTGACACGCCCCGCTATGGTCCGATGAAACCGGTTGGCCTCACCAACCCGCACAAGCCGGATGAAGACCCGTTTGCTGTCGTGCAGCTCAGGCAGGATAACAAGTTGGGTACCTTGTTCAATATCGTCGGCTTTCAGACCAAGATGAAATATGGTGCGCAAGCTGAAGTGTTTCGTATGATTCCGGGGTTGGAAAATGCTCAATTTGCGCGGCTTGGCGGTATTCATCGCAACACTTTCCTGAATTCGCCCAAGCTGCTCGATGAAACTCTGCGTCTGAAGAGCCACCCGCACCTGCGCTTTGCCGGACAGATTACCGGCTGCGAAGGCTATGTGGAATCTGCCTCAATCGGTCTGCTTGCCGGTCGTTTCATTGCAGCTGAAATGCATGAACAGACTGCGGTTCCTCCGCCAGAGACAACCGCTTTTGGTGCCTTGTTGGCACACATCACTGGTGGGCACTTGATTGACTCCAACGGAGGCAAGCGGTCTTTCCAGCCGATGAATGTCAATTTCGGCCTGTTTCCACCGGTCGAATTTTCCCGTAGACGCGAGGATGGGTCCAAGATGCGTGGCGTTGAAAAGCAACTTTCCAAGAAGAAGGCTCTTTCCAAACGCGCGCTGGATGATACCAAAGCATGGTTGGCCGCCATTCAAATCAGCTAAGTTTCTAGAATTTTCTGGCCATACGCCAGATGCACCAATAGCTACGCCAGTTGGATATCTCAAGATGATCATGAGGTCTCCGCTGGCGTTTTTTTAATATCAGCGGAACGGGGCCGAGCGCCATGAAGGCTGGAGCCAGATGGGCCTGCCCTCCCTCTTTTATGTCTTTAAGAGCCTCTAAGGTCTCCTTGTGCAGGTCAGATGCGTTTTGACACAAGGCTTTGATTGCCTCTGCGCTCTGTTTCGAATGCGGGGAAGCGTAAAGGTCCTGCTCGGAAAGGCCAAAATTCTCAAACATATCAAGCGGCAGAAAGAGCTGTTTTGCCTTTGCTGCTTCTGGCCACGTACGAAGATGTTCTGCCAGACTTATCGCCTTGCCTGCTGTGATGAATAGCTGGGCAAGGTGATCTGGTGATTGGCCATCATTCAATATGCGGCAGGCAAGAGCAAGGCGCATGCCCTTTGTCGATCTCGCGTAGCTGTCATAGGTGTTGCCATCCGGCATCGAACCAGGGGCAAGATCCAATGAATGTGCATCCACAATGGCTTCCAGTTGATCGGAGGGAAGCTGGAACTGCCTCTGCGTTTGCTTGAGTGCTGTAGCCAGGGGGCCAATATTGTCTAGTCCGCATCCGTCGGCAAAGTTTGATTGGGTGTCAGACAGGATGTCTCGCCACCATTGCAGTCTGATTTCGCCCATTTCCTTTGAGCTGACCTGAGCGGGTATGCGGCGAAGAGTGACGAGAAAGGCATAAAGCGCCATCAGTGCAGGCCGCTTGTCTTGCGGGGCCGTCAAAGCCGCGAAATGGCTGACAGGACTGAGGGCCTTTAATTCACTCTGGCAAAAAGAAAAGACATCTTCGGAACCTGACATGGAGTGCTCCGCGTTGGGGATCGGTTATGACACCGGAAACAGCGCTGCAGCGACGGCCCGGTCCTCTGATAGCAGTATATTCAAGGTTCTTACTGCAGCGCCCGTGTCCATGATATCCAGCTTTATGCCCGCTTGACGAATATGGTTCGCAAGCGGCTGGGCCAGTGGCACAATGAGATTGCCCGTTCCCAGGATCAGAAGTTCGATTTCGCGGCTTTCAGCCAGTAGTTTGTCAAAGTGATCAGT
Source organism: uncultured Cohaesibacter sp. (assembly GCF_963678225.1). NCBI lineage: Bacteria > Pseudomonadati > Pseudomonadota > Alphaproteobacteria > Hyphomicrobiales > Cohaesibacteraceae > Cohaesibacter > uncultured Cohaesibacter sp. Next base: position 65,062 of record NZ_OY782763.1, on the reverse strand, counting down.
TGTCAGAGCATTGACTGTTTCTACGTCCCAGCGGTGAACGCCGCTGGGCAAAAAGAGAATGGCTCCCTGATGGGACATTTCGCCAAAGCGGAAGCCGCCATTGCCGTAAAAATCGATCGGGTCATGTCCGGGATAATAGGCATCTGTCATTTCAAGGCCGGATGCAGGAGCCTTGGTGTCTTGGTCTGATTCAATTGTTGGATCAGTGTCCACGCCAGAGAGTGTCTCTCCGGCGTGGGAATTGTCTTTCAAACTGGACGAGGCCTTTTTGCCCTGCAGCCATTTGAATGCCATCGATCAGGACGCCGCCGCGCCTTCTACTTCATCTCCATCATCAGGCTTCTGAACATGTTCAGACCGCAAATTGAAGAAGATAAGCAGTGGTGCTGCGATAAAGATCGATGAGTAGGTGCCGACGAAAACACCCCAGATCATGGCGAAGGTGAAGGAGCGAATAACCTCCCCGCCAAGGAAATAGAGTGAGCCAAGCGCCAGCAAGGTCGTGAAGGATGTCAGGGTCGTGCGAGAGAGCGTCCGGTTGATGGACTGGTCAAGCACTTCCTTGAGTGGCATCTTCTTGAACTTGCGCAAGTCTTCGCGAATACGGTCATAAACAACCACGGTATCGTTCAAAGAGTAACCGACAATCGTCAGGATCGCTGCGATGGTCGTCAGGTTGAAGTCAATCTGCAACAATGCAAACACACCGATGGTCATGATCACGTCGTGCGCCGTAGCCGCAACAGCCCCAACAGCGAACTGCCACTCGAACCGGAACCAGATATAGACCATGATGGCGAGCAAGGCAGACAGCACCGAGATGGCACCTGTGGTCGCCAGCTCACCGGAAACTCGGGGGCCCACCACCTCAACGCGGCGGTAGGTCACTGCGTTTCCGAGGGTTTCCTTGACCAGAGAGACAACGCGCTGCTGCGCCTCTTCTGCGCTTTCGCCTTCGCCGCCTTGGGTTTGAACGCGAATCAGTACGTCATTCGGTGCACCGAATTCCTGTACTTCCACATCGCCCAGATCCAATGCATTGAGGTTGCCTCGGATAGACGCCAGGTCGGCGACATCTTCGGCCGTCTGGATTTCAATCAGCGTACCACCCTTGAAGTCGATGCCGTAATTGAGGCCTGCGATCAAGAACAATACAATGGATGCGACAAGCAAGGTGGCTGAAAGCGGAAAGCTCCAGTACCGATGCCGCATGAACCGGATTTTGGTGCCATCCGGGATAAAACGAATTGGTTTCATTTTCTTATCTCCGGTAGGTCAGATTGGCAGATTGGATGGACGACGGTATTTGATCCATGTCGCAACAATCAGTCGGTTGAAAGTAAATGCCGAGAAGACGGTCGTTACGATACCAACGGCCAGCGTAATCGCAAAGCCTCGCACTGGACCAGAGCCCAGAGAAAAGAGGATCACAGCGGCGATGAAGGTCGTGATGTTGGCGTCGAGAATGGTGCCCAGAGCGCGGGAGTAACCCGCATCAATTGCAGCAATCGTTGAACGACCATAATTGTTTTCTTCTCGTATGCGTTCGAAAATTAGCACGTTGGCGTCCACGGCCATACCGACGGTCAACACGATACCGGCGATGCCCGGCAATGTGAGCGTTGCGCCGAGGAAGGAAAGAACCCCGAGCAACAGGCAAACATTCACCGCTAGCGCAATGTTGGCAAAGATGCCGAACAGGCCATAGGCAATGATCATGAAGATCACGACAGCAAAAGCACCCACGATACCGGCAATTTCGCCGGCGGCAATGGAGTCTGCACCAAGGCCCGGACCAACCGTTCTTTCTTCGACGATTGTCAACTTTGCAGGCAAAGCACCAGCGCGCATCAGAACGGCAAGGTCATTGGCGCTTTCGGCTGTGAATGAGCCGGAAATAATGCCGGACCCACCACGGATAGGTTCGCGAATGGATGGTGCTGAGATAACCTCGTCATCAAGCACGATGGCGAATGGCAGGCCAACATTCTGTTCGGTAACTCGGGCGAACTTTTTCGCGCCCGATGTATTGAAACGGAATGAAACAACCGGTTCGTTTGTGCGGGAATCAAAGGTCGGCTGCGCATCATCCAATTCGTCACCTGAAATCAGAACACGTTTCTTAACGAGATAAGGAACGCGGTTTTCCTGAGCCGTCGGGTTCTGCGGATCGTCCGCTTCGTAGAGAATTTCTGAATCCAGAGGTGGGCGCGTCTGAAGAGCCGTTTCCGGTGCCATGGACGTATCGACCATACGGAAGGACAGGTTCGCAGTTGTTTCCAGAATGTCTTTCAAGCGGTCTGGATCCTGCAGGCCCGGAACCTGAACAAGAATACGATCTTCCCCTTCGCGCTGGATGGATGGTTCGGTCGTTCCAAGTTCGTCAACGCGGCGGCGAATGACTTCAACCGACTGAGCCACGGCACTTGATACGCGCGCGGTGATGCCCTCTTCGGTCAACACTAGGCGCATCAGGCCATCGTCATTGACTTCGAGCGAGGTTTCCATCGCACCGCCACCGGTGAGCAAAGAGGTTGAGACTGGTTGAACCAGGTCTTGCAATTTTTCACGTGCAGCATCCAGCTGCGTGATATCGCGGATTCGGACCTGAACAGCGCCATCTCTGGCAGCCAAACCGGTGTAACCGATTTTATCTTCACGCAAAGCAGAACGGACATCACCACGGAGGATCTCGAGCCGATCCTCGATAATACCGTCTTTTTCCACCTGCATGAGAATGTGCGCACCACCCTGCAAGTCAAGTCCAAGCACAATCTTGCTGTTCGGCAGCCAGCTTGGATAATCGTCTTGCAGTTCCTGATCGGAAAAGAGGTTGGGAAGAGAAAAGAGAAGGCCTACGAGCACGACTAGTAAAACCAGCGCAACCTTCCATCGGGCAAAATGTAGCATAAGGCTATCCTACCACCATTGGCAGTGCACCCGGATCATGTCCGAGTGCTTATGAGTATCAAATATTTGAATGCGATTATTTAGCGTCGCCAGCTGGTTCGCTCTTGGAGCGGACTTCGGCAATGGACTTGCGCATCAATTTGATCTTTACGCCTTCTGCGATTTCGACAGAAATTTCGTTTTCGTCAGTCGCATTGGTCACTTTGCCGACAATGCCGCCATTGGAGACGATGGTGTCGCCACGACGAACATTGGAAATCAGTTCTGCGTGTTTTTTCATCTGTTGACGCTGCGGACGAATGATCAGGAAATACATGATCACAAAAATCAGGATGAACGGCAAAACGGAAATCAGGAATTCCGGACCGGCGGCGGCACCTGCGCCCTGTGCATAAGCTGGCGTTACAAACATTTCTTGCTCCTTTGAGGCCAGTATGGACGTATCCCGTCCCTTTAGGCTTTTGTAAATTTGAGCGGACTATAGCGGTCCCGGCGGAGATTGCAAATAGTCAGTTGATGGTTTGCAACGCCCGGTCCAATTCTGCTAATCAAGGCCTAGACATAATGATCCTTTGTGCAAAGGGAAAGGGTGAAGTCAGCCTTTATTGCTGTTTTTCTGCACCTAAGTTGGCACAGGGCGACAAAAGACGGAGACTCCGGTTTCATGACTGCAAAAACACTTGCTGATATTGCCGCAATTCTGAAGGACATCCACGCCAGCATCGAGCGTGCCGTGCCCCCTATTCCCGAAGATGCGGATCTTGGGGCGGCGGATGCTTTTGTCTGGCATGCAGATCCAGTGCCGCATTTGCTAGCGGTCAGCAAGGTGAACCGAGTGGACCTTTCTCTCCTCAAGGCGGTGGATCGCAACCGCGATATGATCCTTGAAAATACCCAGAGGTTTGCCAAGGGCTTACCTGCCAACAATGCCCTGCTCTGGGGTGCGCGCGGCATGGGTAAAAGTTCGCTTGTTAAGGCCTGTCATGCGGCGGTCAATAAAGAGCTGGAAGGCAAGACCACTGCCCTCAAGCTGATAGAGATTGCACGCGAGGATATCGATAGCCTGCCTATCTTGATGAATATCCTCAGAGAACATGAAGAGCGCTGCATTCTCTTCTGTGATGACCTATCGTTTGACACTGGCGAAACGGCCTATAAGTCACTCAAGGCGGTTTTGGACGGGGGTATCGAAGGTCGTCCGGGTAATGTGTTGTTTTATGCGACCTCGAACCGGCGCCATTTGATGCCACGGGACATGATCGAGAATGAACGCTCAACCTCGATCAACCCGAGTGAGGCTGTACAGGAGAAGGTATCCCTCTCCGATCGTTTCGGGCTCTGGATAGGGTTCCACAATTGCTCGCAGAATGACTATCTGGCGATGGTTGAGGGCTATGTGACTGAATATGGTATCAAGGTGGGTGCAGATGAGTTGCGCGCGTCTGCTTTGGAATGGGCAACGACACGCGGATCCCGCTCAGGCCGTGTGGCCTGGCAGTTTATTCAGGATCTCGCTGGCGCCAAGGGTGTGCAGATTTCGTAGAGGCTGAGAGCCCTATGTTTGGCGCTAGTGGGTTATTCTCTGTGCGATGAAACGAAGTTCGGAGCCGATGGTCATTGTCTTGCCGATGCGGTCAGGGTGCGTAACGATGAAGGAAGCATCTTCACTCATTGCGTAGCGTGTCCTGTCGTTGATGGGAAGTGTTTGTTCATAGAGCTTTCTTAAAAGATGCTCCACCTGGCTCTGTTCCATCCGCCTGAAGGATCTGGAGTAGAACTCTTCGGCGCAATCATATCCCTTGATGACCCAGTCAGACATTAAATCCTCCCAGTGTTAAGGTGCATTTGATGGGCCTTACAATCTGAGTCTACGCCTTTTTTCCCTGCTACTCAATTCAAACAAGGGATATAGAAAACCCCGCCAGCGGATGCTGACGGGGTTTCAATTCGTGTCGCGTGCGACCAAGCTCTAGAGAGCGGCCAAAATGCGGTCGAGGGCTTCCTGAACCTTGGCTTTCAGTTCATTTTGCTCGGCCAGTTTGGCTTTCTGCTCTTCAACAATCTCTGCCGGAGCGTTGGCAACGAACTTCTCGTTGCCCAGCTTCTTCTCGAATTTTTCGGCGACCTTGGCGATCTTGTCGAGGTCTTTTTCGAGACGAGCCTTTTCCGCATCCAGATCGATGATGCCTGCCAGTGGCAGCGCAATGGTTGCTTCATGAACAACAACCTGAGCTGAGCCTTGCGGCACTGCTTCAGAAACCTTGATGTCCTCAACCCGTGCCAGACGTTTGATGATAGCATCATGAGCTGCAAGGCGGGCCTTGGTTTCATCTGATGCACCAACAACTTCAAGCTTGAGCTGGGTAGACGGCTTGATATTCATCTCAGAGCGGATAGACCGAATGGCGGTGATCATGTCGACAAGCCAGTTGATGTCATCAGCTGCGCCTGTGTCCTTGATGTCATAGCTCGGCCAGTCTTCCAGAATGAGCAGACCCTTGCGAGCCGGACCGGTTTTGCCGGTTTCTGCCCAGAGCTCTTCCGTGATGAATGGCATAATCGGATGCAGAAGCAGACAGATCTGGTCCAGAACCCAAGCCGCACAGGCCTGTGTTTCGCTCTTGGCTGCGCTCTCGCCTTCTGCCTGCAGAACAGGTTTGGAAAGCTCGATATACCAGTCGCAATAAAGGTTCCAGACAAAGCGATAAAGCGTGTTGGCTGCATCATTGAAGCGATAGGATTCAATGGCGTCAGACACGTCTTTTGCGGCTTTGGCCAACTCGGTAACGATCCACTGGTTGACTGTTTCCTTAACGGTAGACGGATCAAAATCAGCGGTGCGTTCGCAGCCATTCATCTGGGTGAAACGGGTTGCGTTCCAAAGCTTGGTGCCGAAGTTGCGGTAGCCTGCAACGCGGCTGGTGGCCAGCTTGATGTCGCGCCCCTGTGCGGCCATGGCCGTCAGGGTGAAGCGAACGGCGTCCGCACCATATTCGTCAACCAGATCGAGCGGATCGATGACGTTGCCTTTGGATTTGGACATTTTGGCGCCATGCTCATCGCGCACCAGCGCATGAACATAAACGGTGTGGAACGGCTCTTCCTTCATGAAGTGCATGGACATCATCATCATGCGGGCAACCCAGAAGAAGATGATATCAAAGCCGGTAACCAGAACGTCGGTCTGGTAATAGCGTTCCAGCTCAGGTGTCTTGTCAGGCCAGCCAAGGGTTGAGAATGGCCACAGCGCCGAGGAGAACCAGGTGTCCAGCACGTCTTCGTCGCGCTTCAGCTCTACATCCTTGCCATAATGCGCCTTGGCCTGTTCGGCGGCTTCTGCATCATCATGGGCAACAAAGATGTGATCATCCGGGCCGAACCAGGCCGGAATGCGATGGCCCCACCAGAGCTGACGGGAAATACACCATGGTTCGATATTTTCCATCCACTCGAAATAGGTCTTTTCCCAATTCTGCGGAACGAACTTGGTGCGCCCTTCCCTGACCGAGTCGATCGCCGGACCGGCCAGTGTCTTGGCGTCAGCAAACCACTGGTCGGTTAGCATTGGTTCAATGACAACGCCGGAGCGGTCGCCGAAGGGCTGCATGATCTTCTTGTTTTCAACGAAAGGAACGTCGTTGCCTTCTTCATCCTTGGCGAAAACGCAAAGGCCTTCAGCGTTGATGGCGTCAACAATCTGCTTGCGGGCTTCGAAGCGATCCAAGCCACGATATTCGTCAGGAACGAGGTTGATTTCATCCACTGCGCGTTCGCCAGGCAATTCGCCGGTCTTGGCGATTTCCAGCGCTTTGGCCGCGCATTCGGCATAAGGGGCGCCATCGGCACGCATGCCTGCCTGTACGTCCATCAGACGGTAGCAAGGGATCTTGTTGCGTCGGGCAACCTGATAGTCGTTGAAATCATGCGCGCCGGTGATTTTAACGGCACCAGAGCCAAAGTCCGGATCGGGATATTCGTCACGAATGATCGGGATCAGGCGGCGATGCTCTTTCGGTCCAACAGGGATTTCACAGAGCTTGCCAACGATCGGTGCATAGCGCTCATCGGACGGATGAACCGCAACGGCGCCGTCGCCCAGCATGGTTTCAGGACGGGTCGTCGCAATGGAGATATAGTCGCGTTCTTCGGTGAAGAGAACGTTGCCGTCTTCATCCTTCTCGACATAGGTGTAGGTTTCACCACCTGCGAGCGGATATTTGAAGTGCCACATATGGCCGTCGACTTCCTTATTCTCGACTTCGAGATCGGAAATCGCGGTTTCAAATTTCGGGTCCCAGTTGACCAGACGTTTGCCACGGTAGATCAGGCCTTCATTGTAAAGCTGAATGAAAACCTTCTGAACGGCCTTGGAGAGGCCCTCGTCCATGGTAAAGCGTTCGCGAGACCAGTCAGCAGTGGCACCAAGGCGACGCAGCTGGTTGAAGATAGTGCCTCCGGATTCGCCCTTCCACTGCCAGACGCGATCAACAAAGGCTTCGCGGCCCATGGAGCGGCGGTCAGGCTCGTTGTTGGCGGCCAACTGGCGTTCGACAACCATCTGAGTTGCGATGCCGGCATGGTCCATACCCGGTTGCCAGAGGACATCCTGTCCCTTCATGCGGTGATAGCGGATCATGACATCCTGAAGAGTATTGTTCAGGGCATGTCCCATGTGCAACGAGCCGGTGACGTTCGGCGGTGGGATGACGATGGAGAAGCTGTCCTGTCCATCCTTCTTGCCAGCGCCGGCTTTGAATGCGCCGGCTTTTTCCCATTCATCATAAAGGCGCGGCTCTACGGTCGCCGCATCAAAAGTTTTTTCAAGCATTGCACATCCATATTGCAGATCGTCCAGCGCGTTCGCTTGCAGATCTGTCATTCTGAGGCTTGAACCGACACAAGCAGAGCTACGACAGCGCGCTGGTCGGTACGAAAACTGTATCGGTTATGGTGTAAATCCCATTCCCCCAAAGCTGTCAACCATTTGCAGGACGAACTGGTCAAACTTCGTGCTATGGGCGCAATTTTTATGACAAAAACACGCAATTGGGGGAGTTTTGAGACGATTGTGAAGGAGTTGGTGCGGGCGATCAGCGGTAATGCTGCTCGCCCCTGGACACTCGTTCGATTTCCGCACGCACCAGACGTTCCACCATAACAGGCAGATTCTGGTCGAGCCAAGCCTTGAGCATCGGGCGCAACATATCCTCAACGACATTTTCTATTGTGCGCGAATTGCTATTCAGGATCGTGTGGGTCAGATCGCCAAAGGCGCTGGTGACCTTCTGTGATGTGTCATCGGAAACCAAAGGTGCGCCGCGCTCGATGTTCGGCAATGGCCCTTCAGGCATCGGGGCGGAATTGAAGGCGGACTGAAGAGCTTCAGGTACAGCCTCTTCCAGCTTCTGATTGACGATATCCTCAAGCGGGGCCGTTTCCTCTGGCTCAGGGGGCTTGGCTGCCTGTTCTGCATTGGCGAACATGACATCGTCTTCTTGAGGTTCGACAAAGTCGGATTCCTGCCATTCGGAAGAAAGCTCAAGAACGTCCTCTTCCTTGGGGGCTTCTTCCTCTTCCTCTTCTTCCGGTTCCGGCTGAGGTGCAGGCTCATCAAACAGGGCGTCGAGCGCTTCCTGACTCATGGCTTCGTCGGGATCAGCCTCTGGCTCTTTTGCCGGAGTTGCTTCATCTCCGATAGCAGCTTCTTCATCCGAGATAATCCTGCGGATGGAAGCGAGAATCTCCTCCATGGAAGGTTCTTGAGCTGCACTGGAATTTGACATGGCCTCACCCGAAACTAACGACAAACAGGTCATAGAGCGTACATGTTCCGCCGTGAACATGATTCGCCCATCCTTTAACTATAGAGTGTTTGTCAATTTGTTGAAATCTGTTCCGCAAAAAAGCATCAATGAGATGTGGAGTGAAGGAAATATACGTTAATTTCCCCGCAATCCTGCTCTTCTCGCTCATGCGAATTGACTGAACGCTTCTGAAATACTTGCTTTGGGTAGCGATCAATTTGGCCTCAGGCCTACCAAAACGTGAAAGCCGACAAGGAGCCGGCTTTCGTCTGTATTTTATTCATGATCTGATTGAGGGGGTGCTCATCGCCCGTCAGGGGTGCGCAAGCCAACCCATTTATCACGAACAGCGTTGTAATGCTCGGTCGGATCGTAGCGCTGTACTTTTAGCTTCAGATTGGAGGCTGAAAGGTTGCCGGTTGCTGAGGCAACAGCAAAGGAGGCTACGATGCGATCATGTTGTGCCTGAACCAAAGCGATGCGGGCCGAGATCAGGTCCTCTTGCTGGTCGAGAACGTCGAGCAGTGTACGCTGGCCAACCTTCTGTTCTTCGATCACACCCTGTGTGGCTAGGCGTGCTGCCTTAACCTGTGCCTGAGCGGCTGTGATGGACGGGATGCTCGCCTGCAGCCCGGCCCATGCTGACGCGATACCTGCACGAACCTGCGCACGCGCCAAGTCCAGCTGGATGCGCGCCTGACCGAGACTTTCCTTGGCCTGACGAACGGCTGAATGGTTGGCGCCGCCAGAGTAAAGCGGAATGCTGATGTTGCCGGTGATGGAGGCGCTATTGGTCGCGCCGTCAATGTTGGCGTTGTTGTTGTTGTTCGACCAGCTTCGGCCGGCCTGCCCCGTTACCGAAACGGTGGGAAGCAACGCGCCTTCTGCGATCTTTACAGCCAACTCGGATACATCAACGTTGTAGGTTGCTGAGCGAATAGCCGGATGTTGGGAAAGACCTTGATTGACAGCTGCATTCAAAGATTTAGGGAAAAGGTTGTCGACTGAGTAGCCTGCAACCAATGTGCCGGCCTTTTTTCCGACCAGCTGTTCGTAGGTTGCGCGGCTTGCAGTCAGATTGGCTTCAGCGGCATGCACCATGGAGATTGCTGCTGCGAGACTTGCCTCTGCCTGATTAACGTCGGTATTGATGGTTTCACCAACGGCGAAACGATCTCTTGCGGACCGTGCCTGCTCTCTCAGGAAAGCAACATTCTGCTTGCGAAGCTCGAGAATGGCCTGATTCTGCAAGATGTCCATATAAGCTGTGGCTACTTCGAGCAAAACGGACTGTTCGGTGCTTTTGAGGCTTTCTCTTGCTGCTTCAATGGCAGCTTCAGCCTGCTTTACACCATTCTTGGTGCGATTGCCACGATAAAGAATTTGCTGGACCTGGAGCACCATGTTGAGCGTATTGGTTTGGCTGTTTTCCAGATACCCTGAACGGAATTCGGAATTTGTCCAACTGCGCTGGGCAGAAGTTGTCCCTGTAATGGTCGGGCGATAGCCAGCTAGCGCCTGAGGTACATTCTCGTCGGTTGCGCGCAGACCAGCGCGCGCCGCGTTGAGCGTCGGGTTGTTGCTATATGCAAGCGACAATGCGTTTGAAAGATTTTCAGCAGAAGCACCATGCACGTTGCATAGCAGTGCAGTTAAAGCACATAGCGAAATTGTCCGAAGCCTAGCCACACCAATACTCCTAAATGAATTTTCGACATGGGTAGCCTCACCATGTCGATACTTGGATGTTCTTTTGTCGAGGACCATAATAGGAAGACAAATGTATTCCTAGAGGTCAGTCGTTCGATTCTCTTAAAAAAATGTGAATACAGCTTTATTGCAACACTTTAAGAAACGGTGCGGTAAAGATGTAGCCACTATTTTGTCGCACAATGATGTCATGCATGTGTATCATATTGTGGAAGCTGAGAGATTTCCTCGTGGAAATATTCTTTCAAGATACTGAAAGCAGTCATTTCTGCTCTTAATGTCTGATTCTGATACCGAGTCATTATGAAGTGACTATCAGGTGATTGCGCTTAGAAATGAAAGGCTTGCGGCTTCTGGAATTCTCGCAGCACTGGTGCATTGGTATCAAAGGCGGAAATGCTGGAAAAGCTGTCTCCCTTGCGCAAGATACGCACTGCCTCTGCCATGTTTTTATCGCCCTTGGCCGCTACAAGTTTCCCCCCCTCTTTCAACTGCATGAGGAGTGAATGGGGGACCTCTTCCACTGTGCCATTGATGAATATGACATCATAAGGGCCTTCGGAAGGAACGCCTTCTTTTACATCGCCCGGAATCACCGCGACATTGTCATATCCCAGATCCGAAATGGCAGCCTCTGCGGCTGACGCCAGCGCCTCATCGCTTTCCACGGCGACAACCGTATTGGAGAGCCAGGATGCGATTGCGGCCGTGTAGCCAGAGCCAGAGCCGATGATCAGAACGAGGTCGTCTGGTTTTATGTCGGCCAGTTGCAGCATTTTTGCCAAAGGAGATGGTTGCGTCATCACGCGCGTATTCGAGATGCGGATATCTGCGTCCGAATACGCCAAATCCCGTTTATTGTCTGGAACAAACTTTTCTCGCGGCACTGAAAGGAAGGCTTTCAGAATAGCGTAGGACGTGACATCGGTTGTGCGGATCTGATTGTCCACCATGTTACGCCGCGCTTGATCGAACTGGATCATTTTCCGAACTCCTCATCGCTTCACGGTTCACAGGCCACTCCAGATGGAGGCCTCGGGCGCTTAGAATGGCGCTATCGCTTCCGTGGGAAGACGTATTTCTTTCAATTTCAATATCGCTCTGATGGCGTCGTGGCAAGGGCAAAGGCTGTATATATACTTAAAGGCGTATGACTTTCGGTGTCGGGAGATAAAATTTCTGGGGGTGTTATCAAAAATGTCAAAAATGTCGTGGATTTGGACTTGAGACATCAATGGCCATTTGCTATGCACCTTCCACCACAAACGCTCGGATGGCTCGATGGCGGAGTGGTGACGCAGCGGATTGCAAATCCGTGTACGCCGGTTCGATTCCGGCTCGAGCCTCCAACTCTTTATGACAATTCAGACGTTTATATGGGTTTGTTAAAGTAGGTCCCAGGGTCTTGCTTGCCGTAGCGTTCGCTCTCTTCTTTTATGTTATGCAGTTTGCGTCTACCCGAGAGGGAGAACTCACGCTGCTATTGTAACGGTTCTGTTCCGGCCTTTGCTTTTTGCCTGATATAGACATTTATCCGCGATGCGTAACAATTCGGTGACAGAATAAACATTGCTCGTGTTGAGCGACGCAACGCCGAAGCTGGTGGTAACGGAGATATCCTTATTACAATAGTGGGTTGGCATATTGGCTATACATGTGCGGATTCGTTCCGCTATCTGGAAGGCGTCATTTATCTCTGTTTGGGGCAGCAATATTGTGAACTCTTCGCCTCCAAAGCGAGCCGGTGTATCAAAGGCGCGTATCTGACTGCGACAGATATCGGCGATCTGCTGCAAAACCCTGTCTCCTGCCGCATGGCCATAGGTATCATTCACTTTCTTGAAGCGATCAATGTCGAAGAGGATCAGGCTCAGGTCGGAATCATATCGTTTTGAACGTTCCAGTTCCTGGCGCGCTTTGAGCCAAAAGCCCTGTCTTTGTTGCAGTCCGGTCAGGCAATCGAATGTTGCCAGTGATCTGAGTTCGATTTCGTCGATCACAACGCGCCCCATATCATAAAGATTGGCCAGTTGATCACGAGTAAGCTTGCGTGGCTTGTGGTCCATGATGCAAAGGACGCCGAGATGATGGCCCGAAGGCGACGTCAAAGGGACACCTGCATAAAAGCGGATCTTGTGCGGACCCTGTACGATGTCTGAATCTTTGAAACGATCATCCAGCAATGAATCTTCAACAACGAGAGGGTGGCCGCTTTCCAATGCGACAGCGCAGAATGATCCTTCTCTGGTGGCCTCATCAAGATGGAGCCCCTGTTTGGATTTAAACCATTGGCGGTTTTCGTCTGCAAGGGAAATGAGAGCGATTGGCGTATCGAGCAAATCTCTGGTCAAGCGTGTGATGCGATCAAACGTTTCTTCTGGTTCCGTGTCCAGAATCGCATAGCGCTTCAGTTCCTGCAGGCGGCGATGTTCAGTGCAAGTCACCAGAAAACTCCCTTGGCTGGTGGGGGCAATGTGGCCAGTATTTTGCACAGGGTTTATTAATAAAATGTGACCTCCAGTTGTGGGTGAAATTGAATAAAACTTGCACAAAATTGCATTTTCATACGGAATGAAATGTCCTTTCAGTAAATAGAGAATTTCTCAAGTCCCTATTGTTTTGAGATTTTAAAAATGAACGTTATTTCAGATTGTTAGTGTGTTTTCGTTTGTTATGTTGTCACCTCTTGCAAGGTTGACTTTGGCAGCTTTTATTGTTTCAAAATTGAATATAATCGCATCTATTGGACCACCATGTTGGGTTGGGGTGCAAAAGTTAACGCAATGGGTGCGCCTTATTTGTAAATGCTATGATTTTGATGGTTTCTTAAATCAATTTGGCATTGGCAATTATTCTGGTCATATCAATCCGAACGGTTGCTCAAAAGCCCGTTTGGGTTTGCATCCCATGGCCAAAAGGTCTATGCGTTAGTCTCAATTGCCGAACAATTTGGGGCTTGGATTATGGTAGCCAGCGACGACAACATTATGATGCATGGGGGCGATCTGTCCGCTGCGATGAACCGATATGGTGGAACACGGGAAGGTTGGCTGGATCTATCTGCTGGTATCAACCACGTGTCTTATCCGTTTAATAGAGATTCTGCACTGGATTCAATTGGTTGTCTTCCGACACAAGCGGATCTGGTCGATTGTCTGGCAGCTGCGCGTATGGCTTACAATGTGCCCGATGAAGTGTCGATTGTCGCTTCTCCTGGAACACAGTCTCTTATTCAGTCCATGCCGGTGCTATTGGGAACCAACCAGAGTTGCCTTATTCTCGGTCCGACCTATTCTGAGCATCAGCGCGCCATGGCGCGTGCAGGTGTCGATGTAGCGATGGTCAATGAAGTGCCGAAGGAATTCTTCCCTGGTGATTGCCTGCTGGTTTGCAACCCGAACAATCCCGATGGTCGGACGCTGGACGCTGAGTTGCTGGTTGAATTGGCGAGCAAGTTGCATCGCCAACGGGGGCTGCTCATCGTTGATGAAGCTTTTGCCGATGTAAATCCACAGTTGAGCGTAATGCCGCATCTGGCAGAAATGCCAAACTGCGTCATTCTGCGCTCCTTTGGCAAATTCTTCGGCCTTTCCGGTATCAGGCTCGGCTTCCTCATGGGGCATGAAGTCCAGATTAGCAAGATTCGCGATATGCTGGGCCCTTGGGCTGTTTCCACCCCTGCCCTGCGTGTTGGCACTCAGGCGCTGAGTGATCTGGAATGGCAAAAGAGCCAGCGTGAAAAGCTTCAGGCTCAAGCCGAGCTTATGGACAAGGTACTCGATAAACGCGGCCTCTACACCGCGGGTGGCACGTCGCTTTTCCGTCTGGTGATCAAGGAAGATGCACGCGACCTTCATCGCAAGCTGGCTGAAATGCACATTTGGTCGCGCATTTTTGACTATCGTTCGGATTATATTCGTTTCGGTATTCCTATCGATCAGAAAGCGATGAACCGATTTGACGAAGCTCTTGGCAAGGTTATGTATCGGTGATTCCATTTGGTGGACTGTTCGCAGGTTCGGTCCTTCTGGCTTTGCTTCTGGATGCGATCTTTGGTGAGCCTGATTGGCTATGGCGCCGGATGCCGCATCCGGTTGTTTTCTTCGGTAGAGCTATTTCCTTTTTCGAGACGCGTTTCAATCGCCCCAAGGACCAAAGTGCCTTGTCGGGGCGGTTGGCGGGGGCTTTTTGCCTAGCCATCCTTCTTTTGCTGGGCTGCGCTCTGGGAACTGGGATACAGCTCGGGTTGATGACGCTTGGCGGTATTGGGTATGTTCTGATTGCTGTGATTGCATCGACCCTGCTGGCTCAGAAAAGTCTTTATGAGCATGTGGAGCGGGTCGCCGTGCCGCTTTCACAATCTGACTTGCCAGGTGCACGCACTGCTGTTTCCATGATTGTCGGGCGCGACACCAGCAAGCTTGATGAGGCGGGTGTTACGCGTGCGGCCATAGAAAGCCTTGCGGAGAACTATTCCGATGGCATCGTTGCACCTCTTTTCTGGTTGGTGCTGTTCGGGCTGCCGGGGCTGATCTGCTATAAAATCGTCAACACGGCCGACAGCATGATTGGTCACCGGAATGAACGCTATCTCTATTTCGGTTGGGCGGCAGCAAGGCTTGACGATGTGCTCAATTTCATTCCTGCACGCATCACCATGATCCTGTTGCTGTTCTCGCCTGTTTCCCTGCATCGCTCACGCACTGTTGCGTTTCAGCCATGGGCACGCTTTTTTGCCGATGCACGGCGCCATCGCTCTCCCAATGCGGGATGGCCAGAAGGCGCCATGGCGCGCAGACTGGATATTGCCCTCTCCGGCCCTCGCTATTATGAAGGCGTGTTGGTAGATGAGCCATTCGTCAATGATTCTGGAAGGCGGCAGATCGGAGCCGATGATATTACTCTGGCGCTGAAGCTGTATTTCCGCGCCTGTCAGTGCCAGTTTGTAATCGTCGCATTGCTTGGCGTCTGGGCGATCTAGAGGCTGCAAGCCCTTGTATCGAGCTTTTCCTATGCCCCTCCTCTTAAAGAACAAGCTTTGGCTGTTCGTTTGGTTTGAGCAGAAGGGGTAAGCCGCATCGCACTTCAACGACTCGTTCACAGGCCGCGGCCAACTGCTGATTCAGACGTCCCTGATGGTCGCGGAATTGCCGCACCTCCGGGGATGATGGAACAATTCCCTGACCCACTTCATTTGAAACGATAACAATATGAGCGCGCGTTTCTGCCATGGCATCGAGGAAGCCGCTCACATGGTCTTTCAGCGGTAAATTATGATAAATCAGATTGTTAAGCCATAGAGTGGCGCAATCGATTAGAAGCACAGTATCTGCTTTGTCGTGTTCTTTCACGACGCGATCAATGGCGATTTCTTCTTCGATCGCTTGCCAGCGAGGGCCTCTGTCGTCCTTGTGTTTCTGGATGCGTGCCGCCATCTCCTTGTCGTCAGAAAAAACCGGTGATGTTGCCACATAGATCAGATTGAAGGAACTGTCTTCACAGAGCGTCTGAGCAAATGCGCTTTTGCCAGATCTTGCTCCGCCCACAACGAGTGTCGTTCGTGCGGAATGCGTCTTCATGCCAGATCTTGCTCCTGTGTTTTCTGATGCGCTGGAAGCAGTTGGCTTCTTTTGCGCTTTTCCATCCTGATGGCGATCTTTCTGCGATATTTGCGCAAGAATGGCAAATCGATCGAAAGGATCAGTAGTCCAAGCGGGAGCATCCAGAATCCTAGGATCGGTAAGAATCCGAGTATACCGCCCAGAATCAAAAGCACGCCCAAGAGCTTTCTGGCAAATGGCGACTGGGGTATTTTTATGGTTTTGGGGCCAATGCGAAATTCTTTTTGCGGGCTGATCATCTGGCGGGCAATCTTTGTGATGTTGTTGATAATTTACTCTTTTTGTCAATTCATCACGGCAAAACAGCGGAATTGTGGCCTTGATGCTCTGCTGTGCACTGTAGTGGAGTTTATGCTTTCTGTGACAGTTGCCCTGTCTTTTCCACTGATCCACAAGAGAAATTAAAAAGATGAAAAAAGGGGCTTGGCAAGTGCGGCTCTCTCCATTAGAAACCACCTCACCAACGTTGAGACGGAAACAACGGATCAACGAAAAAGAGTTTTCCCCAGTAGCTCAGTTGGTAGAGCAAGCGACTGTTAATCGCTGGGTCGCTGGTTCGAGTCCGGCCTGGGGAGCCATATTAAAGGCCTGTTACTTTAGAGTAACGGGCCTTTTTGATTCCTCTCTTGATTGTGTGATCAGGCCTTTTTCTTTCCGTATCCGAAGTCCGTCAGAATGGCGAAGAGGCTCGGCACAAGGAAAAGCGACAACACGGTGGCCGTTAGCAAGCCAAAGGCGAGACTGTTGACCAGAGGGATGAGGAATTGCGCCTGTGTGCTCGTCTCTGAGAGCAGTGGCAACAATCCTGCAATAGTGGTCAGCGATGTCATCACCACAGCACGCAAACGGGCCTTGGCCGCCTGCTTGGTGGCCTGCAAGGGGTCGTGCCCTGCTGCCATCTCCTCATGGATGAAGGATACCAGCAGGATAGAATTGTTGACTACGACGCCGGAGAGTGTCGCCAATCCCACAAGGCTAGGTATGGAGACATCCAGCCCCATGAGAAGATGGCCGATTACCATGCCGATGGCTCCCAGGGGAATCGCTGCCAGCACCACAATGGGCAAGACATAGCTACGAAACTGGAAGCTGAGCAGGATGAAGACGAACGCCAGTCCGATATAGAAGTTGGTGAGAAGCGAGCTGCCGGTCGTAGCTGCTTCCTTACCCTGTCCATTGAAGGCGACGCTTACGGCTGGATATTTCTTTTTCAACTGCGGTACGAACTTGGTTTTCACTTCCATCATCAATTCGCGCGCATTGACCACTTTGGGCTTGATGGACCCTTGGATTGTGACAGTGCGTAGTCCGTCGACCCGGTTGATGCGGGCATAGCCACGGCTTTCGGTAACATCGGCAACGGTTGAGAGAGGGATTTTTGATCCATCGGCTGCGGTGACATAGATGGAATTGATTCCTCCCCGGCTGTCTATGGCGCCTTCCGCCAGCCTGACGCGCACATCAACGCCGTAGCGACCCGTCTGGATCTCCAACCCTGTATTGCCCTGCACGATTGCTCTGAGCTCTTCTGAGACGGATTTGGCCGTTAGGCCTAGGCCTCCGGCGTCATCATGCAGTTTGACGATATATTCAGGCTTGCCGGGGCGCAGATCATCCAACACATCTACCACGCCTTCGTAATTATAAAGGAAGGCCTTGAGGTCGTTGCCAGCTTGCTTGATCTGTTCAAGATTGCTGCCGCGCAGACGGATGTCGATGGCGTTGCCAGCCACTCCGCGCTCCTTGTCGGTGAATTTCATGGCAAGGCTACCCGGTACGGGACCGGTATATTTGCGCCATTTGGAGAGCATCTCCTGAAGAGACCCTTCTCGATCTTGCGCACGCAGAAGGTCGGCACTGATGGTTGCCAGATGGGGCCCCTTCTCGTTGGCGTCCGCGTTGATCCCGTAATAGACAAGGACGTTATTCACCAGATCCTTTCCATCTTTCTGCATGGGGGCGAAATCCGCGTTGACTTTATCAAGCGCTTTGACGACCTGCTGCACCGCCTGCTCGGTCTCCGAGAGTGGCGTCCCCTGAGGCATCAGGATACGGGCTTGAATCGTGTCGCTCTCCAGATTTGGAAAGGACCGGAATTTAAGCATCCCGCTGGAGAAGGCCCCAAAGGAGAGGATCAGCAACGCAATGATGACGCCTGTTGTAAGATAACGCCAACTCACGGCCCAATCGATCATCGGGCCGAAAATACCGGTTCTAAAGCGCTCAAAGCCTCGCTCGAAAGCGGCATGAAAACGGGATTGCTTTCGGCTGCCCTGGTTCTTGAGCGAGTGATAAAGATGCGATGGCAGGATCAGGAAAGCCTCGATGAGGCTGATTGCCAGCGTGATGACGAGAATGACCGGGAGAACCTTGAGCACGGCGCCGATTTTTCCTGCCATGAGGGCCAGAGGGCCAACAATGAGGATTGTCGTCAGGAAAGAAGAAATAACGCTTGGTAACACCTGTTTGGTGCCGTTTACGGCGGCTTCCAGTTCGTTCTCGCCCCGTTTGAGACGGGCGCCGATATTTTCCGATATGACGATGGCGTCATCCATCAAGAGGCCGGTGGAGACGATGAGTCCCACCATGGTCATGGTGTTGAGCGTATAGCCCAGCCCTTGCATAGCGAAGATTGCACCAAGGAAGGAGACTGGCAGCCCCATGGCTACCCAGAAGCTGTAACGCAGGGAGAAGAAAATCCACATGGTCAGGAACACGAGAACGAGCCCCTGTATGCCGTTGTCAGTCAGGATACGCAGGCGGTCGACGATATTCGGTGATACATCCTGAGAGATGTCGAGGTTGACGCCTGGAGGGGCACTGGCGCGTTCGCTTTCCAGAATGGTATCAATGAGAGCCTTGATCTTCAGGGTATCCTGATTGGGCGTCTTGGCGATTTCAATCAGAGCGGCGCGCTGACCGTTGAAAGTGACTTTGTCCTCCGCAAATTCAAAGGTTTTGGCGACGGTGGCGATGTCTTTAAGGCGAACGATGCCGCCATCTTCGGCGCTCTTGATGACGAGTTCGGCAAATTCGCGTGGTTTTCGCCTCTGGTCCGCATAACGCAGCACCAGATCGCCACTCTTTGTTTCAAGTGTACCCGCAGGCAGGTCAACGCTCTGCGCCTTGATGGCGTTGGCCACATCAGTGATGCTCAGGCCCAGATCACGCAGGGCTGTCTCGGATACCCGAATGTCAATCAAAGGATCGGCAAAGCCCTTCATGGTGGCTTGCGCTATCTGCTTGTTACGCATCACCCGCGAAAGTACCTTGTCGGCGTAGGCAAACAGGGCACCCGGATCTTCGATGCCCGTGATGGCGATGGTGGAGATTGTTGCGGTCCGCTCCATCTTGGTAACGGTGGGGCGTTCTACATTGGCCGGAAATCCGGTGATGGCTTCAATCTCGCTTTTGATATCGTTGTAGAAGGTATCAAAATCGCGTCCTTCGATCATGGTCACGACTGAGATAGCGAGGTTTTCTCGGGCTTCGCAGGTCATTTCCAGCTTGTCGGGGATAACGCCGAGCGCTTCTTCAAAGCGCAGGCAGACGGCTTCTTCAACATCCAGTGCCGTAGCGCCAGGATAGCTGACACGCACCTCTACCTGGGTGGGATCTGTCGCAGGGAAAGTGTCGCGTTGCAGTTTTGGCAAAGCCAGAATACCGATCAGCAGAATACCGACCATCAGCAGGTTGGCTGCCGTGGGATGTTTGGCGAAATAGCGGATCATGACTATTTGTTCCCCTCGCTAGACGCTTTGCCGGAGGCTTCAGCCATCACGCGCTCGAGAAGTTTCTTGTCGGGTTTGGGGCCAACGAGCATGCCATCCACCGGTGCTGGCAGGTCTGAAACGACCACCTTGTCATTTGGCTCAAGACCTGACATCAGAACCGCGATGTCGCCCTGAATATATGCCACCTTGACCGGCTTGAAATGCAGACGTTTTTCAGCATCCACAACCATCACTGTGCCTTTGCGAATGGCTGATGCGGGAACTGCAATCTTGTCTTTCTTGGGTTGCCCCTGAAGGATGACTTCCACGGCAGTGTCCTTGACCAAAGGAGGCTTCTGGCCTGGCGTTGCCTGTCCATATGGGTCTGTAACGGTCAATACGATGCCGCGGGTTCTGGTCTTGGGGTTCATGACAGCTGAAACGCGGTCGACCTTGGCATCCCACTGGATATTTCTTTTTGGAGTGCGCAGAATAACCTTGGCTTTCAAGGTATCGTGCCGCTGGGATAGGCCGCCACCATCTGCAAGGGCATCCAATGGAGACCCCTCCTCGCCTGCTTTGCCAAATAGCGGATTAAGAGCGCCAATGGGGAATTGTGCAACGATTTCAGCAACGGCTATGCCGTCCCCCGAGAAGAGCTGCTGGCCTTTATTGACATATTGGCCAACAGCGATATCAACGCTGTCGAGCCGCACGTCAAAGGGGGCTTTTAGTTCGGTGCGCTCCCGGTTGAGTGCCGCGATTTCGCGCTGTCGCAGCAGCACCTTGCGTTCAGCCTCGTTCAATTTGAGTGTGCTCGATAGAGACTGCACTTTAGCATCTTGCGTTAGCAGCGCCCGCTCTGCTGTGTCAACGATCGATTGGGATGCTGAACCGCGTGACAGCAATTCTGTTTTGCGGGCCAGATCTTCCTTGAGCAAAGCTAGAGAGCGTTCCTCGATTTTCAGAGACGCCTTGGTTGTTTCGTCCTTGGCATCAAGGGAGTCACTTTGGGCATCGATCTGAGCTAGCGTTAGGTCATATTCGCGCTCATCTATACGAAGGAGACTGGTTCCTGCTGCAATGAGCAAACCGTCACGGAGTTTTTCCGAGGTCCAGATTACCGGACCTGCAACTTGCGCCACAGCATCCCATGTGCGGCTGGGCTGCACCTTGCCAAATCCCGATATGGAAGGAATTGCTGTGACGGTCTTGGCTGCGATGACTTTGACCGGCGTTGCTTTCTCCTGCTTATCGGTTGCTGCCCGTGGAGGCTTGGCCGCTTGGCTGAAAAACATGAAAAGAGCGATTGCTAACAAGATCGGCGGAAGAACAAGAGTCTTTTTCAGAATGTTCATGGCGAGGCTCATGGCGCTTTCGAAACGGGGAAGAATCGGGACAGATATTGCTTTAATTCAACATCTTGAAAGTAGCTTGTGGTTGAGCCTTTGTACAAGTCGCAAATCTTATCCTATGGTATCCTTTTGTATCCGTTGAGACGAGACGTCGCGGCTTGCTGCAATATACGAACGCATGGCCACGCCGGAAGAAGTCTGCTTGTTGCAACTTTTTGTTGTGTGGTGACTTAACTCAGGACGCTGCGCAAGCGCGGCGAAGCGAAGTCTATGAAACTACGCAGCTTTTGCGGCACCGGTCGTCCGCGATAGATAATATTGACGGGCCATGGCTGAGGCTCATCTTCCCTGAATATGACTTCCAACCGGCCTTCTTTGACGGCTTTGGTCACTTGATAGGATAGAACACGCGTTATGCCCAAGCCGGAAGCGGCGGCTTCGATTGCGGCTTCGGCTGTGTTGACGCTGAGGCGGGTGTTGACCGGCACCTGTCTTACAGTCTTGTTTGAACCGAATGTCCAGCGCTCTGAGGGCATCAGATTTTCAAATGTGATGCAGGAATGGTCGCTAAGTTCGTCTGGTGATTGCGGATGTCCATGTTTTTGCAAATATGAGGGGCTCGCACAGGCCACTTGCCGCACCTCGCCCAACCGGCGCGCGCGCAAGCTGCTGTCTGGCAAATGACCAATGCGGATGGCCGCATCTATATGTTCTTCCAGAAGATTGACCCTGCGATCCGTTTGCTCAAGGCGCGCAGTCACATCCGGGTAAGACGACAGAAAATCTGTCAGCACCGGCAATATATGCAAGCGCCCGAAAACAATCGGGGCCGTCAGTGTCAATAGCCCCTTGGGTTCAGAAAACTCCCCAGCCGCGGTTCGCTCTGCTTCATCAACTTCCTCAAGAATTTGGCGACAGGCCGCCACATAGGCTGTGCCCTGATCGGTCACAGTCAAGCCTCGGGCCGACCGGTTGAGGATGGTGGTGCCGATACGGGTTTCAAGGTCAGATATCCGGCGGCTAACCGTGGTGAGCGGCAAACCGAGACTGCGTGCGGCCGCAGAAAGACTGCCCGCATCAACAACGGCAATAAGAACAGACATGGCATCAAGGCGATCAGACATGTTTCCAAATTCCGGAAGGTTTCCTTCCAATTTTATCGTCTTATCAAAAATTTTGGAACCCCTATTTTGACTGCATCGAAAGCAAACGAGATACAAACAACGGAGAAACAAACATGTCTCGCATACCGTATCCATCCACCATTGATGCAGCCCCTGAAGCATCTCGCCCTCTTCTTGAGCAAGTGACCAAGCAGTTGGGCAGCGCGCCGAACCTGTTTCGCCTTGCAGGGGTAAACCCTGCTGCTCTTGAAGGCTATCTTGGTCTTTTCGGCGCGTTGGGCAAAGGGCAGTTGCCCGCGGCTACTCGTGAGCGGATTGCGCTCGCGATTTCCGAGTTTAACGGCTGTGGCTATTGCCTCTCCGCCCATACCTATCTGGCAATCAACATTGCCAAGTTGCCAGCCGAAGAGATTGCGGCAAACCGTCAGGGGCGCTCCACTGACGCAAAGGCAAACGCCGCTATCGTCTTTGCTTTGGCTGTTGCCAAAAACCGTGGTCACATTGCTGATGCCGATCTGGCCGCCGTCCGCGCTGCTGGCTACGATAATGCGCAAGTTATCGAAATTGTCCTGCATGTGGCGTTCAATCTCTGGACCAACTATCTCAACGAAGTCGCCAAAACAGAGATCGACTTCCCCGTGGCAGAAGGCGTCGCCGCCTAATCGGTGCCCAACTGGCGGCGTTCCCTGTGTTCGTCGCCTTTTTTCCTCTCCCTATTCTCATTATCTCGCTTGAGGAGTTTCTCATGAGCCGACCACCCCTTCCCCCGTTTTCGCGCAATGATGCCGTTCGCAAAGTCCGTCTGGCCGAAGATGCCTGGAACAGCCGCGACCCCGAAGCGGTTTCGCTTGCTTATACGCCGGAGAGCCGCTGGCGTAATCGCAGCACATTTCTCAATGGACGTGCAGAAATTGTCTCCTTCCTGTCTGAAAAATGGAGCAAAGAGCTGGATTACCGTCTGATCAAGGAGCTCTGGGCCTTTCAGGGTAACCGGATTGCTGTGCGGTTTGCCTATGAATGGCAAGATAAATCTGGCCAATGGACGCGCTCTTACGGCAATGAGAATTGGGAATTCGATGAAGAAGGACTGATGGCCGTGCGCTTTGCCTGCATCAATGACTTAACGATCAAGGAAGCGGATCGTCTTTTCCGTTGGCCCTTGGGGCGGCGGCCTGATGATCATCCATCCCTTAGTGCGCTGGGGCTATGAAATGAAACCCCATGGTTTCACACCTAGTGATGTAGCTTTTTCCCACGCGGTAAAAGCTACGCAAGAGGCGAAGGGCTCGCGAGAACTCTATGCCCGTATGGAGCAAAAACGACCATGGTGCGATCTGGTTACGCCAGAGCTGGAACGTTTCATATCGCAGCAGACGAGCTTTTTCCTTGGCACCGCCAATGCTCAGGGCCAGCCCTATATTCAGCATCGGGGTGGACCTGCAGGGTTTCTCCAAGTGCTTACCGATACCTGTATTGCTTTTGCCGATCTGGCTGGCAATAGGCAATATATCACGCTGGGCAATCTTTCAGAGAACCAACAAGCCTATCTGTTTTTAATCGACTACCAAGAAGCACGACGCATCAAGCTCTGGGGTACAGCCAGTGTGGTAGAAGATGACGAAGCTTTGCTGGATCGGCTCAAGATGGCGGGGAGCAAGGGGCGGCCTGAACGCGTTATTCTGTTTGATCTAATCGCATGGGATGTCAATTGTCCGCAGCATATTCCTCGCAAGATAGATGCCGACAAGGTAGCTGACCTGTTGGCCGAACGGGACGCGCGCATCGCAGATCTTGAAGCGTGTTTTGCGCGACGCGATGCGCGCTAATTCAGTGCGCTATGGCTTGAACGCATTGCCGCGATGATATCGGGCAAGATGATGTCAACACCAAGATTGCTCAGGTGATCATCATCGGTATAAAGCGGCCTTTTCCCTTCTACCACTGAGCAGGCGCTTTGCGAGCAAAGCGCATCATGAGGATAGACGATGGTAACGTCTGGCCTTTCTTTTTCTAGCGTCTTCAGAGCTTTAAGCGTTTTGGCCTGTCGTTTGTCAAATGCCGCTCGCTTAGAGATGGGCAACGGGAAGTCGAGATTGGTTGAGCGAATTAGCATCTCGGGCACGTTATAGTCGACCTCGGGCACGGGGCCAACAATGACGACATGGGCACCCAGATCCGAAAAATAGGCCACGGTGCGCGACATGGCATCGTTGAAGGTGATTTTCTGGCCATTGTTCTTGTCGTCGAACAGCGGTGTGGGCAAGCCCCCATCGCCGGGGGACACCATATCCGAGGCATAGTTGCCCCAGCGGGTGGAGAGAACAACAAGTGGCGCCTTTTTCGCTTTTACGACTTGCTGTAAATAGAGCCCAAGTTGTTCGCATTCCTCGCGGTTTTTCAGCTTTGATGTATGAACGGCCAGTAGCGCCGGACAGGCTGGCATCACGGCTAATATGCCACTCATACCGAGCTTGCCAAGGTCAGGTTTGAGCTCATGCCACAGCATGCCTGCATGGCTATCGCCCCACAAGACAAACAGGTCATTATCACTTGCACCTTCTGTCTGGCACGAAGAGATCGCCGCTTTGCGCATGCCGTGCAACCCTTCAATCGGGGAGCAAGGAGCAACCGGGGCTTCTCCATTTTCGACTTGATAATAGATCTCTTGCGCTGGCGGGTTTAACCGCTGCGGAACACCCTGCAAATTGATCACGATACCGGCTATCAGGCACAGGGCAGCGAGTGTTGCTCCCATCCCGCCAAGGGCCAGACGGTGGCGTCGTCCTTCACGCGCTCGTCGCAAGGGAGTCTCGATGAATTTCCAGCTGACGAAGGAAAGCCCTGTTGCGAGCAGGAACAGAACGCACTTTTCAGAGAAGACCAGATCTCGGCCTAGATACAAGGCCGGGAATACGATGATTGGCCAGTGGAACAAATAGAGCGAATAGGAAATCTGTCCAAAGAACAACGCAGGAGGCGATGTGACAACCCTTTTGTAAAAGCTGCCATCGCGTGGAACGATTAACACCAGTACCGCCGTTGCCAAAACCGGCAACAAAGCGGCAAGGCCGGGGAACGTGGTGTTCTCATCTATGAGCGTTACGGATGCAACAAGGCCGATGATTGCCGCATAGGTCAAGACGACGGACAGAGCTTTGGCTGGCCTGAAACGGCCATCCCAATAGGCGATCACCCCTCCAATGCCAATCTCCCAGAAGCGTGTGATCGGCATATAGAAAGCAAAGTTGCTATCAAAGACCAAATAGACGGCAAGAACATTGCCAATGAAGGAAACAGCGAGCAAGGCCAGCAGTGCCATCAGAATGGCTCTGGAACGATTGGCAGCAAAACGTGCCGAGAGTAGCAGCAAAAGGGGAATCAGGAGGTAGAACTGGAATTCAACGCCGAGAGACCATGTGTGTAGCAACGGGATGGTTCTGGCCGCTGCGGCAAAATAGTCCAGACGATCATTGAAATAGATGTTGGAGCCGGAAAAAAGAGCGGCAGCGGATGACTCTGCCAGTGAAACAAATTCCTTGGGTGTGTTGATGATCGAGCCAACCGCAAGCGTAAGGCCGACAACCAGAATCAGTGCAGGATAGATCCTGCGGATGCGACGATCATAAAAGCCTGCAAGTGAGAATTTCCCATCGATAATGTCAGGCAACATGCTACGCAGAATGACATACCCGGAAATAACATAAAAAACATCAACACCAACGAAGCCGCCAGGAATGAAGGCAAAGTTGAGATGGAACAGGAAGACCGAAAGCACCGCAAATGCCCGAACACCATCAATATCCGGGCGATAACCGGCGCTTTTCACTGGGTCTTTCATCACTTCTCTGGTCCGTGCATTTTGGTCTGGTGGTCTGTTCGCTGCAGAAACTATTGGAAACACCAAATCAAGTAAAGCAATTGCTGATTAGCAACAGATCGGCGTGGAGAATAGGCGGCCTTAGTCAAATGGAGTGATGGGGAGGTCGATGCGCATTGCCTTCGTGATTTCATAAAAATAGGCGCGTGCTTGATGACAGCCTTCTATTGTCATCTCTGTCATCAAGCGAAAGCCCCGTCGGACTATAATGTAATATCCGCTCCATCGAGTGAGGACAGATTGACCAACTCGATTTCGAAATCGGCAACAGCATCGCCGTTATTGTCAGCGTAAAGCATGGTGTTCGATCCAGAGGTCTGGACCCAGACTGAGTTGGCGCTGGCTCCGAAACTTGAATAATGGAAGCTGTCATTGCCTGCCGATGACAGGTTGGCATCAATGCCCGAGAGATCAATTTGATCCTCACGGCTTTCGAACAGATAGATCATATCATGCTGAGCTGCACCTGCTCGGCTGTCATTGATGCTGTTAAAGACAAAGGTATCAACGGCATTGTCGTTGCCGGCATACATTTTGTCTGCTCCGGCGGAGCCGATCAGTCTGTCAGCACCGGCGCCCCCAAAGAGCCGATCGTTGCCCAGCCCGCCATTGAGTATGTCATTGCCATTGGCTCCGCTGAGTATGTCATTGCCCTGATTGCCGTAAAGACGATCATTGCCCAGTTGCCCATTGAGGCGGTCAGACCCGGTGCCACCGTGTAGGATGTCGTTTCCGCCCTTGCCATTCAGCGTGTCATTTCCGGCGAGGCCGTTTAGCCGATTGTTGCCCATGTTGCCATTCATGATGTTGGCTTGCATGTTGCCGGTACCGTTGATGTTGGCGTTACCTGTCAGGGTCAGATGCTCGATATACTGACTGTTGGCTTTGAGATTATAGTTGGATGAGCTGAAGACACGGTCTATGCCCTGCCCGGCCAGCTCGTTGATCTTGTCGTTATAGGCATTGACATAATAGATGTCGTTCCCGCCGTTGCCCGACATGGTATCCCAGCCAGCTCCGCCATAAAGGCGGTCATTATGGGCGCCTCCAAAGAGGATGTCGTTGCCGTTGCCGCCGTAAAGCACATCATTGCCATTGCCACCAAACAGGCGGTCATTGCCCTGATCGCCATTAAGCGTGTCATACCCATTGTGGCCATAAAGACGGTCGTTCCCATAGCCGCCAATGAGGGTGTCCGCGCCACCTCTGCCGTTAAGGGTGTCATTTCCGGCGAGGCCGTTTAGCCGATTGTTGCCCATGTTGCCATTCATGATGTTGGCTTGCATGTTGCCGGTGCCGTTGATGTTGGCGTTGCCCGTCAGGGTCAGATGCTCGATATACTGGCTGTTGGCTTTGAGATTGTAGTTGGATGAGCTGAAGACACGATCGATGCCCTGTCCGGCTAGCTCGTTGACCTTGTCGCCATAGGTATTGACGTAATAGATGTCGTTGCCCGCATTGCCTGACATAGTGTCCAGACCGGGGCCGCCATAAATTCGATCGTTGCCCGCTCCTCCAACAATCGTGTCATTGCCTGCGTAACCGAAGATGGCGTCATTTCCCGCGCCGCCAGACAGGCTATTGTTTGCCGCATTGCCGCGGATGGTCTGGTTCGTTACTTCCGTATTCTGGATGGTTGCAATGCCAGTAGAATCCGCGCTGCCATTAGCAATGCTGCCATTGGGCGTAACGATGAGGGAGAAGGTTTCATCTCCCTCTGAGATCGTGTCATTAAGGAGCGTGACACCCACAGATGCAACGGTTTGACCAGCATGGAATGTAACCGTCCCGCTTTTGGCTACAAAGTCCTGCCCTGCCGTAGCAGTCCCGTTTGCAGTGCTGTAGCTGAGCGTAATATCAGAGCTGGATGGCTGGGAGAGTTGCAGTTCGAAAAAGGCCTGCTTGCCGCTGGTCGTACCTTCGCTGACAACCGGATCGGAGACGAACAAAGAGACGTCGGTCGCACTGCCGTCGTCATCCTGAATGATACCCGTGGCAGAAATGCTATCTTCGCCCCCAGCCAAAACGGCGTTTGTTGGTTCATAAAGAAGGACCGAGAAATTCTCATAATTTTCAACGTCTGAGTCTGCTAGAATGGAGATGATTACCTGACGCTCGGTTTGGCCAGGTTCGAACGTGATCGTGTCATACTTGGTGTAATAATCGCTCAATGCTGTGGCGCTGCCGTCTTCGCGTGTTGTTGCTCTGACGGAAACCGTATCGCTGGATGGCTCGGAAAGCGTAACCGTGAAATAGAGATAGGTCTGGTAGTCTGCTTCTTCCATCACGCCGCCGGAAAGGGAAATGACAGGCTGGTTTCCCGCCCCTGCGTCGTCATCGAGCAGATAGGCAGTGCCTGTGGAATCCTCGACCGAATTTGCTATGCTACCGTTTGGTGTGACGACGAGGTTGAAGAATTCATCGCCTTCGATGGTCGTGTCGCCTGATATATCTACTGCGATGGTGGCAACGGTCTGGCCAGCTTGAAAGGTTACTGTTCCGCTTTTTGCGGTATAGTCTTCGCCCGCTTTTGCAGAGCCATCAACGGTCTGATAGGCCAGAGAAATACTCGAATTGGGTGCTTCGGAAAGGCGCACTTCGAAGAGAGCCTGTTTGGTTCCGCTATCCCCTTCATGGATGATCGGCTCGGAGACAAACAGAGAAAGATCTGAACCGGTGCCATCATTATCCTCGATAATGCCGGTGGCCGTCAGGCGATTTTCTCCGCCTTCCAGCGAGGCATTGACAGGGTTGGTCAGGACGACGGTAAAGTTCTCGTCTGCCTCGTCGATAGAGTCGCTTTGAGAGAAAATATAGATCGTCTTTTCAGTTTCGCCTGCGGCAAACGTCAAGGTGCCAGAACCGATATTCACGTCGTCTTGAATGCGGGCGCTTCCATCTTGCAACATACCCCAATCGACGGATACTTCCGAAGCCGATGCTTCCGAGAGGGTGGCGGTGAAAAGAAAGGGAAACCCTTCTGTGCGAGACAGACTGGCAATGGAGATAATGGGATCCGGCATTAGTTACTCTCTCAAGTGTCAACCAACTAATATGGTGGCAATTGATCCTGTCAATCCTACCAGCGTAATCGCAGGAGAGAACTCGGTCTGAGCCTTTGGAAAATCCGGATGCATTTTTAAGCGCAGCGCAGCTCAGAAGTCAGAAACAATTGGTTTTTCGATCTAAAGTTACGTCGTACATACACGTATACAGTAAGGGCAAAAGGCATATTATGCAAACTTGATTTGAGCAATTCTAAAGTAAATTTGACGAAAAGGGAAATTTATCAACTTGGTTTTATTGATTAAAAGCAACAGCATAGCTTTCGGCTATGGTTTTGTGCAAAGATAATTAATTGGTTAAATTTTTACATATAGCTTTATCTCGAGTGGGTAATGATTACCTTTTGCCCCGATGGAAACCGCATTTGTATAGAGCAGGTGGAGAGGCTTTTAGCGTCAGAATTGTACACAAAGAAAATGGCGTTGCTTGACTTGCAAATTTGTCAATTTAGTTTGCGCGGCGCGTGAGTATGATCAAATGCGTTGTTGGAATAAGGCATAGAACATGCTATATTTTTCAAATCAAATACTCCGCATAATACGTGGAATTCAAAATTAACAAATATATGGGTCTAGACGTGAAGTTAGTTATCGTTGCTGACGATTTGACAGGGGCGCTTGATAGTTCTGTTGCCTTTGCGGATCGTGGCCTGAAAGTTCTCTGTGCCTTGTCTGTTTCCGAGTTGCCTGCGGCTATGTCCGAGGGGGCTGATGTTGTTGCCGTGTCCACGGGTTCCAGAGAAATTTCTCAGGAAGATGCTGTTTCTCGTGTGAAACAAGTATTGTCGATGATCCGATCCCACGAAGGTGCGCACTCACTTCGCATTTTCAAAAAGGTCGACAGTCGCCTTAAAGGGCATGTGGCTGCTGAGATCA
This sequence comes from uncultured Cohaesibacter sp., assembly GCF_963678225.1. NCBI lineage: Bacteria > Pseudomonadati > Pseudomonadota > Alphaproteobacteria > Hyphomicrobiales > Cohaesibacteraceae > Cohaesibacter > uncultured Cohaesibacter sp. The sequence goes on along the minus strand of NZ_OY782763.1, from coordinate 35,007 downwards.
AGGCGCTGGGATTTGCGAGTGATCAGACAGTGATTTGTCCGGCTATTCCGCGTTTGGGGCGCTTTGTCAAAAAGGGGCTTCTGATTGGCGCAGGTGTTGATACGCCCATTGCTGTCACTGACATAGCCGATTTACCAGAAAGCTGTGGCGTTGATGCTGATACGCAAGAGGACATAGAAGCCGCCATCTCGGATTTTGCTGACGATGGTTTGTTTGTTGGCGCGGCTGGTCTTGCCGAAGCGTTGGCGCACAAGATCGCGCCCGCCCCGAGAATAGACGCAATGCCTGCGCCCGAGGCCCCTGCTCTGTTTGCCATTGGATCGCGCGATCCTGTAACGCTGGCCCAGCTTGGGCCGTTCAACATTGTCGGGGCGCCAAACGGGGTTGTGCCAGAGCCTGCCGCATTGCGGGAGGATGTCAAGGTCATCCAGATGACGCCAGGTGAAACGGTCATCTCGGGTCAGGAAGCCGGAGATCTGTTTGCCGATGGCATTTCTGAATGGATTGCACAAACAAAACCCCGCACATTCCTTGGATGTGGTGGTGAAAGCGCCGCAGCTATTTGTGCGCGTCTGAATATCGGAATCTTACAAGTTCTTGGTGAAGTGCTGCCGGGCCTGCCCATGTCAAAATCCATAGGCAGCGGCGAACACTTGTATATCATAACAAAATCAGGTGGATTTGGGTCTAAGGACACACTTGTAAATTTGGCGTCAAAGCTTGTAAAAGACTGAATGAATTAATGCCAGAGGTTTAGAATCGTGACTCAGAGCAGTGAAGCCAATGAAACAAAGAGCCGGCCAAGAAGGCTTTTGGCTGACAAGGTGTATCACACCCTGTTTAGCCGCATTTCGAATGGCGACTATCCAGTCAATCAACGCATGCCGTCAGAACATCATTTGTCTGAAGAACTCGGTGTCTCCAGACCGGTGCTGCGTAGTGCTCTTGAAAAGCTTCGCAAGGAAGGCATGATCTATGCTCGGCAAGGTGCGGGTAATTTCGTGCGTGCACCCTCTGTTTCTCCGGTTGGCTTTGCGCGGGTGGAAACGCTTGCCGACATCCAGAGATGCTATGAGTTCAGACTGAATCTGGAAACGACCTCGGCTGTTCTGGCTGCAGAACGGCACAACAAGGCCATTCTTACCGATATGGAAGAAGCTTTGGAAATGATGCGGACAGCAACCGGCAGTCTGGTTCACAGGGAAGATGCCGACTTTGCTTTCCATATCGCTATCGCCAAAGCATCCAACAACCATTATTTCGAAACGGCGATGCGTGCCTTGCGCGAACATATCTATGTGGGCATGCAGATGCATGGGCAATCCCTGCTTAATGAGGGTGGCAAGGCGCTTTATCATGTGTTTGAAGAGCATGATGAAATCTATCAGGCCATCAAGAACCATGATAGCCAGCTGGCTTCTTCCCTGATGCGTGCCCACCTTGAGCATTCGCGAGATCGCCTGTTTGGTGGTGGCCTTATTGATCTGACAATGCCGGATCAGTAACGCATTATCTTTTGCAATTGGACATAGAACATGAGCGCGGAGGTCTTCAGGTCTCTGCGCTTTTTCTTTGTCTGGGGCGGCGCATGATTGTCGCACACCCGAAGGAAGGTAAAAAAGAGGGAGCCCGAAGGCTCCCATAAAGGTGGATTAGTTTGAATAGGGATCAGGAGAAAAGGTGATATCACCGTTTGTCCCTGGTTGCCGCAAGCTTGCTTGCGTAATCGAGGGTGCTTAGCATATTGACGTGATTTGCCTTGCCGGTACCCGCGATGTCGAAGGCTGTTCCGTGGTCGACGGAGCAGCGATCAATTGGCAAACCGAGCGAAACATTGACCGCTGAATCAAAGGCAATGATCTTGATCGGGATATGGCCCTGATCGTGATATTGCGCAATGACAAGGTCAAAGGCGCCGTTATGTGCGCGGTGATAGACGGTATCGGCTGGAACTGGTCCAACAACATTGATGCCTTCTTTCTGCGCCATTTCAACGCCGGGCAAGGTATGCTCATCATCTTCATCACCGAAGAGACCACCTTCCCCGCAATGGGGGTTGATGCCTGCAACAGCAATGCGCGGATTGTCATATCCCATCCGCTTGAAGTGTTGGTGGCCCATGCGGATGGTGTCAAGAACACGCTCAGGCGTGGAGCGCTCGATGGCGGTCTTGAGCGACACATGGGTGGAGATGTGCAGAACGTTCAGTGTTTTGGACGCCAGCAACATGAAGGAGCTTTTCGAGCCGGTCAGATGGGCCAGCATGCCAGTATGACCATCATAGTGATGGCCGGCAGCGTTGAGAGCGGCCTTGTTGATCGGTGCGGTCACAATGCAAGCAGCTTCGCCAGCTTGCACCATGTCAACAGCCTTCTTGATATACTGGAAGGACGCTTCGCCACAGGCCGGTGACAGAACGCCGAATTCGCCGGGCAGTCCTTCGATTGGCAGATGGATGACGGCCAGAGACCCTTCCTGACCCACAGTGCCATGCGCGTGCAATGGCAGGTCTACTTTGCTCACTGCGATCGCGCGTTCCAGCGTGTCCATGTCGCCGATAACAGCATACTGTGCTCTCTGTTCGGCAGAAAGCGCTGCCATGGCTTTTACAGTCACTTCCGCGCCTACGCCGGAAGGATCGCCCATGGTGATGACTACCGGGCTGTTAGACATGTCTCTCTCCTTAGAATAGAAACGGAGGGCTTTGCAGCCCTCACCTGTATTTCTTACCTATTTCAGGTCGCCGGCATTGAGGCAACGCTTCGGCATGCCGCCTTCCATGATGGTGGCAATGTCTTCAACGACCATCAGGCCAACATTCTCAACCGCTTCCTTCGTGTCGGCACCGGAATGCGGAGTAAAGATCGCATTGGGGTGGCTAAAGACCGGATGAGAGGTTTCAGGTGGTTCCGTGACATAGGCATCAATGGCAACACCGCCAAGCTGACCGCTATCCAGAGCGGCGGCAACGGCGTCCAGATCGACAACTTCACCGCGGGCAAGGTTGATCAGTTTTGCGCCCGGTTTCATCTTGGCGATGGTATCCGGGTTGATCAGCGCAGCATTGTCCTTGCCGCCGAAGATATGCAGGGACACATAATCAGATTTTCCCAGCAGGTCTTCAAGAGACAGGATCTCGATGCTGTTCTCTTTTGCGAAAGCCATGTCAGCATAAGGATCAGTTGCAACAACCTTCATGCCAACGCCGATGGCCAGTTTGGCAAGGCGTTTGCCGATGTTGCCGAGGCCTACGATGCCCAGGGTCTTGCCGCCAAGCTGAGTGCCAACGCGGCGTTCCCATTTGCCACCGGTCACGCAAACATGCCCCTGCGGGATGAAACGGGCCATGGCATACATGAAGCCGACTGCGAGCTCCGCAACGGCGTCTGCGTTTGCGGCAGGCGTGTTGCAAACCGGCATGTTTTTGGCGGTGCAGGCTGGAATGTCGATATTGTCGACCCCTACCCCATGCTTGATGACGGCTTTGAGATTGTCCGCACCGACCAGTGTATCCGCAGTGACAGGAACCAGACCGACAACAAGGATGTCTGCATCTGCGATCTGTTCGGAAACACCGCCGTCCGGTTTGGAGGTGTCATCACAGCGCACGAGATCCCACCCGTGAGCCGCGATTTCATCTGGCACCCGGCCATGTTTGCCAAAGCCGGGTGAAGTGGTGAGTACCTTAACCATTATTTGATCAGCTCATATTTCTTGAGAAGGGCTTCAACCTGTTTGTCCTGCTCAGGATCTGGCAGAAGGGCTGGCTGACGGGATGCACCAACAGAGTGATCCATGACCCACAGGGCACGTTTCACCATGGCTGGAGGGAAGCCGAGGCCATAGAGGTCTTTACGGAAGTTGCCGTAGATTTCCTGTGCTGCTGCAGCGCCAGCTTCGTCGCCAGCATTGAAGCAGGACACGATTTTAGCAAGCACTTCAGGCATCACGTTGCCGAGGCCGGAGATGCAGCCAGCTGCGCCATTCTGCAGAGCCCAGTGAACCAGATGATCAGGGCCGGAATAAACGTCAAAGCCCTCTACGTCTTTGCCAACCTGCATGTAAGCTTCCAGCGTTTCTTGCTGACCACCGGAATCCTTGATGCCGGCAATGTTCGGATGGGAAGAAAGCTTGCGAGCGGTTTCCGGCTCGATGTGGTTTTGGGTGCGTGCCGGGATATCATAGAGATAGATCGGCGTATTGACTGCATCAGCAACGGTCAGATAGTGGCGTTCCAGACCATCCTGCGTGCAGGCGATGAAGAAAGGAGCAATTACGGCAATGCCATCAACACCGATGCGGTCGAATTCTTTGGCAAGCTTAACCGTTTCAAAGGTTGCAGGCATGCCGGCGTTGACGATCACCTTGCATTTGCCTTTGGCTTCGGAAACCACTTCGTCAGTCAGGCGAACCTTTTCGTCAAAGGTCAGGGCTGAGAAATCGCCGTTTGTACCTGCGCACAGGATGTTGTTTCCTGCTTCGATCTGACGACGTACCTGGGCGCGGGTTGCTTCGTAATTGAGTGTCTCGTCTTCGTTAAAGCATGTGACGAGTGCAACATATGCCTCTTTGGTCATGGGTTTACTCCGTTGGGTTTGTGGCTTGCTTGGAATTCTTGGAATTCGCAATAGCCTTGGAAATGAATGGCCAGCCAAGTGACAGAATTGTCAGGCCAATGAACAGAAGGGTGATTGGACCGGAGATGAATTCAATCACATTGTCACCGGTCTGGAGCAGACCGCGGCGCAGGTTGGATTCCATCATTGGACCAAGGATAAGGGCGATACACAGGGCCGCCTGGCTGAAACCGAATTTCTGCATGCCCCAGCCCAGTACCCCGAAACCTACCATCGTCAGCAAGTCAACCTGGTTCAGGTTGATCGAGAAGGAACCGATAAAGCAGAAGATAACGATGGAGATCGTGAGCATTCTGCGTGGAACCATCAGAATCTTCGAGAAGAGCGGGATAAGCGCCATGCCGAAGATGAACATGAAGATCGTTGCGATGAAGGTACCGCCGAAGATGCCGACGACAACGTCCGGGTTGGTCTGGAAGAGCATTGGTCCGGGAGCCAGACCCTGGATCATCAGGCCGCCCATGAGAACGGCAGTCACAACATCGCCGGGAACGCCGAGGGCAAGCAGCGGGATAAGAGCCGAGGCACAAACCGCGTTATTGGCGCTTTCGGTTGCGGCAACGCCGGGGACGTGACCTGTGCCGAATTTTTCGGGATTTTTCGAAGAGCGGCGCGCTTCGTTGTAGGAAATCCAGGAGGCGGTGCCCGAGCCGGTACCCGGCACGATACCGATGAAGGTACCGATGAGGGAGCCACGGATCAGAGCCGAGGCGCTTTCCTTCATTTCCTGCATGCTTGGCCAGCGTCCGGTGACGTTGGTGATGATTGAATCATCCTTAGTGGAAAGGCGTTCGAGCTGGGTGAAAACTTCAGACAGAGCGAACAAGCCGATCAGGGCTGGTGTAAAGGCGAAGCCGGAGGCAAAGCCGTTGATGCCGAAGGTGTAACGCATGACGCCGGAAATCGGGTCTGCGCCCACACAAGAGATAAGAATGCCAAGCAGGCCCGAGATCGCGCCCTTCACCAGATCGCCAGAGAGCGATGCAATGATGGTCAGACCGAAAAGAGCAAGGGCAAAATATTCCGGAGCACCGAATTCCAAGGCGACGCTAGCAAGCTGCGGGGCAAGCGTTGCGAGCACGATGGCTGCGATGAGGCCGCCAACGGTAGAGGCGATGGTCGCCATTCCGAGGGCCTTACCCGCCTGCCCTTTCTGGGCCAGTGGATAGCCGTCAAGCACGGTGGCTGCAGAGGCTGGCGTGCCGGGGGTTCTAAGGAGAATGGACGAAACACACCCACCATAGATGCCGCCAATATAAATGCCGATCAGCATGTTTAGGCCCATTACGGGCGTCATGCTGAAAGTAAGGGGAATGAGCAGGGCAACACCCATTGTGGCAGTCAGGCCAGGCAGGGCGCCGATTACCAGCCCGCCCAAAGTGCCCAGAGCAATCGTCCAGAGTACTTCGAAGTCAAGTAGGGGTGCGAGATAGGAGAGCGTGTCCATGGTCAACTTTCAGGCAAATCTGCTGAAGTCTTCGTCTTCAGACGTGACAGTTGTTATCATTGGGGGCTGGAGCGCGAGGGCCGCGCTCCAGCAATCGTCGGCTTGATCAAGCAATTTGGCTTACTTGTTCATGCCCAGCATGCCGAGGTCTTCGAGAACCTTCTTGGCAACTTCACTGTCGTTGCGAACGCGTTTTTCGAAGGTTTCAGCGTCTTCGTAGGTTACGAATTCGCCCATATCGGTCATTTTCTGAACGAATGCAGGGTCAGTTGCGACAGTTTTAACCGCGTCGCGCAGCCATGCCAGAGCATCGGCATCTACATTCTTCGGAGCAATCAGGCCCTTCCAGGAAGACCAGGTGAAGTCAACGCCCTTTTCGACTGCCGTAGGAGTATCCGGGAACAGGTCGATGCGTTTTTCTTCCATGACGAACAGAGGTGTCATCTGGCCAGCGTCAGCAGCAGCTTTGGCTTCTGCAGGCGAGGCAACCATTGCGTCGATATGACCGCCGATGCAGGCCGTACGTGCTTTGGAAGAGCCCTGGAACGGGATGGACTCGATCTTGATTTCAGCCGCTTCAGCAAATGCTTCTGCGGAAACCTGGTTGGCACCGCCAGCACCGGAGTTGCCTACCTGAGGTTTCTTGGTTTTGGCATAGTCTACGAAGCTGTCAAAATCGGTGAAAGGTGCGTCTTTACAAGCAACCATCACCTGAAGTGAACGAGCAAACAGTCCAACAAAGTTGAAGTCGTCTACTTCATAGTCTGCACCGCCGATATGTGGCTTGATGGCAATCGGACCCTGAGCTGCAGCGCCAAGGGTGTAACCATCTGGACGACCGTGCACGGCTGCAGATGTGCCGATAGCGCCGCCGCCACCTGGCTGGTTACGGATAACCATCTGTTTGTCTTCGAAGTTCTTTTCGAAGATGTCAGCGAAGACACGCAAGGAAAGGTCGGTAGAGCCACCTGCGGAGTAAGGGACAACAACCTGAATAGGACGTGCCGGGAAATCTGCTGCGGAGACTGTGCCAGCTGCCATGACTGCGGCAGCTGCTACGGAAAGGGTGAGTAGGGATTTTTTCATTCTTTATCCTCCCGAGAATGAACGGTTTGGCTATAGGATTTATGGCAGCCAGACCGACAGAAGTTCTGTGAAGCCATAATAGACGGCGAGTGTCATGGTCACCGGGAACAAGGCAAAGACGAGCCAGCGTCTTTCACCAAGCAACCAGAGACCAACGAAGAAGGTCACGAGTGTGGCTGGAATGTAGCCTATTGGATAGAATGCGATTGCATAGGCAACCAGAAGGAGCACGAAAGCCAGCATGATGAGCAAAGTGTGCGCATCAGGCATAGAAATGGTCTTGGCTTCTTCACCACCCGCTTGGGCTTTGGCGCGAAAAATCAAAAGAAGAGATAAGAGCGCAGTGCCACCAATCATGAGCCATGGGACCATGGATGGGCCGGCAACTGAACTGCTCATGCCGCTTTTGATGTCCAGCGTTAGCCAGGCTGAGATGGCGCAGAAGATCAGCAAACCACTGCCAATCCACATGTCGCTTTTGGGTTCCGATACTGTCGACATTTAGTCCTCCAATTAAGGGGCAAGGCTGGTTAGCCCCACAGGTCTCCTCGGACCTTGATGGCTACCATGCTTACAATCTGCCAATTTGTCAACTTAAAATACGATGGCTAGCGAATGGTATAGGCACTTTTGTCTGCGTGTGTGAATTTTTTGTCATTTACTGGAGATAGAAAATATCCAGTAAGATGCTGTAAAATAATGACAATATTCAATATTTCATTTTCTACTTTTATCTTTTCTCGGTGTGAGGCTGTGTCAAAGTTTGGAATTTACATGTAAATACAAGATTGACAAATATTCAATTTGGGCGCAATTTGGGTGCTGAGTTTAATAAAGAGACGGGTGTTGTCATCCGTTCATACAGATATCCGGAAGATCTTCGTTGGGAGGAATTCAACTGATGCTAACCCTTACATCTCCACTAGAAATGCAGTTTCCATCTGTCATCAGGTTTGGCGAAGGCACCGTTGGTACCCTTGCTGACTGGATCAAGCAGAAGGGATATAAGGCTCCCTTTGTTGTTGCCGATGCTGTCAATGTTGCGCGTCTTGATCTTCTCGGGCTGGAAAATGTCACCTGTTTTGGTGACGTCGTGCCGGAACCTGATATTGCCAATATGGAAAAGGCTGTTGAGGCTGCGGCCGGTTGCGATGTTGTTATCGGATTTGGTGGCGGGTCTGCTATGGACCTTGCAAAGCTTGTTGCTGTTCTGGTTTGGCAGGATGTCAAGTTTGACGAGATTTCAGGTCCTCATCGCGCCCTGCCCCGCAAGGTTGGCCTAGTTCAGATTCCGACCACCGCCGGTACGGGTTCCGAAGTTGGTACGCGCGCATTGGTGACTAACCCGGAAACCATGAGCAAAGTTGCTACGGAAAGCGTCCATATGCTGGCCGATCTGGCCATTGTAGATCCGACCATGACCATGACGGTTCCTGCCATGGTGACTGCGGCAACCGGTGTTGATGCCATGGCCCATTGCGTTGAGGCTTTCACGTCCAAACGCTCCCATCCCATCATCGATAGCTATGCCCTGCAGGGTATTGAACTTGTTGGTAAATATCTAAAACGTGCGGTTGAGGATGGTTCCGACGCAGAAGCACGTACTGGCTTGGCTCTGGCAGCCTTTTATGGTGGGGTTTGTCTTGGCCCGGTCAACACGACTTCGGGGCATGCCATTTCCTACCCATTGGGAACTCGCTACAAGCTGGCACATGGCATCGCAAATGCGCTTATCTTCCCTCACACGCTTGCTGCCAACACTCCAGCTGTACCGGAGAAAACCGCGAAGGTTTGCGAGGCTCTGGGCTTTACTGGCACCACGACAGAGGAAGTTCTGGCAGGGGCTCGTTCATTCTGCGAAGCGCTTGGTCTCGATATGCGTCTGCGTGCTCATGGCGTGCCTGAGGAAGATCTCGCTTCCATGGCGAAAGAAGCACACGACATTCGCCGTCTGCTCGACTGGAACCCTGTTGATCTGTCTGTTACTGATGTCGAGGCGATCTATCGTCAGGCCTACTAAGCGATAAGCAACCATTCTGGTTCACATCCTCCCTTGTGAGCCAGCGAAGCGCTCTCTTCAGTCCTCCAAGACAGAGAGCGCTTTTTTTGTTTCATCTTAGGGGTGACATGCTGTCTTTTTGCTTACCCTTGCCCGACTCGTATTGGCGTGCAACAGTGTGGCACCTACGGACCTGCAGACTATTTCATAGACAATTTTTGAGGCAATTTCCGTGACTAAAGATCTGTTTCGTGATGACTCTTACCTGAGCAGTTGTGACGCCAAGATTGTTGATATCAGGGAAGATGGAACCATCGTTCTGGATCAAACCGTATTCTACCCCATGGGTGGCGGACAGCCGGGGGATGCAGGCACTCTTGCGGCTGCCGACGGCACGAAGATCGAGATTGCAACGACGCTTAAAGACAAGGAAAGTTCTTATATCTTTCATGTTCCTGCTGAAGGCCAGAGCCATTCACTGTCTGTGGGCGACGCTGTGAGTTGCGAAATCAACTGGGATCTGCGCTATAAATATATGCGCTTCCACACGGCGCTGCATCTGATGTCTGTCGCGGTTCCCTACCCTGTGACTGGTGGTCAGGTCGGGGAAAAGGAAGCGCGGCTCGATTTCAAGCTGCCCGATCCTGATTTCACAAAAGAATCATTGACCGAAAAACTGATGGACCTAATCAACCAGGATCATGCAGTCTCGACGCGATGGATCACGGATGAAGAGCTTGATGCCCAGCCAGATCTTGTGAAAACCATGTCTGTTCAGCCGCCGCGCGGGTCTGGCAAAGTGCGGCTGGTTGCTATTGGTGACGTTGATTTGCAGCCCTGTGGTGGGTCGCATGTCAAGAAAACGTCTGAGATTGGTGCGGTTGTTGTGTCCAAGATTGAAAATAAGGGCAAACAGAATCGCCGAATCCGAATCAAATTTGCTGACTGACTACAGAAATGGGGCGGCTTCCATATTGCGCTGTCTCACATATTGAGACTGGCTTGCGTCTCTTTATCGCGATATTGTTAGTTCAAAACTGGGTTCGCCCCGTCCAATCACATGCCAAACGGCGTTATAGTGTTCTGCAGATGCCTTAGATGGACAGGTGTCGATTATGCGCATTCGGGGAATCGCAAGACTGAGTTTTAAACAAGCAGAACAGATACTCAATATTTGTACCTGAATATGTTTGAAACTATTGAAATAACATGCAGGAGCGCGTAATACATTAGTCGACCATCATGGTTCACAATTCCAAAAATGAGGTTCGCAATGGCTTCCGATTACAAACAAATGATGAAAGACGTTTCTTCGCAGGTTGCAGTTCTGAAAAAGGACCAGCCAGACACCATCGCTGGTTTTTATGCTATGGCTGGTGGAGCGACCAAAAATGGCGCGCTTGACGAAAAAACCAAAGAACTGATCACCTTGGCAATCGCTGTTGCCTTGCGCTGCGAGCCTTGCATGGCTTTCCATACCGCCGCATTGGTTCGCCTTGGCGTCACCAAGGAAGAACTCGAAGAGACACTCGGTTGCGCCATTTACATGGGCGGCGGCCCGGCTCTGATGTATTCTGCCCATGCCATGGAAGCATTCGAACAGCTATCCAAAAAGGATTGATTGATCTGGCATATCGATCGCTATTCAAATTCGGGAAGGTCGGCTTACGCCGGCCTTTTTTTGTTGGAGATGAAGGCTGGCTCCTCATTTTTTGTCGTGATTTGTCGTTCGCTAAGATAGTGCTCGCCATTGAAAAAATGCTATGCATTGGAATGACTTGTCACCGCTATTTGGCGGAACAAACCGTCAGAGGATCTAGCGTCGGAGAATGAACATGGCTGAGCGGACAAAGTGGTTGGTGGATACAGAATGGCTGGAAGCGCATTTGGATAGCCCCGATGTCGTTATTTTGGATGGCTCCTGGTATCTGCCTCAACTAGAACGTGATCCGAAAGCAGAATTCAAACAAGCCCATATTCCAGGGGCGATGTTCTTTGATATCGACGAGATTGCAGACTTGTCTACAGATTTGCCGCATATGCTGCCAAGCGCCGAGCTTTTCAGCGCCGAACTATCCAAAATGGGAATCAGTGATGGTCAAACCGTGGTGGTTTATGATGGTTTGGGGTTAAGTTCCGCGCCGCGTCTTTGGTGGACCTTCCGTATCATGGGCGTCAAAGACGTTTATATCCTCGATGGTGGTTTGCCTAAATGGAAGGACGAGAAACGGCCGGTAACGGATGAGATACGAACACGCGCACCTGGTCGTTTTAATGCGGAGCTGGATCATGAGGCCGTGCGCAATTTTGATGACATGCTCAAGGCGATCAAGGATGATGGCGTTGAAATTGTTGATGCGCGCTCAGAAGAACGCTGGCGCGGGATCGCACCAGAGCCCCGCCCTCACCTGTCCTCGGGCCGCATGCCCGGTTCGAAGAATGTGCCGTTCAATGGCCTTGTCGATGACAACGGGCAATTGAAGGATGTTGCTTCTCTGAAAGAGCATTTTGTTGAGGCTGGTGTCGATCTGTCGAAACCCATCATCACCTCGTGCGGTTCTGGCGCGACAGCCGCGATCCTCTTTCTTGCACTTGATACAATGGGGCAGAAAAAGCTGTCACTTTATGACGGTTCTTGGACAGAATGGGCATCGAGAGACGATAGCATAATTGAAAAGGACTAGTATTTTTCTGGTTGTCCACCGGATAAGCTCATAATTTTGCTCTCATTTGCAGGTTTCAGCATGACAGATGTTGCAAAGTTGTCACGATAAGGCTTCGTCACATTTATGGCTTATTTCGACCACTTTAGGAACAAGTCTCGCTGCTAAACGTTAGTCTCTTACGTAATTCACACGAGAAGACAACAAACTAGCGGTGATGAATATGAAAAGAGTAATTATTTCAAGTGCGGTTGTTTTGATGGCTGCGACCGGAGCCAGCATGGCTGCGGATCTGCCGCAATCTGATCCTTATGTAGCACCTCCGGCTCCAGCTGAAGTTATGGCTGGCAATCCTTGGGAAGGTGCCTATGCCGGTGTTGCACTTGGCGGGATCTGGAGCGAAACAGACTCCAATGGTGGCTCTGCTTCCGTGGATGGTGATGGCATGACACTTGGTGGTTATGCCGGTTACAACATGGTCTATGATCATGTCGTGTTCGGCCCTGAATTGCTTGCCAACTACAATACAATCAACGACAAAAGCGCAACCACTCGCTTTGAAAGCAACTGGGACGCCGAATTGCGGGCTCGTGCAGGCTATGACATGGGCTTCTTTATGCCTTATGCTGCCGTTGGCGTTGGTTTCCAGGATGCTGAACTTACCAACCTTGCAACAGATGCAAATGACGACAATGTCCATACATTTGTTGGTTTGACCGGTGGTGTAGAAGCTATGGTTGCTGAAAATGTTTCCATGCGTGCAGAGGCCGGTTATCGTTGGTCTGATGACAAGACCTACAATATCGGCGGTGCCAGCACGAAGACTGATATTGATGGTGCGGTGGCCAAAGTCGGCCTGACCTACCACTTCTAGGATCGCGCTATTTGCGACAGAGCCTGATCAGCTCATCTGACCTATTTGTATTTTGAAAAAAGAGCCCGGGCAATTTGCCCGGGCTCTGTTGTTTCTGCCAACATCAGTTGGAATTTCGGCCCTAGTGGAGGATCTGGCTGAGGAACAGCTTGGTGCGTTCATGCTGAGGATTGGTGAAGAATTCCTCAGGCTCGTTTTGTTCCACGATCTGTCCTGCGTCCATGAAAATCACACGGTTGGCAACCTGGCGGGCGAAGCCCATTTCGTGGGTCACACAGAGCATGGTCATGCCTTCTTCTGCCAAAGAGACCATAACGTCGAGCACTTCCTTGATCATTTCAGGGTCAAGGGCTGATGTCGGCTCATCGAACAGCATGATACGCGGGTTCATGCAAAGCGAGCGGGCGATCGCCACACGCTGTTGCTGACCACCGGAAAGCTGTCCGGGATATTTCAGGGCCTGTTCTGGAATCTTGACGCGTTCCAGATAATGCATGGCAATCTCTTCGGCTTCCTTCTTGGGCATATTGCGAACCCAGATCGGAGCCAGCGTCAAGTTTTCCAATATGGTCAAGTGTGGGAAAAGGTTGAAGTGCTGGAACACCATACCCACTTCCCGACGGATTTCGTCGATCTTTTTCAAGTCGTTGGTCAACTCGATGCCATCGACGATGATCTTGCCTTCCTGGTGCTCTTCAAGACGGTTGATGCAGCGGATCATCGTGGATTTGCCCGAGCCGGAAGGGCCGGCAATAACGATGCGTTCGCCACGCATGACTTTCAGGTTGATGTCTCTGAGTACATGGAAGTCACCGTACCATTTGTTCATACCATCGATTTCGATGGCAACATCGGTCTCGGAGATTTGCATTTTTTTGACTTCGGCCGGAGACGCTTCGACTGCGTTGTCACTCATTTTATTACTCCTGACTGCTTATCGTTTATGACCGGTGTGCAGCCGGTTTTCCATGAAGATTGAATATCGGGACATACCGAAGCAGAAAATCCAGAACGTCATAGCTGCAAAGAGGTAACCCGTATGTGATGTAACAGGGGTCGACCAAGTCGGATCAGTGAAGGAGGATTGCACCTGCCCCAGAAGATCGAACAGACCAATGATCAAAACCAGTGTCGTATCCTTGAATAGCCCGATGAATGTGTTCACGATGCCCGGAATGACGAGTTTGAGAGCCTGCGGCATGATGATCAAGCCGGTAGACTGCCAGAATGTCAGACCAAGAGCGTCTGCTCCTTCATACTGTCCTTTGGGTATGGCTTGCAAGCCTCCTCGAACAACCTCCGCCATATAGGCCGCAGAGAAAAGGGCAACACCGATCAACGCGCGCAACAACTTGTCGAAATTGACGCCTTCTGGCAGGAACAGCGGAAGTACGACTGACGACATGAAGAGCACGGTAATGAGCGGAACGCCGCGCCAGAACTCGATAAAGATGATCGAGACCAAGCGGACAACCGGCATCTTGGATCGGCGACCAAGTGCCAGTACGATCCCCAAAGGCAAGGATGCCACAATGCCGGTGATCGCAATGACTAGGGTAACAAGGAAGCCGCCCCAGTTTGCCGTTTCAACGGGTTCCAGTCCGAAATCGATGGACATGATCGCATAGATGATGGCAATGCCGACCCCAATGGCCGACAGAGTCAGAAGGACCGGCTTCATCTTGCCCTGTGTGGCATAGGTGATCAATGCTCCCAATCCCAGAACAATCGCAAAGCCGACAACAAAGCCAACGATATGATCTTCAAACGACAGGTTGCCACCCGACAGCAGAATGAATGTCATGACCGGGAAAACCAGCAACATGAACAGAACGTTGGCCCGCTTGAACGGAACTGACGGGATTAGTGCAGGAATGAGGCCTAGCGCTCCGACGATGAAGACGATATTGACGCGCCAGATTTGGTCATCAGGATAGCGTCCATAGACGAACTGCGGGAAATAGGCCTTTACGTAGGCCCAGCAGGCACCATGAGCAGCGCCATTGGCGATGCAGGCTTCTCGATCGGAGCCTTCCCAAACGGCATTGAGAAGGGCGAAGGGAATGATTGCGCTCAGGATCTGGTATATCACAAAGATGCCGAAAAGCGTCAAAATGGCGTTCGGGATCGAGGATAGCAGATTTTGATGCATCCAGTAGAGCGGTCCTTGCGATGAAATCGGAGCTGGCCGCTCGTCGAGCATTTCCTTGCGGACAAAGGAGAATGGCTTTTGTGACATGAGGTTCTCCTATCTCTCTACCAACGCAATGGACCGGTTGTACCAGTTCATCAGAACGGATGTTATCAGCGAGATACTGAGATAGACGATCATCCAGACGGCAATGACCTCGATGGCTTGTCCTGTCTGGTTGAGCACCGTGCCGCCAACAGAAACGATGTCGGGGTAAGCGATGGCGACGGCCAGAGAGGAGTTCTTCGTCAGGTTCAGATATTGGCTTGTGAGCGGCGGAATGATGACGCGCATGGCCTGAGGAATGATGACCAAACGCAAGGTCGGACCGTTGCGCAAGCCCAGAGCATGAGCCGCTTCCGTTTGACCATGGTTCACAGCCAGAATACCCGCACGCACAATCTCTGCGATAAAGGCGCCGGTATAGATCGTCAAAGCCAGCAGCAAGCCGACAAACTCTGGAATGACCTTCATGCCACCCTTGAAGTTGAAGCCCTTGAGCTGGGCATAATCATAGCTGATGGGCATTCCGGAGACGAGATAGGCCAGAAGTGGCAGAATGATAATTAGGCCCAGACTGGTCAGAAAGGCCGGAAACCGTTGACCGGTTGCCATCTGGCGACGTTTGGCCCAAATGCTGATGCCTATGCTGGCGACAATTGCGATTACGAGTGCCAGCAGGATATTCCCTGATCCATCTTCAAAAACAGGGCGCGGCATGTAGAGCCCGCGGTTATTGAGGAAGAAGGTATCAAATATCGATGATGACTGCTTGGGGTGCGGCAGTGAGCGCAAAACTGCGAAGTACCAGAAGAAAAGTTGCAGCAACAAAGGAATGTTGCGCACGATTTCAATATACATCGTAGCGAGTTTTGAAATGACCCAGTTGTTGGAGAGGCGTGCAACACCCATGATAAAGCCGACGATTGTGGCAAGAAAAATGCCGATCACGGCGATCAAAAGCGTATTCAAGAGTCCTGCGAGCAGTGCTTGCCCGTAGGTAGATGTTGCGGAAAGGTCAATAAGGGTCTGGTTCGGCAAAAAGCCAGCGGTGTTTCCCAGAAAACCGAACCCGGAAGCAATATTTTGTTTTTCCAGGTTATGGGAGGCGTTTTGAACGATGCTCCAGAAAAAATATACGAGCCCGGCGACCAGCAAGAGCTGATAAATAACGCCCCTCACCTTCGGATCGTTGAATATCGATCCTTTGGCAGAGCTTCGCTCGGCGGTCTGTTGAGGTTTAGCAGCCATATTATCCTCGTGTGACACCGACCCATCTAAAAAAGGCCGATCTATCGAGTGCGACATCCAAACAGTATGCGCGTTTAGATTTTGTTATTCTTTAGATGACGCTTATAAAAAACCCCGGCGGACGGATTTGTCCTGCCGGGGATCTTTATTGCCAATTAGCGGATAGGCGGTGCGTACTGGAAGCCACCGTTTGACCACAGGGCGTTTACGCCGCGGGAAATTTTCAGCGGAGTATCCGGACCTACGTTGTTATCGAAGATTTCAGCGTAGTTACCAACCTGCTTGATGATGTTGTAAGCCCAGTCGTTGGACAGACCGATATTTTCGCCGAAAGCACCTTCAACGCCGACAAGACGACGGATTGCAGGGTTCTTGCTTTCTTTCATTTCTTCAACGTTGGCAGAAGACACGCCGAGTTCTTCAGCGTTGATCATGGCGAACAGTGACCATTTCACGATGTTGAACCATTCGTCGTCGCCCTGACGGACAACCGGGCCGAGAGGCTCTTTGGAAATGATTTCTGGCAGAACAACATGTTCGTCAGGGTTGGTGAGTTTCAGACGCTGTGCATAAAGGCCGGAAGCGTCAGTGGTGTAAACGTCGCAACGACCGCTATCATAAGCCTGAACAACTTCGTCAGACTTTTCGAACTGAACCAGTTCGAGCTGCATGTCATGAGAGCGGAAATAGTCGGTAACGTTCAGTTCGGTGGTGGTGCCGGTGTTGGTGCAAACAGAAGCGCCATCCAGCTCCAGAGCCGAGGTGATGCCCAGAGATTCACGAACCATGAAGCCCTGACCGTCGTAATAGTTCACACCAGCGAAGTTCAGACCCAGAGACGTGTCACGGGTCATGGTCCAGGTGGTGTTACGGGAAAGAAGATCGATCTCGCTGGACTGCAGAGCCGTGAAACGCTCTTTAGCGGACAGCGGGGTGTATTTAACAGCAGTAGCATCGCCAAATACGGCAGCAGCAACAGCGCGGCAAACGTCAACGTCGATGCCGGTCCAGTTGCCCTGATCATCCGGGTTGGAGAAGCCTGGCAGACCCTGGCTAACACCGCACTGAACAGCGCCTTTGGCTTTAACATCTTCAAGAGTTGTTGCGCTGGCAGCGGACGCGCCTACAGCCATGGCAGAACCCATAAGTACGGAAATCAGAACTTTTTTCATTTTGCAGCCTTCGTTTGTTGCCCAAATAAGAATAGGATTGTCTTGATAAGTTTCAGATAGCAATGGATTGCATGAGCAGCCCTTGCCCCTGTCGTTTTTGTTGGCCAAGCGTTAAATATTCCGTTTGACAGGGGGTATCTCAGAAAATTATTGCACTTGGGTCAAGAGGCAAAATGCAGACATGCGGACAATAAGACAAATTTCGCACGAAAATTGTGCACGGATGTCGTAAAACTGAAACTATCTGTTCTTTTTTGTTGTTTAAGCAGTTAAAAATGCTGAACTTCAAACGGGCTAACGGTGTTAGGAGGGCCAAATAAAAATGGCTAAAAATGAAAATTGCACAAAAAACTATCACACTGACACAAGATTAGTCACCACCGGACGGAACCCGGAAGAGAATGATGGTTTTGTAAATCCACCCGTGATTCATGGATCGACCGTGATCTTCAAGTCTACAGAAGAACTTTACTCTGGCAAGGCTAAGTATTCTTACGGGCGTCGCGGGACCCCCACGACCAATGCATTGCGGGATGCTTTGACAGATCTTGAAGGCGCCGCTGGGACTGTTCTGGTCCCGTCCGGGCTCGCCGCCTGCTCTTTGGCGTTGCTCTCTGCCTGTAAGAGTGGAGATCATGTTTTGATTACTGATAGCGCCTACGAGCCGACACGGCATTTTGCTGACACGGTGCTTATCCCCATGGGCGTCGAGGTTGATTACTATGACCCTCTGCTCGGCGCTGACATCGAGACGCTTTTCAAGGACAACACCAGTGCGGTATTTACTGAAGCGCCCGGTTCCCAGACTTTCGAGATGCAGGATATTCCTGCGATCGTGAAAGCGGCTCATGCCCGGGATATTCTGGTCCTGCTCGACAACACCTGGGCTTCGCCGCTTTATTTCGACAGCATGGCGCATGGTGTAGACATGACTATTCAGGCGGGAACAAAGTATATCGTCGGTCACTCTGATGTCATGCTGGGCGCGGTTTCTGCCAATGAAAAAGCATGGCCGCGTCTGGAAGACGTGCATGGGGCCATGGGATATCACGTGGGGCCGAATGACGTTTATCTCGCCTTGCGTGGCCTAAGGACAATGGGGCTGCGTTTGAGGCAGCATCAGGAGAGTGCTCTTGAGATTGCCAAGTGGCTAGAGGCTCGTCCTGAAGTGGATCGTGTTCTTTATCCTGCGCTCGAAAGCGATCCGGGACATGCCATCTGGAAACGGGACTTCAAGGGAGCTTGCGGGCTTATGGGCGTGGTGCTCAAGGACTGCACGCAGAAGCAGGCCTTTGCTTTTATTGATGCGCTGGAATTGTTCGGGCTCGGCTTCAGTTGGGGTGGTTTTGAGAGTCTCATAACTTACGTTGATCCGCGTAGCTATCGCACGGCAACCTCGTGGGACGAGCCCGGCAAATTGATCAGATTGCATATCGGGCTGGAAGATGTTGCTGATTTGAAAGAGGATCTGGAAAAGGGATTTGCTGCTCTGGCTCTAGGAGAGTAACCACCCTCAAAATCTCTTCTTGTGTAATGAAAAGACCGGGGTGCTGCCCGGTCTTTTTGTAAGTCTATTGAATTTCTCGGCTGGAGGCACTCTATGCTATTCGACGGGGGTATTTTCCATCAACTTCTTGGCTTTGTGTTCCTTGAAGATCAGCCAAACATTGCGAAGATAGATCAGCAGGCCAGCCCCCTGCCCGACGATAAATACCGGATCGGCCCGTTTGAGCGCATAGATGAACAACAGAGCGCCGCCGCCGATGGAAAAAAACCAGAAGGCGACGGGCATGATGGACTTGCCGGCGCGTTCACTGGCAATCCACTGGACCACAAAGCGCATCGTAAACATGGCCTGAGCCACAAAACCAAGGACCAGCCAGACGTCCCACTGCGCGACAAAAACAGTATTGAGCCAGACTTGAATGTCATTCCACAAAGTTGAGTGCATCAAAGGGTCTTTCTAAGCAATCTTGCGCGAAGGTTAGTGCTGATTATTGCCAGAGGCTTCTGAAGAGGTGTTGGGGCTGAGGTCGATTTCGGTGATAACCGGAATCTTCTTACGGCGCTTGCGCAGCCAGAGAACACCAAAGAGGTCGATGATGCCAACCCACAGGCGATCGAAAATACCATATTTGGAAACGCCGTGACTGCGTCCGCGGTCGATCACATCGATATGGACCACCTTCAATCCTTCGCGTACGACAAGGGCGGGCAGAAAACGGTGCCATGCTTCAAAGAATGGCAGATTGAGAAAAACCTGCCGGCGGATAACCTTGAGACCGCAACCGGAATCGCGGGTGTTGTCCTTGAGCATGGACTGGCGGATCTTGTTCGCAAGGCGTGATCCATGCTTCTTTACAAAGCCATCCGTACGTTTCATACGCTGCCCCGCAGCCAGAGCGTGATCGGGACCTCCTGCTTTGAGGGCGTCAATCATCTGAGGGAAGAAGGCCGGATCATTCTGGCCATCACCGTCAAGAGTCGCGATGAATTCCCCCTTGGCGAGCAGAAGCCCCGTACGCACGGCGTTGGACTGCCCACAGGAGGCTTCGTGACGCACGTGACGCAGCCATGGGCGGGTTGCCGCTGCTTCTTTCAGAAAAGGCCCTGTATCGTCTGTCGAGCCATCATCCACGATAATCAGTTCGAATGCGCGCTCTTTAAGGGCTGCATGCACTTCGTCGATGAGAAAAGCCAGATTCTCTCTTTCATTCTTGCATGGAATAACCACACTGACTTCTAGGGTGTGATTGAGCGGTGGCAAGGTGGATAGCATGGCGCATTCCCGACGCTGAGTATGGTTTCGATAAGTCTTGCATCGTCGTCTGAATGCAATCCGGCCATATCAGTAGCCCAGAGAATGCGACAGCTTTAAGATGCTCAGCCTTGCGAGGTGATCATTTCGGCACTTTATGCCGAGTTGCTCACTCTTTAGGCTTTTTGCACTAGCATGTGAAGAGCTTTCATGAGTTTGGCAAAGGAAAATCCGCCGGTTTTTGGCAATCTGATTAATCCCTCTTGCGCACGAAACAGCAGCCTGCGTTTTGTGCTGTATTTGGCAAGGAGCCATGTAAAAACCGCTCCATAGATAAATCCTGCAACAATATCTGACGGATAATGCGCGCCAACGACAACGCGGGAAAAGGCGATCCAGAGCCCGGCGGCGATCCAAAGCCATTTAAGACGCGGAAACAACAGCGTAAGAGCAATGGCCATGGCGCCTGCCGTCGTTGAATGTCCGGAAGGAAAGCTCTGAAAGGAGGACGCAAATCCGGGTGAATTGAAATAGTGCGCACCAAACTCCTCGAAATAGCGGGGTCTGCCGCGTCCAAAGAGTATTTTCAGGATATTGTTCGACAGTCCAGCCCCGGCAACAGCGATAAAGATGAAAAGCCCCGCCAATTGTATCTGGCAAAGGGCGGCTTTTGCACCAAGGCTCAGGCGTTGCCATGGAAGCAATGCTGTAATGAGAACCGCGAGGCCCGATGGCACGAGATAATTCTCAGATTTGCCCCAACGTGTCACGCTTTGGAAAAGATCGGTGGTTTCTTTTGAGAGCGTTGCTTTCCAATAGCCAGCCGCCTCATCGACAAAGAGCATGCCCAGAGCGATGAAGCTTAATGTCACCACCAGAACCAACACCCAATCGGGCTCCTTGATGGTCGGGTCATACCGTTTCGATCTGGCATGGAAAGCGCGTACGGCTCTTAGAGTTGAAAAGGCAGAATACTGTCTTTTCAACTGGACGAGCGCGGTTTTTACACGAGTAAACAGGGACATATGCCTTTCGTCTCAATCCTTGCTTTTCTTACATCTTGTAGCGATAGAGGCCGAAACTCTGCCATTTGCCGCCATTGAGCTTATAGCCCTCAACGGTTGCTGCTTGTTCAAAGTCCCCTCGTCTATCCCCCAACGCATCGAGAAATGCAGGCTGTTGCTGCTGTTCAACAATTGCGAGGCGACATCCCGCTTCCTTTACGAAGTCGGCAGCACCTTTGCCATTGGTCAGCAATGTGTCTGTTCCGATGAGGAAGACAAGGCTCGGCTCGCTATAGCCCGCACTGGCCACTTCAACGCTCTCGCAAGGCTTGACCATATTGACGCTTTCCTGCAGCTGGTTTGATATCCAGACAGAACGCAATTGAGGGAAAATGGTTCCATGCAGCGAGAGATACAGAACAGGCGCTGTAAGGCACGCAAGTGTGAAGGCAGCCATTACGCGGCCGCGCGTCAACACGGCATAGCTGAGCAATCCGAGACCGGCCGCCACCAGACCAAGACCGAAGGCGGCAGGGTTGATGATCCCTTCAATGAAAATCAGACCGATCGGAGCACCCAGCCCCAGAATGACCGCGACAATGGGAATGAGTAAGGACACGATACGTCCCCACAGGCTTGCCCAACTGGTGGCGCGGGCCTCAAGCGCTTCTGCCATAAGAATGGCAAGCGCGGGCATCGCGGGCAACACATAGTGTGGCAGCTTTGTCGGAACGAGTTCGAAAATGATCCAGGTGGGCAAAAGCCAAGCCAGAGCAAAGAATACCGTCCTCTGCGCCCGTTGTTTCCAGATCCAGACGACGGACAAAATGAAAAAGACGGAGATAGGCCAGAAAGTGCCGATGCTGGCCGCGAGATAGGTGCCCGGAGGCGCGCCATGGGATTCTTTGCCCGAGGCTACCTTGGCCATCATGTCCTTGCCGATGGAATCCATGTAGAAGGCCCAATCGGTTTTAATGCCGATAGCCAGAAACCACGGAATGGTGATGACAAGGAACAGCGGGAGGCCATATTTCCAGCCAGAACCCTTTAGCCAACCAACAGACCGCTCCCGAATGGAAAGAATGATTATGGTCATGATGCTGACCATCAGGATAATCGGCCCTTTGATCAAAACACCGAAGGCAATAGCGATCCAGAGCAAGGCGCCCTTCCCTTTGCTCAAGCCACTCCGCAGATCATACATCTCCCAAAGGAGCCACTGCACGGCCAGAATTGTGGCGAGCAGCATGGCGTCCGTTTTGGCCAGCCGCGCTTCGACTCCCAGCAATATGGCTGCGGCCATACCCAGGCCGGCGAGAAAGCCGCTGCGCACCGATCCCATGCGCATGCCGACAAGGAAGGTCAAGCCGACGCTGAGCAAGGCTCCGACAAGTGACGGGATGCGGTAGGCCCAAATCGGGGCGTCCCAGTCCTGCCCCGTCGCCTTGACGCTGGCCACTTGCAGCCAATAGATGCCGACCGGTTTTTTGTAGCGTGTTTCATCCTGAAAGCGGATGTCGACATAGTCTCCGGTTTCCATCATCTGTTTTGAGGCCTGCGCGAAGCGGGCTTCATCACGATCAACTGGCGGAATGGAATTGAAGCCGGGCAGAAAACAAACGAGCGCAAAGAGCATCAGAGCTATGAAGGCCTTGGTACGCGAAGAGCAAAGCGATGACAGATGATGCTCAATGGAATCGCTTAAGGATGTGATCCAGTCCATTTCGGGCTTTTGCGGCCCCTTGGTCTGATAGCCGGGAGGACTGTTTGGATCGACAGAAAATGGGCCAAAATCTGACATGAATGTCTCCTAGAATGCTATTCAGCTCCAGCGAACAAATGGGACTAGTGATTGTTGTTTAGCGGATTCCGAATGGGTTGGACAGAGCTCTTGCCCATTCTGGATGAAAAAGCTTGGCATGACATGCATCCCTCTATCTCATCATTTGGGTATTTTGCATGCAAGACGCTCTCACGCTCCGGCAAATGAGGCTGTGATCCTTGCCGAGTATGGAAAAT
The DNA here is from genome assembly GCF_963678225.1 of uncultured Cohaesibacter sp. Lineage (NCBI taxonomy): Bacteria > Pseudomonadati > Pseudomonadota > Alphaproteobacteria > Hyphomicrobiales > Cohaesibacteraceae > Cohaesibacter > uncultured Cohaesibacter sp. Next base: position 11,906 of record NZ_OY782763.1, on the reverse strand, counting down.
AGAGAGAAATATGCGATTGAAAATCGTAAATATGTACGGAGATGTATAAATTTATTTCGCACTCGATAGTGGTCTGATCTGTAACTGCTCGGATTTCCCTTTCTAAAAATACATTTGAAATTCAATGTCTTGTACTAAATGTTGTGTCTATTTTGTTTGCGCAGATCAAAACCTAGTGGGGTGTGGTATGATCTTTTTAACGAAACCGGACCTATTGTGGTCATGAAATAGTAATTTTTGTTTTCTATGTCAAAAAGCACTCAGCCAATCTTTTGGCCCTTCCTATTTACAATTATTTTTTGCGCTAGAGCGAAATGATATGATTTCTCCGAAAAAGGTTCAGCAAGAACCCCATGTTCTTCATAAGATGCTTCGGGTGCTTGTTGCCGATGATAGTGCGGTTACACGCGATGTCATCCGACGCGGCATTCTAGCTTTCAAGAATGATCACTATCTGGATGTGACCTTTGTGGCAGACGGTGCAGAGGCGCTAAAGGTCCTGAAGTCGAAAAAGATCGATGTCGCATTTATCGATATCCATATGCCGGGTCTGACCGGTCCGCAGCTTGTTTCCGAGTTGCCGAATACGGTTTCTAAAGAGTGCCTGACTATTGCCATCTCTGGACGAATGGATGAAAAGTCTGAAGCCGTTCTGAAGGAATTTGGCGCTTATCACTTTATGCAGAAGCCCTTTAAAGCGCAGGATGCTGCCGATGTGTTCATGACCTATATTGTCATGACGCAAACCTACCGCATTCTTGTTGTCGATGATTCTGCTACGATGCGGAAACTGACAAAGAAGATCCTCGGGAAAAGCCGGTTCGGCTTTGATGTTATTGAAGCAGATAGTGCTCGTACAGCGCTGCAGGCAATTGTCGCCGAGCGCCCCAACATTATTCTGACAGATTTTCATATGCCGGATGTCGACGGCTTAGAACTCGCGGGCATGATCCGCAGTGTATCAGAGCGCATTGGCATCTATATGATGTCGACGAGTGACACCGACCATCTGGAGCGCTCCGCCGCTTTTGTTGGCATCACCGGTTTCCTGAAAAAGCCTTTCACGGCAGCAGATATCGATAGCATCATGCATAAAAGGCTCGATCTTGATACGCCCAAATTTGGCAAGACGAGACCCATGTTTACCTTCCTTGAGAGGCCAGTGAATAGCAATCAGGTCTTCATATAAACTATCATATTCGTTGCTGATGATACGAACCGAATGCGCCCATTCTATCAATAGGCGTTTGCTATCCCAGATAAACAGTGCCGGATGGGTAGGAAATTCGTTTTGACTTTTGGGTCGCAAGCACGAACCCGATCGTTAGAGGGCCAACGCGCCCAACAAACATGATAAACATGATGATGGTGCGGCCGATCTGGTCGAGATCGCCGGTAATACCTCTGGACAGCCCAACTGTTCCAAATGCTGACACGGTTTCAAAGGCGATATCCAGAAAATCCCCTTCATGGAACACAAGCATTACGAACATGCCCGATATAATCAGGGCGAGTGAAACCATCGCCAACGCCAAGACCTTCATGATTTGATCAGCGCCAAGCCTGCGCCCGAAAATGTCGATGGCTGTTTGGCGCTTGAAGAAGGCGATGGTAGCCAACAAGAGCACGATGAAAGTCGTAACCTTGATCCCTCCCCCGGTGGACGTACTGCCGGAGCCTATCACCATCAGGATCATAAACATCAGAGTGGTGCTGTCATTAAGGGAGGCCATGTCGACGGTGTTAAAGCCCGCAGTTCTAGGGGTTGCCGCCTGAAACAGACTGACAACAAGCTTGGTTCCCCAATTCATTCCACCCAGTGTCTCGGGATTGTTCCACTCCATCAAGGTGAATGCCAGAGTTGAGAATACGAGCAGAATAGCAGTGCCAAAGAGCATCAGCTTGGTATGCAGCGAGTATTTGCGCCATGAGCGCAGTTGCCAGACATCCGCAATAACCGTAAAACCCAGTCCGCCAATCACAAAGAGCAGGATGATCGTCACATTCAACAGCGGATTTCCCGCCCATTGGCTGAGGCTATCCGAATAGAGCGAGAAACCGGCATTGTTGAAGGCGGAAACCGAGTGGAACACCGCACTCCACACACCTTGCGCTATGCCCAGATCAGGAATGAAGACGATGGAGAGGACACTGGCGCCGATCAGTTCACACAGAAGCACTATCCGTATGATGACCTTTGTCAGGGCCATGAGATCAGTTGCCGAAGTTTGATTGAGGTCTTCTCGCAAATAGATGCGATTGGAAAAACCGATGGGAAGGCCGAGCATGGAAAGGATGAGGACGGCAAACGTCATCAAGCCCAATCCGCCAAGCTGGATCATGACGCAGATTATGATCTGGCCGTAGAGCGTGAAGTCTTTGCCCGTATCGAGAACAGCAAGGCCTGTGACGGTGACGGCTGATGTGGCGGTGAATATGGCGTCAGACCAGCCAATGGGCGCAAACGTAGAGATGGGCAGCTTGAGCCCGATGGTTCCAGCCAAAATAAGGGAGCCATAAAGCAAGACAAGCACCAATGGTGGCGGCAATTGCGTCGCTTTGCGTTTGGCGTGCGATACGACCATGGTCTTTAACTCCGGCTGCGCAGAGTGTCTCCAAACTGTCTCAAATCGGCTCGCTTGCCTAGCAAAAGCAGTTTATCACCCTCTTTGAGGGTTGCCTGTTGATCCTCACCGGAAAAATATTGGCTTTCCCGCATAAACCCAAGCACACGCAGCTCTCCGTGGGTAAACCAATCTGGATCGGATAAGGATTTGCCCTCCAGCACTTCAGGCACCTTGAAGTCAACCACATGGAAACCGTTGCCAAGGCTGACATAATCACGCACCTGCGGATTGTGGAGCATTTGTGCAATATGTTGACCAACCTCTTGTTCTGGCAGAATGACGCGGTCTGCGCCTAGGCGCGAGAGAATTCTGTGGTGGGTCTTGTTGAGAGCCTTCACCCATATGGTTTCAACGCCAAGCAACTTGATATTCATGGTGCACAGGATATTGGCTTCCAGATCTTCACCGATGGCAATGATCGCCACATCATAGTCCGCCAGTCCGGCTTCCTTTAGAGCAGCCTCATCCTTGCCATCTGCAATGATAGCTTCACTCAGCGTATCTGCCAGACGGGCCACATTCTGTTCGTTCACATCGATGCCCAGCACATGATTGCCAAAATTGGCCAACTCGCTGGCGACCGTGCTGCCAAATGTGCCAAGACCAATGACGGCAAAGCTGCGGCTCTTCATTGTGTAAAACCTCAAATGAATTCATGGTCCTTCATCATAGCGATAGAAAGCGGAGAAATACAATCGCAGATCGGACGCTGCTCTAGTTGCTATCTTCTGACAAATGACCCGAGAGAAGCTGCAGTGCGTTTCGCGCCGAAAGCTCGCCGATGATTTCATTATTCCTAGTCACCCCCAAAGGGGCTTGTGAGGCGACCAGATGATCCAGACTTTCGGATAGAAGCGTATCGTGGGCGATTGTCATTTCATAACTGTTCTGGCTGGCCTTGATCATGCCATCACAAACCCTGAGAACCCCTAGAGGGTTCATGTTGGCAACAAAATCTGAGACATACGCATCCGCCGGTTTGGAGAAGATCGTTTGCGGCGTGCCGATCTGTTTGATCAGGCCTCCTTCCATGATGGCAATCCGGTTGCCAAGTTTGAAGGCTTCATCCAGATCATGGCTGACAAACAGGATTGTGCGCTTCAGCTTTTGCTGAAGGTCAAGCAACTCATCCTGCAACTTGCAACGGATCAGAGGATCTAGGGCTGAGAATGGTTCATCCATCAGCAGGATCGGGGCTTGCGTGGCAAAGGCCCGTGCGAGCCCTACCCGCTGTTGCATTCCGCCAGAAAGTTCGCTGACCTGATTGTCGGCCCAGTTTTCCAACCCGACAAGGGCCAGCTGCTCCAACACGGCTTCCCGCCTGTGGCGTTTGGGCATTCCTGCCAACTCAAGCCCAAGCCCCACATTCTCGGCCACGGTCCGCCATGGCAGAAGAGCAAATTGCTGAAACACCATGGCAACGCGATTGCGTCTGATTTTGCGTAACTGCATTGCGGACGCTTTGGTGACATCAAGCAGCGCATTGCCATTGTTGACATGGACTGAGCCACGTATTACGGGGTTGAGACCATTGACGGCGCGCAGAAGTGTTGATTTTCCGGAGCCGGACAGCCCCATCAGAACGAAGATCTCGCCCTCTTCCACTTCCAGAGAACAATCTCGCACGGCCATGAGTTGGTTGGTCTTTTCCTGAATGGTGGCGCGGTCCCATTCCTCGTCCATATATGGCAAGGCGGCTTCCGGGTCGTCTCCGAAGACGATTGAAACCTGATCCAGTTTAATGGCAGTGGTCAATTTTCGCGCTTCCTGTTCAAGATGCGATCAAGGATGATCGCGACAACAACGATGACAAAGCCGCTCTCAAATCCAAGGCTCGTATTGACTTGATTGAGCGCTCGCACCACCGGCACACCGAGGCCATCCGCGCCAACGAGCGCCGATATGACCACCATTGACAAGGCCAGCATGATGGTCTGGTTGAGACCTGTCATGATTTGTGGCATCGCATAAGGCAATTCGGCCTTGAACAAGACATCTTTCCTGGTGCCGCCGAACGCCTTTACGGCTTCAATTAGCGTTGGCGGGGTCGACGAAATCCCCAATTGGGTCAAACGGATCGGAGCGGGCAAAACAAAGACTACGGTCGCGATTAGCCCCGGCACCATGCCGATACCAAAAAAGACAATGGCCGGAATGAGATAGACAAAGGTCGGTAGGGTTTGCATCAAATCGAGGATCGGGCGCATGACGGCATAAAGGCGCGGCCGATGGGCGGCTGCAATGCCGATGGGTACCCCGAGCGCCATACACACGGCGCAAGACGAGAGGACCAGTGTTAGGCTCTCGGTAGTTTCTCGCCAATAGCCCTGATTGAGGATAAAGAGAAATCCGGCTCCAACAAGCAGGCAAGTCTTCCAGCTGCGCTGCAAAATCCACGTAATGGCAACAAACACGGCAATGACGATGAGTGGATGCGGGGTGTGTAGCAACCATAGTATGCCATCGATGATATTCTCGATGGTGATGCTCATCGCATCAAGGGCGCCTTCTAGATTCCAGCGAATCCATTCAAAGATCGCGCTTGCCCAATCCCCTACGGGGATTTTGTGGGAATAGAGCCATTCCAAAGCTGGCATTCCTTATGTCTTGATGCGCTCAGGTCTCAGCGTATCTTTCATTGGACGAAGCCCCGTTGAGCACGGGGACCCGTCGCTTGCGTGATTACAGCCCCAGAGAATCCTTGGCTGCTGGTAAAGCGTCTCCGCCTGCGCGTGTTTTTACACCATCAAGCCATTGATCCAAAACGGAAGGATTGTCTTTCAACCAAATCTTTGCTGCTTCTTCCGGCTTCATGCCGTCATCTAGAATATAGCCCATGATCTCGTTCTCCATTTTCAAGGAGAACTCGAGATTGTTTAGCAGCTTCCCCACATTGGGGCATTCTTTGGCATATCCTGCGCGAGTGTTGGTATAAACTGTTGCGCCGCCATAGTTTTCTCCGAAATAGTCATCGCCGCCGCTCAGATAGGTGAGCTTGAAGCTCGAATTCATCGGATGGGGCTCCCAGCCAAGGAAAACAACTGGCTTGTCACGCTTGGAAAGGCGCTGCACCTGACTAAGCATGCCCTGTTCCGAACTTTCGCGAAGTTTGAAACCACCAAGGTCAAAGGCGTTCTGTTCGATCATAGACATGATCAGGCGGTTGCCGTCATTCCCCGGTTCGATGCCGTAGATCGTATCTTTCAATGCATCGCCATGCTCGGCGATGGTTTCAAAGCTTGTAATGCCCAAATTTGCGCCGGCTTCGTTGGTGGCTAGTGTGTATTTTGCTCCCTTTAGATTGGCGCGAACGGTATCCACCGTACCTTTTTCTCTGTAGGGCTTGATGTCAGCTTCCATCGTGGGTAGCCAGGTGCCGAGAAAGACATCCACTTTGCCTTCTTCCAGCGAAATATAGGTAACGGGCAAGGAGAGCATACGGGTTTCGGTTTTGTAACCTAGAGCCTGCAACACTGTCGCTGTAGTTGCTGTGGTTGCAGTGATATCTGTCCAGCCCACATCCGAGAATGTCACTTCAGAACAATCGGCAAAAGCTGCTGATGTCGACATGAATAAAATGGTGGCGGCTGTAGACAGTTTCATCATTCTCTCTCTTTTTACAAATCGGTCCCAAATTTTTCGCAATGCTATTGATTGCTGCCCTGATAGACAAGGGACCCCATAAAGAAATTGAATGTCTATTTGAAATTCTGGCTATGGCGCACGCACAATCTAGTTTGTATGAACGCAGCTTCACAACAGAATGGATGTAGGGAAAAGAAGTGGTGACCCCTGCAGGATTCGAACCTGCGACCTGCTGATTAGAAGTCAGCTGCTCTATCCAACTGAGCTAAGGGGCCATCTTTTCGCGAAGGGTACGGTATCCCTTGCACGGTGTATCCGCAGCACGAAAGCGCTGCTGACATTAGTGTGTCCAGTTTCCCTCAACGCGCGCGGTGGCAAAATTGTCGGAATAGGCCTTGACAATTCTCTTGCGCTCTTTGGGCTTCATGACCAGATAATCGATATTCTCACGTTCAGCGTATGCTATTGCGGCTTCTTTAGTGGGAAACGACAAATTGATCTGCTGGCGCGTATCCGCTGATGACATATGGCCCATTAGAGGGTCAATTTTTCGGGCAGATGCAGGCTCAAAAGTCAAATGCCAGTCATGACTGGTTGCCTGACCGGACTGCATGGCATTTTTCGAGGGTTTGAAAATTCTCGCTTTTGTCATGGTGCCCTTTCTGACAGCTCTGCCGAATAACCCCATATAATGGTCGGAGCGAGAGGATTCGAACCTCCGACCCTCTGGTCCCAAACCAGATGCGCTACCAGGCTGCGCTACGCTCCGTACCAAGCATCGGGCCAGTCATAAAACCGGTCCGAAGCGGAATGGCGATTGAATAGCAACAGCTTGCCCCCTGGGCAAGCGCAAAAGATGACTCTCTGCCTATTTTGATAATTTGGGTGTGAACAATTGATGAAGCAGTTCGGCACCCACTTTGATATCAAGCTTGTCTGCGGTTCCTTTCGGAACTTCAAGAACATATCGAACCGGCCCTGCGGAGCCGATGACGGATTCCGAAAGCGGCGTGGTAGCCTTGACGATATGGTGAATGCGACCGTCAGGTTCTACGAAGATCATATCAAGGGATATATAGGTATTCTTCATCCACATATAGACGGGTTCGGTCTTATCAAAGTCGAAGAGCATACCATTTCTATTCGCAAGCTTTGTGCGATACATAAGCCCTTTCATACGGCTGGATTCATCGAGCGCCAATTCCACCTTGAAGGCGTGGTTTGTCTGTCCGCTTTTTATGATGAGATGGGTTTCATCCGATAAAAAGGCCCCGACTTCATCTTCTGGTATCGTTTCTGGAATCTGTGCTGAGTGGGCGTGTGCCGAGAGCCAAATGGCCAAGCCAGCATAAACAATCAGACTAAGCAGGATCAGTGACTGGAGTGAAAACTGGCTTTTGCGCATTTGCATTGGAAATTACCTTAGGTAAAGCGCTGGCAATAAACAGTTGCGCTGCCCGACGGAGTATCCTGTGTGGGCTGGCACAGATTTATATCTAGGCTCAGAAATGGGCAAAGAAATGACCAAGCCGAAGTCTTGAAGCAGTTAAGAAAGAAAATAAGGCCAATCTAATGGGATGATGGAATGTGAGCTCCGGTAGACGGGCGAATTTCTGTTGCCATCTTGCCTTTCGGGCTCGGACCATATCTGACGAGCACTTCCTGATGCGGGCGCAGTTCGGTGAGGCCATAAATGCGCAGCGTTTCCATATGAATGAAAATGTCAGCGGTCCCCTCACCTTGTGTCAGAAAGCCAAAGCCCTTTTCCCTGTTAAACCATTTTACCCAAGCTTTTTCCAACTCGCTGGTCGGGTTCACTTTGACATGGGTGTTTGCTGGCGGAAGCTGGGAAGGATGAACGGCGCTGCTCTCATCCATGGAAAGGATGCGCAGGGCCTGAAGCCCCTTTGGGCCTTGGAGTACTTCACAAACGACGCGCGCGCCCTCATATGCAGTGCGGTATCCATCGCGACGCAGGCAGGTAACATGCAGCAAAACATCTGGGCTGTTGTCGTCCGGCACAATGAAACCGAATCCTTTTGCAACATCAAACCATTTGATTTTGCCTGCAATTTGCGTGACGTCCAATGCCGCATCATCGGCAGAGCCAATGTCAAAAAGTTGCTGCTCTGGTACGACTTTCACACCCATAGCCTTGCCTCAACGCTATTCGTAGCCTCGTTCCCGACTCAATACACTGGTCGATTCTCAAAATGAGGATATCATCTTGATCAGAGACTGCATCAATAATTTTTTAACTTTTTAAGCGATTAAGGCTTGAGGCTCTTATGCTAGGGCAAGGATTTGGCAATTGCCTAAATTGTGGCCCTGTAAGTGATTAAATAGTAACTGGCTTCTTTAAAAATAGCGTCAGGCTATCAGTTTCATGATCGAGCCTATTTCTTGTTGGGACGTCATATCGGCGAGTTCGTCAAGGGGTGTTGGATCTCTATTGATTATGACCAGCTTAGCGCCATGCTGTTTGGCAATTTGCGGAAGTCCTGCGGCGGGATAGACAACCAAGGAAGACCCAAGAACGATAAAGAGATCGCAGTCTCCGGACAGTCTCATTGCACGCATCATTTTTTCTTCCGGCATCGCCTGTCCAAAATTGATGATGGCCGTTTTGACCATTCCACCGCAGTGGGGACATAAAGGTGAGTGGCCGGTTGCTTCGATGTGCCGTTTTGCCTCAGCCAGGGTCATTTCTGCGCCGCAATCAAGGCAACTGGCAACGGTTCCGTTGCCATGAATCTCAATGACTTTATTCGGATTCTGGCCGCTTCTCTGATGTAGTCCATCAATATTCTGGGTGATTGTGCAGTCCAGTTTCCCACGCATTTCAAGACGCACGAGCGCTTTGTGACCCTCATTTGCTTCTGCTGCCAAAAACTCTTCATTTTGAATGAAACGTCTACGCCAGTCTTCCAGACGCGTTTCTTCATCTGCAACGAAATCATCAAACATGATCGGGTCCATCTTGGCCCATAGGCCATTGGGAGAGCGAAAATCGGGGATGCCGCTTTCAGTGCTGATGCCTGCCCCGGTAAAGGCGACGATATGATCGGAATGGTCGATCAGTTCCATGATCTGTTCGGCAATCTGTTCTGGGCTATTGAAATCCATTTCATCAATCCTATAGTTAGGGGACGACTTTATTCAGCTCTAGGGAAGCATTCATATGAAATATCTCCATACGATGGTGCGAGTCAGCAGCATTGAAGAATCTCTCGATTTTTATTGCAACAAGCTCGGTCTGAAAGAAGTCCGCCGTTCAGAAAATCCCGATGGGCGCTTTACGCTCATTTTCCTCTCGGTCGATGGCGAGTTGGAAAATTGTCTTGAGCTGACCTACAACTGGGATCCTGAAGAGTATGGCGAAGGACGTAACTTCGGCCACCTCGCTTACGAAGTAGACAATATTTATGAATTTTGTCAAAAATTGATGGATGCCGGTATTGTTATCAACCGTCCGCCACGCGACGGCAATATGGCCTTTGTTCGGTCTCCAGACAATATTTCCATCGAGCTGCTGCAGAAAGGCGATCCGCTACCACCGGCTGAGCCATGGGCATCCATGAAAAACACCGGTAAATGGTAAGCCACCATCTGTGTTGACCCAATTTTACGGGTGAATTCTTGCCTTTCCGATTGTTTCGGGAGGGCTTTTTTATGAGCTGATGGTGTATATACGAGGTCTTTTCATGCAATCTTTTTAACCGCTAAGTGAATGGTTGCAAGCTTTCCATGCATTCGCGTGAGCATATTATATATTCACCATTTTCAGAGCTATAATGGGTTAGAATCAGTATTTCTTTGTAGATTTGGTTTTCTCCAATCCTCTCGGTACCGGCAACATGTAGGCGCATATGGCTAATCCCACAGAACCCCTGTTTTTCTCCGAAGCAATCGTATTTCTGGGCGCGGCCGTCGTTGCGGTTCCAATTGCAAAGAGAGCCGGGGTTGGTGCGATTATTGGCTACCTCATCGCAGGTATAGTAATTGGGCCTTTCGGTTTGGGGGCAATTCAATCCGTTGAAAAAATCCAGCCCGTGGCCGAGTTGGGCGTCGTCTTGTTGTTGTTCGTTCTGGGATTGGAACTCAATCCAAACCGGTTATGGCGCATGAAGAGCGATATATTCGGGCTGGGAACCAGCCAGATCCTGCTGACAGGATTCGTTCTTTCCGGTGTCATGATTCTGCTTGGGCTTCCCAATACGGTTGCCATCATCGGCGGTTTTGGTATGGCGCTTTCATCGACGGCTTTTGCTGTTCAGATTCTGAAAGATCGGGGCGATTTTTCGTCAGTTTATGGGCAGCGTGCTTTTGGTATCTTACTGATGCAGGATATTGCCATCGTACCCTTGTTGGCGATGGTGGACATTCTTGTGTCTGGCGGAGCCTCTCAGGCCGAAAGCTCAGCCTGGAACCAGATCGGCATCACGGTTGCTGCCGTGCTTCTGGTGATTGTGGTTGGTAAGTATCTTCTTTCTCATCTGTTTGCCATTCTAGCCAATACACAGGCGCGCGAAATGATGCTGGCGGCTGCGTTGCTAGTGGCACTTGGTAGCGCGGCTCTAATGCATTGGGCCGGGTTGTCGATGGCTCTGGGCTCCTTTCTGGCTGGCATCATGCTGGCCGAATCAAGCTACCGTCACACGCTTGAAGCTGATATTTTCCCGTTCCGCTCGCTGCTGATGGGCCTCTTTTTCATGACAGTGGGCATGACGCTCAATTTGCCAATCACTCTGGCCTATCTCTGGCAGATCATTGTAGGGGTTGCCGTTGTTATGGGGCTGAAAGGGTTGGTTCTGTGGCTTTTGGCGAAAATGACCGGCTCCCCGAATTCTGACGCCATGAGGATCGCGGTTACCCTCCCTCAAGCCGGTGAATTCACCTTTGTGCTGTTTGCAGCAGCCACCTCGACCGGTTTTGAAAGCGACCTCTTCACGGTCATGTCGGCGGTTGTCATTCTTTCCATGATCATGACACCACTGGTAGGCAAGGCCTATGCTGCTTACATTGCACGTCGCACCGTCTCTGGAGAGAGGGAACCTGACGCTGCCCCTGAAAAATTTGACGATCATGCACCGCAGGTGCTGGTGGTGGGGTTTGGGCGTTTCGGCATGGTGGTTGCCCAAATGCTCATGTCTAACGGGCTTGGCGTCGTTGCAATTGACAACAATGCGCGCCGGGCTGTTCAGGCGCGCCGCTTGGGTCTGCCCGTTTATTATGGGGATGCGACACGTGAAGATGTGCTTCGTGCCGCTGGTGCTGAAGATGCTCTACTTATCGCGTTATGCGTTGAGAATGAGCAGGTGATGGCCCATGCGATTGAGTTGATAAAGCAGTGTTTTCCCAAAGCCAAAATCTTTTGCCGCGCGACAGACCGAGCGCATGCTGTGCAGCTTGCACTGAGCGAAGTCGACTATCATATTCGCGAAACCTTCGAGAGTGGCATCACCTTCGGGCGCGAGGCTCTTGACCAACTTGGCATCTCAACGGAGCGGATCGTTGAAATCGAAACGGAAGTCAGACAGCAGGATCTTGAACGCGTCGTTCTTGATTCTGAAGCTGACGCTGCCAAGAATAGCGAAAAGCTGAAAGAAGCGACTTCAGCCGCCAAATCGAAGAAAAAGAGCGCAGTTGGGTAGGAGAGCGAGCGCATGGCCCCTGCCCGCTCCATTTCTTTGC